>NZ_CANMLV010000110.1 GCF_947498825.1 uncultured Cedecea sp. | reverse complement strand
AATTTTGGCGTGGAGTTTTGCGACCTTTAGCTTTGCTTTAGCGCGGTTACTTGAGCCTTTTTTCTTCTTGCTCAAGCCTCGCTGTAGCAGGGCTAACTGTTTCGCATATCTCGCCGTATGCCGGAGGTTGCCGGTTTTAAATCCGGTATCGGTGACGAACACATCTTTTAAACCCACATCAATGCCCGCTGTTTTAGCCGAAAC
>NZ_CANMLV010000109.1 GCF_947498825.1 uncultured Cedecea sp. | reverse complement strand
GTTTCGACTAAAACAGCGGGCATTGATGTGGGTTTAAAAGATGTGTTCGTCACCGATACCGGATTTAAAACCGGCAACCTCCGCCATACGGCGAGATATGCGAAACAGTTAGCCCTGCTACAGCGTCGCTTGAGCAAGAAGAAAAAAGGCTCAAGTAACCGCGCTAAAGCAAAGCTAAAGGTCGCAAAACTCCACGTCAAAATT
>NZ_CANMLV010000108.1 GCF_947498825.1 uncultured Cedecea sp. | reverse complement strand
CCGAAGCGGTTGCTGACATCCCTGACCATGCTGTAAACCTTTTTATCCTGGTTATCGCAGAATAAGCCTGGTAAAATACGGGCTTATGAACAATACCTCTTCTGACGACATCCTTCTGCTGAAACAGAGCCTGGCCGAACAGGAGGCGCTGATCCACGCCCTGCAGGAAAAGCTGAGCCACCGGGAGCGTGAAATAGACCATCTG
>NZ_CANMLV010000107.1 GCF_947498825.1 uncultured Cedecea sp. | reverse complement strand
AAGGCAGAAATCATAAATATATGAGAGCCATTGGAAAGATTAAAATGGTCTAAAAGAATGATCTCAATAGACATACCTATAGCCATAATAAAGGGAACTATCAAAGCAATAACTCCAAGCCATGCCAGGCCCCACATAATATTTTCATAACGGGGAACCTCCATCCAAATGTCATTAATCTCTGTGACCTGTATGAGCTGCCCCGG
>NZ_CANMLV010000106.1 GCF_947498825.1 uncultured Cedecea sp. | reverse complement strand
CGATTGTCAACGGCACTTCCGCTTTCGTTCGCCCACTGACCGCCGTGTCGATTTCAGCACCACTAAGCTGCTCTCGCGAATTCTGTTCGCTACCTTGACTGGTGGCGGCAATCGCTTGCCCTTGTGCATCATTAATCGGCATCGAGTATCCGTGTCCTAATTGCGGTTAACATGTTCAGCCCTTCATACTGGTGGTGAGTCAGTACTA
>NZ_CANMLV010000105.1 GCF_947498825.1 uncultured Cedecea sp. | reverse complement strand
CGTTTCAATTTTCAGCTTGTTCCAGATTTTTAAAGAGCAATATCTTAAACATGACTCGCAAGTCATCTTTAAGATATACCAGCAATGAATCTAAGCGATTCCCTTTAGGTTATCGCTGGCTCATTGACTTTCTATCAGACAATCTGTGTGAGCACTACGCAATATCGTATCTTTCAGGTAAGGAGGTGATCCAACCGCAGGTTCCCCTAC
>NZ_CANMLV010000104.1 GCF_947498825.1 uncultured Cedecea sp. | reverse complement strand
AAAAGCAAAGAGCCACTCGATATTCGCTGGAGCCGTGAACTCCCGTCAGTCCCTTCAACTGTCACCCTTTCCAAAGACGCATCAGGCCGATATTTCGTATCCTGTCTGTGTGAATTTGAGCCAACCTCACTGCCTGTTTCGGCTAAAACAGCGGGCATTGATGTGGGTTTAAAAGATGTGTTCGTCACCGATACCGGATTTAAAACCGGCAA
>NZ_CANMLV010000103.1 GCF_947498825.1 uncultured Cedecea sp. | reverse complement strand
GACGTATTGACGTACGCGGAATTCAGCGCCGGACTATAAGAGAATACGCTCAGCGGAATACTGATATTCAGGGAGAAGCGTCTGTCCTCCGCCCATTCATTCCCGTAATCACTTAACCGTGAGATGTCATAGCCCACGCTGTAACTCACCGATTTATAGCTGTTGTTATAAGAAAGCGACATGCCTTTAATGCTTCTCTGGTTCCCCCAGTAGT
>NZ_CANMLV010000102.1 GCF_947498825.1 uncultured Cedecea sp. | reverse complement strand
GTATAATTATAACCTGGATGATTTCTTTGATTATTTATTAAAAAACATCCGTTCCCTGAATGAAGGCAGCAACGCTGAACAGAAAAAATATACAGGCATAAAACAGCCTTTATAGCCGGTGCTGAATGGGGTTCAGTTTACCCCCCGTTTATCTGTAAGGCCATGAGCGAGACACATTTTTCAGTGCAGGTTGAGCAAAAGAGCGTATTTATTTCAAA
>NZ_CANMLV010000101.1 GCF_947498825.1 uncultured Cedecea sp. | reverse complement strand
TGATTTATCGTCCGCTGAGCGAGCGCGCGATGCGCATGATTGTCGAGATGAAACTCGGCCAGGTCAGCCAGCGCCTTAACCGCCACTACGGCCTGAGCACGCATATCGGAGAGCCGTTATACCAGGCACTGACGAATGCCTGCCTGTTACCGGACACCGGCGCGCGTAACGTCGACAGTCTGCTGAACCAGCAGATCCTGCCGGTACTCAGCCAGCAGCTG
>NZ_CANMLV010000100.1 GCF_947498825.1 uncultured Cedecea sp. | reverse complement strand
TCGCCAATAAATCCCCTGACATAGCCCTGTAACTGGTTCTGGGCATTTTTCATCATCAGTGATGTGTTACTGGCCGTGTCGGATATCGGCGTCATGGAATATTTAACCGATACCGTTGGTGCTTTTCCCGTGCAATTGATACTGAGATTTGCACTGTTATCGATAACGGGCCTCGTGTTCCCGGCGGGAATATCCCCAAAATCGATTGATGCAGGTGTTGCGAC
>NZ_CANMLV010000099.1 GCF_947498825.1 uncultured Cedecea sp. | reverse complement strand
AGCGATAACGCCCCCGGCACCGATAAGCCCGGCGGAGCGTGCCGGATCATAACCTCCGGCTTTCATCATGGGCAGCAACATCGCAGCCAGGGCTGCGGTATCGGCCACCGCGGAGCCGGAAAGACTGGCCATAATCAGTGCCGCAAACACCACCACATAACCCAGCCCGCCGGGAATATGCCCCACCCAGGCAACGGCAAGGTTAACAATACGTTTTGAGATCCC
>NZ_CANMLV010000098.1 GCF_947498825.1 uncultured Cedecea sp. | reverse complement strand
AAAAAGGCGCCTTTAGGGCGCCTTTCCACATTGGTGGGTCGTGCAGGATGACTCGGCCTGTGGCCTCGCCCTTCGGGCCGTTGCTTCGCAACGTTGTTACGCTGCGCTTCACCCGAACCTGCTGCAGGTTCGAACCCCGCCCGAATCGCGCATAGCAAAAAGGCGCCTTTAGGGCGCCTTTCTACATTGGTGGGTCGTGCAGGATTCGAACCTGCGACCAATTGATTAAA
>NZ_CANMLV010000097.1 GCF_947498825.1 uncultured Cedecea sp. | reverse complement strand
CTTCTCGCTATTTGCGGGCAAATCCTCTTCCCAGTTTTTTAGCCGGGGCGTAAGCAGAGGCTTGCGTGAAAAATAGTGGTCGACCGAAGCTTTGAGTTCCTCTGGCGTGGCATAGCGCAAGACATCTTTTATGGTGGGCTGGCTTTCACTGACTTCCGGGTTTTGCGTGTTCTTATTCCTTGCTGAGTTTCGTTTTCTCTTATTTATTTTTGAACTCCGTTTTCCTTTTTCC
>NZ_CANMLV010000096.1 GCF_947498825.1 uncultured Cedecea sp. | reverse complement strand
GAAGCCGCCAAGGCCCTGAATGCTGAAATCGCCAGCCTGAAGCAGCAGAACGCCCAGCTGCAGGCCGGAGAGAAAGAGACCGTTGCTGCCCTGAACAAGAAAAATGCCGATCTGACAGCCGCTGCCGCTGCCGCACAGAAAAAGCAGGATGAGGCCGCCAAGGCCCTGAATGCTGAAATCGCCAGCCTGAAGCAGCAGAACGCCCAGCTGCAGGCCGGAGAGAAAGAGACCGT
>NZ_CANMLV010000095.1 GCF_947498825.1 uncultured Cedecea sp. | reverse complement strand
ATATTAATATATAAAGGCAATACCCTGACGGCCGAGGCGGGCTCGATATCTGCGGCACGGTGAACGCCGTATGAGAGAGCGGCGTCTGATAAATCAACATCACAGCTGCCGTCGCCGATTTTTGCCTGAAATGAGACTGCGGCCTCTCTACTCGCCATGCTGTCAGCGGGGATAAAAAAACAGGCACATAACGAAAGCATCGTTATGCTGAGGAAACGCATTCCCTTATTATATT
>NZ_CANMLV010000094.1 GCF_947498825.1 uncultured Cedecea sp. | reverse complement strand
TCATTTCCAATGACTACCAGTCAGTAAATATCGGCAGCGGCTTGTCGCTGGGGGCATTCGGGGCCTTTTCCGCGGATGTGACCTCGGCCATTGCCAGCCTGAACGCGAAAAACAATACGGGAAACTCCTACCGGCTGCGTTACTCGAAAAGCATGCTCGCCACGGGCACCACCTTTGATTTAACCGCCCTGCGCTACTCCACAAAGAATTTTTATACGTTTAATGAATTTAATAAT
>NZ_CANMLV010000093.1 GCF_947498825.1 uncultured Cedecea sp. | reverse complement strand
CTGGCAGTAGCGCGGTTTTTACTGTCGGTCAGCGCACGTTAAGCCATATTCTTGTTCTCTGAGACGTCTTTTTCCGGACGTAAATCTTTTCTGGTTATCTGTTCTGCCCGCGTGACGATAATACCGCGGGCATATTCTCTGTCCGTGGTAAAGCGATGACTGGCTGGTTATTTATTTGTTTTTCCACGCGGGTGTAAACCAGGGTGTTTGCGTGGCTCCTGTCAGAACTCACCCCTGC
>NZ_CANMLV010000092.1 GCF_947498825.1 uncultured Cedecea sp. | reverse complement strand
ACCTGGTCTGAATACAAACAGTATTTTGAACGTGATGCCGCCCTGGAGCGCCGCTTCCAGCGGGTGTTAGTGGACGAGCCGGATGACGACACCGCCTGCCTGATGCTCAGAGGCCTGAAATCCCGCTATGCACAGCATCACGGGGTGCATATTACCGATGATGCGGTGCGCGCGGCGGTCACGCTCTCCCGTCGTTACCTGACCGGCCGTCAGCTGCCGGACAAAGCCGTGGATCTGCT
>NZ_CANMLV010000091.1 GCF_947498825.1 uncultured Cedecea sp. | reverse complement strand
GCTCTGTCCTGTGTCTTTTAAACGAATACTGCGTTGTCTGCGTTCGGCTCTCTCAGTCACATACTGATGTATGCTCCCTCGAACCCTCGCTTGACGCCTTGTCTTCCTTTAAAATCCTTCGGACTTATGTTCCTCGTTTAAAAACAAAGAACAGCTGTTCTGGAATGTCGCTGAAAATCTCTCAAATTCTGTCAAAACACCTTCGGTGTTGTAAGGTTAAGCCTCACGGGTCATTAGTACTGGTTA
>NZ_CANMLV010000090.1 GCF_947498825.1 uncultured Cedecea sp. | reverse complement strand
AGGGAATCCGTATTTTATCTGAGTTTTCTGGCTATTCCGGCTTCCGACAAATTAGCTGACTCCGCGACTCCGGCAGTCGCGGCCCGGGTCACTATTGGTGTCGAGTCCGTGATTAAATTATTTTATCGCCCTCAAAAAATAGAAAATAAAACCGCATCGGCAAACGATTTAAAGGCGGACTATAAAAATAACGTTATCACGCTACAGAATGTCACGCCCTGGTATCAGACATTATCTCAGCTTACGCT
>NZ_CANMLV010000089.1 GCF_947498825.1 uncultured Cedecea sp. | reverse complement strand
AGTGATTTTCTTGATAAAGAAATCATTGCCGGTTTTAATATTGTGGATATCAAAGTTTGCCCTGCACTGCCGGTCTGAATCATTCCCCCAGCTGACGTTTAAGGTGCCTTTATCGGGTAAACCGCTCAGGTAGACCTGTCCGTCATCACCGACAATACCCGACGATTCATGCCCCCCGGACGCCCCGGTCAGGGTGGCAATGGCACCAAAGGGAACAAAGGCCCCGCCCTGCCGCAGCGTGATTAACAG
>NZ_CANMLV010000088.1 GCF_947498825.1 uncultured Cedecea sp. | reverse complement strand
GCTCTGTCCTGTGTCTTTTAAACGAATACTGCGTTGTCTGCGTTCGGCTCTCTCAGTCACATACTGATGTATGCTCCTTCGAATCCTCGCTTGACGCCTTGTCTTCGTTTAAAATCCTTCGGACTTATGTTCCTCGTTTAAAAACAAAGAACAGCTGTTCTGGAATGTCGCTGAAAATTTTCTCAAATCCTGCTAAAACACCTTCGGTGTTGTAAGGTTAAGCCTCACGGGTCATTAGTACTGGTTAGCTCAATGCA
>NZ_CANMLV010000087.1 GCF_947498825.1 uncultured Cedecea sp. | reverse complement strand
AAACATGACTCGCAAGTCATCTTTAAGATATGTTTGGACGGTGTCTTTCACTCACAGTACCAGCAAGTGGCGTCCCCTAGGGGATTCGAACCCCTGTTACCGCCGTGAAAGGGCGGTGTCCTGGGCCTCTAGACGAAGGGGACACTGAAGTCTGCCTCGCAAGACGCCTTGCTTCTTTACTTTCATCAGACAATCTGTGTGAGCACTACGCAATATCGTATCTTTCAGGTAAGGAGGTGATCCAACCGCAGGTTCCC
>NZ_CANMLV010000086.1 GCF_947498825.1 uncultured Cedecea sp. | reverse complement strand
TTACCTCCAATCAGAATAACGATAAAAACTTATTCGTTAATAGTGCTGCTGATACAGTCGGCTTTATGCTTAAAGACAATGGCGATAATCAGGTCACCACGGACAGCGAGATCCTCCTGAATGTAGAGGCGGACGTGGCGACAGACTATATGTTTAAAGTGGGCATGGGATCGACAGATACCGCGCCTCTCGCGAAAGCCTACAGTGCGCCCATCGTGATTGCCTATATTGTGCAGTAAGTAGAAATAATAGAGAGGCAGAA
>NZ_CANMLV010000085.1 GCF_947498825.1 uncultured Cedecea sp. | reverse complement strand
GCGCTACGGCGTTTCACTTCTGAGTTCGGCATGGGGTCAGGTGGGACCACCGCGCTAAAGCCGTCAGACAAATTCTTATACAGGTGCCGTGCCTGAATTTTAAAACTGGTGCTGATACCCAGAGTCGAACTGGGGACCTCACCCTTACCAAGGGTGCGCTCTACCAACTGAGCCATATCAGCACACTAAATTTGATGCCTGGCAGTTCCCTACTCTCGCATGGGGAGACCCCACACTACCATCGGCGCTACGGCGTTTCACTTCT
>NZ_CANMLV010000084.1 GCF_947498825.1 uncultured Cedecea sp. | reverse complement strand
TGCCTTCCTCCTCGCTGAAAGTACTTTACAACCCGAAGGCCTTCTTCATACACGCGGCATGGCTGCATCAGGCTTGCGCCCATTGTGCAATATTCCCCACTGCTGCCTCCCGTAGGAGTCTGGACCGTGTCTCAGTTCCAGTGTGGCTGGTCATCCTCTCAGACCAGCTAGGGATCGTCGCCTAGGTGAGCCGTTACCTCACCTACTAGCTAATCCCATCTGGGCACATCCGATGGCAAGAGGCCCGAAGGTCCCCCTCTTTGGTCTTGCGAC
>NZ_CANMLV010000083.1 GCF_947498825.1 uncultured Cedecea sp. | reverse complement strand
CTCCAAGTCATCTGTTAACCACCACGGTCAACGGACAGCGCCGTTCAAGGCGCTACGCGCCATGCCCGGCGCACCACGCAAAAAACCCCAGTCTTTCGACTGGGGTTTCTGCTTAATTGATGCCAGGCTGTTCCCTCTCTCGCATGGGGAGACTCCACACTGAGTCCTGTGTCTTTTACGCTGATACCGCGTTGGCCGCATACGTTCAGCTCGGTCACATACCGGTGTATGCTCCTTCGCTGCCCTTCTTTGCCGCCTTGTCTCAGGGCAAAATCCGGC
>NZ_CANMLV010000082.1 GCF_947498825.1 uncultured Cedecea sp. | reverse complement strand
TACTGATTCATCGTCATGATGGTGTGCTCCTTTATTTTCGTTCTTCCCGGTTACGGCTTTAATATCCTGCTTTAGCGCATCTGGCAGCGTCTGTAGACATTGGGATAAACGCAGGGAAGGATCGGCAACCACCTGTTGTATCAAATTTTTTACTACCGGGTGTTGCGCAATATCGACCCCGATGCCCAGACTGTAGGAGGCTAAAAAATAGCTGTCTCTGGTATCCGTCAGCCCCGTGCTTGCCATTTTTTTCCACATCGTCGCGGCCTGTATCGCAGCATCAGATGGCAGGGAAACGTTAAC
>NZ_CANMLV010000081.1 GCF_947498825.1 uncultured Cedecea sp. | reverse complement strand
CCCAGAACCAGTTACAGGGCTATGTCAGGGGATTTATTGGCGATAACGCGGGTAGCGATGCGGGCTGTAACGATACGCCCAGCTCCATGCTGTTTAATCAGGACCCCGTCACATTGCTCTCAAATCAACCGAATAATGCCTCATATTCACTGGATTTAAAATGGGTGTTATGTCCTGTTGCCAATCCGGGGCTGGGAGCGGGAACGGCATCGACAACCTTAAATGTTATCTGGCAGTAGCGCGGTTTTTACTGTCGGTCAGCGCACGTTAAGCCATATTCTTGTTCTCTGAGACGTCTTTTTCCGG
>NZ_CANMLV010000080.1 GCF_947498825.1 uncultured Cedecea sp. | reverse complement strand
GCAGCATCAGATGGCAGGGAAACGTTAACGGCACCCCAGATTTTCAGTATATCGCCAATAGCACGAACATTTTGCTGGGCCCATTCCTCCCCCCAGTTCAGTCGCCATTGTTCAACCGGTTCTTTACCCAACTGACAGGCCAGTTCACCCGCTACCGTCATATACCACCAATGGCTGACTGGCCAGATACTCCCGGTCATTCCATTCTGTGCTCTCATGGTTTGTAGCAATTCGAAACGCAACGGCTCAAAGAGTGGCAAAAAAGCGTCACTGACATGATTGCACTGTTCTGCCAGCGAGGCCGCAAGCAACTCAG
>NZ_CANMLV010000079.1 GCF_947498825.1 uncultured Cedecea sp. | reverse complement strand
TGCATTGAGCTAACCAGTACTAATGACCCGTGAGGCTTAACCTTACAACACCGAAGGTGTTTTAGCAGGATTTGAGAGATTTTCAGCGAAGTTCCGGAAGATTTAGTTACGTTGTTCAGATTTTACACTGAGACAAGGCGGCAAGGAGAGGCGGCGAAGGAGCATACGTTGGTATGTGACTGAGACGAAAATCCGCAGCCAACGCCGTATCAGTGAAAAAGATGAATAACGGAGCACAAGAATTTGCCTGGCGGCTGTAGCGCGGTGGTCCCACCTGACCCCATGCCGAACTCAGAAGTGAAACGCCGTAGCGCCGATGGTAGTGTGGGGTCTC
>NZ_CANMLV010000078.1 GCF_947498825.1 uncultured Cedecea sp. | reverse complement strand
CACTGCTCTTTAACAATTTATCAGACAATCTGTGTGGGCACTCGCAAGATTGATATCTCAAACACCTTCGGGTGTCGCGCTCTAGGGCGCAAAAAAATATCAAGTCTTGAAGAGTGAACACTAGTTTTATAAACAGTATGAATTCTTTGAGCATCAAACACTTTTAAATTGAAGAGTTTGATCATGGCTCAGATTGAACGCTGGCGGCAGGCCTAACACATGCAAGTCGAGCGGTAACACAGGAAGCTTGCTTCCGGGTGACGAGCGGCGGACGGGTGAGTAATGTCTGGGAAACTGCCCGATGGAGGGGGATAACTACTGGAAACGGTAGCTAATACCGCATAA
>NZ_CANMLV010000077.1 GCF_947498825.1 uncultured Cedecea sp. | reverse complement strand
CCACATTCAGGGCAGACCCAAGACCGTGTATGTAACGCCAGTTTAGACAGTGTGTAACCGCAACCGCTGCAACGTTTTGACGAAGGGAAGAACTGATTAATGGCAACAACGGTACGTCCGCCCCATTCAGCCTTGTATTCCAACTGGCGCGTAAACTCGCCCCAGCTTGCGTCTGCTATCGCTTTGGATAGTTTCGGATTGCGAATCATGTTTTTCACTTTCAGGGACTCAACACAGACAACTTGGTTTTCGTTAATCAGTCTGCGGGACAACTTGTGCAAGTTATCCATGCGGCAATCAGCAATTTTGGCGTGGAGTTTTGCGACCTTTAGCTTTGCTTTAGCGC
>NZ_CANMLV010000076.1 GCF_947498825.1 uncultured Cedecea sp. | reverse complement strand
TGCATCCGTAGCTCAGCTGGATAGAGTACTCGGCTACGAACCGAGCGGTCGGAGGTTCGAATCCTCCCGGATGCACCATATTTAACAATGCTGAAGTTCAGTGCTTCAATATTGTTTGGGAAGTAAAGTAGTACCTGATGCATCCGTAGCTCAGCTGGATAGAGTACTCGGCTACGAACCGAGCGGTCGGAGGTTCGAATCCTCCCGGATGCACCATATTTAACGATGCTGAAGTTCAGTGCTTCAAGATTGTTTAGGAAGTGAAGCAGTACCTGATGCATCCGTAGCTCAGCTGGATAGAGTACTCGGCTACGAACCGAGCGGTCGGAGGTTCGAATCCTCCCGGATGCACCAT
>NZ_CANMLV010000075.1 GCF_947498825.1 uncultured Cedecea sp. | reverse complement strand
GCGCGTAACGTCGACAGTCTGCTGAACCAGCAGATCCTGCCGGTACTCAGCCAGCAGCTGCTGACCCATATGGCGGCAAAACAGAAACCCCGCACCCTGACGCTCAGCTGGAGCGACGAAGACGGGATAGGACTGGAATTTGACCAGACAGAAGGAGTACACGGATGAGTGGCCGCTTTCCGTTTATCTTCAGTCACCACCACCATCTGCTGGCGGTGAAAGGCTGTGACACCAATATGGACGTGCTGGCGTTTGAGGGAACAGAAGCCCTGAGCACTCCGTTCAGTTACCGCATTGAGTTCACCAGCACAAACCATGCTATCAGCAAAGAGATGATGCTGATGAAGAACGGCTCCCTGACGCT
>NZ_CANMLV010000074.1 GCF_947498825.1 uncultured Cedecea sp. | reverse complement strand
ATCCAACAAGCGATAGCGCAGAAACTGAGCGCTGTCGTCGACCCGACCTTCTCAAACTCCAGTTATGGCTTCCGCCCTGGGCGCAACGCATGGCAGGCCGTGCGTCAGGCACAGGTCTACATGCACAGTGGTAAACGCTGGGTGGTCGACATGGATCTGGAGAAGTTCTTCGACAGAGTGGACCACGATATATTAATGTCGCGAATAGCTCGACGCATCAAGGATATACGGCTATTGAAATTAATCCGCCGCTACCTTGAAGCAGAAAGTGTCGATAGCAATAAAGAGCGGGTTAAGCGGGAGCGAGGAATGCCGCAAGGCGGGCCGTTATCGCCGTTGTTGTCGAATATCTTGTTAGATGATCTGGACAAAGAGCTGGAGCGACG
>NZ_CANMLV010000073.1 GCF_947498825.1 uncultured Cedecea sp. | reverse complement strand
CCGTGGATATCCGCCCAGTCGAACACCCTGACGGTGGTCGGCCATTTCGCCCAGGGATTCCAGGCTTTACGGTGGTGTTCAAAAATATAAATCTTCTGTCGCTTACGATTAAACCGGACAGGCTGGCTTCTCGGGACAAATAAAGCCATTCTTAAACTGAGTATTACCATCGATAAAAAAATAAACGCTCCCCCCCATAAGATACAAATCATAGATATATCATCTCCATCAGAATAATTAAAATCCTGTGAAGAAATAATAGCAATAGACATACCGATAGCCATAATAAAGGGTATAACCGAGACGATAACGCAAAGCCATGCCAGACCCCACATAATATTTTCATAACGGGGAACCTCCATCCAAATGTCATTAATCTCTGTGACCTGTA
>NZ_CANMLV010000072.1 GCF_947498825.1 uncultured Cedecea sp. | reverse complement strand
CTGTGCGCCGAGCATGGCGCGTAGCGCCTTGATGGGCGCTGTCTGTTGACTGTGGTGGTTAACAGACGACTTGGAGGTGTAAGTCCTCTACACACCCGGTAAGGGGAAGTGTTAGCTGAACGGCAAGGGTGTTCACCGCGAGGTGAAATCTGAAGGAAGCTGAAAGCAAAATGCGGGTCTGACGAACAGGAAGCGGTTCAGGCGGCACAGTGGGGTAAGGCGGCAGTTATCGTCAACGCCCAATACTTACACGGAACGCTGTGACGTAAAGCCGACAGACATATGCAGGAAGGTCACGCGAATTACCTCGGGAGATCTGCCATTCTGCCACTGTGCTACCGACATCGGGAGGTGTCGGGATGGAATGACAGAAGTCAGCCGACGCCGTAGTAGTACTGACTCACCACCAGTATGAAGGGCTGAACATGTTAACCGCAA
Organism: uncultured Cedecea sp.; assembly: GCF_947498825.1. GTDB lineage: Bacteria > Pseudomonadota > Gammaproteobacteria > Enterobacterales > Enterobacteriaceae > JGM124. Next base: position 7 of record NZ_CANMLV010000072.1, on the reverse strand, counting down.
TTAGGAC
>NZ_CANMLV010000071.1 GCF_947498825.1 uncultured Cedecea sp. | reverse complement strand
GGAGGTGCTCTCCCAGCTGAGCTAATCACCCCCGCTGTGTGGAGTCGCATTATAGGGATAGTTGAAACTGAGTCAACATATTAGAGAGTGATATCAATTCTTTTGTTGGCATCTTGAGCGTTAGTGCTGATTTTTTGGATTTTTTGACGGTTTTTTAATCAGTCCGACGTTGGGTTACTGATGTTGCAGTCTTTTTATTTCTGCTGAAATTCATTTTGACAGTGTGCTTTTTCGTCAGAAGTCTTGCAGTAATGCATATGGCTTATTACAAAGCAGGGCAGGGGGAAAGGCTGAAAAGTCAAAGATCCAGACGAATGGGAGCCGGGAGCCCCGCCCGAATTGCAGACAGCAAAAAGGCGCCTTTAGGGCGTCTTTCCACATTGGTGGGTCGTGCAGGATGACTCGGCCTGTGGCCTCGCCCTTCGGGTCGTTGCTGCGCAACGCTGTT
>NZ_CANMLV010000070.1 GCF_947498825.1 uncultured Cedecea sp. | reverse complement strand
TTGCCAGCGGCTCAAACAGCGTGGCCATTGGTCAGGCCTCGAGCGCAACGGAGGAAGACAGCGTGGCGTTCGGTAATGGTGCCCATGCCAGCTTCGCAAACAGCCTCGCGCTGGGCGCAAATTCAGTCACCACCCAGGGGGCAGAGAGCGGCTACAGTGCTTACCGGTTAACGGCCATTCAGAACTCCGTCGGTGAGGTGGCCTTTGGGACTGCCGGCGGCAACCGGAAAATCACCGGGATCGCGGCAGGTACCAACAATAATGACGCGGTGAATGTTGAGCAGCTGATGGCGGTCGGCAGCCAGGTCGATCAGAATACCTCGGATATCTTCGACCTCACGGGTGACGTACAGAACATTATCAACAATGGGGGATCGATTAAATTCTTCAGCACAGGCTCAGCGAGTAGCGGCGTTGACTCCATTGCCAGCGGCTCAAACAGCGTGGCCATTGGTCAGGCCTCGAGCGCAAC
>NZ_CANMLV010000069.1 GCF_947498825.1 uncultured Cedecea sp. | reverse complement strand
AGTAGGAGGCGGGATCACTCCCGCCGTCCTCTCACACCACCGTACGTACGGTTCCGTATACGGCGGTTCATGTTAACGCTGGAACTGTCTGTGTTGTTCAAGTAGTGACAGCAAGCCTGCCCTTCTCAGTAACGAGACTTTTATCGCCTGATTCATATGGCGGGCTCCCGAGTTCCACCATGCCCCTCTTTGGTTGCACGCTGAACGCCACGCCCTTTCTTCCGTTAATCCCGCTTGCATTAATTTCTTCGCTCGCGTTCGGGGCCGCTTCCATTGCCTCCATAAGAGGCAACGTAACTTCCTGTTTATCCAGCTATCCAGTTCTCCCAGTACACCTTTCACTTCTGTGTAACGGAAGTAACTTATCCAGCCTCTGAGGACGGGCCTGAGTTTATTGATGACCACTTTTACTGACGCCGAGCTGTGCCCTGTGGTCAGGCTGCGGAGTTTATCCTTCAGCCTTGCCACACTCGTGTCTGCC
>NZ_CANMLV010000067.1 GCF_947498825.1 uncultured Cedecea sp. | reverse complement strand
GAACTGGAAAGCCATCCGCACAAATAGCGTTTATCCTGTAATACCTCACTTCTTGCATAATCTTCAGTGCGGTTTAGCCAGGAAAACTCACATGATTCATCGGGTCTGGCCAGCAATATCAGCTGTGGACAATGGGCCGGGGAATAAGCCAGATCAGCACGCAGTACCGGATAAATAGCTTTACTTCCCAGATGTCGTTGTAATTTCTGAAGGCTGAGCGGGTTAGCACTCGCCACTTTTTTGAGCGGATCAATTAACAGATAGCGGTACTCATCCGTATGCTGAGTCAGCCAGTCAGTTATTTTGCTATTTTCCATGATTACACCTGCTCCACGCGTGGCCTGCTGTGCCTGCCGCCGTTGAATCTTGTCCATTATCTGTCCCTGAAATGTTAATCCTCTTCCGGTGCCGTGCTGGACTCACGCGCCACATCCTTCGGCCATTTAACATTTTTAAATGGTGTTCTGTACCGGGGCTTCTCTCTGTCCAACGGCGCTGTCGGCACCGGCTTTTTTTCCATATAGTGACGACAAAAGCTCCACA
>NZ_CANMLV010000066.1 GCF_947498825.1 uncultured Cedecea sp. | reverse complement strand
AAGGTGATATGAACCGTTATAACCGACGATTTCCGAATGGGGAAACCCAGTGCAATTCGTTGCACTATCATTGCGTGAATACATAGCGTAATGAAGCGAACCGAGGGAACTGAAACATCTAAGTACCTCGAGGAAAAGAAATCAACCGAGATTCCCCCAGTAGCGGCGAGCGAACGGGGAGCAGCCCAGAGTCTGAATCAGTTTGTGTGTTAGTGGAAGCGTCTGGAAAGTCGCAGGGTACAGGGTGATACTCCCGTACACAAAAGCACACATGCTGTGAACTCGAAGAGTAGGGCGGGACACGTGGTATCCTGTCTGAATATGGGGGGACCATCCTCCAAGGCTAAATACTCCTGACTGACCGATAGTGAACCAGTACCGTGAGGGAAAGGCGAAAAGAACCCCGGCGAGGGGAGTGAAACAGAACCTGAAACCGTGTACGTACAAGCAGTGGGAGCCCCATCACTAAGCCAGTGATGGAAAACACTGACGTTTCTTTTGCTGATAACGGTTAACGACACCGCAGGTGGCGTTCAACATAAAAA
>NZ_CANMLV010000065.1 GCF_947498825.1 uncultured Cedecea sp. | reverse complement strand
CCCCCGTTTATCTGTAAGGCCATGAGCGAGACACATTTTTCAGTGCAGGTTGAGCAAAAGAGCGTATTTATTTCAAAGTAAATGCGGCGGGTTCTGTTTTTTATGAGGAACATGCCTTTAATAAATTAAAAATAAAACGCTCGTTTCATTATTAATATCACAGGAATATAACATTGTGTATTACATGTAATATGCAATGCTATGTTTAATGATAATCATGCGTCATATATTTATATGGCAGGTTTAACCCTCAATAATTCTACAGGGCAAGGTATCACTATGTTTAATAAAAATTTACTGCTTTCCGCAATCTTATTATCCGCAGCCGGAGCGGCTGTCGCGGCACCTTCACAGGAAATCACGCTTCAGGGCATTATCACCAACACAACCTGTGATGTCAGCGTCAACGGTGGACAATCTGTTTTTAATGTGGGCGTATTCGGAACTGACCAGTTTGATACAGCCAATACTCAGGTCGGGGAAAAAGCCTTAAAAGTTACCCTGGCAGACTGTGCTACCGCTGAATCAGGTAATCTTATTGTTCAGGG
>NZ_CANMLV010000064.1 GCF_947498825.1 uncultured Cedecea sp. | reverse complement strand
TTGGTGCCTTCGGGAACTCTGAGACAGGTGCTGCATGGCTGTCGTCAGCTCGTGTTGTGAAATGTTGGGTTAAGTCCCGCAACGAGCGCAACCCTTATCCTTTGTTGCCAGCGGTTCGGCCGGGAACTCAAAGGAGACTGCCAGTGATAAACTGGAGGAAGGTGGGGATGACGTCAAGTCATCATGGCCCTTACGAGTAGGGCTACACACGTGCTACAATGGCGCATACAAAGAGAAGCGACCTCGCGAGAGCAAGCGGACCTCATAAAGTGCGTCGTAGTCCGGATTGGAGTCTGCAACTCGACTCCATGAAGTCGGAATCGCTAGTAATCGTAGATCAGAATGCTACGGTGAATACGTTCCCGGGCCTTGTACACACCGCCCGTCACACCATGGGAGTGGGTTGCAAAAGAAGTAGATAGCTTAACCTTCGGGAGGGCGTTTACCACTTTGTGATTCATGACTGGGGTGAAGTCGTAACAAGGTAACCGTAGGGGAACCTGCGGTTGGATCACCTCCTTACCTGAAAGATACGATATTGCGTAGTGCTCACACAGATTGTCTGAT
>NZ_CANMLV010000063.1 GCF_947498825.1 uncultured Cedecea sp. | reverse complement strand
GTAATAGCTCACTGGTCGAGTCGGCCTGCGCGGAAGATGTAACGGGGCTAAACTGTGCACCGAAGCTGCGGCAGCGAACGTATCACCCAAGACAACTTCACTGATGTGGAAAAGATTGACGGAGCGAAGCGACGTCAATGCGTCCATAAAAGTCGAGTTGGCTTAGGGATACGTTCGTTGGGTAGGGGAGCGTTCTGTAAGCCGTTGAAGGTGAACTGTGAGGTTTGCTGGAGGTATCAGAAGTGCGAATGCTGACATAAGTAACGATAAAGCGGGTGAAAAGCCCGCTCGCCGGAAGACCAAGGGTTCCTGTCCAACGTTAATCGGGGCAGGGTGAGTCGACCCCTAAGGCGAGGCCGAAAGGCGTAGTCGATGGGAAACAGGTTAATATTCCTGTACTTGGTGTCACTGCGAAGGGGGGACGGAGAAGGCTATGTCAGCCGGGCGACGGTTGTCCCGGTTTAAGCATGTAGGCGGAGTGTTCAGGTAAATCCGGACGCTCTTAACGCTGAGGTGTGACGACGAGGCACTACGGTGCTGAAGTGATAAATGCCCTGCTTCCAGGAAAAGCCTCTAAGC
>NZ_CANMLV010000062.1 GCF_947498825.1 uncultured Cedecea sp. | reverse complement strand
ACCTGGGTGAGGATATCGCCGAACAGCTGGAGCTGATACGCAGCGCCTTCCGGGTTATCCGCACGGTACGGGAAAAGCATGCCTGCACAAAATGCGATACCATCGTGCAGGCACCCGCGCCTTCGCGCCCCATCGAGCGGGGTATCGCCGGACCGGGGCTGCTGGCCCGCGTGCTGACCTCAAAGTATGCAGAGCACACCCCGCTGTATCGCCAGTCTGAAATCTACGGACGGCAGGGCGTGGAGCTCAGTCGTTCACTCCTGTCGGGCTGGGTGGATGCATGCTGCCGGCTCCTGTCACCGCTGGAAGAGGCTCTGCAGCGTTATGTGCTGACAGACGGTAAACTCCATGCTGACGATACGCCAGTGCCCGTGCTGTTGCCGGGCAATAAAAAAACGAAGACCGGGCGGTTATGGACCTATGTACGGGATGACCGCAATGCCGGCTCCATGCTACCTCCGGCGGTGTGGTTCGCCTACAGTCCGGACAGAAAAGGCCTGCACCCGCAGACCCATCTGGCAGGCTTCAGTGGTGTACTGCAGGCAGACGCCTATGCCGGGTTCAACGCGCTCTACCGGGAAGG
>NZ_CANMLV010000061.1 GCF_947498825.1 uncultured Cedecea sp. | reverse complement strand
CACTCCAGCAGGAGAGTGCGCTGGTCCAGGTCGATGTCTGTACCCGAACCGTGGCGAATGTTATCGCGGACTGGACCGGCGTGCCGCTGTCCTCTTTGATGAAAGACGAACAGACAGAACTGCTCGCGCTGGAAGATGCCATGGCCAGGCGTGTGGTCGGCCAGGATAGCGGCCTGACTGCCATTGCCCAGCGGCTGCGGGCGGCAAAAACCGGCCTGACGTCAGAAAACGGTCCTCAGGGGGTGTTTCTGCTGGTCGGCCCGAGCGGCACCGGCAAAACCGAAACGGCACTGGTGCTGGCGGACGTGCTGTACGGCGGTGAAAAATCGCTTATCACCATCAACCTCTCTGAATACCAGGAGCCGCACACGGTTTCCCAGCTGAAGGGTTCGCCTCCGGGCTACGTCGGTTACGGCCAGGGCGGTATTCTCACCGAGGCGGTGCGTAAACGCCCGTACAGTGTGGTACTGCTGGATGAAGTGGAAAAAGCCCACCGCGACGTGATGAACCTGTTCTACCAGGTGTTTGACCGGGGCTTTATGCGCGACGGCGAAGGGCGCGAAATCGATTTTCGTAATACCGTTATTTTGATGACGTCCAACCTCGGCAGCGACCTGAT
>NZ_CANMLV010000060.1 GCF_947498825.1 uncultured Cedecea sp. | reverse complement strand
GCAGAAGGGGCTTAGTGATGGGGTGACTGCGTACCTTTTGTATAATGGGTCAGCGACTTATATTCTGTAGCAAGGTTAACCGTATAGGGGAGCCGAAGGGAAACCGAGTCTTAACTGGGCGTTAAGTTGCAGGGTATAGACCCGAAACCCGGTGATCTAGCCATGGGCAGGTTGAAGGTTGGGTAACACTAACTGGAGGACCGAACCGACTAATGTTGAAAAATTAGCGGATGACTTGTGGCTGGGGGTGAAAGGCCAATCAAACCGGGAGATAGCTGGTTCTCCCCGAAAGCTATTTAGGTAGCGCCTCGTGAACTCATCTTCGGGGGTAGAGCACTGTTTCGGCTAGGGGGTCATCCCGACTTACCAACCCGATGCAAACTACGAATACCGAAGAATGTTATCACGGGAGACACACGGCGGGTGCTAACGTCCGTCGTGAAGAGGGAAACAACCCAGACCGCCAGCTAAGGTCCCAAAGTCACAGTTAAGTGGGAAACGATGTGGGAAGGCACAGACAGCCAGGATGTTGGCTTAGAAGCAGCCATCATTTAAAGAAAGCGTAATAGCTCACTGGTCGAGTCGGCCTGCGCGGAAGATGTAACGGGGCTAAACTGTGCACCGAAGCTGCGGCAGCGA
>NZ_CANMLV010000059.1 GCF_947498825.1 uncultured Cedecea sp. | reverse complement strand
AATAAATAAGAGGAAACGAAACTCAGCCAGGAATAAGAACACGCAAAACCCGGCAGTGAGTGAAAGCCAGCTCACCAGAAAAGATATCTTGCGCTATGCCACGCCAGAGGAACTCAAAGCTTCGGTCGACCACTATTTTTCACGTCAGCCTCTGCTTACGCCCCGGTTAAAAAACTGGGAAGAGGATTTGCCCGCAAATAGCGAGAAGCAGGTCATTCCGGGGCAGCTCATACAGGTCACAGAGATTAACGACATCTGGATGGAGGTTCCCCGCTATGAAAATATTATGTGGGGGGGGGCGTGGCTCGGAGTTATAGCCTCGATGGTGCCCTTTATTATGGCTATCGGTATGTCAATTGCTATGATTTCTTCACACAATTTTAACTCTTCCAATGGATATCATATATTTACAATTTGTGTATTATGGGCCTGCGTACCTCTTTTTTTATCGATGATAATACTCAATCTAAGAATGGCCTTATTTGTCCCGAGAAGCCAGCCTGTCCGGTTTAATCGTAAGCGACAGAAGATTTATATTTTTGAGCACCACCGCAAAGCCTGGAATCCCTGGGCGAAATGGCCGACTACCGTCAGGGTGTTCGACTGGGCGGATATCCACGGTGAAATTAGCCGTGAGACCGATCGCTTCGAGCAAGGGTTTCGCCTGTATGGCGCCATCTGCGAGCCCGGCACCCGGAAGGTGGC
>NZ_CANMLV010000058.1 GCF_947498825.1 uncultured Cedecea sp. | reverse complement strand
GGCCGGAGGAGGTGGCGCGTGAGTCCAGCACGGCCCCGGAAGAGGATTAACATTTCAGGGACAGATAATGGGCAAGACTGAACAACAACTGGCAAAGCAGGCAGAGCATGAGGCAAAGCATCAACCACTGCGTTCATGCTTAAATCATCCGGTTGGAGGATGGACAGAGGATTTACCTGAGAAGGCAGAAGACTGCAGCTTTCCCCCACAACTGATTTGGGTGAATGAACTCAACGATGTGTGGATGGAGCTCCCGCGCTATATGAATTTGGACAGGAAAGGGATCTGGTCCCCCCCATTTTTACTTTTTATTGTGCCAATTCTGATGGCCTTCCTTATTATATTGCCTGAGGAAGCTTTTTATACACTTTCAATATTTTCATTCTCTTTTGTTATATTTCTTTCGTTATTCTCTGCCTTATACCGAATAAAATCTGTGCTGTTCGAACCCCAGGGAGCCCCCGTTCGCTTTAACCGCAAGCGGCAAAAGGTTTATGTCTACGGATTCAAGAAAAGCTTCCTGCCGTGGAGGCGCTGGCATCCGGTGATTAAGGAATTTGACTGGAAAGATATTCACGGAGAACGGGTGATGATACAGACAGATGCTGACCAGGGGCACCGTATTTACTGTGCGGTCTGCAAGCCGGGCACTTTTGATGTAGTGGATCGCTTTATCCTGACCTGGACCGTGGACGGAATCGACGAGGCGGG
>NZ_CANMLV010000057.1 GCF_947498825.1 uncultured Cedecea sp. | reverse complement strand
GTAGGGGAACCTGCGGTTGGATCACCTCCTTACCTGAAAGATACGATATTGCGTAGTGCTCACACAGATTGTCTGATGAAAATCGAGCAGTAAAACCTTATAGGCTTGTAGCTCAGGTGGTTAGAGCGCACCCCTGATAAGGGTGAGGTCGGTGGTTCAAGTCCACTCAGGCCTACCAATTCTCCCCTGTTCTGCGTTGCAACTCCGACTCGCATAGTTCACTATGCTTCGCGAAGCTGCGCCTTGATCAGCGAAGAATTACGGTGACAATAAGGTTTTACGAAAACGATGGGGCTATAGCTCAGCTGGGAGAGCGCCTGCCTTGCACGCAGGAGGTCAGCGGTTCGATCCCGCTTAGCTCCACCATCCTTTTCATGCTCAAAAAATACTTCCAAGTATGCTGGATAACAGTGTGCTGCGAAGTATTTGCTCTTTAAAAATCTGGAACAAGCTGAAAATTGAAACGACATGTCGTTTCGTTCTTCCGTAATAAAGAACGAAAACACGATATGTTCGAGTCTCTCAAATTTTTGCAGCGCGATGATGACTTACGAGACATCTTCGGGTTGTGAGGTTAAGCGACTAAGCGTACACGGTGGATGCCCTGGCAGTCAGAGGCGATGAAGGACGTGCTAATCTGCGATAAGCGTCGGCAAGGTGATATGAACCGTTATAACCGACGATTTCCGAATGGGGAAACCCAGTGCAATTCGTTGCACTATCATTGCGTG
>NZ_CANMLV010000056.1 GCF_947498825.1 uncultured Cedecea sp. | reverse complement strand
TTTGCACTGTTATCGATAACGGGCCTCGTGTTCCCGGCGGGAATATCCCCAAAATCGATTGATGCAGGTGTTGCGACTGAGCAGTCAACCAGATTCACCTGGGTCGGTTCGTTAACGGCCATTACCGCCGAATATGTCCGGTAAACGTAAAATGATAAATTAAACTCGGATCCCGATGCTGCCTCCGGCGTAACGTACAACCCATATTTTAAGATCCCGCTCATTTCATGTTGTCCATTGGGATATATAATATTAACTCCATTGTAGTATTCACCTATGCATATACTAGTGCCATTTTGCATTTGTCCATTCGAGTTAAATCTAATTACCCTGGTTTCTGGAGTAGAGTTTTGATGATAGACATTTACGGAAGTAATGACGCTGTCATAGAATACCAAGTAAATACCCGTTTTCACTTCAACACCATAATAAGACGTTCCGGGAATATTTGAAATGGTATAGGGCTGTTCATTTGCACACTGAGCATAAGGATGAGATCGTGGACTCCCTGAGATAACCAAAAAAAATCCTCCTGTATAATTCCGATTAGGAGTAATACCTCCTGGGTTATCATTTACGATATCGTAAGTATCTATTTCGCCCAGCGGCGTAAACCCCGGCCCGGTGACCGGAATAGCACAAGCGGATACCGAAAACAGCATCACAATAACGCCGGAGAAAAACTTAACCATATTTCTTATCATTGTCGCCCCCATCAGGTAATAATCACTTTTTTTAAATTAAGAAC
>NZ_CANMLV010000055.1 GCF_947498825.1 uncultured Cedecea sp. | reverse complement strand
GGCTTCCATTCCGGTTTTCCGATTTCAGACGAACTCTCCCGGTTCTGTTTTTTCTGGGTGATTTTCCTCGGCGCGATTGTCGCCTCCCGTAACCAGAAGCACCTGAGCGTGGACACCGTCCAGGTCCTGCTGCCAAAAAGTTCACGAAAAGTCTGCTGGGGTGTCAGCCAGTTTCTGGTCTTTATCTGCTGCGTGCTGATGTTCTATGGCTTCTGGATGCAGCACGATATTTTTGCCGACGATCCTGCCCCCGTCAGTGAGATCCCGCTGCTGATGGTGTACGGCGTGATTTATCTCTCCTCGGCCAGTATGGGCATTATCTGCCTGAGCAATATTGTTCGCCTGCTGACGGGACGGGTTGATGAGGCCGAATACTCCATGGCCGCCCGCAATAAATAACGCCTGACGTCAGCCCCCGCTGTTTGTCGGATTACCAGACTGCTTCCTTTCTTACTGGCAGGAAAGACTATGATTATCGGATTATTTGTTATCACGTTACTGGGAACGTTAGCGCTCGGCGTGCCGGTGGCGTTTGCCCTGTTGCTCAGCGGCGTTGTTCTGATGCTGGCGCAGGGAATGTTTGACCCGCAGATTATTATCCAGACCATTATTCCGGGCGCCGATAACTTTGCGCTGCTGGCGATCCCCTTCTTTCTGCTGGCGGGTGAATTTATGCTGGCGGGCGGGATCTCAAAACGTATTGTTAACCTTGCCGTTGCCTGGGTGGGGCATATTCCCGGCGGGCTGGGTTATGTGGTGGT
>NZ_CANMLV010000054.1 GCF_947498825.1 uncultured Cedecea sp. | reverse complement strand
GACATGGTTGATGACGAAGAGCTGCTGGAACTGGTAGAAATGGAAGTTCGTGAACTTCTGTCTCTGTACGACTTCCCAGGCGACGATACTCCAATCGTTCGTGGTTCTGCTCTGAAAGCACTGGAAGGTGACGCAGAGTGGGAAGCTAAGATTGTTGAACTGGCTGGCCACCTGGATAACTACATCCCAGAACCAGAGCGTGCGATTGACCGTCCGTTCCTGCTGCCAATCGAAGACGTATTCTCAATCTCTGGCCGTGGTACAGTAGTAACCGGTCGTGTAGAGCGCGGTATCGTTAAAGTCGGTGAAGAAGTTGAAATCGTGGGTATCAAAGATACTGCGAAAACCACTTGTACTGGCGTTGAAATGTTCCGCAAACTGCTGGACGAAGGCCGTGCGGGTGAGAACGTTGGTGTTCTGCTGCGTGGTATCAAGCGTGAAGAAATCGAACGTGGTCAGGTACTGGCTAAGCCAGGCAGCATCAAGCCGCACACCAAGTTCGAGTCTGAAGTGTACATTCTGTCTAAAGATGAAGGCGGTCGTCACACTCCATTCTTCAAAGGCTACCGTCCACAGTTCTACTTCCGTACAACTGACGTAACCGGTACTATCGAACTGCCAGAAGGCGTAGAGATGGTAATGCCTGGTGACAACATTCAGATGGTTGTTACCCTGATCCACCCAATCGCGATGGATGACGGTCTGCGTTTCGCAATCCGTGAAGGCGGCCGTACTGTAGGCGCGGGCGTTGTTGCTAAAGTTATCAGCTAATCGCT
>NZ_CANMLV010000053.1 GCF_947498825.1 uncultured Cedecea sp. | reverse complement strand
CTGACTCACCACCAGTATGAAGGGCTGAACATGTTAACCGCAATTAGGACACGGATACTCGATGCCGATTAACGATGCACAAGGGCAGAACATTGCCGCCATAAGTCAGGGTAGCGGGCAGAACCCGCGAGAGCAGCTGAATGGTGCTGAAATCGACACGGCGGTCAGTGGGCGAACGAAAGCGGAAGTGCCGTTGTCTATCGAAACGGTGACAGAGAGAACCAATATGATGCTCGCCTATCAGCGGGTAGTGGAAAACAAAGGCGCTGCCGGGGTAGATAACCTCAGCGTGTTGGCGTTAAAACCCTTTCTGAAACAACACTGGGCGAGTATCAAAAGCGCACTGATGTCAGGAGACTATCTGCCCCGGGCGATACGTAAAATGGACATCCCAAAGCCTGATGGTGGCGTGAGAACATTGGGTATCCCGACGGTAGCAGACAGACTCATCCAACAAGCGATAGCGCAGAAACTGAGCGTTGTCGTCGACCCAACCTTCTCAAACTCCAGTTATGGCTTCCGCCCGGGGCGCAATGCATGGCAGGCGGTGCGTCAGGCACAATCCTACATGAATAGCGGTAAACGCTGGGTGGTCGACATTGATCTGGAAAAGTTCTTCGACAGGGTAGATCACGACATATTAATGGCGCGGGTAGCCCGGCGCATCAGTGATATACGGCTTCTGAAGTTAATCCGCCGTTATCTTGAGGCAGAAAGTATCGACAGTAATAAAGAGCGGGTCAGACGAGTGAGAGGGATGCCGCAAGGCGGTCCGCTATCACCGTTGTTGTCGAATATCTTACTGGATGAGCTGGACAAAGAGCTGGAACGACGCGGACACGCGTTCTGTCGTTACGCAGATGACTGCAATATCTATGTAAGCAGTCGCAAAGCGGGTGAACACCTTCTGAGTGATATCCGTGAGTACCTGACGGAAACGTTAGGACTTGAGATAAACGAAAAGAAGAGTGCGGTGGCAAGGCCGTGGGAACGCAAGTTCTTAGGGTACAGCGTCACAAGGCACAAACATGTTCGTCTTAAAGTGGCAGACAGCAGTGTCGGCAGGTTAAAGGATAAACTCCGTAGCCTGACGACAGGGCACAGTACGGCGTCAGTCAAAGCAGTCATCAGTCGACTCAGCCCCGTCCTCAGGGGCTGGATAAGTTACTTCCGCTACACCGAAGTGAAAGGGGTACTGGAAGAACTGGATAGCTGGATAAACAGGAAGTTACGCTGCCTTTTATGGAAGCAGTGGAAGCGTCCCCGAACGCGAGCAAAGAAGTTAATGCAAGCGGGGTTAACGGAAGAAAGGGCGTG
>NZ_CANMLV010000052.1 GCF_947498825.1 uncultured Cedecea sp. | reverse complement strand
AAAACACCTTCGGTGTTGTAAGGTTAAGCCTCACGGGTCATTAGTACTGGTTAGCTCAATGCATCGCTGCACTTACACACCCAGCCTATCAACGTCGTAGTCTTCAACGTCCCTTCAGGGGTCTCAAGGACCCAGGGAGAATTCATCTCGGGGCAAGTTTCGCGCTTAGATGCTTTCAGCGCTTATCTTTTCCGCATTTAGCTACCGGGCAATGCCATTGGCATGACAACCCGAACACCAGTGATGCGTCCACTCCGGTCCTCTCGTACTAGGAGCAGCCCCCCTCAATTCTCCAGCGCCCACGGCAGATAGGGACCGAACTGTCTCACGACGTTCTAAACCCAGCTCGCGTACCACTTTAAATGGCGAACAGCCATACCCTTGGGACCTACTTCAGCCCCAGGATGTGATGAGCCGACATCGAGGTGCCAAACACCGCCGTCGATATGAACTCTTGGGCGGTATCAGCCTGTTATCCCCGGAGTACCTTTTATCCGTTGAGCGATGGCCCTTCCATTCAGAACCACCGGATCACTAAGACCTGCTTTCGCACCTGCTCGAGCCGTCACTCTCGCAGTCAAGCTAGCTTATGCCTTTGCACTAACCTCACGATGTCCGACCGTGATTAGCTAACCTTCGTGCTCCTCCGTTACTCTTTGGGAGGAGACCGCCCCAGTCAAACTACCCACCAGACACTGTCCGCAATCCCGATCAGGGACCTACGTTAGAACATCAAACATTAAAGGGTGGTATTTCAAGGATGGCTCCACGCAGACTGGCGTCCACGCTTCAAAGCCTCCCACCTATCCTACACATCAAGGCTCAATGTTCAGTGTCAAGCTATAGTAAAGGTTCACGGGGTCTTTCCGTCTTGCCGCGGGTACACTGCATCTTCACAGCGAGTTCAATTTCACTGAGTCTCGGGTGGAGACAGCCTGGCCATCATTACGCCATTCGTGCAGGTCGGAACTTACCCGACAAGGAATTTCGCTACCTTAGGACCGTTATAGTTACGGCCGCCGTTTACCGGGGCTTCGATCAAGAGCTTCTCCTTGCGGATAACCCCATCAATTAACCTTCCGGCACCGGGCAGGCGTCACACCGTATACGTCCACTTTCGTGTTTGCACAGTGCTGTGTTTTTAATAAACAGTTGCAGCCAGCTGGTATCTTCGACTGGCTTCAGCTCCATCCGTAAAGGACTTCACCTACGCGCCAGCGTGCCTTCTCCCGAAGTTACGGCACCATTTTGCCTAGTTCCTTCACCCGAGTTCTCTCAAGCGCCTTGGTATTCTCTACCTGACCACCTGTGTCGGTTTGGGGTACGATTTAATGTCACCTGATGCTTAGAGGCTTTTCCTGGAAGCAGGGCATTTATCACTTCAGCACCGTAGTGCCTCGTCGTCACACCTCAGCGTTAA
>NZ_CANMLV010000051.1 GCF_947498825.1 uncultured Cedecea sp. | reverse complement strand
TAGGGCTTCTATAAAAAGAAGTCTTATTTTTTGGAGGGGTAAAAAGAATATTACAATTTTCTTTTCTATGATCTTCTTGAGATCCAGTTTCTGTACGCGTAGTCTCTTGTCCTGTAAACGAAAAAACCACCTGGGGAGGTGGTTTTTCGAAGGTTCAGCAAGTTGGGGAACTTCTGAACCGTGGTAACAGGGTGTACAAGACCGCTGCCACCAAATTTGTCCTTTCAGTTTAGCCGTAGTTTGGCTCTAACTTCAAGAACTCTGCACTAGTAATATCTTGTACACCCTCTTACCAGTGGCTGCTGCCAATGGCGATTAGTCGTGTCTTTCCGGGTTGGACTCAAGACGATAGTTACCGGATAAGGCGCAGTAGTCGGACTGAACGGGGGGTTCATGCATACAGTCCAGCTTGGAGCGAACTGTCTAAACGGAAACGGGACGTGGTGATTTAGGTAAAGCTTCCACCACAATACGGTCACCGCAAGACGGGAACAGGAGAGCGCACGAGGGAGCCATCAGGGGGAAACGCCTGGTATCTTTATAGTCCTGTCGGGTTTCGCCACCTCTGATTTGAGTACCGAAAATCATCTGATTTTTGTGAAACTCGTCAGGGGGGCGGAGCCTATGGAAAAACGGCATGCCGCATCCTCTTTTTTGCCCGTCCCCCTTTGTCGCTACCATCCAAGCCTTTCCCTTTTAACCCCCAACGCCCGCCGCAGTCTCATGACCGAACGTTAGTGAGCGAATGAGCGAGGAGGCGTAATGTCACCCAGCCTGTCATTTTCCCCTGCCACTCTCTAGCCTAGATAAACCCTTTCTGCATGTATTCTTTGACCCCTACCCGCCACATAACTAACATACTAAGCCAGTATACACTCCGCTAGCGCTACGTGACTGGTTCAGGGCTGCGCCCCAAAACCCGCTAAAAGCCACTGACGCGCCTTGCGGCTTGTCCAACGCCGACCCGACCGGGAAACAATTTCCCGTCCATCCCGGCGTTCTCAGGAGGCAAATTGGCAGATAAACGCAGCAAAATGCTCACCATGTGGGTAACGGAAGATGAGCACCGCCGCTTACTGGAGCGCTGCAACGGGAAACAGCTTGCCGCCTGGATGCGCCAGACATGCCTGGACGAGAAGCCCGCCCGCGCCAGCAAACTTCCGTCGCTCTCGCCGGCGCTGCTTCGTCAGCTTGCCGGCATGGGTAATAACCTCAACCAGATTGCCCGGCAGGTTAACGCCGGTGGCGGTAACGGACACGACCGTGTGCAGGTAGTTGCTGCCCTGATGGCCATTGATGCCGGACTTGAGCAGATCCGGCATGCCGTTCTGGCTAACGGAGTCGATGATGATCGTTAAATTTCACCCCAGAGGACGTGGCGGGGGTGCCGGTCCGGTGGATTATCTGCTGGGTAAAGACCGCCAACGCGAGGGAGCCAGCGTTCTGCAGGGCAAGCCAGAGGAAGTCCGGGAGATTATCGACGCTTCGCTCTATGCAAAAAAATACACATCCGGAGTCCTGTCCTTTGCCGAAAAAGATTTATTTCCCGGACAGCGTGAAAAACTGATGGCGAGCTTTGAACGGGTTCTGATGCCCGGACTGGATAAAGACCAGTACAGCGTGCTGTGGGTTGAACACCGGGATAAGGGGCGGCTGGAGCTGAATTTCCTGATCCCGAACACGGAGCTGCTGACCGGCAGACGGCTCCAGCCATATTACGACCGCGCCGACCGTCCGCGTATTGATGCCTGGCAGACTATCGTGAACGGCCGGCTTGGACTGCACGACCCGAACGCACCGGAAAACAGACGGGCGCTGGTCACTCCATCTGCGTTGCCAAAAGTGAAGCAGGGGGCCGCAGAAACGATTACGCGCGGTCTGCTTTACCTTGCCTCATCCGGGGAGCTGAAAACGCGCCAGGATGTCACAGCAGCGCTGGAAATCGCAGGTTTCGAAGTGGTACGCACCACGAAAAGCAGTATCAGCATTGCCGACCCGGACGGGGGGCGAAACATCCGACTGAAGGGAGCCATCTATGAGCAGTCTTTTAACGCTGGCGAAGGACTTAGAGCAGAAATCGAAAGCGCAGCAGCAGAGTACCGGCGAGATGCTGAAAGCCGCATTCAGCGAGCACGAGCAGTCTGTAAAAGCGGAACTGAACGAAAGCGCGAAGAGAATCAGCGCCGCCATGCTCGACCACGACCAGAAGCTGTCCTCCGACATGAGCCAGCGCACGAAAGGCATGGTGCGTATGGTCAGTCAAACGTGGCTGACCATCGTTCTAGTGTCAGTGTTGCTGATCGCCTCGAGCGCGGGGATTCTGTGGTGGCAGGGACAGCAAATGCTCGACAATTACATCACTATTCAGGAGCAGAAGAGAACCCAGGCCATGCTGTCAGAGAAGAACAACGGGGTACAGCTTTCAACCTGCGGCGAGGAGAGGCTCCGTTGCGTGAAGGTGAACCCGGAAGCGGGACGATACGGCAAGGATTCAAGCTGGATGATACTGGAGAGGAAATAGCCCATGACGGAGCTGGAAAAACAGTTGCTGAGCGCGTTAGAGCAGCTACAGCAGGACTACTCGAAAAGGCTGGACGAGTGGGAGAACGCCTTCGCGGAATGGCGGACAATGTCTGGTCTTATGCAACGGGAGAACGCAGCGCTGAGCGAGCGCGTCACGGACTTGAGCAGGCAGGTGCAGAGTTTGAGCGAGCAGCTGCGTCGGTTGTCGAACGGCTGAATGCTGCCGAGCTACGTCAGCAGCATGAGCGGGAACTGGAACACCAGAAGTCTCTGGAGCTTCAGCGTGTACAGCGACAAAAAACCTATAACGGGCCAACTTTGGGATGACAGAGCTGATCGTCGTGATGGCAGACTGGATACTCGAGATGGAGGCAGTTCTCCACTCAAAATAACCATGAGGTGCTTATGATTAGTGTCATCGTCAGTGAAAGTGTTATCCGGTTTATTCTGGATTCCTACGCAAAGAACAACGAAGCAGATTACCAGATAGCGAAAGCTTGCCAGGAGCGTCATGAGGAAGACATGACTGTTACGCAGCGCAATATTGTTGATGAGGCAGATGCTCGATGCCTTACTTCGATGAACGATCCACTAAGATTTCTATAGTGGTAATTTTGTCGGCTTCGGCTCATTTCTGTCATTAAATCCCTGCCTATTCACCCGAATGCATAGCCATGCAGCCGGGTGATATTTATCTGGCGCAGAATGCGCGGTTTAGCGGGGAGTTTACTGCCGGTTTTACCGGACTGACACCGCATCTTCGCTGAACCTGTCCGGAGTGGTGCGGGCAACAGATGTTATGGTAAATTCGTGTAGCTGTGGCGTCGTTAGCACACCAGTCCATGCGCAATTCGAACACGCAATATCAAATGAAGTAGGGACAGTATTTCCAATTATATTCACATTCATATGTAGCTCTCTTTTTTAGTGAGATTATAAAAAGGAACATAGAGAGACGAATTCTTGCTACTTTCTTGGTTTTCCTGAATCAGAGCGTTTACCGCGAATTCTTCCATCATTGTTACGAGAACGTGGTTGAGTTCCGCCGCTAGGTTTAGGTACTACAACGTATGGGTTGAGTGGTCTGCGATCTGCCATTTTTATTTCTCACTGTGCGTAAACAAATAATTTCCAACGGATATTCCCTTGGCTAACGGAGTGTTGGTGGTGATTTTGTGGTGGTATAGTTTTCCCGTTTGCGATTGTTACTTCTTTATCGCAGCCGGTGCATTTATAAATTCCTTCATACTTACACGTATCTCCAGGCTTATATTCGGTATCAAAAACCGGATTGAATTGAGAGCCTGCTTCCAATATTTTTTGTTTATTTCCTGAACGAACTAAAGCCATTTGTAGTCTCCAATGTGGTTGCTTTTTTTTGCACAGTTGCACAGTTGCACAGTTGCACTGTGTTGGGGTGCATTTTACAATAAACCATTAGGATGCACAAGTGCACAGTGCTATTGTGCATTTGTGCGTTCTGTTGTAATATGTTCTTGGTAAAGGTGATCCAGATAGTTGCCAAGTTATGGCAGAACATAAGGTGAAATAAAAATGCAGCAAGATCATAATGATGACTGCCGCATTCAGTTTAGAGAAGATTGGCTATACCAATTTTATAAATACGGTAAGTCCAATAGAAAGATACCAGCTACGATTGATGCTTCATTGCAACGTAAGTTGGATATGCTGAATGCTGCTGATAAAGCTGGAGATTTACGGTCTCCCCCGGGAAATCGATTTGAAAATCTCAACCCTCCATTAACAGGGTATTCATCCATAAGGGTGAACGATAAGTACCGCTTGATATTTAAGTGGGGTGAAAACGGAGTTGAGGACCTATATCTCGACCCACATGATTACCGATAGGTAACAGGTCATGGCTGTTATCTTGTAAAGAAAAGTAGGTGAGGCATTCCCTCACCTATATTAATACGTCAAAAGAATAATGATAAAAAAAACAAACGACGTAACTATATTTAAGATAATTATTCATCAATACACCTGGTAATCGACGAAATACTTATCTTCTTCATAAATTAGATAGATGTAACAAATTCAGGAGTTAATCATGTCTCAAGCGACTAGAAAACCATCAACTGTAGGGGATATCATACTTTATGAATATCTCGAACCAAGTGGTTTAAAAATCAATGACTTGGCTTGGATGTTGAACATACATAGAAATTCTGCCAGTGCCTTGGTTAACAATAATAGAAAGTTATCTACCGATATGGCTTTTAGGTTGGCTAAAGCATTTGATACCACTGCAAAATTCTGGTTGAACATACAACAATCTGTTGATTTGTGGGAGGTTACTAGTAGTCCTCGATTACAAGAGGAAATAAATAGAGTAACCCCTGCTAATGAAATTATAGAAAGGAAAAATAGTGCTAATGAATTAGATAAAAAACATGCTATTGCATGATTTTTTTTAAAATAATATAAGTCATCGCCAAAAAATAGGGCTTCTATAAAAAGAAGTCTTATTTTTTGGAGGGGTAAAAAGAATATTACAATTTTCTTTTCTATGATCTTCT
>NZ_CANMLV010000050.1 GCF_947498825.1 uncultured Cedecea sp. | reverse complement strand
CGTGCCCGTTTTTCCACTGCGTGTGGCGGCGGTGCCAAAAGCCCTGGTTAACTCGGGCTGGAAGCCTGTTGTTCCCAAGCAGGATGTCGAGCTGACAGGAGGCGACTTTAAATATGCATTGCGGACTTTACGTATGGGGTATTTATACGTCTTGCTGGATAACCGGATCTGGCAGGCGTATCAGGTAACGGCCGAGGGATACCTGCGGCAGTTTGATCCTATGGCGATGCCTGAAGGGGATACGGTGGAGCCGATAAGCAAGGCATGCCGGGAGCAGGGACACTGTATCAACGCAAGTTTTATTAACATTGATGACAAAAAATACCAAAAGGCAGCGCTGGCATTCAGCAGTGACCCCTGGAGTAAGGATGTCCTCGATGAGTATAAAAGCGGAAAACGCCCCTCCGGCCGTTTCACAGAAATAGTGTTAGCCACCTTGAAAAGCACCCCATCCAGTGTGGAAGGCGCATTTGTTATTGATCCTTCGCTGGCTTCAATGAAAGCGAACGTGGCAGAGTTTGCAACTGATTTTTTTGTTAATACTCCCAAGGTTATTGCTGAGCGAGCCGGGGGGGCCCATGGCTTTTATCCCCGTATTGAAAGCGAAAATGCGCTTGGGCTCAGGGTTGCCCAGCTGGGAGTACAGTATCAGTGCCAGATAGCTGCGCTGGCATTGAATGACTGTGTGGGGGTGGTGCAGGAGCTGAACAACAGCCGGCTGGAAATTGTGGAAGCGCGACAACTTTACAACGAATTGCCGGAAATACGTTGTAAGTACATGATTTCTGAAGCGATTGAACAATACCTGACTGCATTAAAAGCCCGGACAGATGAAAGCAGTAAACCCCGTCATGAATCAACAGTGAGCGGATATCCGGCTGCGGGATACACCATTCCGGCGCAACAAGTTGCCCGGGAAACCTATGCCGGAAGGTTAGCACACTTGCAGAAATACTATCATGAATCGAAACGTGCCGAGTTTGTCAGGCAGCATCAACAGATGTTACAGGGTTATCAGCAGCGAATAGAGGCTATCGGAAAAGACCTTGCTGCCTGGTATCAGGCCCCGTTCTGGCTGGCAACTATCACTCATGATTATGCCCCGGAAACCTGCCCTGCCGGGTGGGCTGCCCAGTTATCGACTATTGCCACCTGCATTCAGGGAGGAAGTACCGATGAAGAGACAGAAAAAGTCTGGTTAAAATGGCTGGAAGATCCCGCCAGCCCTGCTTATCTGGGGATTTTAGGTAATAAAAAGTCGGTTCTTGAAGATGTCTTCAGGGGAAGTGCGGGTTATACCAATCTGAAAGCCTTATTGAATGGCAAAGAGATTGGCGACTGGATTGATTCCGAAGGGGTGCAAAAGGCGATTGCCCAACGCATGCTGGCAATGAGCGGCGCATTCAGCCGTCTGAATGAAAAACTGGATCAGGCCGTACTGGACGGCTACAGCCGAATTGTGCAGGGGAATATTTATCTGACCACCGGAAAGCAAGTCACCGTGTTCAACGTGACGATGACGGTCAGAGAATACCAGCAGCTGCATCGTGATATTGCGCGCGTCCAGCTTTCAATGAATGGCAAAGCCATTGAATATGGCGGCGAGTTGCGAAACGGCAAGCGCGCGTTAAGGCGCGCATCGACAAACGGTCTGCCACAGGTAAGTGACCCGGTGGTGTTAAGGCAAAAATTAACGCTGACAATGGTTGCAGAGTCTGCGCCAGCCGAGTTTATTCAGTCATTGAATAACGGAAAACTTACCAGCAGTACAAAACTGAATGAGTTATCCGAGTTGCGTATTGCTGACGTATCGCTGGATAACACGGTAAGCCGCGCGCCAGTCAAACTGACTCAAAGCCAAAAGGGTAATGTTACCAAGGGGCAGGTTCAGCTATCCCGGCGATTAATCAGTGGGAATGCGCTGGGCGGGATACTGGGGGGAGGCATGCTCTTTCTGCAGGTGTCGGCGCTGGCTGACAATATTAAAGCCGTGGAAACCGCGGTTAATAGCGTCAATGCCCGCTTCACGCTGGTGTCCAATATGACCATGGTGGTGAGCTCAGCCGTGGAAACCAGCGGCTTTATCCATATGCTGGTGCGGGCAAATCCATGGGATCTGACTCCGAATGTTGTCGTGAAGGGGGTTCCGATATATGTTCACCCCCTGCTGCGGCTGGGAGGGGGAATTGCTGGTTTTTCATCTCTTATTGATGGGATAGGGATGTGGGTTAAGGCGTATGATGCAAAAAATGCTGGAGAAACTGATGCCGCCAATTGGTACCGGGGGGCTGGCATAGTCACAATTGGTGGAGGTTTCTTGTTCATCTATTCTGCTTACTCTTGCTCGTTTGCGTTAATGGGTCCCATGGGGCTGGCGGCGCTTCTGGTGATCGCCGGGGCAACGATGGCTATCCAGGCCGAGAATGCCATCAGAAGCCCCTTTGAAGTGTGGCTTAGCGCGGGCTGTTTTGGCGTGACGGAGAAACGCGGTGGCAAGGATCCGGTATGGGATATTGATAGCCCTGAAGACCTGTACGCCGCGCTGATGGCGTATAAAGTGATTGTGAGTGGCATGACGGCTGAAATGGATTATCAGAACCTGATGGGAAAGCGCGGGGATTCTGAAGATGCAATAAAAATGCGCGTCAGATTACCGGGGTGTAACAGCACCGACTCCGCATGGGATCTTAAGCTTGTGGCACAGGGCGATGGCGGGTCTAAGCCATTGCTGGTGAGTCAGTATGGTATAAAAGGCATTAAAGATAGCGCTTCTTCACTAACAGATGATGGCTCCCATATTCTGCGTCACCCCCGTCATCCAAGCCTTCCGTTAAATAATACGTTAACGCAGCGCTGGGATAGCAATGCCCTGCTGTTAGAAGGGCTGGCATGGGTCAGCACACGTTACGGCCAGGCGATACTTAATATTGATTACTGGCCGGATAAAAACGATCCCCAGAGTCTGATGACACTGACCCTGAAGATTACCGATTAGGAAGGACAAGGATGAGTAAGAGAAAACGAAACTCAGGAAGGAATAAGAACACGCAAAACCCGGAAGTCAGTGAAAGCCAGCTCACCATAAAAGATGTCTTGCGCTATGCCACGCCAGAGGAGATCAAAGCCTCAGTAGACCACTATTTTTCACGCAAGCCTCTGCTCACACCCCGGCTAAAAAACTGGGAAGAGGATTTGCCCGCAAATAACGAGAAGCAGGTCGTTCAGGGACAGCTCATACATGTCACAGAGATTAATGACATTTGGATGGAGGTTCCCCGTTATGAAAATATTATGTGGGGTGGCGCATGGTTTGGGGTTATTACAACAATAATCCCAACGGTTATATTTATATGGATTACTGTGGATTTATACCCTTTGGGGTTAGATTTTTGGACATTGTTAACTTCTTTCTTGTTTTTGTTTTTTTCATTTTCAATGATTTTGTTAAATCTAAGAATGGCCTTATTTGTCCCGAGAAGCCAGCCTATCCGGTTTAATCGTAAGCGACAGAAAATTTATATTTTTGAGCACCACCGCAAACCCTGGAATCCCTGGGCGAAATGGCCGACCACCGTCAGGGTGTTCGACTGGGCGGATATCCACGGCGAAATCAGCCGCGAGACCGATCGCTTCGAGCAAGGGTTTCGACTGTATGGCACCATCTGTGAGCCCGGCACGCGGAAGGTGGCTGAGCGTGTTATTTTAAATTATTCGATATATTACATACAGCTCCAGCGCGAGTTGTGGAGCCACTGGTGCCAGTATATGCAGCACCAGCCTGTGGTGATGGATCCGCTCTATCCGCCGCCTGGCGACGGCAGGCCTCAAAAAAAGGCAAAGTCACTCTGGCCGGAAGCCCTGGACAGAGAATCCAGAACGGCGCCTGAATCGGATTTCTGAGCAATAATACTGGCCCTGTTTTATATATTGTTGCCCGAAGAAAACCGATCCACAGAGTATGACTATGCTTACCCTGAAAGCCACGGATAAGAAAGGAAAAAATGGAAAAAGGAAAACGGAATTCAAAAATAAATAAGAGAAAACGAAACTCAGCAAAGAATAAGAACACGCAAAACCCGGAAGTCAGTGAAAGCCAACTCACCAGAAAAGATATCTTGCGCTATGCCACGCCAGAGGAGATCAAAGCCTCAGTAGACCGCTATTTTTCACGTAAGCCTCTGCTTACGCCCCGGCTAAAAAACTGGGAAGAGGATTTGCCCGCAAATAACGAGAAGCAGGTCGTTCAGGGACAGCTCATACATGTCACAGAGATTAATGACATTTGGATGGAGGTTCCCCGTTATGAAAATATTATGTGGGGTGGCGCATGGTTTGGGGTTATTACAACAATAATCCCAACGGTTATATTTATATGGATTACTGTGGATTTATACCCTTTGGGGTTAGATTTTTGGACATTGTTAACTTCTTTCTTGTTTTTGTTTTTTTCATTTTCAATGATTTTGTTAAATCTAAGAATGGCCTTATTTGTCCCGAGAAGCCAGCCTGTCCGGTTTAATCGTAAGCGACAGAAAATTTATATTTTTGAGCACCACCGCAAACCCTGGAATCCCTGGGCGAAATGGCCGACCACCGTCAGGGTGTTCGACTGGGCGGATATCCACGGCGAAATCAGCCGCGAGACCGATCGCTTCGAGCAAGGGTTTCGACTGTATGGCACCATCTGTGAGCCCGGCACGCGGAAGGTGGCCGAGCGTGTTATTTTAAATTATTCGATATACTACATACAGCTCCAGCGCGAGTTGTGGAGCCACTGGTGTCAGTATATGCAGCACCAGCCCGTGATGATGGATCCGCTCTATCCGCCGCCTGGTGATGGCAGGCCTCAGAAAAAGGCAACGTCACTCTGGCCGGAAGCCCTGGACAGAGAATCCAGAACGGCGCCTGAATCGGATTTCTGAGCAATAACAGTGGCCCTGTTTTATATATTGCTGCCGAATAAAACCGATCCACACAGTATGACTGTGCTTACCCTGAAAGCCACGGATCAGAAAGGAAAAAATGGAAAAAGGAAAACGGAGTTCAAAAATAAATAAGAGAAAACGAAACTCAGCAAGGAATAAGAACACGCAAAACCCGGCAGTGAATGAAAGCCAGCTCACCATAAAAGATGTCTTGCGCTATGCCACGCCAGAGGAGATCAAAGCCTCAGTCGACGACTATTTTTCACGCAAGCCTCTGCTTACGCCCCGGCTAAAAAACTGGGAAGAGGATTTACCTGCAAATAGCGAGAAGCAAGTTGTTCCGGGGCAGCTAATAGAGGTCACTGAGATTAACGACATCTGGATGGAGGTTCCCCGTTATGAAAATATTATGTGGGGGGGGGCGTGGTTGGGTGTTATTGCATCAATAATCGGAGCGGTTATTGCTATATGGACGATTGTGGATTTATATCTTCTGGGATTTCAATTAAATATATTTCTGATGTCATTTTTATTTTTATTTTTTTCATTTTCAATGATTTTGTTAAATCTAAGAATGGCTTTATTTGTCCCGAGAAGCCAGCCAATCCGGTTTAATCGTAAGCGACAGAAAATTTATATTTTTGAACATCACCGCAAACCCTGGAATCCCTGGGCGAAATGG
>NZ_CANMLV010000049.1 GCF_947498825.1 uncultured Cedecea sp. | reverse complement strand
CCGTAGGTTTTAGCCAGTACGGTAGTGATTGCAGCGGTCAGAGTAGTTTTACCATGGTCAACGTGGCCGATAGTACCAACGTTAACGTGCGGCTTTTTACGTTCAAACTTTTCTTTAGACATGAATTGTCCCTCTAAGACACGGTTAAAACGGTGATATCACCACATCAACCAGGCATTTGCCTGCATTGCTGAATTGAGTTAACAGAAGATAATCAGGGATGAGAGAAGGAAGTGGTGCTGATAGGCAGATTCGAACTGCCGACCTCACCCTTACCAAGGGTGCGCTCTACCAACTGAGCTATATCAGCACATCTGGAGCGGGCAGTGGGAATCGAACCCACATCATCAGCTTGGAAGGCTGAGGTAATAGCCATTATACGATGCCCGCATCCTGGAACTCGACTACCTGGATGTCTTTCTGTATTGGAGATAAAAGAAGTTCTTTTATCCTTTGAGTCGATCAGCTTGAAGCCTTTCGCCTCTGGCGACGATTACGTTGCCGTATATGGTGGTGGGGGAAGGATTCGAACCTTCGAAGTCGATGACGGCAGATTTACAGTCTGCTCCCTTTGGCCGCTCGGGAACCCCACCAGGGGTACTTAGATACTTGATGGTGCCGACTACCGGAATCGAACTGGTGACCTACTGATTACAAGTCAGTTGCTCTACCTACTGAGCTAAGTCGGCATCAAGTGGTGCGCATTTTATGAGGGTCTGCGCCGTCTTGCAACAAAAAAATTGCAGAAAATGCGCGTACGCTTACATTTTACGCAATTCACCGTAATTATGCTGATTATTTCACCAAATAAGTATAAAATTCATCCACTGAGGGACTGATTTTTTCGTTTTTTCTTACCTGCGATTCTTCTTTTTCATGTTTATTTGTTTTTTCATTGAATAAAAAACAAGCAGTTAACACAAAAAAGATGGCGTGCTCTGACATTATATTCAACACACAACGTGATGGATTCACGGTAATGCATCATTCATACTGATTTTTTCTTCTTATTCTTTCACTTCCGGTGTTACCCTCCTGCCCATTATCAAACATCCGATGCGTTGCACAGCTTGAACCCTCCGAATGTGGCGGTGCTATTGATAGCAAGATGTACAACGTAAATATGGTTTTGAACGACAGAAAGCATGCTTATGAGTAACAGAGAACAAATGTTGGCAATTACTCCTTATCTGCAATTTGATCGCAAGCAGTGGGCTGCACTGCGTGATTCTGTTCCAATGACACTGACAGAAGCAGAGATTACGCGCCTTAAAGGGATTAACGAGGACCTCTCCATGGATGAGGTTGTCGAGATCTATCTCCCTTTATCGCGGCTACTAAACTTCTATATAAGTTCTGACTTACGCCGTCAGGCAGTTCTGGAGCAGTTTCTGGGCACGAGTGGCCAGCGTATTCCGTATGTGATTAGCATCGCGGGAAGTGTCGCCGTCGGAAAAAGTACGACAGCACGTGTGTTGCAGGCACTGTTAAGTCGCTGGCCTGAACATCGCCGCGTTGAATTGATTACTACAGATGGCTTTCTTCATCCGAATGCGGTGCTCAAAGAACGCAATTTGATGAAGAAAAAAGGGTTTCCGCAATCCTACGATATGCATCGCCTGGTGAAGTTTGTCTCTGATATTAAATCAGGCGTACCTAACGTTACCGCTCCCGTTTATTCGCATCTTTTCTATGATGTTATACCCGGCGGTGATAAAACGGTTGCTCAGCCGGATATTTTAATTCTTGAAGGATTAAATGTTTTACAAAGTGGCATGGATTATCCCCACGATCCACATCATGTTTTTGTTTCAGATTTTGTCGATTTTTCTATTTATGTTGATGCACCAGAAGAATTATTGCAGGATTGGTATATTAACCGTTTTTTGAAATTCCGTGAAAGTGCATTTACCGACCCAGATTCCTATTTCCATCATTATGCAAAGCTTTCTAAAGATGAAGCTATTAATACTGCAACACAATTATGGAAAGAAATTAACCTGTTGAATTTAAAACAGAATATATTACCCACCCGCGACCGCGCCAGTCTGATAATGACTAAAATCGCGAATCATGAAATAAATAGTGTTAAATTACGAAAATAATGATTAAGGGGATGACCTCCCCTTAATTTACTCCGCGTAATGAAATTTCCCCACCAATCCAGGCTTTTATTACACCATCGTGCTCCAACAATAATCCCCCTTGTTCATTAATACCGCGAGCAATACCAAATACCTCACGTTCGCCAATGATCAGTTTTACCGGACGATTAATATAGTTGTCTAACTTCTGCCAGCGAGAAAGAAAAGGCGTTAACCCCTCACGTTCAAAATGCATTAAGGCCTGACGTAATTCTTTAATCAATGAAACAGCAAGCTGATTTCTGTCGATATTAAGACCAGCCTGTTGCAGATTGGTCCAGCCTTGATTCACGACTTCAGAGGCGACACTTTTCATTGCCAAATTGATACCAGCACCCATAACAATCTGCGCTGCATCGCCTGTTTTACCTGTTAGCTCTACCAGAATACCGGCAAGTTTTTTATCGTTAAGATAGAGATCATTTGGCCATTTAACTCTGACATCATGAGCACCGAGCTGTTGCAATACTTCAGCAATAACAATACCGATGACCAGGCTCAGCCCGATTGCAGCAGCAGGTCCCTGTTCAAGACGCCAGTACATTGAAAGATAAAGATTGGTACCAAAAGGAGAGAACCACTGTCTTCCTCGTCTTCCCCTACCCGCTTGCTGATATTCTGCGATACAGGCATCGCCTGATTTCAGTTTGCCGAGCCGCTCAAGTAAATATTGATTCGTTGAATCAATGACAGGTAATACATTGACTGTACCCTCGTTAATCTGCGAGAGAATCAATGCCTCATCAAGCAATTGTATCGGTTCAGGTAAGCTATATCCTTTTCCCGGTACAGTGAGTATATCAATACCCCAGTCACGTATAGTCTGGATATGTTTATTAATCGCAGCCCGGCTCATACCCAGTTGCTCACCCAGTTGCTCACCTGAGTGGAATTTACCATCAGCCAGGATACTGGTTAAGGTTAATGGAACTGTATTATCTCTCACGCGATTGTCTCCAGTGCGCTAACTTCTTGCTTATCACCGATAAAGCGAACTTCAGGCTCCAGCCAGACATTAAATTTCTGGCCAACCTGTTGGCGAACATAGTGCGCTAACGCCACGATATCCTCACTACTTGCGTTACCTTCATTGATAAGCACTAATGCTTGCTGACGGTGTACAGCCGCGCCTCCAATTCGGTGGCCTTTAAGCTGACACTGATCGATAAGCCAGCCAGCAGCAAGTTTCACCTTGCCATCAGCCTGTGGATAATGAGGAGCGTTCGGATAATGGATAAACAAATCCTTAGCTTCTTTCGCTGTAATCACTGGGTTTTTGAAAAAGCTGCCTGCATTACCATTCACTTTTGGATCAGGTAACTTCGACGTTCTCATTTCACAGACACTATCGAAAACTTGTTGAGCGGTGACGCTTTGCGGATCGAGTTGGTTAAGAGAACCGTAAGTGAGTATAGGCTGCCATTTTTTAGCTAATCGCAGCCCCACTGCAATAATCGCATAGTGCTTATAGTCAGCCTGTTTGAAAATACTGTCACGATAGCCAAACTGGCACTGTTCATTCTCAAGGCGAACTTCCTGCCCATTGGTGAGGTCAATACAGTCAACATACTGGCAGATTTGCTTGATCTCTACACCGTAAGCACCGATATTCTGGATAGGTGACGATCCTACGCAGCCGGGAATCAAAGCGAGATTCTCAAGTCCCGCCATACCCTGCTGGAGCGTTTTCTCTACCAGCTGATGCCAATTTTCTCCTGCACCGACATGCAATAACCATGAATCTTCCTGCTCCGTGACCTCAATGCCCTTGAGACGGTTTACTATCACGGTGCCAGCGAAGTCCTTGAGGAAAAGTATATTACTTCCCTCGCCCACCAGGATAGCGGGCTGACCATTGTTAGCGGCGTCGTTCCATGCCGTTAACAGTTCCTGGGCTGATTCAACAACGGCAATGCGTTTAGCATGAGCCTGGATACCAAAGGTATTGAAAGACTTCAGAGAGGGATTCATGGTCGTTATGTTCCGGAATATAGACCAAAGTAGTTTACCTGATTGGTTGCCGCTTTGTCTCACCGCGAACTCCCCCACAGACTTTGCATCCTCTATCCGAAAAGAAGAAGTCGGGATAACTTAACGAAAATTTAACCTTGTCTTACATAACCAGCACAGGAAGCAACCATTAGAAACCTCTGTACCCTGACATGCAGGATACTTGCAAATGCCAGGAACAAGCTGAGCGTAGATAAACTACAGCAACTGATGACATAACTGACATTCATCTGCTGGTTGATATAGCCCTCTCTTTTAATCAACTCTTCTGGTGTATAATTTTATTGTTTTCCATTACATGAATATAAAAACGTAATATATATTTTCTACTAATAATAGTTTCAGCAACCAAAGAAAACATCGTTGATTTTTTCTTACTAAAACCTCATCTTTTCTCCTCTATAGAGGACAGCATTTCCCTTCCATAATTCATTAGTCAATAATTAGTTCCAATAAATAATATTTATTTTTTGGCCTTGCGCTCCTGAGTTCAATAGTAAGTTCATGAACACTTAATAAATAAAATTTAGCTGACACTATCGTAAACCTACCATCTAATGGATAACTATTATCAGTAGTGACAGTTCCGAACGAGTATTTAGAAAGTGTTCTAAATTATTAGTTTTTTTAAAATCATTTAAAGATATCAGGAGAAAGTATTAGCGAACTTGCATCCTGTATTTCTCATAATAAGAATAAGGAGAGCGCGATGATTCTGGATTGTCAGTAAAATATTCTGCCTCCTGTAGGTCAGGCTCTAGTATGGCTGATGGGTTGTTTACAATAATATCATCGGCAAGAGACAGGGGAGGTTCTGGATAAGGAAGGAGGTCTCCTTCTGGGGTTCCCGACAAGTTTGCCCTTCCCAAAAGAGAGCAGTAATATCCACCAACAGCTAGCAGACCTGTGCCCGTCAAAACAGCAATCCCAATAAGCATACGTTTCAGCCACCCAGACGAATTTTTTCCCCCATCATAAGAGTAATAAGCGGACTGATTAATCTTTTCTTCCGTACTATTATCGACACTATTTATTCCTACCGTAAGGGTTCGATATACGGGATCATTATATGATTTTATCTCATCATCAATTTGATTGATATGAAGTTGATGCTCTCTATTGCTGGGTGTTTCTGAATTAATTTTTAGCATGTATTCTTCCTTTAAAATACCATTACTGATGATATGGGCTCAGATATTAAAAAATATATTATCTAAACTGATCTTGGTTAGATTTTCACAGTAACTCACTCAGCAGCAATTAATATATTCCATTATTAAAAAAGATAAGAGTATAATATATTCACTCTATGCGTTCTCTCTTAAGTCACATTAGATGTAAATATGTCATAACAATACGACCATTCGTCAGCCTAAAGTATAAATAAAAAATTTACTTACTCTTTTGTTTATATTCAAAAATTTGTATAAAAATAACCCTATGGTTATACATTCAATAAAAATAAAAAATATTTTATTCAGCAGGTATTTTTCTGGAACTCCATGACGAGTTATCCTGAATAACTCACACAGGCAACACCTGAGCAGCATAAATTATGACGGCTAACGCAAAAAACCCCAGCCTTTCGGCTGGGGTTTCTGCTTATTTGATGTCTGACAGTTCCCTACTCTCGCATGGGGAGACCCCACACTACCATCGGCGCTACGGCGTTTCACTTCTGAG
>NZ_CANMLV010000048.1 GCF_947498825.1 uncultured Cedecea sp. | reverse complement strand
CAGGTCGGGGAAAAAGCCTTAAAAGTTACCCTGGCAGACTGTGCTACCGCTGAATCAGGTAATCTTATTGTTCAGGGAATTACCTCCAATCAGAATAACGATAAAAACTTATTCGTTAATAGTGCTGCTGATACAGTCGGCTTTATGCTTAAAGACGTTGCGAATACTCAGGTCACCACGGACAGCCAGATCCCCCTGGATGTAACGGCGGACGCGGCGACAGACTATATGTTTAAAGTGGGCATGGGATCGACAGATACCACACCTCTCGCGAAAGCCTACAGTGCGCCCATCGTGATTGCCTATATTGTGCAGTAAGTAGAAATAATAGAGAGGCAGAATACATCATTCTGCCTCTTTATTTCACTGTTATACCAATGTCTGAGGCCTATATTTTCATGAAGATAATACTATTATTGATACAGAGCTTATTGTTGCTTTTATCTTTCCCGGCCAGTGCCGGTATTTCTGTTGATGTGACACGGATTATATTTCAGGAAAGTGATTCAGCCCGGGGTAAAACCATTGGTATAAGAAGTGCCGAAAACTCAGGCAGCCCCTATTTAATTAAAGCCCAGGTCATAAAAGATATTCTGGGCTCGCAGGTGAATACCCCTTTTTTTGTCGCCCCCTCTCTGTTCCGGATTGAACCCGGTACGAGCAACCAGGTGGTCATCATGAAAAAGGACTCGCAACTGCCGCATGACCGGGAATCGCTCTTTTATTTCAGGGCGGTTGCGGTCCCCGCCAGTGCGAAGGGCGGTTTGAAGGCCGCCCCCGTTGTGGCCGGGGAATTACAGGTCGCCTCGGCGACGGTCCTGAAACTGTACTACCGGCCGGCCGGGCTGAGCATGCCCTCGCAACAGGCCTTTGCGAATTTAAAATTTACAGCGAACGGCAAGTCAGTGGACGTCAGCAATGCCTCACCGTACTTTGTCACGCTCTCCGGGATAAAAATCAATAGCAGCAAGATTACGCTGGATAAAAACGCCACGAAAAACGTTATTCCGCCCTATTCAAGCCTCTCTTATAACAGCCCGCTGCAGGGGAATAACGTGACGTGGACAATCATTAATGATTACGGCGGTCATGAGGTGTTTAATGGAAAAATATAATAAGGGAATGCGTTTCCTCAGCATAACGATGCTTTCGTTATGTGCCTGTTTTTTTATCCCCGCTGACAGCGTGGCGAGTGACACGGCCGCAGTCTCATTTCAGGCAAAAATCGGTGACGGCAGCTGTGATATTGATTTATCAGACGCCGCCCTCTCATACGGCGTTCACCGTGCCGCAGATATCGAGCCCGCCTCGGCCGTCAGGGTATTGCCTTTATATATTAATATCCGGTGCAACGGCAACACCACCCCCGGACTGAGTGTGAGTGGCAGTACCTATCCGTCATCCCCGGAGGCGCAGGATGTGTTTTTTCGGGACGCGGACTCCGTGGCGACCGGCGTGGGATTTATGGTTCGCAAGGGGGAAAGCGGGGTTAACAGCGCAAATTTTTATAATCCCGATGCCGCGTTTAAAAACGGTGAGTCGATTCAATTACCCGCTGTATCAGAACAGGATCCACATAGTGACTATTTACTGTTAGGCCTGGTCAGGGTGGGAAGCGATCAGGTCACACCCGGAATGATTAAATCAACACTGACAGTCAGAGTGGACTATGAATAATCTCATCATGCTGTTTTTGCATATGCAAAAAAAAATGTTAATAAACATTCTTGTTAACCCGTGTCTCTTTTTTATCTTTCTGAACAGTGCAACGGCTGGGACATCATCCCATACCATAACGTTTCAGGCAAAATTCATTCCGGGCTCCTGCGATATCACCGTTAATCCGCCGTCAATTAACTGGGGGACCGTGCTTGCTTCAGACATTAAACAGGCGGGTGAAACGGGAATTCAGGCAAAGGACATCACCGTAACCTATGCGAATTGTAGCGGCCTCGGGATCAGCCCTAAATTATCGGTAACGGGTGGGGCATTTACTGCAGGTATCCCTTTATTTTCTGATACCGATGCGGCGACAGACAGTGACGCGAGGGGTTATGGCGTGCGTCTGGTCCATAAAGGCAATATGGATACCCCACTGGATAATAAGGATGTCGTTCCTGTCGGTCAGCCAGATATGCAGTTAGGCGATCTTAACGGGACGGAGTCCGGATTCTCTGCAAGTCTTTCATGCGGCAGTAACTGTGGCGGCACAACGCTGCGAAATGGCGACCTGACGGCAAGGGTCACCTTTACATTCTTATATGAATAAGACCGGTATGAAAAAACATATTAAACAATTACTGCTTTTTATTCTTTTGCTTCATGCGTTTTTATCCGCGCATGCAAAGGGGATAAGCCTGAGCAGTACCCGCGTTATCGTGAATGCTTCTGAGCCCGGCGCCGTTGTCACTGTACGTAATAATAGTCAGTCCCCCTGGTTAATCCGGGCGCGGGCGCAATTACATCCCGATAGCTCAGCTACCGCACCTTTTACGGTTACGCCGCCGTTATTCAGAATTGAGCCTGACAGCAACAATACGGTGCGGATACTGAATATGGATCCCGCGGGCTTGCCGGCAGACAGGGAATCCGTATTTTATCTGAGTTTTCTGGCTATTCCGGCTTCCGACAAATTAGCTGACTCCGCGACTCCGGCAGTTGCGGCCCGGGTCACTATCGGTGTCGAGTCCGTGATTAAATTATTTTATCGCCCTCAAAAAATAGAAAATAAAACCGCATCGGCAAACGATTTGAAGGCGGACTATAAAAATAACGTTATCACGCTACAGAATGTCACGCCCTGGTATCAGACATTATCTCAGCTTACGCTAAACGGAAAGCATATCCCCGTTCGGGATACCGGTGCGATGCTGGCCCCCTTCAGTTCAAAAGCATTCCCGGTGCCTGAAAAAATAACGGCCCCGGTGAACGTGAGCTGGTCCGTAATTAATGACCTGGGGGTTGAAAGTGACACCCATAAAATAACGGCGAACTGAGATAATGATGAATACGATAAAATATACCCCCCTGAGTGTAATATTTTTTGTTGCGTTTTCATTACAGGCGGCCTCTTTTGAAAATTCCCTGTTATTAAACGCCACCCGGGTGATTTATAAAGCCTCTGATAAAAAAGGC
Organism: uncultured Cedecea sp.; assembly: GCF_947498825.1. Classification (GTDB taxonomy): domain Bacteria; phylum Pseudomonadota; class Gammaproteobacteria; order Enterobacterales; family Enterobacteriaceae; genus JGM124. The sequence continues at coordinate 3,936 of NZ_CANMLV010000048.1, read as the reverse complement.
GTGGTTTTCAGCGTGACCAATAACGGCAGCCTGCCGTATCTCCTGCAGGCCCGAATACGGGAAAACAGCCAGGATCCGAAAAAAGACATTCCGTTTATTATCACGCCGCCGTTAAAAAGACTGGCGCCGCAGGAAAGCGTGCGGCTGCGTATTATTTATGCGGGTGACACTTTACCCCGGGACAGAGAGTCGGTGTTCAGTCTCGTGTTAAAACAAATCCCCGCGCAGGATTTAAATCACACATCAAAAATAACAACGGTGTCTGTCGCCACCCAGAATACCCTCAAACTGTTTTACCGGCCCGCGGAAATAGAAGAACGCAATGCGGATAAAGAGAGGGAGAATGTCGTCTTTAAAAAGGAGCCTGACTCTCTGGCGGTCAGCAACCCGACGCCATTCTGGGTGACGTTTGAATCGGTCAGCTTAAATAAGCACAACATAGACATTGATAACATGATCCCCCCCTTTGGCCGGTCGGTGATGCCTTTAAAGGAGAAAACGGAAGGGGGCAGTCTGGAGTGGACAACAATCAATGATAACGGCTATCCGTCAGAGCCTAAAGTGGAGAGGGTGAAATAATACCATGATAATTAAAAATGACCGTCACCGTAACCGGACTCTCACGTTACGCCGTCGTTGTGCGGTAAAAAAAATCGCGGTTCTGATTTACAGTACGCTGTTTATGAGCAGCCTGGCGTTCTCAGAAGACTACTTTGACCCGGGTTTTTTACTGGTCACGGGAGAAAAAAATACCGTCGACCTGTCTGTCTTCAGTGAGGCCGGCGGCATGACGGAAGGGAAATACACCCTGAACATCGTGATAAACCAGCGGGATGCGGGACAGTACACGCTGAACTTTATCAAAAACAAGCAAGGTGCTGTCACGCCGGAATTGACCCCGGATCTGCTCAGCGAGCTTGGCGTGAATGTGGAAAATATTCCGGCGTTTAAACACGTGCCCGCAGATAAGCCTGTTGATGATTTAACCGCGCTGATCCCCAAATCCACGGTGCGCTTTGATATGGCCAGACTGGAGTTACTGATAAGTGTTCCTCAGGTTGCCATGAAACCGGACATGAATAATATTGTGGATCCCTCGCTTTTTGATAATGGCATACCGGCTTTTCTGATGAATTATACCCTGAGCGGCGGGCGCTCTGAATATAATCAGGCGGGTATAAAATCAACGGGGAATACGTTTTTTGCCCTGGCGCATTCCGGCATCAATATTGGCCCCTGGCGTCTGCGCAGTTCAATGTCACACAGTTATAGCGATACCCGTGGCAGCCATGCGGACAAGCGGTCACAACGTAAAACGACATTTTCGAATACCTATGTCCAGCGTGACATTGTGAGAATGAAGTCAAATATATTAGCCGGTGAAGGCTCAACCAATAGCGATATCTTTGACAGTATCTTGTTCCGGGGCGTAAAACTGGCGACAAACACGCAGATGTCCCCCTCACAGTTACAGGGTTTTTCACCGGCAATTGAAGGGGTGGCGAACAGCAGTGCCCGCATTGTGGTGCGCCAGAACGGCAATGTGATATATGAAACCCTGGTCGCCGCCGGGCCGTTCCGTATCAACAATATCCCGCAGTCCGGGCTGTCGGGCGATTACCAGGTGGCGATTATTGAATCTAATGGCGAGACGCGGAATATCAGTATTCCTTACTCGTCCCTGCCGATAATGAAAAGGCCGGGGTCTTTTGAATATGAAGTCACGGCGGGACAGTATAATTCAAGTCAGACCACGAAATCCCGCGGGACACGATTTTTGCTGGGGACATTAACGTACGGGTTACCGAAAGCCATTACCTTATATGGCGGGGCAATCATTTCCAATGACTACCAGTCAGTAAATATCGGCAGCGGCTTGTCGCTGGGGGCATTCGGGGCCTTTTCCGCGGATATCACCTCGGCCATTGCCAGCCTGAACGCGAAAAACAATACGGGAAACTCTTACCGGCTGCGCTACTCAAAAAGTATGCTTTCCACGGGCACCACCTTTGATTTAACCGCCCTGCGCTACTCCACAAAGAATTTTTATACGTTTAATGAATTTAATAATGAAGGGTTCAGGTTAAATGATTATGAAGCGCCGTGGACCCGGTACAGAAAAAGAAGCAGCTTCCAGACCAGTGTCCGCCAGCAGCTGGGGGACTACGGCAATATCGGCCTGAGACTGTCCAAAGACGACTACTGGGGGAACCAGAGAAGCATTAAAGGCATGTCGCTTTCTTATAACAACAGCTATAAATCGGTGAGTTACAGCATGAGTTATGACATCTCACGGTTAAGTGATTACGGGAATGAATGGGCGGAGGACAGACGTTTCTCCCTGAATATCAGTATTCCGCTGAGCGTATTCTCTTATAGTCCGGCGCTGAATTCCGCGTACGTCAATACGTCCTTGACCCGTGACAATAACAGGAACACCGTGATGCAGACCGGGATCAGCGGCAGCGCCGTGGATAATAAGCTGAATTATCATGTCAGCCAGAGCCTGGCGAACCGCGGACAGAATAGCAGTAACCTGAATCTGGGGTGGCAGGGGGATAAAGGCAATGTGAATGTCGCCTACGGCTACACGCAGGATTCGCATACCTACAATATCAATGCCAGCGGCGGGTTAGTGGTACACGGGGACGGGATAACCCTGTCGCGTACCCTGGGGGATAGCGTGGCGTTAATCAGCGCCCCCCATGCGCCGGGCGTCAGTGATCTGGGACATTCGGCGAAAACAGACAGTAAGGGCTATGCCGTCGTGCCCTATTTAACCTCCTACCAGAAAAACAAGGTCTCCCTGGATCCGTCAACGTTACCCGACGGTGTGGACGTCACGCAGTCCGATATTAATGTGTACCCGACGTCAGGCGCCGTCGTCAGAGCCGGTTTTGATACAAAAGTCGGGCACCAGCTGTTAATCACGCTGCGGCAGGGCGGGGCCTTTGTTCCCTTTGGTGCCATTGCCACCCTGACCGGGGCGTCCGGGGGACATGAATCGTCGGGTATTGTCGGTGATGACGGACAGGTCTACCTGAGCGGTTTACCTGATAAAGGCACCTTAAACGTCAGTTGGGGGAATGATCCAGACCGGCAGTGCAGGGCAAACTTTGATATCCACAATATTAAAACCGGCAATGATTTCTTTATCAAGAAAATCACTGTCGCCTGTTCTTAATTTAAAAAAAGTGATTATTACCTGATGGGGGCGACAATGATAAGAAATATGGTTAAGTTTTTCTCCGGCATTATTATGATGCTGGCTGCGGTATCCGCCTGTGCTATTCCTGTCACCGGGCCGGGGTTTACGCCGCTGGGGGAAATAGATACTTACGGTGTCGTAAATGATAATCCGAATGATTACACACCTACGCAGAATTATATTGGAGGATTTTTTTTTGTTATCTCAGGAACACCGAGACCTCCTTACTACGCAGCTTGCAACCAAGAAAATCCTTATAATATTTCGCTTATTTCCGGAACGTCTTATTATGGCGCTCGTGTCGCTCCTGGTATTTATCTGGTATTCTATGACAGCGTCATTACTTCTGTAAATTACTATAGACTTACCGGCACAGGACAGCCTTCAGAAACCAGAGTAATTAGATTTGACTCAAATGGACGAATGCAAAATGGCAGTAAAACATGTATAGGCAACACGGTTATCACTACTACTCAAGTTAAGTATACTCATGGCCAACATGACGTGAGCGGGATCTTAAAATATGGGATGTACGTAACGCCAGAGGCAACATCGGGATCCGAGTTTAATTTATCATTTTACGTTTACCGAACACATTCGTCGACGATAGCCATTAACGAGCCGACCCAGGTGAATCTGGTTGACTGCTCTGTCGCAACACCTGCATCAATCGATTTTGGGGATATTCCCGCCGGGAACACGAGGCCCGTTATCGATAACAGTGCAAA
>NZ_CANMLV010000047.1 GCF_947498825.1 uncultured Cedecea sp. | reverse complement strand
TCCAAGTCGTCTGTTAACCACCACAGTCAACAGACAGCGCCCATCAAGGCGCTACGCGCCATGCTCGGCGCACAGCAGTAACGAACGGCTGGCGTTTTCGCCAGCCGTTTTTTTTGGCGATTAAAAAGGGGGGGCGAGTTTTGTGTTTATGCGCGGGTGTATTAAAGCCGCTTCCATAAGCAAATTGAATTATTTAAGGCATAGAGGTTGTTTCCCGCAGCAGGTTATAAGATCATACGGAGTTAATAAGAAAAATTATGCTGTGAGGGATTTGCAATGAGTGAGGCTGAAGTTCGCCCAACTAACTTTATTCGTCAGATAGTCGATGAAGACCTGACGAACGGTAAGCATACTAAGATTTGCACGCGTTTTCCGCCTGAGCCAAATGGCTATCTGCATATCGGCCATGCGAAATCGATTTGCCTGAACTTTGGTATTGCACAAGATTATAACGGTCAGTGTAATCTGCGGTTTGATGATACCAACCCGGTCAAAGAAGATATTGAGTATGTTGAGTCAATTAAGCGTGATGTCGAGTGGCTGGGCTTCCACTGGTCAGGTAATGTGCGCTATTCCTCTGATTATTTCGATACGCTGTTTAACTATGCCATTGAGCTCATCAATAAAGGGCTGGCATATGTTGATGAACTGACGCCAGAGCAAATTCGTGAATATCGCGGAACGCTGACCAGTCCGGGTAAAAACAGCCCTTACCGTGATCGCAGTGTTGAAGAGAACCTGGCGCTGTTTGAAAAAATGCGTAACGGTGATTTTGCGGAAGGCACCGTTTGCCTGCGCGCTAAAATTGATATGGCATCGCCGTTTATTGTGATGCGTGATCCGGTTATCTATCGGGTTAAATTTGCCGATCACCATCAGACCGGTAATAAGTGGTGCATCTATCCGATGTACGATTTCACCCATTGCATTTCCGATGCACTGGAAGGGATCACCCACTCACTCTGTACCCTGGAGTTCCAGGATAACCGTCGTCTCTATGATTGGGTACTGGATAATATTACTATTGAGGCTCGCCCTCATCAGTATGAATTCTCTCGTCTTAATCTTGAATACGCCATCATGTCTAAGCGTAAACTAAGCCAGCTGGTGACGGAAAATATTGTTGAAGGCTGGGACGACCCGCGTATGCCAACCATCTCTGGTTTGCGCCGCCGTGGCTATACCGCAGCTTCTATTCGTGAGTTCTGCAAGCGTATTGGTGTGACCAAGCAAGACAATACAGTCGAGATGGCTGCGCTGGAATCTTGTATCCGTGATGATCTGAATGAAAATGCACCACGTGCGATGGCGGTTCTGGATCCGGTAAAAGTCATTATCGAAAACTACCCGCAAGGGGAAACCTTGATGATTACTATGCCGAATCATCCGAACAATCCAGAAATGGGCAGCCGTGAAGTGCCGTTTAGCCGGGAAATCTATATTGACCGGGCTGACTTCCGTGAGGAAGCGAACAAGCAATATAAGCGTTTGGTGCTGGGCAAAGAAGTTCGTTTGCGTAATGCCTACGTTATCAAGGCAGAACGCGTAGAGAAAGACGAGCAGGGTACGATTACCGCGATTTACTGTTCTTATGATCCGGAAACACTGAGCAAAGATCCTCAGGATGGTCGTAAAGTCAAAGGTGTTATCCACTGGGTCAGCGCCGAGCATGCTCTGCCAGTCGAATTCCATTTATACGATCGTCTGTTTAGCGTGGCGAACCCAGGAGCGGCTGAAGATTTTCTCGCGACCATAAATCCGGAATCATTAGTCATCAAGCATGGGGTTGCTGAACCAAGCCTACAGAAAGCAGAACCTGGTAAGCCTCATCAGTTTGAGCGTGAAGGTTATTTCTGCGTAGATAATCGCTATAGTCGCGCCGATAAACTGGTATTTAACCGTACCGTAGGTCTGCGTGATACCTGGGCAAAAATAGGCGGGTAATCGTCTTTTCTGCCAGTCAAAAAGCCGTAATGATGCTTATATCATTGCGGCTTTTTTTATGATGATGTTTTCATTTTTTAACACTAAATGAAAAAAAAGAGCAATGTTGTTTAGTTTATCACCAGATAAATAAATCGATGCCTGCTGAGAGAAAGGCGGGAGTGTGACTATACCCGTCATACTTCAAGTTGCTTGGGCGTTACCTTCGTCAATCCTGCCGAATCACATAGTTTATCTATGCTCATCGCCAGGATTGACTCTGCGCCTACAAGCAACTTGAATTATTTAGGGTATATATGCAGAAAAAATACGCGGTGTATTACGAAGGGAAACCAAGGTAACAAAGGATTAAAATAAAACCGGAACCTTCAATGATTGAAGATACACCGGCTTTATTTTAAATCGAATGGCGCAATATAACGCCATTCTGAGCGATTATTTGTCGCTATTGTCGTGGGCATGCTCGTCAGTACGGCAATCACCTTCTGTACAGTGGCCATACAGATAAAGGCTATGGTTAGTCAGACGAATACCATGACGAGAGGCAATTTCACGTTGACGCAGTTCAATAGAGTCATCGCTAAACTCAATCACTTTCCCGCAATCAAGGCAGATCAAATGATCGTGGTGATGTTGCTGGGTCAGTTCAAAAACAGACTTCCCGCCTTCAAAGTTATGACGCGTGACAATGCCTGCGTCATCGAACTGGTTGAGGACACGGTAGACTGTAGCCAGCCCAATCTCTTCACCCATGTCAATCAGGCGTTTATATAAGTCTTCCGCACTGACATGGTGATTATCCGGTTCCTGTAACACTTCAAGAATTTTTAATCTTGGAAGCGTGACTTTCAAGCCGGCCTTTTTTAATGCGGTATTGTTGTCAGTCATGCGGAAATTTTCCTGTTGCTTAACGTTTAGCTCAAATTGCAGTGAGCGTTAAGATTATTATCCATTATTATAGGGCTGTGAATTTAAAATGTGAACCGCCGCTATAATGTGAAACATAACTGAAAAATCATAGCTGTATAGCCGATTATCGCTACTATCAGTTAATTAACTTGTCGGTATTGTACAGGGATACACAAGAAAGTTACAAATTTGTAGCAATTATTTTCATTGTTAAAAACTATCAAGACGGCGCAAATGTGTTTCGCGCCATACTGATTAGGCGTTAATGATGCTATCCAGATTCAATTCATCAGCTACCTGTTTGGTCCACTTCTCAACGCGTTCAGCGGTCAGCTCTGGTTGTCTGTCTTCATCGATAGCCAAACCGACAAAGTGGCTGTCATCAGCCAAACCTTTTGATGCTTCAAAGTGGTAACCTGCTGTCGGCCAATGTCCGACAATCACTGCTCCGTTAGGTTCAATGATATCGCGGATAGTTCCGAGAGCATCACAAAAATATTCTGCGTAGTCTTCCTGGTCGCCGCAACCAAAAAGTGCCACTAACTTACCATTGAAGTCTACTTCTTCCAGTGTCGGGAAAAAATCATCCCAGTCACATTGCGCTTCGCCGTAGTACCAGGTTGGAATACCCAGCAGCAGAATATCAAAACCTTCCAGGTCTTCTTTGCTGCATTTAGCGATATCATGAACTTCTGCAACATCTTTACCGAGTTGCTTTTGAATCATTTTCGCGATGTTTTCAGTATTACCCGTGTCGCTGCCGAAAAAAATGCCTACGATTGCCATGAATAAGATAGCCTCTTGAAACTGAATTTAATATCGGCCGTTCAATGCCTGTACATGGGGCAATCATAGCAGAATAGCCCCATTAGCGGAAATGGGTATCTGACCTGTGTGCACAGTCTGCCACATAATACTCCGTCATACTTCTGGAGCCAGGTGCATTGGTTTATCTATACTCACTCCGGTCATTGACGGGTGCAAGCAAGCTGCATAAGCAGCATTTCTTCAATCAATTCACTGCGGCTAAGCTCGCGCAGCTCCGCCAGTTGATCCAGGGCGTCAACGGCCTCGTTACTTAATTTTAGCTCTACACGCTTAAGTCCACGAACTTTATCACGTTTTAGCTGGTTGCGTTTATTGATACGTAGCTGTTCGTCGCGTGCGAGGGGGTTCGTTTTGGGTCTCCCGGGTCGACGCTCATTTGCGAACAGATCTATTGTAGTACGGTCTGTTTGTTCTTTTGCCATTATTAGGGTGCTGACAGAAAAGTCTGATGCACGTGCAGGGTGCATTTTAGCGCGCCATCATACATTAGCGTGCCAGTTGAGCCAATGTGTTCGCGCGCTTAGTTATTTACTCGTTCTTTTTTTAATCAATGCGCTGCGTCAGCATCAATAAATCGATGAATTGCGCGCAAGACGGCTTCTGGTTTTTCAGCATGAACCCAATGCCCGGCTCCGGCAACAACATAGGCACGGGAGAGGGGGAACTGCCGGGTCAGTTCTTCGCGGTAGCGTTCTTCAATATAAGGTGAGTTGCCGCCGCGAATAAACAGAACTGGATGTGGCCAGCCAGGTACGGGCTGCCAGCCAATAATCGTTTCATATTCGGCTTCCAGTACTGGAACATTGAATTTCCACTCACCGTGGCTGAAGGATTTGAGTAAAAACTGAATGACGCCAGCCTCACCGATATACTGCTGCATAATTTCAGTGGCTTGTTGGCGGGTGGTGGCGCCGGCTTCGGTCACAGCATGAATCGCTTTAAAGATTTCTTTGTGGCGATGAACGTCATAGGCCACAGGCGCAATATCAATGACCACCAGTTTTTCAACCCGGTCAGGAGCCAGTGCTGTCAATGCCATCGCAACCTTACCCCCCATAGAGTGACCAATAATAATGACTTTATCTATTCCACTGGCATCCAGAGTGTCGAGAATATCTGCGGCCATAGCCTGATAATTCATTTCTTCACTACGGCCCGAGAGTCCGTGATTACGTAGGTCGACTTGTAGCAGGGTGTAAGTTTGCCCCAGATCCCGACCCAGTACGCCGAGATTATCAAGGCTACCGAATAAGCCATGGATCAGGACAATAGGAGGGTTGTTGTTTGATTGTTGCGCGCTATGCAGGCGAGAATTTAATTTCATGGCAAAGATCTTTATTTTGGAACCTTTGGTTAGGGTATCATGAAGCTATTGCTATGAGTATGCGGCAAATATTTTGCCGGGCATCCTGTTAATCAGTTCCTTGTTAGGTTTTGTTTGGGCATTGCTTTTATAAGTTCTGTCGAATCGCATCGTTTATCTATGTATCTCAACAGAATTTACTCAGCGGCTGCGAGCAACTCGAATGATTTTGGGTATAATGGCCCATAATAAGGTTCACAAATAAAGCGTACCGGATAAAGATGAAAAAAATTGACGTTGATGACGAGCTGTATCGCTACATTGCCAGCCATACCCAGCATATTGGTGAAAGTGCGTCCGATATTTTACGGCGCATGCTAAAATTTACCGCTGGTGTAGAACCTTTGGCTCCTGTGGATACTGGTAGTAGTGAGCCGGTGGCAGAAGAAAAAACCGTTAATGTCGCCCGCCTGCGCGTCCGGGCTGTACGTGAGCTTCTGCTATCTGACGGCTACGCTGAACAAAACAGAGCGGTAAATCGCTTTATGATGGTGTTGTCTACATTGTATCAACTGGATGCGAAAACTTTCGGTGAGGCGACAGAATCGCTCCATGGAAGGACACGTGTTTATTTTGCCGGTAATGAGCAAACACTGCTGGCTAACGGTAACCAGACCAAGCCGAAACATGTCCCGGGCACCCCGTACTGGGTGATTACTAATACCAATACTGACCGTAAGCGCAGTATGGTAGAGCATATTATGCAGTCAATGCAGTTTCCAGCGGAATTGATTGAGAAGGTTTGCGGAACCATTTAACACTAGCTGTTAGTAAGGAAGATCAATGCCTAACCACAAGCGTGCAGGTCAACCTGCACAACAGAGTGATTTGATTAACGTTGCTCAACTTACAGCGCAATATTATGTGCTGAAGCCAGATGTCAGTAATGCCGAACAGCAGGTGAAGTTTGGTACCTCCGGTCACCGTGGCGGCTCATTACGGTATAGTTTCAATGAGCCGCATATTCTGGCTATTGCCCAGGCAATTGCTGAAGAACGTGCTAAAAATGGCATCACCGGGCCTTGCTACGTTGGTAAGGATACCCATGCGTTGTCCGAACCTGCATTTATCTCAGTGCTGGAAGTTCTCACAGCCAATGGCGTCACCGTGATTGTGCAGGAAGAGAATGGCTTTACCCCAACGCCTGCTATCTCACATGCCATTCTTGAGCATAACAAACATGCTCAAGAACTGGCTGATGGTATTGTTATTACTCCTTCCCATAACCCACCGGATGATGGCGGAATTAAATATAATCCACCGAATGGCGGGCCTGCTGATACTAACGTCACCAGCGTGATTGAAAAGCGCGCTAATCAGCTATTAGCGCAAAACCTGGAAGGTGTAAAACGCCTGTCTCTGGATAAAGCACTGACCAGTGGCTATGTGCAGGAGCAAGATCTGGTACAGCCGTTTATTGAAGGTCTGGTTGATATCATTGATATGGCGGCTATTCAAAAAGCGGGCTTAACGCTGGGTGTTGATCCTCTGGGTGGTTCTGGTATCGAATACTGGAAGCGTATTGCCAGCCACTACAACCTGAACTTAACGCTGGTTAACGATCAGGTCGATCAGACATTCCGCTTTATGCACCTGGATAAAGACGGCGCTATTCGTATGGATTGCTCCTCTGAGTGTGCGATGGCCGGTTTACTGGCACTGCGGGATAAATTTGATCTGGCGTTTGCTAATGACCCTGATTATGACCGTCATGGTATTGTTACCCCGGCAGGGCTGATGAATCCGAACCATTATCTGGCGGTGGCGATTAACTATCTGTTCCAGCATCGTCCGCAATGGGGCGCTGATGTGGCGGTTGGTAAAACCCTGGTCTCTTCTGCGATGATCGACCGCGTAGTCAATGAGTTGGGTCGTAAGCTGGTAGAAGTACCCGTAGGATTCAAATGGTTTGTGGATGGTCTGTTTGACGGTAGCTTTGGTTTTGGTGGTGAAGAAAGTGCCGGGGCTTCATTCCTGCGTTTTGACGGCACACCTTGGTCGACCGATAAAGACGGCATCATTATGTGCTTGCTGGCGGCAGAAATAACCGCGGTAACCGGTAAAAACCCACAACAGCATTACGACGAGCTGGCTGCGCGTTTTGGTTCACCGAGCTACAACCGCCTGCAGGCTCCAGCCACTCTGGCGCAGAAATCGGCGCTGTCAAAACTGTCACCCGAGATGGTGAGCGCAGATACCCTGGCGGGTGATCCTATTACTGCGCGTCTGACCGCGGCACCAGGTAACGGTGCTTCGATTGGTGGTCTGAAAGTCATGACAGAAAACGGTTGGTTTGCCGCGCGTCCCTCCGGTACTGAAGAAGCTTATAAAATCTACTGCGAGAGTTTCCTTGGGGCTGAGCATCGTCAGCAGATTGAAAAAGAAGCGGTTGATATTGTTAGTGAAGTGCTGAAAAACGCAAAATAAGCTGACAAAAACACCTGATGAAAGGCCGGAATGGGTAACGTTGCGGCCTTTTTTATATGGTGCGCCGGGCATGGCGCGTAGCGCCTTGAACGGCGCTGTCCGTTGACCGTGGTGGTTAACAGATGACTTGGA
>NZ_CANMLV010000046.1 GCF_947498825.1 uncultured Cedecea sp. | reverse complement strand
CCGCATTGAGTTCACCAGCACAAACCATGCTATCAGCAAAGAGATGATGCTGATGAAGAACGGCTCCCTGACGCTACAGGCACCAATCAATCAGGGGTTTGGCATCAAAATCCAGCAACCGGTGCGCGTGATTCAGGGAGTGGTAAGCGGCTTTGAGCGCCTTGGCACCTCAAAGGATGAAACCCGTTACGCTCTGACGCTTGAGCCGCGCCTGGCGTTGCTGGATCGCTCACACCAGAACGCCATCTACCAGGATATGTCGGTGCCGCAAATCGTGGAAAAAATCCTCCGCGAGCGCCATAACCTGCGCGGGCAGGATTTTCTGTTTTCACTGACAAAAGAGTACCCGCGCCGCGAACAGGTGATGCAGTACGGCGAGGACGATTTGCACTTTATCACCCGCCTGCTGGGGGAGGTAGGGATCTGGTTCCGCTTCACCACTGACACGCGCCTGAATATTGACGTGGTGGAGTTTTACGACAGCCAGCAGGGCTACGAAAAAGGCATCACTCTGCCGTCTGTACCGCCATCGGGCCAGCATGCTGAAGGGGCGGATTCCGTCTGGGGGATGACAAGCAGCCATAATGTGGTGCAAAAACAGGTCAGCACCCGGGATTACAACTACCGCCAGGCCACGCAGGATATGGATATCGCGGTGGATGCCAGCCGCGGAGAGACCATCACCTACGGGGAGGCCTATCACTACGCCGATAACTTCCTGACGCAAGGCAGTACTTATGACCTTCACCCGGCCCCGGAGTCCGGTGCCTTTTATGCCCGTATTCGCCACGAACGTTACCTGAACGGCCAGACCCGGGCCGGGGGCATTACCAGCAGCCCGACCCTGTGTCTGGGGCAGGTGCTGAAAGTGACCGGGGGTTATGAAGTTGAAGAGGTCTTCAACCGCGGGCTGGTGATCACCGCCATGCGCACCCATGCCCGCCGGGATGAAGACTTCGGGGTTCATTTTGACGGTATCCCGGACAGCAGCGATTTTTGTTTCCGCCCGAACCCCGACAAGCGCCCGGTGATGGCGGGTACTTTGCCTGCCCGGGTGACCAGCACCACCGAAAATGACACCTACGGCCATATTGATAAAGCCGGGCGCTATCGCGTCAATATGCTGTTTGACCGTGACAGCTGGGAAACCGGATTTGAAAGCCTGTGGGTGCGCCAGTCCCGCCCCTACGCCGGGGACACCTACGGCCTGCACCTGCCATTACTGGCCGGTACCGAAGTGGCGATTGGTTTTGAAGACGGCAACCCGGACAGGCCCTATATTCAGGGCGTGATGCATGACTCGGCCCACGGCGACCACGTCACTATCCATAACTACAAACGCAACGTCCTGCGCACCCCGTCGAACAACAAAATCCGCCTCGACGACGAACGCGGCAAAGAACATATCAAAGTCAGCACCGAACACGGCGGCAAAAGCCAGCTCAACCTCGGACACCTTGTTGACGGCGAAAAACAAAAACGCGGCGAAGGCTTTGAACTGAGAACCGACAGCTGGGGCGCCATCCGGGCAGAAAAAGGGATATTTATTACGGCGGACGGGCAGATGCTGGCTCAGGGGCCGGTACTGGAGATGGATAAGGCTCTGGGAACGCTTAATCAGGCGCAGGGGCTGGCAAAATCGCTGAGTGAAGCCGTGACGACTGCTCAGGCAGAGCTGGCGCAAATTCAGGCACAAAAAACGCTGCTTGAAGCTTCGTTAAAAGACCTGCAGCAGTCTGTGCTGCTGCTGAGCGCTCCTGATGGCATCGCTCAGGTATCACCGCAAAGTATTCAAATCAGCAGCGGACAGAACTTTATTCAAACCTCCGGCGAAAATACCGATTTCAGCGTATTTAAGAAATTCACGGTTGCAGCGGGGGAAATAGTCAGCCTGTTTGCCAAAACGCTGGGTATCAAAATGTATGCCAACAGAGGCAAGGTGGATATCCAGGCACAGGGTGATGAAATGGCGCTGACATCTCTTAACGCAATGAAAATCATCAGTAAAGATGACGAAGTCTATATCCAGGCCGGTAAAAAACTGACGCTATGCTGCGGCAAAACCGCACTGGTTATTGAACCTTCCGGCGTCACGGTTTTCACGCCTGGTGATGTTAATGCCAAATGTGCAAGCTTCAACCAGCAGTCAGCTCAGGGCTTCAGTCCGGCTCCCGCGGAATTGCCGCCGGAAGCGAAATGTGTGGAGAGCTCCCGCTAATGAACGAACGTTCTCTCCTCAGCGCATCTTTGAATGCCAGGCACAATGAATACCGCTATTTGCTGCTGGATCCGCTAAAGGAATTAGCCGCCTGGAATTTACTTAACGCTGAACAGCTCCAGGACAGTCTGGGTAGTGATGCCCTGAGGCGGGTGTTACGTCCGGACCTGGCCTGGTCTGCGGAACATTGTCCATTACTGGTGTTACTGGCTTCCCCCGGAGAAATGCCGGATGAAGCACTGGTGCAATACAGTGAGAAATATGCCCGCGGTGAAGTGCTCTATGAAAAACGCGGCGTTTGTGGCTGGCTGACATCCACTCTTGCCCCCGATGCCATGGCTGAATGGCTGGCAGCGCTGTGTGGAAATATTAAGCCTGGCACGACTATCCCTCTCTTTGAATCATTACGCCTTGATCTTCTGCAGGCGACAGCAGACCCGGTATCACTGGCAGGGCTGCTTGCCGCAGTCAGTCAGTGGCATTGGGTGTCATCTGCCGGCGTACTGCAAACACTGAATGGTCAGTACAGTGAGGCGAACTGGAGACTGAACTGGAGTACTGAGCAGGCACAAAATGATATACGCCTTCTCTGGCGTTTACTGTCGTCATGGCGTGATGCCAGTGAAGTTTTACCTGTGGATGCCGCCCGTCAGGCAATTGATGCCTGGACAATGACCGGGAAAGTGGGTCTGCATCATCTCAGCGACAGGTTATATCTGGCACTTAACGTCCTGACACTGCCTGCTGATATCACAGAGCATGCTGCTGTACAGGTACTGATGCAACAGGCATCTGAAGATGCGTCGCTTTATTTTGAACAACTGATGCAAACCCTTCCGCATACTGTCTGGCAGGAATTTAACCACACACAGTCGGGAAAAAAGGAATTTGAACATGGATACCAAAGCACAGGCCAATAAAAATGCGGCGGCAAGTCAGCAGGCAGCAGCCGGTCCTCTGGGCTGTAAGGCCTGTGAAAGGAAGGGCGTTCCTATTATGCCCCTGCGTACGGCGGTGATGCCGGGTCACACGGTAAGAACCGACTGGCACCCTGCTGTACCGGCACAGGATGTTCAACTGACCGGCGGTGAGTTTAAGTACGGCCTGCGTACTTTGCGTATGGGGTACCTGTATGTCTTGCTCGATAACAGTATTTGGGAAGGGTATGAAGTAACGTCTGAGGGATTTCTGCGCTACTTCAATGCCAGTGATATGCCCGAAGGAGGCTCAGTAGCCTCGCTGTCATCGAGCTGCCTGACGCAAAATCACGATATTAAGTGCAGCTTCCTGCACATTGATAACACCAAAGACAGAAGCGTCTGGCTGGCGTTTAGCAGCGATGCATGGAGCAAGGATGTACTGAACGGTTATAAAAATGGCGACCGTCCTGACAGCCGTTTTACGAAATTCACCGTTACCAGAGAGGGAAAAGTGGTTTCTGACGGCGCTCTGGTGATTGACCATTCCCTGTCTGCGCTGACAAGCAACGTGGCGGAGTATGCGACGGAGTTTTTCTCTGATACCGCGCGGGTGGGTGGGCAAAACATCGGGGGAGCACACGGTTTTCATTCCCGGAAAGATCCCGGAAAACTTCGGGCCCTGAGCAACTACGTTAACCAGTTGACTGAACAGTACCGGTGTCCTGTGATGGCCGTCCCGGTGGATGATGTCGTGGGGGTGGTGCAGGAGCTGAACATCGGACGGCTGATGTTGCTGGAAGAGGCGAACGAATACCTTGAACGGCCGGAAGTATTCCACAAGCATATGATTTCTGAGGCGATCACCTGGTATCTGGGGGTGCTGAAAAAGGATATTCTCGCAAAGAGCCAGCCCCGATATATATCAGGCGGGCCGTTAATAGGCAGCTACGGTCCGATCGCTATCCCTAAAGAACAGGTGGCAGAAGAGAACTTTGCCAGTCAGTATGCCCGAATACTCGAAAGCTATAATGAACCGGAAAGAGCAAAATTTGCTCAGGAGTTTGACAGCCATTTTTCTACGCCGATGAAACGCTTTGAGGCCATTGATAAAGACCTGGCGGCCTGGTACCAGAGCCCGCTGTGGAAAACGGTAATCGTGCAAGATTATGCCCCGGAAATATGTCCCTCCGGCTGGGCGTGGCAGATGCTGACGGTGGCGGCCTGTGTCCAGGGCGGTGCACTGGGAGAAGCCACCGATAAGGTCTGGCAAGAGTGGCTGAATACGGCCACCTCGCCAGCGTATCTGGGCTTTACAGGTATGCAGACCTCCCTGATGGAAACCCTGTTCAGCGGCGGGAACGTCTACGGCTATTTGAAAACGGGCATCACTTCGGATGAATTTGCCAATATTCTGAAAAATGCCGCTATCCAGCGCGGTTTTGCCAGCCGTCTGGTGGCGCTGAGCGGTTCAATAAGCCGCCCGGGAATGAAGGTATCAGATGCCACCCGTAAGGGCTATATGGCGATGACACAAGGGGCGATGCTGACCGCCGGGCAGTCCACGGTGGTGATGACATGGGATACTACGCTCAGAAACCTAAAGCGCCGGCTGCAGAAAGATGCGGCATTACGCCAGAATATGGCAAAAAATAATGCCACCTTTGACGTTATCAGTAAGGACCTCGGCGGAAAAACCGTGCGCGGTGGCAGTGCCCTGATAGTGGATGAACTGATGGGCGTTCAGGGTGAGAAGCCGGGCCTGCACGGTAAAGTACTGGATACTCCTGTTCGGGTACAGTTCAGCGTTCCGGGAACGCTGGAGGAGGTCCGGGCGGCTTTTCCGCAGATGGCACATGCCGGTACCACCTCTGGCAATCTGGCGGTACTGGGTGAGCTTGAAAATGTCTTTATTTCGGAGATGTCGCTACAGGGTAAGGGGCTGAAGGAACCCGTATTCCGCGCCAGCTATGAGCAAATAGCAAAGCTCAATGAGCGGACGATGCGCATTGTCAGCGGTGACGGTTTTGGGCTGATAATGGGGGCCGGGCTGATGGCGCTGCAGGTGGGAAATATCCAGAACCTGCGGGACACACTGCGCAAGTCTGTCGGGACCAATATAGATGTGATGGCAGATACCACCATCAGTACTCTGTTGTTTATTGAGGGGATGGCGGAGGTCTCCGGGTTTGCTTCAAAACTGGCCTTGAAGCTTAACTGGGTGGTATTAAGCAAGGCCCAGCAGGTACCGGGGCTGGTGAGATTTGGTGGCGTACTGGGTGGGATTGCATCGATCATTGATGGGATAAGGAATGGACTACATGGATGGGATGCCTATAAGTCCGGGGATAAGAGCGCAGCAGCTACTTACGCAGCTTCTACAGCAACTATGTTTCTTGGTGGTGCAGTGAATATTATTTGGTCCAGATCAGGTGTTTTTGCCTTACTGGCAACGAAAAGTGTTGGTTTTTTGGGGCTAGGACCTGTGGGATGGGCGACGTTACTTATTCTGACAGGTATGGCGCTGGCTTATTGGGCTAATACGCTGCGGAGTACGGCATTTGAAATCTGGTTGCGGCGAACCTGCTTTGGTATTCCGAATGGCGCGATAGACCCTCTGCCTGTGTGGCATGCCAATAGTCTGAAAGATATGGGGGAGGCGCTGACAGAAATCCGCGCAATAGCTGGCGGTATGGTGGCAGATTTGGCCTTTGCATCAGGTATAGATATTCTGACCGGTAACCCGAACGTCAAGAGCGTGGACTACCGGCGGGTGGATTTCCGGGTCAGTATGCCTGGCTGGGTGGACGGTCGCGGAGGCTGGTCGGTACAACTTACCGGGGGGGGGAAGTCGCTGTTTTCTGAATCAGATAATGCGCCGGACATAGATAACCACTATCAGCGCAGTGGTCCGGAAGGGTATGACAAGCACACCTGGCAGCGGGAAGGTGTCACTGCTGAGGATGGTCGGGAGAAAGATCCCTGGAGCCTGAGTCTGATGGTGAGTGTCTGGGTACCAACGGACACGACCCCGGAGGTTACACTGACCGCGGCCTACTGGCCGGACAGCAAGGACCCGGATAACAAACTGGGTATGACAATTCACGCAAAACAGGGATAAGAAAGTGGGCAAGATTAAACGGCGGCAGGCAAGGCAGGCAGCGCGTGAAGCAAGGGATCAGCCACCGCGTTCACGTTTAAATCATCCTGTTGAGGAGTGGACCGGAGATTTACCCGACAGAGCAGAAGACTGCGCTTATCCCCCAAAACTGATTTGGGTGAACGAACTTAACGATGTGTGGATGGAAATCCCACGCTATGTGAATTTTGGCTGGGGAGGAATGTGGCCAATATTGTTAATACCGGGTGGTGCGTTGATTTTTTTTATCATTTTTGCGCTTCAGCCAGGGCTTATTTCCTATATTCCTGCGCTGCTTACGTTTGGTGCTTGCATATTTTGCATGTCATCATTATTTGTCTACATCCTAAAATCAGTGCTCTTTGAACCCCGCGGAGCCCCCGTCCGCTTTAACCGCAAACGGCAGAAAGTCTATGTCTACGAATTCCAGAAAAGCGTCTGGCCGTGGAAACGCTGGCACCCGGTTATCAAGGTCTTTGACTGGAAAGATATTCACGGGGAATGGGTAATGCGGCGGGCACATGCTGACTGGGGGCACCGTATTTACTGTGCGGTCTGCAAGCCGGGCACTTTTGATGTCACAGACCGTTTTATTCTGACCTGGACCGTGGGCGGAATCGACGAGGCGGGCGGATTGTGGAGCTTTTGTCGTCACTATATGGAAAAAAAACCGGTACCAACAGCGCCTCTCTACAGAGACAAGCCCCGGGACTGGACGCCGTTTAAAACAGTGAAATGGCCGGAGGAGGTGGCGCGTGAGTCCAGCACGGCCCCGGAAGAGGATTAACATTTCAGGGACAGATAATGGGCAAGATTAAACGGCGGCAGGCAAGACAGGCAGCGCGTGAAGCAAGGGATCAGCCACCGCGTTCACGCTTAAATCATCCTGTTAAGGAATGGACCGGAGATTTACCCGACAGAGCAGAAGACTGCGCTTATCCCCCAAAACTGATTTGGGTGAATGAGCTTAATGATGTGTGGATGGAAATCCCGCGTTATGTAAATTTTGGCTGGGGGGGACTGTGGCCGGGAGTATTGATTCTATTTATTCCTTTGATGTTTAGTTTTGTTTTTCTGTTTTTACCAGAGGCGATTTTTCATATACCTATTTTGCTTGCCTCAGCTAGCGGTATATTTTTATTTTCGCCACTCTCTATCTATCATTTAAAAATGATGCTGTTTGAACCCCGCGGAGCCCCCGTTCGCTTTAACCGCAAACGTCAGAAAGTCTATGTGTATGAGTTCCAGAAAAGCGTCTGGCCGTGGAAGCGCTGGCACCCGGTTATCAAGGTCTTTGACTGGAAAGATATTCACGGCGAGTGGGTAATGCGGCGGGCGCATGCTGACTGGGGGCACCGTATTTACTGTGCGGTCTGCAAGCCGGGTACTTTTGATGTCACAGACCGTTTTATTCTGACCTGGACCGTGGGCGGAATCGACGAGGCGGGAGGACTGTGGAGCTTTTGTCGTCACTATATGGAAAAAAAACCGGTGCCAACAGCGCCGTTGTACAGAGACAAGCCCCGGGA
>NZ_CANMLV010000045.1 GCF_947498825.1 uncultured Cedecea sp. | reverse complement strand
AGTCATCTGTTAACCACCACGGTCAACGGACAGCGCCGTTCAAGGCGCTACGCGCCATGCCCGGCGCACCATAAAAACGGCGGCCATAAAGGCCGCCCTAAAGACACAGAACCATAAGGAAAATAATACAAAGTTAGCAGTGGTATAATGAAACAAGAAATCGTTAGCCTTTCACACCCCCGGCAGTTAATCCCCCGACTAACCAGCGTTGTGCCAGCAGGAAAACAGCAGTAATGGGGATCGCGGACAGTACCGCAGCGGCGGCAAAATCCCCCCACAAATAGTTCTGCGGATTAAGGTATTGTTGCATCCCAACGCCCAGGGTGTAACTTTCAACATCACGTAAAAGCAGTGACGCGACCGGAACTTCAGTAATAGCAGCAATAAATGACAGAATAAAGACGACCGCTAAAATCGGTACTGATAAGGGTAACAGCACCAATCTGAAAGCTTGCCAGGGTGTCGCACCATCCAACGCAGCCGCTTCTTCCAGTGAACTATCAATGGTTTCAAAGTAGCCTTTAATCGTCCAGACATACAAAGCAATACCGCCCAGATAAGCGAAGATAACGCCACCATGGGTGTTCAAACCAATAAACGGCATATACTGGCCAATACGATCGAACAAGGCATACAACGCAACCAGTGACAACACAGCAGGGAACATCTGGAAAATCAGCATGCTTTTCAGCAAGGTGTTTTTTCCCTGAAAACGCATACGGGCAAAGGCATAAGCACAGGTTGTCGACAGCGCAACAATTCCTACCGACGTGATAACGGCAATTTTAACCGAGTTCCACAGCCACAATAAAACCGGGAACGGCGGCGGAGTCACTGAGCCATCAGCATGAGTCACACTGAAACCTAAGGCCAGTTTCCAGTGTTCCCAGGAAATTTGATCGGGAATAAGATTACCGGTGGCAAAGTTACCAGGCCGCAACGAAATAGCGATAACCATCAGCAGCGGGAACATAATCATTGCAATAAAACACCACATCAAAAGATGGGTTCCGAACAGACGCAAACGCTGGGATTTCGGTTTAACCATGGCCATCTGCATCTCCTCCTTAGTCAAAATTCATTTTGCTGGCTTTCAAATTCAGTAACGCCAGAGCGCCTACCAGAATGAAAATCAGTGTGGCAATCGCGGCAGCCAAACCAAAGTCCTGTCCACCGCCCCCCTCAAAGGCAACGCGATAGGTATAGTTGACCAGTAAATCGGTATAACCCGCTGGTGTACTGGTACCAATCATATCCGGGCCACCTTGCGTTAATAACTGAATCAATACAAAGTTATTAAAGTTGAAAGCGAAGCTGGCAATCATCAGCGGTATCAGCGGTTTTATCAGCAACGGGAAAGTAATACGGGTAAAGTTCTGGAATGGCCCGGCACCGTCCATCGCCGAAGCTTCATATAAATCATCAGGAATCGCTTTTAGTAACCCCATGCACAAAATCATCATATAGGGATACCCAAGCCAGGTATTGACAATTAACACCATGCTCTTAGCAGTAAAAGGATCGCTAAACCATTCGGGTTTAATACCAAATAATTGGTTGAGCATTACGTTAACTTCACCAAAACTTTGGTTGAATAACCCTTTGAAAATCAAGATTGAAATAAATGCCGGTACCGCATAAGGCAGGATCAGTAATACACGATAGACGGCTTTACCTTTAAGTGCCTCCCACTGAACCAGGCAGGCTAATACCATTCCGACCGCAACGGTGAAAATAACACTCAGTACCGAGAAAATAATGGTCCAGACAAAGATAGAGATAAATGGCTTCTGGATACCTTCATCTTGCAGCACCCGCATGAAGTTTTTCCAGCCAATGGTGATAGTGAACCCGGGGCTGAGTTTCTCATTTTCCCACTGTCCCTGGGCATTGATGGCCTGATAGAAGCCACTGTCCATATTTGGTCGATAGACAACGCGCGTTTGATTATTAATCAACTCCTGACCATCTTCACCCAGGGTATACAGCGGGCTGGCCTCGGCAAACTGGCGCAATGAACTCATTCGTAGTTCACTGCCATCCGGCAAACTGGCGACCAGTCCATTAAGGGCCTGGCGGTTTTGAGTAATCACTCTTAGCGAGGCACGCTCACCGGTTTGTTCTTCAGTCGCTGGTGCGAGCGTTAATTTTTGTTCGCCCCCTTCATTTAAATTGAAAGGTTCGGAAATAAAGACGTTGTGGTTATCGGGTGATATGAGCTGTAAACGCCATTGATCAACATCAGGATAAAGACCAAAGGAAAAGGTCTGTCCGGTCTGGAACTGCCGGTCCATTAATACTGATTGCGCGCGCTCAAAAGTTAACTGGTTAGTACTGCTGTAGTTGGTAAAGGCAATAGCAATGGTACAAATCAGAGGGAATAGTACAAATAGTCCCATCCCAGCAATACCGGGATAGACATAACGCCAGGCATAGGCACGACGATTCGCAAAAACATACAGCCCCAGACTCGCCAGAATGAGTGTCACTATGGCAAAAAGATATTCACCCTGAGCATACATCAACATGATCAAATAGCAGGTGAATAAACTTAATGCGCCGATAACCGCCCATTTAAGCGTATCGCTCTGCCACCAGGCAATTTTCTTTTTACGGCTTTGAAACTCGGAATGGGATAACTGCATAATGGTCCCTTTCATACTCTTTGTACTTGAAATTACAGCTATACTAGCTGCTCTCGTTACTCATCCCTGTGGCGTGCCTTGATCAGGCTATTCTGTATGTCGCGTTTGGTTAACTCAGTCTTGTCGGGGCACAGCTTACCGTACCCCGAGGCCAGAAAGATTTACTCTTTAATGATACGCGCAGCAGCATCATCCAGTGCTGCCTCAACGGTTTGGCGACCACTGATTGCGTTTAACACCGCACTGCGAGTGGCATACCAGAAGGCCGCCATTTGTGGAATATTCGGCATGATCTCACCATATTTGGCGTTTTCCATGGTTGCCGCAATGCGCGGATCTTTTGCCAGCTGCTCCTGATAAGAAATCAGCGCTACTGCACCCAGTGGTTTGTCTTTATTGACATCCGCCAGGCCTTGATCGGTTAACAGATAGTTTTCCAGGAACTCGGTCGCCAGTTCTTTGTTCGGGCTGGCGGCATTAATACCCGCTGTCAGTACCCCGACGAAAGGTTTAGAGTGTTGACCATGGAAAGTAGGGAGTACTGTTACGCCATAATTGATTTTACTTTTATCCAGGTTGCTCCATGCCCAAGGACCATTGATGGTCATCGCTGTATCACCTTTATTAAAGGCAGCTTCAGCAATGGAATAATCGGTATCCGCACTGATTTGTTTATTTTTTACCATATCGACCAGGAATTGCAGACCGGCTTTCGCACCAGCATTATTCACGCCGACATTTTTCACATCATAAACCCCGTTCTCATATTTGAAGGCATAACCGCCGTCAGCAGCGATAAGTGGCCAGGTGAAATAGGGTTCTTGTAAGTTCCACATGATGGCGCTCTTGCCCTTGGCTTGCAGAGTTTTATCGAGTGCCGGAATTTCTTCCCATGTTTTCGGTGCTTCTTTGATTAAATCTTTATTATAAATCAGCGACAGGGCTTCAACCGCAATCGGATAACCGATCAGCTTGCCGTTAAAGCGGACTGCGTCCCAAGTGAATGGAAACAGTTTTTCCTGGAAGGCTTTTGAAGGATGAATTTCTGCCAGTAAGCCAGATTCTGCATAACCACCAAAACGGTCATGCGCCCAAAATATAATGTCCGGACCATCACCTGTCGCAGCCACTTGTGGATATTTCTCTTCCAGCTTATCAGGGTGTTCGACAGTAACTTTAATGCCCGTATCTTGCTCGAATTTCTTACCGACCTCAGCCAGTCCATTATAGCCTTTATCACCGTTGATCCAGATAACCAGTTTACCTTCTTCAATTTTGGCAAACGCAGAGGAGGAGAGCACGAGCGAAGTGAGTGCCGAAAGAGCCAAAACACGTGCGGTCTTACCAATGCCGGATTTTTTGAAACTGCGAGTCATAATCCAATCCTTTTATCCAATTTTGTGGGTACCGACTTTCTCGTGAATCACTAGCTATAAATGCTCTGTCTGTTTTCAGACGGGTGTTGCTATGAGTCACTCAGCGAGGCGGGCATGGCAGCGTTGCAATAGATTGAGCTACAAGAAATTTATCATATTGACTATAGTGCAATTTATTACACAGCATAAACATTACGCCATCATATTGAGTCAGATGCGATTTCCCATCATCCCCCCCCTCTCTACGCCCCCAGGCAAGTTATTGTGACCCAGTTAACACTGTGGCCTGTTCTGTGCTGTAAGGCACAACAATGCAGGTTTAATTTTGTGCTTAGGATCACGAATTTCTACTCACCCTTGAACGACTACCCTTAAAGACTGTCCTTTCATCCTCCCGTCTCCTCCCCCCATGAAAAGTCATATCGTGGATGATTACCTGTAGCCGCCACTCCCGCACTATCACCCTCATTGAAACACCACCAAAGAAAATGTGGTTCCGTTAATGATTACCCCGTCAGTCAGGGCGCTGAAGCAATAACCCGTATGTCGCTCTATACTCAGGTCGCGACGTCGTCCGGGGCAACCTTGCGAACGCATGGCGGTACGACGCGCAGCAAGAGAGTCATCAGCGGCTGGAAGTGAACGATGGGTCATATCGGGATTTTCTTCCGCCATTTTCTTCAGTCTGGTTCATATCAAAAGTGGTTCGCGAAAGCGGAGGAGTAACAGATGGCTAATGTAACGCTAAGCGGCGTTTATAAGGCCTTTGGCGAGGCTGTGATTTCCAAAGATATCAATCTGGAAATCGATGACGGTGAGTTTGTGGTGTTTGTCGGACCATCAGGATGCGGAAAATCGACGCTGCTACGCATGATCGCCGGTCTTGAGGATATCACCTCCGGTGAGTTGTTGATTGGTGGTAAACGCATGAATGAAGTACCGCCATCTGAACGCGGTATTGGCATGGTGTTTCAGTCATATGCGCTTTATCCCCATTTGTCTGTAGCTGAAAACATGTCTTTCGGTCTGAAACTGGCCGGGGTGAAAAAAGCAGAAATTAATCAAAAAGTGAATCAAGTGGCTGAAGTACTGCAACTCGCCCACTTACTGGACAGAAGGCCAAAAGCATTATCCGGTGGCCAGCGTCAGCGTGTGGCAATTGGCCGTACTCTGGTTGCAGAACCCGATGTGTTTTTGCTTGATGAACCGCTTTCTAACCTGGATGCCGCGCTAAGAGTGCAGATGCGTATTGAGATCTCGCGGCTTCATAAACGTCTGCAACGGACCATGATTTACGTCACCCACGATCAGGTCGAAGCCATGACCCTGGCTGACAAAATTGTCGTACTGGATGCCGGAAATATTGCGCAAGTTGGTAAGCCATTAGAACTCTACCACTACCCCGCCAACCGTTTTGTTGCGGGCTTTATTGGCTCACCAAAAATGAATTTCTTACCGGTGAAAGTGACGGCCGCTGAGCCTCATCAGGTTCAGGTTGAGCTACCTAATCGCCAGCTAGTCTGGTTGCCCGTGGAAGGAACTCAGGTTCAGGTCGGAGCCAATATGTCATTGGGTATCCGTCCGGAACATCTGCTGCCAAGCAGCGCTTCAGAGGTCACGCTGGAAGGCGAGATCCAAGTTGTAGAGCAACTGGGTAATGAAACTCAAATTCATATCCAAATTCTGGCAATACGTCAGAACCTGGTTTATCGCCAGAATGACGTAGTGCTGGTAGAGGAAGGTGCAACATTTTCTATCGGATTGCCGCCGCACCGCTGCCATCTGTTCCGTGAAGATGGTTCGGCCTGTAAGCGACTGTATCAGGAGCTGGGCGTCTAGTCAGACGTTCGCTAACGAATAATGTCAGGCACATACGCCAACTGGCAAATATAACAGGAGATGACTGATGATAACTCTGCGCAAATTACCTATAGCACTGGCTGTTGCCGCTGGTGTCCTTTCCACTCAAGCTATGGCTCTCGAATTCCACGGCTACGGACGTTCTGGCATTGGCTGGACCGGAAGTGGTGGTGACCAAAAATGCTTTAAAACCACAGGCGCATCCAGCAAGTACCGTCTGGGTAACGAATGTGATACTTATGCCGAAATTAAATTAGGCCAGGAACTGTGGAAAGAAGGTAATAAGAGCTTCTTCCTCGACACTAACGTCGCCTATGGTATTGATAATAGCCGGGGCGACTGGGAAAGTACTACGCCGGGCTTCCGTGAACTGAATGTCCAGGGCAAAGATCTTATCGATGCCCTGCCAGGCTCTACAATCTGGGCAGGTAAACGTTTCTATCAGCGCCATGATGTCCATATGATTGACTTCTACTACTGGGATATTTCAGGCCCGGGTGCAGGTTTAGAAAACGTTGATCTGGGCTTCGGTAAATTATCTCTGGCGGTTACTCGTAACTCCGAATCGGGCGGTTCAAGTTCCTGGATTAATAATGAACTTAAAGATGCGCCTTACACCATCAGTGATGTCTACGACGTCCGTTTGGCAGAGTTAGAAACTAACCCAGGCGGCTCACTCGAATTTGGTGTCGACTACGGTCGCGCCAATACTGCAGAACACTATTCGTTAGCACCGGGCGCCTCAAAAGATGGCGTGATGCTGACCGCAGAACATACCCAAAGTATGTTGGGTGGCTT
The DNA here is from genome assembly GCF_947498825.1 of uncultured Cedecea sp. Taxonomy (GTDB): domain Bacteria; phylum Pseudomonadota; class Gammaproteobacteria; order Enterobacterales; family Enterobacteriaceae; genus JGM124. Next base: position 1,953 of record NZ_CANMLV010000045.1, on the reverse strand, counting down.
TAACAAATTTGCCGTTCAGTACGCCACTGACGCCATGAGTTCTGCCAACAACGGTCGCCCTGAAGGCGCCAGCATTAATAACAACGGCCATATGATCCGTGTTCTTGACCACGGTGCGATTAGCCTTGCAGATAAGTGGGACCTGATGTATGTCGGTATGTATCAGGATATCGACCGGGACAACGGCAACGGCACCACTTGGTACACCGCGGGCGTGCGTCCAATGTATAAATGGAGCAATATCATGAGCACCCTGATGGAAGTGGGCTACGACAACGTCAAGTCCCAACGTACCGGTGCTCGTAACGATCAGTACAAAATCACCCTGGCCCAGCAATGGCAGGCTGGCGACAGTATCTGGTCTCGTCCGGCCATCCGTGTGTTTGTCACCTATGCTGACTGGAATGAGAAATGGGGCTATAACAATGTAGAAGGCTCACCTTCACTCGGCGTAGCGCAAAATGGCACCATTGGCACTGACAGCCGCGGTAAAGATAACGAATTTACCTTCGGTGCACAGTTCGAAGCCTGGTGGTAACAGCAGTGACGCAGCCGTTCTCAGGAACGGCTGCTCTCTTTTGATGACGACGGATTTGCTCACTTTGCCAACCTTGCCTGGGTAACGTTAGCGCCGACGCTCCATGTATAAGGGTATAATAATGAAAAAAAATCTTCTGACACTCTGCCTGGTACTGGCAATGGGGGTGAGCACACCTCTGGCAGTACAAGCAACTGAAACAATCTCTCCGGCCAATGTTTCTGTTGCACCCACCATCAATATCGCCACACTGCAACAGCTTTCCTGGCAGCCATTAATCCCACCAGTAACGCAAGACGTTAAACTGACAACCAACAGCCCGCATATCGCTCAAGGAAATATTGATGGAGCTGTCGGTGCCTTTGCCCTGCCAGCCGATCGTGGCTCCCTCGAAATCACCCTTAGTAGTCTGGTGGCTGATAACACACTTTTTGCCCCCAGTGTCCTGGTGTTAGATGAACAAATGCGCCCTGCGGCCTATTACCCGGCAAGCTATTTCACCTATGAGAAAGCGGGCATTATGGTGAGTGACCGGCTACAGGGAGTTATGAAACTCACCCCAGCGCTGGGCCAGAAACAAATTTATCTGCTGGTGTATACCACCCGCGATGAGCTGGCAAAAAGCACTACCTTACTGGCACCGGCCAAAGCCTATGCCATGGGTGTGGGTAATGCGGTACCGAATATTCCCGATCCTGTTGCCAGACATACCCAAACCGGGGATTTAAAAATTAAAGTCGTCGCGGAACAGGCCATGGGCAATATTATGATTGGCCTGACACAATCCGCCCCTGCTGCAGCCCCCGTGGTAGTGGGTAATACCACTCAGCCTGTCGCCAGCCCGACTCCGACCAAACCCGCAGCCCCGGTGCTGAGCGAAACTGAAAACTACTTTAATCGGGCGATTAAAGACGCCGTGAAAGCCGGTGATGTCGATAAGGCTCTGAAATTGTTAAACGAAGCAGAGAGTTTGGGTTCAACCACAGCCCGAGAAACCTTTATTGGCAGTGTAAAAGGCAAGGGGTAACATCCCAAACTGCCAAGTATGGCTCTATGACTGGTGCGCTTTCGCGCACCTTTTTTTGTGATTCTGTCGCGTTATTGGCAGTCAGTCAGCAAAAACTGTGCAGCCTGTTTTTCAGCCTCAACGTCCTGTTGTTCTGCCACTAACAGCTCATTCCCCTGCGAATCTTTATACTGCCCTTTGTATAGCATATGGATTAACTCAATTCCAGCCAGTAACGTCTGTGTCCAACGAAATGATTTAAATCCTGACATCGGTCGTATCCACCGCTTAATACAGAACTCATAACCAACTTCTTTTGGTTGAGGAAAACAGGTATGCATTCCACGCTCTCTCGCCAGGAGATATTATGACGAAATCCTTCCCCTTTACCTATGCGTGTATTTTAAGC
>NZ_CANMLV010000044.1 GCF_947498825.1 uncultured Cedecea sp. | reverse complement strand
CCACCTGCAAAAATAAGTGGACACCTAAATTACAGCGACTGGGGGAATAAACCAGACGGTGGTGGGATGACGCTTACCTTGAATCTGGTATCGTTGTCCTTCGATCAACTGCTTGTAGCTCATGGTAATACTCTAATTGTTTGGCGACGTTAGAATACCACCTATGGGCAGTTGATCTCTCGCCACCTACTCAACCATGAGTGGTGCACTTATTATCTGAATTTGCGGTTAAAAACTGGCCCAACTTTTGTATTGCTACTAGAGTATTAGATAGCTATCTAATGCATTATTACAATAATAGGAGTTTTAAATGGCTTGTTGGCGCTTTATTAGTAGTTTTTGGAGGGATTATGGTTGGATATCGTAAACTCTGGTGGGTATTAATCACCGTTTTAGCAATTACCTTTGGTGTGCTGGGTTATTTTGGTGCAGAAATTTACCGCTCTGCTCCACCTATTCCGGCGAAAGTAGTTAACCAAGACGGTAAGGTATTAATGACCAATGAAAGTATTTTAGATGGTCAAACTGCCTGGCAATCTGTCGGGGGTATGCAGCTAGGCTCTATTTGGGGTCATGGTGCTTACCAAGCACCAGATTGGACTGCAGATTGGTTACATCGTGAATTACTGGCTTGGTTAGAGCTTGCCGCTCAAGATCAATATAACAAAGCTTATGACAGTTTAACGCCAACTGAGCAAAATGGCTTACAGTTTGCGTTAAAAGAAGCTTATCGTACTAACACTTATGATAAAGCCACTGACACCCTAGTGCTGTCAAGTCGCCGTATACAGGCCATTGCAACAACTGCTGATCACTATATTAAATTATTTGGTAATGATCCGTCGTTAAGCGAAACCCGTGCTAACTATGCAATGAAAAACAACACCCTGCCTTCACTAGAGCGCAGAGAGCAAATGGTACAGTTTTTCTTCTGGACGGCTTGGGCTGCTTCAACTGAGCGTACTCCAGATGCAGCCACTTATACCAACAACTGGCCCCATGAGCCGTTAATTGATAATAAGCCTACAGCTGAAAATTTAATTTGGTCTTTAATTAGTATTATTTTATTAATTGCTGGTGTTGGAGCCTTAGTTTGGGCTTGGGCATTCTTACGCAAACACGATGACGAAGAGCCGGTGTCACCAAAGTTCGATCCTATAGCTAACCTTAAACTTACCCCCTCACAAAAATCGTTGGGCAAGTATATTGTAGTGGTAGTTGCACTATTTACCCTGCAAGTGTTCTTAGGTGGCTTTACTGCTCACTATACCATTGAAGGTGATGGTTTCTATGGTTTAAATACAACCGAATGGCTACCCTACAGCCTAGCCCGTACATGGCACTTACAAGCGGCTATGTTCTGGATTGCGACGGGCTTTTTAGCCGCAGGTTTATTTTTAGCACCTATTATTAATGGCGGTAAAGATCCTAAGTTCCAAAAGCTTGGCGTAGATATTTTATTCTGGGCCTTAGTGGCTTTAGTGGCAGGTTCATTCGCCGGTAACTACTTTGCCATTATGCAAATTATGCCGCATGAATATAGCTTCTGGTTTGGCCATCAAGGTTATGAATACATTGATATTGGTCGCTTTTGGCAAATCATTAAATACATCGGCATTTTATTCTGGTTAGTGCTTATGCTACGCGCCATAGTGCCCGCCTTTAAAGCCCCAGGTGATAAAAACTTATTAGCTTTATTTGGTGCTTCGGTTATCTGTGTTGGTTTGTTCTATGGCGCCGGTTTATTCTACGGCGAACGGACTAACTTATCGGTAATGGAATACTGGCGCTGGTGGGTAGTTCATTTATGGGTAGAAGGCTTCTTTGAAGTGTTTGCTACTGTATCTTTAGCCTTTATTTTCCATAGTATGGGCTTAGTGTCACGCACTATGGCAACTAGTGCTAGCTTAGCCTCGGCATCCTTATTTATGCTAGGCGGTGTTCCTGGTACTTTCCACCACTTATATTTCTCGGGTACCACTACCCCGGTTATGGCCGTTGGGGCAACTTTTAGTGCCTTAGAAGTAGTGCCTTTAGTGGTATTAGGTTATGAAGCCTTTGAACAGTGGCGGATGAAAAACCGTGCGCCTTGGATGGCAGATTTAAAATGGCCATTAATGTTCTTTGTTGCCGTGTCATTTTGGAATTTGTTAGGCGCTGGCGTGTTTGGCTTTATGATTAACCCACCTATAGCGCTGTATTATATTCAAGGCTTAAACACCACGCCAACTCATGCTCATGCCGCATTATTTGGTGTTTATGGCTTCTTAGCCTTAGGCTTCTGTTTATTAATATTGCGCTACATTCGGCCACAGTTGCAGTTTGACGAAAAGCTAATGAAGACCGCATTCTGGTGGTTAAACGTGGGCTTAGTATTAATGCTATTCACTAGTTTATTACCAATAGGCTTTATCCAGTTTTATGCTAGTGCCACAGAAGGCTTATGGTATGCACGAAGTGAAGCCTTTATGCAAAGTGATTTACTGCATACACTACGTTGGATCCGCACTATAGGTGACGTGGTCTTTATCATAGGTGCCTTAGCGGTAAGCTGGCAAATTGTTAAAGGGGTGTTTGACACTAAAGCAGCTAAGCAAATTAGCAGCTAAGTTAAACAAACTAATAAAAAGCACTACAGCTTTGCTGTGGTGCTTTTTTCGCTTTAGTTCGAACTGAATTTAGTTGTTCTATGCTTAATCGTTATTCAGCGCTTAACCGATAATCTACCTATTAATGGTTACATCGCTCCTCCCAAGATGGTCAATATAAACCACAAATAGGTTTGATAAACTAAACAAAATAGTGATAGAGCTTGTTAAATATGAATATTGAATCTTATGCCGACTTAATCCGCGAAGCAAACGCTCAGACTGAGCCACAACGCTTAATGTTTGTGTTCGCCAAAGCAGAATTACCTAAAGGCTACACTGAAGAGCAACAGCAAAGGTTTACCCAGCAGCAAGGTGGCACTTTAGCGCCTGTGCTTTGTGTTGATAAATTACCGGAAGAAATTGCAGACTTTTCAGTGCTGGTTGAAGAATCTACCCATACCGGCATAGATTGGGATATCGCTTTTGTAGCTGCCTTAGGTGGCCGCGGTGGCTTTGCTCCCAACAGCGACGAAGCCGCACAACCGTTAAAAATGATGATGGAAAAAATTCAAAACGGCATGATTGCAGAGTTTTTAACCTTCAATAAAAGCGGTGAACTAGTCGCGCTGTACTAAGCTAACTAGACAGTTGTAAAGCGCATACTAACGGCATTTAACACTACCAAAATATTTAATCTATGCTCATGCTCGCTTGTGGATTGTGTGTAAACGTGCACTAGTACCCTCTCAAATGGACGCCATCATCATCGATGCCCGTGCAGTGGTCAGACGGACATCGCCGTTCACAACAACCCTCCTATCGATGTAAGTTCAGTAAATACCAAAGCTACAGGTCGATTTTACAGAGTGCTGACTATTTTCAGGTCAATGAATGCCAACATTGCAATGAAATCGTTAGAGCAAAGAAAGTCTGATAATGGCTCCGAGCACTGTTAAATAAGCGCTTCTATATTTTTTAGCCAAGTATCAAACAAAGGGCATTTCTCACGCATAGTATCTAGGCCCACTTCTAAAGCTGCCAAAGTTCCTAAAAGTGGTTTTTCATAGCCGAAAATATGTTTTTCGATGCGCTTACTTGGTGCTGTTTGCGGGCTGTTGTTTATACGTTCTGGGGAGTCGAAGCCATGTGCGATCTGGGTAAAGGCCGCTTCAAGTCCTACTCTATCCATACCTTGAGCCATCTTTATCGGATCGCTAAAGAGAAGTGCTTCAAACTCGTACATCTGCACGTAAGGAATAAACCGACGCATAGCGTTAGCACCGATTTTTTCAGTCAATTTTTCTGCGAATGCGTTTTGTAGTGTTTGAGCCTTAACGGCGACAGGTGCATTGGCATCGACGGTATTCTTACCAGGGAAGCTTTCTGGTAACCCGTAGAAATCAAAGAAGGTGGTGCAATAGCACTGTTGATCTGCCAGCAAATGCTTTTCGATATCAGGAGCAAGTCGTTCAAACTTGAAGTTTCATGCACTATGGTCATTTTGATGGTCTCCCATCAATGATGTTTTTCTCCCATAGCTCGCCAACCGAATAATCATCTAGCCACGTACGGAATTTATCAGCATCTAAGCGTTTAAATGTCGATGCGGCTTCTTCACGCTCTACAACAATAAGGTCATCCAATTCAAATTCATTAAGTAGTGGAACGGATTGCGTAGATAGACTTAAAACCCTGGATGGTTAACTTGTCTATCTTACTCATTGGCTTCCTCGTGTCTGATTACGACGTATTGTTGATTGAATGGTTTGTTGATTTAGCAGAACTAAGCGCATTTCGATTGATGGGCGATTATACCTCAAAACCGTCACTTTATAGCTGAAAATACCACGATTTTCCGTTGCTGACCCATAGCAATCAAAACAATTTCAGATAGATATCATCTTCGTGCATACCTCAACGGTTTCATTTTTAGGCGATTTTTATGCGCGAAAATAACTACTATTTTGATGGTCCTGTTACGGCGGACAGGGTGCTCGACGCGGCCGCAGAAATCCTTGCTGCACGCGCCCTCCGAGGCGATCAATATTGCAATCCCGATGCAACAAAAACCTATTTATCTTGCAAATTAAAACACCATGTCTCTGCAAAAGAAAATTGACCTCCTGTCTGGAGCTCTGGATATGAAGAAAAACAGACTTGTTGAGTATCTCATAGAGCAGGAGTACACCAAGCAAACTAAAAAATAGCCTGGGTGCTTTAGTACTCAGAACGGATTGTTTCTGAAAAATGAGTGCGTACTGATCTCTGATTTAGTGATGTCCAAAACAAAAACGCCACGCGCAAAGCTGGTGGCGTTGACATCAAATCCAATCATAGCAATCGAGCATTTTAGATTCTCCCGTACCCCAAGCCGTACCCAGAGCGATTTTTGCTACGATTAAAAACCGTTTAAACCCTTATTTAATGCGTTCTATAAGCACACCTGCTTCCATATGATGGGTATAAGGGAACTGGTCAAACAGCGCCAGGCGTTCAATACGATGTGTCTGGCTCAGAGTTTCGAGGTTTTCACTCAAGGTGGTTGGGTTGCAGGAAATATAAAGAATACGCGGGTAAGCTTGTACCATGCTGAGCGTATCTTTATCGAGCCCGCTGCGGGGTGGATCGACAAAAATGGTTTCGCATTGATAGCTGGTTAAATCGATACCTTTCAGACGGTTAAACTCACGCTCACCCTTCATTGCCTGGGTAAATTCTTCCGCTGCCATGCGAATAATTTCAACGTTTTCAATCTGGTTCGCGGCAATATTATACTGGGCTGCAGCCACTGACGGTTTGGCAATCTCTGTTGCCAGTACCCGGTTAAAATTACGCGCGAGAGCCAGCGAGAAGTTACCGTTGCCACAGTACAGTTCCAGCAGATCACCGCGTGAATTTTGGGTCACATCCAGCGCCCACTCCAGCATGTGAATATTTACCGCAGCATTAGGCTGAGTAAAGCTGTTTTCGACCTGGCGATAGATCATATCCTGACCCGCAACCGGCAGACACTCATCAATATAATCTCTGTCCAGTTCAATTTTGGTTTTGGTCGCCCGGCCAATTAAATGCACGTTAAAGCCTGCGGCTCGCAGATTATCGCGCAGCGCCTCGGCGTGGTGCTGCCATTCTTCATCAAGTTTACGATGGTAGAGCAGTGAAATCACCGCCTGACCACTAAGAGAGGTGAGGTAGTCAATCTGGAATAGTTTGTGACGCAGGGCAGGGATATGACGTACGCCGTCCAGTACTGCAGGCATCAAAGCGTTAATCAGTTCGCTGGCCGCCGGGAAACTGTCAACGCGAATGCGGCTCTTGGTTTGTTGATCAAACATGATGTGGTAGAGGTCATCGCCATCATGCCAGATACGAAACTCTGCGCGCATCCGATAGTGGCTCGTGGGTGAGCGAAATACTTCGGGTGCGGGGGCTGAAAAAGGGGCCATCATCGCTTCCAGGCGTGAGACTTTTTCAGCGAGCTGGTCTTCATACTGCGCTATCGGGAGAAGTTCAGGGGTCATGGCAAGCTATCCAGTCGTCAGTTAATACTTATTACGCGGCGATTGTAGGGCTTCAGTCAGGGATGTCCAGCCTGATATCAGCAGAAGTTTAAATGGAAGTCTGGACATCCATCTGATGTTGACGTTAGCATATGCTTCCGGCCTCCTGGAGTTAAAAGGGAACCCAGTGCAATTCTGGGGCTGACGCGCAGCGGTAAGGAATGACAGGATGATCGCATTTTGCAGACACTGCTTTAAAAGCGGGAAGTCTTCATCTGAACAACGTCACCAAGCCCGAAGACCTGCCGGACTCACGTCGCAATAAACATAGCTATCGCGTGCTATCTGCTATGTCTGCGGCATCCTGGTATAAAGTGGATGCTCTATAAATGATGATTAAGCAACTTTCGCTGTTGTCGGTCTTATCCGCCACAGCTTTTTCCGTCTGGGCGCAAAACAATAATTCAGAGAACCTGGTGGTGACGGCTAACCGTTTTCAGCAACCGGTGAATACGGTACTGGCTCCGGTTTCTGTTGTTACTCGTGAACAAATTGAGCAGTGGCAGTCTAAAACAGTAACGGATGTGATGCGCCGTTTACCCGGTATTGATATTGGACAAAATGGGGGAATGGGACAAAAGTCATCGCTCTTTATTCGTGGTACTAACTCCAGCCATGCGTTGATTCTTGTTGATGGTATTCGTTTGAATCAGGCAGGGATCACGGGCTCCTCTGATTTAAGCCAATTTCCTATTTCTTTGGTACAGCGCATTGAATATATCCGTGGGCCACGCGCTGCTATTTATGGATCAGACGCGATTGGTGGCGTAGTCAACATTATTACCTCGAGTGATAAAATAGGTAGCACTCTGACCGCAGGTATAGGCTCAAATGGTTACCAGAGTTACGATGCGACAACCCAGCAAAATTTGGGTGATGATACTCGCGCAACTCTGGCAGGCAATTATACCTACACTAAGGGCTTCGACGTTGTCGCTGACGGAAATTACGGAGACCAGCGGCAACCCGATCGTGATGGGTTTATGAGTAAGGTATTGTTTGGGTCCGTTAACCACAATTTTTCCGATCGGTTCAGCGGTTTTTTCCGTGGTTATGGCTACGATAATCGCACGGATTATGATGGCTTTGCTAGCAGCGGTAAGATTGTTGATACCCAGAAAATATATAGCCAGACATGGGATACCGGCCTGAACTTTAGTCATGATATTTTCCACTCCCAGCTTATCTCCAGTTATGGCCACACCAAAGAGTACAATTATGATCCACGCAAAGGCCGTTATGACTCAACGGCCACGTTCAACGATATAAAGCAATATAATGTGCAGTCGATTAACAGTGTTGATGTGGGTAAAGGACATATTGGTGCGGGGGTAGACTGGCAGAAATTGACTACGGAGCCGGGTACTAATTCTCTTACTGATGGTTATACGCAGCGTAACACCGGTATTTACTTGACCGGGTTACAGAAGGTTAGCGATTTTACCTTCGAAGGTGCGGTCAGAAACGATCATAACTCTCAGTTTGGTAACCACGGAACCTGGCAAGGCAGTTCTGCATGGGAGTTTATCGACGGTTATCGTTTCATCGCCTCTTATGGTACGGCATTTAAAGCGCCCAATTTTGGACAATTATATGGCGGATGGGGTGGCAACAGTCAGTTAAAACCAGAGAGAAGTAAACAGTGGGAAGGCGCATTCGAAGGCGTGACTGGTAGTGTAAACTGGCGTGTTTCTGGTTATCGCAACGATATTGAAGATCTTATCGATTCGAACCTTGGTACTGGATGGCAATATTATAATGTTTCTAAAGCACGTATTAAAGGTGTTGAAGCGACAGCCTCTTTTGATACTGGTCCCCTTAGGCATGAAGTGGGATATGACTATGTAGATGCTCGTAACAGTGAGACCCATGAATCACTCTTGCGTCGAGCAAAGCAGCAGGTTAAATATCAGTTAGACTGGCAAGTTGAACAACTGGACTGGAGTCTGACCTATCACTATCTTGGTATTCGCTATGATAAGGACTACTCAACATATCCGGAGCAGTCGGTAAAAATGGGCGGAGTCAGCCTGTGGGATATTGCTGTTTCATATCCAGTCACTTCACATCTCACCATTCGTGGTAAAATAGCCAACCTGTTCGATAAAGATTACGAGACAGCTTATGGCTACCAAACTCCAGGACGTGAATACTACTTGTCTGGCGGCTACACCTTCTGATCCGCGCCCTACTGTGCTGGTGTTTGACTCCGGCGTTGGTGGGTTGTCTGTCTATAATGAGATTCGGCAGCTGCTGCCGAATCTTCATTACATTTATGTCTTCGATAATGTTGCCTTTCCTTATGGTGAGAAAAGCGAAGAGTTTATCGTTGAGCGCGTCTTATCTATTGTCTCAACGGTACAGCAACAATCCCCCCTTGCTCTGGCGGTGATCGCCTGTAATACCGCAAGTACTGTCTCTTTGCCTGCCCTGCGTGAAAAATTCAACTTCCCGGTTGTGGGGGTGGTTCCGGCCATCAAGCCTGCAGCGCGTATGACCGCTAATGGTGTGGTGGGATTACTGGCAACGCGTGGCACGGTAAAACGCCCGTATACCCATGAGCTGGTCGCTCGCTTTGCGGCAGAGTGCAAAATTGAGATGCTGGGTTCGGCGGAGCTGGTCGAACTGGCTGAGGCGAAATTACATGGTGAGTCAGTGCCTCTGGATGAGCTCCGTCGTATTTTACGGCCATGGCTGCGAATGACTGAGCCACCGGATACCGTGGTATTAGGCTGTACTCATTTTCCTCTATTACAAGAGGAACTACTTGAAGTCCTTCCGCCGGGTACAAGATTGATTGATTCTGGGGCCGCGATTGCACGGCGTACCGTTTGGTTACTGGAACATGAAGCGCCAAGTGCTGTATCTACAGATGAAAGTGTCGCGTACTGCTTGGCATTAACTCCAGAAACAGCACAATTAATACCCGTATTACAGCGTTATGGCTTTTCAAAACTGGAAAAACTGACGCTTTCTGACCATTTTGAGTAAAAAAACGACGGTCAGTTAATTATTTTAAATTAGGGGGTTGTCAGTCGCGAAGAACTCCCTATAATGCGCCTCCACTGACACGGAACAACGGTTTACGAATCGCCGAGCCAGTCAAAGAAAAGCGAAAAATAAACGCTTGACTTTGAAAGAGGAAAACGTAATATACGTCACCTCGCGAC
>NZ_CANMLV010000043.1 GCF_947498825.1 uncultured Cedecea sp. | reverse complement strand
CTCCAAGTCATCTGTTAACCACCACGGTCAACGGACAGCGCCGTTCAAGGCGCTACGCGCCATGCCCGGCGCACCATGGAAAAAGGGGATCTTTCAGTGAAAGACCCCCTTTCTTAGTGTCTGAGTGGGTAAGCTAAAAACCCCTCAGGTTATCCTGCAGAGACTTTCTTACGCCGCTTATCCACTTCTTGTAATAAGAGATTGACTTGCTTATCAGCAAACATCTCTTCCAGACTGAGCGTCAGTTTACGTCGCCAGTTTGGATAAGCATCAGTAGTGCCCGGAATATTGACCGGGGCTGCCATATCCAGCCAGTCTTCAGGCTGCAGGCCTAATAATGCACTGGCGCTGTCGGCAATATAATGCTGAAAGCCGTGATTAAGCACCGGACTCATTGCCAGTAAAGAGGCTTTAAGACCCACGCTATCTGGCACGCAGTCATACTGATGCAGCCCTTCCAGCAAGCCTTGCTTGGATTGCTCCCGATCCAGATAAAGCTGGGCCAGTATTTCCTGATCAGGATATAGCCCCAGTTGATTCCCCAGCGTTAAATCATCACTTTGCCAGTAGCCGCGCAGTGTCGGTAAATCGTGGGTAGTGATAGTCGCCATGGCTTGCACCGGATACGATTGTGGCGCGCGGAACTGGTTCTCACTGTCATGTTCAAAATAGAGAACTTTGTAGGAATACACTCCGCTGTCACGCAGTTTGCCGATAATCTCTGTCGGCACAATGCCTAAATCCTCGCCAATCACCATGCAATGATGGCGCTGGCTTTCCAGGGCTAATATCGCAATCAGGTCGTCCACAGGATATTTTACATAAGCGCCTTTATCGGCAGTCTGTCCGTAAGGTATCCACCAAAGACGTAATAAGGCCATCACATGGTCAATACGTAATGCACCGCAGCTGGCCATATTTGCGCGCAGCAAATCAATAAAAGGCTGATAGCTGCGGGCTTCCATGACATGCGGATCCATCGGTGGTAATCCCCAGTTCTGCCCCAGGGGGCCTAAGATATCCGGCGGGGCGCCCACAGACGCTTTCAGGCAATACAACTCGCGATCGCACCAAGTTTCAGCGCCACCTTCCGCCACACCGACAGCCAAGTCACGATACAGACCAACCGGCATACTGCGTGACTGACAGACACGGAAACAGTCATCAAACTGACTGGCTGCCAGCCACTGCAACCACAGGTAAAAATTCACCTCCTCTGCATGCTCATGACAGAATGCTTCTACCGCATGACTATGACCATCACGGTATTGTTCCGGCCAGACAGGCCAGCCCCACATCATGGGATCGTTTTGGCTGAGGTGCGCATGCAGCGCATCGAATGCCGCCTGTTGATGCAGACTACTGCCGCCTTGCTCAACGAAATGTCGAAATGCCTGCATCCTTACATCTGTCGCCTCACGGGCGATAAATGAAGGAAATGCCAGACGCAGCGCGGTTAACTTCAGCCCCATAACTTGCGGATAATCTACCCATTCGCTGGCCCGGGCGCTGGCAAGCGTCGCCTGGGTTTCTGGCTGATGCCACCATGCCTGAGCCGCTTCATTTTGCCGGAACTCATCCACATTATTAACGTCGATATAAATCACATTCAACCAGCGTCTGGATGACGGGCTATAGGGACTGACACTTTGCGGATTAGCAGGATACAAAGCATGAATAGGATTCAGACCAATAAAAGACCCACCACGTTCTGCAACCTGCTCCAGCATTTGGTTTAAATCACCAAAATCACCAATACCCCAGTTATGTTCAGAACGCAGGGTATAGAGCTGCACACAAGCGCCCCAGAGTTTTTTCCCGGTCAGCAATGCATTAGATTCATAGCAGCGTTTTGGGGCAACAATGACTGAACACTGCCACTGTTTTAATCCCTGTTCCAGAACTAAACGGTGATAACCCTGCGGTAAAGAAACCTCTAAGGTGAGCGTTTTTTGGGCACTAATACGCCCCTGATACGACTCACCTTTTTCTGTACACAACTGCCAGTGATAATCACCAGAACCAGAAATAAGCAACTGTACTGGACTACCAGACGTAAAAATTTTCACGTTTGGTAATGGCGCTTGTTCGGTCTGAGGTTCATGGAACGTCTCAACTCCTCCCATAGCTGCCAGTAATTGCCGCTTAGTTTCCGAGGAAATATCTTGCTGCTTCCCGTGCGCATTAATATAACTGGCAGATATCCCGGCCAGGGTTGCTGCATTCTCAAGAGATTGACGACCCATGCAGTCCTCTCCTTAACGTTTTACTTGCCAGATTCGCTGCTGATAATCGCGAATTGAACGGTCTGAACTGAATATCCCTACCCGAGCAGTATTAAGAATTGTACGACGCGTCCATTCATCTTTATCACGGTACAGGGTGTCGATTTGCTTCTGTGCATCACAATATGAAGCAAAATCAGCCAATACCAGATACGGATCGCCACCCTCAATCAAGCTATTCAGCATCATATCAAAGCCGTGCTTATCGCCATTACTGAATGCGCCACTGGCCAGTTCGTCGAGAATACTCTTCAGATGGGCATCATTTTTCAGATATGTTTTAGGCTGATAGCCTTTAGCCAGAATAGCTTTTACTTGCTCAACGGTATTGCCAAAAATAAAGATATTCTCATCACCCACTTGTTCAGCAATCTCGACGTTAGCGCCATCCAGCGTGCCAACAGTTAAGGCTCCATTGAGTGCCAGTTTCATATTCCCGGTACCGGAAGCTTCTTTGCCGGCCGTTGAAATTTGCTCAGAGACATCCGCGGCAGGGATCATCAATTCAGCAACAGAGACGCGATAGTCAGGAATGAAGACCACTTTCAGTCTGTCTTTAACAACAGGATCATTGTTGATCTTTTCAGCAGCCTGATTAATCGCATAAATGATATTTTTGGCTAAATAATAACCTGGCGCGGCTTTCGCCCCAAACAGAAAAACACGCGGAACCATGTCAATATTCGGGTTATCGCGAATCTGGCGATACAATGAAAGAATATGCAACAGATTCAAATGCTGGCGTTTATATTCATGTAAGCGTTTGATCTGCACATCAAAGATAGCATTCGGATTAATGGTTATACCCATTACACGCTTAACGTATTCAGCCAGTTTAACCTTGTTGTCATATTTAATTTGCTGATAGCGCTGTGCAAAAGCTTTATCGTTAACGAAAGACTCAAGGCCTGCCAGTGCATCCAAATCATTCGCCCACTCAACTTTGAGCGAGTCATCAATCAACGCGGACAGAGCCGGGTTACACTGCTTCAGCCAGCGACGAGGGGTAATTCCGTTGGTCACGTTATGGAATTTATTTGGCCATAATTGATAGTATTCGGGAAATAAATCTTTAATCACTAAATCAGAATGCAGCTGCGCCACACCATTGACCGCAAAACCACTGACGACACATAAATTTGCCATTCGTACTTGCTTATCATGGTGTACTGCCAGTTTAGCCCATACCTTGTCATCTCCCGGCCACTGTTTATCAACCAGTTTCTTAAACTGCGCATTGATCTGTTTAATGATGGCAAAATGACGTGGCAGTAAACTTTTCACCAGCTTTTCGTCCCAGCACTCGAGCGCTTCAGGCATCAGTGTATGGTTGGTATAGGCAAAGGTTTTACTGGTAATAGCCCAGGCAGCATCCCAGTCTAACTGGTGCTCATCAAGCAGCACGCGCAGCATTTCAGGAATAGCGATAGTTGGGTGAGTATCATTTAGCTGGATCACTTCATAGTCTGGCAATTCAGCTAATTTACGCCCTGCTTCGTGATGTTTACGCAAGATATCGGCGACAGAACAGGCACACTGGAAGTATTGCTGCATCAAGCGCAGACGCTTACCTGCCAGATGGTTATCATTGGGATATAAGACTTTGGTCAGTTTTTCAGCCTCAACGCCCTGCTGTTCTGCCAGCAGGAACTCACCATCGTTAAAATGAGTTAAATCAAACGGGTGCTGGTGAGTTGCCTGCCATAAACGTAATGGCTGGGTGACGCCATTGCGAAAACCAAGTACCGGTAAATCCCACGCTTCACCGCGGATACTAAAGTCAGGACGCCATAACTGACGACCGTCGGCCTGTTTTTCCAGTTTGCCACCAAAGCCAACATCTACAGCCAGGGCTGCATTATGGCGAAACCACGGGTAGCTCTCACGATGCCAGTTGTCCGGTGCTTCCTGTTGTTTACATTCACTAAAAGACTGACGGAACAAGCCATACTGGTAATTTAAACCATAACCGGTAGCCGGTTGTTCAACCGTTGCCATTGAATCTAAGAAACAAGCAGCAAGACGCCCTAAGCCACCATTACCTAATGCCGGATCGGTTTCCTGCTCCAGCAGATCGCTTAAGCTAATCTGTTGCTCGGC
Organism: uncultured Cedecea sp.; assembly: GCF_947498825.1. GTDB lineage: Bacteria > Pseudomonadota > Gammaproteobacteria > Enterobacterales > Enterobacteriaceae > JGM124. The sequence goes on along the minus strand of NZ_CANMLV010000043.1, from coordinate 6,388 downwards.
CAGTAACATTTCGACTTGCTCATACCATCCAAGGTTAATCAGGTTGTTTGCAGTTAAACGACCAATCAAAAACTCCATTGAAATGTAGTTAACATGGCGCTGTACTTGCTTAACTTTAGTGGGTGCGGGTTGTGCTGCAAGCTGCTCGGCAAGTGCCGCACTTACAGCTTCCCACCATTGATGCTGATTCATTTGCTGCGCAGAAGTTAAACCAAAACGCTGCCATTGACGTGTCAGCGCGGCGAGAAAGTCGTCCTTTTTAAGCATAGGCTGTGGCATAGGGGGTCTCTATTCTGTGAATGGGGTAATTTTATCTTTATCCTGCCATGTGTGCAGATAACAACATCATCCCGGCAAAGGCTTAGCTGGGGATGAGTCCTAGGGCGTAGCTAAAACTGTGACCTGAAGCAACTTACAACCATATGAAACAATATTTGCATTACACTAAGATATAGCCTAAACAGTTCGAGTAACCTATAACCACTAAATACAGTCTGCCGATGCACACAGATAAAATATCGGCCCTGAAAAATTGGGCGCTGCCCTCGTATAACTCGACGAACAGCGGTTATGATCGCCTGTGGATTTTAGTCGCGGTCGTTAGCCCCAGGACTAAAAAATAATTACGCTAATGGATGCCTGTAATACCTCAATACAACTTGACATAATACGAGCCAAGCTCTCTTTTCACCGGCCCCCTTTCAAACCGGACACAGTATGCTGATCCCATCAAAACTGAGCCGCCCAGTACGGCTACAAAATACCGTGATACGTGACCGCTTGCTGGTTCAGTTATCTGATGTCGCAGACTATCGCCTGACATTAATAAATTGTCCTGCAGGCTATGGTAAAACGACCTTGATCGCCCAGTGGGCCGCCGAACAGTCGGGCCTTGGCTGGTACTCTCTGGATGAAAGTGACAATCAACCGGAACGCTTTGCCAGCTATCTGATTGCTGCTATCCAGTCAGCAACGGGTGGCCATTGCAGTAAAAGTGAAGCCCTGAGTCAAAAGCATCAGTACGCCAGCCTTTCCGCGCTGTTCTCGCAATTATTTATTGAATTATCCACTTGGCCAAGTCAGCTTTATCTGGTTATCGACGATTATCATCTGATTACCAATGACGATATTCATAAAGCGATGCGATTTTTTCTGCGCCATCAGCCGGAAAACCTATCTTTAGTCCTGCTCTCCCGCACCTTACCCCCACTGGGTATTGCTAACCTGAGAGTGCGCGATCAGTTGCGCGAATTAGGCATGCAACAGCTGGCGTTTAATCACCAGGAAGCACAGCTGTTCTTTGAGCGTCGCCTGTCTGTACCATTAGAGCAAGGTGATAGCAGCCGATTCTGTGATGAAGTAGAAGGCTGGGCAACCGCATTGCAATTGATAGCCCTGTCCTCGCAACAGCCTAACTCTTCGGCGCAAAAATCGGCAAAACGTCTGGCAGGATTGAATGCCAGCCATTTATCAGACTATTTGGTTGACGAAGTATTAGATCAGGTTGATAGCGAGTCCCGTACCTTCCTGCTGCGTTGTTCAGTCCTCCGCTCCATGAACGATTCATTGATTGTTCGTCTGACAGGTGAGGATAATGGTCAGCAACGCCTGGAAGAGCTGGAGCGGCAGGGATTATTTATTCATCGTATGAATGACAGCGGGGAGTGGTTCTGTTTTCACCCATTGTTTGCCGCTTTCTTACGCCAGCGCTGCCAGTGGGAGCTGGCTCTTGAGCTCCCGGAATTACACCATGCCGCAGCTGAAGGCTGGATGGCACTCGGTTATCCTGCAGAGGCCATTCACCACGCACTGGCCTCTGGTGATGTCGCGATGTTACGCGATATCTTGCTGCAACATGCCTGGACCCTGTTTAACCACAGTGAACTAACGCTGCTCGAACAATGCCTGAATGCCCTGCCCAACTCTCTGTTGGTACAAAACTCTGAACTGGCATTACTGCAAGCCTGGCTGGCACAAAGCCAGCACCGCTATGGTGAAGTTAATACCCTGCTTGAACATGCAGAATCTGCGATGCAAGACCGGAAAATTCCTGTCGATGAGATTATGCAGGCTGAATTCAATGCGTTACGTGCTCAAGTAGCGATTAATGCCGGAAAACCAGACGAAGCAGAGCTTCTGGCTGCAGAGGCGCTAAAAGTACTCCCGATGGATAATTTCTATAGCCGGATTGTCGCGACTTCGGTTACCGGAGAAGTTCACCATTGCAAAGGCGAGCTGAGCCGAGCCCTGCCGATGATGCAGCAGACGGAGCAAATGGCTCGCCGACATGAAGTCTATCACTATGCTTTATGGGCGTTATTACAGCAAAGTGAGATCCTGATTGCACAAGGATACCTGCAAGCAGCTTATGAAACTCAAGATAAAGCCTTTGAACTCATTCATGAGCAACATCTTGAACAGTTACCGATGCATGAATTCTTGCTGAGAATTCGTTCCCAGATACTCTGGTCATGGTCAAGGCTGGATGAAGCAGAAGAGGCGGCACGTAAGGGTATTGAGATCCTGGCTAATTACCATCCACGCCAGCAATTGCAGTGCCTGGCCATGCTGGCAAAATGTTCACTGGCACGTGGTGATCTGGATAATGCCAATATGTATATTCAGCGCTGTGAGGAGCTACAACACGACAGCCAGTATCACCTTGACTGGAAAACCAATGCGGATAAACCGCGGATTATTCACTGGCAGATGACCGGAGATAAAGTCGCGGCTGCCAACTGGTTACGTGATGCAGAGAAACCCGGCATGGCTGATAACCACTTTTTACAGGGACAATGGCGTAATATTGCCCGCATCCAGATAATGCTGGGCCGTTATAATGAAGCGGAAGTGATCCTTGATGAACTTAACGAGAATGCTCGTCGTTTACGTTTGACCAGCGATCTCAATCGTAACTTATTATTAAGTAATATCCTTTACGGGCAAACTGACCGTAAAAGTGAGGCACAAAAAGCGTTAATTGAGTCACTGTCATTAGCGAATCGTACCGGTTTTATCAGTCACTTTGTAATTGAAGGTGAGAGCATGGCACAACAGCTACGACAACTGATTCAGCTAAATGCCTTACCTGAATTAGAACAACACCGTGCTCAGCGTATCCTCCGAGACATTAATCAGCATCATCGCCATAAATTTGCCCATTTTGATGAGATATTTGTCGACAAGTTACTCACCCACCCGCAAGTGCCAGAATTAATCCGCACCAGCCCATTAACTCAGCGTGAGTGGCAGGTTTTAGGGTTAATTTATTCCGGTTACAGTAATGAGCAAATCGCCGGAGAACTGGATGTTGCCGCCACCACCATTAAAACGCATATCCGCAATTTGTATCAGAAAATGGGCGTCAGTCATCGCCAGGAAGCGATACAACAGGCACAACGTTTATTAGAGATGATGGGATATGTTTAACGCTTAGCGACAGGGAATACATGTCAGGTGTGACTGTCGCTATAGGTTCCTGCTTTTATCAAGAAGAGAGGATAATAAGACCTCTCTTCTTATATTCATATTTTCATGAAAAACATTCATGCATACACTCAGCAAACACTTTCATCGCCGGGCTAACTGTTCTGTCTATATGGTGTGCATATAATGCCGTAATAATTAAGGGATCATGAGAGAACGGCAACTCTTTCAGCATTCCAGACCGTAATTCATTTTCAACCGTAAACCGAGGCAAAAAGGATATACCGAGATTACTTGCTACACATTTTTTTATACTTTCAATACTCCAGAGTTCAATGGTGTTTTCAAGAGTAATATGACGCTCCCGTAGGGTGCTTTCAAAAATCTGCCGGAATATGCATTCGGCCTCATTAATGATGAAACTCATCGGAATATGCTGAGATGTTTGCGTAAAATCAAAGTCTTCACATAAAGGCGAAGCAACAAGAGCAAGAGATTGCTCGCCTAGATTTTCCATATGGAGCAATTCATCTTTACCAACCCGATAGAAGATCCCCAGATCAGCGGCATCTGACAGTAAAGCGTCACGTATCGCATAGCAATTCATTGACTGTAAAAAGATACGTACTTGTGGGGCCTTTATCCTGAAGCGTTGAAGAACAGCCGGCATTTTATAAGCAAGTAGCGTTTCACCTACCACCACCCTTAGATCGCCTGAAAGCTCAGCATCTTGTTGAGCTAACTGCTTTATTCCTTGCAACACACGAGTTAATTCATGAACTTCCGGTAACAGCTTTTTCCCGGCAGGCGTCACTATCATCCGGCGACCTATCTTCTCAAACAGCTGAACACCGAGTTCCTGTTCCAGTTGCTGGATATGGAAGGTAACCGTTGACTGTGTGCAATACAGTTTTTGAGCGGCCTTAGCAAAAGAACCCTCTTCAACCACTGTTTTAAACGTCACAAAACGACGTAAATCCATTAGTAGCCCCTTCAATACATCAAAATTATGAAATAAACACATTCATAACATTCATTATTTTGTTGTTTTTTGATGCGTTAATATGTTGAAAAAATAAGGAGAAAACAAGTGACATCAACGATTATCGCAGGATTTCTGACTTACACATTGATTACCGCATTGACACCCGGGCCTAACAATATTCTTGCATTAAGTTCTGTCAATCAGCATGGTTTCCAGCGTAGCCTCAGAGTATTGGCCGGCATGTGCACAGGCTTTCTTATTATTATGCTGCTATGCGCCATGTTTACGTTCACACTGATAAGCATACTGCCAGCAATGACAGGGTGGCTGACTTGGGCAGGGACAGCTTATATTCTGTGGCTGGCATGGCGTATCGCTAATAGCCAGCCTCCATCTTCATCTAATAATGAAAAACCGCTGAGTTTTTGGGTAAGTTTCTGGCTACAGTTTGTTAATGTTAAAATTATTCTTTACGGTATTACCGCACTTTCTACATTTGTATTGCCTTATACCCATGAAGTACACAATGTGATTACTGTGAGTTTGCTGCTGGCTTTGATTGGATGTATCGGTAACTTTATCTGGGCATTAGCAGGGCATTTATTCCAGCCTGTATTTCAACGTCACGGACGAGTAGTTAACATAATACTGGCTCTCTTACTTGTCTATTGTGCAGTAAGAATGTTTATTTGATATTTAGTGAGATAAATGGCGTGGCAGATGTATTTAGAATAAATAATCGACCTGTAACACAGGCTGTTAATCCGTTTATTGCTGGAAATGCCCCACGTATTCTACAAGGACACAGTAGTTCCAGCTCAGTATGCTTTGGCTGTCAGTCCGGATGGTGGTCGGACTGGTGGGCAAAGAGGTGAGTCTTGAGCAAGCAAAAGAAACGTCACGTCTCTGTGCACTGGCGGTTGGTTGTTCAAACAGGCTACTCGCAGCCTCATTTCAGAGGAGAGATGTGCATAATCATTACGCACATCAATCTATTATTTTGAACAATATAAGCAAATATTCCTGATTTCTTTGAATCACGCACCCCGCTATTATTTATCACATCAGGCCAACAGCGCCTTCCAATGAATAATGACACACAGGAATATGACCATGAAAACCATCAAAACTTTTGTTTCAGTTGTTGCTCTTTCTCTGATGTCTGCAGGTGCTTTTGCACAAAGTATCAGTACTACCGCATCCACCCTCGACAGTGCTGAAGCGAAAATTGCAGCCAAAGCGGCTGAACAAGGTGCTAACTATAAAATTACCAGCGCTATCGTTAACGACCGCGTACACATGACCGCGCAGCTGAATAAATAAAGAATAGTCGCAGAGGGAACGACCGGAAAGTCCGTCAGAGATGGCAGTCATATTTCGGTTTTCTGATGTGAGAAGAAAAAGCCTCAGAAATGAGGTTTTTTGCTTTTGGACGGACCATGGAGTACGACAGCTACCTGTAAATAACTGCAACCAATATCAGTCGATTATTTTGAATAATGTGAACAAATTGTTCCAATTTCATTCAACCAGCATGTTCGATATGATCTATCACATCAGGACAGCAGTATCTCCTAATCAATAACGATACACAGGAACATGATAATGAAGACTATCAAAACCTTTGTTGCAGTTACCGTTCTCTCTCTCATGTCAGTGGGAGCCTTCGCACAGAAGACCTTCATCACGACATCAACGCAGAATGCGACTACAGCTAAAATGACGGACAAGCATGCTCAGCAGGATATCCGTTGCCCAATGGCTAACGATCGCTCCCTTATTGATCCATAGTAGATTAACGGCCGGAAAGGTCGTCAACCTGACGACAATATCTCTTCCGTCAATGCGAAAAACAAAGCCTCTTAAATGAGGTTTTTTGTGTCTGGATGACAATCTGTTTATCATCGAGTAGGAGGCAGGATCACTCCTGCCGTCCTCTCACACCACCGTACGTACGGTTCCGTATACGGCGGTTCA
>NZ_CANMLV010000042.1 GCF_947498825.1 uncultured Cedecea sp. | reverse complement strand
ACATGAACCGCCGTATACGGAACCGTACGTACGGTGGTGTGAGAGGACGGCGGGAGCGATCCCGCCTCCTACTCGATGGAATAACAGACAGGAGAGGGGAGCAAAGATTGGATTCAGCTCCTTCGATGCCATGGGCCGATACTCAACAATGGTAACATTGCTTTGCTAAGATTAATTGATGAGCAAAAGCTTGGTACTACACCGAGTTTGTTGAGGTAGTCGAAAGGAAAAAATAACCTCTAAGTCACGCTGAACATGTTGCTTTTTTACGGTTTTTTCAGGCAGGAAAAGAAGGGGGACAGCGTTAGGCCAGTAGCTTTGTTTGTTGATTTTGCTATCCAGATAAAGCGAGAATTTATCTGTAAGTTTGAAGCAAAAGTAGCTTAAGGACCGCCCGTAATACGCGGGATGTTTTGTCTCTGTTAAAGATACCGAACGCTTTAGAAAAGCATCTGTATCGATTTTAAGTCTCTGCCACAACAAAATCTTGTGATCCATTTTTAATATATAAATTTCGATTAAGTTGAAAAATAAACTTGCAGATTATTAATTAACGACTACGCACTATAAAATAAAACTAAATATACACTTCTTTAACACTGAGGTAACCAATAAGTATCAATGTGCAAAATAATCAACAAGTCTTATTAAATTGAGTTGGATCAATAAGTAAAGAATCCTGCAAAGGTATAAATATTTGGAAAATGTCTTAGATCAAACTGGCGAAAAAGTGATAATTTATCTATAAATGAGACATTGTCTAGAAACGCAAAAAACATTCAGCGAATACCTGTTTATTGTAAGGGCATTGCGGGGTAATATATTTGCGAACTGTCTCATTTATTTTTTAACGTATTTGTAACCTTTACCTTTGAAGCCGTTTTTTAATATTTTCGGATTCCAAAGGGTGTGCGGAAGCAAATGTATTTGTATTAGGGCATGCGTTGTGGCGCGTTTTTCGTTCCACGTGTGGAGTCTTCATGCGAAGAGCAAGGAGTCAAGATGTTGGATATTGTTGAACTGTCGCGATTACAGTTTGCCTTGACCGCGATGTACCATTTCCTTTTTGTGCCACTGACGCTGGGTATGGCGTTCCTGCTGGCCATCATGGAAACGGTATATGTTTTGTCTGGCAAGCAAATTTATAAAGATATGACCAAATTCTGGGGCAAGTTATTTGGTATTAACTTTGCTTTGGGTGTAGCTACTGGTCTGACGATGGAATTCCAGTTTGGTACTAACTGGTCTTACTATTCTCACTATGTCGGTGATATCTTCGGTGCGCCTCTGGCCATTGAAGGTCTGATGGCATTCTTCCTTGAGTCAACCTTTGTCGGTCTGTTCTTCTTTGGTTGGGATCGTCTGAGCAAAGTGCAGCACTTGGGTGTGACTTGGCTGGTTGCTTTGGGTTCAAACTTCTCTGCACTGTGGATCCTGATAGCCAACGGCTGGATGCAGAACCCTATCGCGGCAGATTTCAATTTTGAAACCATGCGTATGGAAATGATGAGCTTCTCTGAACTGGTATTTAACCCAGTTGCTCAGGTGAAGTTCGTTCATACAGTAGCAGCAGGCTATACCTGCGGCGCAATGTTTGTTCTCGGCGTCAGTTCCTACTACTTGCTTAAAGGGCGTGATGTTGCTTTTGCAAAACGTTCTTTTGCTATTGCTTCCGCTTTCGGTATGGCTGCGGTTCTGTCAGTTCTGGTTCTGGGCGATGACTCTGGTTATGAGCTCGGTGACGTACAGAAAACCAAACTGGCTGCAATTGAAGCTGAATGGGAAACGCAGCCGGCTCCGGCCTCTTTCAATCTGTTTGCAATTCCTAATCAGGAAACACAATCAAACAGCTTCACGATTGAAATTCCGTATGCCCTCGGGATTATTGCTACCCGTTCTCTGGACAAGCAAGTCACCGGTCTGAAAGAGCTGATGGTGCAGCATGAAGCACGTATCCGTAACGGGATGATCGCGTATAAACTGCTGGAGCAGTTGCGTACCGGTACTGCTGATCCTGCTGTACGTGAAAGCTTCAACGAAATCAAAAAAGACCTCGGTTATGGCCTGTTGCTTAAACGCTATACTGAGAATGTCTCTGATGCAACCGAAGAGCAAATTCAGTCAGCGGTAAAAGACTCTATTCCTGAAGTGCTGCCTCTGTACTTTGCTTTCCGTATCATGGTGGCTTGCGGGCTGCTGATGCTTGTGCTTATTGCAGTTTGCTTCTGGAGCGTTATTCGTAATCGTATCGGTGAGAAGAAATGGCTGCTGCGCGCTATGCTTTACAGTATTCCTCTGCCGTGGATTGCCATTGAGTCCGGTTGGTTTGTCGCTGAATATGGTCGTCAGCCGTGGGTTGTGGGTGAAGTTCTGCCAACCGTAATGGGGCACTCAGCGCTGGAAAGAAGCGATCTTATCCTCTCTATCACGCTGATTTGTGGTCTGTACACCTTGTTCCTGATTGCAGAGCTATTCCTGATGTTCAAATTTGCACGCCTTGGGCCGAGCAGTCTGAAAACAGGTCGTTACCACTTTGAGCAGTCCACAGTGGCTTCTAAAACGGCGCACTAAGACAGGAGTTCTCAAATGATCGATTACGAAATATTGCGTTTTATTTGGTGGCTGCTGGTTGGCATTCTGCTAATAGGGTTTGCTGTCACTGATGGTTTTGATATGGGTGTCGGTATGCTGTCGCGTGTTATTGGCCGCACCGATGTCGAAAGACGTATCATGATAAACTCTATCGCCCCACACTGGGATGGTAACCAGGTCTGGCTTATCACTGCGGGTGGTGCGTTATTTGCCGCCTGGCCACAAGTTTATGCGACTGCATTCTCCGGCTTTTATGCAGCGATGATTCTGGTTCTGGCATCACTGTTCTTCCGTCCGGTTGGCTTTGATTACCGTTCCAAAATTGAAGACAACCGCTGGCGTGGTATGTGGGACTGGGGCATCTTCATTGGTAGCTTTGTTCCGCCTCTGGTGATTGGTGTTGCTTTTGGTAACTTGCTGCAAGGTGTGCCTTTCTCTATTGATGAGTATATGCGCATCAGCTATACCGGTAACCTATTCCAGTTGCTGAATCCGTTTGCACTGTTAGCGGGTGTGGTCAGTTTGTTTATGATTCTGGCTCAAGGCGCAACCTACCTGCAAATGCGTACTGTTGGAGAGCTTAACTTGCGCTCTCGTGCTTCAGCGCAGATTTCAGCTCTGGTGACAATGGTAGCTTTTGCTCTGGCTGGCGTTTGGGTTATCTACGGTATTGATGGTTATGTAGTGACTTCTGTCCTGGACCATACAGCGCCGTCTAACCCACTGACTAAAGAAGTGACTCAGCAGGCGGGAGCCTGGCTGGTAAACTTTAATAATGCGCCAATCTTATGGGTGATCCCTGCACTGGGCGTTCTGTTACCGCTGTTGACTATTCTGATGTCTCGTCTGAATCGTCCGGCAATGGCTTTCCTGTTCTCATCACTGACTATTGCTTGTGTGATCCTGACTGCAGGCGTTGCGATGTTCCCATTCATTATGCCATCCAGCATTATGATGAACGCGAGCCTGACCATGTGGGATGCGACTTCGAGTCAGCTGACACTGAACGTAATGACCTATGTTGCGATTATCTTCGTTCCAATCATTCTGGCTTACACCATCTGGTGTTACTGGAAAATGTTTGGTCGGATCACTAAAGAGCACATTGAAAGCAACACCCACTCTTTGTATTAATCAGGAGATAGTTATGTGGTATTTTGCATGGATCCTGGGAACGCTTCTGGCTTGTGCATTTGGTGTTATCACTGCTCTGGCAATTGAGCAGTTAGAAGACAGCAAGGCCGGAAACGGAAAAGAAGAACACTAATGAAATCCATTATCGCAAAATTATATGCGGTAATGGACAAGGGCCCTTTACGGGCCCTGTCCTTAGTGATGGCATTACTGCTTGCGGGTATGATCTTTTGGGATCCGACCCGTTTTGCAGCAAAGACCAGTGAATTTGAAATCTGGCATGGTTATGCTTTGATGTGGGCGATATGTGCCGGCGTCATACATGGCGTCGGATTTCGTCCGCGTAAACTGCGCTGGCAGACCTTTTTTTGCCCATTACTGGCTGATATCGTTCTGATTGCTGCATTGGTTATGCTCTTCGCTTAATAATATTTCCGCCAGATCCTCTCAGTAAAGAATTATGAGTTTTTGTCAGCTCATAATTTTTTACTTAACGTTAATCTCAACCCATTCCAAAGCCGCATTCTCTTGCGTATAGTAACTGCGTTTAATGGTATTTCCGGATTGTATTGTGAGTTCATCGCTATTTTCATGGCCGGTACGAGTCTATTACGAAGACACGGATGCCGGTGGTGTTGTTTATCACGCCAGTTACATTGCTTTTTATGAACGAGCACGCACTGAGATGCTGCGTAAGCAAGGTTTTAGTCAACAAATGTTGCTAGCCGAGCATGTGGCTTTTGTGGTGCGCAAAATGACTGTTGAGTATCTTGCGCCAGCACGACTCGACGATTTACTCGAAATTCAAAGTGAAGTTAAATCGATGCGAGGCGCTTCAATGGTGTTTTCGCAGCGGATAGTTAACGCCGAAAATCAGGTTCTCAACCAGGCTGAGGTTTTGATTGTCTGTGTTGATTTATCCCTAATGAAGCCTCGTGCGCTTCCCAAGTCTATTGTCGCGGAGTTCAAGCAGTGACTGACATGAATATTCTTGATTTGTTCCTGAAGGCGAGCCTTCTGGTCAAACTCATCATGTTGATTTTGATTGGTTTTTCTATAGCCTCATGGGCAATCATTATTCAGCGTACGCGTATCCTTAATGCTGCAAGCCGTGAAGCAGAAGCGTTTGAAGACAAGTTCTGGTCTGGTATTGAATTGTCACGTCTGTACCAGGAAAGTCAGGGTCGTCGTGATAACCTGGGCGGTAGCGAGCAAATATTCTATTCTGGTTTTAAAGAGTTTGCCCGTTTGCATCGAGCCAATACTCATGCCCCAGAAGCGGTGGTTGATGGGGCCACGCGTGCTATGCGTATTTCCATGAGCCGTGAGCTGGAAAACCTGGAAACCCATATTCCTTTCCTTGGTACTGTTGGTTCGATAAGCCCTTATATCGGTCTGTTCGGTACTGTCTGGGGTATTATGCATGCCTTTATCGCACTGGGTGCGGCTAAACAGGCCACGTTACAGATGGTTGCTCCTGGTATCGCAGAAGCACTGATCGCGACAGCGATAGGTTTGTTCGCTGCAATTCCCGCGGTAATGGCATACAACCGCCTTAACCAGCGCGTGAATAAGCTGGAACTGAATTACGACAACTTTATGGAAGAGTTCACGGCTATCCTGCACCGTCAGGCTTTTACCAGCAGCGAAAAGCAGTAACAAGGGGTAAGTCATGGCCAGAGTCAGACGTGGTCGTCGTGAGCTAAAATCGGAAATCAATATTGTTCCGTTATTAGATGTGTTGCTGGTATTGCTGCTTATTTTTATGGCAACAACACCAATTATCACGCAAAGTGTTGAAGTCGATCTGCCGGATGCGACAGACTCTCAGACTGTGAGTACTAACGAAAATCCACCCGTTATTATTGAAGTTTCGGGTATTGGGCAGTACAGCATTGTGGTTGAAAAAGATCGTATGGAGCAGCTACCAGCCGAGCAGGTTGTTGCCGAAGTTCAACAACGCTTAGAAGCTAATCCGAAAACTGTGTTTTTGATTGGCGGGGCGAAAGAAGTTCCGTATGACGAAATTATCAAAGCGCTAAATCTGTTGCATCAGGCAGGCGTTAAGTCCGTTGGTTTGATGACTCAACCCATCTGATCCATCTTGCGTATAACGTTTGGATATCGATAGTGTCAAAGGCAACTGAAGAAAACGCTAAATTTAAACGATCGCTATCCTGGTCAGTCGCGTTTCATATCTTATTGATAGCGCTGCTGATCTGGAGCTCGTTTGATGAATATATTGATACATCTGCCAGCGGTGGCGGGTCGTCTATCGACGCCGTTATGGTCGATCCTGGTGCTATAGTTCAAAATTACAATCGACAACAGCAACAGCAGACTGACAGTAAACGTAAAGCTGAGCAGCAAGAAAAACAGGCTCAGCGACAGGCGGAAGAGCTTCGGGAAAAACAGGCTGCTGAACAAAAGCGTCTGAAAGAACTGGAAAAAGAACGTCTGGCAGCAGAGCAACGGACTAAACAGCAAGCCGAGCAGCAAAAACAAGCCGAAGAGGCTGCTAAGCAGGCTCAGGAACAACAGAAACAGGCGGAAGCCGCAGCAGCAAAAGCGCAGGCTGAAGCGAAAGCCCAGGCTGATGCAGCTGCTAAAGCACAAGCTGAAGCGGCAGCGAAAGCTGCGGCAGATGCAAAAGCGGCAGCCGAAGCGGCGAAAAAAGCCGCCGCGGATGAACAGAAAAAAGCAGCTGAAGAAGCTGCTAAGAAAGCCGCCGCCGCAGAAGCCGCGAAACAAGCTGCTGCTGAAAAGGCCGCCGCTGAAAAAGCCGAGGCTGCAAAAGCTGCTGCCGCGGAAAAGGCCGCTGCTGAAAAAGCTGCCGCTGCGGCAAAAGCTGCAGCAGATAAGAAAAAGGCTGACGCGGAGAAAGCTGCTGCGGCAAAAGCTGCAGCAGATAAGAAAAAGGCTGACGCAGAGAAAGCCGCTGCGGAGAAAGAACAGGCTGAAGGGGTTGGCGATCTTATCGGTGACTTAAGTTCGGATAAGAATGCGCCGAAAACGGGTAGCGGAGCACCAGGAAAAGCTGCATCTTCCGCTGGAGCTGGTAAAAGTAGTGGACCGTCTAAGGCTGAAATTGATGGTTATGCGGGACAAATAAAAGCCGCTATTCAGAGCAGACTTTATGATAGCTCGTCCTATGCTGGCAAAACCTGTACTTTACGGATAAGAATGGCTCCGGATGGTTTGTTACTGGATATTAAATCTGAAGGTGGCGATCCTGCGTTATGTCAGGCTGCTCTTGTGGCTGCCCGACAGGCGAAGCTGCCTAAGCCTCCGAGTACGGCCATTTATGAAGTATTTAAAAATGTACCTCTTGACTTTAAGCTGTAGTAAACGTTTTTCTCGCATAACTGAGAAAAGTTACCAGGTTTAAAGGACAGGAGTCAGAAACTTTTTGACATTCTGCTAGATTATCGCGGGTAAACTACCTGGATAAGGGAGATATGATGAAGCAGGCATTACGTGTAGCGTTGGGTTTCTTAATGCTGTGGGCAACGGTGTTGCATGCAGAAGTACGTATCGAGATAACCGAAGGGGTTGACTCTGGTCGTCCTATTGGCGTTGTTCCTTTCCAATGGAATGGCACGGGTGCCGTACCTGAAGATATCGCCGGTATTGTCGCGGCAGACTTACGTAACAGTGGTAAATTTAATCCGCTGGCAACGGCACGTTTACCACAGCAGCCGGGCTCAGTGGGGGAGGTTCAACCTGCTCTCTGGAGTGCTGTTGGCGTTGATGCTGTTGTTGTCGGGCAATTAACCGCAAACCCAGATGGCAGCTATACTGTTGCTTATCAGTTAGTCGACACTGTGGGTGCACCGGGAACTGTTCTGGCTCAGAACGCTTACAAAGTCGATAAAAAATTGCTCCGCCTTGCTGCTCATAGTGCGAGCGATATCGTATTTGAAAAAATGACAGGGATTAAGGGCGCATTCCGCACCCGTATCGCTTATGTGGTGAAAACCAACGGAGGCCAGTTCCCGTATGAGTTGCGTGTTTCTGACTACGATGGCTACAATCAGTTTACGGTCCACCGTTCGCCTCAGCCACTGATGTCACCTGCCTGGTCTCCGGATGGCCGCAAACTGGCTTATGTGACTTTTGAAAGCGGTCGTTCTGCGCTGGTTATTCAGGATCTGAACACCACTGCTATCCGCCAGGTTGCTTCATTCCCGCAGCATAACGGGGCACCTGCGTTTTCTCCAGATGGCAGCAAACTGGCATTCGCACTGTCGAAAACCGGTACTCTGAACATTTATGTGATGGATCTTAACTCCGGGCAAATTCGTCAGATTACCAACGATCGTAGCAGCAATACTGAGCCATCATGGTTCCCGGATAGCCAGAATCTGGCCTATACTTCAGGTCAGTCAGGTCGTCCACAAGTCTATAAAATTAATATCAACGGCGGAAGCGCACAGCGTCTGACGTGGGAAGGTGCTCAGAATCAGAATGCTGATGTGAGTTCCGATGGCAAATTAATGGTGATGGTCAGCACAAACAGCGGACAGCAACATATCGCCAAACAAGATCTGGAGACGGGTGGCGTGATGAATTTAACGTCGACGTTCCTGGACGAAACGCCGAGCTTGGCCCCTAACGGCACAATGGTAATCTACAGTTCCTCTCAAGGAATGGGTTCCGTGCTGAATTTGGTTTCAACAGATGGGCGTTTCAAAGCGCGTCTTCCGGCAACTGATGGACAGGTCAAATTCCCTGCCTGGTCGCCGTATCAGTGATAACAATAAATTGATTATTAAAGGATCAAAGAAATGCAACTGAATAAAGTGCTGAAAGGGCTGCTTATTGCTCTGCCGGTTATGGCCATTGCGGCATGTTCTTCTAACAAGAGCGCCAACAATGATCAAAGCGGTGAAGGTATGTTGGGTGCCGGCACTGGTATGAGTAACGGCAGCATGTCTTCTGACGAGCAAGCTCGTCTGCAGATGCAACAATTGCAGCAGAACAACATCGTTTACTTCGGTCTCGACAAATATGACGTGAGCCCGGAGTTTGCGAACATGCTGGACTCCCACGCTAACTTCCTGCGTAGCAATCCATCATACAAAGTGACCGTAGAAGGTCATGCGGATGAGCGCGGTACCCCAGAGTACAACATCTCCCTGGGCGAACGTCGTGCTAACGCTGTTAAAATGTACCTGCAAGGTAGAGGCGTTTCTGCAGACCAGATCTCCATCGTTTCTTACGGTAAAGAAAAACCTGCAGTACTGGGTCATGACGAAGCGGCTTACGCTAAAAACCGTCGTGCCGTACTGGTTTACTAAGAGCATCACATGATTGGTAGCCTCAGAACTCACTTGTTGAGTCTGCCGCTACTGGTTGGCATAGCGGCTCCATGGGCCGCTATTGCACAAGCGCCAATCAGTAGTGTCGGCTCAGGCTCGGTCGATGACCGTGTCACCCAACTTGAGCGTATTTCTAATGCTCATAGCCAGCTTTTGACTCAGTTTCAACAGCAGCTGTCTGCTAGCCAGAATGATATCGATGTCCTGCGGGGGCAGATTCAGGAAAGCCAGTACCAGCTGAACCAAGTTGTTGAGCGTCAAAAAAGTATTATGTTGCAGATAGACGGTCTGAGTAATGGCAATACGGCAGCAGATACCAGCGCTAACTCAGCAACAACGGCAACGCCTGACCAGAACGCGGCAGCAACAGCTCCAGCTGTCGCCGTTCAGGGAAGCGATGCCAACAGTGACTATAACGCAGCGATAGCTCTGATGCGTGATAACGCTCGTCAGGATGAAGCTATCACTGCTTTCCAGAATTTCATAAAGGCTTATCCGGACTCAACCTATTTGCCTAATGCGAATTACTGGCTCGGTCAGCTGAATTATAATAAGGGTAAAAGAGATGATGCGACGTTTTACTTCGCGTCTGTAGTAAAAAACTACCCTAAATCTCCTAAAGCTTCTGACGCCATGTTAAAGGTCGGCATTATCATGCAGGACAAAGGCGAGAAGGCTAAAGCTAAAGCGGTCTATCAGCAGGTTGTTAAACAGTATCCAGGTAGTGACGGTGCTAAACAAGCGCAGAAGCGTTTAACCGGCTTATAGTGTTTGCGTCCTGACCAGGAATTGTTGTTTTTCTGGTCGTGCCGCATGAAAAGCCAGCAGTTGTGTGATTTAAGTCGAAATATTTGTTGCGTCAAATTCTTAAAGCAGTAATATATGCCGCCGTTGCCCAGGGATGATGTTACTACCTGGAATACATACTAAAATGGGTCGTTAGCTCAGTTGGTAGAGCAGTTGACTTTTAATCAATTGGTCGCAGGTTCGAATCCTGCACGACCCACCAATTTAGTATGGTACACGGTGTTTTTCGTGTAGGGTTCGAACCTGTAGCAGGTTCGAGTGGAGCGAAAGCGAAACAGCGTTGCTTTAGCAACGACCCGAAGGGTGAGGCCAAAGGCCGAATCATCCTGCACGACCCACCAATTTAGTATGGTACACGGTGTTTTTCGTGTAGGGTTCGAACCTGTAGCAGGTTCGAGTGGAGCGAAAGCGAAACAACGTTGCTTTAGCAACGACCCGAAGGGTGAGGCCAAAGGCCGAATCATCCTGCACGACCCACCTGTTTTAGTTTAGCAACACAGTATTTCGTAAATCAGGGTCGTTAGCTCAGTTGGTAGAGCAGTTGACTTTTAATCAATTGGTCGCAGGTTCGAATCCTGCACGACCCACCAATTTAGAATGATACACGGTGTTTTTCGTGTAGGGTTCGAACCTGTAGCAGGTTCGAGTGGAGCGAAAGCGAAACAACGTTGCTTTAGCAACGGCCCGAAGGGTGAGGCCAAAGGCCGAATCATCCTGCACGATCCACCAATTTAAAATGATACAGGGTGTTTTTCGTGTAGGGTTTGAACCTGCAGCAGGTTCGAGTGGAGCGAAAGCGAAACAGCGTTGCTTTAGCAACGACCTGAAGGGTGAGGCCAAAGGCCGAATCATCCTGCACAACACACCAATTACGAAATATCATGATGTACACCGCAAGTGCGGGTCGTTAGCTCAGTTGGTAGAGCAGTTGACTTTTAATCAATTGGTCGCAGGTTCGAATCCTGCACGACCCACCAATGTAGAAAGGCGCCCTAAAGGCGCCTTTTTGCT
>NZ_CANMLV010000041.1 GCF_947498825.1 uncultured Cedecea sp. | reverse complement strand
TGATGGCAGACCTCAAAAAAAGGCAAAGTCACTCTGGCCGGAAGCCCTGGACAGAGAATCCAGAACGGCACCTGAATGAAAAACATCCAAAATATGATTATCAATTCATAAATAATATTATTGTGGTTAGAGGAAAATATAGTCTTAAAATTGGATAAGGAATATTTTTCTGTTATTAAAATATGACTGGGAATGAGATCCTTTTTTATATATCAAATAAATGTTGATTTTCTATTATGTTATTATTTTCATATATGATATTACTAATTAATTCGAGCGCCTCATGCCAGTAAAAATAAAAGATATTCCAGGCCCTTCAGCGCGTCCAAGCCCGCCGAAGCTATTACGCTGGATTGCTGTTTTGGTTTGTATAGTAACCATTGGGATACTACTAATGCGTTTACTGGGAAAATACATCGATAATGATAGATTCTGGTGGCTTGCTATCGGGGTTCCATTAGGGGGATGGGGCATTGTTGCTTCTTTCTTTATGTCCGTATTTGTGCTCCGTCATATCAGAGCCAATGCATATGACAGGCGTCGCGAACAATATATTTTAAAGCAGGTCCGTCGTGGGCGGCGGGCGCTACAGATCTTGTCGGCTGAATGTATTACGGCTCATACAACCGACTTGCGGCTGACGACTATTGCAGAGTCGTTACAGCGTAATCTCAACGTGTTATTTCCACAGACGAGTTGGGGAGGAGGAGATAATATTCGCCACAGTCGTTTGCCTGCGGCGGAAGGTATTCCAATCGCGTCTGTTGTGGTTACAGCGTTCAGCGCATTGTTACAAAAGATCTCTGTGTCACTTTTAACACTGCCGGCAGATAACCCTGTCGCGATTTTGCTTGAATCTTCTTCTTCTTTACCAGAGGCAGAAATTAAAACTATCTGGCTCCAGGTTTGGCAGAAGTATGGTATGGAGCAACCTATCGAGTTTGTTAGTGGGCAGGGGCTGGAGGCTGTTGATCGCTGGCTTGATTATCGTATTAACGAAAACACAGTATTGCTGGTTATCGCCTTGCAGATAGCCCCGGAAGAGCCTGATATGACTGCTGAGGCTGTGGTGGGTTTGTTGCTGGGGAATCAATTAACCCAAAAAACGTTGATACCCTATGCATTACTACATCGTCCGGAAGCATCTGCGATGAATGCTAATGCGCTGCAAGAGGGCGTGCTACAAGCAGCAGACTGGGTTCCTCTGTCACCGAATGCGATTGAACATCTCTGGTTATCTGGCATTAATGAAACCAGTGACGCCAGAACCAGTGTGTTTGTTGTCCAAGGCAAGCCGCCGTTGGACCATATTTCTCAGAACGTGGGTCTGCACGACTTTAACCGCTACCTGGGCTATCCTGGTTGTACAGCCCCTTGGCTGGCGATCACTGCAGCAGCTCAACTCATCAGGAATACACCCGCAGCGCACATGATTATCAGTGGTGAGCAGAACAGTGATGTTGTCTGGAGTACCGTGATATCCCCTCATGCTTCTTTACCGCAAGGAGAATAATTCGTGAAGCATATTTTTGTATTGATGAAAAAATCAGAATTCTGGTTCTGGGCCGTAAGCATCACTATTTTGTTGGGTTGCGCGGTAATGTTTTTGCTGACTTGGCAGTATCCGCTACTGCTGGGATTACAGCCGGATACCCCGGAGCGTAAAACTTGGCTCATCAGTTTGTGCGTGGGTACCGGAGTGCTGACTATATGCTTATTGTTGATGTTCTTTAGTACCCGGACATCAGGAAAAAAGAGTTTTGACAGGGAAGTACAGAGGACATTAGGCGACGATGTCCCGACTCCAGCCAAAGAAACAAAAACTGAAAGTGCAGTCCAGACCGAATTTTCAATGATTAAAGCCCACCTGCACAGTCGTTACAACTTCTTCTGGCGCCGCAAAGTCCGTCTGTTACTGATAACCGGCGATGAAACCGCCATCGAACAATTAGTTCCGGGTCTGCAACAGCAGCAGTGGCTTGAGGGTAACCGCACCGTACTGATTTATGGCGGCAGCCTGTCCACTGAACCGGACAAGGAAAAATACACCGCCCTGCGTAAACTGCGCCGGGGTCGTCCGCTGGATGGCATTGTTCGGGTGATCCCCGAATCGCTTAACTTAACGCCACAAGTTAGCGATAACGACCTGCGTGGGCTGGAAAAAATCAGTGAACTGCTGGGCTATTCCGCCCCTGTCTGGCTGTGGCAGCTGTGCAACAGCAGCTGGTCGCAGGCGGAGCGTACAGAGCAAGTGGTGGGGGCACAGTTCCCGCTGCGGGCCCAGGCTGAGGATATCCCCCGTCAGCTTGAACGGATGCTGCCTGCCCTGAAAGAGCAGGGTGTGATGCAGATGGTGGAGAATAGCCGCCATGACTTTCTGCTACGCCTGGGTCAGTACCTGAAAACAGGCGGTATTTTGCGCTGGAGCCAGCAGCTGGCTCCCTGGTTATCGGCCTCCCAGCTGCGTGTTCCTTTGCGTGGTCTGGTATTCAGCCTGGCGGAGAAAAGCACCGCTAACCCATTTGAGCGCACCTTTACGCCTGCTCCGGCTGATGCCGAGCAGTATATTGCCCCATCACAGCGCCACGCCCTGACGCTGCCCGTGACCTGGCAGGGTATTGTGGATGACTGCTCCCGTATACATGGCCGCCGGGTCGGTATGGCCTGGGAGCGAACGCTTGCCTGGGGCATAATGGCCGTGGCCGGTATCTGGGGGGCAGGTATGCTGCTTTCCTTTGCGCTGAACTACAACCAGATAACCTCGGTGGCGGCAAAAGCCAGCGAACTGAGGGAAAACTCTGCCGTTTCAGATGAAAAACTCACGGCATTGCATGACCTGCGTAATGATGCCGGTCGCCTGCAGCATTATGTTCAGGAAGGCGCGCCCTGGTATCAGCGCTTTGGTCTTGATCATAACCGGCAGTTGCTTGACGCCATGCTGCCCTGGTATGGCATTGTCAATAACCGCCTGATCCGCGATCCGGCCAGTGTAGCCCTGTCGCAACAACTCAGCGCCCTGGTGAATTCGCCCCCCAACAGTGATCAGCGCCAGAAACAGGTGAAGCAGGGCTATGACCAGCTGAAAGCCTGGCTGATGATGTCGCGCCACGACAAAGTGGATGGCGCATTCTACGCCCGGACAATGAAAGCGGTTCAGCCCTCCAGACCGGGTATTTCAGACGGGCTGTGGCAGAGTCTTGCGCCGGATTTATGGGCATTCTATATCAATGAGCTACCGCAACAGTCCGCGTGGAGTATCACCCCGGACGCCCAGTTAGTCAGCCAGAGTCGTCAGGTGTTATTGCAGCAGATAGGCCGTCGCAATGCGGAAAGCACGCTGTATGAGAATATGCTCAAATCCGTACGCCGTAATTTTGCGGATGTCACCCTCGAGGATATGGCCAGTGGCACCGATGCCCGTCGCCTGTTTTCCACCGCTGAAGTGGTGCCGGGCATGTTCACCCGTCAGGCGTGGGAAGGCGGTATTCAGCAGGCGATAGAGAAGGCGGCTCACTCACGTAAGGATGAAATCGACTGGGTACTGAGCGACTCCTTCCAGACGGTATCTGCGGACTTATCCCCGGAGGCATTAAAAGAGCGTCTGACCCGGCGTTACTTTATCGATTTTGCCGGCAGCTGGCTCTCTTTCCTTAACAGCCTGCGACTTAATCCGGCGCACAATATTGCGGATGTCACGGACCAGCTGACCCTGATGAGTGATGTGCGTCAGTCCCCTCTGATTGCACTGATGAATACCCTTGCCTGGCAGGGACAAACCGGGCAGCGCAACGAAGCCCTGTCGGACTCGATAATCAAATCAGCCAGAGACCTGGTGGGCGGGAAAGATAAGCCGGTGATTGACCAGTCGGTGTCAGGCCCGCAAGGCCCGCTGGATGAAACCTTTGGTCCTTTACTGACGCTGATGGGGAAAAATACGACCAGTAGCCTGGTCTCTGCGGATAACTCGCTCAGCCTGCAGACCTATTTAACCCGTATCACCCGCGTGCGTCTGCGCCTGCAGCAGGTGGCGAACGCTTCCGATCCGCAGGAGATGATGCAAACCCTGGCTCAGACCGTCTTTCAGGGGAGAAGCGTGGATCTGACTGACACCCAGCAATATGGCAGCCTGATGGCCGCCAGCCTTGGGGAAGAGTGGAGTGGTTTTGGTAACACGATGTTTGTACAGCCACTGACCCAGGCCTGGGAAACGGTTTTACAGCCTTCAGCCGCGAGCCTTAATGACAAATGGAGCCGCTCAGTGGTGGCGAACTGGAACACCGCCTTTGATGGTCGTTTCCCGTTTGCGGCCAGTAAAAGCGAAGCCTCCCTGCCGATGCTGGCCGAGTTTATTCGTAAAGACAGCGGCCGTATTGATCGCTTCCTGACCACGGAACTGCGGGGTGTGCTGCATAAAGAAGGCAGCCAGTGGGTGCCGGATAACACCCACAGCCAGGGACTGACCTTTAATCCTGCTTTTCTTAAAGCGGTTAATCAGCTCAGCCTGTTATCGGACATCCTTTTTACCGATGGCAGCCAGGGAATAAGTTTTGAACTGCAGGCGCGCCCGACAGCACAGGTGGTGGAAACCCGGCTGACCATTGACGGACAAAAGCTGCACTACTTTAACCAAATGGCCGACTGGCAGAGCTTCCGCTGGCCGGGGGACACCTTTAAACCCGGCACCCTGCTGACCTGGCACAGTATCAAGGCCGGAACACGTCTGTTTGGTGATTATAGTGGCACCTGGGGTTTTATTCGCTGGCTGGAGCTGGCTAAACGTCAGCGAATTGACCGCAGTCAGTGGATGCTGAGTTTCACCACACCGGACGGCCAAACCCTGCAGTGGGTTCTGCGCTCGCAGTTGGGCAATGGCCCGCTGGCCCTGCTGGAACTGCGCGGATTCACGCTGCCAAATCAGATCTTTATCGTGGACAGCGCCGCCGCGGCTCAGGCGCTGATGAGCAATACAAAAAACAGTGACATGTATGAAGAAACAGAAGAATGACCCCTGCAAAGCCGGATAACGGCCTGCAAAGACCGATGCTGCTTCGGAGCGTTCGGATAAAGTTCGCTCTGGTCAGCAGGTGGTATTGTGCAGTTAACCCGCATTAAATTTTGCAATGAGGAGGATAAACGGTGAAAGGTTATTACCTGGTGCAGGGCGATAAAACCGCCTGCGGCGGAACAATTCTGGAAGGCGATTCGAAAAATACCCTCGCGGGGATCCCTGTTTCGCGTGAGCAGGACAGTGTGACCTGTGGAAGACATTCGGGTATTTATAAAATTATTGGAGGCATTCCGCAAAACAATGTGAATGGTCGCAAATATGCCGGCTCCTTGCACAGTAAAAGCAGCTGTCCGTGTGCCGCAATGCTTATCCCGTCTCATAGCGAACGCAGTTATGAGGCATAACATTTTATTTTTTCGCTGGTAGCTAGCTGCTATACCCAAAATAACGCGAGTTGCTTGTAGGTGCCTGGTCTGGCCCGTCGATGAGCACAGATAAACTTGTGATTCGGCTGTCCTCATCACGGCAATACCCTGGCAACTTGAAGTATGGCGGGGATAATCAGAATATAACATTTGGGTTTTTATGGACGACTTAACTCTACGCTATTACGACGCTGAAATGCGTTATCTGCTGGAAGCTGGCGAGGAATTTGCCCGCGCGCATCCGGAACAGGCGGCAATGCTCAATCTTGATAAAGCGGGCGCGCGTGACCCCTACGTGGAACGCCTGTTCGAGGGCTTTGCCTTTCTGATGGGAAGGCTGCGCGAAAAACTGGACGATGACCTGCCGGAACTGACCGAAGGGCTGGTCAGCCTGTTGTGGCCGCACTATCTGCGCACCATTCCGTCGATGTCGGTGGTGGAATTCACCCCGGACTGGCCGGAAATGAAAGAACCGATGCGTATCACCAAAGGTTTTGAAGTCCTTTCCCGGCCGATGGGGGAGAAAGGTACGCGCTGCCGCTACACCACCACCAAAGAGATTGGCCTTCAGCCGCTGGCGCTTGAACGTGCCAGTTTATCCACCGATCCTGATGGTCGATCGGTGATTACATTGCGTTTTAACTGCAGCAGTCTTGCGGACTGGACCCGTATCGATCTCAGCCATATTCCTTTTTATCTGAATGCCGACGCGCCGCTGGCCTGCGCGATGCATGAAGCCTTTACCATGAACACCTCGCACCTGCGACTGCGGCTGCCGGGGGAGGTGGACAACAGGCCACTGGACGGGTATTTCACCGCGCTGGGATTTGGCGATAACGATGACCTGTGGCCGAAAGGAAGCAGCAGTTTCAGTGGCTACCAGCTGTTGCTGGAGTATTTCACTTTCCGTGAAAAATTTATGTTTACCGGCCTGCGCGGCCTGGAAACGGTGGACTTTCCGGCCGAGCTTCCCTGGTTTGAAATTGACGTGATACTGGCTGAACGCTGGGAATATGACTTCAGCTTTACCGAAAAGCATTTGCGCCTGAACTGCGTGCCGGTGATCAACCTGTTCCCGCTGGAGTCCGATCCGCTGACGCTGAACTCGCTCCAGACCGAGTATTTGCTGCGCCCGATGCGTGTTCAGGACGGACATACCGAGATCTACTCCGTCGATTCGGTGATGTCATCCAGCCAGCACATTTACGTGCCTTTTTCGAGTTTCCGCCACAAAGGCGGGATGATGCGCCATCAGGCCCCGGAATATTACTACCATACCCGCGTACGGCGTGGCCCGTCAGGGCTGTATAACACCTGGCTTATCCTTGGCGGCGAAGCCTTTGATAACCACACCGTACCGGAAGATGAAAGCCTCTCCATGACGCTGACCGGGACTAACGGTCAGTTGCCGCGGCGGACGCTGCAAAGCACGGTGCTTGATACCGTGGTGAAAACGACCTCAACCAGTATTGCTGTACGTAACCTGTGTATGCCAACGCTCCCCTGTTATCCGCCGGCCCAGGACCGTTTTCACTGGCGTGTACTGAGCCATCTCGGCAGCAGTTTTCTGTCGATGATGGATAACGCCGATGTGCTGCGCGGCACGCTGGCGCTGTATGAATGGACCGACAGCGAAATGAACCGTCGCCGTCTGGAAGCGATTATTGACGTAAAGCACAGCGAAACCGAACGTTTTGAGCAGGGGTATCTGGTTCGTGGCGTCCAGATTGAAATCACTCTCGACAGTCATGGTTTTGCCGGAAAAGGCGATATCTGTCTGTTCGGTGAAATGCTGAGCCGCTTCTTTGCGCTCTACACCGATATTTATCTGTTTAATCGCCTGATTATTATTCTGCAACCGACAGGGGAGCGTCTGGAATGGGAAGAGAAGCACAACCGCCGTATTCCCGGCTGACTCCGCGGCTGGAAGCTGACCTCCAGCGCATTAACTTTTACCGTTTATGTCAGCTGCTGGAAAAACGCAACCCGGATAAACCACTGATAGGCGCTACCAGCCATCCTGCTGACGATCCGGTGCGCTTTGCGCCGCATCCGGGAATGGGGTTTCCGGCCAGTGAACTGAAAGGCGTTGAATACGACGAAAACGATAGCAGCAAACCACCGGTTATCCGCACCAGGTTTATGGGGCTGTACGGCGTTGATTCCCCGTTACCCACCGCCTATCTCGATGATATCTCCCAGCGGCGGGAAGGGCACGAGGCGTTACAAGGGTTTCTGGATATTTTCAGCCACCGTATTCTGACGCAGTTTTACCGTATCTGGCGTAAATACTCCTTCCCGGCCACCTTTGAAGCCGGGGGGAACGACGAGATTTCCCAGTCACTGCTGGGGCTGGTGGGGCTGGGTATTCCCGGGATAGCTAACCATATCGATACGCCGGTGTCGCGCTTCCTGGCACTGCTGGGTGTACTGCACCTGCCGGGCAAAACCCAGGAAGGCATGCAGGCACTGGTCACGCTGCTGGCACCGGAGACCACGGTCAGGGTGAGTCCGTACTGCCTGCGCCCGGTGACTGTCAGTCATCCACTGGGTTTTTATGGTGATGAGGATTTTTTACTGGACGGCAATACCCCCCTGGGCGATGAAGCGATGGATGCCAACAGCCAGTTGCTGATAGCCCTGACAACGGATAACCCGCAGGAAGCACAGGGCTGGAAGCCAAATGGCCTGTTGTATCAGGACTTTCTGGTGATGCTGCGGGTATACCTGGGCTGGCGATTTAAGGCCAGGATAACCCTGACGACCGCTACCCGGTTGCTGGTGGCACCGCCCCTGGGGGAGGGAGCCTTCTGGCTGGGGATGAATGGGGTACTGGGAGGGGAGGGCGATGACCTTCCGGATGATATTCCTCAGACTTTTACCTCAGAACTGGGTGACTACAGCGGGCTTGCGCCTGCGAAACCACAACAAGGAAACCGACGTGTTACGTACAAGTTTAACTAAAACTGCGCGCTGGATCTTACCATTGCTGGCATTCAGCCTGGCGGGCTGCGGGGTGACGCAGAAAGTCAGCGAAGGAACCAAATCAGCCTTCAATGCTGTGTTTTACAAGAATATTAAGGTACTGCATCTGGATTTTACCGCACGTGAAGCGCTGAATACCGACGCCCGGGAGAGCAACTCCCTTTCTGAGTCGGTGGTGATCCGGGTGTATCAGCTAAAAGATAGTAAAGCGTTCGACAGACTGGTCTATCAGCAGCTGCTCCAGGAAGGGGAAATAAACCTGAAAGCCGACTTGCTTTCCAGTCGGGATGTCATCCTGAAACCAGGGGGAGATGTGAACCTTGATATGCCAATGGAAGAAAAGACCCAGTTTGTAGCGGTGGCAGGAATGTTCCGCCACCCTGACCTGGTCAGTAATACCTGGAAGCTGGTGATTAAACGTGAAGAGCTGGACCCGGATAAACCGCGCATCATTGAAGCAGGCAACAACCAGCTGACCCTGCAACCGCTCAAAGACTAATCATCTTTCCTTTGAACCGAGCCGTGGCGAAAACCCGCGGCTCCGTCGATGCCCGATAATATACCGCGTCTTCTTAATTGCGGGTGCATCTATACTTGAAGCATGGGTTTTCGTCCGGCAGCTCAAAAACCCATACTCTCCCGATACCTTAACCTGCACCTGAGACCAGAAATTCCATGTCAATAAAATCGCAGTTCCTCAAAAAATTACAGGCCAGACATCCTGCTCCTGTCCCGGCTCACAATAAGAGTCAGGCTGATATTGCGGCATTTGCCCTGCGAATGGAGCAGTTACAGCAGACAATGGATGAATGGCTGCAAGGTACCGGGCTGACGCCTGAAACGCAGGCGATCTCTGTCACAGACCTGCTGGTCGAGGGCGGAACCTTTCATATTTCCGGGGTAGTTCTGCGTTATGAAGAGCGGGCAGTCAGATTTATGCCGTTATATCTCTACGGCCAGGGTGTGACGGGTTGTGTGGAGGTGACTCTCCATATGGCAGGGCACGTGACACCTCTGGGACGTCTGTTTATGCGTTCAGGAAATATCATCGGCGACTGGGTTTTTACTCCCCCCGATACCTTACCCCGGGCCGGGCAGAGATTTGATGAAAACACGTTCTTTGAACTGATTTTAGCGTTGTTGCCGTAGCGGAACGTCTGTCGCGAGTAACAACGTGAACAATGACCTGTTTGATTTTTTAACAAGAAACTGTCTTCAGCATTGATACGGCGCTGAATGCTAAAACAGACTTTATGATGATGCACAGGAGGTGTACTGATGTCATCCCTTCAGGCTTTACTGAGTGCCTGTAAAACAGAACAAGGCGCGCTGCTACAACACACCCAGGAACGGGTGGCATTATGGGATAACTGGTTGCTCCCCATTCCCGGCGACTCAGCGGTCGGAGAAGATCCCGGCTACGAGGATGATTTCCAGCAGATGCGCGAAGAGGTGAATAAACTCTCCGGAGCGGATACTGACCTTATTTGTAACCTGGCAGAAAAACTGCTGACGACCCGGGCGAAAGATATTCGCGTGGCGACGTATTACTGCTGGGCCAAACTTCATCGCGAGGGTGAAAGCGGGCTGGCTGACGGACTGGAACTGCTGATCGGGCTGATGGGGCGTTTTGGGGCTTCGCTTCATCCCCAGCGAGCGCGTAGCCGCAAGGCGGCGCTCGAATGGCTGGCGGGTTCCCGCATGGTTGACAGCCTGTCCCTGTACCCGGAAGTGGTCAGAGAGCAGGCGCTGCGTACCGTTGGCGCGCTGTTGCTGATGGCGCAACAGGCAGAGCAGGAGACGGAAGAGACCCAGCCCCAACTGGGCGGTTTGTACAGTGCGCTGAGCACCCGCCTGATGAGAGCCGGGGGCGTGGATGCGGTGGTGCCGCAAAACGCCAGTGAAAATACGCCCGTGCATGCCGCGTCTTCACAGCCGACCCCGGAATTGAGCCGTGTCACCTCCGGGCAGGATCTTCTGACTCAGGGGCGCATGCTGGCAACCTTCCTGCGGGAACAGCCCGATGGCTGGCTGGCGGCCCATCATCTGATGAAAAGTCTGCGCCATGACACGCTCCAGGAGTTGCCGATGATGGCGAGCGATGGCCGTACGCGTATTGAACCGCCAAAAGCGGATCAGCGGGCGTTGCTTAAACGTCTCTATCTGCAGCAGAACTGGGGTGAAATTCTGGAGCAGGCAGACAGTCTGTTTTCCCGTGGCGCCAACCATCTGTGGCTGGATCTACAGTGGTATGTGCACCAGAGCCTGGTGAAACAGGGCAAGAGTGCCCTGGCCGATATTATTGCCGCTGACCTGAAAGGATTACTGACCCGTTTACAGGGGCTCGAAACCCTGGCCTTTAATGATGGCACCCCCTTTGCCGATGAAGTGACCCAGAACTGGATAAAGCAGCAGATAATGGATAATCCAGGCGAATGGCGCAGTGAGACGGTCAGTACCCCCAATAACCATGCTGACAGCGATATATTGCAACTGGAGTCTGAGGCGATATCCCTCGCAGACAGTGAAGGCCCTGAGGCTGCTCTGAGCTGGCTACAGCATCGCCCGGGCGTGGTCACGCGTCGTCAAAAATGGCTGCTGCGTTTACTCAAAGCGCGTATTGCCGAGCAGTATGGCAAAAATGAGCTGGCGACCCATCTGCTCTGCGAACTGGATTCCCAGGCAGAGGCGGTGACCCTGGTGCAATGGGAACCGGAGCTGTTATTTGAAGTACGGGCGCGGCATCTGAAGTTATTACGTATGAAAGCCGGGCGCAGCGAAAGTGATAAAACCCGCCTGCAGCCAGAAATGGATCATCTGCTGGCAGGGCTGATATCCCTTGATCCGGCCCGCGCCGCTGTTTTATGCAGCTAAAATTTATCAGGAAAAATCACATCTATGAACGAATTAACCCGGAGTGATGATAAAGCAGCAACAGGGCAGGAACACATGGCGACAACCCGTTTATTTAAGGCTTGCGTTATTGAAGCCAGTGATAATTCTCTGATGATACTGCGTAAGGATAAATAATATGCCCCGGCCTTCACTCTACGATACCCTCTGTGGCAACTTTAGCGGTGGTCTGGATCTTCAGCAGGTAAGCGAAGAAAACCAGGTGATTCTGTCAGTACTGGACAATATGCAACGTATTCTCAGTTGCCGTGCCGGTACGCTTGCCCATCTGCCTGATTACGGTCTACCGGATATGACCCAAATCTTGCAGGGAATGCCGGGTACCGCGCATCAACTGATGAGTTCCCTGTCATCGGTATTACTGAAATATGAGCCGCGACTGAAAAGTATCCGGGTGGTTATGCAAGAACAAAAACAACCGGGTGAACTGCGCTACGCTATTGATGCGGAACTCAAAGATATTGGCCTGGTACGTTACGGCACCGAGTTTATGCCGGAAGGCCGGGTCTTGCTGCGCCATCTTAAACAGCAGCAGTTTCTTGATAATCGTCCCCGGCTCTAGGCGGGACGTATGCCGGGATGACCGCCAATAATAGCGCGAGTATCCGGGCTGCTATAGCAGCGTATACGTTCCCCTCAGCCATGCTTTCTTTCACTTTTAACTGACAGACAATACCCGTGAATAATCATAATCAACTGAAAACCGGCGCCGACCCTCGCGGGCTGGCGGATTATACTGCTCTGCGTGATGAACTGGCTAAACTGAACCATCCGGCCCGCCCGGACGTTGACTGGCAGCGTGTTGAACAGCTTAGCCTGTCGCTGTTTCGCCAGAATGGCGTTGAATTACAGACCGCTTCCTGGTACACCCTGGCCCGTGCCCGTCTGGACGGAATGGCGGGCCTCAATGAGGGGCTGCTTATCATGAAAACATTGCTGACCCACCAGTGGGGAGTGATGTGGCCTCATCCCGTGCATGCCCGAATGGATATTCTCACCGGGTTCAGTCAGCGCCTGCGGTCGACGCTGCGTGCGCTGACCTTTTATTACGCTGACTTGCCCCAGGTTTATCAGGCTGAACAGCACCTGAACGCGATGCTTGATGCGCTTCAGCGCCTGGAACTGAAAAATATTAGCCAGATGGGGGCGCTGTGTCGTTTTATGCACAGTACCGCCACGCGGCTTGAAACGATGGATAGCGGGGAGGATATCAGCGCTGTCAGAACATTACCGGAGCCCTCTCTGCCGCCAGACTTAACGCTGCAGCCTGAACCTGAACCGGAGCCCACCCTGGCATCAGATTTGGCCGCACGGCCTGAAATGGTACCGACGCCTTCCCCGTCGTCAGACCTGACTCTGCAGCCTGAACCTGAACCGGAGCCCACCCTGGCATCAGATTTGGCCGCACAGCCTGAAATGATACCGACGCCTTCCCCGCTGTCAGACCTGACTCCGCAGCCTGAACCTGAACCTGAACCTGAACCTGAACCTGAACCGGAGCCTGAACCTGAACCGGAGCCCACCCTGGCATCAGATTTGACCGCACAGCCTGAAATGATACCGACGCCTTCCCCGTTGTCAGACCTGACTCCGCAGCCAGAACCCGAGCCGGATACTGGGGGGCGGGTAGTGCCTTGCACGGATAAAACGCTGATTGCTACTGCGGGCGAAGAGCCGATAGCCTCGCCTCTACTGACACCGCCTGCCAGGCCAGCTTCCACCATGGCCTGGCGCAGTTTTATCGCCGGCATGCTGGTGATGCTGATAATCGGTGCCGCTACGGTCTGGGGCTGGCATAAACTGTCCCCCACACCCGAGAGTCTGGTACCGGTTGATGCCAGTGAGACATCGCTGACCACCCTTGAACAATTGCCCCCGTTGTGGCGGCAAAACTATGGTTTTGCCCTTGCGAACCGCGCCGGAGCGGGAACGGCGAATGCCGAAGCACTGACTACGCAGTGGCAGCGCTATATCACCGGCAATGCGCTGCCGGTGGAGGATCTCTCCGGCTGGCATCAGGGAATGGAAGGGCTGCAAGAGTTGACCCGCCGCCTGAATACGCTGGATGAACGTAAAGGTAAATACCTCACAGGCTCTGAACTGAAGTCGATGGTATTTACTATTATGCAGAACTTCTCCCGCACTAAGCCGGTGGAAGAGCAGCTCTATCTGCTAAGCCAGGCAGATGCCGATTCCCCGATCCTGCCCGGACAACTGACACAGACCGATATGCAGATAAATCAGCTTCTGAACCGTTATGCGCTGATAAAGCAGCAGGCTGAAAAACCCTGAATATGATGACGATTACCAGGCCAGCCCATGACCCGACATCGATTTCAGGTATCAGCGCAGTGGTCCGGAAGGGTATGACAAGCATACCTGGCAGCGGGAAGGTGTCACTGGTGAGGATGGTCGGGAGAAAGGCCCCTGGAGTTTGAGTCTGATGGTGAGTGTCTGGGTACCAACGGACACCATCCCGGAGGTTACACTGACCGCGGCCTATTGGCCGGACAGCAAGGACCCGGATAACAAACTGGGTATGATGATTAAAGCGACACAGGGATAAAATAGTGGGCAAGATTAAACGACGGCGGGCACAGCAGGCAGCGCGTGAAGCAAGGGATCAGCCACCGCGTTCACGTTTAAATCATCCTGTTAAGGAGTGGACCGGGGATTTACCCGACAGAGCAGAAGACTGCGGTTCTCCCCCAAAACTGATTTGGGTGAATGAACTCAATGATGTATGGATGGAGCTACCGCGTTACGTAAACCATGGTTGGGGGAGGGGATGGTTTGCTGCCATAATAACTTCGACCTGTTTTTTATATTTTTTTTTCTCTCTCAATATCATGAGCGATATGCTGGCTGATATATCATCGTTTTTATTTTCTGTGGTGACTTTTCTTCCTCTAGGGTTGTTTTGTTTATTTATTGTTCGAACAGTTTTATTCGAACCCCGCGGAGCCCCCGTTCGCTTTAACCGCAAACGGCAGAAAGTCTATGTTTACGAATTCCAGAAAAGCGTCTGGCCGTGGAAGCGCTGGCGCCCGGTTATCAAGGTCTTTGACTGGAAAGATATTCACGGGGAATGGGTAATGCGGCGGGCACATGCTGACTGGGGACACCGTATTTACTGTGCGGTCTGCAAGCCGGGTACTTTTGATGTCAGGGACCGTTTTATTCTGACCTGGACCGTGGGCGGAATCGACGAGGCGGGAGGGCTGTGGAGCTTTTGTCGTCACTATATGGAAAAAAAACCGGTGCCAACAGCGCCGTTGTACAGAGACAAGCCCCGGGA
>NZ_CANMLV010000040.1 GCF_947498825.1 uncultured Cedecea sp. | reverse complement strand
TAAAATAACCACTCATTAACATATTTAATCTGTCATCGATAATTTGTCGGTCATTCATATTTCCCCCCTGAGTATTGTCTGTTTTTGTTGAGTAGATTTAATCAGAATAGTCACATTGCGTAAAGTTGATTAAAACATTCAAAATGCGTAATTACGATAGCCACTATCTATTAATGCAAGAAAATTGATTGAACACAGTGATCTAAAGCACCCCATTAAATAGATAACAAATTGATTTAAATAGAATTAATTTAAAAATTATTTTATTGTAAATAACGTGTTAATTAACCAACAATACACCTCACACGTGTACGAAAAGTCGAATTCAACTTATTTTAATATGCTAACCAAACATTAAATTGCTCCTGCTAACTTATTTAGTGTATTAGTTCTAGAATATTACATTAAACAAACTTTAATACTATTATACCCGTCTTAAACTGGATTTATTAACTGAAGATACTGCAATTCACAGGAATAAAATACTAAATAAACATTAATATAACAACTCATTAAAGAAACGTTACAAGATCTATTTTTTAATAACGCAACCTGTACTGAATATATTTTCTCACTCTCTGGTTTATGGGAGGCAGATCGAATACACACCGCCTCATCATCACTGAGCCTGAATATTTAATGCCCCGCGTGGTGAGGAAATGTCATGCATAAAGTGGTTCATTGATGTGGCGGGTTTGATGTCTGCGTTCATTTCCCTGAAACGGGATCACCATCATTATTTTTTCACCTCAATATTGACAGAGAACCACATAACCAAACACGATTTACAGAAATGCAGATGGCTGACACGCTAAAAACACCTGAACCCAATATAAAAACGAAAGAAACCTTCCGTTATAACAGAAGCCATCATGCAATACGCCACGAAGTGAACGTCAAATATGACGGAATGAAAGCGAGTAAGGTTAACTAATTAAACGAGCCGGAAAGTAAAGCCCCGGATGAAAAGTGCCTGCGGACGTTATTCTGGGTTACCTTTCACTTTTTTGTGTAACGTTGATTAAAGAAAATGCATTCCACGCTCTTCGAAAGAAAGGCGGTTTCACGGCATGATTCTCGCTCAATATTTGTCACCAGCAAGCGCACACCCAGGATCACCTTATAGTCTGATTTTCAGGGTATGAAAGTCTATATGTCGCTCACTTCGGATATTCAACGCGGCTAACTCGTGTCTGCTTTATGCCAAAAGCGGAAGTGGCCGATATAAATTCACTATCTAATGATGACGTGGGCTCTTAAAGGCGATAGTCACCTCTCGGAGGCCTGATTTATTAAACTTATACAATCATTTATTCCAGCCTAATTTATGCAGTGGCATAATCAGGCTACCAAAAGTGGGGGGAAAATGGATAAAACATCTAAAAATCAGATAATAGATAGCGACATTGCACGTTTATTGCTTCAACACAGAAAGGCTCGCAACCTGACTTTAACTGAGCTCGCTCAACGATCGGGTGTCAGCCAGGCCATGATTAGCAAAGTTGAACGAGGCACTTCCAGCCCCAGCGCAACGATACTCAGTCGTTTAGCTAACGCGATGAATATTACGTTATCAAAACTTTTCGCGGAACTTGAGCTACATCAGAACTCGCCAGTTCTCTTTGCTAATGAACAGCAGCATTGGACGGATAAACAGTCAGGCATTACCCGCTGGTCTCTTTCCCCGGCTGGGGCATGTCCGGAACTTATCAGAGTTGAAATTCCTGCTAAGGGTGAGCTGACAATACCCGCTTCTGCAAATGAACATCTTTCCGGACAAACTCTTTGGATACTGAGTGGCAGTCTTGATTTTCGAGTCAATCATCGGACCCATCATTTACGAGCTGGTGACTGCCTTGCCCTTACATATGCCAGCGAGTATCAAATGAGCAATCCCGATAAAGAGCAGAGCTGTTCTTATATCGTCGCTTTTAGCCAAAAAAATCAATGATATCTCTCTGTCAAAATGGCTACATCCCATTAGCTTTGCTTAGATGCAACAGGGGATATGGCCTCCCCTGATTATCCCGCTCCGAACGCCCTGAAGTCTGAAAACCCATATGCTGATAAAATCCTACAGCTTGATGGTTTTGTTCATTTACATCGACACTGAGATCAGGGTGCAGGGCTAGTGCATATGAGACCAACTGTTTGCCGACGCCAAGTCCACGAGCTGAAGCAGCCACAAAAAGTGCTTCCAGATGACCATCATGTAAAAACATAAATCCTAGTGGTTGGTCATCCTGATTTGTTGCAACCCATACAGGCGTTTCTGAAAAAAAACCGACAACTTCTTTTTCGATTTCCTGTCGATCATGGACTGTCAGAAAATCGTGCGTAGCATCTACTGAACTCTGCCAAATCTGTATAATTTCTGATGCTTCAGACGGTCGTGACATTCTGATTTTTAACATTTTTCCACCTTAGAGAGATCTTTTCTTTGCGTGTTAATGTACAAAGTTAACTCTCTTAAATTTACTATAGTGAAATTAAATTCATAATAGTAATGATGATTTCATTTTTTAGCCCCTTATGAGAACTACTAACACACTGGTCAAACTAAACCACCTCATCACCTATGACAAAGCTCCTGGTCTTTTTAGCGCAAACTTCCGCTGCACACTCAAAGCCGCCTGCCAACATCGTATGGTCGGTAAATCAGGGAAAGATGATTAACCATGATTTCTTTTTTAAATTTTTCAAGAATAAAAGCGGTTTCTTTCACTATCTTTATTTTAATATAAATACAGGATGGATGAATTATTTTTAAGCATCGAACAAATTCAACTCGTTGTGTATTTATGCAATATACTCATTCATTATATCAATGCTCAAAAGCTCAGCCTTTACGCCCTGTTACCAGGTTCGATATCGACAGATTTTAATATATTTGACTTGCCTAATTTATCATTTAAGGTAAACAAATATTCACTTCGCTACCCTCGCGTTAAGCCTGTATGGTTTATAGCCTGTATGGTTTACAGCCAGTAAGATTGCATCATGAGAGAGGAAAATACCCATGCCCCAGGTACGCGATATTAATCAGTCTTTCTGGCGTAGCTCAGAACTTCCCTGGGTGGAGTTACGTTCAACCTGGGCGAGTACGCATGCCTACAAACTCCATCAGCATACCCAGCTCTCTCTGGGAGCGATTGTCGAAGGTGGGACATGCTGTGTGATTAATGGAAGCAGCTACCAGTTACAGGTCGGGGATATTATTGTCATTAATGCAGGCGCACCACACAGCTGTAATCCTGTTGGCTTGGCACCGCGTAGTTATCATATGCTCTATCTTGATGCTGACTGGTGTCAGGCAACGCTTGGGGAGAGTTTATGCCCACTGTTCAGTACGCAGCCGGTGATTAAGGATGCGGTTCTTTTCCAGCAATACCTGGATATTGTCAGTGAGATACAGCGTAATGACACCCGCAATATTGCAACCGCAATCGCCAGGCTGCTGCATGCTATTCCGGGTTTACAACCAACCACCACTCTACCGCTACGCCCTTCAAGCCGGGTATTACAGCAACGTTTTCTCGCAAGCCCGGCGTCACCGCCTACGCTTGATGTTCTGGCTCAAGAAATATCCCTGTGTAAAGAAACGCTTATAAGAACCTTTAAACAGGATACCGGGCTCACGCCAGGGAGCTTTTTAAATATCACCCGTATTGAATATGCCAAATCCCTGCTACGAGAGGGGAAAAATATCATTGATGCCGGGAATGACAGCGGATTTGCAGACCAGAGCCATTTCCATAAAACCTTTGTTCGTTATACTGCAGCAACCCCCAGACAATACGCCCTGAGTAAATCAATAACAGACAATATTTAGCCTTATCGTTGTCTTAGAGTGGCCTCAGAAACAATTCACTGAGGTTTGAATTATGGCAATATGGCAAAGCTTACTTCCTGCCGCCTTTCCACTGCTGGCTATATCCCATTTTGTGGCACTTCTGAGCCCCGGCCCGGATTTTTTCTTATTAACCGGATATGCGATGCGTTACCGGGTTGCGGGCAGTATCGGCATTGTGGCCGGTATTGCGAGTGGCAATGCACTCTATATTTTGCTGGCGGTTATTGGCTGGAGTGAACTGCGTGAAATGCCCCATCTATTTATCGCCATTGAACTGGCCGGGGCCGCCTATCTGTTATGGATTGGTTCCAGGCTCTGTCGTAGTCAGCCTGAAGGCATCGAACTTAATGCTGTTACAGTACAACGCCCAGCCATCCCGACACAGTTTTTACTTGGCCTGGCATCATCCTTGTTGAATCCGAAGAATGCACTGTTTTATCTGGCACTGATGACAAGCCTGCTGGGAGCAAATGTCACGGTACTACAGCAAAGCCTGTGCGGATTATGGATGGTAAGCGTGGTATTTCTCTGGAATCTTCTGGTGGTATCGTGGATTGGCCTGCCTGTTATTCAGTACCATTTAAAACGACGTATTTATCTTTTTGAACGTATCGCGGGTGCTATTTTAATTATTTTCTCTGGTGTTATTTTGTGGCAAATTATTTCAAAGTTATAGGATTTTCGTGATAAAAATAAGCATATACACACTTTTCACTCTGAATAATATTAAACAAAAGTTTAACTTTCTGGCGTTGACACCTGAAGACCATCGAGACTAACGTGGTATTCTTGTTTATCGCCTATCACTGGAATTTATATGAATAATATATTGAAATCTTCGCTGGCATTAGCACTGGTAACAGCATCAGGATTTTCTTTTGCTGCAACCCCCGCAGAGGTTAAAAATCCCCTTAGTGTTCATGTCCTTAACCTGCAAACAGGTATACCTTCAGAAGGTGTAACCGTATTACTGGATAAAAGAGAAGGTGATAAATGGGTTCGTTTGAATTCAGCGGTTACTAATGATAATGGCCGTATTTCAGCGCTGTATCCGGAAGGAAAAGATATTGAACCTGGTAATTATCGCGTGACGTTTGAAACAGGTGCTTACTATGCAGCTCAAAAACAAGACACCCTCTTCACTGATATTCCGGTTATTATTAATGTGAAAAAATCGGGCGAACACTATCATGTGCCGTTATTAATGAGCCAGTATGGATATTCAACTTACCGCGGCAGCTAACATTTGAGTCATTACAAATTAGCCATGCTGCATGATTGATAAAACCTTTATCAATACCAAGAGTCTGTGTTTAACATTAGACACGCAGTGCTTATCGCCGATGAATGTAGATAAACACTCTGATTCGGCGATTTTAAAAAATAACTTAATGACAATGATTTACCAACACACTGAAAACAAATAACTGCTTTGGTACGATTTTTAATAACAAAAAATATATTAAAAAAAGGACGCCGTCTGGTAAAGCGTCCGCTTAGTTCGATCGCTAATAGCTCAGTCGTTTACACAAGCGCCCTGAGCTGCTCCCGCATATAGGAAGAAAAGTACTCTGGATTTTTAATCACAATATGCTCACCAGAATCAATTCTGTTGGCCCAGTCGATGATTTTATTGATAAAACCTGTATTCCATCCGTCTCGATTACCTCGTGCCGTAATCTCAGAAGCATTCGTAGACACACCCAGTTCTTTCAAATACTTAAGCATTCCTTTAATCGTACTTTCATCCATTGAATGAGGTTCTGGTGCTGAGGTATCCATACCGCCAATGAAATCTAATGCTTTATCAATTACTGCTGCCATATTCTTATCCTTAAAATTGACTCTGTAATAAATAATCTAATAATATGGCCAGATATGAAGTAGGAAATCAAAGAGATCGTTGTATTTATCTTCCCTACCTCCCATTATTCAATAATATCAACCAGAACATTTATCAGCTTCATCATGACGGTGCTATACTTACTGGCTGACATATTTTTACCCGACAGCCAGTCTTGTTATCTGTGATTTCCCTTCGGTTAATATCCCGCTAAATACAGAGCGATTTCCCGGTAAGCACTAAATATGCTGTCGAGATGAGTACTATTTTCAAGCAATCTGAACTCGAGCTGAACATTCCCATGCTGGCTGGCAAAATCCGCTAATGACTGAGCACTAAAGAGTTCGTCCCGCCCTGCTGCCAAGAAGAGTGTTGGCAGCGGCAGTTCAGCCAACTGTATGGCAGGCTGGCGTGGTGTCAGAGCATTGGCCATATTAACACTGTACTTACTGACAAGACCTGGTGTTGTTTCAAGTACTGAGGCTGGAAAATTTAGTCTGATAGCCGGGTACTGCCCAAACAATAATCCACCACAGATGGCATTAATGATAAAGGGCCACTGGCGGACTTTGGCAAAGCTTTGAGTGATAGTCGTAGCAGGAGCGATTTTGGCAAAGGGACCCAGCTCTGGGGCCAGCATGATCAGGCTATCAGCATGCTGCTGGTACGGATAGCGGGTCAGATAATTCAGTAACATGCCAGCGCCGCTGGAATGGCCTAACAGATGTTTACGTGCCTCTGGAAAGCGCTTGTTTATCACCTCCAGCAGAGTATCGACATCTTCCCAGATACGCTCCGGACGCTCAACTCTTCCGCGTTCACCTACTGATTCTCCATGGCCACGAATATCGACCAGGCAGACGGCCACTCCTGGAATAGTGCCCAGTTGTCTGGCAAGGATGTGATAGCCAGCAGCGCGATTAACACCACCACCATGATAAACAATAACCACATGATCGGGCTCATCATGCTGTAAATAGAGGGAATAACTGAGGCCAGCAACATCACCATCCGTCATCAAAGCGCTATCAGTCAGGGTTTCGTCGTAGTCATTAGCTTGTGTAATATAGTGATGAAAATCGATCACGATGGGGGGTTCCGTCTGCGTCTTCTAATCTATTCTTATCTGCAGACGATTATCCGCCAACCTTGGCTATCAGGCAACTGACTCATTCCTCTGTGTTTTTATGTTTCCTGCTTCCGGCTGTATCAGCCAGAAGCAGGGAGTAAGCCCATTGATTAAAGGGTCTCACCATTAGAAGCAATCACTTTCTTATACCAGTCAAAAGATTTCTTACGGCTACGATCCAGGGTGCCATTGCCTTCGTTGTCTTTATCAACGTAGATCATACCGTAGCGTTTTTTCATTTCCCCCGTACCCGCTGAAACCAGATCGATACAACCCCAAGGAGTGTATCCCATCAGATCCACGCCATCTTCAACTACCGCTTTTTTCATCTCTGCAATATGCGTCGACATATAGTCAATACGATACTGATCGTCTACCGAACCGTCATCTTGACGAACATCGATCGCCCCGAAACCATTTTCAACAATGAATAGTGGTAGCTGATAATGATCCCAGAACCAGTTCAGAGAGTAACGGATGCCAACAGGATCAATCGCCCATCCCCAGTCGGATTTCGGAATATGCGGATTAGCTACCAGACTCTTGGTTTCATCATAGTCCAGTTGCGGATTGTCATCGGTCGCCTTCGTGGCAAATGACATATAGTAACTAAAGCCAATATAGTCGACACAACCCTGCTGAAGATCTTCCAGATCCTGCTCAGTGATATCGAGTTCAAAACCACGACGTTCAAAGTAGTTAAGCAGATGCTGAGGATATTTACCGCGGACATGTACGTCGGTAAACCAGTAGCGACGATGCATGGCATTCATCGCCATCATAATATCGTTAGGTGCACAGGTTAGAGGATAGATTGGACACATCGCTATCATGCAACCCACCAGCAAATCTGGATTGATTTCACGCGCCGCTTTGACGGACAGTGCGCTGGCGACTAACTCATAGTGCGCCGCTTGATACATCACCGGTTCACGATCTTCGTTCACAGTGTATTTCAGGCCGGAGTTAGTGAATGGCGCAAAGTCTTCATGATAGTTAGCCTGGTTGTTGATCTCGTTAAAGGTCATCCAGTACTTCACTTTGTGCTGATAACGCTCAAAAACAACTTTGGCAAAACGGACAAAGAATTCGATCAGTTTACGATTACGCCAGCCGCCATATTCGGTTACTAAGTGATAAGGCATTTCAAAATGCGAGAGTGTGATAACCGGCTCGATGCCGTGTTTCAGACACTCATCAAACAAGTCGTCGTAAAATTGCAGACCCGCTTCATTCGGCTCCCGTTCATCACCCAGAGGGAAAATACGCGACCAGGCAATAGAGGTCCGGAAACATCCGAAGCCCATCTCAGCAAACAGAGCGATATCTTCTTTATAGCGATGGTAAAAATCAATCGCTTCATGATTAGGATAATTTTTCCCGGCTATGACACCGTCAGTGATTTCGCGTGGCACACCATGAGCGCCGGCAGTCATGACATCCGCAACGCTGATGCCTTTTCCGCCCTCTTTCCAGCCACCTTCCAGTTGGTGTGCTGCAACCGCGCCGCCCCACAGAAACCCTTCTTTAAATCCTGACATATTCTGTTCCTCGATGAGAGATGGCCAGTCTACGACTGGTCAGCTTGCTGATTAAAATGGTAAACCGCACCGATGAGTCCGGCATCATTGCCATAGCTGACGGTATCGATATATTGCTCAATACCAAACCAGGCCAGATGTTTACGTAACAGTGCAAGGAATCCTGGGCGTTCAACAATACCGCCGCCGATAAAAATCGCCTGGGGATCAAACAGATTCACCAGGTTATAAAGCCCGAGCCCCAGGCTATTGAAAAAATCATCAACCAGTCGCTGACAAACAGGATTGCCGGCATCATAGAGCGAAAAGACATCTTCCCCCGTCACTTCACTCAATGTCAGACCGGCGTAGTCTGCGTAGTGCTGGCGCAGAATACGCAGCGTGCAGGTTTCATTCATGGTGTAACGGCGAATATCGCGTGGCCCGGGACGTTCAGTCACCATGTAACCAAATTCTCCGGCGCGAAAGCGTGCGCCATGAACAAGCTGGTTATTACAGAGAATGGCACCGCCTATCCCCGTACCAATGGTCATCACCAGGCAGTTAGCCATAGAAGCCGCTTTCCCCTGCCAACGCTCAGCCAGTAATACGCAGTTCGCATCGTTTTCAATCGTAACCGGAAGATGAGTACGTTCTTGCAGCCAGCCTTTAATATCAAAATTATCAAAGCGACGAATTGCCCCACCCATTTCAATAAACCCGGTATGCGGATTAACATAGCCCGGCGCACTAATAGCAATACCTTCACACCCAGGGTGGCTCTCCAGCCATTGCAAAATAGCCTGCAAGATTTGACATCCATCGCACTCGTTAACGGCGACTTTTCCTTTTTCCAGTATCTTGCCGTCAGAGGC
This sequence comes from uncultured Cedecea sp., assembly GCF_947498825.1. Classification (GTDB taxonomy): domain Bacteria; phylum Pseudomonadota; class Gammaproteobacteria; order Enterobacterales; family Enterobacteriaceae; genus JGM124. The sequence continues at coordinate 7,025 of NZ_CANMLV010000040.1, read as the reverse complement.
AATAACCCCCATCTTTAACGCAGTACCACCGATATCAAATGCAGCAATATTCATGCGATAACCTCTTCCTGACAGGTATAAGTTTGTGATTCCCCCCTCCACGTATAAAGAAGGGAAAATAATGACATTCTGGTGTTATACCCAAGATAATTCGAGTTGCTTGTAGGCGCCCAGTTAAGCCCGTCGATGAGCACAGGTAAACTATGTGATTCGGCGGGCTGAACGCAGGCAACACCCAAGCAACTTGCAGTATGACGGGTATATTTACCAGTAAACAAAGCTTAATAGGTTTTAGCTTAAGGTTTAATTATCTGGTGTCAGGTTTAGGAAAATATTAATGAATTCCCTGACTAATAAGCAAGGTCAGGACAGTTAACGAAATGAACAACTTTTGAACCTGTTTCACCATTACTCAGGTCACAGAAAGGTGTGATTTTTCATCCTCTCCGGATAAGAGGTGCAGTTATTTGATTTTTATTGAACCACTTTTTAACCGGGAATTGTGATCAACATTCACAATATAAACTCCCGGTGGCAAATAATTCATCTTTGGATGGGGGAAGATAGTATTTTTCGCTCAAGAAACATGGGTTAGCATTTTTCTTGATAAGAAATACTTAACCTGAAATTCGAAGGCATTGTTGTACAAGATGGTGTAATCGACAGGATTGTTACTCTCATCGATTGATTGTGTTTCCATTTTAATAATCGGATCACGGCTGCTGATATGCAGCAGTTTGGCTATTTCATGCGTCGGATGTACTGGCTGGAACGACTCAAAACAGCCAATTATCTGGACACCACACTGCTTTTCTATGTAAGAAAACTTAGATTGTTTCATATGGTTAATCGTCAGATCGGGAAACCTGTTCACCGACATCCAAGTCTCTTCTAGCTGCATCGGGATATTATCGATAAAACGTAAACGTTTAGAATAATAAACCGGATCACCCACCGCCAGTCGCAAACGACCAGCAATATCTTCAGAAGCGGTTTGCAGTTCAAACCTTAAAACCTGGCTATTGGCCTTTTTTCCCTCTTTTTTAGCAATTTCAGTAAAGCTGTCCATATGGGTTACAGAGGTCTGAAAATGCTTATTCCTGATATAGGTGCCGGAACCATGCCGACGCTCTATAAATTCCTCATCCTCCAGCACTTTCAGGGCTTTTCGCAGCGTATTACGCGAGACATTATAGAGTTCAGCCAGCTCCTTTTCGGTTGGGAGAATATCGCCAATATTGTAGGCTGGACTGGCAATTTTACTTTTCAGTAAGATAATGACATCTTTGTAAACCACTTTTGAACCTCTTTTTTCATTTTAAAATCAGTAAATTAAAATAGATTCACGGATTCAAACATACCACATGTTCATTTTTATATCTGTTTTTAAACCACTCAGTGCTTACTAACTGTGATCGAAATGGCAGATGTTAAGATTGATATTCATTAACGTGTTTCTCAACCTGAACAGCAATATCTATCGAGAAGACAACTATGAAAAATATACTCTTAGTCTGTGCAGCAGGCATGTCAACCAGTATGCTGGTAAAACGTATGCAGGAACACGCGGGTGCCAGCCAAGTTGAAGTCAGTATTAATGCGCTCGCTATTTCTGAAGCCAAGGAGAAAATCAAGAAAAATGAAGCTGATGTTGTGCTGTTAGGCCCTCAGGTTCGCTTCCAGAAAAAGGAAATTGAAGATATCACTCAAGGAAAAATTCCTGTCGCGGTTATCGATATGAAACAGTATGGTCAGATGGATGGAAAATCCGTATTAGAAACAGCCCTGAACCTGATTGAAAATCATTAATTTTCGTGTGGTTCAGTACCAGATAAACTCTATTTTAATACTCAGGTAAGTTCTTTCAACTTATATCCAAAATAATTCGAGTTGCTTGTAGAGGTGCCTCACACGCGCAACCCCCAGGCAACTTGAAGTATGACGGGTATATTAATGAAATAACTTGCCATGACTATGATATTAAACTGCTCTATAAAAAATACACGTATCCAATAACAATTCCATACTCCTAATAACTGATTGCTTTCAGAAATAGAAAAGCCATTTCATTCTGAAAACCAGCAGCGTAATGAGTATATTAACTATAAAGGACTCACCATGAGTTTAATGGATGCCTTTGAACGTGGCATGGAAAAAATTCTTGTCCCGATCGCAATTAAATTAAATTCTCAGATACACGTTTCGGCCATTCGTGATGCATTTATCTTGTCATTCCCAATAGTCATGGCAAGTTCACTGATTGTATTAATTAACTTTGCCATTCTGTCACCGGATGGATTTATTGCTTCACTGCTCCATCTGGGAACTATTTTTCCTAATTTAGCTGAAGCACAAAATATTTTTTCACCGGTCATGAACGGCTCCGTTAATATCATGTCGATTATGATTGCCTTTCTGGTCGCCCGTAATATCGCGATCAGTTATCAGCAAGATGATTTGTTATGTGGGTTAACGGCAATCGGTGCCTTCTTTGTGGTCTATACCCCCTACCATATGGTGGACAGTCAATCCTATTTGACGACGCAATATCTCGGACCACAAGGCTTGTTTGTTGCCATCATTGTCGCGATGCTGACCAGCGAAATATTCTGTCGCCTGTCTCGCAATCCAAAAATTACCATCACAATGCCCGATGCCGTACCTCCTGCGGTTGCCCGGTCATTTAAAGTACTGATTCCCATTTTCTTTGTGATGATTTTCTTTTCAGTATTGAACTATCTGCTGACAAAAATCTCACCCAATGGGCTGAATGAGCTGATTTATACCCTGATCCAGGCCCCCCTTAAAGATATGGGAACCAATATCGTCGCGGTTCTGATCCTCGGTGTCGTGGCTAACTTTCTCTGGGTACTGGGTATTCATGGCCCGAATACGGTTGCAGCTATTCGCGAAACAATTTTCTCTGAAGCGAATCTGGAAAACCTCTCCTTCGCTGCCACTAACGGAACCACCTGGGGAGCGCCTTACCCTATTACCTGGGGTAGCATCAATGATGCCTTTGCCAACTACGGAGGCTCAGGCATGACACTGGGCTTGTTACTGGCTATTTTCATCGCCTCACGCCGTACTGATTACCGTGATATCGCCAAAATGGCCTTTATTCCGGGACTGTTTAATATTAATGAGCCGGTTATTTTTGGTCTGCCGATTGTATTAAACCCTATTATGGTCGTGCCATTTATTGCCGTCCCCTTTGTTAACTGCTTAATCGGTTATTTCTTTGTGACAATGGAAATTATTCCGCCTATTGCTTATGCCGTCCCCTGGACCACACCAGGCCCGTTAATCGCTTTCTTTGGTACAGGAGGAAACTGGCTTGCGCTCATTGTCGGATTCCTGTGCTTGGCGGTATCAACATTAATCTATTTACCGTTCGTTATTGCCGCTAATAAGGTCAATAGCGCCCAGGCTGCGAAATAAATCATATTACGGAGAATTATCATGTTTGCCGATGAAAGTACCATTATGGAACTGCTTATCTATTCCGGACAAGCACGTTCAGATGCTATGGAAGCGATATCTGCAGCACGTAACCAATCATGGGATGAAGCAGACCAGTTAATGGCATCATCAGAGCTCGCTTGCCGGGAAGCACATAAGATCCAGACCACATTAATCGGACAAGATGAAGGTTGCGGCAAAGTGACCGTCAATCTGATCCTTGTCCATGCCCAGGATCACTTGATGACAGCCATGTTATGTCAGGATCTGGCAAAAGAGATTATTGCATTAAGAAAAGAGATGTTAGCACCGAAGTAACGCCACCAGCCTTCAGCCTTTCTGGCTGAAGGCATATAATAATAATCAAGGGTATTATCATGTATTCAAGTCAATTGAAGGTTAGCTTATTATCTTTATCTGTACTTCTCGCATTATCCTCAACAAATACTCTGGCGGCTAAATTCACCGTAGAACAACGGCTGGAGATGCTTGAAAATCAATTATCAGAAAATAAAAGTGAATTAAAGAAAACACAAAATGAACTGACTATTTATAAAGAAAAAGTAGCGGCATTACAGAAAAACGCTCAGGGAAACACACCGTATGTGACGTCCCGGGATAATCTAACCGCCTTCGCCCCGGTTGCTGACAATATTGAAAACGAGGATCCTGTTGCCGGAAGCGTATTTGCACCAACGCCAGTCAACAGTACGCAAAAAGTTGCCGTGGTGAATAATGAAGGCGGTAAACACGCGTTGAAAATGTCACCATGAAAGATATCAGTACATATATCAAAGATGATATCGGCTTTAGCTATGAAGGTTATTTCCGCTCCGGCTGGGCTGCCGCTAACCGGGGTTCTGCGCAAACATATGCCGCGGGCTCACTGGGACGTTTTGGTAATGAAATGAGTGGCTGGTTCGACTTAACCCTTAATCAGCGGGTCTACAACCAGGACGGTAAAACCGCTAATGCTATTGTCACTTACGATGGCAACGTCGGAGAACAGTATAACGATGCCTGGTTTGGTGATGACACGGGTAATGAAAATATTATGCAGTTCAGCGATATCTTCCTGACAACACGTGGATTCCTGCCCTTCGCACCGGAAGCTGATTTCTGGGTAGGTAAGCACAAACTGCCCGAATATGAAATCCAAATGCTGGACTGGAAATCACTCACTACCCAGGTTGCAGCAGGCGTGGGGATTCAAAACTGGGATCTGGGCGTAGGTCAGTTCGATGCCTCCGTGAGTCGTAACGATATTGATGTCTACTCACGAGATTTTAGTCGCACAACGCAGATGAATACTAACTCCGTCGATCTGCGTTATCGCAACATTCCGCTCTGGGAGAACGGTTCACTGTCTTTGATGGGTAAATATGCCTTTGCCAATAAAACAGACGCACAGAAGAGTAATGAAAGTAATAATACCTTCTTTGAGCTAAAAGATACCTGGATGGGAACAGCCATCATTCGCCAGAACCTGCCGCGCGATACCTTCAATGAGTTTACTTTACAGGTGGCGAATAACTCCTACGCCAGTAGTTTCGCTAACTTCTCAGGAGCCAGTAACTCCATGGGGAATGGCCGTTATTACTACGGTGAGCAAACTGATGGTAAGGCCTGGCGTTTGATTTCCCAGGGTGAAATGTACCTTTCAGATAATATCATTATGGCCAATGCCTTGGTCTGGTCCCATGGTAACGATGTCTACAGCTACGAAAGTGGCGCTCACAGTGATTTCAACAGCATCCGTACAGTTATCCGCCCGGCGTGGATTTGGGATACCTGGAACCAAACAGGTGTTGAGTTAGCCTGGTTTACTCAGAAAAACAAAACCGAACAGGGTGTCAGCCTGAAAGAGTCAGGTTACAAAACCACGCTTTACCATGCGCTGAAAGTCGGGCCAAGCTTATTAGGCTCTCGTCCGGAAATTCGTTTCTACGGAACCTATCTCAATATCACTGATAACGAACTCTCGAACTTTAAATTTAATGACAATAGCAATAATGAGTTTATGGCGGGGGTACAGGCAGAAGTCTGGTGGTAATACGCCTTCTGGCTGAGAGTAAAAGGGTCGGTTTTTATGCCGCCCCTTAATTATTAGTCATGACTAAGACGAGAAACTTGTCCAGTCGTCAGTCTTTTTTCTTTGTTTCTTTTTTAACTGTCAAAGATTTGCAACACCTTAATTTCACTTGCCGCCGCCGAACGTTGCGCCTGGGAGCGCACCTCACCGGCAACGACCGCAGCAACATTACTGTAGGAAGCCAAAATGGCGTTCTTGCATCAACAAGAAAGATTACGGGTGGTGAATTAAATACCTAGTTCGCTCATTCGGCAGGATTTATTAAAAAGAGATTCAGACAATACCTTGAGCATATTCTTTTTTATTATTGCTAATAACCTTTTTGTTCATAATGTTATTCATCATCCTGTTATAGTCATTTTTACAGACCCCTGGACTCTCTGATAAGGAAAAAAATGAAACTGGTGGCGACTCCCCTTAGAAAAATTGCGATGGTGATGTTAGCTGGCGTATTGCTGGCAGGATGCGATCAACAGGCCAGTGATAGTAAACATATCAAAGTCGGTGTGATTAATGGCGCGGAGCAGGATGTAGCTGAAGTTGCCAAAAAAGTCGCTAAAGAGAAGTATGGTCTTGAGGTTGAGCTGATCGGTTTCAGCGGGTCTCTACTGCCTAATGATGCAACCAACCAGGGAGAGCTTGATGCTAACGTTTTCCAGCACCGCCCTTTCCTTGAGCAGGATAATAAAGCCCACAACTATCAACTGGTCGCGGTCGGTAACACCTTTGTGTTCCCCATGGCTGGCTACTCGAAAAAGTTTAATCAGGTCAGTCAAATCCCTGATGGAGCAACAGTAGCGATTCCCAATGATCCAACCAATCTTGGTCGTGCGCTGTTGTTATTACAGAAAGAAAAACTGATTACGTTGAAAGAAGGAAAAGGTCTGTTACCCACCAGCCTTGATATCATTGAGAACCCGCATAATATTAAAATTATGGAGCTGGAAGGCGCACAGCTACCTCGCGTACTGGATGACCCAAAAGTCGATGTTGCTATTATCAGTACCACTTATATCCAGCAAACGGGCTTGTCGCCGGTAAAAGACAGTATTTTTATTGAAGATAAAAACTCACCTTATGTGAATATTCTCGTCGCCCGAGAAAACAATAAAGATGCCGAAAATGTAAAAGAATTCCTTGCGTCTTATCAGTCACCTGAAGTGGCCAAAGCCGCGGAAACTATCTTTAATGGCGGGGCGGTGCCTGGCTGGTAAGTTTGCCAGAAATTAGTTAGCGAGTGCACACTTAGCAGCTAATCAGATCCTTAAGGAATGGATTTCATATCAGCAGTTCAGAGAAGGCAGAGGCCCGCTATTGCGCGGACCTCTGTTTGAGCTGGTTGATTGTAAGTACACACTTACCAGTTACAATCACCTCTCTCTTTTATTTAAGACGTTAACCAACCAAGCGGCACCATCACCAGTTGTGGGAACAGCACCAGCAGGAACAGCACGATAAACTGCGCCAGGAC
>NZ_CANMLV010000039.1 GCF_947498825.1 uncultured Cedecea sp. | reverse complement strand
CCTCTTTAAGAGTCAATTCTTATTTCAGAATCTTTTCTCTTTATCGTCCCGGTAACTTGTGAAGTTGTTCACATGTTCCCTGTCGATGGAGGCGCATTATAGGGAGTTCTCCCGGCGCTGCAACACTTAAATGTGATAAAAATGACTGACTGCTGCATTCCACAGCAAAACCCCGCTTTATACCCACTTACTCACAAACTTATCCACAAATGAATAGCAATCTGGCAAATTTACTGGTCGATGTTCTTATACATATATGGCATTTAGCGATAACCAAAGGGGTTCCAATATGACTTTTGGCAAAATATATTCCCCTTCAAGCCTTTTCTTAACGACAGACCAGCCCCTCCAGAATGGCATTAGATCTGAATCTATCCCGATAGTCTTCTCTTCTATATATAGATGTAGCTCTTCTCAAGAGAACCAGGGGCACATGAAGTGTGACGAGGATAAAAAGGAATGCTTTCCAGCCAGCATTGGAGTACCGAATAAATTCCCTTATGATAGACCCATATCCCCCAGCATTATTAAGGTCAGTCCAGATGGCTATTATCCCTAAGAACTATGCCCGATTAGAAACCGGTTATCGTGAAAAAGCGCTGAAAATCTATCCATGGGTGTGCGGTCGCTGTTCCCGTGAGTTTGTCTATTCCAACCTGCGCGAGTTAACCGTGCATCATATCGACCACGATCATACCAATAATCCACCAGACGGCAGTAACTGGGAGCTGCTGTGCCTCTACTGCCACGATCACGAACACTCAAAATATACGGAAGCGGACCAGTACGGTACTTCGGTAGTGGCAGGCGAAGATGCGCAGAAAGACGTAGGGGAAGCGACCTATAATCCATTTGCCGATCTTAAGGCGATGATGAATAAAAAATAGCATCAGCTTCCGGCAGCTTTATAAGACAGATTCATTGATTACCAGGAGATGTATATCTCATCGACATAGTATGGCTATATATCGATAAAAACGGTTTCTATAAACATATGAGTGCCGTGAAAAACGCTATATCAATTCCCGATTACTGAGTGAGCTAAATCAGTAATCGGGATTTTCGCGAACAGACTTAATGACGGGCCTGATATTCCAGCGCCTTAGCCAGTGCAGAATTCGGTTTTGCCAGTTTAGCTAAGCGTTTTTTATCCACTTTATTTAACTGACCTAACGCTGCAGCTGTTTTACCCGAATGCCCTATTAATTCATTCTCAGTGACTGTCGTCATCACTACTGCGGCCTCTTTCAGCGCTTTGATATAGTCATCCTGCTTGTTGAGATCGTAGTGCGTTAAGTCCATTTTACTGCGTAATAGCTCTCCCCAATAGAACTCAAGAAAAGGAACCGCAGGATAAGGCTTATCCGTTTCAGGGTTCGTATTTTTTTCTGGCTTATCGTAGGCAATTCCCCGTAAATAATGGAGCATCGAACGGTAGGGATCGTCCTGGAAATGACTCATCCCTAAACTTGTGGGCAACTCTGAAAAGGTTACAGCTTGTCCCTGGACATCAAACGGAAGGAAGTGTTTCAGTTCAGCCATCTTTTGTTCAAACTGAGCTTGAGTCAGCGCAGTCCCCTGACTGTTATGGCTTAAATTCTGCTCGACCAGGACAGTCAACCGCACATCGCCGCCTCCCTTGGGTGCATTCCACAAGCTATTCAATCCATGATGACCGTCCGTCAGATAAAGCTTTCCCTCAGGCCCGATATCGACAGTATTCATCTGTTTTTTTTCAGTACCCGCAGCGAGTTCACAGGTATATGAGGAAGGATCGTCAGGCGTTGATGATGAATTTATCTCTCTCAGCTTTCCGGCTCCCTGCGTTTTACATAATGTCTTAAACAGTGTCTTTGTATCCTCGGCATATTCCGCCAGGGTACCGTTAACCTGAAGTTTACCTACAGACATTTGTGTCGGATGTAACTCGCTAAGTCTGATCTGGATAATATCGCCAGGTTTTGCCTCGGTATAAGAAGGTGAAGGTGCCGCATGCAGGGTCAGTGAGTAAAACATCAGGCCCGAAAGCAACAACAGACCAGTCCCTGTTTGATATAAACAGTTTTTATTCAAATACATACATCACTCTTATAATCAATATGTGCTCATCTTGTCATATTACGGGTTGATTCATCTACTTTAAAAGATTCCAGATGTAACCACTTTGTCTCCCTGAAACTGAGAGTCAATATAATCCTGCAAAAGCATTGGGTTTTCATCTGACGATGGCTGGATTTTTACCTTCAACCAAGGTATAACCAAAAGACATTTAGAAGTATAGACGTCTACTACAAGTAGGAAATAATGCAATTGCAGCAAGAAAGCGAAGCGCTTAAACGCACCATGCAGCCACGCCATTTGATCATGTTGTCATTGGGAGGCGTAATTGGTACGGGGCTATTTTTTAATACGGGCTATATTATTTCGACTACCGGCGCACCTGGTACTCTGCTCGCCTATGCGATTGGAGCCTTGGTGGTATGGTTGGTAATGCAGTGCCTGGCAGAACTCTCCGTCGCTATGCCTGAAACCGGTGCATTTCACGTCTATGCCAGCCGTTATCTTGGACCAGCAACCGGCTATACTGTCGCCTGGCTTTACTGGTTAACCTGGACTGTGGCCTTAGGTTCAAGTTTTACCGCCGCAGGATTCTGTATGCAGTACTGGTTCCCCCAAGTCCCCATCTGGATTTGGTGCCTGATATTCTGTCTGGTCATTTTCTCACTTAACGTCGTCTCTACGCGTTTTTTTGCTGAAGGTGAATTCTGGTTTTCGATTATCAAAGTCATCACTATTCTTGCTTTTATTATACTCGGCAGTCTGGCAATATTTGGTGTGATCCCGCTAAAAGATGGCTCCCCGGCCCCTGGTCTTGCTCATATCACTTCTGCAGGCTGGTTACCCCATGGCGGATTACCGATCCTTATGACCCTCGTGGCGGTTAACTTTGCGTTTTCAGGGACTGAACTGATTGGCATTGCCGCCGGTGAAACCAAAGAGCCAGAAAAAGCCATTCCCTTAGCGATAAGAGCCACCATTGCACGACTCATTATCTTTTTTATCGGTACGGTTTTTGTTCTTGCCGCTTTAATTCCCATGGAACAAGCAGGCGTTGAGAAAAGCCCGTTTGTGCTGGTGTTTGAAAAAGTGGGCATTCCTTATGCTGCGGATATTTTTAATTTCGTTATTCTGACCGCCATTCTGTCCGCCGCTAACTCAGGATTATTTGCTTCAGGGCGGATGCTCTGGTCACTCTCCAAGGAGAACACTCTGCCGAGCTATTTCTCTCGCGTGAATAAACGCGGCGTGCCTTTGGCTGCGCTATCAGTGAGCATGCTGGGTGGTTTGCTGGCATTGTGTTCGAGCATTATTGCCCCCGAGACGGTATTTGTTGCCTTATCGGCGATTTCAGGTTTTGCCGTTGTTGCGGTGTGGCTGAGTATCTGTGCTTCGCATTTTATGTTCCGTCGCCGTCATTTACAGTCAGGCCTGTCGGCGGATTCACTGATTCATCGAGCCCCCTGGTATCCCTGGGTGCCGATCCTCGGTTTTGTTCTGTGCCTTATTGCCTGCGTAGGCCTGGCCTTCGATCCCAGCCAGCGCATCGCTTTATACTGCGGTTTGCCCTTTGTCGCTCTCTGCTATGGCGCTTTCTATCTGACTAAAATATTAAAACAGCAGGAGCCTGAACATGTCGCTGAATAATCCCCTACTTCCGCTACTCAGCGGACAAACATTTATTACTCTGGATGGTGCTATGGCGACTGAACTGGAAGCCAGAGGTTGCCATCTTGCCGACAGTCTCTGGTCAGCGAAAGTGCTGATTGAAAACCCGCAACTGATCCGTGATGTGCACCTTGATTATTTTCGTGCCGGAGCAGAGATAACTATCACTGCCAGCTATCAGGCGACCCCAGTCGGATTCGCTGCCCGGGGGTTGGATAATCAGCAAGCCTGTGCATTGATTGAGAAAAGTGTCACTCTGGCTATTGAGGCTCGCGCTCAGTATCAGCAGGAGAACCCCGCAGCCCGAAACCTGTTGGTTGCAGGTTCCGTTGGTCCCTATGGCGCCTATTTAGCAGACGGATCTGAATATCGTGGGGACTATACCCGGAGTCAGGAGGAATTTATCGCCTTTCACCGTCCGCGTATCGCCTCACTGTTAGCAGCAGGTGCAGATCTACTGGCCTGCGAAACTCTGCCATCATTTCCAGAAATTTGTGCCTTAGTGACCCTACTGGCAGAGTATCCAGAGGCCACTGCATGGCTGGCTCTCACGCTGAAAGATAGTCAGCATCTGAGTGATGGCACACCGTTAAGCGAAGTCATCGCAGTCATCGCCCAGTCACCACAAGTTGTTGCTGTGGGCATTAATTGTATCGCTCTTGAAAAAACAACAGCGGCTTTAACTTATCTTCATACGCTAACCGCTCTTCCACTGGTGGTCTATCCCAACTCAGGAGAGCAGTATGATGCTCAGTCAAAAACATGGCATCAGCATCATGCTCGCTGCGGGACACTTGCCAGCTATTTACCCGAATGGCTGGCCGCAGGTGCTAAGATAATAGGAGGCTGCTGCCGTACCTCGCCAAAAGACATTGCTGAGCTGGCAGCCTTATGCAAACGCTGAAGATGAGATATTGATTGTGGCACTATCCCCGACAGGCAGTGAAACATGGTGGGCCAGTAAACAGGGGCCTGAGTGGGTCAAAGAAGGCGAGGCCTGGCGCGTCACTTTCTGGTGGCGGGATCGCGAAGGGAATGAGCAGACCTCATCTTTACGCCATGTCTGGTTGTGTATTACCGGTATTACCGATCACCACCACCACCGCCAGCCGCTGAGTTTATCGCGCATACCTGGCAGCGATATCTGGTCAGCAGAGATCCTACTCCCTGCCCAGTGGCGAGGGAGTTACTGCTTTATTCCTTCCCGGCACCACGATGATTTTGCCGCTTCGGTATTTCAGGATGCGCAGTCAGTACGTGCCGAATGGCAGCGTTTACTGCCTCTGGCCGAGCCTGATCCACTAAACCCGTTTAGCTGGGCAGGAGGACGAGGTCACTCAGTTTCAGGTCTCGAGATGCCGGATGCTCCAGAACAACCCGGCTGGGGGCGACATGATGTAAACTCTACACCGCCAGAGGTACTGACCTGGCAGAGTGCCAGATTACAGAATCAACGACGCGTATGGCTATTTACTACCGGCGACGCAGCAGTCACTGATAAACCACTTGCGATCCTGCTTGATGGGCAGTTCTGGGCAGAATCAATGCCGGTCTGGCCTGCTCTGAATGCACTGACAGAAACAGGCGATCTGCCTGCCGCAGTCTATCTGCTGATTGATGTGATTGATGGCGAACATCGTCGTCGGGAACTGCCCTGTAACCCCGATTTCTGGCAGGCAGTACAGGATGAACTCTTGCCCCAAGTCGCAGAGAAAGTCTCTTTCAGCCCGGAGGCTTCACGCACTGTTGTCGCGGGGCAGAGCTTTGGTGGTCTGGCGTCACTCTACGCGGGATTATACTGGCCAGCTCGTTTTGGCCTTGTGCTGGCCCAGTCAGGATCGTTCTGGTGGCCGGATCGTAAAGAACAAGCAATCGGCTGGCTAAGACAACAGCTAGACCAAGGGGAGGTTCAAGCTGACGGGTTGCGGATTATTTTACAGGCCGGAAAATACGAACCTTTAATTTATCGCGCCAATGATGCCATCAGGCATCAGCTAACTGGGGCCACTGAATTAAGCTGGTGTCCGTTTGAAGGTGGACATGATGCTCTGTGCTGGCGAGGTGGTTTAACCTCCGGTCTGATAGCATTATGGCGTCCTCTGACGACATAGATTAAGGCGAACTGACTTGCCTGCCGAGTGGCACGACCAAAGGGGTTCCTGCCACCGGATCGTCAATAATCAGACTTTTGATACCATAGATCCGCTCGATCAGCTCCGCGTTAACAATCTCGCTCGGGGCACCTTCTGCAATCACTTGTCCGTCGCGCATCGCGATTAAATGGCTGGCATAACGACAAGCCTGATTCAGATCGTGCAGCACCGCGGCAATGGTATAACCCTGATGCTGGTTCAAATGCTGCAACAGTTCCATTAAATCTATCTGATGGCTGATATCAAGCCAGGTGGTGGGTTCATCCAGCAACATAATTGCCGTTTGTTGAGCAAGGATCATCGCAATCCAGGCTCGTTGTCGCTGCCCTCCCGATAAGGTATCCACCGGCTGGCTGGCAAACTGACTGACCCCGGTTGCCTTCATCGCCTGTTGCACGGCTTCTTCATCCTGCTGGCGCCAGCGGCTGAACAAAGGCTGATGAGGATAGCGACCGCGAGCAATCAGTTCCTGCACCGTAATATCACCAGGTGTCGTGGTGTTCTGGGCCAGAATTCCCACGCGCCGCGCTATTTCTTTACTGCCCAGCAGAGTAATCGCTTCACCGTCTAGTATCACCTGCCCTTGCTGGGGTTTCATTAACCGACTAAGTGCCCTTAACAGGGTTGATTTTCCGCACCCATTGGGGCCAATAATCGCGGTAAAATGTCCGTCAGGAATAGCCACGGTCAGATCCCTGACGATAAGTTTCTGCCCATAACCTAATGTCAGCTTGTCGCCGGATAAACGCGCGCGATCAGGATGCATTTTTACGTGATTCCTTAATAAGTAAACCAATCAGGTAGAGTCCGCCGATACTCACTGTGAGCACCCCGACCGGAAGTTGATAAGGTAAAAACAGATGCTGACCACAGAGATCGGCTACCAGTAAAATCAATGCCCCACACAAGGCTGCCTGAGTCAGACCCCAGCGTGAAGTACGACTTAGCCGCCGGGCAATATGGGGAGCAACCAAAGCAATAAACGAAATAGGGCCGGCAATAGCCGTTGAAGCGGCGGTTAATATCACCGCTATCAGCATCAGTGCCAGTCGCGAACGTTCCACCGTGACCCCCAAAGCACAGGCACTGTCATCCCCCATCTCAAGCATACGCAGACGTCTGACCATCAGCGCCGCGCCAATCAGCATCAGCAGAATAAGCGGTGTGGCAGGCAGAGTTTTTGCCCAAGTCATACCATTGAGGGAACCCGCATTCCACAGACCTGCTGAAAACGCGGTTTCCAGGGAAGCCTGCAGTAAGAGCCAGGTATTCAATGAGACCAGCATGGCCCGCACACCAATACCAATAATAATTAACCGGAAAGTATCAATACCGTTACGCCAGGCCAGTAACCAGACCACAAAGGCAGTGAGTATTCCCCCCGCCATCGCAGCCAGTACCACAGCGTTCGCCTGCTGGTTAAAAAACACCATGGCCACCAGTACGCCACTCCATGCTCCGGTATTGAAACCCATCACATCAGGACTACCGAGCGGGTTACGCATTAAAGACTGAAATATCGCCCCGCTGACGCCCAGTGCAGCGCCCACCACTAATGCCATAACGATTCTTGGCAGTCGCCATTCGGTTACCACCAGACCAACAGCACGTGGCGCATCACCCATAAGGGCTTGTAACACCTGGTCTGGCGTCAGTGCCACGCTGCCACGGCATAAACCCCATAATGCCAGCAGCAGGCAAGCCACCAGCAGCAAACTACAGCACAAACGTAACCGTAATGAAGGCATTAACATGCTGTCCCCTTATTACGGCTACGCACCAGCCAGATTAACGCCGGGGCACCGATAAAGGCGCTGACAATAGAAACACGCAGCTCGCCTGGCACCAGCAGACGCCCGACAATATCAGCGAATAACAGCAAAACCGGCGTCACCAGTAATACCACAGGCAAACTGAAACGATGATCTGCCCCGACTAACCAGCGGGCAATATGGGGAACCATCAGACCAATAAAGGCAATCGGCCCGACCACGGCAGTCGTTCCACCGCACAGGACGGTAATAATCACTAATCCCACTAACTGAGTGCGAAACACGCCGCTACCCAGCGCACTGGCGGTATCGACTCCCAGACTTAAGCTATTAAGAGAGCGACTTAACATCAGCGCCATCATCAGAGCCATGGCCATTGGCACAGCAACAATTTTTAGCGTACTGAGTGTGCGAATATCGAGTGAACCGGCCTGCCAGAAACGTAATGTATCGTAGACATCCGGATTAAGTAGCGCAATTCCGCTGGATAGCCCCTCCAGTACCGCCGCCAGGGCGACACCTGCCAGCGTCAGCCGCACCGGGCTGAGATGCCCCCCCGCCTGACTACCGGTAAAAGTGACGAGCAAGGCGGCAATCAACGATCCACAAAGCGCCATCCAGAGTTGAGCAACCGGCGAAGACCAACCAAGAAATGCTGCCCCGAGCACAATGGCAAAACTGGCTCCCGCATTCACGCCAAGCAGGCCAGGATCGGCGAGGGGATTACGGGTCAGGGTCTGCATCAGTGCTCCGGCAACGCCCAGTCCGAAGCCAGCAAGCAAACCCGCCAGGGTTCGGGGTAATCGGGCATCAAGAATAATGGTACAGTCAGCATTGCTGCATTGGCCGGAAAGGGCTTCCAGTATCGCAGAAGCGGGCAGCGACTTAGCCCCCACCAGCAAACTCAAGGCAATAGCAAAGAACAGTAGAAGGAGTAATCCCAGCATCACCCAAGGGCGCGCAGAGGAAGATGCGGTTGGCATAGCGCAGCCTATTATAGAATAAATATCATGATGTTAGATTAATCGACTACATCAACCAAATAGCACCTGTAGGCGTTGCAAGATAAGCATGGCGCTGTAGTAATCCAGGCGGAAACTTTCTGTACCCAAGGTCCACACTCTCTTATTCTCCACGGATGGCAAATGCGCGAGTAAAGGGTTGGCATAAATGGCATCAACATCGTTCTGGTTTCCCGCAAACAGCATCAGCCCCTGACCATTAAGGCCCGAGGCCAGTACTTCTCCTCCCAGTTGCACAATATCCTGACGTTTTCCCTGACTGGTTGATACACGCAACCCGTCAGGTATCGGGGCCAGCGTGAAACCCACCTGTTCCAGTAGCTGCCCCTGGGCCGATTCCGTGGTCCACAGATTGGCGCTGTGAGAACCAGGACTGTAGACCAGAGCATTAATCGGCTGGGGTGGTAAAGCGATCTGCTGGCGAAGTTGATGCAGTTGCTTCTCAAACTCAGCAATACGCTGGTCGGCTATTGCTTCTCGCCCGGTTATCTGACCCAGCTCTTTTAGCAGGGACTGCCAGCTTTTATCATCATAGTTAATGATTAAAGTTGGGGCGATGGTCGATAGCTGATCGTACAGTGCCAGAGCAGAATCGCCGCCAGTGGCACTGATTAAAATCAGATCAGGGAGCTGGGCGGCAACCGCTTCAGCATTCGGCTCTCCAATATACAGCCGGGTCACACCGCGCCGGACGGCGGTTTTTCCCCACTGACGCATAAACCCGTTTTCATCAGCAATACGGTTATTCGGCATTGTCGCCCCACTGGCAACAACAGGGGCATCAAGGGCAAGCAGAGAGCCGGTGAGTGTCACACTGGTTGAGACAATACGCTCAGGCGGGCTATCGAGAGTATGAGCCCCTCGCGAATCTGTGATTTGCCGGGGCCAGTCAGCAGCATAAACAGCAGAGGTTGCGATCAATAAGATCCCAACTAACAACAGGATCCGGTAAAAAAAAGAGGGGAGTCTCACGGATAACTATCCTTCTGGCTAATCATTCTTACAAAGATACAGCGGCGAAAAAGAGGCTCACATCAGGAAAGCCTCTCTTTCATCAGACAACGGTTTTTTTGTTATCTGTCTTAACGTGCAGAATCAGAAGCGGGTATTCACACTCATATACCAAGTCCGTCCTGACTCATTATAGGTATTTGCGCCCGCACCATAAATATAGCTGACACCATTACAATCACTTGTTCCGGCAGTAATTGAACAGGTTGTCTGGGAATTACCTTCACGCCAGTGACGCTTATCGAAAATATTACTGACGCCACCGGTCAGGCTGACATTTTTCATTGCATCCCAAGTCGCGCTAAAGCCCACCAGGCTATAAGGACTGACTTCTTTGGTTTCACTTCCCGTTGCCAGTTTGCCTTTATAGTTGTATTTCTTCGGTTGCTGCTTACCATACCAGGTCAGCGTCGTATTCAAAGAAAGGGTATCAAGCGCCTGCCAGCTCAGCGTTGAGTTCAGCGTATACTTTGGAATGACAGACAGCTTATCGCCCGTCTTTTTGTTTTTGGTCTGCAACATCCAGGTCAGGTTGTTATCCCAGGTCACATTATCTGCAACAGGCACATTAAATGACCCTTCCAATCCTTCCACTACCGCACGAGAAATATTCTCCCACTGATAGATATCTGTCAGGGTTGAACCAGAAGATGTCTGGGCAACAGGGGCATAACCCGCTTCGATTTTATTGTGATAATCGTTGCGGAACCATGTCACACCGGCCAGCCAGCCATCACGTTTAAATTCAAGTCCAAGCTCTTTGTTAACGCTGGTTTCAGCTTGAAGATCTGCATTACCCATCATGTAGCAACCCACACCATCGCCACTGGCATAGCAGCCCTGCCCTTTACTATAGAGAATATAGTTTGGGTTAGTCTGATACAGGCTTGGTGCTTTATAGGCACGACCAATACCCATTTTCAGGGTAAAGTCATCGCCTAAGTTCTGAGACAGGTTCAGTGACGGGCTCCAGTTGCTACCGGTAATAGAGTGATGGTCAAAACGTAAGGCAGGCGTCAGCATGGTGCTGTCGGTCAGTTCCATATTATCTTCTGCAAATAGCGAGAAGATATTGGCATTAGAGTACGGACTGCGAGAAGTGCTGCTATAGCCCGGAATGGCTCCCCCCAGGAAGGCCTGAGTATTGGAGGCATTGTCTTTCATTTTCTGCTGATCAAACTCAGTTCCGAGGGTTAAGGTCTGCTTCACCCACAAATCAATCGGCAAATTGACTTCGCTGTGTAACAGCGTATCCGAGAGATCAATATCGACAAACTTGTCATTAGAGAAGATCCCCTCGGTTCCGCCCGCCAGACCTTCATCAATGCGTGAGTTACGAGTTCGCTCATAGCGTACCCAGTTACTGGTGGTGACACCGCTGTCCCAGCCACCATTCCACGTCAGAGAGTAGTTCTGGCGATAGATACGGTTAGTGATCTCGCCATATTTACTGGTCACCAAAGCATTGCTATTGGTGTTCTGAGTATCACCCGCATAGAGGTTAGTCTGGTTGCCATAGCCACTTTCAAAAGTCAGCGAGTGCATAGGGGCAAAATTCCAGCGCAGCAACGCGTTGATATTTTTGTCTGTTACCCCTTCACGACCAGCAGGCAGTGTGGAGGCATAAATACCAGTGCGTAGTGACTGATGTCCTTCGTTAATATCCCAGGCATCCGCTTGCGTTCTTGCCAGGCTACCGCTCAGACGCAGGAAAACATCATCAGAGAGAGGACCATTGAGGTTAAACGAAGTGCGGCGTGTCGCACCTTCCGCTTTATGCTCTGGCACATTATAATAAGCGTTCCAAGAGCCGTGCCAGGTATTGGTCGGTTGTTTAGTGATGATATTCACCACCCCACCCGCCGCACCGTTGCCATAACGCACAGCCGCCGGACCACGAATAATATCAATTTTTTCAATTAACTCCGGCGCAACCCAGTTAGTATCACCGCGGGTATCTCGCTCCCCACGCCAGCCCAGGCGAACCGAGTTGCGACTGGTGACCGGCTTACCATCAACCAGAATCAAAGTATTTTCTGGACCCATACCGCGAATATCGATCTGGCGACCATTGCCGCGTTGTCCGCTGGTTGAGTTACCGGTCAGGTTTACTCCCGGCTGAGTACGAATAACTTCGGAGAGATCTCTTGCAGGTGGCGTTTTACGCAATGTTTCAGCAGTAATAGTTGAAACGCCAGGAGCCTGTAAATTTTGTCTTTCTGCAGTAACAACAATGGTGTCATCTGCATAGCTTGAAAGTGCTACTCCTGATAATGCGGCAGGGATAAGCAGCGCGAGCGGGTTATATTTTTTTTTCATCATGGATTCTGTGATTTTTATAGTGATCTGCAACACCGCAACAGAGAATTCTCAAATCACCACAATAAATATTGGGATAAAGAACCCTTGACCACTGCATACGGTGAATCGTTTACTCCACAACAAAGAGCCCGTAAACGCTATTACAAATGGTAATTATTATCAATATCATTATTAAAAAGATTACCATTGGAAATAAATAACATTGATAATGAACAATAAAATAATAAATTGTGAGTAAATAAGGAGGGCAGTCGGGGGATAGTTGAAAGTAATACCGCTAATAACAGCATTTCTTATGATGGTATTTTTTAGCTATTTTTTTGGCTTTGCCCACAGAAATAAATGGCAATTAACCTAGAATATAAATGAAACGCTATTTCATTTATATGAGGGTGTGATGTCAATTACTCGATTATCCAGCAAGTTATGCTTTCTATTGATGCTATCTGGTTCAGCCCTGGCGAATACCGATACCTGGCCACAGAGTTTGCAGAACAACTTACCGGCTTTTTATCCCGAGCTAAAAGCCAAAATGACTTATCCTCAATCCTGGCTGGCTGGCAACCACAGTAATTTTGCACAATGGCAACAAGAAACCCGTGCTCAGGTCAGAGAGGCACTTTTAGCCCCTGAGGCGACCGTAGCCTTTGCTCCTGAAACTCTTGAGACTCAAGACAGGGACAGCTATCGTGCCGAGAAAATCGCACTCAATATCACTGATGAAAGCCGGGTTAATGCACTTATTCTGACTCCCAAATCTCCCCCGCCCTATCCGGCAATCGTGCTTCTCCATGACCACGGTTCCAAATTTGATATTGGCAAAGAAAAGATGATCAAACCCTGGGGTAATGAAGCACAGCTTGCTTCTGCTCAAGCCTGGGCTGATAAGTTCTTTACCGGAAGATTTGTTGGGGACGAACTGGCAAAACGGGGCTATATGGTGATCGCTATTGATGCGCCAGGCTTCGGTGAACGCGGGCCGGTGACTTACGAGCAGCAACAAGCCCTGGCGAGTAATTTTTATAATCTTGGCAGATCGCTTGCCGGCACCATGGCCTATGAAGATATGCGTACCGTGGATTTCCTCGCCTCGCTACCGAACGTGGATGCAAAACGCATCGGTGCCCTGGGCTTTTCAATGGGAGCCTATCGCGCCTGGCAACTTGCCGCCCTGTCTGAAAAAGTGGCGGCAACTGCCGCCATTTCTTGGTTTGGCAACTACGATGGCTTAATGACACCGGGTAACAATATCCTGCGTGGCCAGTCAGCCTTTTATATGCTTCATCCCGGGCTTTCGGCCAAACTGGATATTCCCGACGTGGCAAGCCTTGTCGCTCCCCGCCCACTGCTGATTTTTAATGGCGGAAAAGACAAGCTGTTTCCGCCCGCAGCAGTCAGTGATGCCTATGATAAAGTGCATCAGGTGTGGCGTTCACAAAATCAAGACAATCATCTGCTCACTCAAACCTGGCCTGAGCTTGGGCACGTCTTCTATCAGCAACAGCAAGATATTGTCTTTCCGTGGCTCGATAGCTGGTTGATGAAATAGCGCCCTGACTTACCGCACTACTTCTGCCCGGTATGCCAGAAACGATACAGGGCAGGCTGCTCTTCATTCTGAGGTTTAAGCTGTTTAAAAATCAGCCCTGACTGCTGCTGCGGCGGCACACGAAGGGCTTCAGCAATCGCTTCAGTCGATAAACCAAATGGCTCAGCATCCTGGTTTGAATAGGCATAATAAACCTGCGAAATACCCGCCATTCTCATCGCCGCTAAACACATCGGGCAGGGCTGGCCGCTGGCATAAACAATACAGTCTTCCAGCCGCACTCGGCCTAGAACCTCCCCGGCTTGACGCAGTGCCCTTAACTCCGCATGCGCTGTGGGGTCATTTAGCGCTAACATCTGATTGGTACCTGTGGCCACGACTTCGTCGTTACAGACCACCAGAGCGGCAAACGGCCGCCCACCTGCTTGTACATTTTCCCGTGCCAGGGAAATTGCCTGCTGTAAAAATGGGTTATCTGACATTATTTTGCTCCTGCCGACTTCAGTATTTCAATCATATTGCGCTGACCTTTCTGCTTTGCCAGTGTCAGGGGTGAATTCCCTTTTCCGTCAGCTTTATTGACATCAGCCCCACCCTGAATAAGTCGAGTGACAATCTGCCCATATTTATCACTGCCATCACCAAGGACAATAGCTTCAATTAACGCAGTCCAGCCTAAGCGATTTACATAGTCAACTTCAACACCGGCATCAATCAGGGTTTGCACTGTTTCAACGTGCCCACGCTCAGCAGCCGGGATCAGTGCGGTTCCGCCATAACGGTTAAGGCTTTTCAGATCCGCGCCATGGTTTAGGGTCATGACCAGGATCTCTTGTAAACCCCGGGCTCCAGCATAAAGATAAGGTGAATCTTCAATACTATCCCGAGCATTCACATCAGCGCCTTTATCAATCAATAAGCGAGCGACCTCAATCTGGTTAGCATGTGTCGCTGCCATTAGCGGGGTGCGCTGGCGTTTATCGCGCTGCTCGATATTAGCCCCCTGATCAAGAGCCTGTTGCACTGCCGCGACATCCCCCTGCTCAGCGGCTTCAACTAATGAGGGTGCCTGATTGCGCGCAAATGAAGAACTAATAAACATAAGTGAAATACTCAATATCAGTAAATATTTAACAGGTAATTTACTATTAACAAAACTATTTCTCATTATTTTCGCCTTAGTAATTAAATATAATCCGTACTTTTTTGTTGTAGGATATAGATTAGTAATATTGCTATAAATTAATCAACCACTCTTGCGAACATTTAATGCAATTGACAGAACAAAAGAGTCATTAATAATTTGACACTCATTTCTATGATTCATTTTTGGTTAAATAAAAAAACACTCAGACAATGATTAAAATAATTTTGGATTTGTTATTATATTTTAACTCACTGGCAACATTAACATTTGGCTGGCGGGTTAAGATTTATTTTTTTCAGATAGCTCAAATTATATCACTCACCCGATTCTGATTTCATCTTTTACTCTCAGGTGAGAGACCTTCCCTTGTCTTATCACCTTAGTATTATCTTTACTCATTTCTGTCCAGCTGCAGAAGGAAATCAGGGCTGTTTTCGTTGCTGATCGGCATCGACACTGATACCTGGCATCTTTCCTGAGCTGTAGGTATAGAGCGTCTGAGTCGGGAATGCAAAATCAGCGTCATGCTGATGAATAATCGCGATCATCTTTAAATAAACTTCCTGCTGAATGGCCAGCCATTCACTCCAGACGGTCGTTTTAGTAAAGCAGTACACCATAATATTCAGGGATGAATCAGCAAACTGATTGAAATAGACCAATAAAGTCTGGTGCGTATCGATTTTTTCATGTTGCATCAGCATGGTACGAATATCCTCGACAATCCCCCCTATTTTATCCGCATCATCATAACGTAAACCTAATTCAGTGGTAATGCGCCGGTTAGTCATTTGTCCGGGGTTTTCAACACTGATTGACGAAAAAATAGAGTTAGGCACATACAGAGGTCGATGATCAAAGGTAATGATTTTGGTTATCCTCCAGCCAATTTCAACCACCGTACCCTCTATTTGCCGATCAGGAGAACTGACCCAGTCGCCAATATTAAAAGGACGATCGAAATAAAGCATCACGCCAGAGAAAAAGTTACTCAAGATATCCCGGCCAGCCATACCAATCGCAATGCCACCGATCCCACCAAAAGTCATCAATCCCGACAGACTCATGCCAAAATGCTCACCGAATAGTAGTACAATAACCACAAAGATAGTGGTCTTTAATATCCGTGAGATCATTTTTGCCGATGTCGGATCGCTGCCTTTGTTTATCTGATTTTTTTCCAGCCGATTAAGCAACTGAAAAATTTTATTCATAAAAATAAAAGCCATCGCTGCCGTGGTGAAAACGTTGACCATCTCAAATGAAATAAATTTGAGATTAAAGTCAACAATCGCCATATCGGTATACTGGCTAATAATAAAAATCAGACCGCACAACAGTATGGTAGAAATAAGGTGAATAAAAATATTTCTCTGGTGATGTTTTTTTCTTTTCTGGAAATAAAGAATGACCAAATAGCCCACACAGAACAGTGCAATGATCCCTGTACCTATCAGGTATTTAATCACTAATGGTTCATACATTCCCACTTCTCCCACAGATATGCCGAATACTTATCTGACAATCTTATACTGTTCCTCCTTTCAGTGGCAGAGGTACGGATAATATTCTGTGTTGCACAAGCAGACTGAGTCTCCAGTAAATAGGGAATTGGGCGATCCTTTTTACTGTCCGGCGTAAGCCACTACGCTGGTAAACAGCTCATCAACAAAAGGAATACATGCCTGCTTAAACGGCATTAATACCCCTCATCCACGGATATTCAACGCTTTAATTCCAGTGATATCCCCCGACTTTATTTAACATCCTCTCCGCCCTTCAGGTAGGGTTTTTACAGCGCACCCGATAAAATATCATGAGTATAAACAATAACCAGAGCATGGTACATTCAATGCTCTAAAGGCGTGCACGCCTGACTGGGAAATACGATATCAGCAAAGGGAAAAGGATTATGGTAGAACGTAATAATGTCATGTCGGGTCAATCAGATCTTATCTTAGACGGGGGCATTAACTTTCGCGATTTTGGTGGATTGCCCGCGGCAGAGGGCCGACGAGTCAGACCGGGAAAGCTATTCCGAGCTGGCGATTTACATCATCTGTCAGAGCGCGACTGTGCAATATTACGTGATCTCCCCCTGCGCGTTATCCTTGACTATCGGGATGAAGAAGAGTGCAAGATTAAACCCGATCAGCTATGGTCAGGTGTTGCATATTATTCCGTTCCTGCAAATCCGGAAGGTCAGCTAGTCAACGGTAATCTGGAAAAACTGACCACAGAAACCTTAGCCGAGATCGATGCCAGGGTTTGGATGTGTGACTTTTATCGCCGCTTACCTTTCGCCAACCCAGCCTATCGAGAATTGGTCTCGCAGCTACTGGCTAAACCAGAAGGTGCCATCGTACAGCACTGTGCATTTGGAAAAGACAGAACAGGTGTCGGTTCTGCTCTGGTTCTGTTGGCTCTTGGGGCCGATGAAGAGACCATTATGGCCGATTACCTGCGCACAGGAGCAACTTTGGCCCCTTATCGGGAGCAAATTCTGGCTCAGTATGCAGAGTCTCTCGATAAACGCGCTTTACAACAATTCACCTATTTACTGGAAGCCAATCCTGATTTTTTACAGGCTGCAATTCGGGCAATTACCGAACGCTACGGCTCCATGGATCAATGGCTGGCACAAGACTACCAGCTTGACAGCACACGCTGTGCAGACCTGCGTTCACATTATCTTGATTAATGCAGACTTCGACTAATTGACTGCTCCCCGCCCTGAAGGACGGGGATTCCCAATTCACAGAGCCCAACCTAAACAGCATTAAGCGATTCAGG
>NZ_CANMLV010000038.1 GCF_947498825.1 uncultured Cedecea sp. | reverse complement strand
GGGAACTGCCAGGCATCAAATAAGCAAGAACCCCAGTCGAAAGACTGGGGTTTTTTGCGTTCCGGGCACCAGAAAATCCCTGGCGTCCGCCGGATTTTGCCCTGAGACAAGGCGGCAAAGAAGGGCAGTGAAGGAGCATACACCGGTATGTGACCGAGCTGAACGAGTGCAGCCAACGCGGTATCAGCGCAAAGGACAAAGGACAGGCTAAACTCAGAAGTGAAACGTCATGCGCGTAGCGCCGTAATGGGTTGTGCTGGTTAACAGACGACTTGGAGATGACACCCGGAAAGGGGAAGTATTAGCTGAACGGCAAGGGGAGTCTCCACGAGAAGCGAAATCGAAGGAGAAGATCCGCAGCCTGACCACAGGGTACAGTTCGGCGTCAGCAAAAGTGTTCATCAATAAACTCAAACCCATCCTCAGGAGCTGGATAAACAGGAAGTTACGCCATTGCTTTGGGGCAATTGAAGCGTACCCGGACACGAGCGAAGAATAGGGGTTAATAGGAGACAGGCTGTGGCGTTCAGCGGGCAATCAAACTATCTTTCGCACTGAATCATCTGCGACCTAATGGCATTGTCGCTTCCTCTGTCACCTTCGCTAGTATATAAGAGAACCGATTAAGAGCAGCTTCAGTTTTGAGATTTTTAGCCAGTTTGTCTGAAACAGGGACATAATTTAAATTACAGCCTCCGAAAAATTCATTTTTCATTAGTATATTCATTCATTTCGGTATATCTCGCATTTTTATAAGCTACTCTTATCTGACTACAATAAATCAATAGCTATATTTTTTTGTTTGTATTTAACTAATGTACTTTTATAAAAAGGGAAAGACTATGCCAATATCATCATCACAGCACAGAGTTTCTATCGGAGAATATCAGAATAATTTAACAAAAAAAAATGGAGTCGGGGGGGGAGGTTTAGATAGAACAGTTATTAATAAAAATGAAATCAAATTTTTCGGGAGTTATATTAATAATATAGTCAATTCTTCTGAGGAGATGAACAGCGTATTTTTATACCAGAATAGCGGTATTACAGCTCCATTATTAATGTTGCTTTGCCATATTAGGCTACCCAATAATTCACTTTTAACTGCAATGAATAATCCTACATTGACACCCGACTGTGGGAAAACCAGTTGTTTGCCTTATGATAATAACAATTTTAATCGCATGCTAACTCCACTTACAGATATTCTTTATAAAACAGGGAAATTTATATCCAGTTATGACCCACTAAAATTTCCACTAGCAGAAGCTGCATCGATCCCCACTGAAACTATATCTCATTACAAAATCCAAGATGAAAATATAAAAAAATATTTATTTTATCAATTAACAGGTATAGATTTTTCAAATATATCATTTGGTGTACCTGTTGAACCTTTCATCATATTTTATCCTAAAAAAATGCCGCCAATAATAGATCAGCAATCTGTACCAGCGGAGATAAGAATGGATAAAAGTATTAATACATATAAAGAACATCTCGCTGAAAAGTGCCAGATTGTAACAAAAAATAATGAAGGAAAAACTGTCAGCAATACTCTATTAGTTAGTTCTACGGTTTTAGAACGTCCAGTTAAGGCGGTAATTGATAAAGTTTATGACAGAGCAATGGGGGGCAATAAAATGCCCCCTTG
Source organism: uncultured Cedecea sp. (assembly GCF_947498825.1). Lineage (GTDB taxonomy): Bacteria > Pseudomonadota > Gammaproteobacteria > Enterobacterales > Enterobacteriaceae > JGM124. Next base: position 17,935 of record NZ_CANMLV010000038.1, on the reverse strand, counting down.
GTTGGAGGAGTTTACTGACAAAGCGGATAAAACATATGATATTGGACTAACTGTAATATCGGGTGGGGGATACTCGTCTTTTAAATATTTAGTAATTAAATCTCTGGAAGTTATTGGACACATTAGTGATGATAATATGGATTGTGCTCTGAATGAGTTGAGTAGAGAGGAATTGGGAAGATTAATGATGAATGTGGAGATAGGAATTAGTGATAGAAATCCTCTTTCACCTAATTCAGAGCGTTCAAAAAAAACTCAAGGAATTGACAACCCTATTTATCCTGGAGGTTCAAAAAAAACCAAAGGGTTTGAACCAGATGGAATATTTGTTCATCAGAATATGGCTGATAATATTAACACTGTAAGGCATATGCAAGTAGAACATAATGGCTTAGTCTATTATATACAAGAAAAAAAACCAGGGGAGTATTGGACCCATCATCCGAATGCAGTAAAGCCAGAATTAGTCGAAAAAAGAGTATATATTGATCCTGTTTCTGGAAAAGTACATTTTAATAGTGAAATGCCGGATGGGCATGGGCTCGATTATAACTTTATTGATGGGAAGAAATTTATTAATATTCGAGGCAATAATCATGAAATATTATGGAATTGGAATAAAAAAAATCCTGAAATAGTAATGAATGAAATTGATGGAAGTTCAATTAACATTCCAGTCTATATGGAGCCATTATCAAAAAACTGGCATTTTAGTGTACATAAAGGTAAGGCTTTTTTTAGCCAAGAAGAAATTGATTTTATAAGAAAAGTAAAAGTAGAAAAGGGGGGAGGTTTTTATACACCAGTAATAAATGAACGCACCAAATTATATGGAGATGGTCATATATATATGAAGGAACAAATTGAACATCACCATTACAGGAAAGTAGGCAATCATCTTGTAGAATCAGAACATAACACACGCAAGAACTTAGGTTATTTTGCTGAAATGAATGGTGAACTTGTTCCTGTAAGGAAAACCATTAATAATAATGATGAGATCATATATACCATTTATGATCTAAACGATTCCACAATAAAAGGAAAACCGATTCAATGGGATGGTGCTCGTTGGCTATTTGATAAAAAAACATCTGTTTATATATCTGATGATCTAAAAAAAGCAATTAACCCGGTTTTTTTCTCTGAAAAAATTTCTGCTGATAGGCTTTTAGCACCTGATAATAATGGGCTAAGACATACACTAAATGGAGATTCGTACATTGCCATTCACGGAGAATATATAAAATTAAGCCAGACTACATCCGAGGCAGGAGACATAGGACGTTACTCCATGCGTAAAGATGATGGAACTCTGCTGTACATTAGACTTAAAGATGATGGAATGTTCCATATTGAATCTTTTGATGAAAGATTGGCTTTTTTGAGTAATTCGCAAGCAAAGGACATAGAACACATATATGAAGAAATACATACTAAAAGTGAAATGCCTGAAAATAGTGGCCTGGAATATGAAGCTATTAATGGAAAGAATTTTATTGATATCCATGGTGATAAACATGAAGTACTTTGGAATTGGCATAAAGACCGTCCTGAAATTATAATAAATAAAAGGGATGGGTATTCAGCTAATATTCCAGTTTACATGGAGCCATTATCAAAAACATGGCATCTCGGTATACATAAGGATAAGTTTTTTTTTAGCCAGGTAGAAGTTGATATAATAAAAAAAATAAAAATAGAAAAGGGAGATTTTGTTTATATATCAGTGATTAATGAGAATAATAATATTTATGGTAATGGTCATATATATATTAAGAAGAACTTTGATAGCCGCTCTCATGAGCATTTAGGATATTATGTTGAAATTAACGGTGAGTTAGTTCCTGTGAGGAAAATAATTAATGATGAACAGAAGATCATATATACTATTTATGACCTGAATAATCCTCATGAGAAAGGTTATCCAATTCAATGGGAAGGCGATCGCTGGTTGTTTGAGAAAAAAACATCTATTTATGTTTCTGAAGATTTAAGCCAAGCAATTAATCCAACACAGTTCTCTGAAAAAACGTCTGCAGGAATACTTTCAGTACCCGATGACAATGGATTCAGACATACAGTAAATGGAGATGCGTATCTTGCTATTCATGGAAAATATATAAGATTTAAAAAATCAGATTCTGAACGTGGAGTTATAGAACGTTACTCTATTAGAAAAGATGACGGTACCTTATTGTATGCCAGACTTAAGGATGATGGATTTTTCCATATTGAATCTTTTGATGAATGGTTAGAGTTTATGCATAGATTAACGGCAGTGAATGCTCATCGGTACCATAATAGGGTTGATTCTGAACATTTATATGAGGAAATATCGTTTAATAATAAAATGCCAGAAATTCCTGGTTTAGATTACAGCGTTGTTGATGGTAAGAATATTATTAATATTCAAGGTAGTAATCATGAGGTCTTCTGGAATTGGAATAAAAATCATCCTGAAATAATTTTAAAAAAAAGGGATGGGCATCCAATTAGGATTCCAGTTTATATGGAGCCAATATCAAAAACCTGGCATCTTAGTAAATATAAAAATAGATCTTTTTTTAGCAAGGATAATATATTGATATTAAATAAAGTTAAAATAGAAAGAAATGGGGAGGCTTATGAGGCAGTAAGAAATGATAATTACAAGTTATATGGTAAAGGTCACCTATATGTAAGGAAAGATAACAAAGAAAACTTAACATATTATGTGGAGATGAATGGTGAGATAGTTCCCGTAAGAAAGTTTATAAATGATAACGATGAAATGATATATGTAATTTACGATCTTAATAATCCTCATAAAAATATTTCTGCTATTCAATGGGATGGCAATCGCTGGATGTTTGCCAAAAAATCATCTATATATGTTTCTAAAGATTTAATTAACGCAATAAATCCGAATAAGTTCACTGAAAAAGTATCTGCAGGTATGATGATATCTACTGATAGTAAGGGGCTAAGGAGTACAGAAAGTGGTGATAAGTATCTCCTTATCAACACTAAATATATAAATATAAAACAGGAAACATCAGAAAAAGGGGTGATAGAGCGTTATTCAATTAAAGATGATAATGGAGTGTTACTATATATCAGGCTTAAGGATGATGGGCTTTTCCATGTCGAATCTTTTAATGAACGTGCAGAATTTATGCGTAGGTTAAATGTTCGTGGTCTGCAAGAGAATCAAGAAATAACTTTTTTGACATATTTAAGTGATGAATCAAGATTGAGAAATAGAGATATAGTGGAGATCACTACAAAAGGTAGTCGCCATGCAGAATCTATTCTTTTTCCTAATGAGGGCTTTGGGAACTTCCACTCTAAAATAGAAGATATATTATCTTATAATAATGCGATACAACATTTAACTGATAAACAATATTCAGCAGTAATGTCTTGGAGGTCTATGAGTAGTGTTTCTAAAAGTCCATGGCCATATGGAGGATCTCCTGCAATGCATAACCTTAATCATGCATTAGATAACAATTTGAAGTTGAATAAATATCAAGAGTTTATGTATCATAATATAATATCAGCTCTAAATAGTGAAAAATATCCTACCAAAGAAAGTTCCTTTTTTCGAATGGCAAACCATAGGATGGGCGATGACTTTTCGGCTATTGATAATCTAAGTGTTGGAGATGTAGTCACTAATTCCAATCGATTTATGAGTGTTTCAGATAATAGCCTTTTTATAAACAGAAAGACTTATGAAATTTTGAGTAATAGCCGAGATCAGGTGGTGATCACATATAGGATTGATAAAGCATCTAAAGCAAAGCCTATATATAATGATAGATCATCAGAAATAAAGTATGAGGAGGAGTATCTTTATTTACCAGAGTCATATTTTAAAGTAACTGGTATCAGCTATTCACACTCTTCTACACGACCACCAACTATAGGTGTATCACTTGAAGAGACCGATAAACCAAGAGATGCTATTGCTAAAGATATTTTCATAGGATAGTGAAATATAGAATTTGTTCTTTAGTTTGAAAAAACCTGAGAGTGATCTGTATTTATAGGCGTGTCCGTTTATTATAAAAATATAAGTTCACTCTTTTCGCTATACTAATAATCACCTTATCAAAAATAAAATGCTCTGCTTGATCTGGTTGTTTACAAGTTGATTAATTAAGTTTCAATCTGAAGGACCAGATAAATGAAGCCATTGATAGATAAAATCGGTGATTTTTTCGAGTTTATTTAGTGGCAAAACGGGTACGAAAATATTGTATGAGACATCGTCGGCCAAGGCAATCACATGGCAGTCGATTACTCGTTCATTGCGTAAATGCTCTGCGACCTGACGATAAAGTAAAATTTTCGTAACTTCGTCATACTTAAACCTTCAACTAAAACCAGAACCAGAGTTGAATGATCTATTTTTATACTAAGTAAGATAAGGACAGTGGCGGTAATGTCAGTATCTGTAAAGGTACACTGAATTTGGTCACCTGAGTAGAGATGATATCATCGTCTTATAATGTTGAACGATTCAGAATATATTGAAGTGCCAGCTGTACTGGCACTTTTTAACAAGATTAAAAAAGATTAACTGGCATCAACCAACGGGAACTACGCTTCTTGTTGTTGAGCCTTTTTCCTTTGCTGTTCGAGCTCCAGCGCACCGCGATGGGCGAGGTAGCAGAACAGAATGCAGCAGACAACTCCCCCCATCAGTAGATAGAAACCGCCGTGCCATCCCATTTTATCGACCATTACGCCGAACAGGCTTGTACCCAGTGATGCGCCAAAAATGTAGCTCATAAATCCGCGTAACCCTACTGCAGAACCTACTGCAAAGCTGGGGACGATTTCCATAGTGTGGACAGATGCCAGGAACTGCGGGACATAAACCAGGCAACCAACGATGGAGGCAAAAATGGTGACCAGCAACAGAGATTCACTTTTCCAGTAACCGATCAGACAGACGAAAATCAGCGCCATACAAATCATAGCCAGCGGCATGCGGCGGCCTTTAAACAGTTTATCGGTAAGCCATCCTGCCAGTAATGTGGAAGGAATTGCCGCCCATTCAAAAAACAGAAACGCGACACTCATTTGCTCTTTCGAAAAATGTTTTACGGTTAACAGGTAAATAGGCAGCCAGCTAATCATGCCGAAACGTACCATATAAACAAAAACGTCTACCAGTGAGATATACCAGGCATTTTTATTAGGCAGTACATAAGTGCAGAAGATCTGGAACGCACTCATATTGTCAGGCGCTTTAACCGTTTGTCGGGTATTTAATACTACTTTTTCTTCCGGCATCATCTCTTCCAGAGCCGGTAAACCTTCCTGACGCGGTGAGCCTTTCCCCAGAATCAACACAATTAAAGCGAACAGTACGGCAACGCCAGCAGGGACGATATAGCTGGCGGTTTGCCAGTGTTCATTGCCCAAAATAGCAAAGGCTACCCCCACAATCGGAGCGACAACACCACCGCCGATATTGTGCGAGATATTCCAGAATGCGCCGACGCGTCCGCGTTCTTTACGTGGAAACCAGTTAGCGATGGTAATAAATGAAGGGCCAACGCCCATCCCCTGAAATAAACCGTTGAAGATCACCAAAGCAACAAAAACCCAGAATTCAATACTGAATCCCAAGCCTACGTTTACGATAGCACACAGAATTAAGCCGCACGCCATAAAGACTTTAGGACTGGCTTTGTCTGCCAGGCTGCTCATAATGCCTTTACTGATGCCATAGGCAATAAGCATGCAACTGCTGAGTAACCCAATTTGCGTAGCGCTGAGATTCAGCTGCTCCTTCAAGTATGGCGTCGAGAGTGTAAAGTTATTGCGCACAATATAGTACGCGAGATAGCCCAGAAATACGCTGAGCAATGCCTGAATACGGTATCTGCTATAAGTCTCCTGGACTTTCTCTGCAGGAACCTTATTCGCCGCTGACCCTGCTAAAAACGGATTTTAAATTCTATTCTATTAAGCGTATTTTTATTGTTGTTATTAGCGCGTGCTGACAAATTCATGCCGCATTTCAGGTATTATTTACTCATGCCGTTACTTTGCGTACGGATTGTTCTACGAATAATCTTATTCTCTCTCTGGTGGTGATAAACGGGTAAATTTTGTCTCAATATTATTTTTTGGACATACTGATACTTATGAACTGGATCACAAACAGAATTTTCTTCTGGAAACGTTTTTGGACGATATTGCTCTGTTTTATGCCACTGTCGGTGAGCAGCTTGGTCCAGGGTAAAGAGTTGGTGATGGCGACAACTTTTTCCCCTGGGGCAACGGCTTGGATTATCCAGCGCTGGCAGACAGAACCAGGGTCCGTGGCAATACGCACGCTAAACCGGACCAGTGGCTCATTGGAACAACTACTTGATAGCGCGAATGCGGACAACATAGATCTGATTCTGACCTCCTCACCCATGCTGTTGCAGCATCTTCAGGAACGTCAGAAACTGGCACCCTTCGATAATGCGTTACCAGAAAGCCAGCGGCTGGTGCCTGACTCCATCCGTGGGACTTCCTTAGCCGTGACGATGTCCGGTTTTGGTCTGCTGCTTAACCGCTCTGCACTGGCCGTTCGGCATTTGTCTCCCCCAGCAAACTGGGGTGATTTAACGCAGCCTGAATATCAGAATGCGTTATTGATGAGTAGTCCGTCACGTTCTGACACCAATCATTTGATGGCTGAGTCGCTGCTGCAGCAAAAAGGGTGGGAAGAGGGCTGGAGGACGCTATTAGCGAGTGCCGGTAACCTGGTCACCATTTCATCACGCAGTTTTGGCGTAGCCGGAAATATTAAGAGCGGCTTAGGCGTTGCGGGGCCAGTTATTGACAACTACGCCAACCTACTGCTTGATGATCCACAGCTTTCTTTTACTTATTTCCCTCGTTCAGCGGTGTCACCAACCTATGTGGCTATTCTTAAAAATAGTCAGAACGTCAATGAAGCGCATCGTTTTATTCGCTATTTATTAAGCCCGGAAGGACAGCAGATACTTGGAGATGCGAATACGGGGAAATATCCGGTAACGCAGCTCGCGCTTGATAATCCGCGTGCCGCCCAGCAGGCTATTTTAATGAACCAGCCTCCGCTCAATTATCGACTAATCTTTAAACGGCAACAGCTGGTACAGCGGATGTTTGATACTTCTATTAGTTTTCGTCTGGCGCAATTAAAAGACGCTTAGCGTGCGTTATATAGTGCGGAGACGCGCCTGAATCGTCCCCTGCCTGAAATCAGAGCATTACTGACCAGTGTCCCGATAGATACCAGAAATAGCGAAGACGAGGCATGGCTTGCGCAATTTGATAATAAAATCTTTGCCGAACAGCAGACGATGGAGTGGCAGCTCTGGTTTCTTAAAAATCAGCGTCAGGCGATATCAAAACTGGAAGAATTAAAATGAACGTTGGAACGATACTGCAACGCCTGCGTCAGCTCAGTATCAGTAGTATTCTGCGGGGAGCCTTTCTGACGGGGGCATTACTGACTCTGAGCGTCAGCTGTGTCAGCTTGTACTCCTGGCATGAGCAGAGTTCGCAGATACGTTATTCGCTTGATGATTACTTTCCTCGCGTGCATTCCGCTTTTTTGATTGAGGGGGATCTCAACTTGGTTGTGGAGCAGCTTAATGAATTCTTGCTGGCTCCTAATACAACGGTAAGGCTGCAATTGCGGAATCAGATTATTTCGCATCTGGATAAAATTGAGGTGCTGGGTCGGGGATTACAGTTGACAGAACAACGGCAACTGGCGGTGATTTTGCAGGATAGTCGGATGCTGATGGCGGAACTGGATCGGGTACTCTATAACATGTTTCTCGTGCGCGAAAAGGTGAGCGAACTGTCTGCGCGTATCGACTGGCTGCATGATGATTTCACGACTGAGTTAAATTCTCTGGTACAGGATTTTACCTGGCAACAAGGAACATTGTTAGATCAAATTGAGGCTAAAAGTGAAGATGCGGCGCAGTATCTCAAACGTGCCAGAGAGGTGCAAAATGAACAGCAGCAGGTCTACACTCTTGCCAGAATTGAAAATCAGATTGTTGATGATTTGCGCGATCGGCTTAATGAACTGAAGTCGGACAGCGACGACGGAATGCAGGTAGAGAATCACATCCATTATCTGGAAAATCTGAAGAAAACGGCGGATGAAAATCTCCTTACTCTTGATGACAGGCCTAATACCATCACGCTGCGACAAACCATTGATGAGCTGCTGAAAATCGGAATGATAAAAAATAAAATGCCCGATACGATGCGCGACTATGTCGCCGCGCGAAAAGCGCTGGTTGATGCCAACCATACCAGAGAGGTCACTCTCGGACGCTTTCGGACATTGCTTGAAGCGCAGCTGGGGAGCAGTCATCAGCAGATGCAGATATTCAACCAGCGGCTGGAACAAATTATACGTGTCAGCGGTGGGCTGATTTTACTGGCGACGTTATTGGCGTTACTTCTCGCCTGGGGGCTTAACCATTATTTTATCCGTTCTCGACTGGTGAAGCGTTTTACCGTGCTCAATCATGCTGTGGTACAAATTGGTCTTGGCAGAACAAATGCCACTATTCCTGTTTATGGGCATGATGAATTAGGCCGTATCGCAGGCTTACTGCGTCATACTCTGGGTCAGTTGAGTACGCAAAAACATCAACTAGAGCAAGAAGTGGCTGAGCGCAAGGAGATTGAGTCCGATCTTCGTACGGCACAGGATGAGCTGATTCAGACGGCAAAACTGGCTGTGGTTGGCCAAACCACGACGACGCTGGCGCATGAAATTAATCAACCGCTCAATGCGCTATCTATGTATCTGTTTACGGCAGGAAGGGCTATTGAGCAGGGACAATCAGCGCAGGCCAGAAGTACGTTAACGAAAGCCGAGGGGCTGGTTATCCGCATTGATACCATCATCCGTTCGCTGCGCCAATTCGCACGCCGGGCTGAGCCTGGTGTGCCTTTACATCCGGTCGAACTGCGGCAAACGTTCAGCGCGGCCTGGGAACTGCTGGCCATGCGCCATAAGCCGCAGGAGGCTAAGCTGACACTTCCTGCCCAGAACGTGTGGGTGGCTGGTGATGAAGTGCGTATTCAGCAAGTGTTGGTTAATCTACTGGCAAATGCACTGGATGCTTGCCCGGCTGCTGCGGCAATAGAGGTTCACTGGCAGGCTGAAGGGGACCGATTATACGTTTTTGTCAGCGACAATGGCCCCGGCTGGCCTGCGGCGTTATTGCCATCACTGCTGAAGCCTTTTACCACCAGTAAAGATGTTGGCCTCGGCATCGGTTTATCGATTTGTGTATCGTTAATGACGCAAATGAACGGCGAGTTGCACCTGGCATCGACGCCGAGGCGTAATGCTTGCGTCGTTCTGCAATTTAATTTGACGGATGTAAACAATGCTGCGTGATGAATATTCTGTTCTGTTGATTGATGATGATGCCGATGTTCTCGACGCTTATACCCTGTTGCTTGAGCAGGAAGGGTATCGTGTATACGCATGCAGTAATCCCTACGATGTCCGAAACTGGTTTCAGACAGACTGGCCGGGAATTGTTCTGAGCGACGTGTGTATGCCTGGCTGCAATGGTATTGATTTGATGGCCCTGTTTCATCAGGAAGATAATCAGTTACCGATCTTGTTAATCACCGGACATGGCGATGTTCCGATGGCGGTGGAGGCGGTGAAGAAAGGTGCATGGAATTTCCTGCAAAAACCGGTCGATCCAAGTCAACTGCTTTTGCTGGTAAAAGATGCGTTGCGCCAGAGAAAATCCGTGATCGCACGTCGCCACTATTGCCAGCAAAAACTCCAGGTGGAACTGGTCGGCTACAGTGACTGGGTCAATCAGTACCGCCAGCGCCTGAAGCTCCTGGCAGAAACGGATATTGCCGTTTGGTTCTATGGCGAGCCGGGAACGGGACGTATGACAGGAGCCTGCTATTTACATCAGCTTGGATGCAGTGCTGAGGGGCCATTTATCCGAGGGATACTGACACCTGAGAACGTAGGACAACTTAATGATCTTATTACACAGGCGCAAGGAGGAACGCTGGTACTGAGCCATATTGAGTATCTGACGCGCGAACAGCAGCATCATCTGGTTCACCTGCAAAACCAGGAGAGACGTCCATTTCGCCTAATTGGTATTGGCGATACATCGCTGGTGGAACTCACAGCAACCAACCAGATTGTGGCTGAACTTTATTACTGTTTCGCGATGACGCAAGTTTGCTGTCAGCCGTTGTCACTGCGTCCGGATGATGTTGAGCCGTTGTTTCGTTATTATTTGCAGAAAGCCTGTCTGCGGCTGAATCACCCAGTGCCAGAGGTCGAAGAGGAATTGCTTAAAGGCATGCGGCGTCGTGTGTGGTTAAATAACGTTCGTGAACTGGCTAATGCCGCCGAGCTTTTTGCCGTTGGACTACTTCCGTTAGCTGAAACCGCGAATCCGCAACTGCATCTGCCTGAACCGACACCGCTTGATCGTCGGGTTGAAGAATATGAGCGACAAATCATTACTGAAGCGCTAAATATTCATCAGGGGCGCATTAATGAAGTGTCGGAGTATTTACAAATACCGCGTAAAAAACTGTATTTACGTATGAGAAAATACGGACTGAGCAAGGAACACTATAAATTTTAGCAATTGCCCCGTAAACCCTCGCTCAATCGGACGCGGATATAAGGGGAGCTAATCAGGGGATTTCTGCGATGCCATGTAAGCCTTCAATATTTCGACTGTAGTGCCGCCAGTACTTCTGCGGTTATGGATGGGAAATCGAGAGTGGCTTCAGGGAAATGAAACAACTGGACCTGGCAGGGTAACTTAGCACGCGCTCTGTGGTTTCACCGGGAAAAATACTGAAAATAATGACTGAGATACTTACGATAGCTTAAAGCTTCGTACTACCCAGCGGCCGACAGAGATATTACCCACGGGCGGTTAAAAAGAAGCCGCAACGATATCTGTTGCGGCGTTTCAAGAAATTTAACTGACAAGCATCTGTGACGGTTTTTTGCATTCTGAATACACAAGAATGTTCACCATCTACAGTGAACATCGTATCGTGAGGAGTAAACTATTTACGCCAGTAACCGTGTAAGAAAACATCCTGTTGCAGCTCGTGAATAACAATACGTACTTTTTCATTATCATGAAAGCCGTCTACTGTAGAGTGGGTTACACCGTCATAGTGAGTCACTATCACATTACTTTCAGGGTAGATTTCTTTGACTCTGGCTTCCAGTTCGGAGGCATAAGCGTCGTATTGTTTTTCAGAAAATTTTTCAATATCGGTATCGGCAATAGTGATTGTGATATGCATACACTTGTCCTCAGGCTAAGCACCTTTTCCATGAAGGCAATAAATAAAAATCTGCGAGAATAAATCGTGGATCTCCAGGCCGAAATGACGTAAACGATTCCATTCAGGCGTAAAGTACCCACCTGATTATAGGCATATTTTCATTCTGAAAAGAGGGATTAGAGGAGATATATTAAAAATAATTTCTTCGCCCATTAAGAAGATAATCCAGTCTTTCAGGGGAACAGGGATGGTTGAATTAGAGGCTTATGTAAGTATCCCCGCTTTAGTTCCACAATAATATCGGCATCGATCCTATTGCGTAGATTCGCTTTTAGCTGCAAAGTTAAACGCTATCTTAGTGATTTTTTGACGCCGATTTTTAAGGTTTAGATACTGTGATAACCCTGAGTTTAACCAGCCAGCTGATACATCAAATCTCTTTGTCACTTCCTCTGTTTATACTTATTGGTGCAGGCTATGGGCTGGGGCGCTTTTCAGGCTGGCCGATCAGCGTGAATGAAGGGCTAAATCGTTTATGTTTTAACGTTGTCATACCCTGCATGCTATTCAGCGTGATGAGTGGATTTTATAAAACACCACCGGTTAACTTCGGACTGTTGGTGGCATATTTTGGTGGGTGTTTTATCGTCTATGCGATGGGGCGAGTCATTGCCAGACGTTTTTTTAATATCGATCCTGTCTCTTCCTCTGTTTTTGCGCTTGGCGGGATATTTTCCAACAATGTTATGCTGGGAATTCCTATTGCCACGTTACTGCTGGGGCCACAGGCACTGCCTTCCATTGCACTGGTACTGATTTTTAATAGTTTGATTTTATGGACGCTGGTGACGGCATCGGTAGAGTGGGCGCGTAGCGGGCATTTTTCACTACAGGGTATCGTAAAGACGCTTATCAGTGTTTTTAAGAATCCTATTATTATTGGCATCATTTCTGGCATGGTCTGGAGCCTGCTGCATCGGCCATTACCCTATGTTATCGAGCAGCCTGTGGGCATGATTGCCGGTATGGCCGTGCCACTTTCTCTTATTTCATTAGGTATGAGTTTATCGCGCTACAGTATTCGCGAAGGATTACGCGAAAGTTACGCTATTTGCCTGTTAAAACTGGTTGTTCAACCGCTGGTGATCGCGATTATTGCGCTTGCCATCGGACTGCCTGCTGCGGAAGCAAAGGTTGTTGTCTTACTAGGGTCGATGGCCATCGGGATCAATGTGTATTTAATGGCACAAAAGTTTGGTGTAATGCAGGGCGCGACAGCGACCAGTACCCTTTTTAGTACCGCGCTCTCGGCCCTGACCACGCCATTATTAATGATGCTGATGACGCAATTCTATCCCTGAATGAGTGCCTTAACCTTCAGTCGCAAGGTTAAGTGCTTTTGCCAATCACCAACTCATAAGGTATATACGTCTTATGTGCTATTAGGGTATCGGCTGAGGGGCTCTCCAGTAACTGGAACAGAAGCTCAGAAGCAACCACGCCAGACTGCTTATAGTCGTAGGCCAGAGTGGTTAGCTTCGGGTTATAGAATTCTGCTAAGGTTCCACCGCCGACGCCGCAGATACTGATATCTTCGGGAACGCGTAAACCTATCGAGAATAAATAGCTCATAGCCCCAATGGCCATTTTGTCGCTGGCAGCAAAGATAGCATCGGGTCTTAGCGCATTGTTTTCTATAATCTGACGGCAGGCGGCAAAACCACTTTGATGGGTAAAGTCACCTTTAGCAAATAACGCCGGATCAGGCGTCATATTTTGTTCTTTTAGCGCGTCACAGTAGCCCTGGTATCGCAGAACACCGACGGAAATATCCCATTCATCAACACCAATAAAAGCGATACGCTGCTTACCTTTGCTCAGAAGGTGTTGAGCCATTTCTTTAGTCGCATGGTATTCATCAAATAAGACGCAGGGAATATCTTCAGGAGATTCCTGGCCGATTATCACAACGGGAATGCCAAGTTTTCTGAACTTTTCATGGTGCTCGGTTGTTAATAGTGTGGCGATAAAAATAATACCGTCGACCTGTTTTTCCTTAAAGACATCAAGAAAGGCTAACTCTTTTTTTACCTGATGATCGGTATTACCTAACAGTAGACTGTACCCTTTGGCATTGAAAAACTGATCGATACCCGAGACATTTTCTCCGGAAGAGGTGGCATTAATCTTCGGTAAAATCACACCGATGGTATGGCTTTTTTTCGAATGCAAGGCTTTGGCAAAGGCATTAGGCCTGTAACCTGTCTCTTCCAGCACTTTAAGAATACGTTTTTTGACTTCATCTTTGACGTATCCCGAGGAATTAATCACCCGGGATACGCTAGAAGGAGAGGTATTCGCTAACTTTGAAATCTCTTTAATATTCACTGAGGTCTCTTATTGAATGATGCCGTCCTGTTTTAAGCTGAAAAAATCCAGAGACCTTAAATGGCAGGGTGTATCACTTTCAAAATAAATACCGGTTGACGCTGCATCCGGGAACAGACGGCTACTAAAGACCTCTGCGCCCTGGTTGATAAAGATTTCCAGTGACGATTTATCCATATAGATAACGAGTTCCAGGGATTCAACACTCTCAACCTGACACTGCCTTATGCCACCTTCACCTGACCCAGCATGATTCCTGTCTAATGTAATGATTTTCTGCTGCGGATCAATCTGTAGCAAGATATATTGATCCTGCCCATTGCTGCGTAATTTTAACGATAAGCGGGATTGTAAGTTAATGAAATTTGCCCGCAATTCATAGCAGTCGCCGGTTACGCCATCAAGGGTTAATTCTCCTTCAAAAAACCGATCCTGATGGGCAATATGCGACTGACGCAGTGCTGCCAGTTCTGCCACTGGAGTCTGGTATAGCTTATTGCCCCGTACGGTTAACTCACGCGGTAGTGTCATTTGGTGTATCCAGCCATATTCGACGGTAGGCTGCTCATTTCTTTCGGGTAGCCCCATCCAGGCAAGCATAATCCGTCTTCCTTGCTCATCCTCAAAGCTCTGCGGAGCATAGAATTCAAAACCCCGGTCTAATTCTTCAAAATGTTGAGTCGTGAACTGGACATCTTCAGTGTTAAGAGAACCGATTAAATACCCAGACTGATAAATATTCTGGTACTTCATTCCTTCAGGCGCTAATCCCTGTGGAGATGCCAGCATCACCCAGTGCTGATTTAAATAAAAGAGATCCGGGCATTCCCACATATAACCGAAGTTATCAAATGGCGCGATCCCGCCGCCGGCAATCGGGCCTAAACAGTGCCATTCAATGAGATTGTCTGAGCGATAGAGTAGCACCCGCCCCTGAAGAGTCTCTGTTTGTGCACCCAATACCGCGTACCACGCCGATCCCGATTGCCAAATTTTAGGATCACGAAAATGTGCGGTATAACCTTCGGGTTGCCCATCAATAATAATACCGACTTTTTCAAAATCGATGCCATTCTTACTCTTAGCTAAACACTGACTGCTTGCTCGGTATTGTTGCTCTGGCCCATATTTTAAATTCCCGGTATAGAACAAATACAGTTCATCATTGTGGATAAAAGCGCTACCTGAATAGCAGCCATTGGCGTCGTATTTTTCATCCGGTGCCAGAGCGGGGGGAACCTCTCGCCAATGGACTAAATCATCACTAATATAATGGCCCCAATACTTTTGGCTGTGGTCACAAGCAAAGGGATTCCACTGGTAAAAAAAATGGTACTGGCCGTTAAATTGAATCAACCCATTGGGGTCATTTAGCAACCCTGCTTTAGGTGAAATATGGTAAGCCGGTCTGAACGGGTCGTTAGAATCAAAGGGATTGTTTTCTATTACCTGCTGAGCATTTTTCAACCATTTATTTGCCATTATTTTTATTACCTTTTTTATTTTTCAGATAGAATACATAAAAGTATTCTGTCAGTTTTCAACAACTTGATGCTATTTAACTTTTTGATTTATTTATTTTTGTTGAGGTTTCACCAGTAGTTTAGTACAGAGCATACCGACCAGCATGGCGATGACTATCATGAGAAGATACTGTCCCAGATTATGGCCTAAATAGGCTGGAATAGCGGGCAGGAAGGTGACTCCCATAACTGGCGGTGCGATATGCATCAGTATGGCAAACACGCCAGCAACAGCGCCGCCAATCATGCCGGACAGAAAGACTTTCGAATTGGTTAAGGTCACACCAAATAACAGCGGTTCTGTAATACCAAAGAAGCAAGGCACGATAGATGAGAGTTTCAGCGCTTTCTCTTTTTTATCTTTTATCGATAAGGTGAAAGCGATAGCGGCTCCAGCTTGCCCCGCCATAGAAGCAGTGATTAAGGCATTCAGTGGGTTAATACCACCGTTAGCCAATAAATTCAGTTCAACCACCATCAATGAATGATGGAGTCCGGTCACGGTTAAGGCCTGTTGAGTCGCACCCAATATCCCGCCGCCAATGCCATACGGAAGATTAATAATAAAGTTCGCTGAATTCATTACGCCATGTTCGACCATGGTGAAGATCGGACCAATAATAAATAAAGCAGCAACGGCACCGATAATAAGCGTTAAAAAGGGGGTAAATACCAGGTCAACGACCGTGGGCATCCAGCGACGGATCCAGCGTTCAACATTGGCACCAAAAATACCAACAATAAGAGCGGGAATAATGGTTCCCTGGTATCCTTGAATATGGAAGATACCTATTTTAAGCATTTCTGCATTACCACTTGCGACCTGCCAGGCGTTGGGCAGCATCGGCGCAACGAGCATCAAACCGAGCACCATTCCCACAACGGGTGTACCACCAAAGCGCTTAAATGATGACCAAACTACCAGAGCCGGTAAGAAGATAAAGACGGTATCCGTGACGACTTGAGTCAGGACTAAAATATCGGCCGATAATTCCAACCCCATTTGTTCAGCAAATCCACGGACACCCATAAAGAGCCCGGTAGCGACCAGAACGGGGATCAAGGGAATGAAGACATCGGCTAAAGCACGGATGATTTTTTGAAACCAATTCATATTATTATAAGCTGACTCTTTCACAGACTCTTTTGCACCGGGCAATTCTTCAGTCATCAGGGCATAAATCTGGTCAACGAAACCCGTCCCCAGGATTATCTGGTGCTGGCCGGATTGATAAAAGTAACCTTTTACTTTATCTACACTTTTTATCGTATCGGCAGAGACCAAGTCGTTATTTTTTACCACAATACGCAACCGCGTCGCGCAGTGTTCAAGCGCGACAATATTGTCTTTACCGCCAACAGCAGCAAGAATTTCATGTGTTATTTTTTCATTCATTTGCGGCGTACCTCAATATGTGAAAAGCTTTTCATATTATGGTATATGAAAAGCTTTTCACATGATAAGGAAAGATCGTAAAACTGAGAGAGTCGTCGCAATTTTAATCACTTCAGAATGATGGGAAGAATGTGAGTGGGAGCAGAGGACAGTGGCTGTAAGCTGGTGTTGAGTGGCCTTGAGTATGGCTTTCATCAATCATATGGCGACTTTATCCGGGATATTTTTCCGATCGTCTAATATAAAAATAGCCTTACTTCGGATATGCTCTGCTACATAAGTTACATCAATTAAGGCTGCCAGAATGAAAAAATCTCCCCGTCGTCATCTTCGCTTGCTGGTTCTCATTATGCTAGTGGCCATGCTGGCAGTAATGTTTGAGCAGATGGTATTTGCTGCCCCTCTGTAGTAATAAAATAACCAATTCACTTTCAACAGAATGAGGCCGGATCAGTCAAAGGAACTGACTGATAGCATTATTCTTCTTCATGATCGTATATATCCCATAGAGAGATACCGCGTAATATCTAAGCACATAGGGTTTATTGGTCGTTAATCTACCTTCGGTATATTGTGTTTACTAAAGCGGAATTGATGGATTTTTATTAATGCTATATTTCTATAGTAGTATTTTATTATTATTTTATGTCGTGATGATTAATTTTTTTCTTCCGGGTTGATTTATTTGATACCACAGTTATCAAATAAATATCTTTCTATACTATTTTTATCCATGGTTGATGTTTTTCGTCTGTATTGAATTGCTGATGATGGTTAAATTGCATAAATTTCATGTGCTTATATTGATTTTATCTTTCTTCTTCGTTTTTGATTTAAACTCATTAACACTGTTTTTTATCATCAATGCATTTGTATAATAAACGTTATAAGTATTTAAAGATGCTCTTAAACGTTATTTTACGCGTAATGTTACATGTTTTGTGATGTTCTTCACGAGTATTTATTATGGGCTGTGAAAATGACTTTTTACAGGATAGGATTGCCCGGTCATTTGAAAGTGAACTATAGAGTCTTTGATAGTGGCAATTATAGAGACTGTTTTTTGAATAAATAAAGGGCACCTGCCAGAGAGTGATTTTCATTGGCTTTATACTTGGGTTTTATTCCCCATCGGTGTTTTATTCTGTAGAAAACGAACTCATAGAGCTGTGGTTCAGAGATGAGAAGTCAATCTGAATTATTTAAGAGAAGTATATTTAATCAATACGGGATTACCTATGTCATTAATGAATTATAAAAATATCAACAAGTGGGTTCTGGCGGGCGGTCTGGCACTCAGTACGCTGAT
>NZ_CANMLV010000037.1 GCF_947498825.1 uncultured Cedecea sp. | reverse complement strand
TGAACCGCCGTATACGGAACCGTACGTACGGTGGTGTGAGAGGACGGCGGGAGTGATCCCGCCTCCTACTCGATTGCAGTGAAAATGCTGCCGCAGCTGACTCCTCGACCAAGGCCGCATTCTGCTGGGTCGTGGTATCTATTTGTCCGACAGCGATATTAATTTGATGAATACCATCACTCTGCTCACGACTCGCCTGTGAAATTTCGCTGATGACCTCGTTCACATCACGTACATAACCAGTGAGTCCGTCGATGGTTTCTTCGGCAGTATTTACCAGTAACATCCCTTCCTGTACTTTCCTCACTGAGTCATCAATTAAATCTTTTATTTCACGGGCTGCCGTGGCGCTGGACTGGGCCAGGGAGCGCACTTCTCCTGCGACGACGGCAAATCCGCGACCTTGTTCCCCTGCCCGTGCCGCTTCTACCGCAGCATTGAGTGCCAGAATATTGGTCTGGAATGAAATACCATCAATCACATTGATTATCTCTGCCATACGCAGAGAAGAATCACGGATCCCGCGCATTTTATCCGTAACGGAAGCCATGACTTGGCCACTTTTCTGCGCTGCGCCAGCCGCTTGATGAGCAATATTCGCCGCCTGAGTGGTATTTTCCGCCGTGTTTTTAATCGTGGCAGTCAGCTGTTCCATCGAAGAGGCCGTTTCTTCCAGTGAACTGGCCTGTTCTTCAGTACGTGACGATAAATCCTGATTTCCAGCAGCAATTTGCGTTGCCGCTATTGAAATGGTATCAGCACCATCACGAACCTGACCGACCAGTGCACTGAGGCTGCTATTCATATGATCCAGCGAGGTCAGTAATAATCCCGTTTCATCGGTGCTGGTACTGCTGATCTCAGAGGTCAAGTCTCCCTGTGCAACATTGTCTGCAACTTGTAAAGCACGCTGAATAGGGCGAGTCACACTGCGGGTAAGAAAATAAGCGATAACAACACTGATAGTAATCGCTAGCGCAAGAACTATCAGTAAAATCATACGGGCATTATTATATTCAACCGCCATCGCCTCTATTGAGGCATCCATAGCATCTCCCTGATAGTACGCCATATCCTTCACTGCCTTGATATACTGAACCTGAATTTTACTCAGGTTATTACTGAATTCTTCCGCTGCTTCATAACGATTTCCAGCCTGCATTGCGCTCAGCAGTTTATCCGCTGATGCTAAAAACTGCGCACGATATTGGTTAATCGTATCGGTATATTTACGTGAGTTTTCGTTGGTAATGCCACTTTCAATTTTTGCAAGCAGTGTAGAAATTTCCTGACGATGCGCCATAATATCGTTCAGATATCCTTGTCGCTGCGTCTGCTCACTCGACAGTAGTAACTGTGAGTAGCCGATAAAATGCTCATTCACCAGGTCGATAAGATTGTTAGACTCCTTGGTTGCAGGATAGATTTCTAACACGATGCCTCTGGCGTTATCCTGAAAGGCTGATAGCTTGGAAAGTGAAAAAAAACTCACTACAAACAACATGATGATAAGGACAGAAAATCCTGCCCCCAGTCTAAACCCAATACGTAAATTTGCTAAAAACATACCTTCCCTTACTTAATGCACAAGACCAAGCCATAAAATTATATTTTCATACGCCGATGGAGCTTACTCGTTACATAAAAAAAACATATTTGCATTTAGCCTTAATAAAGGAATGTAAATAAGAACCAGTGTTCTATTTTCATTTTTAGAGGCTACTTTGACATTATCATTATCTTATTAACGGAAACTCTAACGAAAGGATGAACGTTTTTTCATTAAAAAACTGTAAAAAGTAAAAATAATGACTAACTATCTTCATAAGTACATTAACTGACACAATAATCTGCCGTAAGATAAATTTTTATTTCAAAGAGAGAAATAAAAAAACCTTATTATTTTCGGGCAGTTTATTAAAAGGGTATTAAGATAGAGGTTTTGGTTGTTGAATAAAAATTCATAATTCAGATGACTGCAGCAGAATATTCCTTTTGGTATTTATATTATTTTTAGACTACTGACGGCTAATATTATTAATAATAACTAACGCATCAAATTTTTCTTGCCAGGTGATATATTTTTTGTCAACCAGAAAAATAGCGATCGGCTTGTTTTTTCAGGTAATTTCCTTTTTCGGTAACAAAGAGGGATTTATAAATATGAATGACATCACCTACTCTGTGAATGCCTTTTAATCTTAGTTCTGGAGACCTGAGAAATGATAATGCCACTTATTGTATAGCGCTGTAACCTTATGACTGTCAGGATACCGCTTCATTTAGAGGCGGCATCCTGACTATGGCTTAAAAACCTAGAATTAGTCTTGCAGCCACTCGGTGTGGAACACACCTTCTTTATCGGTACGCTTATAAGTATGCGCCCCGAAGTAGTCACGCTGCGCCTGGATCAGGTTGGCAGGCAGCACCGCGGCACGGTAGCTGTCATAGTAAGTGATAGCTGCTGCAAAGGTCGGTACCGGGATACCGTTTTGAACGGCATAAGCCACAACATCACGCAGCGCTTGCTGGTATTCATCAGCAATGTTCTTAAAGTACGGCGCCAGCAGCAGGTTAGCAATTGCCGGGTTCTGCGCATAAGCATCGGTAATTTTCTGCAGGAACTGGGCACGAATGATGCAACCTTCACGGAAAATCTTCGCGATCTCACCGTAGTTCAGATCCCAGTTGTGCTCTTCTGAAGCTGCACGCAGCTGAGAGAAGCCCTGAGCGTAAGAAACGATTTTACCTAAGTAAAGGGCGCGACGTACTTTCTCGCTGAATTCCGCTTTTTCACCTTCAACAGCCTTAACCTGTGGACCGGTCAGTACTTTAGAGGCTGCAACGCGTTGTTCTTTTAACGATGAGATATAACGGGCAAAAACTGACTCGGTGATCAGAGACAGAGGCTCACCTAAGTCCAGTGAACTCTGGCTGGTCCATTTGCCGGTACCTTTGTTCGCCGCTTCATCCAGAATCACATCAACCAGGTATTTACCTTCTTCATCTTTTTTGGTGAAGATATCTTTGGTGATGTCGATCAGGTAGCTGCTCAGCTCGCCCTGGTTCCATTCAGTAAAGGTCGTTGCCAGCTCTTCATTAGACAGACCCAGACCGTGCTTCAGCAGGGAATAAGCTTCAGCGATCAGCTGCATATCACCATATTCGATACCGTTATGTACCATCTTCACATAGTGACCCGCACCGTCCGGACCGATATAGGTCACGCAAGGTTCACCGTCTTCGGCAACAGCGGCGATTTTGGTCAGGATAGGCGCAACCAGCTCGTAAGCATGTTTCTGGCCACCCGGCATGATAGAAGGCCCTTTTAATGCGCCCTCTTCACCACCGGATACACCGGTACCAATAAAGTTAAAGCCTTCAGCAGACAGTTCACGGTTACGACGAATGGTGTCCTGGAAGAAGGTGTTCCCGCCATCAATAATGATGTCGCCTTTCTCAAGGAAAGGTTTCAGGGAATCAATCGCACTGTCAGTACCTGCGCCCGCTTTCACCATCAGCAGGATACGGCGTGGGGTTTCCAGAGACTCAACAAACTCTTTAACCGTATAGTAAGGAACCAGTTTTTTACCCGGGTTCTCGGCAACGACTTCTTCGGTCTTGTCGCTGGAACGGTTAAAAATAGACACAGTATAACCGCGGCTTTCGATATTCAGCGCCAGATTGCGCCCCATTACAGCCATTCCGACAACGCCGATTTGTTGCTTGGACATTCTTTACTCCTGTCTGGTAATCACAGCAAATTGATTAAAAAAATGAAACACAGCATATGACTAAAACACCGTCACCTTCTCCCTTTCATGTACAACGCCATCCCAACGTGGTGACAAATCTCGTACTGACCAAAAAATTTCGACAAAATATGACAGCTATTATCAGCAGTTTCAATTGCCAAGGATACATACACAGGATGGAGAGAAAAATAGTGATAAGCGGTTTTAATCCTCTCAGCGCTATCATTATAAATGTTAATATCCTGTAACACGCGTACTTTTTAATACCTTTGGACTGACTAAAAACCTTAAAGTTACCGGTAACATCTCGCCTTTAGCATAATAATACTGACGACTGGCGCAATATTATAAGCATACAATTGTGATTTGTATCACGAATAGCATACGCAAGTATAAAATTCAAATGACCGAGGAATTTACCTGGAGTGCTAAATACGCGATTTACCATCAGATAACATCTCCGGCACGACTTCCAGCCAACCTAAAACCCGGTTTGTCGGATGACAATGCCGCGTGAAGCCTCCTGCCCCCGGAAAAAGAGAGGCTGACAGACAGGAGTTCTATGGACAGGCTGCTATGAGCGAACAGCAAAAGTGTTATTAGACTTATGCCCACGCCTTGTTCTGAATAACTACTCTATATCCGTCGAAGTCAACAAATGTCCTTCCGTTCACATCCCAGTAAGGATTGAATGACTTTGTCATTCTGAAATCAGCATCGATCATTCTTTTACAGGCATGCATCCATTCATTTTCATCCGGGTAATAAAGAACGAGTAAATCCTCCTCAGTATGCAAAGGTTGAACGGGATGGTTATGGCAAAAAGTGAATTCTATGTGCCAACTTAAGTCTTCCCGCCCTAACATTATTCCATTGAAACCGTCATGATCGTTGAATTCAGCAATTTTGTGCAGCCCCAGTCCCTGACTGTACATCCGAAAAGACCTTTCAAGATTGATGACGGGTTTGGCGATACGCATATGAGTAAACATCTGGGGTTCTCCTGGAGAGGATGCTGCTTGAAGGTTGGCACCCTGTTTGAGTTTACACGTTATCATGTTTTCAATTTGTCGCTGGGAGCCTACGAAGTATCTCACCTTGTTAACGTCCGTTCTTGGCACCGAGCAGACGTAGGCGGTGTGCTGAAGGTCCGCTACGAGCGAGAAGCGGACATTATGGCTTCATCACTTTCTGCAAAATTTAAACATAAAATTCATCAGATAAGCCTCTCCAGCGACGACTTAAAAGCATCAAGAAAGACAGTAACACGGCATGGCAAGTAGCGCTTTGTCGGAAACAACGCCCATATTGCCAGCATGTGGGATTTCGCATCACTAAGTGTTATTTCAACAAGTTCTCCAGTTGCAAGTTCAGAGTGAATATCTGCTTTAGTTAATTGTGCCAGGCCCGCACCAGCCTTACACATACTTCGGACGCCTTCTACATTGTTACAAATGAACCGTGGCTCAAATAGATGACTGAGTAGATTTCCATCTTTCACAAATGTCCACTGTGACACCATTGCCGTTTTCAGACACTGATGATTGGTCAGTTCTGCCAAAGTGGTGGGGATCCCGTACTGGGAAAGATAAGCAGGTGAGGCACAGAGAACCCGGGGATTACTGCTGAGTTTGTGGGCAATCAGGTTTGAATCCCTGAGCGGGGCGACCCTGATGGCCACATCGTATCCCTGGCCCACTATATCCACCACGTTATCACTGAGGTTGAGATCGACTTTCATCTTCGGATTCCGTTCCATGAGTTCCGGCAGCAGAGGAAGTATGTATCGTCGGCCGATGCCGGAGGGCGCAGTGACCTTCAAGAGGCCTGATGCACCGACGGTGTCATCGCTGAACATAATTCGCACACCCTGCTCTGCTTCCAGCATGGTTCTGGCATAGGGAAGAAATTCTTCGCCCTCACTGGTCAGCGAGACCGCGCGGGTCGTACGCTGAAACAGACGCGCACCTAAATCCTTTTCTAACTGAGCGAGATGTCGCGACACGCTCATCGCGCTCATGCCAAGTCTGCGTGCGGTTTGAGAAAGATTGCAGGTTTCAGCAAGGATGGTGAACAGTTCGACATCTCGTAGATTCATTATATCTATTTCCGTTATACAGCGATGCATGATTTACCAGTATAACGTTCATGGCACCGGCATTATAATTATTTTCATTATAATCGCTACTAAGGAGTTACCATGCACCACGCATCTTTATATGAAGTCAAATCCATTAACCGTATCCTGTTCCGCAATCGCATTATGGTTGCCCCTATGACGCGTATCTCTGCGTCTGAAACCGGCGTACCGGGTAAAAAAATGCAGGATTATTACTCCCGTTTTGCCCGGGGAGGTTTTGGCGCCATCATCACCGAAGGGATCTACATTGACCAGACGTGGTCACAGACCTATGCGTTTCAGCCAGGCATCGTGAATGAAGAACAGCTCTCCGGCTGGAAAGATATTGTTGCAAAAACGCATCAGAACGGTGCACGAGTTATAGCCCAGCTCATTCA
This sequence comes from uncultured Cedecea sp., assembly GCF_947498825.1. Lineage (GTDB taxonomy): Bacteria > Pseudomonadota > Gammaproteobacteria > Enterobacterales > Enterobacteriaceae > JGM124. The sequence continues at coordinate 18,236 of NZ_CANMLV010000037.1, read as the reverse complement.
TGCCGGCGCATTGTCTCAGAAAAATATCTACCGTCCGGGCTCTACCGGTCCTTCCGCCGTAAAACCTAAAGGGCAGCAGCTTGAGTTCTACTATGGTTCCGGAGAATACCACACACCCCAAGCACTCAGTGAAGAGCAGATCCGCGACATCATCTCCAGTTTTGCTGACAGCGCGGAGCGTGCCGTCAGTGATGCAGAATTCGACGGGGTTGAGATCCATGCGGCGAACGGATACCTGCTTGACCAGTTCCTGACTGATTATACCAACCAGCGTACTGATGGATGGGGTGGTTCCCTGGAAAACCGGCTGGCCATTACGCTGGAAGTTATCCGTACCGTACGCAGCAAAATTGGCACAGATAAGATGCTGGGTGTCAGGATTTCGCAGGGAAAAGTAAACGATTTTCATCATAAATGGAAAGAAGGAGAGGCAGGCGCCAGGACAATATTTAGTCTGCTCGCCGATGCCGGCGTGGACTATATCCATGTGACCGAATACAAATCCTGGCTTCCTGCATTCGAGGACAGCGATAAGAGCCTTGTTGAACTTGCCCGAGAAGCCGCTCCGGAGACTGTCATCATTGCTAACGGCGGGCTGGATGACGGTGAAACGGCAGAAAAGCTTCTGAGTATGGGGGCGGACTTTGTTTCCATTGGCAAGGCTGCACTTGCCAATCCTGACTGGCCACTAAAAGTCAAAGTCGGTCTGTCACTCCACGATCTGCCTGGCGATATTCTCTCGCCGGTTGCGGACATTAAGGAAAAAGAGCGTTTTTAATTGTTATCACCAGCGGTACTGAAAACAGGGAGTTAATATGACTGACAAGTCGAAAAAAACCATCAGGATTTTATTTCCACAGTGGCAGGGTGGCAACCAGGAGCTCTACGGACTTGGTGCCCGGTTGCTGCACTGGCTCTCTCCGGAGACGCGCTCCCCTCTGCATACTATAAGCGTGCCGGAATTTAGCCCGGACACGCCTGAGCCAGAAGAGGGTCTGCTTTATCGCAGGCAATTACTCAGCCAGCATGATGAGGCCTGGGCTGTGCTGGAAAAAGAAGAGCCGGATCATATCGTGGTGTTTGGCGGAGACTGCCTTGTAGACCTGGCTCCCTTTGCCTGGATGAACGACAGGCACAATGGCGAAATGGGCGTACTCTGGATCGATTCACACCCTGATGTGAAGACTCCGCGCGATTTTACCAACGGCCATACTATGGTACTGGGTAATCTTTTAGGCGGCGGCGATCCGGAATTTGCGTCAAAAGTAAAAACCCCGGTAGCCCCCTCACGCGTCATGTATGCAGGCCTGATTGAAGAAGGGCTGACGGAGCAGGAAGCGGCCGTTATCAGCGATCTAGGTCTGCAGGTCGCCCGACCGGAAGAGCTTTATGAGGACAGTGACAGGATCACTCGCTGGATAAAAGAACAGAACATCCGAAAACTGGCAGTGCATCTGGACCTAGACGTCCTCAATCCGGACGTCTTCCGTTCACTGTTGTTCGCGGAGCCTGAACCTGAGTTTGACTGGCAGGCGGTGTATCCGGTAGGAAAACTGAATCTTGCTCAGACGCTCAGGATCATCCGTGATGTCTCTGCTGAAGCAGAAATTGTGATCATAGGTATTACCGAACATCTGCCGTGGGATGCCTGGAATCTTAAAGAGTTTCTTAAAAAGCTTCCTATTATGAACGAGTAAATGCCAGAACTTATGTAGTCTGCACGTTCACCTATAGAATGTGCGGACTGCTTATATAAGATATTTGAAGTACTTCAACTCTCACATTCCCATCGTCCGCTTCTGGCACACAGAGGACTTCATTTACATAAGTGATGTGTCAGACTGCCCAGCCACAAAAGTTGTTACATGGCCTAACTATTAGGCCTCCGTCTGGGGAACGGAAAACATCATAGAAAACCGCCCCGGTTAATATTGTTCAAAAATATCATTAACCTAATTGTGACCCAGTGATTGCAGGCCATGCCCGTAGTCGCGGATTGACAGTGGTAACCAATACTCTTAAGGCGTCTGAGCGCATTCCTGCCATCAGGGTAGAGGACTGGTGCTGATAAGCCTGTCGCTGAGTACAATATTCCCTCAACAATCCCCCTTCTCAGAAGTGTTAACCGGCGACTATCTGGTCTGGCTTTTACCCGGTGTTAGCAGTATCCTATGCCAATAGCATTGTAATACTATTAACATCTATACCCGTCATACCTCAAGTTACCTGGGTGTTGCATGCCTGAGGCTCGCCTACAAGCAACTCGAATTATTTTGGGTATATAAGGGTGTCGATTTCATCTGACGCCCGTAAAGTATATGGTCTATCCGAGACGGACCTTATCCGGCCCGCCATGTCATTTCCTGTCACTGATTTGGCTACTATTTGTCATGACTACACCCAAAATTAATACTGTCCGCCTGTTTAGCGCGCTGCGTGCCGCTTGCTGGCAGGAACGCTATTCACGCCAACGTTTACTCAAAGATACGATTGCGGGTATCACCGTCGGTATTATTGCTATTCCACTGGCTATGGCATTGGCAATAGCCAGTGGCGTGCCTCCCCAGTATGGTATGTATACCGCGGCGATCGCCGGTCTGGTGATCGCCATTAGCGGTGGATCCCGCTATAGCGTTTCTGGTCCGACAGCGGCATTTGTCGTTATCTTATATCCAGTCTCACAGCAGTTTGGCTTGTCGGGTCTGCTCGTCGCGACGCTTCTCTCGGGGATCATGCTGGTGATTATGGGACTGGCAAAAGTGGGACGGCTGATTGAATATATTCCCCTGCCCGTCACCCTGGGTTTTACCTCGGGAATCGGTATCACGATTGCTACCATGCAAATCAAGGACTTTTTCGGGCTGCAACTATCGCATATGCCTGAAACCTACATCAGCAAAGTCCAGGCTCTGGCTACCGCTCTGCCGACCCTGCATCTGGCGGATACCCTGACAGGTGGCGTTACGCTGTTTATTCTTATCTACTGGCCTAAACTGAGACTACGGATCCCAGGTCATCTACCCGCATTAGTCGCAGGAACGGCCGTGATGGGGTTACTTAGCCTGTTCGGACATGACGTCGCAACCATCGGTTCCAGTTTTACCTATCAACTGGCCGATGGTACCCAGGGCCAAGGCATTCCCCCTATTCTTCCCCACTTGATGTTCCCTTGGGATTTACCCGCGGCTAATGGTCAACCTATGGAACTGACATGGCAGACTGTTTCCGCCCTGTTGCCAGCCGCATTTTCAATGGCCGTCCTGGGGGCCATTGAATCCTTACTCTGCGCCGTCGTACTTGATGGTATGACTCGAACCAAACATAGCGCCAACGGTGAACTGCTGGGTCAGGGAGTGGGGAATATCATCGCGCCTTTCTTTGGCGGAATAACGGCCACAGCCGCCATTGCCCGCTCTGCTGCCAATGTGCGTGCCGGAGCAACATCCCCGATAGCTGCTGTGATCCATGCTTTATTAGTGCTTCTGGCATTGCTGGCTTTGGCGTCCTGGCTATCGTACCTGCCTCTGGCGGCAATGGCTGCCCTGCTACTGATTGTTGCCTGGAATATGAGCGAGGCGCATAAGGTCGTCTACCTGCTACGAAGGGCACCTAAAGATGACATCCTGGTGATGTTGTTCTGTATGAGCCTGACAGTCTTATTCGATATGGTGATTGCAATCACCGTCGGGATTTTACTCGCCTCACTGCTGTTTATGCGGCGAATAGCAAGAATGACACGTCTGACTCCGCTGACAGCAACCGATGATATTCAGGTGCTGCGCGTAAACGGGCCGTTATTTTTTGCCGCGGCCGAACGTATTTTTGATGAGTTGCTGGTACATGCTCAAGACTATCAGACGGTCGTTTTACAGTGGGATGCGGTACCGGTACTGGATGCCGGTGGTCTGAATGCTCTGCAGCGCTTTATTGAAGTGCTACCGGAAGGAAAACATTTGGTTATCACCGATATTCCTTTCCAGCCTCTTAAAACCCTGGCACGGGCACAAATACAACCGATTGAAGGACGGCTGTCATTCTATTCGACGCTGCCAGAAGCGCTTCAGGAGTTAGAGATACAACAGTGACAAAGACCACGGCGTCGCTATCAGGCGCCGTGGTCTCTATAAACTAAGGTTTTTCAGCCTTAGAGTCTGTCGTCCCGGTCTGAGTGGCATATTCAACGCCGTGTTTTTGCAGATACTCGCGAATAAGCTGACGAATCACTTGGGACGGCGTTAGATCTTGCCGCTCACAGAGCGTCTCCAGCGCCTTCTTCTTATCAGGATCAATCAGTATCGTCAGTCTGGCTGTTTTCTTTTCCACAGTGTTATCGTCCCTATTTATGATAATCTGATTATAATATCATGTCTGCCAGACGACACCCACTCATACATAAAAAACTCTCTGCTTACTCATACACCATTGATTGAAAAGTTTACAGACTGCAGTGATAAAGCCTCCCACACTGATTTATGCTTATTTTTCCGCCAGCACCGTCGTCGCACGGCTGAAGGCATCAATCGCCAAAGCAATATCAGCTTCCATGACCGACTCCGCAGGATGATGACTGATCCCCCCTTTACAGCGCACAAACAGCATGCCCACCGGCCAGCATTTGTTGATGGCTATCGCATCATGCCCTGCACCACTGGGTAGCGTCAGAGACTGGCCTTGTACCTCAGAGACGGCGTCGGTTAAGACCCCCTGCAATTCTGGCGAGCAGGCCGTGGCCGGAATACGGTAGAACTCTTGTGCATCAAACTGCAAGTGACGCGCACGGGCAATCTCCTGAGCACCCTCAAGCAAAGCATTCAGTAATGCTTCTAAGGGCGGGTCTTGCGGGCCGCGAATATCCAGTGTCAGTACCACTTCACCGGGGATAACATTCACCGCAGCCGGCTCACAACGTAAAGTGCCCACGGTAGCCACCAGATTGTCCCTCTGCTGGCGGGTCATCGACTCAATCAACACCATCCACTGCGCAGCCGCTGCCAGCGCATCACGACGATGATGCATGGGTACCGTTCCTGCGTGACCCGCTTCACCGGTAAAGCGACAGTTAAGCCGCCGGGCACCATTAATCGCTTCAACGACGCCCAAAGCCAGCCCCGCCTGCTCAAGACACGGGCCTTGTTCAATATGCAACTCCAGGTAAGCGGCAATCGCTTCCTGCGGGCGTTTTGCCAGATGCACTTTTAGAGGGTCCAGCCCGATATTAACCATCGCCTGTGCGACACTCACGCCCTGGGCATCGACCTGTTCCAGCCAGCTTTCAGGCCAGCTTCCTGTCAAACCTCGACTCCCTAGCAGCGTAATACCGAAACGGGTTCCTTCTTCATCACAGAAACCAACGATTTCAATCGCTTTTGCCAGCCGACGCCCTTGGTTGTGCAGCGACTGAACCACTTCAATCGCCGTCAGGACGCCCAGCATACCGTCATAGCGACCGGCATTACGGACCGTGTCCAGATGAGATCCCAGTAAAATAGCCGCCGCACCTTCTTGCTCTGCTTCATAGCGACCGCAAATATTGCCGACGCTATCCTGCCAGACTTGCATTCCAGCCTGTACCATCCATTGCGCGACCTGCTGATTGGCTTGCAAATGTTCGGCCGAGAGATAGACCCGGGTCAGAAAGAGCGGCGTTTCGCTGATTAACGCCAGTTCATCGGCGCGAGCCATAACCCGTGCCGCAGCCTCCTCCCACAGGCTCTGTTTTTCTGTGGGCCGACTCATACCGGACTCTCAGCGAGATAGTGATCCCACGCGGCCTGCATCGCACTGCCCTGGACTGTGGAGAATTTCAGATAATTCAGTACGGATTCCAGCGCACTCAGCGTGGTCAGGACACAATCTTTACGGGCGTTATACCCCATCGTGCCGATACGCCACACCTTACCGTGCAGCGGGCCAAAAGAGGTACCGATCTCAATGCCAAAATCTTCCAGCATCAGTTTACGCACTTGGTCGCCATTCACCTCTTTGGGAATAATGACCCCCAGGACATTGTTCATTTTATGTTTCAGATTGCCAAAGGTATCCAGCCCCATCGCCTGGATACCTTTTAGCAATGCATCGCCGTGGAGTTTATGTCGGGCAATACCGTTATCGAGACCTTCTTGCAGAATCAGTCTGGCACACTCCCGGGCGGCAAACAGGGCTGAGGTGGCTTCAGTATGATGGTTCAGTCGCTCCGGGCCCCAGTAATCCATCACCATGCCAAGATCGAAATAGTTGGAGTAAACCATTTCGTCAGCGCCATCGATATGCGCTTCCGTGCGGATCCCCTGCTCCACGCATTTACGCGCACGGATCGCGTCTTCCATACGCGCACTGAGCGTGACAGGTGCACTACCAGAAGGGCCCCCCAGACATTTTTGCATTCCTGCCGAGACGGCATCCAGCCCCCATGCGTCAGTTTCCAGAGCATTCCCCCCCAGTGAGGCGGTAGCATCAGTATAAAAAAGTACGTTATGGCGGCGACAAATATCTCCCAGTTCTGCCAGCGGCTGTAGCATTGTGGTTGAGGTATCTCCCTGCACTGTCAGCAACAAACGGGGCTTAACACGCTTGACCGCTTCTTCAATCTGCTCCGGCGTAAAAACTTCGCCCCAGGGCACTTCAATGGTATGCACTTCTGCCCGACAACGGCGAGCAATCTCACATAACAGGTGACCAAAGCGACCAAAAACCGGGACCAGCACTTTATCACCAGGGCGGATAGCGGAGAGTAAAATGGCTTCAATACCCGCGCGAGAAGTTCCGTCTACCAGCATCGTCCAGCGATTTTCAGTACGAAACACCCCGCGGTAAAGCATCATCACTTCATTCATATAGTGGGTCATCGCCGGATCATACTGACCAATCAACTGACTGGACATAGCACGCAGTACACGAGGATCGGCATTAATCGGTCCAGGCCCCATTAGCAGACGTGGTGGTGGATTGATTTGTGAAAATTGAGCTATATCCATTTTGGTCCCTTTAATCAGTTCAAGCCGCGAACGGACGAGATAAATTGTTTTAGTTCAGTCGTCTGTGGACTAACAAACAGGGTTTTACTGTCTCCCTGCTCCCAGACTTTCCCCTGATGCATAAACACCACTCTGTCTCCCACCTCGCGGGCAAAATTCATTTCATGCGTCACAAGGATCAGTGTCATCCCCTCTGCTGCCAGCTGTTCCAGTACTTTAAGAACTTCACCTACCAGCTCAGGATCCAGCGCTGAGGTGATTTCATCGCAGAGCAAAACCTTTGGCGACATTGCCAGCGCCCGGGCAATCGCCACACGCTGTTGCTGACCACCAGACAGGCTGGAAGGATAGTAATCCAGGCGATTACCCAGCCCGACTTTCTCCAGCATATGCCGGGCAAGCTCACGACATTCCGCGGCACTTTTATTCAGTACCCGGCGTGGGGCCAGCATGACGTTTTCCAGCGCAGTCATATGCGGAAACAAATTAAAGTTCTGAAATACCATGCCGACTGAACGACTGATTTCACGCGCCTGGGACTCTTTGTCAGTAATGGTCATGCCGCCCAGTTTTATGCTGCCATCCTGGTAGCTTTCCAGCCCGTTGATACAACGCAGTAAGGTACTTTTCCCTGAACCACTGCGGCCGATAATCGAAATCACCTCGCCCATATCAATATCGAGATCGATACCTTTCAGTACGTGGTTATCCCCGTAGTACTTTTGCATCTGATTAATGGTGATGAGAGGCATTAAATTTATTCTCCAGATAACGGCTGTAGCGGGACAGCGGATAACACAGCAGGAAGTACCCCAGCGCGACCAGCGCAAAGACTTTAAAGGGTTGATAAGTGACGTTGGTCAGCATGGTTCCGGCTTTCGTCAGTTCGACAAAACCGATTATCGAGGCCAGCGCAGTACCTTTGATAACTTGCACCGCAAAACCCACGGTCGGGGCAATAGCGATACGTAGCGCCTGGGGCGTTATAACGCGGCACAGGGTCTGGGTAAAACTGAGTCCAAGGCAGCGCGAAGCCTCCCACTGTCCTTTCGGTAATGCACGAATGCTGCCAAACCAGATATCGAGTAAAAAAGCGCTGGTATAGAGTGTCAGGGCAATGGAGGCCGCCGCCCAGGCCGAGATATCAATACCCAATAATGCGATACCAAAAAAGGCCAGAAACAACTGCATCAGCAGCGGTGTTCCCTGAAATAGCTCAATATAACCCCGGATAACAGAGTTAATGCCCCGGCCGCCGGTAAGGCGTAATAGCAGCAACGGGAGTGTCACCAGCCCTCCACCAATAAATGCTACCAGCGACAGTAAGACCGTCCAGCGTGCCGCCAGCAATAAATTACGCACAATGTCCCATTCGGTAAAAGTTGACATCATACCGGTACCCTCAACCATTTACGCCCAGCGGCCATCAGCAGCTGGCGCATGATTATTGAAAGCACTAAGTAGATCCCGGTGACCACCAGATAGACCTCAAAGCTCAAAAATGTTCTGGACTGGATCAAGTTGGCAGCAAAGGTCAGCTCTTCATAGGACACCTGCGATACCACTGCTGAACCCAGCATAACGATAATGCACTGACTCACGAGAGCGGGATAAATCCGCTGAAGTGACGGGGGCAAAATCACGCGAATAAAGGTTTGCAGACGACTTAATCCCAGAACGCGTCCGGCTTCCCACTGTCCTTTCGGCGAGACCCGAATCCCGGCACGGATTATCTCGGTGCTGTAGGCCCCAAGGTTAATAATCATCGCCAGCAGTGCGGCTTCTCCTGCGGTCATCTTTAAGCCAAGATTCGGCAGACCGAAGACAATAAAGAACAGCTGAACCACAAAGGGTGTATTACGGATCAACTCCACATAGCCGCCCCATATGCGGCTGAACCAGCCCGGACGTCCGCTACGAATTGCCGCACCGAAAATACCGATAGTCAAGCCACCAAGTGTCGTCAGTACCGCCAGTTGAATCGTGACCAGCATGCCCGCCAGCAACTCTGGCCAGTGCTGCCAGAGTTCAGAGAAATGAAGTTGATCTGTCATATGCTGACCTTAAGCTGCAAAATCGGCAGGTAATGGCGCCTTCAGCCACTCTCGAGATAATTTTTCCAGCGTGCCGTCTTTGATCCCCTGCTCAATCAACGCATCGATTTTCGCTTTGAGTGCAGGTTCATTCTTTCTCAGGCCGATAACACAGGGAGAATCTTTCAACATAAAGCTCGGTACCGGCGCTTTTGCCGGATTCTGCCGGGCAATGGCAGCCACCACCAGGTTACCAGTCGCCACATACTGCACCTGACCAGAAAGATAAGCGGATAAGGTCGTATTGTTATCTTCATAACGTTTAATTTGCGCTTCTTTTGGCGCGATCTCGGTCAGGACCATATCTTCCACCGCACCACGGGTCACTCCAACCGTTTTTCCACCAAGGCCTGCGACCTCTTTTAACTCACTCTCTTTCGGGCCAAATACGCCAAGGAAAAACGGCGCATAAGGACGACTAAAATCAATCACCTTTTCGCGTTCCGGATTTTTGCCCAGACTGGAGATAACCAAGTCCACTTTATCGGTTTGTAAGTAAGGAACCCGGTTAGCGCTGGTCACCGGAACCAGCTGCAGTTTCACTTTCAGTTGTTTAGCAAGGTAGTGCGCCATATCAATATCATAGCCCTGAGGCTGGAGGTCGGTTCCCACCGATCCAAACGGAGGAAAATCCTGTGGGACTGCAATACGAATGGTCCCGCGTTTTTCGATATCCTGGAGCTGATCGGCTCCGGCAGTAGAGATTTGTGTTAACAGGCAAACGGCTCCTGCCAGGGCGATTAAGATTTTTTTCATGGTATTTTCCTGTGACATTAGTATGAAACAAAAGATTCTTAAAACAAACTTCTGCAACTAATGTGCCAACCATAAAAAACAGAACGTCTGTGACTTGATAAACGATAAAAGAGTGAGTAAACAGCAACCGGAAGGAGAAAGTGAGAAAACGCAGATCGTTTTCTCACGGTTTTCTTGCACTAAAACAAGGCAAAGCACCAGCTTGAGTCCCCATTATCGTTGCTCAAGCTCATCCATTTGCTGATAAAGTGCGGCAATATCTTGAATACGCGGACGGCCTTTCTCCAGGGTTTCATGCAAAAAAGCATTTGCCAGCAGATTGATCAAACTGTTGACCGCGGCATAACTGTCATAGGCGGACACACTGTCCAGTGGTGCACAAAGCCGCCAGCGCGCCAGGGGAAACAAACTGTAGGCCTGGGGCTCACACATCAAGAGCACCGGGATCTCTCTTTGTTGTAACTGCTGCAAAAGCGCCCGAATAATACGTGGGCGGCGGCGAAAGGCGATAACCACGACAAAATCCTCAGGGGTTAAATCAACCAGCTCTTCACTTAAACTTTGTCCCGGCTGGGGTAAAACCAGTACCTGTCCACGCGACTGGAGCAGCTGTTGACGTAGATGCAGCGCCACAGGCCAAGAGTTACGCATCCCGATAACGATAATGCGCCTTGCACGCACCATACCATTAAGACTACCGGCAAATTGCCCGGCATCGAGTGCGCTCACCCACTGGGTCAGATTCGCCATTTCTTGTTTATAATGCCGCGCCAGTAAGGTATTCCCTTGCACTGCATCACGATTATCAGTCAGCGGCATACCGCTCTGACGCAAGGTGCGCAGTTCATCGCGCATATCTTTATACTTATCATAACCGAGTCGTTTAAACAGGCGGCTTACCGTGGCTTTTGATACCCCGCTCAGCTTCGCCAGTTCTGCACTGTTATAACTGATCAAGTCGTCAAAGTGGTCAAAGATAAAATCTGCCACGCGCTGTTCCTGGGGCGACAACGTCGCATACTGCCCCTTCAGCCGTTCATCAAGTTGTTCCATAAATCCCCTGCAACTTTTGTTTCATCAAATTATACCTGCAAACTACATCACAATACGTGCCAATTATTTGTTCTGAAACTTTACGCTCAACCTGGAACAGCTTTTGCAACTCTACCCAAAATAGTTCGAGTGACTTGTCGGAGCGAAGTGATGAACAGCGATGAGCATAGATAAACCATGTGATTCGGTTCGCCTCACGCAACATCCAGGCAACTTGAAGTATGACAGGTATGTAACCGCAAAACGGGTAAGGATAATTCATGCAGAGTAATGTATCGGTACACGGGATGGCAGTTGCCCCTCACCATCTGGCAAGCCAAAGTGCGCTTGCGGTGTTGCGTGAAGGTGGAAGCGCTATCGAAGCTATGGTCGCTGCGGCGGCAACTATTGCGGTGGTTTATCCGCATATGAACGGTCTGGGTGGCGACGGTTTCTGGCTTATCGTTCCGCCTGCAGGTAACCCCATTGCGATAGATGCTTCGGGGGCTGCCGGTTCACTGGCGACACTTGAAGCTTATCGTGGGCTGACAGAGATCCCACACCGTGGCGCTCAAGCCGCACTAACGGTTGCCGGGACGGTCAGCGGCTGGCATGAGGCGCTTAAAGTCTCCCATACGCTAACCGGCCAGTCACTGCCACTGGCGCGCCTGCTGGGCGATGCGGTGCGTTATGCCACAGACGGCATCCCTGTGACACCGTCACAAGAGAGTGCAACCTTCGGTAAACTGGAGGAGCTACACTCTCTGCCAGGTTTTGCAGAGACGTTTCTGATTAATGATAAGCCTCCGTCAGCCGGAAGTCTGTTTCGTCAGCCCGCCCTTGCCTCAACGCTAACATGTCTTATTGAAGACGGTCTCGATAGTTTCTATCGCGGCCCCCTGGCACAACGTCTGGCTGAGGGTATGGAAAAATATGGGCTTCCCATCACGCTTGATGACCTGAATCAGCACCAGGCTCGCCGCCCGGAACCCTTAAAACTGCAGCATCAACAAGGGGAACTGTGGAATCTTGCGCCGCCCACTCAGGGACTAGTATCTCTGGCTATCCTCGGTATCACGGATAATCTGGCCATGGCCGACGCCGATGATGCACAAACGGTACACCGTATTGTTGAAGCAACCAAACTTGCCTTTGCCCTGCGGGATGCCCATATCACTGACCCGTTGCACCTTGATGTTGATATTCAGAGTCTGTTGACACCCGAGGTACTGCAACAGATGGCTGATAACATTGATGACCAGCAGGCTGCCTCCTGGGGTAAAGGCAAAGGACCTGGTGATACTGTCTGGATGGGGGTAATGGACAGTAGCGGACTGGCGGTTTCGTTTATCCAGAGTCTGTATCACGAATTTGGCAGCGGTATCGTACTGCCAGACACAGGTATTGTCTGGCAAAACCGTGGCGCATCATTCAGCCTCGACCCTGACCATCTGCTTGTGCTCGCTCCGGGTAAACAGCCTTTCCATACGTTAAATCCTGCGGCTGCCCGCCTGAATGATGGCCGGGTAATGGTCTATGGTTCGATGGGAGGCGACGGCCAGCCGCAAACTCAGGCTGCCATCTTTACCCGTTATGTCCTGCAAGGTGTTCCACTCCAGGAAAGTATTGCCCGGCCACGCTGGTTACTTGGTCGCACCTGGGGACAAACGTCTGACTCACTGAAACTGGAAGGTCGTTTTACGCCACAAAGTATCAACCGTTTGCAAGAGCTGGGACATGAAGTTGAAGTTCTGGCTGATTTTAGTGAAATCATGGGCCACGCCGGAGCGATTGTCCGCCACCCTAACGGCCTGTTTGAGGGGGCATCGGATCCCCGTAGTAACGGCACTGCCGCCGGATATTAGGAGTCTGTCATGAAACATACTGAAACTGACTGGAACGCCTGGCTTGCGCAAATGGAGCGGGTTCTTGCCCTGGAGCTGGATGACACCCGTCGTAGTGAACTGCGGCTTCAGTTCCATCGTATTGCGAGCATGGCCGAACCGCTGATGGCTTACCCGCTGGACAATCGAGTCGAAATAGCGGGAGTGTATAAGGCATGAAGTTCAATCAGATGACGATTGCGGACATTCAGGGGGCGCTCGCCGGGGGTGAACTGAGTGCCAGAGAAATCGCTCGTGCCACCCTCGATGGTATAGCCCGCGTTAATCCGCAAATCAATGCCTGGACGCATATCACGGAAAAGAGAATGTTTGCCGAAGCCGACCAGATTGATACATTGATCCGCACCGGACAACCTCTGCCTGCACTGGCGGGCATCCCCTATGCCGTCAAAAATCTGTTTGATGTTGCCGGTGAAACCACGCTCGCGGGGGCGAAACTGTTCAGTGACTCAGCGCAAGCACGTCAGGATAGCTGGGCGATACGTCAGATTCAGGCCGCGGGTGGAATGTTGTCTGGCATGTTGAATATGGATGCTTACGCTTATGGTTTCACTACAGAAAACAGCCACTATGGCGCTACGCGTAATCCCCATGATTTGCAACGTATTGCTGGCGGTTCATCTGGGGGGTCGGCCGCAGCAGTCGCTGCTGGTCTGGTTCATTTTTCCTTGGGCAGTGACACTAATGGCTCGATTCGTGTTCCGGCCTCGCTGTGTGGGATCTTCGGACTGAAACCGACCTTTGGCCGTCTGTCCCGCGCCGGCAGCCAGCCGTTTGTCGCCAGTCTTGATCATATTGGCCCCTTTGCCCGTAATGTCAGTGATTTAGCGCTGGTATACGATACGTTACAGGGTCACGATAGCGATGATGGTTTTCAGGCATCCAGGGCGGTTGAACCAGGCTATGCCCAGCTCAACCGCGGGCTGGGCTCCCTGCGCTGTGGTGTGCTGGGGGGCTACTTTTCTCAGTGGTGTGATGACGATGCCAGAGAGGCAGTCGCTCGGGTCGCCCGGGAGCTCAACGCCCGGGAGGAGTTCCTTCTTCCAGAAGCAGAGCTGGCACGTTCTGCCGCATTTATTATCAGTGCTTCTGAAGGCGGTAATCAGTACCTGCCGGCATTGCGTCGTGAACCGGAACGTTTTGAACCTCATTCCCGGGAACGCCTGCTCGCGGGGGCGATGATCCCTTCGGTCTGGTATCTACAAGCCCAGCGTTTTCGTCGTCATGCACAACAGTTAGCCGCTGACCTGTTCCGCCATGTTGATGTGCTGATAGCCCCGGCAACGCCATGCAGTGCAACGGTTATCGGTCAGCAGAATATGGAAATTAACGGACAGTCATTGCCAATACGCGCCAGTATGGGGATGCTTACTCAGCCCATTTCTTTCCTCGGATTGCCGGTTGTCACCGTCCCCCTTCGCACTGCCACTGGCAGCCCGATTGGCGTACAGCTGATAGCCTCCCCGTTCAATGAACAAGCCTGTCTGCGCGTCGCCCGGGTACTGGAAACTATGAATTGCACAGATGCTCACTGTGCGGAGATAACTCTATGATGACGCAGGATAATATTAATCGGCCTGAGGTACTGGCTGAGGTCAGGACCGCTTTTTATCGCTATGAACAGGCGCTGGTCAGCAATGATATCGCAGTACTGGATGAGCTGTTCTGGCATGATAAACGCACGGTACGTCTCGGCGCCGGAGAAAATCTCTACGGTATTGATGAAATTCGTGCCTTCCGAGCCGCACGGCCATCTGCCGGGCTACAACGTACGTTACGCCAGACAGTCATCACGACGTTTGGTGAAGATTATGCAGTGTGTAGCACTGAATTTACTCGTGAAGGCAGTGTCAGCACAGGTCGGCAGCAACAAACATGGGTCCGTTTTCCAACAGGCTGGCGTATTGTTGCCGCTCAAGTCAGTTTAATGAGTTAATTCTGGTCGTGTATACCCAAAATAATTCGAGTTGCTTGTAGGCGCCCAGTTCAGCCCGTCGATGAGCACAGGTAAACTCTGTGATTCGGCGGGCTGGACGCAGGCAACACCCAAGAAACTTAAAGTATGACGGGTATATACCCGGTGAAGCTCTCTTAGCCGGGCTACAGACTGGACGGACGGAATGGATGCTCCTTTCGCCAGTGGTCGGCAATCTGCTGGCGGGTACAGACCCATACCTGTTGATGCTGTTGAATATAATCGAGAAAGCGCTGCAAAGATCGAAAACGTCCCGGACGTCCTAATAGCCGGCAGTGCATACCCACTGACATCATTTTCGGCGTGTGCTCCCCTTCCGCGTACAGTACGTCAAAGCTGTCTTTCAGATAAGTATAAAATTGCTCGGCGGTATTGAATCCCTGAGCTGTCGCAAAACGCATATCATTGGTATCAAGGGTATAGGGAACTATCAGATGTGGTTTACGAGAGCCATCCCGGCATTGCACTTCGGTCCAGAAGGGCAAATCATCCCCATAATAGTCGCTGTCGTAATCAAAGCCGCCATGTTCGGCAACCAGCTGGCGGGTATTCGGGCTGTCACGGCCGGTATACCAGCCGGTTGGAGATTTACCAAACAAATCAGTCAAGACATGCACTGCTTTTTGTAAATGTTCACGCTCTTGGGCGATATCCATGTGCTGATAATGGATCCATCGCCAGCCATGGCTGACCACGTCGTAATTCGCTTCTTTAATAGCCGCAACAATATCAGGATGACGGGCCAGGGCCATACCCACACCAAACACCGTCAATGGCAGGCCGCGCTCACGAAATGCCTGGTGAATACGCCAGAATCCGGCACGACTACCATATTCATATAATGAGTCCATCGACATATGTCTCGCCTCATAGCTCGCCGCCCCGATAATATCAGAGAGAAACTGCTCTGAACCGGCATCACCGTGCAGAATATGGTTCTCTGCCCCTTCCTCATAATTCAGCACAAACTGCACCGCAATCCGTGCCTGACCTGGCCAGCGAGCATGGGGTGGCTGACCGGCATATCCTCGTAGATCGCGCGGGTAATTCTGTTCTGTCAGCATGGACGGTATCTCTCCATTTAGTCGGAATTGAATGCCTGAAATTTACCGCTTAACATTTTCGGCTCAGGGAAGGCGAGATCGCCCCGTTTACTGGTCGTCAGGCCTAATGCGACCAAGGACTCCACCATTTTTACGGCTGAACTCACGCCGTCGATTACCGGTACCCGCAACTCACGGGTGAGTTCCTCGGCGAGCGTCGCCATACCACCGCAGCCCAGCACAATCGCCCCGCAGCCATCCTCTTTTAAGGCCTGAATACAGCGTGCACGTACCTTTTCTTGTGCCTGGCCGCTGCCGTCTTCAAGCGAAAGCACGGGTAGGTCAATAGCATGCAGCCCCGCGCAGTGGTTCTGGAAACCGTACTGGTGTACCAGATGGCGAGCGATAATCAGCGTACGTGGGAGTGTGGTGACGACAGAAAAACGTGTCGCGACCAAGGTCGCCATATGCATTGCTGCTTCGGCAATACCGATAACCGGCCCCTGTGCCAGTTCACGTGCGGCCAGTAACCCCGGATCGCCAAAACAGGCGATAATGTGTCCGCAAACGCCCTGCTCTCGCCCTGCTTTTATCTGTTCTAACACCCCGATAGTGGCAATGGCCTCATCAAAATGTCCTTCAATGGATGGCACGCCATCATTCGGGCAAACCGCGAGGATCTGCGTTCCAGCTGCCGCCGCGTTCCGTGCCGCACGGGCAATAGTTTCGGTCATCCCGGGGCTGGTATTGGGATTAATCACTTGTATACAGATCTCTGTCATTACAACTCCTTAAACTTGCAAATAATCTGCCGAAATCAGGCCCGTTCCCGTCGCAGATTTGTGTGCCTTTAGTCGTGAACCGGATTGGGGCATTAACACAACCATTGCACAGCTATTTGCACAACCATAAAGCGCTACCGTTCCTCTGGTCTGCCAGTTATTATCCTGGTACCGATCCAGTGCCTGAAAGCCCGCTATCTGGTGAGTCACTATCCTGATGGCCTGCCCGTTAAATACTTTTCATCAGTAAAGCAGGTTTCATGCCAACCAGATAAAATATCGGACGGATATGCTATGGAGGGAATTGATGGAAGGAAGAGGTCCAGAAATCATGCCAGAAGGGGGATATGTGATGGCTGAAATGTGAGTCAACGCTCTTGTCAGATATTTAAGAATTGACGTATAAAAGAACAGGGTATTTTGACCACTGGAAAACACAATGCTGGAGATACTGCAACATACACCTGTATGGGTTTATTTCACTTTCCTGGCATTAATTTATTTAGGCGTACGGGGATGTTTTACCCGCGAGATCAATTTACGGCAGGTGCTGATTTTTCCTGTGGTATTTATTTTTTTATCTATCATTACTTTTTATTATTATCCTCAGCCATTAATGACGATACCAGTATGGGCAGTTGCAGCAATAGCAGGTGCATTCACCTCTCGTTGTTTATTGGATAACCAATTGATTAAACTCGGTAAAAAAGCTAATACTTTGATAATCCCGGGCAGTGTCGTTACGTTATTGTTACTTCTGTCTTATTTTTCCCTGCGTTATTATCTTGGTTATCAGGCTGCGGTTCGCGGCGGTATACAAGCCCTCTCCACGCCGCAACTGATCTTATTTTTCATTTCATCAGGTTTTATCTCGGGCTTTTTTATTGCCCGTAGCTGGTTACTAAGAAAATATTATAAATCATTGCGTCGACCCCTGGCCTGACGCTTTTACCTACTGCTATATGCGACAGCTAAGGAGAATGTCGCCATTTCATCCTACAGGCGGAAGCAAGAAATTATCATCTTCCGCCAAAAACGGTGGCGCACTGTTTCACAGCAATATTCGGGGAAGAGCAAGTTAGTGACACCTCATATCGCCGGGGCTGGATCTGCATTTGCTGTGCAAGATCTGGGCTCTGTTAATAAAGGTGTCACTCATGGTTATTCTTCTGAGGTCTGTATATCGAACTCCATCACCACACCCTCTTCTTCATCCCAGCCAAGTAACAGGGAGGACGGGATTTTTCTGGCCGCCATATGGGTCAGCAGCTGCTGGCTGAGTACCGGCAGGATCTGCTGGTTCAGCAGACTGTCGACGTTACGCGCGCCGGTGTCCGGTAACAAACAGGCATTTGTCAGCGCCTGGTATAACGGCTCTCCGATATGCGTGCTCAGGCCGTAGTGGCGGTCAAGGCGCTGGCTGACCTGGCCGAGTTTCATCTCGACAATCATGCGCATCGCGCGCTCGCTCAGCGGACGATAAATCACGGCCTGAAAGCGCGCCAGCAGTGCGGGCTGGAAGTGGTCGCGCAGAACCGGGCGCAGCCATTCCTGAAGATCCGCTTCGGTGCTGTCTGGCTGTTCATCCAGCTGCTGCATAATCAGGTCGCTGCCGAGGTTGGACGTCATCAAAATAACGGTATTACGAAAATCGATTTCGCGCCCTTCGCCGTCGCG
>NZ_CANMLV010000036.1 GCF_947498825.1 uncultured Cedecea sp. | reverse complement strand
GGTCTGCGTTTCGCAATCCGTGAAGGCGGCCGTACTGTAGGCGCGGGCGTTGTTGCTAAAGTTATCAGCTAATCGCTAATTACTTTATGTAATAGAAAAGGACATCTTCGGATGTCCTTTTTACTTTCTAATACTTTTTTCCTCGTTCAAATCTGCCAAATAAACTCTCCGCAACCTGCGGCTGCCAGACAAGGGCCAAAGGGGAGTTGTGCTGGCCATTTTTTTTGAATGATGCGTAACACCATACAGGCGACAATTCCGGTAGTTGAAGCAATAATCAGTACCAGAGGCAAACTTTGCCAGCCATTCCAGGCCCCAATCGCTGCCAGTAATTTAAAGTCCCCGTAGCCTAAACCTTCGCGCTTACTTAAGCAGAAAAAACACCAGAAAAGTAACCATAATGCAAGATAGCCACAGACGGCACCATAAATGGCATCGGTGAGCTTATCGGAATTCGTCCACGTATGGAAAATGAGCCCGAGCCACAAGAGTGGTAGGGTGAGCTTGTCCGGAAGTAAACCAGTTCGGTAGTCAGTGATGGCTAAGCAGGTGGCAAAACTGAAATAGAACAGGGTGCCGACCAGTAATGTGCCATTCAATGTCTCGGGTATCATGTGCTGAAATTCTCCTCCTTGAGAAAATATGAGCAAAGCGTAACGCAATCCGAGTGTGCTGCGAAAAGAGGCGGTTAACCTTGCGTACGAGTGCACAAATAGTGATATGAGCCCTCGTGAGAAGAACTAATTCAGCTTATCCGGTGAAATTTTAAGCCGGGTGGGTTGCAAGCAAACCAAAAAGCCGTATAATGCGCGGGCTGTCCTAATAGGCAGCAAGTTCGATATGAACACTGATGGCGGTCAGTTTTAATTTGATTGCATCAAACAATGTCCCCAATTGTGGGACTATGTATGAACGATTACACTCCTCCATCAATCGTAATGGATGTGAGTAGTAATTTTTTTCGTCTATAAAATAATTGGAGCTCTGGTCTCATGCAGAACCAAAGAATCCGTATCCGCCTTAAAGCGTTTGATCATCGTCTGATCGATCAATCAACTGCGGAAATCGTCGAGACTGCTAAGCGCACTGGTGCGCAAGTTCGTGGTCCGATCCCGCTGCCGACCCGCAAAGAGCGCTTTACTGTTCTGATCTCTCCGCACGTCAACAAAGACGCGCGTGATCAGTACGAAATCCGCACTCATAAGCGTCTGGTTGACATCGTTGAGCCAACTGAGAAAACCGTTGATGCTCTGATGCGTCTGGATCTGGCTGCCGGTGTAGACGTGCAGATCAGCCTGGGTTAATCAGGTCATTGACGATTGAGAGGTTGAAACAATGATTGGTTTAGTCGGTAAAAAAGTGGGTATGACCCGTATCTTCACTGAAGATGGTGTTTCTATCCCAGTAACCGTTATCGAAGTAGAAGCAAACCGTGTTACTCAGGTTAAAGACCTGGCTAACGATGGCTACCGTGCTGTTCAGGTAACCACTGGCGCTAAAAAAGCTAACCGTGTGACCAAGCCAGAAGCTGGACACTTTGCGAAAGCAGGTGTTGAAGCGGGTCGTGGTCTGTGGGAATTCCGCCTTGCAGAAGGCGAAGAGTTCACCGTCGGTCAGAGCATTAGCGTTGAGCTGTTTGCTGAAGTTAAAAAAGTAGACGTAACCGGTACCTCTAAAGGTAAAGGTTTCGCAGGTACCGTTAAGCGCTGGAACTTCCGTACCCAGGACGCCACTCACGGTAACTCCTTGTCTCACCGCGTACCGGGTTCTATCGGTCAGAACCAGACTCCGGGCAAAGTGTTCAAAGGCAAGAAAATGGCAGGCCAGCTGGGTAACGAGCGCGTAACCGTTCAGAGCCTGGACGTAGTACGTGTTGACGCTGAGCGCAACCTGCTGCTGGTGAAAGGTGCAGTTCCCGGTGCAACCGGTAGCGACCTGATTGTTAAACCAGCTGTGAAGGCGTAAGGGGATAGCAATGGAATTAGTAGTGAAAGACGCGCAAAGCGCGCTGACTGTTTCCGAAACTACCTTCGGTCGTGACTTCAACGAAGCACTGGTTCACCAGGTCGTAGTTGCTTATGCAGCTGGTGCTCGTCAGGGTACTCGTGCTCAGAAGACTCGTGCTGAAGTAACTGGTTCCGGTAAGAAACCATGGCGTCAGAAAGGTACCGGCCGTGCGCGTTCAGGTTCTGCAAAGAGCCCGATCTGGCGTTCAGGTGGCGTAACTTTTGCTGCACGTCCACAGGACCACAGTCAAAAAGTTAACAAAAAGATGTACCGCGGAGCGCTGAAAAGCATCCTGTCCGAACTGGTACGTCAGGATCGTTTGATCGTTGTCGAGCAGTTCTCTGTTGAAGCACCTAAAACTAAGTTGCTTGCTCAGAAACTGAAAGACATGGCTCTGGAAGATGTGCTGATTGTTACCGGTGAACTGGATGAGAATCTGTTCCTGGCAGCGCGTAACCTGCATAAGGTTGACGTTCGCGATGTAGCAGCAATCGATCCAGTTAGCCTGATCGCCTTCGACAAAGTCGTTATGACTGCTGAAGCAGTTAAGCAAGTTGAGGAGATGCTGGCATGATCCGTGAAGAACGTCTGCTGAAAGTACTGCGCGCGCCGCACGTATCTGAAAAAGCATCTACCGCGATGGAAAAAACCAATACCATCGTACTCAAAGTTGCAACAGACGCGACTAAAGCAGAGATCGTTGCTGCTGTAGAGAAACTGTTCGAAGTAGAAGTTAAAGACGTGAATACCCTGGTTGTTAAAGGGAAAACTAAGCGTCACGGACAGCGTATCGGTCGTCGTAGCGACTGGAAAAAAGCTTACGTCACCCTGAAGGAAGGCCAGAATCTGGACTTCGTCGGCGGCGCTGAGTAAGTCGGAGGAGAAAGACAATGGCAGTTGTTAAATGTAAACCGACATCTCCGGGTCGTCGCCACGTAGTTAAAGTGGTTAACCCTGAGTTGCATAAAGGCAAGCCTTTTGCTCCGTTGCTGGAGAAAAACAGCAAGTCCGGTGGCCGTAACAACAATGGTCGTATCACTACCCGTCATATCGGTGGTGGTCACAAGCAGGCTTACCGTATTGTTGACTTTAAACGCAACAAAGATGGTATCCCGGCAGTTGTTGAACGTCTTGAGTACGATCCGAACCGTTCTGCGAATATCGCACTGGTTCTGTACAAAGACGGTGAGCGCCGTTACATCCTGGCCCCTAAAGGCCTGAAAGCTGGCGATCAGATTCAGTCTGGCGTTGATGCTACAATTAAAGCAGGTAACACCCTGCCGATGCGCAATATCCCGGTTGGTTCTACCGTTCATAACGTAGAAATGAAACCAGGTAAAGGCGGTCAGCTGGCACGTTCTGCTGGTACCTATGTGCAGATCGTTGCACGTGATGGTGCTTATGTAACCCTGCGTCTGCGTTCTGGTGAAATGCGTAAAGTCGAAGCTGACTGCCGCGCTACACTGGGCGAAGTCGGTAACGCTGAGCATATGCTGCGCGTTCTGGGTAAAGCAGGTGCTTCTCGCTGGCGTGGTATTCGCCCTACCGTTCGCGGTACTGCGATGAACCCAGTCGATCACCCACATGGTGGTGGTGAAGGTCGTAACTTTGGTAAGCACCCGGTAACTCCGTGGGGCGTTCAAACCAAAGGTAAGAAGACCCGTAGCAACAAGCGTACTGATAAATTCATCGTACGTCGCCGTAGCAAATAATTTTAGAGGATAAGCCATGCCACGTTCTCTCAAGAAAGGTCCTTTTATTGACCTGCACTTGCTGAAGAAGGTAGAGAAAGCGGTGGAAAGCGGTGACAAGAAGCCCCTGCGCACTTGGTCCCGTCGTTCAACGATCTTTCCAAATATGATCGGTTTGACCATCGCTGTCCATAATGGTCGTCAGCATGTTCCGGTATTTGTTTCCGACGAAATGGTCGGCCACAAACTGGGTGAATTTGCACCGACCCGTACTTATCGCGGCCACGCGGCTGATAAAAAAGCCAAGAAAAAATAAGTAGGAGGAAGAGATGGAAACTTTAGCTCAACATCGCCACGCTCGTTCTTCTGCTCAGAAGGTTCGCCTGGTGGCTGACCTGATTCGCGGTAAGAAAGTGTCGCAGGCTCTGGACATTTTAACCTACACCAACAAGAAAGCGGCTGTACTGGTTAAGAAGGTCTTAGAATCTGCCATTGCTAACGCTGAACACAACGATGGCGCTGACATCGACGATCTGAAAGTGGCGAAAATTTTCGTCGACGAAGGCCCAAGCATGAAGCGCATTATGCCGCGTGCAAAAGGTCGTGCAGATCGCATCCTGAAGCGCACCAGCCACATTACTGTGGTTGTGTCCGATCGCTGAGACTCTGGAGACTAGCAATGGGTCAGAAAGTACATCCTAATGGTATTCGCCTGGGTATTGTAAAACCATGGAACTCTACTTGGTTTGCGAACACCAAAGAATTCGCTGACAACCTGGACAGCGATTTTAAAGTACGTCAGTACCTTACTAAGGAACTGGCTAAAGCGTCTGTATCTCGTATCGTTATCGAGCGTCCAGCTAAGAGCATCCGTGTGACTATTCACACCGCTCGTCCTGGTATCGTTATCGGTAAGAAAGGTGAAGACGTAGAAAAACTGCGCAAGGTCGTAGCGGATATCGCTGGCGTTCCTGCACAGATCAATATCGCTGAAGTTCGGAAACCTGAACTGGACGCTAAATTGGTTGCTGATAGCATCACTTCACAGCTGGAACGTCGTGTTATGTTCCGTCGTGCGATGAAGCGTGCTGTACAGAACGCAATGCGTCTTGGCGCTAAAGGTATTAAAGTTGAAGTTAGCGGCCGTCTGGGCGGCGCTGAGATCGCACGTACCGAATGGTACCGTGAAGGTCGTGTGCCATTGCACACCCTGCGTGCTGACATTGACTATAATACATCTGAAGCCCACACCACTTATGGTGTAATCGGCGTTAAAGTGTGGATCTTCAAAGGTGAGATCCTGGGTGGCATGGCTGCTGTTGAACAACCGGAACCGGCTGCTCAACCTAAAAAGCAGCAGCGTAAAGGCCGTAAGTAAGGAGAGTCGCTGTGTTACAACCAAAGCGTACAAAATTCCGTAAAGTGCACAAAGGCCGCAACCGTGGTTTAGCGCAGGGTACGGATGTTAGCTTCGGCACTTTCGGTCTGAAAGCTGTTGGCCGTGGTCGTCTGACTGCTCGTCAGATCGAAGCAGCACGTCGTGCAATGACCCGTGCAGTTAAGCGTCAAGGTAAAATTTGGATCCGTGTATTCCCGGACAAACCAATTACTGAGAAGCCGCTTGAAGTTCGTATGGGTAAAGGTAAAGGTAACGTAGAGTATTGGGTTGCCTTGATCCAACCAGGCAAAGTCCTGTATGAAATGGACGGTGTGTCTGAAGAGCTTGCCCGTGAAGCATTCAAGCTGGCAGCAGCGAAACTGCCGATCAAAACCACCTTTGTAACTAAGACGGTGATGTAATGAAAGCAAAAGAGCTGCGTGAAAAGAGCGTTGAAGAGCTGAACACCGAGCTGCTGAACCTGCTGCGCGAACAGTTCAATCTGCGCATGCAATCTGCAAGCGGCCAGTTGCAACAGACTCATCTGTTAAAGCAAGTGCGTCGTAATGTGGCACGTGTTAAGACTTTACTGACTCAGAAGGCGGGTGCGTAATGACCGATAAAATCCGTACTCTGCAAGGTCGCGTTGTCAGCAATAAAATGGAGAAATCCATTGTTGTTGCCATCGAACGTATTGTGAAACATCCGGTTTACGGTAAGTTCATCAAGCGTACGACCAAACTGCACGTACATGACGAAGCCAACGTATGTGGCATCGGCGACGTGGTGGAAATCCACGAATGCCGCCCACTGTCTAAGACTAAGTCTTGGACGTTGGTTCGCGTTGTAGAAAAAGCGGTTCTGTAATAGACTGCGTTTTCTAACCAAATAAGCGGCTCAGAACTGAGCCGTTTATTTTTTCTACCCATTTCTTGGAACCGGTGTTATAATGCCGCGCCCTCGTTTAATGGGGCTTTTTAACGACCTGATCTCAGGTCCCGAAGTAGTAGATGACATTAGCGGAGCACTGAAATGATCCAAGAACAGACTATGCTGACCGTGGCCGACAACTCCGGCGCGCGTCGCGTAATGTGTATCAAGGTTCTGGGTGGCTCGCACCGTCGCTACGCAGGCGTCGGCGACATCATCAAGATTACCATCAAGGAAGCAATTCCACGTGGTAAGGTGAAGAAAGGCGATGTTCTGAAAGCGGTAGTTGTGCGCACCAAGAAGGGTGTTCGTCGCCCGGACGGTTCTGTCATTCGCTTCGATGGTAATGCATGCGTTATTTTAAACAATAACAGCGAGCAGCCAATCGGCACGCGTATTTTTGGGCCGGTAACTCGTGAACTACGTAATGAGAAGTTCATGAAAATTATCTCTCTGGCACCAGAAGTACTCTAAGGAGCGAATCATGGCAGCTAAAATCCGTCGTGATGACGAAGTTATCGTGTTAACCGGTAAAGATAAAGGTAAGCGCGGTAAAGTTAAGAATGTCCTGTCTTCCGGCAAGGTCATCGTTGAAGGTATCAACCTGGTTAAGAAACATCAGAAGCCTCAACCGGCTCTGAATCAACCAGGCGGCATTGTTGAAAAAGAAGCTGCTATTCAGGTTTCTAACATTGCTATCTTCAATGCGGCAACCGGCAAGGCTGACCGTGTAGGCTTTAGATTCGAAGAGGGCAAAAAAGTCCGTTTCTTCAAATCTAATAGCGAAACTATCAAGTAATTTGGAGTAGTACGATGGCGAAACTGCATGATTACTACAAAGACGAAGTAGTTACAAAACTCATGTCTGAGTTTAACTACAATTCTGTCATGCAAGTCCCTCGGGTCGAGAAGATCACCCTGAATATGGGTGTTGGTGAAGCGATCGCTGATAAGAAACTGCTGGATAACGCAGTAGCTGACTTAGCAGCAATCTCCGGTCAAAAGCCGTTGATCACCAAAGCCCGCAAATCAGTTGCAGGCTTCAAAATCCGTCAGGGCTATCCGATCGGCTGTAAAGTGACTCTGCGTGGCGAGCGCATGTGGGAGTTCTTTGAGCGACTGATCTCTATTGCTGTACCGCGTATCCGCGATTTCCGTGGCTTGCCTGCGAAATCTTTCGACGGTCGTGGAAACTACAGCATGGGTGTCCGTGAGCAGATCATCTTCCCAGAAATCGACTATGATAAAGTCGATCGCGTTCGTGGTTTGGATATTACCATTACCACTACTGCGAAATCTGATGATGAAGGCCGTGCTCTGCTGGCTGCCTTTAACTTCCCGTTCCGCAAGTAAGGTAGGGTTACTTCATGGCTAA
This sequence comes from uncultured Cedecea sp., assembly GCF_947498825.1. Lineage (GTDB taxonomy): Bacteria > Pseudomonadota > Gammaproteobacteria > Enterobacterales > Enterobacteriaceae > JGM124. The sequence continues at coordinate 18,116 of NZ_CANMLV010000036.1, read as the reverse complement.
GCAATCAATGAAAGCACGCGAAGTTAAACGCGCTGCTTTAGCTGATAAATTCTTCGCAAAACGCGCTGAATTAAAAGCTATCATATCTGATGTGAACGCGACCGACGAAGATCGTTGGAATGCTGTTCTCAAGTTGCAGACTCTGCCGCGTGATTCCAGCCCGTCCCGTCAGCGTAACCGCTGCCGCCAGACTGGTCGTCCACATGGTTATGTGGGCAAGTTCGGGTTGAGCCGTATCAAGCTACGTGAAGCCGCTATGCGCGGTGAAGTACCTGGCTTGAAGAAGGCTAGCTGGTAATTGTCACCAATTGAATCACGGGAGTAGACACAGATGAGCATGCAAGATCCGATCGCGGATATGCTGACCCGTATCCGTAACGGTCAGACCGCGAACAAAGTTGCGGTCACCATGCCTTCCTCCAAGCTGAAACTGGCAATTGCCAACGTGCTTAAGGAAGAAGGCTATATTGAAGATTTTAAGATTGAAGGCGACACTAAGCCTGAACTGGAACTGACTCTTAAGTATTTCCAGGGCAAGGCAGTGGTAGAGAGCATTCAGCGTGTAAGCCGCCCAGGTCTGCGCATCTATAAGAAAAAAGATGAGCTGCCAAAAGTTATGGCTGGTTTAGGTATTGCTGTTGTTTCTACCTCCAAAGGTGTTATGACTGATCGTGCAGCGCGCCAGGCAGGTCTTGGTGGCGAAATTATCTGCTACGTAGCTTAATTGGAGGAATCAAATGTCTCGTGTTGCTAAAGCACCGGTCGTTGTTCCTGCAGGCGTAGAGGTAAAACTCAACGGTCAGGTTATTTCGATCAAAGGTAAAAACGGCGAGCTGACTCGTACTATCAACGATGCGGTTGTTGTTAAACATGCTGAAAATGCACTGACTTTCGCTCCGCGCGAAGGTTTTGCAAACGGATGGGCCCAAGCGGGTACTGCTCGTGCGCTGTTGAACGCAATGGTTATCGGTGTTACCGAAGGCTTCTCTAAGAAGTTACAGCTGGTTGGTGTAGGTTATCGTGCAGCAGTTAAAGGCGACGTTGTGAGCTTGGCCCTGGGCTTTTCTCACCCTGTCGAGCATAAACTGCCAGCGGGGATTACTGCTGAATGTCCGACTCAGACTGAAGTCGTACTGAAAGGTGCTGACAAACAGTCTATCGGCCAGGTAGCAGCAGATCTGCGCGCCTACCGTCGTCCTGAGCCTTATAAAGGCAAGGGTGTTCGTTACGCCGACGAAGTCGTGCGTACCAAAGAGGCTAAGAAGAAGTAAGGTAACACTATGGATAAGAAATCTGCTCGTATCCGTCGTGCGACCCGCGCACGTCGCAAGCTCAAAGAACTGGGTGCGACTCGTCTGGTGGTACATCGTACCCCGCGTCATATTTACGCACAGGTCATCGCACCAAACGGTTCTGAAGTTCTGGTAGCTGCATCTACTGCAGAGAAAGCTATCGCTGAGCAACTGAAGTATACAGGAAACAAAGACGCTGCTACTGCTGTTGGTAAAGTTGTTGCAGAGCGCGCACTGGAAAAAGGCATCACTGTTGTTGCTTTTGACCGTTCTGGTTTCCAATATCATGGTCGTGTCCAGGCACTGGCAGATGCTGCCCGTGATGCTGGCCTTCAGTTCTAAGGTAGAGGTGTAAGATGTCTCACATCGAAAAACAAGCTGGCGAACTGCAGGAAAAGCTGATCGCGGTAAATCGCGTATCTAAAACCGTAAAAGGCGGTCGTATTTTCTCCTTCACTGCACTGACAGTGGTAGGCGATGGTAACGGTCGTATCGGTTTTGGTTACGGAAAAGCGCGTGAAGTTCCAGCAGCGATCCAGAAAGCGATGGAAAAAGCTCGTCGCAATATGATTAATGTCGCGCTGAATAGCGGCACCCTGCAGCACCCTGTTAAAGGTGTGCATACAGGTTCTCGCGTATTCATGCAGCCTGCTTCCGAAGGTACCGGTATCATTGCCGGTGGTGCAATGCGCGCCGTTCTGGAAGTAGCTGGTGTTCATAACGTTCTGGCTAAAGCGTATGGTTCTACTAACCCGATTAACGTGGTTCGTGCAACTATCGATGGCCTGGCGAATATGAAGTCACCAGAAATGGTCGCTGCCAAGCGTGGTAAATCCGTTGAAGAAATTCGGGGGTAATGACCATGGCTAAGACTATTAAAATTACTCAAACCCGCAGTGCAATCGGTCGTTTGCCAAAACACAAGGCAACACTGCTTGGCCTGGGTCTGCGTCGTATTGGTCACACCGTAGAGCGCGAGGATACTCCTGCTGTACGTGGTATGGTCAACGCGGTTTCCTACATGGTTAAAGTTGAGGAGTAAGAGATGCGTTTAAATACTCTGTCTCCGGCCGAAGGGTCTAAGCACGCTTCCAAGCGTCTGGGTCGTGGTATCGGTTCTGGCCTCGGTAAAACCGGTGGTCGTGGTCACAAAGGTCAGAACTCTCGTTCTGGCGGTGGCGTACGTCGCGGGTTCGAAGGTGGTCAGATGCCGTTATACCGTCGTCTGCCGAAATTTGGTTTCACCTCTCGCAAAGCAATGGTCACTGCAGAGATTCGTCTGTCTGACCTGGCGAAAGTTGAAGGCGACGTAGTTGACCTGAACACGTTGAAAGCAGCTAACATTATCGGTATCCAGATCGAGTTTGCGAAAGTGATCCTGTCTGGTGAGGTAACTCGTCCGGTAACTATTAGCGGCCTGCGTGTCACTAAAGGCGCTCGTGCTGCTATCGAAGCTGCTGGCGGTAAAATCGAGGAATAAGTAGCAGATGGCGAAGCAACCGGGATCAGATTTTCAAAGTGCTAAAGGTGGGCTTGGCGAGCTGAAACGCAGACTTTTGTTTGTTATTGGCGCGTTAATTGTTTTCCGAATTGGCTCTTTTATTCCAATCCCTGGTATTGATGCCACTGTACTTGCCAAATTGCTTGATCAACAGCAAGGCACCATCATTGAAATGTTTAACATGTTCTCTGGTGGTGCTCTCAGCCGTGCTTCTATCTTCGCGCTGGGTATCATGCCGTACATTTCGGCATCGATTATCATACAGCTGCTTACTGTGGTTCATCCCGCGTTAGCAGAGCTGAAGAAAGAAGGGGAGGCTGGCCGTCGGAAGATAAGCCAGTACACCCGCTACGGTACTCTGGTGCTGGCAATATTTCAGTCTATCGGTATCGCTACCGGTTTACCGAATATGCCTGGTATGCAAGGTCTGGTAATTAATCCAGGCTTTGCATTCTATTTCACTGCTGTTGTCAGTCTGGTCACAGGAACAATGTTCCTGATGTGGCTGGGTGAGCAGATTACTGAACGCGGTATCGGTAACGGTATCTCAATCATAATCTTTGCTGGTATCGTTGCGGGACTCCCGTCGGCTATTGGCCATACCATCGAGCAAGCAAGGCAGGGTGAGCTGCACTTCCTCCTGTTGCTGTTGGTTGCAGTATTAGTATTTGCAGTGACCTTCTTCGTTGTTTTTGTTGAACGTGGTCAGCGCCGCATTGTGGTCAACTACGCTAAACGTCAACAAGGTCGTCGCGTCTATGCTGCGCAGAGCACACATTTACCACTGAAAGTGAATATGGCCGGTGTTATTCCTGCTATCTTTGCTTCCAGTATTATTCTTTTCCCGGCTACCATTACATCATGGTTCGGGGATGGAACCGGTTGGGACTGGTTGACAATTATTTCTCAGAATTTGGCGCCAGGACAACCGTTTTATGTGCTAATCTACGCATCTGCAATCATCTTCTTCTGTTTCTTCTATACAGCGTTGGTGTTTAACCCACGTGAAACAGCAGATAACCTGAAGAAGTCCGGTGCATTTGTACCAGGAATTCGTCCGGGAGAACAAACGGCGAAGTATATTGATAAAGTGATGACGCGTCTGACATTGATTGGTGCGCTGTATATTACCTTTGTCTGCCTAATCCCGGAGTTCATGCGTGATGCAATGAGAGTACCGTTCTACTTCGGTGGGACCTCGTTACTTATCGTTGTTGTCGTTATCATGGACTTTATGGCTCAAGTGCAAACTCTGATGATGTCGAGTCAGTACGAGTCTGCATTGAAGAAAGCGAATTTGAAAGGCTACGGCCGTTAATCATCGCTTGAGAAGTTACGGAGAGTAAAAATGAAAGTTCGTGCTTCCGTCAAGAAATTATGTCGTAACTGCAAAATTGTTAAGCGTGACGGTGTTATTCGCGTCATTTGCAGTGCCGAACCGAAGCATAAACAGCGTCAAGGCTGATTATCTCGCATATTTTTCTTGCAAAGTTGGGTTGAGCTGGCTAGATTAGCCAGCCAATCTTTTGTATGTCTATGCGTTTCCATTTGAGTATCCTGAAAACGGGCTTTTCGGTATGGGGCGCATAATTAAATTGTAGGAGTGCATAGTGGCCCGTATAGCAGGCATTAACATTCCTGATCAAAAACATGCTGTAATCGCGTTAACGTCGATTTACGGTATCGGCAAGACCCGTTCCAAGGCCATTTGTGCCGCGGCGGGAATCGCTGAAGATGTTAAGATCAGAGAGCTGTCTGAAGAACAAATCGACACGCTGCGTGACGAAGTTGCCAAATTTGTCGTTGAAGGTGATCTGCGCCGTGAAGTGAGTATGAGCATCAAGCGTCTGATGGACCTTGGTTGCTATCGCGGTTTGCGTCATCGTCGTGGTCTGCCAGTGCGCGGTCAGCGTACGAAGACCAACGCACGTACCCGTAAGGGTCCGCGCAAACCGATCAAGAAATAATCGGGGTGATTGAATAATGGCAAAGGCACCAGTTCGTGCACGTAAGCGTGTAAGAAAAACAGTCTCTGACGGCGTGGCTCATGTCCATGCTTCTTTTAACAACACCATCGTTACAATTACCGATCGTCAGGGTAATGCGTTGGGTTGGGCAACTGCCGGTGGTTCCGGTTTCCGTGGTTCTCGTAAATCCACTCCGTTTGCAGCTCAGGTTGCAGCAGAGCGTTGCGCAGAAGCTGTAAAAGACTACGGGATCAAGAACCTCGAAGTTATGGTTAAGGGTCCGGGTCCAGGCCGCGAATCAACTATTCGTGCTCTGAACGCCGCTGGTTTCCGCATCACTAATATTACTGATGTGACTCCGATCCCTCACAACGGTTGTCGTCCACCGAAGAAACGCCGCGTATAACGCTGTCGTTTCCAGGATTGTTGGAGAAAGAAAATGGCAAGATATTTGGGTCCTAAGCTCAAGCTTAGCCGTCGCGAGGGAACAGACTTATTCCTTAAGTCTGGCGTCCGTGCGATAGATACCAAGTGTAAGATTGAACAAGCTCCTGGCCAGCACGGTGCGCGTAAACCGCGTCTGTCTGACTATGGCGTACAGTTACGTGAAAAACAAAAAGTTCGCCGTATCTACGGTGTTCTGGAGCGTCAGTTCCGTAACTATTATAAAGAAGCGGCTCGTCTGAAAGGCAATACCGGTGAAAACCTGTTAGCTTTGCTGGAAGGTCGTTTGGATAACGTAGTTTATCGTATGGGCTTTGGTGCCACTCGTGCAGAAGCACGTCAGTTGGTTAGCCATAAAGCTGTTATGGTAAATGGTCGCGTTGTTAACATCGCTTCTTATCAGGTTACTCCGAATGATGTAGTAAGCGTTCGTGAGAAAGCTAAAAAGCAGTCTCGCGTTAAGGCTGCTCTGGAGCTGGCTGAGCAGCGTGAAAAGCCAACCTGGCTGGAAGTTGATGCTACTAAGATGGAAGGTGTGTTCAAGCGTCAGCCTGAACGTACTGATCTGTCCGCAGACATTAACGAACACCTGATCGTTGAGCTTTACTCCAAGTAAAGCTTAGTACCAAAGAGAGGACACAATGCAGGGTTCTGTGACAGAGTTTCTAAAACCGCGCCTGGTAGATATCGAGCAAGTGAGTTCGACGCACGCCAAGGTGACCCTTGAGCCTTTAGAGCGTGGCTTTGGTCACACTCTTGGTAATGCACTGCGCCGTATTCTGCTCTCATCGATGCCGGGTTGCGCGGTGACTGAGGTTGAGATTGATGGTGTACTACATGAGTACAGCACCAAAGAAGGCGTTCAGGAAGATATCCTGGAAATCCTGCTCAACCTGAAAGGGCTGGCGGTGAGAGTTCAAGGTAAAGATGAAGTTATTCTTACCCTGAATAAATCTGGCATTGGCCCTGTGACTGCAGCCGATATCACCCATGATGGTGATGTCGAAATCGTCAAGCCACAGCATGTAATCTGCCATCTGACCGATGAAAACGCTGCTATTAGCATGCGTATCAAAGTTCAACGTGGTCGTGGTTATGTGCCGGCATCTGCCCGAATTCATTCGGAAGAAGATGAGCGCCCGATCGGTCGTCTGCTAGTCGATGCTTGCTACAGCCCTGTAGAGCGTATTGCCTACAATGTTGAAGCAGCTCGTGTTGAACAGCGTACCGACCTGGACAAGTTAGTCATTGAAATGGAAACCAACGGCACTATCGATCCTGAAGAGGCGATCCGTCGTGCGGCAACCATTCTGGCTGAACAACTTGAAGCTTTCGTTGACTTACGTGATGTACGTCAGCCGGAAGTTAAAGAAGAGAAACCAGAATTCGATCCTATCTTGCTGCGCCCTGTTGACGATCTGGAATTGACTGTCCGCTCTGCTAACTGCCTGAAAGCAGAAGCTATCCATTATATCGGTGATCTGGTACAGCGTACTGAGGTTGAGCTACTTAAAACGCCTAACCTTGGTAAAAAATCTCTTACTGAGATTAAAGACGTGCTGGCTTCCCGTGGACTGTCTCTGGGCATGCGTCTCGAGAATTGGCCTCCGGCAAGCATCGCTGACGAGTAACCAGATCGCAGGTTAAGGTTTTACTGAGAAGGATAAGGTCATGCGCCATCGTAAGAGTGGTCGTCAACTGAACCGCAACAGCAGCCATCGCCAGGCTATGTTCCGCAATATGGCAGGTTCACTGGTTCGTCATGAGATAATCAAGACGACTCTGCCTAAAGCGAAAGAGCTGCGTCGCGTAGTTGAGCCGCTGATTACTCTTGCCAAGATTGACAGCGTTGCTAATCGTCGTCTGGCATTCGCCCGTACTCGTGATAACGAGATCGTGGCAAAACTGTTTAATGAACTGGGTCCGCGTTTTTCAAGCCGTACCGGTGGTTACACTCGCATTCTGAAGTGTGGCTTCCGTGCCGGTGACAACGCTCCGATGGCTTACATCGAGCTGGTTGATCGCGCCGAGTCTAAAACAGAAGAAGCTGCTGCAGAGTAATTTGCAGAAGTGAAATAAAAAAACCGGGCTTGCCCGGTTTTTTTATATCCAAAATCTGTCACCTCTTAATCATTCCTCGTATTCTGTATATCACTCACCAGACCACGCCGATTGAGGTTGATATGGGTTTGCTCGATGACTGGGCTGAAAGACATATTCTGGAAGGGCAGCGTAATGGCGATTTCACCGATCTGCCAGGAGCCGGTAAGCCGTTAATACTGGATGATGATAGCCATGTCCCTGAAGCATTGCGTGCAGGATACCGGTTATTAAAAAATGCCGGTTACTTACCTCCAGAGCTGCTGCTCCGGCAAGAAGCTGTCGAACTCGCCAGCCTGTTACGAACAGTACAACAGGATGATACGCGTTATTGTACATTGAATAAAAAACTCGCCCTGCTGGAATTAAAATTGCAACAGGCAGGCGTTTCGACTGATTTTTTGCGTAATCACGCGTATGGTGAAAAAATAATCAAACATATTGAGGAATAAAAATGAAGTATCGTATTGGAGAACTGTCAAAACTCGCGGAGGTAACGCCGGATACCATCCGTTACTACGAAAAGCAAAATATGATGGGCCATAAAGAACGTACCGAAGGAGGTTTCCGACTCTATAGCGATAATGATTTACAACGGCTTAAATTTATTCGCTATGCTAAACAGCTTGGTTTCACATTGAATGCAATTCGCGAACTACTTTCTATTCGTATTGAACCTGAGCAGCATACTTGCCAGGAATCCAAAAGCATTGTGCAAAGCCGGCTCAGAGAAGTAGAATTACGTATTAGCGAATTAGAGCATATGCGACAGTCACTACAGCATCTTAATGATGCATGCTGTGGTACTGGACATAGCAGTATGTATTGTTCAATTCTTGAGGCCCTGGAACAGGGTGCAAGTCGTCATAATGAGCAACCACAGGGTAATTAATCTATCTTTGTTCACTTAAGGAAGTTACATGAAAAATAGTTATCGCCATCAGAAAGGGCAGATCAATGACAATGCTCTGCAGGCCTTACTCCACGATCCTTTATTTAAAGTACGCGTTGAGAAAAATAAAAAAGGGAAGGGAAGCTATCAGCGTCAGGAAAAATTTGGTAAGGGTAAAAACTGGGAGGCCAGTGGTAAACAAGCGAATTGTTTCTTTACCACTGGCCTCCTTGCTACCCACAACACTGAAGATAATCAGTCAATTATTCTTGTCTAATCGTCTGAACTGCAAAATCTGACAGCAAGAACACGGGATGATTTATTTGCAGTAAATCGGTTAGTGGCGATCGTTTTGTTGTTTTAACAGATCGCGGATCTCACCTAACAAAACTTCTTCTTTTGATGGACCGGCTGGCGCTGGTGCAGACTCTGCTTTTTTCTGATGTAGCTTATTGATAAGCTTAATGGCCATAAAAATAGCAAAAGCAACGATGACAAAATCGAAAACACTCTGAATAAACGAGCCATAATGCATCACTACGGCCGGTACATCTCCACTGGCATCACGTAGGGTTACTGTAAATTGTTTAAAATCGATTCCTCCGATCAGTAAACCGAGTGGAGGCATAATAATATCTGCGACCAGCGATGAAACAATTTTACCAAAGGCAGTACCAATGATGACACCGACAGCTAAATCAACCACATTGCCGCGCATCGCGAAATCACGGAACTCTTTTAACATACTCATTTGACTCTCCTCAGGTTTATGAATAAGCCCAATTCTAACAAAGGATTATTTTGGGTATCCGGTATGTAGAGAGTTTATTAGAAAAATGAAAGGTTGTTTGATAAATATTTGATAAATTCTTAACAACTCAAACAACCTCTGCTGACTACAGGAAGAACGGGCTTGGCTGGAACAAACGTTCGACATCGCTGACAAATTTCTTATCGGTCAGAAACATGATGACATGGTCACCTTGCTCTATACGCAGATTGTTATTGGCAATCATGACATCAGGGCCTCGTACTACCGCACCAATAATTGTACCTGGTGGCAGCTTGATATCATCGATAACTCGGCCCACTACCTTGGAGGTACTCTCATCGCCATGTGCTACGGCTTCGATAGCTTCAGCAACGCCACGACGTAATGATGATACGCTGACAATATCAGCTTTACGTACATGTCCCAGTAATGCAGAAATGGTTGCTTGCTGAGGAGAAATAGCAATATCAATCACGCTGCCCTGAACCAAATCGACATAGGCTTTGCGTTGAATTAGCACCATAACCTTCTTTGCTCCCATACGTTTGGCGAGCATGGCTGACATGATGTTTGCTTCATCATCGTTGGTGACGGCGATAAAGAGATCGACCTGATCAATATGCTCTTCATCCAGTAGTTCCTGATCCGAAGCATCACCGTAAAAAACGATCGTGTTTTGTAGTTTTTCCGCTAACTCAGTTGCCCGCTGCTGATCTCGCTCGATCAGCTTTACGCTGTAATCTTTTTCTAACTTTTGTGCCAGGCCTGCACCGATATTGCCACCCCCGACTAGCATAATGCGTTTATACGGCTTTTCCAGGCGCTGTAATTCGCTCATTACGGCACGAATATGCTGTGAAGCGGCAATAAAGAAGATCTCATCCCCGGCTTCAATAATGGTGGAACCCTGGGGGCGAATAGGTCTGTCATGACGGAAGATAGCAGTAACGCGTGTTTCAATATGCGGCATATGTTCGCGCATAGCAGATAAAGCATTACCGACCAGAGGGCCACCATAGTAGGCTTTGACGACCGCCAGGCTGACCGCACCTTCAGCAAAATTGACTACCTGAAGTGCACCAGGATACTCAATTAAACGGTAGATATTGTCGATAACCAGTTGTTCCGGAGCTATCAGATGGTCGATAGGAATAGCATCAGCACTGAATAACTTCTCTGCATCACGTATATAGCTGGGTGCCCGGATGCGGGCAATACGATTCGGTGTATTGAATAGCGAATAAGCCACCTGACAGGCTATCATATTCGTTTCGTCTGAACTGGTGACGGCAACCAGCATATCGGCATCGGCTGCTCCGGCCTCGTTCAAGGTACGAGGATGGGAGCCATGGCCCAGAACTACCCGCAAATCGAACTTGTCTTGCAAGCTACGCAACCGGTCCTGATTGGTATCAACAACGGTGATATCGTTGTTCTCACCCACTAAATTTTCTGCCAGCGTACCGCCGACTTGTCCTGCACCTAAAATGATTATTTTCATTTTTTATCACTTAATGAGTGAGTAACCTTTGACAGACGTTGGTGTAAATCAGCGTTTTATTAACTTCGCGTAAAAGAAACCATCGCCACCTGTGCTAACCGGCAAATTCTGGAGACCCGGATTTTTTATATCACCCGTTTCAACCAATGTTGCATTATTATGCTGGCTCAGAAACAGGCTGATTTGATCTTTATTCTCTTCGGGTAACACTGAGCAGGTTGCATAAAGTAAGGTACCGCCAGACTTCAGATACGGCCATACCGCTTCAAGAATTTCTTTTTGCAGTGAGGCTAATTCAGCGATATCTCTGTCACGACGCAGCCATTTAATATCCGGATGACGACGAATCACTCCGGTCGCAGAGCAAGGCGCATCCAGCAGGATTCTGTCAAATTGAGCACCGTCGCACCATTGTTCTGGAAAACGTCCATCACCTTGCTTGACGTCAGCCTGCATGCCTAAACGTTCGAGATTTTCGTGCACACGCTTGATACGCTGGGTATCGACATCAACGGCCATTACTTTGGCTGTTGGAGCTCTCTCAAGAATGTGAGTTGTTTTCCCGCCTGGTGCTGCACAAAGATCAAGAATGAACTCACCATTTTGTGGAGCAAGCAGATCTACGCATCCCTGAGCTGAAGCGTCCTGCACCGTTACCCAGCCCTTATCAAAGCCTGGCAGGATCTGTACCGGAACAGGGGTTTCGAGTAAGACAGCATCAGGATATTGAGGATGGGCCGTGCCATTCAGACCGGTTTCTTCCAGTAACTTCAGCCACTCTTCACGAGAGTGATGCTGACTATTGACGCGTAACCACATTGGAGGTTGCTGATTATTGGCGTCAACAATCGCCTGCCATTGATTTGGATACGCTTTTCTTAAACGTTGTAACAACCATTGAGGATGAAGGTAATGACTCTCATCTTTCGCGGCACTTGCCTGTAACGTTTCCTGCTGACGCTGAAATTGACGCAGTACGCCATTGATTAACCCTTTGAATGCTGGCCGTTTAATGACCACAGCACCTTCAACAGTTTCAGCCAGAGTGGCATGAGCTGGGATGCGGGTATAAAGAAGCTGATATAAACCGACCATAATTAAGTAATGTACGGTTCGTTGCTTGCCGGTCATAGGGCGTGACATCAACTGCTGCACAAACCATTCCAGTTGTGGCAGTGTACGTAATACACCAAAGCATAATGCTTGTAACAGCGCACGGTCTTTTTCTGGCACCTTCAGTTGCACAGTGGGTAAGACCTGACTTAATGATTGTCCTTGTTCGACAACCTGTTCAATGGTTTGGGCAGCAAGACTGCGGATGTTCACGGTTTTTTTCATAACTCTGATCTGGTTTTCCAGCGCAACAAACAAAAATGCCCAGGATAAACCTGGGCGTCTAAGAGGGATATTTTCAGGCGAGAACGGTTCCGGGTTCGAACCATTCCCGGCGAGAATTTAGCAGATCTTGAGCTGTCATCGCTTTTTTGCCTGCAGGCTGAAGTGATTCCAGATTCAAAATACCTTCACCTGTGGCAACCTGAATACCCTGTTTACTGACAGATAAAATCGTGCCGGGTTGTGCATCAGTCGGTGTTGCAATGACGGAGGCAGACCAGATTTTTAATGGCTGACTATCAATTTCAAGCCAGCTCATTGGCCACGGATTAAAAGCCCGGATACAACGTTCTAGCTGCTCAGCAGAAAGTGACCAGTCGATACGTGCTTCTTCTTTGCTGAGCTTTTCAGCATAGGTGGCAAGCGAGTCATCCTGGATTTCAGGCTGGGCAGTTCCGCGGGCGAGCTGTTGTAAGGTTTCCAGCAGCCCCTGAGGGCCGAGCCCGGCAAGCTTATCATACAGAGTGGCGCTGGTATCTTCTGCTTCGATGGCACAGGCAAGCTTATGCAGCATTGCGCCGGTATCAAGTCCAACATCCATTTGCATTATAGTGACGCCGGTTTCGCTATCACCGGCCCACAATGAACGTTGGATCGGTGCGGCCCCACGCCAGCGTGGTAGCAAGGAACCATGCACATTGATGCAACCCAGACGAGGCATATCGAGCACGGCTTTTGGCAGAATCAAGCCATAAGCCACGACCACCATAATATCAGCATTCAGGTCAGCAACCTGCTGTTGGTTTTCTGCCTGACGTAAACTTGCGGGTTGAAATACCGGAATGTTGTGCGTTTCGGCCAACACTTTTACCGGACTGGGCATTAGCTTCTTACCGCGTCCTGCCGGGCGGTCCGGTTGAGTGAAAACACCGACAATCTGATGTTCACAAGAGAGCAGGGCGTCAAGATGACGCGCGGCAAAATCCGGGGTCCCGGCGAAAATAATGCGCAGTGAATCTGACACGTTAGGTTTAGTCCTTAATCTTTCGCTTTCAGGCGATCAAGTTTTTCAACTTTCTGGCGAATACGTTGTTGCTTTAGCGGCGAAAGATAATCAATAAACAGTTTACCGACCAGATGATCCATCTCATGTTGAATACATATGGCTAACAGGCCATCGGCTTCCAGTTCATAAGATTGACCGTTGCGATCCAGCGCCTGAATTTTTACTTTTTCGGCTCGAGGTACCAGAGCGCGCTGTTCAGGGATAGACAGACAGCCTTCTTCAATCCCGGTTTCGCCACTTTTTTCAAGGAGTACAGGGTTGATGAGAACCAACTGTTGTTCCCTGTTTTCAGAAACATCAATCACGATAATACGCTGGTGGATGTTGACCTGCGTTGCCGCAAGGCCAATACCTTCTTCTGCATACATGGTTTCAAACATATCATCGACGATACGTTGAATATCTGTATTCACTTCTTTAACCGGCGTGGCGACTTTACGAAGCCGCTCGTCAGGGATATGTAACACTTGCAAAACAGCCATAAATATCCAGAGCTATGTTCAGTAGTTAAAAGGTTGATACCTTCTATTCTAGACATTTCCCTGGCTGATTGACAGCATCAGTGACTAATGGCAAGGATCGCTTTCATCATCTCTGATAGGGAGAAAATGATGTCACTGACGGAGATTTGGTTACGTTTGATGCTTATTCCGGGCTTGCATGGAGAGAAGTGCCTGAAAGTTGTTCATTTTTTAAAAACTTGCCCGATAATCAATGATGAAACTCTGATTGCCAGTGGTTTGAATGAAAGAAGTCGTAACCTTTTTAATCGTTTGACCCCGAGGCAACTGGATGTCAGTTTGAACTGGCTTGAACATCCCTGCCACCATCTTATGACAGCTGATAGCCCTGAGTATCCGGAACCACTACGTGCTATCTCACATTTTCCTGCCGCGCTGTTTATTGCCGGGGATCCTACAGTACTTAACCAGCACCAACTGGCTGTGGTTGGTAGCCGTAACCTTTCCGATTACGGTGAGCGTAGCTGTCGGCTGTTTTGTGAAGTTCTGGCAAAAGCAGGGCTGACAATTACCAGTGGGCTGGCTTTGGGCATTGATGGTGTAGCGCATCGTGCAGCTTTACATGTTCAGGGGCAGACAATCGCCGTACTGGGTAATGGTCTGAGTAACATTTATCCACGGCGCCATATAACGCTGGCTGCACAAATTATTGAACAAGGTGGGGCCGTTATTTCAGAGCTACCGCTTGCAAGCCCCCCCTTGGCTTATCATTTTCCCTGGAGGAATAGAATCATTAGTGGTTTGAGTCGCGCGACTTTTGTTGTTGAAGCAAGCGATCGGAGTGGTTCTTTAGTGACTGCCCGCTATGCGGCAGAACAAGGTCGTGAAGTTTTTGCGCTGCCCGGGCTGGTGGATAGCCCGGGCAGTATTGGACCTCACAAACTGATTCAGCAAGGTGCGAATCTGGTGCGCAGCCCCGAAGATATCCTCGATTATCTGGAATCTGAGCTATGCTGGCTGCGTATTTTGCCGGAGGTATCAATATATTCATCAAATCAGGCTGAGAGTCCATTGCCAATTCCTGAACTGTTGGATAACGTAGGGGATGAGGTTACACCTGTTGATGTTGTCGCTGAACGTGCCGGCCAACCTGTGCCAGAGACGGTAGCCCAATTACTTGAGCTGGAGTTAGCAGGATGGGTCGCAGCGGTACCAGGCGGCTATGTCCGATTGAGGAGGGCATGCCATGTTCGACGTACTAATGTACTTATTTGAAACCTACATTGACAACGATGCGGATCTACATGTCGATCAGGATAAACTCACTCGCGATCTGACCGAAGCCGGTTTTGAACGTGAAGATGTTTATAATGCATTGGTGTGGCTTGAGAAGCTTGCCGATTATCAGGAGGGGCTGACTGAACCCATGCAGTTAGTGTCAGACCCGCTATCAATGCGAATCTTTACGTCTGAAGAAAGTCAGCGTTTGGACGCAGATTGTCGTGGATTTTTGTTGTTTCTTGAGCAAATCCAAGTGTTAAACCTCGAAACCCGTGAAATGGTTATTGAGCGCGTACTGGCGCTGGATACCACTGAATTTGAACTTGAAGATCTGAAGTGGGTGATACTGATGGTGTTATTCAACATTCCCGGATGTGAAGACGCTTATCAGAAGATGGAAGAATTACTCTTCGAATCAAATGAGGGTATGCTGCATTAACTGTTTCGTTAATGCATAAGATACCATGGCTAAATCTGCACTTTTCACGGTGGCAACACATTCATCCTGCCCCCTCTGTGGGGCAGCTCTGGTTATTCGTTCTGGTAAACATGGCCCTTTTCAGGGGTGTTCTGCCTATCCTGAATGTGACTATGTACGACCGCTAAAAAATCAGGCTGACGGGCATATCGTTAAAGTGTTGGACGGGCAACAATGCCCTGATTGCAAAGGTTCGCTTGTGCTGCGTCAGGGGCGTTTCGGCATGTTTATTGGTTGTAGCAACTATCCTGAATGCCCCCATACCGAAGCTATCGATAAACCAGATGAAACGACAATTTCTTGCCCCCAGTGCCTGAAAGGCCATCTGATTCAGCGTCGTTCTCGCTATGGTAAAACGTTCTGGTCCTGTTCTGGCTATCCTGAGTGCCAGTTTGTTATTAATTTCCAGCCACGTGCCGGCATTTGCTCATACTGTCAGTATCCTCTGCTTATTGAAAAGAAAACCGCACAGGGCATAAAATGTTTTTGTGCCAGTAAACAATGTGGAAAGCCCATCGCTTCGGAATAACTTTGTGAATAATCCTTCTCCTGAAGATCAGTTACTAAAAATAGTTGATTACCTGAAACAACAACGTGTTGTCGCTTATCCTACCGAAGCTGTATTCGGTGTCGGCTGTTCACCTGACAGCGAACTTGCTGTGACGCGGCTACTTGCTTTAAAACAGCGACCGGTAGAAAAGGGGTTGATCCTGATTGCTGATAATTTTGAGCAACTGATACCCTATATAGATGATAGTGCGTTAACCGATGAACAACGGCAGACCGTGTTTGCTCACTGGCCTGGTCCAGTCACCTTTGTGTTCCCGGCACGCCCCACGACACCAAAATGGCTGACAGGACGTTTTGATTCACTGGCGGTTCGCGTCACCGACCACCCTTTAGTGAAGGCGCTGTGCCTGGCTTACGGTAAACCGCTGGTTTCTACCAGTGCAAATTTGACCGGGCTACCTCCTTGTCGTACAGCAGATGAAGTTTATCAGCAGTTCGGAAATGATTTTCCGGTGCTGGAGGGGGAAACCGGTGGTCGAGCGAATCCGTCAGAAATTCGTGATGCGTTGACCGGTGAACTATTTCGTCAGGGGTAAAAGGGATAAATATGGAAACGTTCGCTGTTTTTGGTAATCCGGTTCAACACAGTAAGTCACCCTCTATTCATCAGTATTTTGCGGAACAGCTTAAGATAGAGCATCCATACGGGCGGGTTCTGGCTCCGGTAGATGCTTTTACTGAAACTCTGGACGCTTTTATGGCTGCTGGTGGACGTGGGGCCAATATTACCGTTCCTTTTAAAGAGCAGGCTTTTGCCCGGGCAGATGAACTGACCGAACGTGCCGCGCTGGCGGGAGCCGTGAATACGCTGAAACGGCTGGATGATGGCCGGTTGCTGGGCGATAACACTGATGGCGTCGGCTTAGTTAGCGATCTGGAACGTTTATCATTGATCCACCAAAATGACCGTATTTTATTAATAGGTGCAGGTGGCGCGGCACGGGGTGTTATTGCCCCATTGCTTGCACTCAACACGCAGATAACGATCACCAATCGTACCTTTGCTAAAGCGCAGGCTCTGGCAGATGTCTTCAGTCAGACAGGATCTGTACAAGCTGTAGAACTGGAAAAGCTTGATGGTGAGCGTTTTGACTTGCTCATCAATGCGACATCCAGCGGTATTCATGGCGATATCCCTGCATTACCGCTTTCTCTGCTCTCTTCTTCTGTCCGCTGCTACGACATGTTTTATCAACAAGGGCCGACACCATTTCTGGCATGGGCGATAGAACAGGGTGTCACCGAGTATGCCGATGGTCTGGGAATGCTGGTGGGACAAGCCGCACACGCTGTTTTACTCTGGCATGGAGTGTTACCGGAAATTACGCCAGTGATTACTGCCTTAAAACAGGAAATGACCGCGTGAACCAGGCTATTCAGTTTCCAGATAGTGAAGTATGGGACGAGAGCAGGCAGGCTATCTGTCTTACTGCTTTGGTTTCAGGATTTCAGGTTAACTGCGCGGTGAGTGGGGTATGGATTGCCAGCCAGTTTGGTGGCAATACGCCGGAACAGTGGTTGGCACTGTTCCGGTTACATCGTTGGGATCTTGAGGAAGCGTTTGAGTCATTAATTCGTAATGAAGAAGAAGATTCTCAAGGCTGGTACTGGCTATCCTGAGCCAGATACTCATTCTTCCAGTTTACATAGTTGTTCGCAGAATAGGTCAGACCTGCCAGTTCGCTTTCTGTTAAAGGTCTGATCTGTCTTACCGGGTTGCCTAAATAGAGGAACCCGCTTTGCAGATGTTTATTCGGTGATACGATTGTCCCGGCACCAATTATCACATCATCTTCGATAATAGCCCCATCAAGTAAAATCGATCCCATGCCCACTAAAACACGATCGCCGATAGTACAGCCGTGCAGCATGGCTTTATGACCAATAGTCACATCCTTGCCAATAATAAGTGGGTTACCTTCTGGTTTATAGGATGACTTATGGGTGACATGAAGCATGCTACCATCCTGAATATTGGTTCGTGCTCCTATTGTTATCTTGTTGACGTCACCACGAATAGCAACCAGTGGCCAGACACTCACATCATCCGCCAGTTGAACATCACCAATAATGACACTGCTGGGATCAATCATGACTCGCTGACCAACTTCTGGAAAAGTGTTCTGACAGGCACGTAATACTGCGGACATATTTACCTCGATATGCTCATTGTATAGTAATGACTTTGGCGGCTTTCTCAGGGGATGGCAAGGGAGGATCGTACAGAAAATGGCAAAGATCGGGCATCTTAACAGCGAAAAGGGTGAAAAACAGGCATTCAGAAAAAAAGTGTGAAAAAGTACTTGTGATAAAAATCGGGATCCCTATAATGCGCCTCCATCGACGGGAAACATGTGAACAACTTCACAAGTTACCGGAACGATAAAGAGAAAAGATTCTGAAATAAGAATTGACTCTTAAAGAGGAACGCGTAATATACGCCACCTCGAGTTAGC
>NZ_CANMLV010000035.1 GCF_947498825.1 uncultured Cedecea sp. | reverse complement strand
GGTCTGCGTTTCGCAATCCGTGAAGGCGGCCGTACTGTAGGCGCGGGCGTTGTTGCTAAAGTTATCAGCTAATCGCTTATAACATTTGACGCACCGTGCAATAAAAGGGCATCATTTGATGCCCTTTTTGTACGTTCTCGAAACAGAACCTGGCTCATCAGTGATTTTTATTGATAATCATTGCTGAGACAGGCTCTGGAAAAGGCGTTATATACCGGATAGCAAAAGAGCCGTTCGGTTTGGTTTGCCCCGCTCATGTGGGGTGAAAATATGTGTCTGATTTACTGTGACAGGTTGATTTATGAGTGCGAATACCGAAGCGCAAAATAGCGGACGTGGCCTTGAAATTATGAAGTGGCTCGTCGTTGCCATTTTGGTGGCTGTTGCGGGCGTGGGTAACTATTTCTATCGCGATGTGAGTCTGCCTCTGCGAGCACTGGCGGTAGTAGTTTTGATTGCAGTAGCAGGTGGCATTGCCCTGCTGACAGCGAAAGGCAAAGCAACCGTAACTTTTGCCCGCGAAGCAAGAACCGAAATGCGTAAAGTTGTTTGGCCTACTCGCCAGGAAACATTACACACCACTCTGATCGTGGCAGCAGTTACTGCAGTTATGTCACTGATTCTGTGGGGGCTGGATGGTATTCTGGTCCGCTTGGTCTCCTTTATTACTGGCCTGAGGTTCTGAAATGTCTGAAGCTCCTAAGCAACGCTGGTACGTCGTGCAGGCGTTTTCCGGCTTTGAAGGCCGTGTAGCGATATCGCTGCGCGAGCATATCAAATTGCATAACATGGAAGAGCTATTCGGTGAGGTGATGGTCCCTACCGAAGAAGTCGTGGAAATTCGCGGTGGTCAGCGCCGCAAGAGTGAACGTAAGTTCTTCCCTGGTTATGTGTTGGTACAGATGGTAATGAACGATGCAAGCTGGCACTTAGTGCGTAGCGTGCCGCGTGTTATGGGCTTTATTGGCGGGACTTCTGACCGTCCAGCGCCGATCAGCGACAAAGAAGTCGATGCCATCATGAACCGTCTGCAGCAGGTTGGCGATAAACCACGTCCGAAAACGCTGTTCGAACCGGGTGAAATGGTTCGTGTCAATGACGGCCCGTTTGCCGACTTTAATGGTGTCGTAGAAGAAGTTGACTACGAGAAAAGCCGCCTGAAGGTTTCTGTATCTATCTTCGGTCGTGCTACACCTGTTGAGCTGGACTTTGCTCAAGTAGAAAAAGCATAACGGTTTTATGATTTAAGCAACGATTAATTGTTGCACAAGGCGCGAAGTTGGCATACAATTTCGCGCCTTTTGTTTTTGCGCGTACGGTGTACGTGTGAAATGTTTTATATCCACGGGGAGCCTTTCCATCAAGGCGCTATAACCCATCAGAGGAAATTTTCATGGCTAAGAAAGTCCAAGCCTACGTCAAGCTGCAAGTGTCAGCTGGTATGGCGAACCCAAGTCCACCGGTTGGTCCAGCACTGGGTCAACAAGGCGTTAACATCATGGAATTCTGTAAAGCGTTTAACGCCAAAACTGAATCCCTTGAGAAAGGCCTGCCTATTCCGGTTGTTATTACCGTTTATGCTGACCGTTCATTTACCTTCGTTACTAAAACTCCACCGGCTGCAGTTCTGCTGAAAAAAGCTGCTGGCGTTAAGTCTGGTTCTGGTAAGCCGAACAAAGACAAAGTTGGTAAAGTGACCAGCGCTCAAATCCGTGAAATTGCGGAAACTAAAGCAGCGGACATGACTGGTTCTGATATCGAAGCGATGATTCGTTCGATTGAAGGTACTGCTCGTTCCATGGGCCTGGTAGTGGAGGGTTAAGAAATGGCTAAACTGACCAAGCGCATGCGTAATATCCGTGAGAAAGTTGTTGCGACTAAGCAATACGACATCACTGAAGCTGTTGCCCTGCTGAAAGAGCTGGCGACTGCTAAATTTGTAGAAAGCGTAGATGTTGCTGTTAACCTCGGCATCGATGCGCGTAAATCCGATCAGAACGTACGTGGTGCGACTGTTCTGCCACACGGTACCGGTCGTTCAGTACGTGTTGCTGTATTTGCCCAAGGCCCTAACGCTGAAGCTGCGAAAGCTGCTGGCGCAGAGCTGGTAGGTATGGAAGACCTGGCTGAGCAGATCAAAAAAGGCGAAATGAACTTTGACGTTGTTATTGCTTCTCCTGATGCAATGCGCGTTGTTGGCCAGCTTGGCCAGGTTCTGGGCCCACGTGGTCTGATGCCAAACCCGAAAGTGGGTACTGTAACTCCTAACGTTGCTGAAGCAGTTAAAAATGCTAAAGCAGGTCAGGTTCGTTATCGTAACGACAAAAACGGTATTATCCACACTACCATCGGTAAAGTGGACTTTGATGCCGACAAATTGAAAGAAAACCTGGAAGCTCTGTTGGTTGCTCTGAAAAAAGGCAAACCATCACAAGCTAAAGGCGTGTACATCAAGAAAATTAGCCTGTCCACCACTATGGGTGCAGGTGTTGCGGTAGACCAGGCTGGTCTGAACGCAGCGGCGAACTAATAATCGCCTTTACGCGGGCATAAGAATAGTCTATTATCTTACGCCCGTTGCTTCGCTTTAGCGAAGCACAAGATTTCAGTGGTTGGAGCCTGGCCTTATCCAGGCCTCCGTCCAAGACCGCAGGTGCTTTGTAAAAAGCTTAATTTCCTGCGTAGACGGTGACAGAACCTGAAGAATATTTTAGATAGTCTTTAGCTTGTTTCTGCTCACCGTATGTAGATGCGTTTTTCCATTTTGGTTAAACGTGAAGTGAGTTCCGGGAATTTTTCCCGGCTAAAACCCAGGAGCAAAAGCTAATGGCTTTAAATCTTCAAGACAAACAAGCGATTGTTGCTGAAGTCAGCGAAGTAGCCAAAGGCGCGCTGTCTGCTGTTGTTGCGGATTCCCGTGGCGTAACAGTAGATAAAATGACCGAACTGCGTAAAGCAGGTCGCGAAGCCGGCGTTTACATGCGTGTTGTTCGTAACACCTTGCTGCGTCGTGTTGTTGAAGGTACTCAGTTTGAGTGCCTGAAAGACGCGTTTGTTGGTCCAACCTTGATTGCATATTCTATGGAACACCCGGGCGCTGCTGCTCGTCTGTTCAAAGATTTCGCGAAAGCGAATGCAAAATTTGAGGTTAAAGCCGCTGCCTTTGAAGGTGAGCTGATCCCGGCATCCCAAATCGATCGCCTGGCAACTCTGCCGACTTACGAAGAAGCACTGGCACGTCTGATGTCGACCATGAAAGAAGCCGCTGCTGGCAAACTGGTCCGTACTCTGGCTGCCGTTCGCGATCAGAAAGAATCCGAAGCCGCTTAATCGCGTTTCACTTTCTCTCGCGTTCGCTTACGTATAAACTTATTCTGATTTTCAGGAACAATTTTTATGTCTATCACTAAAGATCAAATCTTAGAAGCAGTTGCCGCTATGTCTGTAATGGACGTTGTTGAACTGGTTTCTGCAATGGAAGAAAAATTCGGTGTTTCTGCAGCTGCTGCTGTAGCTGTTGCAGCAGGTCCTGCTGAAGCCGCTGAAGAAAAAACTGAATTCGACGTAATTCTGAAAGCTGCTGGCGCTAACAAAGTTGCTGTTATCAAAGCAGTACGTGGCGCAACCGGTCTGGGTCTGAAAGAAGCTAAAGACCTGGTTGAATCTGCACCTGCTGCCCTGAAAGAAGGCATCAGCAAAGATGACGCAGAAGCACTGAAAAAATCTCTGGAAGAAGCTGGCGCTGAAGTTGAAGTTAAATAAGCCAACTCTTTTAGTTGCAGCCTGAGAAATTAGGCTGATGGCTGGTGACTTTTTAGTCACCAGCCTTTTTGCGCTGTAGGGTATTAATAGGGTTTCACGCTGTTTGACTATTGATAACCTGACAATGTGAGTTTCTATCGACGACTTACTATACTGTGACTTTCTACGCCGGGAGTTCCGGGGTGAAGCACAATGAAATGATGTAAGGGTGATAGAAACAGGCATTGCGGAAAGTGTTCTACTTTCCTTCCTACAAAATAGTGTTGCATAAGCATAAATTGCCCCTCTCTATGGGCAAATGGGTCGACTTGTCAGCCAGCTGAGGAACCCTAATGGTTTACTCCTATACCGAAAAAAAACGTATTCGTAAGGATTTTGGAAAGCGTCCACAAGTACTGGATATTCCTTATCTCCTTTCTATTCAGCTTGATTCATTTCAAAAATTTATCGAGCAAGATCCTGAAGGGCAGTATGGTTTGGAAGCAGCATTCCGTTCCGTATTCCCGATCCAGAGCTACAGTGGTAACTCAGAACTGCAGTACGTCAGCTATCGTCTTGGCGAACCAGTTTTTGATGTTAAAGAGTGTCAGATCCGTGGTGTGACCTATTCTGCTCCGCTGCGTGTCAAACTGCGTCTGGTTATCTACGAGCGCGAAGCGCCGGAAGGAACCGTTAAAGACATCAAAGAACAAGAAGTCTACATGGGTGAAATTCCACTCATGACTGACAACGGGACCTTCGTTATTAACGGGACTGAGCGTGTTATCGTTTCTCAGTTACACCGTAGCCCGGGTGTGTTCTTTGACAGTGACAAAGGTAAAACGCACTCTTCAGGAAAGGTACTGTATAACGCACGTATCATTCCTTACCGTGGTTCATGGCTGGATTTCGAATTCGACCCGAAAGACAACCTCTTTGTGCGTATTGACCGTCGCCGTAAATTGCCTGCGACCATTATTCTGCGCGCGTTGAACTACACCACTGAACAGATCCTTGACCTGTTCTTTGACAAAGTGACGTTTGAAATCCGTGATAATAAGCTACAGATGGAGCTTATCCCGGAACGTCTGCGCGGCGAAACTGCCACTTTCGACATTGAAGCCAATGGCAAAATCTATGTTGAAAAAGCACGTCGTATTACCGCGCGTCATATCCGCCAGCTGGAAAAAGATGATATCAAGCATATCGAAGTTCCGGTTGAATACATTGCGGGTAAAGTTTCTGCAAAAGATTACATTGATGAGTCTACCGGTGAGCTGATTTGCCCGGCTAACATGGAACTCTCTCTGGATCTGCTGGCACGTCTGAGCCAGGCAGGACACAAGCGTATTGAAACGCTGTTCACCAACGACTTGGACCACGGTCCATATATGTCTGAGACTGTCCGTGTCGACCCAACCAGCGATCGCCTGAGCGCACTGGTTGAGATCTACCGTATGATGCGTCCTGGTGAGCCGCCAACACGTGAAGCAGCAGAAACACTGTTTGCGAACTTGTTCTTCTCTGAAGATCGTTATGACCTGTCTGCTGTAGGTCGTATGAAGTTCAACCGTTCTCTGCTTCGTGATGAGATTGAAGGTTCCGGTATCCTGAGCAATGACGACATCATCGACGTCATGAAAAAACTCATCGATATCCGTAACGGTAAAGGCGAAGTGGATGATATCGACCACCTCGGCAACCGTCGTATCCGTTCTGTAGGCGAAATGGCGGAAAACCAATTCCGCGTTGGCTTAGTACGTGTTGAGCGTGCGGTTAAAGAGCGTCTGTCCTTAGGCGATCTGGATACCCTGATGCCTCAGGATATGATCAACGCTAAGCCTATCTCTGCCGCAGTGAAAGAGTTCTTTGGTTCCAGCCAGCTGTCTCAGTTTATGGACCAGAACAACCCACTGTCAGAGATTACCCATAAGCGTCGTATTTCTGCGCTCGGCCCGGGTGGTTTGACCCGTGAGCGTGCAGGCTTTGAAGTCCGTGACGTACATCCAACCCACTACGGTCGTGTATGTCCAATTGAAACGCCTGAAGGTCCAAACATTGGTCTGATCAACTCCCTGTCTGTTTATGCACAGACTAACGAATATGGTTTCCTGGAAACTCCATATCGTCGTGTTGTTGACGGTGTTGTTACCGATGAAATTCATTACTTGTCTGCTATCGAAGAAGGCAACTACGTTATTGCTCAGGCAAACACCAACCTCGACGAAGAAGGCCGTTTTGTTGATGACCTGGTAACCTGCCGTAGCAAAGGCGAGTCAAGCCTGTTCAGTAACGATCAGGTTGACTACATGGACGTATCTACCCAGCAGGTAGTTTCCGTCGGTGCATCTCTGATCCCGTTCCTGGAACACGATGACGCCAACCGTGCATTGATGGGTGCAAACATGCAACGTCAGGCTGTACCCACTCTGCGTGCTGATAAGCCGCTGGTAGGTACGGGTATGGAACGTGCTGTTGCCGTTGACTCCGGTGTAACTGCTGTTGCTAAACGTGGTGGTTCTGTTCAGTACGTTGATGCTTCTCGTATCGTTATTAAAGTGAACGAAGATGAGATGTATCCGGGCGAAGCAGGCATTGATATCTATAACCTGACCAAATACACCCGTTCTAACCAGAACACTTGTATCAACCAGATGCCTTGCGTATCTCTGGGTGAGCCAATTGAACGTGGTGATGTGCTGGCAGATGGTCCGTCAACTGACCTCGGTGAGCTGGCTCTTGGCCAGAACATGCGCGTGGCATTCATGCCATGGAACGGTTACAACTTCGAAGACTCCATCCTCGTATCCGAGCGTGTTGTTCAGGAAGACCGTTTCACTACTATTCACATCCAGGAACTGGCTTGTGTGTCTCGTGACACCAAACTGGGGCCAGAAGAGATCACTGCAGATATCCCGAACGTGGGTGAAGCAGCGCTTTCTAAACTGGATGAGTCCGGTATTGTTTACATCGGTGCTGAAGTGACCGGTGGTGACATTCTGGTAGGTAAGGTAACACCTAAAGGTGAAACTCAGCTGACGCCAGAAGAGAAACTGCTGCGTGCTATCTTTGGTGAGAAAGCATCTGACGTTAAAGACTCCTCTCTGCGTGTACCAAACGGTGTTTCCGGTACTATTATTGACGTACAGGTCTTTACCCGCGATGGCGTGGAAAAAGACAAACGTGCGTTAGAAATTGAAGAGATGCAGCTGAAGCAGGCGAAGAAAGATTTGTCTGAAGAACTGCAAATTTTTGAAGCGGGTCTGTTTAGCCGTATTTATGCGGTACTGGTTTCCGGCGGTATTGAAGCTGACAAACTGGATAAACTGCCACGCGATCGCTGGCTCGAACTGGGCCTGGCAGACGAAGAAAAGCAAAACCAGCTGGAGCAGCTGGCTGAGCAGTACGACGAACTGAAGCACGAGTTTGAGAAAAAACTCGAAGCCAAGCGCCGTAAAATCACTCAGGGCGATGACCTGGCACCTGGCGTGCTGAAAATCGTTAAAGTGTATCTGGCCGTTAAACGTCAGATCCAGCCTGGTGACAAAATGGCGGGTCGTCACGGGAACAAAGGTGTTATCTCGAAAATTAACCCAATCGAAGATATGCCTTACGATGAAAACGGTACGCCGGTAGACATCGTACTGAACCCGCTGGGCGTACCATCGCGTATGAACATCGGTCAGATTCTGGAAACCCACCTCGGAATGGCTGCTAAAGGTATCGGTGAGAAAATCAACGCGATGCTGAAGCAACACCGTGAAGTTGCAAAACTGCGTGAGTTTATCCAGAAAGCTTACGATCTGGGTACTGACGTACGCCAGAAAGTTGACCTGAATACCTTCAGTGATGAAGAAGTTCTGCGTCTGGCTGAGAACCTGAAGAAAGGGATGCCAATCGCAACCCCAGTATTCGACGGTGCAAAAGAGTCTGAAATCAAAGAGTTGCTGACGCTGGCTGATTTGCCAACTTCAGGTCAGATTACGCTGTTTGATGGCCGTACTGGTGAACAATTTGAGCGTCCGGTAACCGTAGGTTACATGTATATGCTGAAACTGAACCACTTGGTCGACGACAAAATGCATGCCCGTTCAACCGGTTCTTACAGCCTGGTTACTCAGCAACCGCTGGGTGGTAAGGCGCAGTTCGGTGGTCAGCGCTTCGGTGAGATGGAAGTGTGGGCGCTTGAAGCTTATGGCGCCGCGTATACCTTGCAAGAAATGTTGACCGTTAAGTCTGATGACGTAAATGGCCGTACTAAGATGTATAAAAACATCGTGGATGGCAACCATCAGATGGAACCAGGCATGCCGGAATCCTTCAACGTACTGTTGAAAGAGATCCGCTCGCTGGGTATCAACATCGAGCTGGAAGACGAGTAATCGTTGCTCAAAAGGTCCAGGGTGCCCGACTGATGTCGGGCATCACAGAGTGCTAACTCCGACGGGAGCAAATCCGTGAAAGACTTATTAAAGTTTCTGAAAGCGCAAACTAAAACTGAAGAGTTTGATGCGATCAAAATTGCGCTGGCTTCGCCAGACATGATCCGTTCATGGTCTTTTGGTGAAGTTAAAAAGCCAGAAACCATTAACTACCGTACGTTCAAACCTGAGCGTGACGGTCTGTTCTGTGCTCGTATTTTTGGGCCGGTAAAAGACTATGAGTGCCTGTGCGGTAAGTACAAGCGCTTGAAGCATCGTGGCGTTATTTGTGAGAAGTGTGGCGTTGAAGTCACTCAGACTAAAGTACGTCGTGAGCGTATGGGTCACATTGAGCTGGCTTCTCCAACTGCACACATTTGGTTCCTGAAGTCACTGCCATCTCGTATCGGCTTGCTTCTGGATATGCCACTGCGTGACATCGAACGTGTACTGTACTTCGAATCTTATGTGGTTATCGAAGGCGGTATGACTAACCTCGAGCGTCGTCAGATCCTGACTGAAGAGCAGTATCTTGATGCGCTGGAAGAGTTCGGTGACGAATTTGACGCGAAAATGGGTGCGGAAGCTATTCAGGCCCTGCTGAAAAGCATGGATCTTGAGCAAGAGTGTGAAACTCTGCGCGAAGAGCTGAATGAAACTAACTCAGAAACCAAGCGTAAAAAGCTGACCAAGCGTATCAAACTGCTGGAAGCGTTCGTTCAGTCTGGTAACAAACCAGAATGGATGATCCTGACCGTTCTGCCGGTTCTGCCACCAGATTTACGTCCATTGGTACCGCTGGACGGTGGTCGTTTTGCGACATCGGATCTGAACGATCTGTATCGCCGTGTTATTAACCGTAACAACCGTTTGAAGCGTCTTCTGGACTTGGCTGCACCTGACATCATCGTACGTAACGAAAAACGTATGTTGCAGGAAGCTGTTGATGCCCTGTTAGATAACGGTCGTCGCGGTCGTGCTATCACCGGTTCGAACAAACGTCCTCTGAAATCTTTGGCCGATATGATCAAAGGTAAGCAGGGTCGTTTCCGTCAGAACCTGTTGGGTAAACGTGTTGACTACTCTGGTCGTTCTGTTATCACCGTAGGTCCATACCTGCGTCTGCATCAGTGCGGTCTGCCGAAGAAAATGGCACTGGAGCTGTTCAAGCCGTTCATCTACGGTAAGCTGGAACTGCGTGGTCTTGCGACTACCATTAAAGCTGCCAAGAAAATGGTTGAGCGCGAAGAAGCTGTCGTCTGGGATATCCTCGATGAAGTGATTCGTGAACACCCGGTACTGCTGAACCGTGCACCAACTCTGCACCGTTTAGGTATTCAGGCATTTGAACCTGTTCTTATCGAAGGTAAAGCTATCCAGTTGCACCCACTGGTGTGTGCTGCGTATAACGCCGACTTCGATGGTGACCAGATGGCGGTTCACGTTCCACTGACGCTTGAAGCGCAGCTGGAAGCGCGTGCCCTGATGATGTCGACCAACAACATCCTGTCACCAGCGAACGGCGAACCTATCATCGTTCCTTCTCAGGACGTGGTCTTGGGTCTGTACTATATGACCCGTGATAAAATTAACGCCAAAGGCGAAGGCATGGTGTTGACTGGCCCGAAAGAGGCTGAGCGCATTTACCGTGCTGGTGTTGCCGAGCTGCATGCTCGCGTTAAGGTTCGTATCACTGAATATGAAAAAAATGATCAGGGCGAATTCGTTGCGACGACTAGTCTGATCGATACCACAGTTGGCCGTGCCATCCTGTGGATGATCGTACCTAAAGGTCTGCCTTACTCTATCGTTAACCAGGCGTTGGGTAAAAAAGCTATCTCTAAAATGCTTAACACCTGTTACCGCATTTTGGGTCTGAAACCGACCGTTATCTTTGCTGACCAGACGATGTACACCGGCTTTGCTTATGCAGCGCGTTCAGGTGCTTCTGTTGGTATCGACGATATGGTGATCCCGGCTAAGAAAACTGAAATTATCTCTGAAGCTGAAGCCGAAGTGGCTGAAATTCAGGAACAGTTCCAGTCTGGTCTGGTTACCGCGGGCGAGCGTTACAACAAAGTTATCGATATCTGGGCTGCGGCGAACGACCGTGTCTCTAAAGCGATGATGGATAACCTGCAAACTGAAACCGTGATTAACCGTCAAGGTGAAGAAGAGCAGCAGGTTTCTTTCAACAGCATCTACATGATGGCCGACTCCGGTGCGCGTGGTTCTGCGGCACAGATTCGTCAGCTGGCAGGGATGCGTGGCCTGATGGCGAAACCAGATGGTTCCATCATCGAAACGCCAATTACCGCGAACTTCCGTGAAGGTCTGAACGTACTCCAGTACTTCATCTCGACCCACGGTGCGCGTAAAGGTCTTGCGGATACCGCACTGAAAACAGCTAACTCCGGTTATCTGACGCGTCGTCTGGTTGACGTTGCGCAGGACTTGGTTGTTACTGAAGATGACTGTGGCACTCTGGAAGGTATCACCATGACTCCGGTTATCGAGGGTGGTGACGTTAAAGAGCCACTGCGCGATCGCGTTCTGGGTCGTGTAACGGCAGAAGATATTCTGAAGCCGGGTACTGCTGATATTCTGGTTCCACGTAACACCCTGCTGCATGAGCATTGGTGTGATGTGTTAGAAGCTAACTCTGTTGACAGCGTGAAAGTACGTTCTGTTGTAGGTTGTGAAACCGACTTCGGCGTATGTGCTCACTGTTATGGTCGCGACCTGGCTCGTGGTCATATCATCAACAAGGGTGAAGCTATCGGGGTTATCGCGGCACAGTCCATCGGTGAACCTGGTACTCAGCTGACGATGCGTACGTTCCACATCGGTGGTGCGGCATCTCGTGCGGCAGCCGAATCCAGCATTCAGGTGAAAAACAAAGGTAGTATCAAGCTTCACAATGCGAAGACCGTTATTAACTCCGCAGGTAAGCTGGTTATCACCTCTCGTAACACTGAGCTGAAACTGATCGACGAATTCGGTCGTACCAAAGAAAGCTATAAAGTGCCTTACGGTGCTGTGATGGCTAAAGGTGATGGTGAGCAAGTTGGTGCCGGTGAAACCGTTGCTAACTGGGATCCACATACCATGCCAGTTGTTACTGAAGTGAGCGGTTACATCCGCTTCACCGACATGCTCGACGGTCAGACTATTACCCGTCAGACTGACGAGTTAACCGGTCTGTCTTCACTGGTAGTTCTGGATTCTGCAGAGCGTACCTCTGGTGGTAAAGACCTGCGTCCGGCACTGAAAATTGTTGATGCCAAAGGTGGCGATGTTCTGATCCCTGGTACAGATATGCCAGCTCAGTACTTCCTGCCAGGTAAAACTATCGTTCAGCTGGAAGATGGTCTGCAGATTAGCGCAGGTGATACTCTTGCTCGTCTGCCACAAGAATCTGGCGGTACTCGTGATATTACCGGTGGTCTGCCACGCGTAGCGGATCTGTTTGAAGCTCGTCGTCCGAAAGAGCCGGCAATCCTGGCTGAAATCAGCGGTATCATTTCCTTCGGTAAAGAAACCAAAGGGAAACGTCGTTTGGTTATCACCCCGATTGATGGTAGCGATCCGTACGAAGAGATGATTCCGAAATGGCGTCAGCTGAACGTGTTTGAAGGTGAACGTGTTGAGCGTGGTGATGTTGTTTCTGATGGTCCAGAGTCTCCACATGACATCCTGCGTCTGCGCGGTGTTCATGCGGTAACGCGTTACATCACTAACGAAGTGCAGGACGTTTATCGTCTGCAAGGCGTTAAGATAAACGATAAACACATTGAAGTTATCGTGCGTCAGATGTTGCGTAAAGCGACCATCATTAACGCTGGCAGCTCCGACTTCCTGGAAGGCGAGCAGGCTGAATACTCTCGTATCAAGATTGCTAACCGCGAAATTGATGCGAACGGTAAGATCAACGTGACTTATGCACGTGACCTGCTGGGTATCACCAAAGCATCCCTGGCAACGGAGTCCTTCATCTCTGCGGCTTCGTTCCAGGAAACGACGCGTGTTCTGACCGAAGCTGCGGTAGCAGGTAAGCGTGATGAACTGCGCGGTCTGAAAGAGAACGTCATCGTGGGCCGTCTGATCCCAGCCGGTACCGGTTACGCTTATCATCAGGATCGTATCCGTCGTCGTGCTGCGGGTGAAGCACCTGTTGTACCTCAGGTTAGCGCTGAAGAAGCAACTGCCAGCCTGGCAGAACTGCTGAACGCGGGTCTGGGTGGAAACAACGACTAAATCGCCAGCCATTTACCGCTCTTCGGGCGGTAAATAATCGCGAATCAATAACACCCCATAAGCTTATGCTTATGGGGTGTTTTTTTATTTAAAACTGTTAAGAATGAGCCGCCTGATATATTGAATAGCCAGGACACAGTCAGTACTATGGCGACAGGCCTGTGCTGCCTGCCGCTCGCGTCCGTAAGGAAGGGTGAAAGCATATATACCCTTGGGTATAGTTATCTGATTCTACCTCCCCTCTTGATGATTGAGGCATTGGTAATGCGAGCTCCAGAAGGCCTCGATACCAGGAGAAGACATGCCGACAACTGAACAAGCCAAAAAAATGGCTAAGACCTTACGTGCCTCGCTCGAATCTCGTCAAATTCCCATTTCCCATGCCGTGGCGCTGGAACTGGTTGCCCAACAACTGGGTTATAAAGACTGGAATACCGCATCAGCGTTATTGCCCCAGACAGAAGTGTGCCCTGCTGTTGTGCTGGAAAAAGCCATTCCAATCATTCGTATGTTTGACGAACATAAAGCGCGAGAGTTTTACCTCGATTTTCTTGGCTTTGAGGTTGAGTTTGAGCATCGCTTTGAACCCGGACTGCCACTCTACTTAGGGATTGGGCGTAGCGGTTTACAGATCCATCTTTCTGAACATCATGGTGATGCCAGCCCTGGAGCCACGATCTTTGTACCGATGCAGAATGTTGAGCAGCTGCGGGATGAACTGCGGGCTAAACAATATAGCTACGGGCGCCCGGATATTATCAAGCAGGACTGGGGGATGGTTCTGGAAGTCTACGATCCCTTTGGCAACCGCATTCGCTTCTGCCAGTATTAGACAGCCAGACAGGCCGGTTTCCGGCCTGTCTGGTATTGTTAATTACTCATCGTTCTCCTGCCCAGGAAATTGTCCCAGTCTTTCCATACCGGTTGCAGTCCTGCATTACGTAACGCTCTGGCTACTTCTTGCGGCGTCCGTCCGTCATGGGTGGCAAACTGTTCCAGTTCCGGGCGATTTTCAGCATAGCCTCCCGGTTGAGTTTTCGAGAATGCGCTGACATTATTAATAGCCAAGGGGATCACATGATCACGGAACCACGGCGATTCCCGCGTAGAAAGTGATAGCTCGACATCTGGGGCCAGCAAACGAAAGGCACAAATCACCTGTACCAGCTGTTGGTCGCTCATTATAGACGCTGGCTCCACGCCACCTGTGCAGGGTCGTAGTCTGGGAAATGAAATAGAATAGCGGCTTTTCCAGTAGGTTTTCTGCAGCCAGAGTAAATGCTCTGCTACCATATAACAGTCAGTACGCCAGCAGTTGGATAAACCAATCAGTGCACCCAGACCAATTTTATCAATCCCGGCGCGTCCTAAACGATCAGGCGTTTCTAAACGCCAGATAAAGTCCTGTTTGTTACCGCGTAGATGGTGCTGAGCATAGACCGCTGGATGGTAGGTTTCCTGATAAACCATAACCCCATCCAGGCCCAGCTGCCTGAGTTCAGCATATTCATGCTCATCAAGCGGCTGCACTTCCATATGCAATGAACTAAACTGGCTACGAATCGCAGGTAAATGCTGACGGAAATAGTCCATTCCGACTTTGGTTTGATGCTCGCCAGTCACTAATAACAGGTGTTCAAAACCCATCGCACGGATAGCGGCACACTCTTGTTCTATCTCTCGGGCATCGAGCGTTTTCCTTTTGATTTTATTACTCATGGAAAAACCGCAATAGGTACAGTCATTCGCGCAGAGATTTGAGAGATAAAGCGGAATATAAAAACTAACGGTATTGCCAAAGCGTTGACGAGTGAGTTGCTGCGCCCGTTGTGCTAAAGGTTCCAGATAGTGGCTGGCTGCAGGGGATAGTAAGGCCATCAGGTCATCTCGCGTCAACTGCGAGGCGTTGATGGCTCTTTCAACATCAGCGGTACTTTTACTATTAATCCGCAGGGTGATATCGTCCCAGTCCAGCTGCCGCCAGTGGTCAGTAAAATTAAGACTCATCATACGGCCTCTGGGCTAAAATGCAGAAAATGAGTCAGAGGACTGGATGCCTGGGCTTGCTGGTGGCGGGAACCCAAACCGGACTGCGCTGCCAGTGAACCGGCTTCAATCGCAAGGCGAAAGGCCTGCGCCATCTGTACCGGATTATGTGCGACGGCAATAGCCGTATTGACCAGAACGGCTGAAGCACCCATTTCCAGCGCCTCGGCCGCATGACTGGGTGCGCCAATTCCGGCATCAACCACCACTGGTACGCTTGACTGCTCAATAATAATTTCCAGAAAAGCACGGGTCTGGAGTCCTTGGTTTGAGCCAATTGGTGCGCCCAGAGGCATGACAGCAGCGCAACCTGCTTCTTCCAGTCGTTTGCATAGTACCGGATCGGCGCCGCAATATGGCAGAACCACAAAGCCTTGTTTAACCAGCACCTCGGCAGCTTTAAGTGTCTCTATGGGATCCGGCAGAAGATAACGGGGATCTGGATGGATCTCGAGTTTTAACCAGTGAGTCCCGAGGGCTTCACGGGCCAGGTGAGCTGCAAAAATCGCTTCTTCTGCGGTTTTAGCGCCGGAGGTATTAGGCAGCAGCTGTACACCTGCTTGCTGAAGCGGTCGTAAAATATCATCATTATGCTGGCGGAGATCGACACGCTTCATCGCCATGGTAACCAGTTGAGATCCTGAAGCGCGAATCGCTTCTATCATCACCTCGCTTGAGGCAAATTTACCCGTGCCAGTGAACAGACGGGAAGTAAGGATTTTATCAGCAATCTGTAGCATATTAGCCTCCGGCAATGGCCTGAAAGAGTAGGATCGCGTCACCATCCTGTAATACGAGGCTCCCCCACTGGGAACGAGGGATAATGGTTTGGTTTACCGCTAAAGCGCTGCCTGGTTGTAACTTACCCAGTTCAGTCAGCAATTCGCTTAATACCAGGGCGTCACGACACTGCAATGGTTCTTCGTTAAACAGGATTTGCATGATTTGATTCTCCGCATACCGGGCAGCTGGTGGACTTTTGTAGCTGGAATGTGCTCCAGCTATGTCGTCTTGCATCAAACAGACGTAGAGAGCCGGTAGCAGGGGCAATACCGGTTAATAATTTAATGGTCTCTAAAGCCTGTAAGGTACCCATCACGCCAACCACGGGGCCGAGAATACCTGCAGTACGGCAGTTACGTTCAGGTTCATCCTCATCCTGCCAGAGACAGCGATAACATCCCTGTTGCCAGGGCGGAGTCAGCACCATGAATTGACCACTAAACCCGACAGCACTGGCGGTAATCAGAGGCGTATTGGCTGCGACACAGGCTGCGTTGATTGCTTGTCGCGTAGCCATATTATCGCTGCAATCCAGCACCACATCAGCCTGGCAGACTTGCTCAGATAGCGCTTCTCCTTGCAAACGCTGATACAGCGGCACGATATTGATATGGGGATTGAGGTGCTGAAGATGTTGTGTAGCAGCCGCTGATTTAGTTCTCCCGATATGCTCTTCGGTAAACAAAATCTGGCGCTGTAAATTGCTGACATGCACTTGGTCATCGTCGGCAACAATGAGATGACCGACTCCGGCGCCTGCCAGATAGAGTGCTGCTGGCGATCCCAGACCACCTAAGCCGACGATCAGTACTCGAGAGTTGAGTAGTTTTTGTTGGCCCTCGAGAGCAACCTCTTCCAGCAATAACTGGCGGCTATAACGCATAAAGTCAGCATCATTCATCGCCGGCACCTGCCAGGCGTAATAATTGCAGTGTGGCTTCACGCCAGTCAGCAGCCTGAGTTATAGCGCTTACTACTGCAATACTTCCTACTCCGGTTGCCAGCACTGCGCTTGCACGTTCCAGACTGATACCACCAATGGCTACGGTGGAGTAGTTGCCCAAAGTCTGGATGTGCTCAGCAAGCTTATTAAGGCCCTGTGGAGAAGAGGGCATTTTTTTAGTTTGGGTGGGGAAAACATGGCCGAGGGCAATATAAGAAGGTTTCACGCTGAGCGCACGTTTCATTTCCATATTATCGTGGGTAGATACACCCAGTCGTAATCCAGCGGCTTTGATAGCGTTAAGATCGGCTCTGTCCAGATCGTCCTGCCCCAGATGAACGCCATAGGCATTATGCTTAATCGCCAGACGCCAGTAATCGTTAATAAATAAACGAGCGCTGTAACGCTGTCCTAAGGCAATGGCAGCCATTATCTGGGATTCAACATCCTGATCTGATTTATCCTTTATCCGTAATTGAATCGTGCGTACTCCGACACTTAACAGGCGTTCAATCCACTCCACCGTATCAACGACAGGATAAAGCCCGAGGCGCTGTGAAGTCGGAGGAAAAGAAGAAATTTCAACGGATTGAATGGTATGCGGCTGACCGCAATTGTTTTTTTCTGATACAGACATAGCACATTCCAGTATTAGGCGGATTGGCTTGTCAGGAGGACGGAGGAGTAATGGATATGGGCAACCATCAAAAAAATATGGGTGTCACCAAAGGCATAATTACTCTTGTTCCCTTCGCAGGTATTAGCCTGATCAGGTTCCGCGGATCCCGAATTAACGGTCTCAGCCGGTGCATAACGCACTCGGCACTCCGACAAGAATGACACCTGCCTTGCGGCAGGTATGAGGTAACTTACTCGCTAATAACAAACAACTCAAGACCGATATTGATAGTCTCGAGCGTGGTTACACTTCCACTGGTTTGTTATCGATAACTCGTGTAATCAGTTTATCTTCCAGTGAAAAATGCGTTTCCAGACACTCACCAACTTGTGATAAGGCCTGTTGAAACTCTGACCAATCATCAGCTTCAATGGCATTTTCCAAATGAGAATCATAGAGAACCATTATTTTTTGGGTATTTTGTTCTAATTTTGCATAAATCTGCGTGATGCTTGAAGATGATTTTTCATCTTCCAGTTTGCTCATAATACGATTATAAATGTTGAAATGGCCGGACGAGAGATAGTCCACTAAACTCTGGCAAAATGTATCCAAGGCCTTTTCATCGAGCGCGGTGTGCGATTCCTTGTTAGGCTTGATCCCGACCATGTTGTAATAGGCTACTAACAAGTGCTTACGAGCCTGTAGCCACTGGTCGACTAACTCATTACTACCACCAACGCGCTCAGTCAGATTTTCTAACTGGTTAAGCATGATTGACTCCGTGAGTTAAATGATATGCCCGCCATACTTCAAGTCACTTGGGTATTGCCGCAGTGAGGATAACCGAATCACATCGTTACCTGTGCTCATCGCGTGTCTTCACTTGGTGCCTGGAAGTCACTCGAATTATTTAGGGTATATTTTGCTAACTTATCGAAAACATTTTGAACCATTTGTTTATATCAGTGAAACCGGAGATGTGCATCAATTCATGGAACGTATTATTACAAACTTAGATCACGGTTGGTGGATAATCAGCCATGAACAGAAAATATGGTTGCCAGAAGGGGAGTTACCTCATGGTTTTTCTGGAGCGTTTCAGCTTGAAGGTGTGACAGGACGACAGATTGGTGAGTGGGATGGCGAACCAGTATGGTTAATTCGTCAGAATCGCCCTCAGGATATGGGATCTGTTCGGCAACTTATTGAAGTTGAAGCCGGACTTTTTCAGTTAGCCGGTCGTGGCGTGCAGCTCGCGGAGTTCTATCGCTCCCATAAATTTTGTGGTTACTGTGGGCATGAAATGCACCCCAGTAAAAGCGAGTGGGCGATGCTCTGTGGGCATTGTCGGGAACGTTACTACCCACAAATATCGCCCTGCATCATCGTTGCTATTCGCCGTAATGACCATATTTTACTGGCTCAACATAATCGTCATCGCAATGGTATTTATACCGTTCTGGCAGGTTTTGTTGAAGTGGGCGAAACACTGGAACAAGCGGTTGCCCGTGAAGTGATGGAAGAGAGCAGTATTCGTATTAAAAATTTACGTTATGTGACTTCTCAGCCTTGGCCTTTTCCACAATCGCTCATGACGGCTTTTATGGCTGACTATGATAGCGGCGATATTATTATTGATCCCAAGGAGTTAATTGATGCAGGTTGGTATCGTTATGACGAGCTGCCGTTACTCCCCCCTCCAGGAACTGTTGCCCGCCGTCTGATTGAAGATACCGTTGCTCTGTGTCGTGCAGAGGATGAATGTTAGACTAGCGGGTAACAGCTAAAGGAAATGCAAATATGACTGAACTGAAAAACGATCGTTACTTGCGCGCGCTACAGCGTTTACCGGTAGATATCACTCCAGTATGGATGATGCGTCAGGCTGGCCGTTATTTGCCAGAATATAAGGCCACTCGCGCACAGGCCGGTGATTTTATGTCTCTGTGTAAAAATGCTGAACTGGCCTGTGAAGTAACGCTACAACCCTTGCGACGCTATGCACTGGATGCCGCCATTCTCTTTTCGGATATCCTCACAATTCCTGATGCGATGGGGCTCGGATTACACTTTGAGGCTGGAGAAGGCCCACGGTTTAGTTATCCGATTAAAACCATCGCAGATGTCGAAAAATTACCGATTCCTGACCCAGAAGATGAACTCGGTTATGTGATGAATGCTGTACGAACCATTCGTACGGCGCTGAAAGGTGAAGTGCCATTGATTGGTTTTTCAGGCAGTCCGTGGACTTTAGCAACCTATATGGTGGAGGGCGGGAGCAGCAAAGCTTTTACCCTGATTAAGAAAATGATGTATGCCGAACCTAAGGCTTTGCATCTGTTGCTGGATAAACTGGCGCAAAGCGTCATACTTTACCTGAATGCGCAAATCCGTGCGGGTGCACAATCGGTGATGATTTTTGACACTTGGGGTGGCGTTCTGACAGGGCGTGACTATCAGCAGTTCTCACTGCACTACATGCATAAAATTGTTGATGGCCTGCAACGTGAAAACGAAGGTCGTCGTGTACCGGTTACCCTGTTTACGAAAGGGGGAGGTCAATGGCTGGAAGCGATGGCTGAAACCGGATGTGATGCCCTTGGGCTGGACTGGACGATGGATATCCAGGAAGCTCGCCGTCGCGTTGGTCATAAAGTTGCTCTTCAGGGAAATATGGACCCTTCCATTCTTTATGCACCGCCTGAACGTATTGAAGAAGAGGTCTCGACTATTTTGGCTGGTTTCGGTCAGGGTGAAGGTCATGTCTTTAATTTGGGGCATGGTATCCATCAGGATGTACCACCAGAAAATGCGGGTGCATTTGTCGAAGCGGTACATCGTTTATCAGCACCTTATCACCGTTAATTAAAGAGAGCCGCTGATGGATTTAGCGAAACTCAAAGAACAGCAGCTTTCTCTGGCCTCACAGGTTATCAGTGCAGACCAGTTTGGCAGCTCACCGCCCGCCTTGATAGCAGGGGCGGATGTCGGTTTTGAACAGGGTGGTGAAGTTACACGTGCGGCTATTGTGTTACTTCGCTATCCCTCACTGGAGTGTGTTGAGTACCAGATTGCTCGCATCAAGACTGTTATGCCCTATATCCCCGGGTTTCTGTCGTTTCGCGAATTGCCTGCGTTACAGACCGCCTGGGGAATGCTTTCGCAGAAGCCGGATTTGATGATGGTCGATGGGCATGGGATTTCACATCCACGCCGCTTAGGTATCGCCAGCCACTTTGGCGTGCTGGTGGATGTGCCGACAATTGGTATCGCGAAAAAACGGCTTTGTGGTCACTATCAGGATTTGCCTGAAGAAGTGGGAGCCCGGCAACCACTCA
Source organism: uncultured Cedecea sp. (assembly GCF_947498825.1). Classification (GTDB taxonomy): domain Bacteria; phylum Pseudomonadota; class Gammaproteobacteria; order Enterobacterales; family Enterobacteriaceae; genus JGM124. The sequence goes on along the minus strand of NZ_CANMLV010000035.1, from coordinate 5,508 downwards.
TCGATAAAGGAGAACAGCTGGGATGGGTCTGGCGTAGCAAGAAACGCTGTAACCCTTTGTTTATTTCTCCGGGCCATCGTATCAGCCTTGATAGCGCACTGCTATGGGTACAACGCTGTATGGCTGGTTATCGTTTGCCTGAGCCTACTCGCCAGGCTGATGCGATTGCCTCCTCACGTCCTGCCTTTACGCGCTTACAAGCAATTGGCCGATGATTCAGGTAAACTTTCACTTATTATTCGTCTCTGAGACCCCCCCATGTTACAGAATCCTGTCCATTTACGTTTGGAGAAACTTGAAAGTTGGCAGCATGTCACTTTCATGGCTTGTCTGTGTGAACGTATGTATCCCAATTATGCTGTTTTTTGCCAGCAAACGGAGTTTGGTGAACCACAAGTTTATCGCCGCATTCTTGACCTTATCTGGGAAACGCTCACGGTTAAAGATGCCAAGGTGAATTTCGATAGTCAGCTTGAAAAACTGGAAGAGGCTATCCCGGTTGCTGACGATTATGATGTTTACGGAGTTTATCCGGCGATTGATGCCTGCGTGGCACTCAGTGAGCTTATTCATTCCCGGCTTTCAGGTGAGACCCTGGAACATGCCATCGAAGTCAGTAAAAGTTCTGTCACCACGGTTGCTATGCTTGAAATGACTCAGGCTGGTCGTGAAATGACGGATGAAGAACTCAGAGAAAATCCTGCTGTCGCGGAAGAATGGGATCTTCAATGGGAAGTTTTCCGTCTTCTTGCGGCTTGTGAAGAACGGGATATTGAATTGATAAAAGGGTTGCGTGCAGACCTCCGTGAGTCAGGGATCAGTAATATTGGTATAGTTTTTAACCAAAAAGATAGTAAAACATGAGATATGGCTTGATTTGACCCCTCATAACGCTTCCAATTAACCCCCCGTCTGGTCTACATTTGTGGGGCGAAAAAAAGTGGCTATCAGTGCGTATATGCAGGGGAGTACTTTTTGGCTTTTTCGTCGCACTCGATGCTTAGCAAGCGATAAACACATTGTAAGGATAACTTATGAACAAGACTCAACTGATTGACGTAATTGCTGACAAAGCTGACCTGTCTAAAGCACAGGCTAAAGCAGCGCTGGAATCCACCCTGGCTGCAATTACTGAGTCTCTGAAAGCAGGTGATGCAGTACAACTGGTTGGTTTCGGTACCTTCAAAGTGAACCACCGTGCTGAGCGTACAGGTCGCAACCCGCAGACGGGCAAAGAAATCACAATCGCTGCTGCTAATGTGCCGGCTTTTGTTTCTGGTAAAGCTCTGAAAGACGCAATTAAGTAAGTTAACGCGTGGCAGTGAATCGTTATTGCAGAGGGGCGTTTACGCCCCTTTTGTTTGGCTGGCGACGGCTTGCTGCGTTGGTTGGTACCCTGTTGCTCTGTGCCTGTAGCAGCCAACAAAAACTCCCTCCTTTTACCGCTTCTGGCTATATTGCTGACCAAGGTGCCGTACGGATTTGGCGCAAAGACAGTAGCGATGATAATACCCATATTCTTGCGGTTTTTAGCCCATGGCGTGAAGGAGTCACGACGGTTGGCGAATATCGCTGGCATAACGATCAGCTGATCTTCCTGGAACTGAATATTGCCGACAAAAACCCAGAGCAGGTAAAACTCCGTTTTGCCAGTAACGGCGAACTAAGCTTTATGCAGCGTGAAGTGAACGCACAGAAACAGCAGCTCTCGGAAGATCAGATTGCGTTATATCACTATCGAGCCAGGCAGATTAAAGAAGTCAGTGAAGCCTTACGTATAGGGCATGTTGTGCTACACCAGGGGCGCTGGAATGGCAATAATACCGCAACGACCTGTGAAGGTGCAGTCATGCCAGTACAACTCGATAATGAGTCCTTGCGTGTGATTGAACAACGGCAGAACCGTTCAATCTCTCCTGTCAGTATCGCCTGGCTCGAAGCGCCAGAAGGCTCACAGTTGCTGCTGGTAGCGTATGAGAATTTTTGTACCTGGCAGCCTAAGGCCGATGATTTTTAAAAGGGGTCTGTAGGCGGGAAACGCAATGACGGAGCCCCATAAACGCCCTGACCGCTGACGTCTATGGGTAATAAGGCGGCATAGGTTGCCGCCGAAAAGCCTGTTACTTCGTATTTTCACGCTCGATGGCACGATATCCAATATCGGTGCGGTGGAAACAACCGTCCCAATGAATATCTTTCATCAGTTCCAGAGCACGGGCCTGAGCAGCCGCTACGGTTTCACCCAGAGCGGTTGAACATAAAACGCGTCCGCCATTCGTGATAACCTTGTTTTCTGCATTTAGCTGGGTTCCGGCATGGAACACTTTAGCATCAGTAGACGCGGCTGTCGGTAAGCCGGTAATCACATCTCCGGTACGGTAATCCGCTGGATAGCCGCCAGCAGCGATAACGACACCCAGTGAGGGTCTTGGATCCCAGAGAGAGGTTTTGCTATCAAGGGTTCCATCACAACCCGCCAGGCACAGTTCAACCAGATCCGACTGTAAACGCATCATGATTGGCTGAGTTTCCGGGTCACCAAAGCGACAGTTAAATTCGATAACCTTAGGGTTGCCTTCCTTATCGATCATCAAGCCTGCGTACAAGAAACCGGTATAAACATGGCCTTCTGCCGCCATGCCGCGCACGGTTGGCCAGATAACTCTTTCCATCGTGCGCTGGTGGACTTCGTCAGTCACCACCGGGGCTGGAGAATAAGCCCCCATACCACCGGTATTCGGACCGGTATCGCCATCACCTACACGTTTATGATCCTGGCTGGTGGCCATCGGCAGAACGTGTTCCCCGTCCACCATCACAATAAAGCTGGCTTCTTCACCATCGAGAAATTCTTCAATTACAATTCGGTGACCTGCGTTACCGAACGCATTACCTGCCAGCATATCCTGAACGGCTTCTTCCGCTTCAGCCAGCGTCATCGCGACGATAACGCCTTTGCCTGCAGCAAGACCGTCAGCCTTGATAACAATAGGCGCGCCTTTTTCACGTAAGTAAGCAAGGGCTGGCTCAACTTCGGTAAAGTTCTGGTATTCAGCCGTCGGGATATTGTGGCGCGCCAGGAAGTCTTTGGTAAAAGCTTTGGAACCCTCCAGCTGAGCTGCCCCTCGAGTAGGTCCAAAAATTTTCAGACCTGCGGCGCGGAAAGTGTCGACGATACCCTCTACTAATGGGGCTTCCGGGCCAACGATGGTCAAATCAATTTTTTCGCTCTGAGCGAAGTTCAGTAAAGCGGGAATGTCCAGAACACCGATCGCGATATTTTGCAGGGCGGGTTCCAGGGCCGTTCCGGCATTGCCCGGTGCGATAAACACTTGGCTGACAAGTGGGGACTGGGATGCTTTCCAGCCTAACGCGTGTTCGCGTCCACCATTACCAATAACTAATACTTTCATCAGGTTAATTCTCCCGGAATTAATGGCGGAAATGACGCATATCAGTGAAGATCATCGCGAGACCATGTTCGTCTGCAGCAGCAATCACTTCATCATCGCGAATAGAACCACCAGGCTGAATAACACAGCTCACACCCACAGCCGCTGCGGCATCAATTCCATCGCGGAACGGGAAGAAGGCATCGGAGGCCATAGCAGAACCTTTCACTTCCAGTCCTTCATCTGCGGCTTTAATACCTGCGATTTTAGCAGAGTAGACGCGGCTCATTTGGCCTGCACCTATACCGATAGTCATATTATCGCGCGCATAAACAATGGCGTTTGATTTTACAAACTTCGCGACTTTCCAGCAGAATAAGGCATCACGCAGTTCTTGTTCCGTTGGCTGACGCTTACTGACAACACGCAGATCGGCAGCAGTGACCATGCCTAAATCACGATCCTGAACCAGCAGACCACCATTAACACGTTTAAAGTCCAGACCGGCTACAGGGGTTTGCCACTGACCACAGATCAAGACGCGAACATTTTGCTTGCTGCTGGTGATATTCAGGGCTTCTTCGCTGGCTGATGGCGCGATAATCACTTCCACAAACTGGCGGGAAACGATCGCCTGAGCGGTTTCGGCATCCAGCTCGCGGTTGAAGGCAATAATGCCGCCAAAGGCTGAAGTTGGGTCAGTCTTATAGGCGCTGTTATAGGCTTCAAGAATCGAGTGGCTTACGGCAACGCCGCAAGGGTTTGCATGTTTAACGATAACGCAGGCGGGCTCCTGGAAAGCTTTTACGCACTCCAGTGCGGCATCCGTATCGGCGATATTGTTATAAGAGAGCGCTTTTCCCTGTACCTGAGTGGCAGTAGCAACAGAGGCCTCTTTAATTTCTTCTTCTATATAGAAGGCCGCTTGCTGGTGACTGTTTTCACCATAGCGCATGTCTTGCTTCTTAATGAAGTTCAGATTCAATGTCCGAGGGAAACGACCTGCAGCTTCTTTTGTTTCACCATGGTAAGCCGGAACCAGACGACCAAAGTAGTTGGCAATCATACTGTCATAGGCGGCGGTATGCTCGAAAGCTTTAATCGCGAGGTCGAAGCGAGTTTCCAGTGTTAAAGAACCTTCATTACTATCCATCTCGGCAATGATAGCCTGGTAGTCGCTGCTTTTTACGACGATGGCAACGTCTTTATGGTTCTTAGCGGCAGAGCGCACCATGGTCGGGCCACCGATATCAATATTCTCAACCGCGTCCTCTAAAGAACAACCTTCGCGTGCGACGGTCTGGGCAAAGGGATAAAGGTTAACAACAACCATATCGATAGGAGAGATATCATGTTCATTCATAATGGCATCATCCTGACCACGACGGCCCAAAATCCCACCATGTACTTTCGGGTGTAACGTTTTGACGCGTCCATCCATCATCTCTGGAAAACCGGTGTAGTCAGAGACTTCGGTCACCGGCAGGTTTGCCTCAGCCAGCAGACGAGCAGTACCACCGGTTGATAGCAGCACGACTCCACGTTGAGAGAGGGCCTGGGCGAATTCGACGATACCGGTTTTGTCAGAAACACTGAGCAAAGCACGGCGTACAGGACGGCGTTGTTGCATGGTTTGATCCTTTAGCTTTGGTTCGCATATAGAAGAGCATTAGCTTAATACTGGTTTTTATTAGATTTCTGGCTCTGGCAAGTGTGTTGCGATGGCAGAACAGACCAGAATTCAGCTAACGCCCCCAATCTGGGGCATCTTTTTAACGTCGAACATTGTAGCGAAAACGTTTGCGTCACGCTCGCGAATTTTCGGTCGTTATTATAAATGTGGATAAGTTTGTGTGTAAGTGGGTATAAAGCGGGGTTTTGCTGTGGAATGCAGCAGTCAGTCATTTTTCTGTCATTTAAGTGTTGCAGCGCCGGGAGAACTCCCTATAATGCGCCTCCATCGACGGGAAACATGTGAACAACTTCACAAGTTACCGGGACGATAAAGAGAAAAGATTCTGAAATAAGAATTGACTCTTAAAGAGGAACGCGTAATATACGCCACCTCGAGTTAGCAAGCTAAGGCAAGCAACTCACTGCTCTTTAACAATTTATC
>NZ_CANMLV010000034.1 GCF_947498825.1 uncultured Cedecea sp. | reverse complement strand
CATGAACCGCCGTATACGGAACCGTACGTACGGTGGTGTGAGAGGACGGCGGGAGTGATCCCGCCTCCTACTCGATTCCAGGATGAGTGACTCAAGATGATAGCTGTTTTTTTAGCAGAATCGAGTTAGCATGAAGAAAACTCATCATTTTCAGGTGACCTGACATGGCTATAAAACTTATTGCACTGGATCTGGATGGCACGACGCTGCACCCGGACCATAGTATTTCTCCTGCGGTAAAGCAGGCAATCGCCGCTGCACGTAGCAAGGGGATTCATGTCGTACTCTGTACCGGACGACCTTATGCTGGCGTTGAGGGATATCTGCGTGAACTGAATATGGATGAGCCAGAAGATTACTGCGTAACCTACAATGGTGCCCTGGTACAAAAAGCCAGCGATGCCAGTGCGGTGATTCAAATCCCACTGGATTATGATGATTACCTTTATCTGGAAGCACTGTCCCGTGAGGTGGGTTCACATTTTCATGCCCTGAACAGACATACACTCTTTACTGCAAACCGTGATATCAGCCGCTATACCGTTCATGAGTCCACAGTAACCACTATTCCACTGTCATTTTGTGAAGCGGAGAATATGGAGCCGAACGGGCCTTTTCTTAAAGTGATGATGATCGATGAGCCTGACATTCTCGATGCGGCTATCGCGAGGATCCCGGCTGAAGTCTTTGAGCGTTACAATCTGGTGAAGAGTTCACCTTACTTCCTTGAAATGCTCAATAAGCAAGTCAGCAAAGGTGCGGCAATAAAAGCTATAGCGGAACAGTTAGGGATCAAAGCCGAGGAAGTCATGGCTATTGGCGATCATGAAAATGATATTACGATGATCGAGTATGCTGGAGTCGGCGTTGCAATGGGTAACGGCATTGATAAAGTCAAAGCGTTGAGTAACTTTGTGACGAAAAGCAATCTTGAAGACGGAGTTGCTTACGCGATTGAGAAGTTTGCCTTAAACTAATTTTTTAGAACCCCGGTATCCCGGGGTTCAGATTGCTGACAAAGAAGGAAAAACGTGGTTTTTCCTTCTTTGTGTTATCAGCCAAAAATCAATGAATTGATTTCCCTGTTTATTTTCGTAAATAGGCGCAGAGAATTCGATATCACTTTAGTTTTGTCATCAGTCTCGGTTTTTTATTCATCCATTGTCGATTCTTATCACTTTCTCAGGGCATCCTTGTGAGCAAACAGCTGACCTTTGCATCCCGCCATCATCAACTCACTAATATTAATAGCTGGACTCCGGATAGCCAGTGGCTGGCTTTTGATGTACGTCCTTCCGGTGCTTCCTTTACCGGAGAAACGATTGAGCGGGTTAATGTTTTTAGCGGTGACGTTGAGGTGATTTATCGCGCCTCTCAGGGGGCATATGTTGGTGTTGTTACGGTCAACCCGCAGGATCCTGAGCGTTATGCTTTTATTCATGGACCGGAAAATCCTGATGAACACTGGCACTACGATTTTCACCGTCGCCGTGGCGTGATTGTTGAAGCGGGGAAGGCTGTTACGTTGGATGCACTGGATATCACCTCGCCATTCACTCCCGGTGCATTACGCGGTGGAACACATGTTCATGTCTGGAGTCCGAAAGGTCATCGCCTGAGTTTTACCTATAATGACGGTGTACTGCATGAGTGCGATCCTTGTCTTGATTTACGCAATATTGGTGTCGCTTTACCTTGCGGTCCGGTAGTGGTGCCGAAACAGCATCCCCGGGAATACGACGGTTCACATTTCTGCGTGCTGGTAAGCAAAACTACCGCCAATCCGCGACCGGGTAGTGATGACATTAATCGTGCCTATGAAGAGGGTTGGGTCGGTAAGCAAGGCTATATCACTGCTGAAGGTCGTGAGCAGCGCTGGGCGCTGGCATTTATCGGCGATACTCGTTCTGATTCCGGAGATAAAGTACCAGAACTCTTTATTGTTGATTTACCTGATGAGTTTGAAGCTTTTCAGCAAGCTGCGACAGAGCCATTATGTGGGACTTCAACGACCATGCCTGCACCGCCGAAAGGGATACAGCAGCGTAGACTCACCTTTACCAGTCAGAATCGCTATCCGGGTTTGGTTAACTTACCTCGTCATTGGGTGCGTAGCAGCCCGGACGGCAGTCAAATAGCCTTTCTAATGCGTGATGATGCCGGAGTTGTACAGTTATGGATTATTTCCCCAAACGGCGGTGAACCCAGACAAGTAACGGCGGGGGAACAGGGCATACAGTCTGCCTTTAACTGGCATCCAGATGGCAAGGCGCTGGGATTTATTCAGCAAGAGCGTATTGTTATTTGTGATGTCGGGGATGGCAGAATAACGCCCTTAACTCTACCAGAACAGCAAGGTCTGAGTCCTGATGCCGTCGTTTTTTCACCAGACGGGAAGTATATTGCCTGGATGCAGGATGTTGAAGGTTTCAGACAGCTATTTATGACTGAAACGGGTCTGTGAAACTAGAGTAATTTGGCTGGCGGAATCACAGAATTAATTGCCATGTTCTGTTTTTCGCTGGCTTCAACCTTTGATTTCAGGGAGTTATCTCTTCTGTAGAAATCCCAGGGTAAAAATACGGTATCCATTACCGCGCTAAAAGGTAAATCCAGCGCAACCAAGGGTTTCAGTACCCAGCTGGTTTCGGGGTCTTTGAGTGCCTGAGTATTGGCGCGTGTGCCAGAATAGAGTCCCTCTTTGCCTCCGCTATGAGACATGATACTGGAACAGCCACAGAGGAAAAAAATCCCACCACTTAATACCAGAGCTTTAAAGCAGATTGTATTTATCATTATCGTTCACCGCCCATCTACACTCAGTGCTTGCAAGCAATTCGAATTATTTTAGATCTGTGATTGCCCTGTTAGCATTCCGGAGAGTTTTTAGCATTTCGTGTTCTTATCAGTCTATGTAACTAACGTTAGGACTGCAAAAAAAATCGTATTTTTGCTCTTGAAAAAGAGATAACTACCCCTATCTTTATAAGGTAACCAAAGGAGTATGCCGTCAGGGTACTCCAGTTAACAGTCTGTCCCCAGGGAAGGCTGAAAGTATCACTCGCTGAAATCAGGAGATTGTTATATGCGTAATTTTGACTTATCCCCACTGTATCGTTCTGCTATTGGTTTTGACCGTATGTTTAACCTGCTGGAAAACAACCAGAACCAGAGTAATGGCGGCTACCCTCCGTATAATGTCGAGCTGGTGGATGAAAACCACTACCGCATCGCTATTGCCGTTGCGGGTTTCTCTGAAAGCGAACTGGATATTACTGCCCAGGATAATTTACTGATTATCAAAGGTTCCCATGCTGGTGAGACCAAAGAGCGTACTTATCTCTACCAGGGTATTGCTGAGCGTAATTTCGAGCGCAAATTCCAGCTGGCAGAAAACATTCATATTCGTGGCGCCAACTTGGTTAATGGCCTGTTGTATGTGGATCTGGAGCGCGTTATTCCGGAAGCGATGAAACCGCGCCGTATCGAAATAAACTAATTTCATTCGTCGTACAATAAATACGATGAGATAACTCACGGCTTGCCGTCAGGGAGCCGAATCTGTAGGCATACAGAGATCATTTCTTGCTTCAAAGAAGGAGAAACACTATGCGTAACAATTACGATGTCACCCCATTACTGCGTCAGTGGATTGGTTTTGACAAACTGGCTCACGCGCTGCAGTCTGAGCAGGAATCTCAGGCGTTTCCGCCTTATAACATCGAAAAAAACGATGATAACCACTATCGGATCACACTGGCATTAGCCGGGTTCCGCCAGGAAGACCTGACTATTTTGCAGGAAGGTACCAAACTGGGTGTTAAAGGCGCTCCGGTTAAACCCGAAAAAGAGCCCACCTGGCTGCATGAAGGGCTAACCACTCAGCCATTTAATCTGAGTTTTACCCTGGCTGAGCATATGAAAGTCGTTTCTGCAACTTTCCATAATGGTTTGCTGCATATTGACTTGTTCCGGGAAATACCGGAAGTCGCTGCTCCGCAGCGCATTGAAATTAGCGAACGCCCGGCGTTGAACAGCTAAGAGATATTGTAAAAAAAGCTCCGTAAGGAGCTTTTTTTACGCTTTAAATTCAATGACTATCCAATCAACATCCGCGGTTTTCTTTTCTGGTTGTCTCTCTCCCCCGATTTACCTTGACTTAAAGTCGACTTCAACTTGTAAGCTGTTTGAAATGGGATAAGAAAAGGATAAAAAATGATGATTACAGAGTTGTGGCTGCGGATAGTTATTATAGGCATTGGGGCTACGGTCGTGATGGACATTGGCTCAGTGATTCAACGGGCGCTGAAAATGCCCACGCTGGACTATGCCATGGTAGGGCGGTGGGCAGGGCATATTTGTCGCGGTCAGTGGGCACATAACAGCATCGCTAAAGCACCTGCTATTGCTGGTGAGTCAGTGACTGGCTGGGCGATTCATTACCTGACAGGTGTTCTCTTTGCAGCCTTACTGATTGCCATTGCAGGAACACAATGGTTGCTCAATCCCACCCTGTTACCCGCCTTGCTGGTGGGGACGCTAACCGTTATCGTTCCTTTTTTCGTGATGCAACCAGCGATGGGGGCGGGAATAGCAGCATTGCGTACGCCATTTCCCTGGAAAAATCGTCTGCGTAGCCTGTTAAATCATGCCATTTTCGGGCTGGGTCTTTATCTGTCAGCGATGTTGGCAGGATGTTTTTTAACTGCATGATAAATAACAATTAAAAAACCTTTTTCTGGTGTTTGAATAATTAGAGTGTTTTACATGATAAATATTAATGATTATAGTTCTCATTATTGTTATTTTTTACAGCATATCTTTAGGTCGCCCACTCTCTGTCGGCACCACGGAGTGCTGACCGCAAACTGAGAGAAAAATCATGTCTGGTGTAAACATTCACAGAGATAGCCTGAAGGCATTTCACCCGTCATTACTGGCGATTTGTACTGCGCTGGCTTTAGCCCCCGCGGTGCAAGCCGCAGATTCGGATATGCCTGAAGACACTGTGATTGTTAAAGCTCAGGCTGGAAATCCGCTTAAGGGTCAGGCTGAAGATTACAATGTGAAGACGACTACTACCGGAACCAAGTTATTGCTGGTTTCACGTGATATTCCGCAGTCAGTCAGCGTTATTAGTCAGCAGCGCATTGAAGACCAGCAGCTTGATACTATTGGCCAGGTTCTGAATAACGTCACTGGTGTCACGGAAAAACAGGTGGATACCAGCCGGGTGACCTATTTTTCACGCGGCTATTTTATCAGTAACTATGCTTATGACGATATGCCGACCCAGATCAGTGATGTCTGGGACTTTGGTGATACCGGCATGGATACCGCGGTTTACGAAAATGTTGAAGTGGTACGGGGTGCTGCCGGCTTAATGAGTGGTACCGGAAACCCGTCGGCTTATATCAATATGGTGCGTAAACATGCTGACAGCCGTGAGTTTAAAGCCAATGTATCTGCCACTTATGGTAGCTGGAATAAACAGCGTTATGTTGCCGATCTCTCCGCGCCACTGACTGAAAACGGTAATGTTCGTGGTCGTGTAATTGCCGGTTACCAGGATAACGATACCTGGGTGGATAAGTACCATTACCGCAAAAAATTCCTCTACGGTATTGTTGATACGGATCTGACTGATTCAACTCTGTTGTCGGTAGGTTATGGTTATCAGAGTAGTGATGAAGATAGCCCGACATGGGGTGGTTTACCGACCTGGTATGCAGACGGTAGCCGGACTGATTTTGGCCGCAGTGCAACCACAGCACCAGACTGGGCTTACTCCAATAAAAATACCTATAACGTCTTTGCTAACCTGGTACAGCGCTTTGACAATGGCTGGGAAGGGCGCATTAACCTGCTGCATGCCCAGAGCAAATTTGACTCAAAACTGATGTATGTCGGAGGCTTTCCGAACAGAGAGACTGGTGCCGGTGTGACCGGTTATGGCGGCTGGAACCGTGGTGAGCGTAAACAGGATTCGGTTGATGCCTTTGCCCGTGGTGGTTTTGAGCTCTTTGATCGCCAGCATGAACTCGTACTCGGTACTAGCTTCAGCCGACAGAATAACCGTTATGATAACTCCCTGCCTGCTACAGGGCTGAATTACGGTGGGATCTTGATGCCGAGCTATTATCAAAGTGTTGCCGATCCTGCCTGGTCTGCATTTTCACTCTACAGTAAAGACACTGTACGCCAGCAGGCGGTCTATACCGCGGCTCGCTTCTCGCTGGCAGATCCACTCCACTTGGTCGCAGGTCTGCGTTACAGCGAGTGGCATGCTGATTATAACCCGACATCAGCCCCGCAAACCCGACTGAGTAATAAGCAGCATAATGTTACCCCTTATGCCGGTCTTATCTACGATATCAACGATACCTGGTCAGCTTATACCAGCTACACCTCTATCTTCCAGCCCACCGATAAGCGCGATATTAAGGGTGATTACCTCGACCCAGCTACCGGAAAGAGCTATGAAGCCGGGGTTAAAGCGGACTGGTTTAATACCCGCCTGACCACCTCGTTTGCGATATTCCGTATTGAGCAAAATAATGTCGCTCAGTCTACCGGTGCAATAGTGAATGGTAATCCGAACGAGACGGCTTATGAGGCCGTTGATGGAACGGTGAGTAAAGGTGCTGAGTTTGAACTGAACGGCGCCCTGACCGATAACTGGCAGCTGACTTTCGGCGCATCACGTTTTGTGGCAACCGATAAAAATAACAAGGCGGTTAACTCCGATCAACCGCGCACAACAGTGAAACTGTTTACCCGCTATAATCTGCCAATGGTCTCTGATGTCACTGTTGGTGGCGGCATTAACTGGCAAAATAAAACCTGGAATGATACCACTGGCCCACAGGGTGCAACGCGTATCAAACAAGGTAGTTATGCGGTGGTGGACTTATTTACCCGTTATCAAGTGACCAAAAATTTTGCGTTACAGGCTAACGTTAATAACCTGTTTGATAAAAAGTACGAGAGCTGGTTATCTGAATATGTCGTATACGGTGCGCCACGCAGTGTTTCTGTTACTGCCAGTTATGACTTTTAAGTTCCTGTAGTAACAGCCATTACCGCCCCGTACTTATGTGTGGTGCAGGGCGTTTCTACTGAGTACTTGCAGGTAAGAATATTAATAAAGCCAGATTCAATCCGATACCATAAGGAATATTGCTCTCTTGACTGATGATATTCTTTTTGTCGCAAGGTAAAAAAAAGACGACAGTAACCATGTCGTCTTAATAGGGAGTAAATGCGTGCCATTAACAGGTCAGGTCACGGCCTTCTCGTGGATAATTCAAATATAATTATTCGGATAAAACATGAAATATTTTTGTGTTAGTAGATAATTATTCGGATACTCAGAAAGATATTTTTTTAGCAGCGTTAATGGAGCGCTGAGTGGCAGACGTCCCTGACGATAATCATGGATAACCTGACACAGTTCACTTCTTTGTTCAGCGGTTTGCTGACGGTTGAAATAACCCTGAATATGCATCATCGCATTCACGTGATTTTCGCATGATGCCGGTTGTTGCAAGATAGCCATGAGCTTTTTTCGATAGACGATAAAAAAATCATCTAAATCTTTCCATTGGTGGATGTTAGCGACAAACGGGCCTATTTCCCGGTACTTGGGCTGGTTATGTGCCATTAACACCAGTTTATAACGGCTATGAAAATCGATCAGTGTATGGCGTGTGAGTTTTCGTTTTCCCAGCTGATTGAGTTCATTAAGGGCAGAAACACAGATAATAAAATTTTCACGCAACGCAGAGTTGGTTAGCTGTTCGCTTTCTATCAAGGGAATCCAGGGATATTGTTCTGCCATTCTGGTTTTCAGTAATGCCTGATATTTCCTTGTATCTGGATGTATTTCTCTGTGTTCAGCGATATCTGTTTTTAGATCCTCACTCATAGAATAGTGACCAATAATTAGTCCATTCAGGTCACCAGGCTGCTGTATTTTATTTATGGTGGTATAGATAAAGCGGGGAATGGGTAACGGAATAACGGTAGCGGAATCAACTGCTATACATTGTGCTTCTGCCGCAAGTTCAGTGAGTAATTCTTGAGTAGACATATCATCTTCTTGTAAGCCTACCTGGAATGCGGTCAGCTTTTCACTGATGCCGATTTTGGGTGTTCTCATCATGATGATATTCCTCTGCAAATAATCTTCACTTCAACCGTGGGAATGACTTGGCTACCGTAGCGTAGAAAATGAGCTATCAGGCTTTAAACTTACACAAAAGAGTATTTTTGTCCAAGTTCTAAAGTGTAAAAATTAATATGCTGATTATTATCAAGTGGTTATTTTTGCAGTCTGCAGACTGAACAGAAGGTAAACAGGCGACAGTGCAGCATTCTAGAGGGTGATTATCTCGAGAGATTTAACACTGTCCTGCCATTGTCGAATCTGTGTGAGTTGGGAGGGGGAGAGCTTTTCTGCGGTGACCAGAATCCAGTGATGCTCAGGGAACATATCAAGTGCGAGCATATTGGATAAATGGGGTAAAATATCGATACGTTTATTCTGGCCTGTACGTTGAAGCGCTTCCAGCCATACCTCGCAGGCATCCGTTAAATACCAGCTACTGATCAGATAGTTATCACCAGGCGCTTTTTTATCTCCCTCGATACAAAAAGACGTATAAGCAATAATAAGCCCATCCAGTATTTCCCTGAGGGTGACCGTTGTGGCAAGGTTTGCTGATATTTTTTTGCGTAAAGGCCTGAGTAGCTGTGCGACTAACTCTACCCTTGGGTACTCGTGCCCGGCATCATAAATGGTATGCCGGGCTGCATCGATACGACCGGTAGTCAGCTGTTGTAACAGCTTTTCTTGCAGGGCTATCCATTGATTGGCGAACTCTTCTTCTGGCCTGTCGAGGAGCGTTTTTACTTTACTGACAGGGACACCTTTTTTTATCCAGTCCAGAATATTCAAAGCTTGCTGTATATCATCATCGCTATAGAGTCGATGCCCTCCATCCGAACGCTGGGGTTTAAGCAACCCATAACGTCGCTGCCATGCACGTAATGTTGTCGCATTAATACCGCAGAGTTTTGCGAATTCACCGATAGAGTAATACATCAGCCATCCTGTCACAGAATATTTGGCCTACTATACTACGAATAAAATAGCCGTAGAAACATCAGCAGAAACTGTTATATCAGTTGGTTACCGTAAAAACTTACACAGAAAGGTATCAGCCATATTGATGTAGACTTCAGAATCAGCATGATAAAATACATAACGATGATCGCCTGCTACTCAGGTGTTCGCTCAGCAATAGAATCCCTGATTATCAGAGTACCTTGATGAGCAGGAAAAATAGCAGATGTATCGGAGGGGGATAGTAGGATCTGCAGTGCATCTTTGATCATTTGATCCATAGGTATATGGATAGTGGTCAATGCTGGTGTGAAATAACGGCCAAGAGGGGCATCATCAAATCCGGCAACCGAGATATCTGCGGGAATAGCATAACCCTGTTCTGTGAACGCTTTCATTGCACCCATAGCCATATCGTCATTGGCAGCTAAAACACAAGTAAAATCACCCTTGTTTTTCAGTAACTCCAGCCCGGCTTTATAGCCACTTTCAGGCCGATAGTTACCATGAACAATTAAACTTTCATCCGGAGTAATACCTGCTTTTTCCAGCGCATCCCGATATCCCTGTAAACGTTTTTTACCGGTGGGAGAGTCCGGCGTTCCAGAAATAAATGCAATCCGTCGATGCCCCTTTTCCAGTAAATGATTAACCATCTGGGCACTGCATAACTGATTGTCGACAAAAACTGAATTGGCACGGTTACGTTTTAGTTCTCGGTTGATAACCATAATAGGTATGCTGCTTGCGTCAATAATGTCATCCAGTTCATCAACGGTTAAGTATTTGGGATAAATCATAATCGCTTCACAGCGTAACTGAATCAGCAAATTAATGGCATTTTGTTCATCTTCACGGCAATGCTTACCATCAGCTAACACCAACTGTCGTTGATGTTGTTCGCTACAGGTGGCGGCATGGTATGTCATTGAAGAGAAAAAGGGGCCATCGTAGAGTCCGTTGGTTATCACCAGACCGACGGAGTTTGATTCGTTGGTTGCCAGCCTTCGTGCTAATAAATTAGGGCGATAACCCGTTTCGGCTATCGCTTTATTAATGCGTTCTTTGACACTATGACTGACAACCACTTTACCGTTCAGCGCTCTGGATACTGTCGCTTTTGAAACACCGGCTTTTTTTGCCACATCCAGTATTGTAACCATAACATTCCTCGGCACTGAAGAGTTCATAGAAAGGGGGCAAAATCGCCCTGGTATTCTATCTGTATCACAAGGTCTGTGCGACATATACCCGTCATACTTCAAGTTGCTTGGGTGTTGCGTGCGTGAGGCGCACCTGCAAGCAACTCGAATTATTTTGGGTATATAAGGGTTCAGGATACCGTCATTAATGGCATTTTCTGCCCAATCTCCCCCTCAGATTGCTCAATAGTCAGTGTATATTCGTCGCTATTGATGATTAATACCGGTGTAGTTAATGTATACCCGGCTGCTTCAATCGCTTCTTTGTCGAAGCGCAATAACGGGGTTCCTGCTGTCACCCAGTCACCTTCTTTGACCAGCGGCGTAAAATACTGCCCTTGTAAATTAACGGTATTCAGTCCAACGTGAATCAGCAGTTCGGCACCATTTTCACACGTCAGGCCAATGGCATGATGAGACTCAATCAACGTTTCTACTTTTGCATCACTTGGTGCAACGACCAGCCCCTCACTCGGTTGAATCGCCACGCCATCACCTAGCACTTTCTGGGAGAAGGCTTCATCAGCAACGTTTTCCAGTGGAATAACTGTTCCCTGCATTGGACTTAGAATTGTCAGCGGTGTTTTTACAGCAACAGAGTCGGTATTTGATTTATTTTCGGTGTTAACAGGGGTTGCCGGAGCGCTCTTTTCTGCTACCGGGTCATTAAAGCCAACAAACTGTACCAGAACAATGGTAAGGATAATTGCTGTTGCACTCCCTACTACTTCGCCAATAAATGACATCGGGGCATCTGGGCTAATGGAGTTGACGATAGTCAATAAGCCTGGCAAACCCGCATAGGCATAGTACAGAGAACCAAACAGGCTCGCGACCACCGCACCGACGGCTCCACCAATACAGCCACAGATGAACGGTTTTTTAAAGCGCAATGTCACACCGTAAATGGCGGGTTCAGTGATACCAAAGATGGCGGTAACACCTGCGGATAAGGAGGTAGTTTTCAGCTCCGTGTTGCGTGTTTTCAGAAACACACCAAATACGGCAGCCATCTGACCAATAACGGCAATGGTCTGATAAGCCTGGAATGAGTCGTAACCGTTAGTATCAAAGTTTGCCATAATCACCGGCGTGATACCCCAGTGAACGCCAAAGATAACAATAACTTGCCACACTCCACCAATCACAGCAGCGGCCAGAGCTGGTGCTGTGTTAAATAAGACGTTATAGCCGCTGGCAATACCCATTGCAGCCCAGGTGGTGATTGGGCCGATAGCGATAAGCGTTAGTGGAACGATGATCACAAAGCAAATCAGCGGTGTAAAGAGTGCGGAAATAACGCTGGGCAGCATACGGTCAACACGTTTTTCCAGCCATGACAGTGCCCAGACCAAGAACAGGGGAGGGAGCACTGAGGAGGTATAGACCGTTTTAGCTAACGGGAAAAACAGGAAAGTCACGGTTTCACCGCTGGCGATCCTGCCTGCCATCGCGGTCCAGTCAGGGTTAATCAATGCACAGCAACAGAGTACCGCAATATAGGGGTTACATTTGAAGTGACGTGCTGCAGTAATCGCGATAAACACCGGCAAAAATGCGAAGGGTGTCCATGACATAAAGTTCAGAATGGCGAAGGTATCACTGGTTTTGATGCTATCGTCAATCAGGGATACGACTATCAATATCCCCTGCAAAATCCCTGCAGCAGCCAGAATATAAATAATGGGAGCGAAGACCGCCGACATAGTGGCAATGACTCTATCCAGCCAGCGCGTTTTAATCGGAGCGGCATTAGCGCTGTGGTTATCGCCCACCAGATCATTCATTGCATTGAATACATCAGCAACGTGGGTTCCTATTACTACCTGGAACTGGCCCCCACTTTCAACAACGGCAATGACGCCAGGTAATCCTTGTATTTTGCTTTTGGCTTCAGCGGGCGTTTCATTTAACACTAAGCGTAAACGCGTCGCACAGCGGGAGAAGCCGTGAATATTTTGTTCTCCCCCAACCTCACGAAGGATATCCCTCGCCAATGCGCTGTAATCTCTGATGGCTGTCATTTTAGCGGCCTTATATTAATTTTTGAGAAAGAATGACTGATGAAACCGGTTTCATCCTAGCAGTGACTTTATTGCGTGCAACCGGTTTCATGATGGAAATGTGCACAATGTCACAAAGGAATTTGAAGTCACCCTCTGACGCATTATTTGCAAGGACTGGTATCAATGGTAAGTCGATAAAACGGATTAAGGTGGCAGGTTACGATAAAAAGGGAGTCGCAGTAGGTATGTATATACCCGTCATACTTCAAGCTGTATCTGCGTTGGTACGCTCACTCACTTGAATCACTTACTGAGTAAGTTCACCAGGATCCCCTCTCTTGCCGTCTTGCTGCAACTCGAATTATTTTGGGTATAGATATACCTACAGTGTAATATTCTGAAATATGTATATCGCTACCCTATATCTTGTATATAGACTCTTTATTATCGGTATTTTTAGTACTAAATATTTATTTATTTTCAGGTGATTGCCAAGACGTTTCTGACGGGTGATCTTTATCACAAAGTTATAAAAATATTGACTATTTAATATAACTGTAACCTATTGTCACTCTTATTAATTCAAATGTAGGATGATACAATTCAATACCGGAGCTTTAATTTTTGCCAAGACAAAGAGTTGCCAGTGTGAAAAAATCACTGTTCACTAGGATAGAAGAAAATACGATGTTATCATCTCAGTGTTAAATGAGTTTCTGGAAATACCCATAAACAACATAATGATATTGGCTGATATGATGTCATTAAGATTTTTAGATGTGTTTTTGTAATTTTTGTCCTCGCATTCGGAAGTGCGCATTTTTTGAAAAGATAAAATTAAACCGCAATTACAAGAAAGAATTGAGTCAATTATAAATGATGTTTAGACTGTATGCTGGCTGCTAAGCATAAAATGGAACTTGAAAGGTGGTGGCCGGGATACAGAAATAATCAAGAATAAAGTACTGCGATGGTGCTGCAATAGTTCCTGATAGATTTGTTGTGTCACCTTATGTATAAATCGGATCACGTTACCAGATACCGGCATTTATAGTGCTAAGGCAGGTAAATATGCATTGGATTGCTGTCGATACTTTTACTCATCCATCAAATAACTCATTTTTCTCAATTATCGCTGCAGAAAACCGGGCACATCTTATCTTGTGGTATGAATCTAAGGTTGCCTTATTACAAGGTGATATTTTGCATATCGACAGGCATGTTATTTCGATAAACAGAGGCCCTCAGGCAATAATCTTACTGAATAGTATGCCTTTTACGCGAACACTGTGGCGGAATATCCGCATGCAGCGGTAAAAAAAATTATTTGAAATAATATGCATGTGCAACTATTTGTTGTCTGGTATGTTACACAGCATTGAGTCCTGAATTATACTCAATTACCGAAGTCCTCCTCGCTTGATATAAATATGACAAGCAAGATATTCAACGTTCATTCACAGGGATGGGTTTGTATGGATTACGTTAACAAACAATTACGTTGGGTCATTCCGGCACTGTTAATTTCGGCCTCTCATATGACGATGGCAGAAGTTAAGAGCGAAGATAACCCGGCCATCATCACCAAGACAGTCTTAGCTGCACCCTTAGGATTAATGGAAGCATCGGCTCAATACCGTATTGAATATCCTTCAACTGATGGAGTCAAAGGAACGGGTTCACGTATCGATACGGCGGCTGTTTTTCTGCCCAAAGGACCCACACCTCCAGGTGGTTGGCCTATTGTCGCATGGGCACATGGTACTGTAGGTGTTGCCCATGATTGTGCACCTTCTTTAAATCCACGCACCCTGCGTGACAGCCAGTATTTAAATACTTGGTTGTCGCTGGGTTATGCGATTGTGGCCCCAGATTATGCTGGTCTGGGTTCAGAAGGGTTACATCACTATCTGAACGCGCGAGCCCAGGCCTGGAGTTCGCTGGACAGTATTAAAGCTGCGCAGAAAATTTTCCCATTAAGTAATCAAATCATTCTTGTTGGTCAGTCACAGGGGGCCCACGCTGCTTTTGCCAGTGCCGGGTATCAGACTGAATATGCGCCTGAGTTAAACATTAACGGAACTGTCCTGACAGGCACACCGTACTTTAATGAAAATAGCTCTGCAGCCAAAATCTTATCACCGGTTAAGTCTGATGAGCAGGAAGTCACTGGGGATCCTAAAATCCCTTATATCTTCTATATTTTCTTGTCGGAAGCGGCTAAAAACCCACAACTGAAAGCAGAAGACTATTTTCAGGATAAAGCTCTGCCACTATTAGCACGTGCGAATGAATTGTGTATTACTCCGTTAACTGAAGAAGTGATGAAGCAGAAGTTAACGGTAGGCAATAGCCTGAAGCCAGGTATCCAGAACCTCTTGATCTCCGCTAAAGCGTCGCTGCAATATCCAACGCTCAAGATAGACCACCCTGTATTTATTGGTATTGGTGAGGCGGATATTAACGTACCCACGGCGATGCAAAAACAGTTTGCTGCTGATGTTAAAGCGGCAGGGACTCAGACCAGTATTCATCTTTACCCTGGGCTTAATCACAGCGGTACCGTTAATCCATCACTTCGCGATTCTGTTCCGTTCGTTCTGAGCCGTAAAGAATAAGTTACGGATAGCATCAGCCAGTTAAAACTTGGTTGATGCTATTATCTGTCTGAATGAAAGTTGCATTTTTTGCCTGTCTGACGCGTTTTTCCTGGTGTTTAATGTCGGGAATGATAAGAGCAGATAATTTTCTGTAACGTCGCTGATATGCCTGTCAGACAACGCCCGACCTGTTTTAATAAGCCTTTATCCATATTAATACTGTGGTTTTTGAGGCTGGTGTCAGACGACAGGAAATAGACAGAGTTTAGTTTAAGTAGAAATTTTCACTCTGAGGGGCAAAGAACAGTCTTGAGGCTCCGCATCCTTCTTTTTGTATCGAAATAATTACTATTATGATATTCCCATCGCTATGCAGAGAGAGGCAGAGTCATGAGTACGAGCACTATGATCTTAATGGGCATTGCTGTTATATCAATAGGAATATCGTTATATAGCTTAGTTACTTATATTATTGAACGTCAGGTAAAAACGTTTAAATCGCATCACTAATTTTTAATTTCTATTATTTTATAATTATAAATTTTAAATATTTACTACAGACAGCTACAAGAGAAGAAATCATTTGATGAACATGAATGTTCATTCCTGAATCTGGTGATGATTACAGGGACCCTTTAAAGTTATCACGCCAGGTTTTTGGAGAAACCTTATATTTTTCTCGAAATAATTTACTGAATAAAGAGTGATTAACAAAACCACACAACCATGATATTTGTTCTATTCTTAATGTCCTGTTGTTTTCCAGTAGTTCCCGCGCCGCGTTTAAACGTACGCTCTTAATCAGTAGCATTACAGAGATACCCTGTTCATTGAAAGCCCTGTCAAGACTGGCCCTTGAGCAGCGGAGTATTTTAGATATTAAATCTGGCGATAATTCATGCTGACTAAAGTTCTGTTTAATATATGATTTTGCGGCATTGAAGATATGATTCTGTTTTCCTTCTGAAATCAGGCCTTGCTCTTTAGCCACATCAGCCATCATTAACAGTGCCATATGATGCAGGTTATCAACAATAAGTGACGTTTCTTTAGAATTTAAAGTGGCTGACTGGTAATCCAGAAGTAACATATGAGACTTTAGGAAAGTTGCCAGATGATGATTATCCAGAGAAATAACTGGTCGATTTAGTTTGCCAGTAAAAATGGTTTTAACCTGATCAATATGTGGAATAATATAAAGCTGTTTAACATCCGTAGCCTGATAATGATAATAGTCATTACGCTCATGTAGTATTAACATACCCTGATCAATCTGAGTGCTACTCTTATTCTCTCTGCCATCAATTCTTTGATTGCCTTGAACAATTAATGAAATATAGATCATCGAGTCTTTTGTTTTATGAGGGTCGAAGATAGTATCATTTTTTGAACCAAAGGCGCTGCAATAATCACCCATTACTCCAGATATTGTTTTATGTTGGGCAATAATGTCTTCTGGTCGTCGATTGTTCACTACATCGATACCATAGCTGCTTAGATTATGTGATATTTGGCTAAAACGTTCTTCTGGTTCAATATCTTTAGCATTCAAAAGATGTGGAACGTAAAGCGCCGAAGGTCTAGGCATAGTGGTTTCCTATCCCAAGTTTTTTCGAGTTAAATGCGTTATCTGCTTAATATAAGAATAATCTTACTAAAAATCTACGGAAAACAGCTGACAACAGCATGAACTTTGTATTTCCGTCTCTTTTTTTTATAAAAACATATTGTATATCAGTAACTAAGAGTATGTATCATAAATTAATATTATTAAAGAATCATTAGAATTCACACTGTGAGCGCTAAATCAGGTGACAAAATAATCACATATGATGTTGCTGGTGAAGTCATATTAAAATAGAGGGTTAATTAATCAGAATAGATTTGAACTAAGAATAATAGACCTACTTTTATGGTGGATTTTAGAGTGATGGATGGGTTATTCAGCTAAAAGTGGAATTAGAATCTGTCAATCAGGTACAGACACAAGAAGAGCTTAATCTCCTGGTGATTTTTTATGTTGGTAGTTGATTCATTCTCTGACATCGAACAGCCCTGAGTATATTGCACGGGCTGTTCATGTCGGATAGCGAAGGGACTGCGGTGAAAAAGGCAGAAAAAACGTCTTGTTTGCGTCATCTACATCGTTAACACAATTTTTCCGACGTTGAGGCCGTCTTCCATACGCTGATGAGCTTTCCTGGCTTCTGCCAGCGGGAACACGCTGTCAATCACTGGGCTCAGTCCATCTTTACCGAAGCGAGTTAACCAGCTCTCTTTGAAGCGGCGAGACATCTCATGCTTCACTTCTTGCGAACGCGATTTCATTACCGTACCGATAATCTGCAGATGGCGGTACAACACCCGATCTAACGGGATCTTCGCGTTTTCAATGCCCCCCATAATGCCAATCTGCACCAGGCGTCCACCAAAGTTGAGTGAGCTCACGTTCCGTTCAAAATAAGGCGCGCCAATAAAATCGAGAATAAGATCAACCCCCTTGTTATCTGTGATGCTGGCGACAACTTCGGAGAAGTCTTCTGTAACGTAATCAATGGCGTGATTGGCACCCAGACGGCGAACGAGAGCGTGCGCTGCAGAATTCGCGGTGGTGATTACCGTTGCACCAGTCGCATGTGCCAGTTGTACGGCGGCGCCTCCCACACCGCCGGCTCCGGCGTGGATCAATACCGTTTCCGTAGGTTTCAGTTTACCCAGATGGATAAGCGCTTCATGCGCGGTTACAAATACCTCGGTGATGGCCGCCGCATGGATATAGTCCATACTTTCCGGCACTGGCATAGCCATCCGGTAATCAATGCGTGCCATTTCTGCGTAAGCCCCTCCTCCGACGATCCCCATAACACGGTCACCCAGGTTATAGCCTTTTACATTCTCTCCAACGGCAATAACGTCACCGGCGATTTCCAACCCCATAATCTTCGAGTCGCCAAAATCAGGGCGGCCATACCCGCCGCGTCGGTGGGTGAGATCGGCCCGGTTGACCCCCGCCGCCCGCGTGCGGACCAGCAGATCATTGGGGCGCAGCTGTGGGTCTGCGACTTCACTGATGTTAAGTACATCGGCCGGACCGAATTGATCAAAGGTGATTGCTTTCATTATTCTGTTTCCCGAAATAAGAAGATGGATAACCCGTCGTTCAGGCCTGTTCGTCAAACGTGGCATTGGCATAGCCAGATGCAGTAATCGCTGCCGGAAATCCTGCGTAAAACGCCATGTGCGTAATCAGGGCGGAAATTTCTGTTTTGGTCAGACCGTTTTCAATGCCACGACGCAAGTGGGCCGGTAGCTCATTGGAGTGATTCAGGGCAATAAGACAGGCGATGGTAATCAGACTACGGTCGCGCGGTGCCAGGTCTGGATCTGTCCAGACATCGGAATACAGCGGTTGCTCAACGAAGTCGGAAAGTTTAGGGGTAAATGCACGGGCAGCTTCGCGTGGGCGAGTAAAATCAACAGGTTTCATGGTCAGTTCCTCTTGTATTCTGTCATTAGTGGTAAGGTGTTTTAGATTTGGCTGATGAATTTATTCACCAGGTAATGGCCGATACCTTCCCGACCGCCCTCTGAACCATGCCCGCTTTCTTTCATGCCACCGAAAGGCAGCTCCGTCGCTACCATGCGGTACTGATTAATGCCTATCATCCCGGCTTCAAGGCCATCGCCAACATCCAGTACTGTACGGGCATCGCGTGTAAAAGCGTAAGCTGACAAGGCATACGGCAGACGGTTTGCTTCTGCCAGACCATCCTCAAGCGCGTCGAACGGACGCATCACAGCAATTGGGCCAAAGGGTTCTTCGTGCATGACCCGTGCTTCCATCGGCACATCGGCAAGCACGGTGGGTTCAAAGAAAAAGCCAGGGCGCTTGAGCCGTTTCCCACCAGTGAGCACTTTCGCGCCCAGAGCAACAGCATCGGCAATCAGCGCTTCCATTTTTTCTAGTTGGCGAATGTTTGCCAGCGGCCCCACTTGAGTGTTTTCCGCCATGCCGTCCCCGATAACCAGTTTCTCTGTTGCTCTCACGAAGCGTTCGACAAACTGTGTGTATACACCGCGCTGAATAAGGAAGCGGGTTGAAGATATACAGATTTGGCCGGTGCCCCGGAAACGGTTAGCCGCCCCACCAACTGCCGCTGCTTCAATATCGGCGTCGGCAAAAACCAGTACCGGCCCATGACCGCCAAGTTCCAGGGTAATCGGTTTAACACCGGCGGCTGCACGCTCAGACAGCAGTCGACCTACCGGCACAGAACCGGTGAATGCCACTTTGCGAATAACAGGCGAGGCGATAAGCGTGGTGGAAACTTGATCCGGTACGCCAAACACAATTTGCAGTACGCCTTTAGGCAGACCAGCATCATCCAGACAGCGCGCCAGTGCCAGTGCCGTCGCCGGGCTCTCTTCGCCGGGTTTCAGGATCACGCTACAACCTGCGGCCAGTGCTGCTGATAATTTGCGTGCCGGGGTAATGGCCGGGAAATTCCACGGAGTAAAGGCGGCAACCGGACCAATGGGCTCTCTTTTGACCAGTTGCAGCACACCGGGGCGATTTGATGCTACAACGCGCCCATCTATCCGGCGGGCCTCCTCCGCAAACCATTCAAAATAGTCAGCGGCCCGCAGTACTTCGTCTTGGCCTTCATGCAGGGGTTTACCTTCTTCCAGCGTCATTAGCGAGGCAATATGTTCAGCGCGTTCTCGCATCAGGGTGGCGGCATTTTTCATGATGCGGGCGCGTTCGGCAGGCACGGTATGGCGCCAGACGTCAAAACCAGAACGGGTGGCTGACAGAGCACGTTCAAGGTCGGCGGAGGTCGCCAGCGGCAAGCGGCCAATGGTGACTTCGGTTGCCGGGTTAATCACTGCGGTGGTATCGCGATTGCCCGCTTCAATCCAGTCACCGTCGATGAAAAGATAAAGGGGATCGTATTGATGATTTTGCATGGCCGTTATCCTCAGTGTGTGCGTGTTTGTGTAATGTCATTCAACTGAGGGGATCTTAAGCTCAGCGCACATAACTGATAAGATGGCTTCTCCCCACAACAGCTATGCAAGAAATGCACAGATGCAATCAGAGAAATTTGCCGAGTTCCTTGGAGTTTTTGTCGATGTCGCCCGTGAAAGCAGTTTTTCGGGTGCAGGTCGCCGTCGCGGACGCACGCCCTCCTCGATAGGACGGCAGATCGATGCACTGGAAGCATACCTGGATACCCCGCTTTTTTTGCGATCTACGCGGCATTTAACCCTGACTGATGCCGGGGAGATACTGCTTATTCGCGCCAGACAGATTCTTGATTCACTGGTAGATACGCAGCAGGAACTTGCGTCGATGAAGGGCGAAGTAACCGGTGTGCTGAGAGTGGCCTGTTATCCCACATTTGGTAAACGCTATGTGCTGCCGGTTATGGCAAAACTCTCCCGCCAGTATCCGGAGTTGGGCTTTGATTTGGATCTGACCGAACGGCTGGCTGACCCCGTGGCTGAACGTCTTGATACTGTTATCCGTATTGGTGATATGGCCGACAGCACGTTGATTGCCAGCAAAATAGCAACGCAAATACGCGTGCTGTGCGCAAGTCCCACCTACCTGGAAAACGCGGGGATCCTGGCCTCGATGGATGACATTGCCTCACATCGTTTAATTGATAAGCTGCACGGTACTGATCTGCTTTGCTGGTCGAGTGTGATTGGCCATCCGGCCAGAGAAAACACGAGCCAGCCCATGTTTGGCTGTGATGATTTCGAAGCGATGCGTCAGGCTGCGGTTGAAGGGCTGGGGATCGCGTTCCTGCCGGACTGGGTGGTGGGGGATGACATTAACAGTGGGGCGCTGGTACAACTCTTCCCGGAAATGTCCTCACAAATACATGTATCTACAGGCATATATGCGCTACGCGCGTTACGTCACCCGCCTGCCAGAGTCACGGTATTTCTCGACACATTGCGTGAATTCATCGGTCAACCTGCAAAATGGTCAACACGTCGCAGCCAGCCCTGACGACGTAAGCAACATGGCCTATGCAAGGGTCCGCTTCCCGTATCGGAGAAAAACCTGAATGGAGTCTTCTGGCTGTTTCCGGTATATCTTCTGGGAAAGATGCCCCAGACTTTCATGAGTACGATTCAGGTGATAATTCTGCAGCCAGAATCATGTCCTCTCTCTGAGCTGACTCAATAATTCAAACCGGTAAGTATTTAAAAACTCTTGCCGAAACGAACTATTAAACTGCCTAATAAATTCATTCCTCCACAGCTTTCGTCTCTACCTATGCGTGTATTTTAAGCCCGCCTTATACATATTGATATCCGATGTGGCCCCCAGTTTTTTCATTAGCTGGCGCTTATACATACTGATCTTTTTTATGGGTATATCATAGCGGTCGGCAATCTGTGCGGGGTGAGTCCTGACAGGAGCCATGCAAACACTCTGGTTTACACCCGCGTGGAAAACCAGATAAATGACCAGCCGGTCATCGCTTTTCCACGGACAGAGAATATGCCTGCGGTATTTATCGTCACGCGGGCAGAACAGGTCACCGGAAAAAGAAGCCTCAGAGAATAAGAATATGGCTTAACGTGCGCTGACCGGCGGTCCGAACCGCGCTACTGCCAGATAACATTTAAGGTTGTCGATGCCGTTCCCGCTCCCAGTCCCGGATTGGCGACAGGGCATAACACCCATTTTAAATCCAGTGAATATGACATATTGTTATCTACATTCTCTAGTAATAGTACTGGGTCCTGATTAAACAATATGGAGCTGGACGTATCGTTACAGCCCGCATCGCTACCCGCGTTATCGCCAATAAATCCCCTGACATAGCCCTGTAACTGGTTCTGGGCATTTTTCATCATCAGTGATGTGTTACTGGCCGTTTCGGATAAATGCGCATAGCGTCAACGCCAACGGGTATTTTTGCAATTGCATATTATATATAACATGCAATGTTATAATTCTGTAATATTAATAATGAAATGACGTTTTGTTTTTAATTTATTAAAAGCATGCTCATCATAAAGGAACATAACCCTCCGTATTTATTTTTAGATAAATACGCTCTCTTTTTCTCTGGCCCCCTGCACTGAAAAACGTGTCTCGCTCATTGCCTTACAGATAAACGGATGTGATGAACTGAAATTCATTCAGCTTCGGTTGTAAAGGTTATTTTATGTCTGTATGTCTGCTCTGATCCGCGTTGCTGCCTTCATTCAGGAAATGGACGTTTTTTAATAAATAATCAAAGAAATCATCCAGATTAAAATTATATGCTTTTAAGAAGAACACCATGTCGCTTAACGGGATGCAGGTTTTATTTCGTTCATAACGGGAAATATGTTGCTGACTTTTAGACAAGAGTTCTCCCACTTGCTTCCCGGTTAACCCACACTCAAGGCGTTTAGATTTGAAGTAACCACTCATTAACATATTTAATCTGTCATCGATAATTTGTCGGTCATTCATATTTCTCCCCTGAGTATTGTAAGTTTTTGTTGGGAGGATTTAATCAGAATAGTCGTATTGCGTAAAATTGATTAAAACATTCAAAATGTGTAATTGCGATAGTCATTATCTATGAATGCAAGTCAATCGATTGAGCTTAGCGATCTAAAGGTCTGTATAAAATAGTTAACCAATTGATTTTAATGTAAATTTATTATAAATTATTTTATTGTAAATAATGTGTTAATTACCCAGCAATACACCTTCTGCGTGTATGAAAAGTCGAATTAAATTTATTTTAATATGCTAACCGAGTATTAAATCGCTCCGATTGTTTTATTTGGCTTATTATCCTGTAAATTTTGAATTAAACGGACTTTAATCCCACATCATTGATCTTTAACTGGATTTATTCACTATGTTTATCATCGTTCACAGTAGTAAAATACTAAATAAACATTAATATAACAATTCCTTTCTAAGATGTTACAAAATCTATTTTTTAATAACGCAAATTGTAATGAATATATTTTCTCACTATCTGATTTATGGGTGACGGAGCGAATTCATACTGCCTTGTAAGCACTGAGTCAGCATATTTAATGCCCTGTGTAGTGAGAAAATGTCATGCATAAAGTGGTTCATTAATGTGGCGGGTTTGATGTCTGCGTTCACTTTCCCTGAAACAGGATAGTCATCATTATTTTTTACCTCAGTATTGACAGCGAGTCACATAATCAAACAGGGTTCAAAGAAATACAGATAGCTGACACGCTAAAAATGCCTGATCCTAATATAAAAACTAAAGAAACCTTCAGTCATAACAGAAGCCGCCATGCAATACTCCATGAAGTGAACGTCAAATGTGAGGGAATGAAAACGAGTAAGGTTAAATAATTAAAAGATTCAGAGAATAAAGCCCCGAATGAAAAATGCCTGCGGACGTTATTCTGGGAAATCATGCCGTGAAGACACTCTTTGGAATAAAGGGATGGAGCCACTGCATTAAGCCTAAGCAAGCCGAGCAACATGTCCGATTTTGCAGTAAAAGCAGATATTCACATGTTAATTATGATTCGATATTGAAATTCTGCTATTTGCTTAAAGTTGCCTGTCAACCCAGTAGAGGACTTGTACTAAATCACCAGTTTTCCCTTTCTACGATTGTAGTTTCATGTACTGTATACATAAACAGATCGCTGTGTTAGGGTTATATCAGTGATTAAGCATCACACATTCAACCCAGATGGAGTAAGCGTGAAAGAGTTGCAACCGGTTATTAATGAACTTATTGAACAATCACGGGACGCGAATAAGCTTAAACAAGAAGAAGAACTGTGTCTTTTGAAAAAAGTTTTGGAGATCTATGATCAGAAGGTTGTGGCTGAAGTATTGCGCAAGGTGAGTGGTAGTGACTGGACGCGTGAAACCATCAATCGTTGGGTAAATGGCAAGCTAACTAATAAGCGATTGGTTGAAGTTGAAGTCAAGATGCTTAAGAGCCTGCTACCCTCGCCACCTGCTCATTATGCTAAAAGTCGTTTTCGTTTTATTGATCTCTTTGCTGGTATCGGTGGCATTCGCAGTGGTTTTGAGTCAATAGGTGGGGAATGTGTATTCACCAGTGAATGGAATAACTACGCCGT
Organism: uncultured Cedecea sp.; assembly: GCF_947498825.1. GTDB lineage: Bacteria > Pseudomonadota > Gammaproteobacteria > Enterobacterales > Enterobacteriaceae > JGM124. The sequence continues at coordinate 5,722 of NZ_CANMLV010000034.1, read as the reverse complement.
CAGGACTTATAAAGCTAACTGGTACTGTGACGAAAAAAATCATATTTTCAATTCGGATATTCGGGACATTACTCTGAGTAATCAGGATGATATCACTGAAGAGCAGGCGTATACCCACATCGATAAAAGTATTCCTGACCATGATGTTCTACTGGCAGGTTTTCCTTGCCAGCCTTTCAGTCTTGCAGGGGTGAGTAAAAAGAATTCACTAGGACGTAAGCATGGATTTGAGTGTGATACCCAGGGAACACTGTTTTTTGATGTTGCTCGTATCATTATGGCAAAAAAGCCCGCTATTTTTATCCTGGAGAATGTCAAAAACCTGAAGAGCCATGATAAAGGCAAAACCTTTCGTGTCATCATGGATACCCTGAATGAATTAGGCTACGACGTTGCTGATGCTGATGCTATGGGAGCAGATGACCCCAAGGTTATTGACGGCAAAAAATTCCTTCCTCAACACCGCGAGCGTATCGTATTAGTAGGATTCAGGAAGGATCTGAATCTTGCAGATGGCTTCACCTTAAGAGATATAGTTAAAGAATTTCCACAACGACGACCAGCAGTTAAAGACTTGCTTGATGATGATGTTGATGAGAAATACATTTTGACGCCAAAACTTTGGGATTATCTTTACAAGTATGCCAAAAAGCATAAAGAAAAAGGGAATGGATTTGGATTCGGAATTGTAAATGTTTTAGATCAATCAGTAGTTTGCAGATCTCTCAGCGCAAGGTATCACAAGGACGGATCTGAAATTTTAATTGACCGTGGGTGGGATATGGCTATTGGTGAACAGGAATTTAATGATCCTGAAAATATGGCCCGCCGCCCACGTAGATTGACTCCTAGAGAATGTGCGCGACTGATGGGCTTTGAGCAACCTGGAAAAATCACTTTTCGGATCCCTGTATCTGATACCCAAGCATACCGACAGTTTGGAAATTCAGTCATTGTGCCCGTTTTTGCCGCAGTGGCACGTTTACTTGATTCAAGAATTGCCTGTGCTGTTGAAATACGAAAATCAAAAGAACTAAGAAACACGGGTTGATTACAAATAAAAAGCGCTCTACGGCAAGCGCCCTACGGCGCTTTTTTTATGCGACAGGAAAATCGCTGACTACGGCCGATGTTGTCCCCCCCAGATCCCAGGCTTGATGGTTTGGCTATCTGACGATGATGAACATCGTCTAATAGGTACTACAATCACTTGATATGATGCAAGAGCTGGCAAAGAACATAGAACCCCTAATACCGACTTTACTATCCTGGCAATCAAGCTACGGGGCGAATTGGGGAAGGTGATTTTTTATTAACTGCTCTTCGGTATAACAACGAGCGGGTAAGCTGTTTGCCCCTAAAGATAGTCAAGTAGAATGGCAACTGCGATCCTTTTTCGGGCTTGCCAGAGGAATAATACTGATCACCGTTTTTATGGCGTCAAGTTATCAGATAAAACTTGCTGCTCCCTGTCAGAATTTTCCTTGAAGAAATTGGGATTAATCTTCGAACCGGAACCGGATCTCCGAGATGGAGCCTTGGTATGGTTATTTTCTCTATATCCTGGGGGGTTTCCTGCCTCCAAAGTTTTTTCAGAATTTATTATTTCGTGTAATGGAACAATATATCGTCAGGTAGCAGCTTCAGACTGGATTTGGAGGCAGAGAAAGATGATGTTGATGTCTTCATTCAATATTCTCTGAGTGTTCACAATCGTCGTAAGAGCCGCGTTGGTTTTGCTTTTGAGAACCACCTCGAAACTGTGTTTATGGAACATGGTCTAGTATTTGAAAAAGGCAGTCGCTGTAATGTGCTTTATAACGAAATGAATAATGGCGAGACGGTGGCAAAAATTACCGGTTGGGTTTGCTCCCGGGAAGTAGAATTCTATGTGGAGGGTTCATTAACGACGAATGCCAATAATATCGCCAGTTAAGGTTATAGCGTGGCTAAAGTCACTGTAGACCTGGACTATAAAGGAATACCTCTACCAAACGTCCCACAGCTTACAGGATCAGTATTTCTGACTTATGATATGCAGAATGCCTTTATGAGTAATACAAGGACGCTGGGTGGCTGTGGTCATGGTGTCAGCCGTCGTTCTGATAATAGTAATGCATTCTGTTATTTACCAGGGCTGCCAATACGTTTTTAGCGTACAAAATAAAATTGCAATATCCGGTCACATTGCAGATTAATATTCAAAATCTGTTTGATAAACCTATTATACTTCGTCGATTGCCAGTAATAATCTGTCCAGCCAGATTGGCGATCCGCGTGAAGTACAACTTACTATGAAAATATGAAAATGGCTGTCTGATTCTGTGCGGTATATATCGGAGAGAATAACGGAAGAGTGTCGGCGTGTGAGAGAATAGATTCAGTCTCCCCACCTGCAGCAGGTGGGGAGACGATCACATTATTTTTTTACTTCGTGAACAATATCAAAGTATTTTGATTTATCATCCTGAGATGGATAAATACGGTAAGTATACTCATCCGGTGTTACGGTAATATTTTCAACGACACGGGTGAAGAGTACATCACCTTTATCATTTTTTGCAGTCAGTGAACGGGTTTTACCTTCAGCATCAAAAGACCAGTCACCTTGCATCTTCGGTTCACCTTCGATGGTCGTCATTTTGAAGCTTCCGTTCGGATAATACTCGGCAAGACCAAAGTAGTTAGCAACTTGCTCGTTTTGAGGCGAGACATCTTTTTTGTCTTGATCCAATGCTTTAGTAGTTACCCATACTTTATCAATCATTACTGCTTCGTAATCATTGACTTTCTTTTCGGTAGCAGTGGTTGCAGCAGTCTCTGTGGCTGTCGCAGCCTGAGCGGTAAAAGCCATCATAGAAGAGAGGGTAATTACTGCCGCCATAAGAGGTTTCAATTTCATAAATACTCCGTTATTCAAAAATGTTATGTGAAGTAAAAATTATGCTTTTTATGGAGCAGAGTGGTAAGCGAACACTGGTTTTTACTGTCAGTAATCTTCATCAATACAATTAAATAGCATGACTGGATTAGTAATTTAATACTAGCCTGGAATAGGTTCTGATAAAACATAAATTACATATTATAATATAAGAATACATAAATTTAAGTTATGTGAGAAATGTTACATAACAGGGAGGTAAATGTAACCTACAATAGATTTTAAATTATCTATAAAAGTTAAATTGTTGCTGTTTTATTGTGTGGTTTTACTTTATTGCCAGCATTAGACAGAGTAAGAGATGTCACTGATTGAAGTATAGCTGGAAAGGTGATACATCTTTTGATTAATAGTGTTTTTTTTGAATTCCCTAAAAACTCACCCGATTAACGATTTAGCATATCGTTAATCGGGGAGAGTATTCAGTTTATGGTTGTAACTCAAAAGTCAAAGAAATGATCTCACCAGGTTTGATTTCTGGAGGTATTTCATTGTATAAGCTTTCGACTTTTCCATAAATAGTAATAACCCCACCTTTAAGGCCTGAAGTGATGATTTTCTGCATGAAAGGATCAGTTTCATTGTTATACACAACACTTGAATTCATTGTGTTCAGAATTGGCTTACCATCGAGATGTTTTTCAAAAACATTAAATATAATGACATCACCCTTATTATATTTTCCTTTGCCTTTTTTATCGATGACAAAATAAGAACCATTAGAGAGCATCTCGGCATTTTTATTTTTTATTTTATCTTTTAACTTATCCTCAATCACGCGTATTTTTGAGGTGAATTTATCATTGAGATTAGTAATGATTTTTTCTACTTCATTCGTCTTAATCTTTAGCTTATTGTTATAAGCATCATTAAAGCCTAAGGCGAGTGAATCAGGATTAATCTTGATATTGTTTGACACCATCTTGTTTGCTTCAAACAACGCCTGATTTAAGTAAAAAGCACCTAAAGCATAAGAGTTTCTATCAGTTGCATCTTTGATGTTAATTTTTTTGTCATTCAATGACAAAGTATCAATTTTTGCCTGTAATTTCTTACTCTCTTCATTTAATTTAGCAATCGCCTCTTTTTCGCTAGCCTGCTGCTCAGTATTCAGCTTTTTCAGACTGGCGATTTCAGCAATCAGCGCTTTAGCTGCTTCGTCCTGTTTCTTCTGTGCGGCAGCGGCTGTCGTAGCCAGGTCGGCGTTTTTCTTGTTCAGGGCGGCAACGGTTTCTTTCTCTCCGGCCTGCAGCTGAGCGTTCTGCTGTTTCAGACTGGCGATTTCAGCGGCCAGTGCTTTAGCTGCGTCATCCTGCTTTTTCTGTGCGGCAGCGGCTGTTGCGACCAGCTCAGTATTCTTTTTATTAAGGGCAGAAACCTGCGCGGAAAGTGCCTTGGCATTCTCATCCAGCGTTTTTTGGGTGGCAGCGGTGAGGCTGGTATTCTGCTGTTTCAGGCTGGCGATTTCGGCGGTCAGTGTCTTGACGGTATCGTCCTGATTTTTCTGCGTCGCGGCGGCAGTTGCAATCAGGTCGGCGTTTTTCTTGTTCAGGGCGGCAACGGTTTCTTTCTCTCCGGCCTGCAGCTGAGCGTTCTGCTGTTTCAGACTGGCGATTTCAGCGGCCAGTGCTTTAGCTGCGTCATCCTGCTTTTTCTGTGCGGCAGCGGCTGTTGCGACCAGCTCAGTATTCTTTTTATTAAGGGCAGCAATCTGCTCGGAAAGTGCCTTGGCATTCTCATCCAGCGTTTTTTGGGTGGAAGCGGTGAGGCTGGTATTCTGCTGTTTCAGGCTGGCGATTTCGGCAGTCAGTGTCTTGACGGTATCGTCCTGATTTTTCTGCGTCGCGGCGGCAGTTGCAATCAGGTCGGCGTTTTTCTTGTTCAGGGCGGCAACGGTTTCTTTCTCTCCGGCCTGCAGCTGAGCGTTCTGCTGTTTCAGACTGGCGATTTCAGCGGCCAGTGCTTTAGCTGCGTCATCCTGTTTTTTCTGTGCGGCAGCGGCTGTTGCGACCAGCTCAGTATTCTTTTTATTAAGGGCAGAAACCTGCTCGGAAAGTGCCTTGGCATTCTCGTCCAGCGTTTTTTGGGTGGCAGCGGTGAGGCTGGTATTCTGCTGTTTCAGGCTGGCGATTTCGGCAGTCAGTGTCTTGACGGTATCGTCCTGATTTTTCTGCATCGCGGCGGCAGTTGCAATCAGGTCGGCGTTTTTCTTGTTCAGGGCGGCAACGGTTTCTTTCTCTCCGGCCTGCAGCTGAGCGTTCTGCTGTTTCAGACTGGCGATTTCAGCGGCCAGTGTCTTGACGGTATCGTCCTGATTTTTCTGAGTCGCGGCGGCAGTTGCAATCAGATCGGCGTTTTTCTTGTTCAGGGCGGCAACGGTTTCTTTCTCTCCGGCCTGCAGCTGAGCGTTCTGCTGTTTCAGGCTGGCGATTTCAGCATTCAGGGCCTTGGCGGCTTCATCCTGCTTTTTCTGTGCGGCAGCGGCAGCAACTGTCAGATCGGCGTTTTTCTTGTTCAGGGCAGCAAGGGTCTCTTTCTCTCCGCTCTGCAGCTGGGCGATCTGCTGCTTCAGGCTGGCGATTTCAGCATTCAGGGCCTTGGCGGCCTCATCCTGTTTTTTCTGTGCGGCACTGGCGGCCGCGGCAGCGGCTGTCAGGTCGGCGTTTTTCTTGTTCAGGGCGGCAAGGGTCTCTTTCTCTCCGCTCTGCAGCTGGGCGATCTGCTGTTTCAGGCTGGCGATTTCAGTATTCAGGGCCTTGGCGGCTTCATCCTGCTTTTTCT
>NZ_CANMLV010000033.1 GCF_947498825.1 uncultured Cedecea sp. | reverse complement strand
GGGATCTCAAAACGTATTGTTAACCTTGCCGTTGCCTGGGTGGGGCATATTCCCGGCGGGCTGGGTTATGTGGTGGTTTTTGCGGCACTGATTATGGCCAGTCTTTCCGGCTCCGCGGTGGCCGATACCGCAGCCCTGGCTGCGATGCTGCTGCCCATGATGAAAGCCGGAGGTTATGATCCGGCACGCTCCGCCGGGCTTATCGGTGCCGGGGGCGTTATCGCTCCGGTACTGCCGCCTTCGGTGGGGCTTATTCTGTTCGGGATTATCGGTAACGTTTCTATCACTAAACTGTTTATGGCCGGGATTGTGCCGGGCCTGCTGATGGCGCTGGCCTTGATCCTCACCTGGAATATCCTGATGCGTAAATCAGGCAAAGAGGGCAGCCTGAAGGTCTATCCTAAAATGCCGATGCGCGAGCGGCTGAAAGAGACCGGACGCAGTATCTGGGCCCTGATGCTGCCGGTGATTATTATTGTCGGTTTACGGATGGGAATATTTACCCCCACCGAAGCGGCAGTGGTGGCCTCGGTCTATTCATTGTTTGTCGGCTGCTTTATTTACCGTGAAATCAAACTCAGTAATTTCTTTAAGCTTGTAGCCAATGCCGCCAATATGACAGCGGTGATAATGCTGATGGTGGCGGCGGCCATGCTGTCTGCCTATATGATAACCGTGGCAAATATTCCGGCGGCTTTTGCCCAGATGCTGCTGCCGCTGAGTGACAGCCCGACCCTGATGCTGCTGGTGATGATGGGGATTATTATCCTTATCGGTATGTTTATGGATTTTACCCCGACGATCCTTATCCTGACGCCGGTGTTACTGCCGGTGGTGGTTCAGGCAGGTATTGACCCGGTCTATTTCGGTATTCTGTTTATTATGAATAATGCGATAGGGCTGTTAACGCCACCGGCAGGGAATGTACTCAACGTCGTCCGGGGCATAGCGCAGCTGCCGATGAATCAGGCGATAATGGGGGTCTGGCCGTTTGTCCTGGCGCAGTTTATCGTGCTGTTCCTGCTGGTGCTGTTCCCACAACTGGTGATGGTGCCGCTTGGTTGGTTAACTTCCTGACGCCCGGAGATAAGCTGCGACAATAATAGAGAGGTTATTGCCCCCCACTCACTCAGCATATTGCAGGGGGAGTGGGAGGCTTGTAACAGCAGGTGGCAGCGAGATGTTGTCGACAATCCCTTTATTTATTTTCTTCCCCTCCCTTTATATAGCTTGTCGCTCGACATGATCGGTATCGCTGTTCAAACCCTTGTAAGTATTTTGCTGGAACAAACTCTTGCGCATGTGATGCTGTCTCAGGTTGACTGCTTTTGACCATTTGCTTTCGGACGAACGTTTCTTGATTTTTTTGTTTTTCCTTCTACGTTAAAAGGGGGCCAGGAATGCAAACTCAACGGATTTAGCGTGTTGCTTACCGTTATCAGCGTAATATTCCTCCTGTGTTAAATAATTGGGATTTATTTTACAAATATTTCACTTATTAGCTTGCCAAATATTGATCTGTGTCAATAAAATATAACCGCAAGGAGTTATTGCCTTTTTTTGGCTTTCTCTTTTAGAGCGACATTAAGAGGTTTGTTAGTTTTTTAAAGCGTAGTTAACAATTATTTTACGAGAAGGTTCTGTAGTTGTTGCGCTATTAATTTCTTTCTGTGATTTGTTTTTAGGATATATCTACACATCCTGCGAGTTAATTTCCTGGTTTTATTTTTCCTGCGAGGTTAAATCTCTTATTGGTTTTATTTGAAATGTATTCCTGTTTACTCGAATTTTTATTTGGTAATATTTTTGTCGACCAGGGGAACTGGAGCTAATTAAATTATTAATTTTTAATGACTTTAATTATTGAAAAGGACTTTCGGTGACATGTAGGGCTAAAAATTATTGCAAGGATAATCACAATAATTTTATAGCTTATTACCCTTTAGGATAAAAAAACCAACACAGGAATTTAGTATGAAACTGAATAAAGTTGCTATGGCTGTAGCATTGACAGCTGCTATCGGTTCTATGTCTGCTCTGGCTGACTCAACTAATGGACAGATTGAGCTTTCTGGTGAGCTGGTAAACACCGCTTGTGGTTTATCACCATCATCCAGCCCAGTAACTGTTGATTTTGGTCAGGTTCCTGTCGCTCTGCTGGAAGGTGGCGGCCAGGCAACTGAAACTAAAAACATCGAACTGCAATACTGTGACACCACTGTTGCGCAGACCGCTGTTGTAACTTACACCCCAACTTCTGTTAACACCCAGGATGCTTCTCTGGCTGCATTTACCTCTGGTACTGCGACTGGTGCTGGTATCGGTCTGAAAGACAGCGCTAGCAACAACGTAGTTTGGGGTGCAGCAACGACTCCAGTTACTCTGGTTGACGGCACTTCTAGCATTCCATTTGTAGCATTCCTGAAAGCCGAAGCAGCAGCAGCTGGTACAACTCCTGCTGTAACTGCTGGTGCATTCCAGTCAACGATCAATTTCAAAATCGATTATCAGTAATAGATTTTGAGTTATCGTGCACGGGGAGGGAGTTTCTCCCCGTGTAATAGTTAAGTATGTACCAGATTAAATGGAATTCTGAGTATGGTTAAGGACAGAGATAAACAGAATCTACTGGCATTATTCATATCCGTATTGTTTTTTTCCGGACATGCTTCAAGTAGTAATATTACTCCCGGACAACTTGCCCTTTCAGGGGAACTGGTTGCTGCTGCATGCGATATTGATCCCGCATCAAGAGAATTATGGATAGAATTCGGTCAAGTATCCGCCCGTGATATTAATATGGTTCAGGAAGACAAACTGATACGCCCTTTTGTGGTGAATTTAATCGGCTGTCAGTCTTTCGGAAGCCAAAATCAGTCAACTGCCGTTGCTTATGCCACAATTACTTTTAACGGTAATGTCTACGCCGAGGACCCGACAGTATTAATGCCTTCAGGTGAGGGTAAAGGGTTTGGAGTAAGAATTAGTGATCATAATGGAGAGGCGTTAACTTTTGGTAAGCCTTCTTCTGGATATCTATTTAGTGATGAGAACAACGCACTAAAATTTACAGCTATGCTGGTTCCTGTTCAGAAATATATTCAAGCCGGGGATTTTTACGCCGTGACAAGCTTTTTCATGGATTATAACTGAAACAAGCAGAATGCCTGTTTTACTTGTCGCGCCAGTAGTTAAGTGAATAATTTGGGATGAATGTTCATGTCAGCAGAAAAGAAAAATAAAATAAATATAATTCTCGCGCCGATCATTATATTCTGCTGCACCTCTGTAGCTCAAGCCTCAACGGAAATAGAATTTAATACTGATGTTCTGGATGCAGTAGATCGCGATAATGTCGATTTAACCCGTTTTGCAACTGATAACTTTGTTCCTGCGGGTGAATATCTGCTGGATATTAAAATTAACGGTCAACAAATAGGGCAAAAAAAGGTTCTTTATGTAGCATCTGAAGATCAGAAACATACACAGGCCTGTATTAATAGCGAAATTCTTTCAATGCTTGCTTTAAAAGACGAAGCCAGATTGAAAGTCGAGCAGCCCTATGAGAACTGCTATAACGTATTGAGTATTCCTGGCGCGACAATAACCAACAATGCCGGCGTATTAGATATTACCATTCCTCAGGCATGGATGAAGTATAACGATCCAAACTGGACGCCCCCTGAACGTTGGGATCATGGGATCGGTGGTGTATTACTCGACTATAGCCTGACCGGGCAATATAGCCGACAGCTTGATTCGCACAAAGACTATACCACGCTGAGTGGCTATGGGCAGGCCGGAGCCAACCTTGGCGAATGGCGTTTACGTGGCGAATATCAGACCAGCTATTATAGTTCTACAAGCCAATTTGACTTTTCGATGGATCAGATTTTCGCCTATCGTCCGCTGCCTATGATGGCGGCGAAATTGACCGCGGGTGAAATTTATCTGGATTCCCAAGTATTCGATACTGTGCGATATACCGGGCTTAATTTGGTCAGTGACGAACGTCAGTTGCCGCCAAACTTACAGGGTTACGCGCCAGAAATTCACGGGATTGCGAAGAGTAACGCGACGGTCAGAGTCAAGCAAAACGGACGTATCATCTATGAAATGACCGTACCTGCGGGCCCGTTTAATATCGAAAACCTAAGTAGTTCGGTGCGTGGTACGCTGGACGTTGAGGTAGAGGAGCAGGGCGGTGCTGTCACAACCTTCCAGGTCAATACTGCCAATATTCCTTATCTGACGCGTCCGGGTTACGTGCGCTACAACTTGGCAATGGGCGCGCCATCCCGAATCAATCATAGAATTCAGGGACCAGGATTTATTTCTGGGGACTTCTCCTGGGGTATCACTAACGCATGGTCGCTGTATGGTGGTTTACAGAGCGCGGGTGCTGAATATACCGCAGCAGCTATCGGTATTGGTCGCGATCTCAACTTATTTGGTGCGCTCTCGCTTGACGTGACAGAGTCCTACAGTCGTCCTTCAAAGGATAACCGCATTAAAGGGACGTCATTTAAGCTGAGTTACGCGAAAACGTTTGACGAATATAACAGTGCTATTACCTTCGCCGGATACCGCTTCTCCCAAGAAGACTTCCGTTCTTTCTCGCAATTTCTGAATGAACGGTATGAGGGATATCAAAATCTGGGTCGTGAGAAAGAAGTTTATACCATTACCGGGAATAAAACGTTCTGGGCTGATGACCCGAATAAAGCAACAACGCTATTCCTTACCTATACCCACCAGAATTACTGGAATCGTGGGACTCAGAACCGCTACGGTGCTTCTTTGGGGCGTTCATTTAATATCGGAGATATTCGCGGGGTTACGACTAATATTTCCGCTTATCGTACCTACTATGAGGGACGCAGAGACGACTCCATTGCGTTATCGCTCTCAGTACCGATTGGCGATAATAAATGGGCGGGGCTGGATATGCAGGCGAATAACGGCAGAAGCAGCCCGATGCTCTCTTACTCGGATAGCAGTGACTACAACAACTTGTGGCGGATGCGTGCGGGTCTTAGCGAAAGTGGTTACGGCAATATCGATGGCTATTATCAGCATCGTGCCCAGTATGCAGAGATCAACAGTAATGCCAGCTATCAACAGAATCGCTATTTTTCCGTGGGCAGTACTCTGCGTGGTGGCGTAACTGCGACCCGACACGGAGCCGCTATTCATAACAGTAGCGCAACGCTCAATACTGCGCGAGTGATGGTCAATACTAATGGTGTCGAAGGTGTTCCGCTTAACAGAGGTAAATCAACCACCAATAGTTTTGGTATTGCCGTTATTCCGGACATTGTGAGCTACAACAGCTTTGACACCCGAGTTGATGTTGATTCTATGCCAGAAACGATTGAGCCAGCAAAAGCTATCAGTACTTCGACCCTGACTGAGGGTGCTATCGGTTACCAGGTTTTCGGTATGGCACAAGGTCAGAAAATGATGGGGATCCTTCGTCTGGCTGACGGGACGTATCCACCATTTGGGGCTGAGGTTAACAATAAAGATGGTGTGAATGTGGCAATGGTCATGGAAGGCGGGCAGGCATGGCTGGCAGGTATTAACCCACTTGAGACGCTTGATGTCATCTGGGGAGGAAAAACACAGTGCCAGATAACCATTCCTCAGACGATTGACAGTAATTCAGCAGCAGTGCTTTTGCCGTGTAAATAACAGTGATTGTGAGAAAGGGTCAATGATGAACATAACAAATAATAAACACTACTGGATGGGCATTCTGATGCTGACCGCCGTGAGTAGTGTCGCTCAGGCTGGTGTTTCGCTGGATCGCACCCGACTAATTATTACCGGTAAAGATATCTCGTCGAGTGCGAATTTAACGAATACCAGTCCGGATATTCCTTTCCTGGCGCAATCATGGGTTGAAGACAGTAAAGGCACTAAAATTGCCTCTCCGTTGGTGGTCTTACCCCCTCTGCAACGCATTAACGGCGGGCAGAAAGGGGTCGCACGCGTCACAAAAACGGATGGTATTAACCAATTGCCTCAGGATCGTGAAACTCTGTTTTATTTAAACGTACGTGAAATTCCGCCTAAACCGGATAAAGCGAACGTATTGCAGTTAGCGATGCAGTCGCGGATTAAACTGTTCTATCGCCCGACACCTATCATTCCTAAAACTAAAAGTGAGGTTTGGCAGGATCAGGTTGTGTTTAATAAAACCGGCAATAAAGTCAGTGCTCAAAACCCAACACCTTATTACATCACTGTGATTGGATTAACAGATTCAGGCGGCAAAAAAATAACGGATTTCCCGGGCATTATGATTGCGCCGAAGTCTAATCTCGAATTTAAGATAACCAACGCTAATGTAAAAGATTTTTCGATGATGTATGTCAATGACTATGGCGGTCATCCGGAACTGAAATACCATTGTGAAGGTAATATCTGTAAAGCTTTACCGCCAGCGCAGCAAGGGTAACGAGAGGGAAAACTGACGATGAAAACACGTATGTCGCTATTAGCACTGATCGTTATCGGAATGAGCATGCCAGTGCTGTCTGACAGCAACGTTCCGCTACAGCCGCAGCATTATAACCGGGATTATCAGGGAGAAGATAGCGGTAACGTGATGTTCACTGGTTCGGTTTATGCTTCACCCTGTGTGCTTGCTCCGGAAAGTCGCCTGCAAACCGTGGACTTAGGGGAGATCAGCGCACGTGGTTTCCATCGGTCAGGTGACCGCAGCAAACCCGCAGTGATTCGTATCGAACTCAGAGATTGTTTGAAAGGCGCGTCGCAGTCACGCAGCAGTCTTGCCGCAAGAACGACAGGAAACAACAAAAATCTTTATACCACGGGTGAGCAGGCAGTACAGATGACATTGCTCGGTGAGTCGGACGAACATAATAGTCAGTTATTGCGTATGACGGGTGGCAGCTCAGGCGCCGCGATACGTCTGTTGGATGCTAAGCAACGCCCTCTGGATATTAACCAGACTCATGCCCCCTTTGTGGTTAAATCCGGCGACAGCAGTCAGACTTTTTTGGCAGTACTGGAGTCTACCGGTCGAAACGTTAGCGCAGGTAATTTTAGTGGAACACTGCGTCTGAAAATGGAGTATCAGTAATGTCGTCAATGATTACAGGACGTAAATTTCGCGCCGCGCTTTTACTCTGCAGTATTTTATTGCCGTTGCAAGTGAGTGCCGTAGTTGATGGGGAAATTAACACCATTGGTGGCCCTAAAATCTATGATATTGATCTGATGACTCAGAACGTTACCAATAATACGGCTGGGGCGACGATTCCTTATGATTATAATTTGGGCGCTCAATACTCAGGTATAGCAACTTGTCTGACGAGTATGACCAGACAGTCGATTTATTATACCGCAACGGCTTCATTGCTCCAGGCAGGGCAGACGGCGGGTTATTTAAAGCTCAACGATTATATGGATGTAAGAGTTGAAATTTTTATTGTCGGTAACCAGTATTTACCTGTTCCATTTACCAACATCTCTAACGGCACTAACGGGAACCCATGTCAACCACCTACGACTCAATTCAATAACTTTGATTCGGGTAGCAGAGGCAAAGTGACGTTTATGATCACCAAGCCAATTATCAACGGTGTGAACCTACGCGGTAGTGAAGTTGCTCAGCTTTATGGGCGTATTGGTAATACTACCACTGCAATGGGGCCGAACCCCATGGCCATTATTCGTATTAACTCTGGCGTTATTACCGTTCCGGACAGATGCGTTGTTAACGCCGGGACCCCGATTAACGTTGATTTTGGCACTATTCCCAGCTCTGGTGCAGCGCTTGATGGCAACCGTCATTCTCAGAATGTGCCTATTAAGGTGCAGTGTGAAGGGGGCAGTTTTGCGACAGGTAACCTGAATATTCGCTTAGGGGTTCAGGCGCCTGATACAGCCAGTTTTAATCACGATTATCTGGCCACTCAAGGTGCCGTTGACCGCTCGAATCTCGGGATTGTGCTTAAGGACACTGGCGGAAATTTGGTTGCGGCAAACAGGTTTTATAACGTATCGGGTTTTGCAAACAACCAGGGAACATGGAATTTGATTGCTGCTCCGATTGCCCAGACAGGAACAGACGTTCTTGAAGGCGATTTTTCGGCATCAGCCACCATAGTTGCAGAATTCCAGTAAGGGGACAGCATGCGTCAATTTATCGCGCCGATGGTATTCATTGCTTCATTGTCAGTCGCTACCGGAGTCCATGCTATCGGTGAGTTGCTGGGGGGGGAAATAAATTTTAAAGGTACGGTAGTTGCTCTGGGCTGCAATATTGTGCCTTCGTCAGAAAATGTTGTTGTCGATTTTGGTGAGATTTCAACGCGCGACCTTTATGCAAACGGTAAATCGGGACTCGAGGAATTTAAAATTGAGTTGCAGGGCTGTAGCTCGGCAGTGTTTAAGACGATTACCGTCACGTTCAGTGGAACCCAAAATGCGAATATGTCCGATCGGCTGGCGGTAAGTTCTCTGTCGGCTAATGCTGCCAGCGGGATTGGCATTGGCTTAGAAGAGAGTAACGGCACGGCAATTACGCTGGGCACACCCACCAGCGCGACGACTATTTCCGACGCTAATATGCAGTTGAATTTTAAAGCTTTTGTGGAAGGGGAGCCGGATGCATTGCGTGACCAAACCTTGCAAACCGGTGCTTTTCGCGCAACGGCAAATTACATCCTAAACTATCAGTAAAGAATATCTAGGATGATTAAATATGAGTAGCCATTTTTTTCTGTATGCTAAAAATATCTTTTTCTCAGAAGGTATACGTTCTGCTGTTACTGACCTTTTGACGAGTGAAGGTGATGTTATATTCTCAAAATTTGATCATTTTTCACAGTTGATCGAGATACTACGTTTGCCCGCGCAGCAAGATGAACGGCGTTGGATCCTCTGTGATATTGCTAGTTTACCTGATGACCGCATTAATGCATTGCACGAAATGAAAGAATATTACTGTGATGGAAATCAGCAGTTAGTTATTTTGTTAGATGAAAATAATATTTCGCTGTTTTTTGCACTGCATTCTATTTTTCCGGAAGCAAGCTGGTTATTAAAAAATGAATCACTGAGTAATTTTCTTGAATTTATTAAAAGTGCCGATAATATCTCTGCTGAGAAAATATTTTTTAGTCGGACTTTAATTAATTACACTCAGCAAAAATGGCTGGAGAGGGATTTTAAAAATAGTATCTCTGGCGATGACTGGTGGTTAATGGAAGAAATATTTAAAGGGAAGTCATTATCACAAATTTCCGCAGAGCAACAAATCGATGTTCGTCGATTAAGCCGCTGCAAGCGGGAACTGATGAAAAAATTAAACGTTAAAAACAATGTTGAACTGTTTAATGCGTTCAAAAGTATTGTCGCCATGCCTTACGCATAATTCAGCCGAAAGTATGGTGGTAAAAGAGTTACTGGCGAGGGACTTAGCCATTTAGCAAGGAACTTAGCAAGTAAGTAAGCGAAGTAATAATATATCTCTATATATAAACAAGGAACTAATAAATGAAAAAGTTAAATATGATTGAAGCTGCTGCTGTTATCGGTGGAACTAAAGAAGTTTGTGTTAGCTCTTATGAGTCTGTTGTTATTGGTGGTGTTGCTTCTTGTAAAGAAGTGATCACTTGTACTGATAAGCACGGTAACGCAACCACCGCTCTGAAAGATGCTGCTCCTGCAGCTTGCATCTCTGCTAACAGCGCTGCTCTGTAATTATACCCGTCATACTTCAAGCTGCTTGGGTGTTGCCTGCGTCCAGCCCGCCGAATCACATAGTTTATCTATGCTCATCGACGGGCTGAACTGGGCGCCTACAAGCAACTCGAATTATTTTGGGTATATTAAGTATATGGGGGGGGTAACTCCTCCATATATCCGGAAGTTGAGTTCAAGAGTTAACTAGCAATATGAAAATAAAACCCATTACTGCCGTTGGCTACACATTTATTGTGGCGTTAATTTCGTCACTATTGACGGTATTGTGTTATCAAATTTTTGTCTTTAATACTTTCTCACTCGGGGGGGGCAGTAGCTCGCTTGAGGCTCTGCGGAAAGTTGATAGCACAGTAGTTTCCAGTAGCCCAATTAAAAATGAGAACAGTATTATTGAAGTTATGTCGTATGGCTGTCACTACTGTGCCGTGAACGAAGAAGAAGTTGAAAAATTTGCAGCCACTTTACCTGCAGATATTAACTTTGACGTTATTCATATTACAGGAAATGGAACGGGGCTCGCGGCATATTCTCCGATTTTTGCAACCCTGGAAGTTATGGGTGTTGAACATAAAATGCGTGACTCCGCATTTAACGCAGTGATTACCCGTGGTCTTAATCTAACCGACGATAATGTACTTAATCAGTGGCTGAAAAAAAATGATATTGATGTTGAAAAATATCAGCAAGTACGTCAAAGCAAAGCCGTTGCTGATCGGTTGGAATATATGAAAAACATCACCGATAGCTATGAAATTAACGCAACACCATTATTTATTGTAAATAAGAAGTTTGTTGTGGCGAAGGACCGTCAATTTCCTGAGTTTGGTGACTATCTGCTTGGGTTATTCACAGAAGAAGGTAAGGAGTAAGCGTGACCCGCTTTCTAATTGTCTGGAGCGTATTTAGCGCAAGAAAATGGTTCGCGCAGCTAGGGCAGCTAGGCAAGCGGGAACCGGTTCTCACTGAGTATGGTCATGAGTTCGGCCAAAAAATAGTACGCGGAATCATGCGCTATGTCTCCATGCCGTTACTGTTGAAAGTGGTTAATCTGCTTTGCCGACTATCGCTACTTGGCAGGCGCTATCGTGGTCGCTCCGCGGTAGCAACGCAAAATTTTCGTTGCTTGACAGGGGCTGAAGGGCGAGTCGATGCCGCTTCGATAGCCTTGCGACGTCAGCTGCTTGAGATGGGAGCAACCTGGGGACAGCACCCGGGCACGATGTCACAGATGCAGGAATGTATCCGAGAGCTGGATGCGGTCGTCGCTCCACTGGTGGCACAAAAGATACCCGTTGTCCTGGCACCGCTGCACTGTATCTCCGATATTCTGGCTGCGATGGTCGGCGCAGGCGTCACACCTGGGAAAGCCAGCGTGATGGTCTCTTCCAGTGCGGAAAGCTATAACGCTGCCAGTCGGAAAATGGGTAACGTTGCGCTCTCTTACTGTTCTATTCATCAGGATAATACCGCGCTTGCCAGCGAGATGATGGCGTTAGTCAACAACGCCGTTGAAGGGCGAGAAAATATGATTATTTTTCCGGATATTCCTGCTGACTATACGGTACAGACCCATGAAGCACAGTCAGGAAAAATAAACTGTCGAATATTCGATCGCCCAGCGAAGTTACATAGCGGTGTGCAGCGCTTTTCTCGCATTGTCGGGGCTCGGGTAGTTTTTTATCACCTCTATTACCAGGGAGGGATAAAAATAAAAACCTATTCGCCAATGCTGCCAAAAGAAGTACCGAAAAATCTACCGCTGATTATCGAAAATACCCTGCGTGATTATCCGCAGGATTGGCTGTTGTGGCATAGCCATTCGCTCTATTTTATTAATCACTGACGTAACATAATGAAAAAGATTATACCTGATATGGTTTTTCAGGAAGAGACCAATGAATGTGGTCTCTCCTGTATTTCGATGCTAGCGCAAACACAGAATATTCAGTGTCCTCTCCCTCATTTACGGGAAATTTTTCCTGCGTCCGATCATGGGACTTCGTTGGCTGATTTATCCGTTATTCTGCAACAAATCGGTATTGCCACTGCCCCGGTATTGTTCGATCACAATGAACTCCATGCGTTACCTTTCCCGTCTATTTTGCACTACGGAGCCAGCCACTATGTTCTGTTAGCATGGCGGAAAGGGGATTATGTCTGCGTGATGAATCCGGCAATTGGTCAGCAGTGGCTGCCGTTTTCAGCATTAAAAAAAGAGATCAGTGGCTATGCGTTGATCCTTGAAGGAACGCCTGCCAGTGTACAAAACGCTGACCCCGTTATCCTTGGAACAGAGGAAGAAAAGCCGCGGGCGATGAGTCTGAAAGAGACGGCGGCAGTACCGAATATTTATAAACTGATGCTGTTAACGTTTCTGGTATCACTGACGCTATTTTTAATGCCGACCATGGTCAGTAGTGCCATTAACGATGCTTTTTCGGATGAACAGAATACGCCGTTCCCTTATCTGTGGTTCATTGTTGCCTTTGTGGTATCGACATTATTAGCCTTGGGTGTCAGGGTTATCAGCGAACGTTTTATCCGCCGTTTTGTACTGCTTCATGGCAACATCGGTTTTTCCCGCCTGTTGAATAATCCGCTACGATTTTTTGAAAAACGTGCACCAGGGGATGTTTTTAGCCGCTTTATCGCCTGGCAGGGAGGCATGCTACAAAAAATAGAGCTGGATAACGGACTTCGTTCAGACTGGATTATTTGTGTTATCGCATTAGGCATCATGTTCTGGATCTCTCCATTACTGGCGCTTATTTCTGCCGTGGGTATTGTCTTTATGGGGCTGATTAGCGTCTGGGCAATATTCCGCGACCGCTGGTATACGCAACAGCTACAGCTTAAAAGCGCGTCGTTGAATGACTTCTTTATGGAAACCCTGCAAGGCGTGTTAACCATTAAAACGGCTGGACTGGAAACGCAGCGAAAATCCCAGTTTGCACGTTTATCACACGATCTTTTTACCTGCCTCCAGCGCCAGAAAGTGTATCAACAGGTAAAAGATGGGCTGTATCAGTTGACCGGAAGTCTTGAGATGGTGGTCTTTATGCTGGTGGTATTGCCATTAGTACAGGCTAAACTGATCTCCCTGGGCGACTTCTTTGCCTACAGCTTTTTACGCCAGATTTTCACCTCTTATGTTACGCGGATATTTTATGCCGTGATCCGTAAATCACAGCTACACGTGATAGATACTCGTGCACAAAGCTTGTTTATGAAACATGAACAGACCGACCCGGTATTTTCACCTGTCAGTGGTATGCCAGTCCCACAGATGGCGTTTAAACAGGTCAGTTTTCATTATAGTGCGCAAAAACCGGTACTCAATGCTATTGACCTGACACTGGAACCTGGCGATCAAATAGCGATTATGGGTGATTCTGGTGCCGGAAAAAGTACGCTATTGAGGCTAATGGCTGGACTCTTTTCCGTACAAGATGGGCAAATTTTGCTGAATAACGATGAGGCAAGCGCCCAGCAACTGGCATCGCAGGTGTGGTTGCAGAGCCAGGAAGATATTCTGTTTAACGCTTCTGTCTTGCAAAATATCACCCTGTTTGATCCTTGGTACAGCGAGAGCGATCGTGGGCGAGTGGAAGCTCTACTCAGCAAAATGGCGCTGGAATCAGTGGTTCAGGCATTGCCTGGGGGAATGGATGCGCTGATTCGTGAGAGTAATTCTGCACTTTCCTTGGGCCAGCGTCAGCGCTTGATGCTAACAAGAGCGCTTTACAGTAGCCGACCTGTTTTACTGTTTGACGAACCTACCGCTAATCTTGATGACGAAACAGCGGAAACTGTCATCGACTCACTGTGCCAGCACTGCCGGGAGCAGGGCAAGACGCTTATTGTTGTGACTCATAGCCAACCGGTTTTACAGTATTTTTCAAAGGCCTATCGACTTGATAAAGGCAGGCTGAGCAAAATTGAGCAGGGAGTGGGAGTTTTATGATGCGAGGATATTCACGGCATCGTAAAACGCTACTTGTTGCGCTGATGGTCACGATAGTGGTCATCATCAGCATTGTTTGCTATCAGCAATGGCGTCCGACGAAGGCTGAATTGTTCTATACCGTTGAACTCGATCATGGGGATATAGAAAAGGTCGTGCTGGCGAGTGGTACTCTCAAACCTGCTTTGCAAGTAAGTGTCGGTGCTCAGGTGAGCGGACAGTTGCGTAAACTGTACGTTCAGCAAGGTGAGCGGGTGAAAAAAGGGCAGCTATTAGCCGAAATTGATCCGACGCTACAGCTATCAGACTTACGCAACACGACTGCGCAACTGGCCAGTGCAAAAGCACAAAAATTAGCTTCTGAAGCCATGCTGGTACAGTACAGCAAATCTTTGGCTCGCGAAAAAGTCCTGAACCGTGAGGGTTCCGGAGTGAAAAGCGATCTCGAGCAGGCCCAGGCCCAGTACGACACGCAAGTTCAACAGGTTGCGGTAAACGAGGCGCAGATTGTGCAGGCGGAAATGAGCGTACAAACCGCCACCGCCAACCTTGGTTATACGCGAATTATCGCGCCTATGGATGGTGAAGTGTTGGGGATTATCACGCGTGAAGGACAAACTATCGTCTCTTCACAAACTGCACCCACCATTCTGGTACTGGCCGATCTCGATAAAATGCAGGTACAAACACGCATTTCTGAAGCAGACATCCAGAAAATTCATACTGGGCAGCCACTGTGGTTTTACGTTATTGCCGATCCGCAGACACGTTATGAAGGGGTTCTGGGCTATGTCCAGCCCGCACCGCTGGAAGCACTGGAAGAGCAAAACAGTAGCGCCGCTGCCAGCAGTCAGCAAAGTAACGCCATTTACTACAACGGTACCTTTGAAGTTGATAACCAGCAACGCTTGCTGAAAACCTCAATGACTGCACAGGTGTTTATTCGCATCGCGCAGGTAAAAGAGGCGCTGCGCATACCCGTGGCTGCGTTAGGCCATTCGCTGGGGGACGATCGCTACGCAGTTGTGGTTCACCAGGAAAAGGGGAATGAGGAACGTATCGTCCGTATCGGCCTTAATGACCGCCAGTACGCGCAGGTTCTTGAAGGATTACAGCCAGGTGACCGGGTTGTTATCTCGCAGGACACGGGGTCTACCTGATGACTAAGCCGATTATCGAATTGAAGAACGTTACCCGTAACTTTAGCGCCGGGACGCAGACTATTTCAGTACTGAAATCTGTTTCCCTGACCATTATGCCCGGTGAGATGGTGGCCATTATGGGAGCCTCCGGTTCAGGTAAATCGACGTTAATGAATATTATCGGCTGTCTGGATAAGCCCAGCAGCGGCGAAGTTTACATCAACGGCATTGCCACCCATCAGGCGGATAGTGCATCACTGGCAGAACTGCGTAGCCGTTGGCTGGGGTTTATTTTTCAGCGCTACCACCTGATGCCTTATTTGACGGCAGAAGAGAACATCGCCATCCCGGCGCTCTATACCGCGATGCCTGCGGATGAGCGTCAGGCGCGAATTGCATTACTGGCGGAAAAACTGGGGATTGATACGCGGCTGGAGCATAAACCTGCTCAGCTTTCCGGCGGGCAACAGCAGCGAGTCAGTGTTTGCCGCGCGCTGATGAACGGCGCACAGATTATTCTTGCTGACGAACCTACCGGAGCACTGGATAGTGCGAGCGGTCGGGCGCTAATGGATGTTCTGCACCAGCTCAATGCTGATGGTCATACCGTTATCATCGTGACCCACGATCGTGACGTGGCGCAGCAGGCGCAGCGAATCATTGAGATCAGTGATGGTCAGATTGTTACCGACAACACTCAGGATGCGCGTGAGAGTGGTGAGATCCAGCTACTGCCGGTGGTAGGGGTTAATGGTCGAGCCTCCCTGTCACGCAGTTTGCTGGAGTCCGTGCGGATGGCATGGCGTTCATTGCTTGGTCATCGAATGCGTGCCTTTTTGTCCATGCTGGGCATTATCATCGGCATATCATCGGTGGTCTCCTCAATGGCCGTGGGAGAAGGGGCCCGGCAGACTATTATGAATGAGATTGGCAAGCTGGGTAACACCACGCTTGAAATCCGTCCCGGTCTCGGCTGGGGTAGCAAGCGCCCGGATATGGAACGCGCGCTATCGCTGGATGATATTTCCAGTCTCAGCAAAGAATCGTGGGTATTAGGCGTCTCTCCTGTTGTCACCAGTATGACCACCGCAATACGTCAGAGTTTTGCTTCTTCGATCATTCTCTCTGGGGTGTCCGATGACTATTTCTCATTGCAGGGGATCCGTTTTATTACTGGCAACGGTTTTACCCGACAGGATATCGATAGTCGGGAGCCGGTGTTAATACTGGATGAAACCAGCAAAGAGGTGCTGTTTCCCGGTGAAGAAGACCCGTTGGGACAAATTGTACAAATCAAAGGCGCGCCCTGGCGAGTGATAGGTGTTGCCAGTAAACCAGGGCCGAAGGTCGTCAGTGGATTTATGTCGGCATGGATCCCCTATACCTCGCTTTTACAGCGCATCACGGGCGATAAACCGCTGGAGGCATTGACGCTGCGTTTTCAGGAAACCCTGGCACCACAAGAAGCGGGGCTGCGTACGGAAAGACTGTTGATCCGCGCACACGGTAAAAAAGACTTTTTTGTTCAGACCGATGAGCAACTCGCTAAAGCTCTGCAAAAAACCTCTAACTCTATGTCGCTGCTGGTCACTGCGATTGCGGCAATCTCGTTGTTGGTAGGAGGGGTTGGCGTCATGAACATCATGTTGGTTTCTGTTACTGAGCGAACCCATGAAATTGGTATTCGTCTTTCGGTAGGGGCGCGACCTTCCGACATCATGCATCAGTTTTTAATCGAGGCTGTACTGATCTGTACGCTTGGCGGGGTGATTGGCGTTTTAGGTGCATGGGCGGCAGGTAACGTGTTTGCCTTGCTGACCACGGAATTTTCTATGGTATTCACTTGGTTACCAGTGATTATGGCTTGTAGTTTTTCTGCTCTGATTGGCTTGACGTTCGGTTATTTTCCGGCGCGTCGGGCGGCGCGATTAAATCCAACAGAGGCACTGGCCCGAGAATGAGACAGCTAACTTTACTTCTATTAACGTTAATGCTGACAGGCTGTGGGGCTCTGACGCGTAGCGATTATCAACGCCCTCTGCTGTCGGTACCTGAAGACTGGCAGCGGACAGAGCCACAGGATGCCATTTCCGTGCAGAAAGACATGGGATTCTGGTGGGATCGTTTCGATGACGCACGACTATCAAGAGTGATTGGTCAGGTGCTGGAAAGTAATAACAATTTAGCCGCAGCGGCCTTAACGCTGAAGCAAGCGCGCATTACGGCTGGATTAACGCAAACCAATATCAGTCCTGATGTCAGTCTTAATGGCTCTGGCTCGAATTCCAAGTCGTTAAACGGTGACGCTGCGCAGGAGAACTATAGCGCGTCCTTATCACTAAGCTATGAGCTGGATCTCTGGGGTAAGCTGGCGCGAATTCGCGAACAAAGCGAGTGGGAGGCCATTTCCAGTGAGCAAGACTATCGCGCCACGGTGCTGTCAACAATAGATGCCACCGCGCAGCTTTACTGGAATATCGCTTTGCTGAATCAACAGTTAGCTTATCAGAAAGCCAGTCTGGATATTGCCAGGCAGACCCTGGCCCAGATTGAGTCCAGGGAACGGGCAGGTAAAGTGAGTTTTCTGGATGTACTGCAAGCTCGGCAAACGGTCATCAACAGTGAGAATTCGCTACTTAGCATGAAACAGCAGCGGGCAACTTCCCGTAATGCGCTGGCGGTGCTACTGAACCGTCCTCCTGTGCAACATGCCGATGAGGCCACTGAACTGGATGTTAGCCAGCATGTTGCCATCGAAAGCATTACGCCGCTGGCAGTGCTTGCTAACCGACCCGATCTCCAGGCGGCGGAGTCTCGCCTGCGAGCAGCGCTGGCGGGATCAGATGCTGCACGACTGAGCTTCTATCCCACGCTTTCACTACAGGGAACACTCAGTGCTGGTAGCCAGATATTCCAGCAGTGGTTTAACAATCCGATGCGGGTTGTTGGTGGTAGCGTCGGTGCACCTTTTATCCAGTGGAATAGGGTGCAGCTCACTGTAGAACAGGCTGGCTTAAAGGTGCAGCAGGAAGCGGTGAATTTCCGCCAAACGGCTTATACCGCGTTGTCAGAAGTGGACAATGCGATGGTGAAACGACTGGACGCCGACGAGCAGCGTGTGCGTCTGCAGCAATCGCTGCTTTTGAGTCAGCAGCGTCTGACACTGACTGAAAGCCGCTACCGGGCAGGCAAGGTGGATTACCAGACCCTGCTGAATGCCCAGGATGCGCTGCTTGATGTGCAAAACAGTCTGGCACAGAACCAATACGATTATCTTTATGCCACTTTGCAGCTTTGGCTTGCACAGGGAGGCGCTAATTTGCAACAGAGGACATCCCAGAATGAGTCACATTAAATCTCCTTATCGCGTAGTAATAACCGGCTATGGCGCGGTGACTCCCCTTGGTAATAACGCTGCCGAAAGCTGGCAAGCTATCATGGATTATCGTCAAGGTTACCGCTATATCGACCTGTCCGCGCACGGCATTCATACCCATTTTGTTGGGCGAATTGACAATGAACCTAGCCTCAAAGGGGTTCCTGCCGTTATTCGTCGTCGTCTGCCACGTCATGCGCGTCTGGCACTGACCGCTGCACGGGAAGCGGTGGCGATGGCCTTTGACGGTGACGGGCCTACGTCATTCTATGATCCGCTGATGTGCGGCACAGTCATCGGAACTGGCTGGGCAGGAATGGATGAAAACTGTCTGGCGGTACCGGAGTTTAACAGCACAGGCGTTTCTTCCCCTTTTAACTGCTTTTTTGCTATGCCCAATGTGACCACTGCTGCTTGTAGTCAGCTTTGGAATTTACGGGGTTATCAGAATACTCCGGTAGCGGCCTGTGCCACGGGCACTATTGCAATAGGCGAAGCCTATGATGCGATTCGTTACGGGCGTGCGAGCATGATGCTGGCAGGTGCCGGAGAGTCGTTAAACACGCTTTTCTCTGTGTGGAATATCGATGTACTCGGGGCTCTGAGCCGTGAATCTCAATCACCAGAGCGAGCCAGCTGCCCGTTCAATTCACACCGTAGCGGGTTTGTACTTTCAGAAGGTGGTGCGGTGCTGTGTCTGGAAGAGCGTGAAAGTGCGCTTGCCCGGGGAGCGATAATTCTTGCCGAAATCACGGGTTATGCCAATTTCACTGATGCTGCGGATTTTACGTCGCCTGCTGAAGACTGTGTTGCTCGCGAGCAGACGATTAAGTGGGCCCTGAACAGTGCGGAGCTTCAACCTTCCGATCTCGACTATATCAACGCTCACGGTACATCCACGCCACTTAACGATATTAATGAAACCCAATCGCTGAAAAAGGCACTGGGTGACGAAGCCTATCGCATACCTGTATCCAGTACTAAGGCTTATTCCGGGCATTTGATAGCTGCAGCCGGTAGCTTTGAAACGATAGTCTGCCTACAGGCGATGGAAACCGGAATTATGCCAGCAACAGCCCACTTAACCGATCCCGATCCGTTGTGTGACCTTGACTATATCGCAGAAGGACATCGCCAAGGCGATGTTCGTCGGGTAATGAATCTGAGCTTTGGCTTTGGTGGTTCAAATGCTGCCTTGATACTGGAGAAACACGCGTGACACGGTTGCATTACACCCTTGCTGATGCAAAGCGTTGGGGAGCATTTTCTGGCGATGATAACCCGATTCATTTCGATCTTGCTGCCGCGCGCGCTATGGGGGGAGAGAGTCTGAGTGTTCATGGTATGCGGGCTTTACTGGACGTGAAACAGGATGCTCAAAGACGACTGCCATCTTCGTTATCCAATACAGAAGGTTATCTGAAATGCCTGGTTCGTCTGCGTCAGCCGCTCTGGTGTGATACTGACTGGTTATTAGCATCAGGCGTAGCGAAGAATCGCGTTTTATCCGCAGCCACGGTCAGCGATCCTCAGAACGATGAAGTCTGTTTGTCATGCCAGATGAGCCTGGTCGCTGAACCTGAATCGCTGGTCGATAAGCAACCCAGTGCACTCTCACCTGAGACAGTGCTCGCCTTGCAATCTCAATTTAATGATAGCTGGCCTGATTTAGCGCAGTGGCAGTTTCTCGACGCGCTGCTTTTCCGTCAGTTAATTAGTGACAAGGCACTGCTGCGCCAGGAAAGCATTGCGGCTTTGTTGGGTCCGGAAGATATCTCATTACAGGACATTTTTGCCCGTTATCCGGTACTGCAAACGCATCAGGAAGTGGTGTTCGATGCGCGCCTTGCACAGAAAAGACCGTTGATCGACCCTGAGTCACTCTCTCTCTGGTTGCTACCTTCACTGGTGGTGGGTCAAGTAGAAACAGGGGCTGTAGTACGTATTGCCGCCGCTGCACAGCAAGAGAACATGATAATGACGAATGTCGTCACATTAAAAATAGGCCAAGTTACTAATTGATAATTAAGGATAAATTATGACTAAGTATAAAAACATTTTGACAAAAGTTTGTGAAATGATTTGTGATGCCAAAGATCTCGAGCCTGATGAGGTAACTGGAGATACTCCTCTCATGCAACTGAAGCTAGACAGTCTTGATTACGTTGAGCTAATGGTGCTGGCAAAGCGTGAATACAATATTACCCTGGATGCCGACTGGTTTATCAATAATCCAAATATAACCCTGCGCGAACTCTGTCAGCATATCCTTAAAGTATCAGGTAACTGATATGACGGATAAATGGATACTGATTACAGGGGGTAGCCGAGGCATAGGTCAGGCACTCGTAACAGGGTTAGGGCAAAACTGGAACGTCGTCTTTACCGGGCGCGATGAAAGCGCGATTCAAGGTGTGCAGACGCATATGGCGGACAGCAATTCATCCCATTGGGTACAGGGAATTGTCTGTGACGGTAATGATGAGACACGGGTTGAGCAGCAGGCGCAAGAGCTGCTGGAGAAATACGGCGCGCCGGAAGCGATAATCCATAACGCGGGGATCGCCCGCGACGGACTGCATATTCATCAGAATGCGGCTGTTTGGCGTGAGGTGCTGGAAACCAATGTGGTTTCCATGATTAACTGGAATCGGATCCTGATCCCGGCAATGCAGGTACAGAAGCGTGGTTCGGTGGTTCTGATGTCCTCGATCAGTGCACTGAAGGGTAACGTAGGCCAGACGGCGTACGCGGCGAGTAAAGCTGCGATGAGCGGCATGGCACGTTCACTGGCGCTAGAGGTCGCGCGGTTTGGTATTCGGGTAAACTGCCTGGCACCAGGCTTGATCCGCACTTCAATGCTGGACGATATACCTGCACAAAAACTTAAAGAGTTACGCCAGGCGATACCTTTGCGCAGGCTGGGGGAAACTGACGATGTTATCCAGACCGTGGCCTTTTTAATCGGTGAGGGCAGTCAATACATGACAGGACAAACTCTGGTGCTGGATGGCGGTCTGAGCGCCTAAGCCTTAGATGGAGTGGATAAGCTGTTTTGTGCACTTACTCACTCCATTATCTCTCCAACTGTAGTCTGAAAACCTGGATAACCTGCGATGACATTGCGCGACCAGGACATCAGCGATCCTTTCATGTGGCACTTATTTTCGCTCACAACCATATTGAGATAACATTTGATTACCGAATAAAATCGTATCATCGTTAACTCGGTCAATATAGATGATTTTATCATTGCCCAGGCTGCCAAAGAGGCTCTGTTGAGCAATATTTTCAGGCGTACTATCGTGATCGTGAAGAATGACTTTCATATCCGTAATGTAGTAAAGGTGGTTACTATTGTTATATTTTTTCAATCTCAAATCGATGTTACGAGAGAGGATGTAGTTTTTACTATTACTGGTAATGAAACCCTCAAAATTGATTAAAAAAACGCCATCAGATAATTCAGCAGACAGTATTCCCTCCGAAAGCAGAACATCGTTATTCACATATTGGATGAGATTGTACTTAGCGTCGCAAGAAAATACTTTTTGCTTACTAATATGAAAGTAAAAAAAGCATAATAAGATGCCTGCCATCACGAAAAAAGAATATGTCAATAAATATTTACGCATTTTTTATCTCTTTATAGTAATAGCTATGGCATTGGGTATTGTTAAAACTACATGCCAGGATGAATGTATTGATATAAGTACCTAACCCTTGAGTACCATTGACCTCTCTGGTTAAGAAGTAAATTTTTTTGGGCGTCGAACAGTCAATGACTGAAGGTAACGGTGGTTTATTTTTAATATGATTTAATATTTCCGCCCTTGAGACGTAGTTCGGGATATAAATGTTACATTCATCTTGTTTGATGATTTCTTCACCTGTCTTGTTTTTATAAAAAAACAGATAAACAAATACAGAAATACTGATGAAAAATAGTAAGATAAAAGAAAATATTTGACGAAAATGTAAAATGAAGTTTCTTTTAGGTGGCTGCGGACTAATGACGGGAAGGGTAAATGACGAGTGGTGATCGTCATCGGTAGTAACAATAACTTCCTCAGAGATCTTAAAACCTATTCGTGGAACCGTAATAATCACATCTTTCTCAATACCAAGGTCGGCCAGACTGCGACGGAGTGTTGAAATATATTGATTAAGATTACTGTTAGAGGCTCTGGCTCCGAACTGTTCAAACACGGTTTGAAAGATATCAATACGCGAAATGATATCTCCGCGATATTGTAACAGACTTGCCAGAAGGCGAGTTGATGTCGCGGACAATTCAATACAATCACCCGTCAGCAAGTTGACCAGACAGGCCTCTTCAGAATCAAAAACAATAAATCCCTCTATATTGAACCGCATTTTTATCTCCCTATAAAACCATTATTTTGCGCTACTAAAATTGGTATAAGACTAAATCCAATGTAAATATAAGGTAAAAACTCTGTAAAATGTGAAATTTTAAGTTAATGTTGCTGCATTGTTAGGGGTATCTTACCATCGTATTGCTACAAAAAATCAGTTGAATGACAGAAAAAGGAATTGCTACATGAAGACTGCAACTGCGTCCGCTAACTCTGATTCACATCGTAATTTTGGTGCTGCTATTGTGAGTGTAAAGGCATTGATGGCCGCAATGGACATCAATAAATTCTCCGGGGTAAGTGTGCCTGAACAGGAACATATTCTTTCTGTGCTAAAAGAACATGAATCTGAAGGCTTACTCACTCGTGAATTGGCTGATAAATGTGAAATGTCAATATACAGAGTAAGACATTTACTTTTGCCATTGGAGAAATATGGCCAAGTGGCCAGGATCAAAATAGGTAAACATCATAAATGGTACTTTTGTAATAAACATATCGACTGATATTTATCATAACAACTGGTCAGTATCTTTGCAATAAACATACCTTTTCAATCATCTACTTAATTTATAACTATTTTTAATTTTTTTATAATTGATGAATCGCAATTTATAGGAACATTCTCAATATAAGGAGATTAAGTTTATAGTATCGCGTTTATCTGGTTATGAAAATTTGATAAAAATCCTAAAATAGTATGAATATAAATCGCGGGGTATCACAGCTAAAGAGGGCTGTCCCGGAGGTCAGATGTTATTGATTAAGTTATATTACTCTGTGCAATGTGTTGCCATGTTAATGATTTGTTGATTGAACCACTCCGGTTACATTTGATATAACCACAAAGTATTTTTTCAATTTTTGTATCTTAGACAGTCAGGCCGATCGTTGAATTTGTCTGACTGTTTTTTTTCTCTTCACTCATCATATTGCCAGGAAGTTAAGCTGTCAGGCAGGGAAGTGTATAAAATGAAAAGGTGTTTTAGATTAAATAATAAAACGCTGGGGGAAAATATGCACAATACCTTTTGCCAAGTATTAACACATTTATGAATTCATATTTCGTCAACGGCGCTATAAGGCGAACGAACCGCTAATGACAATAAACAAGATTGTTCCTATTGAATAAAACGAAGATAATCTCACGGCTATTCTGCTAATAACCTGAAAAAGTGGCTTACAGGTTATCAAGGATAATTTCCTGTGATACTTATTGCTAACTGCGAAGCCAGATATCTGGCAAAGTCACTTTTTATTACGGTCAGATCTATATTCAATAATATTTTTCATAACACGATAGATCGCTGCCAGAGTCCATTTCTACAGAAACAGACTGTTGTAATGGATAGTCGTGTTTGTGTGCCATATTGGCATCAACAGGGAAAGAAATAACCTTGGGTTTGCAAAAGAGAGTTACCCGGGCTGAGAGCACCGGGCTTTATGTCAGGACAGTGCATTGAGCAATGGCCGCACAGATTATCGATGATAACCGTCATTCATCAGTGATGCCTGGAGAACTTACGTGCTGTCAAAATAGTCAGTACAGAGCAGGCTACGAGGACAACTGCACTGGCAAAGAAGGTATTGCGATAACCACCGCTCTCGAAGAATAGCCCGCCAAGGGTTGATCCCAGTGCAATAGACATTTGCACAACGGCGACAAACAATCCGCCACCTGCTTCAGCATCATCCGGGAATACCCGTGTAATCCAGGCCCACCATCCCACGGGGGCAGAAGTGCCGGTTAGCCCCCAGAGTGCAAGAAGTGCGATAACAACACCGGTAGCATCACCGAATTTAATCAACGCCAGGGCGATAAGCGCCATTAACGCAGGAATGACGACCAACGTCTGATAAAACGCACGTTGCAGGATCCGGCCAATCAATATTGTACCGATGAGACCCGCTGTGCCGATAACCAACAGGATAAGGGATATGTTTGTACCCTGTACGTCAGTGACGGTTTCCAGAAAAGGTCGTATGTAAGTAAACAGACCGAACTGTCCCATAAACAGCAAACTGCTTGCTAGCATACCCACGATGACACCAGGATGTCTGAACAGGGTAAACACGTTGAATACATTGGCGATACCCGGCGCGCGTGCGGGGGCGGGCATCGACGGCAGCGCTTTCCATTGCCAGGCAAAGGCGATGAGGGAGACAGGCACCAGGTACAAAAACGCGCCGCGCCATCCGATGAGGGTGTCAAGCCATGCGCCCATTGGTGCGGCGATAACGGTCGCAAGCGCGTTACCACCGTTAATCAGCGCCAGCGCACGCGGTATATCACGTTTTGGAACCATGTGAATGGCTGCGGCTGCTGACATAGACCAGAAGCCGCCAACCGCTATTCCGATTAGTGCACGACCCAGCATATAGGTTGAGTAGTTAGGTGCGAGTGCAACAACGATACCCGACAGCCCCATGGCAAATGTCAGCATCAGTAACAGCATTTTGCGGTTAAGACTGCCGGCAATTACCGGGATAAACAGACTGGTGAGGACGGCAAACAGACCCGAAATGGCAATGCCCTGTCCGGTCATACCTTCGCTGACGTGCAGATCTGCTGCTATAGGTGTCAGCAGACTCACCGGCAGAAATTCTGAACTGACCAGCGTAAAAGCGCAAACTGACATGGCAAAGACGCCACTCCAGAATGAAGGAACTTCATGGGACGTGGTCGTGTCTTCAGAAGCTTCTGAACGCGCTAAATTCATAGGATGCTCTTTATTTTTAAAAAGGGTCGACTGCACACTGAGTCGTCTGTGTGCAGTCAGGATCAATTATACGGAGATGTAAGTGGCGCTCAGTCCAGAAGTTTTATGCCATGGCGGCCAGATTCTCTCTGAAAAAAACGGTCAATTTGTCAAAAGGAATTTTGTCCATTTGGTCGTAGAGATCGACGTGAACCGCATCGGGAATGATAACCATCTCCTTGGGCTCCGCCGCTGCTGCAAAGGCTGTTTCGCTGAAATAGCGCGAATGGGCTTTTTCTCCATGAATAAAAAGTACAGGTCGCGGCGAGATTTCCCGGATATAGGTTAGTATGGGCATATTCATAAACGGCAACGGCATGGTCTGCGTCCAGGCATTTCCGGAGTTAACGGCACGAGGATGGTAGCCACGTGGGGTCATGTAGTAATCGTGATACTCAATCAGGAAGGGCGCGTCTCCCCCCTTAAGCACATTATAAGGGGCCTGATACGCTGGTTTACCGGTTTCAGCGTCCTTCCAGCGCTGCTGGCTTAAAGTGACCAGTGTCTGCATACGCTGCTCAGGCGTAACGCTGTCGTTGTATCCCTTAGACACAACCCGTGTTATGTCATACATGGTGCTGGCAACAACAGCTTTGATACGTTTATCCACTGCGGCCGCGCTCAATGCCATTCCGCCCCAGCCGCAGATACCGATGATACCGATGCGCTCCCGATCAACATTCGGCTGCAGGCCCAGGCAATCAACCGCTGCGCTGAAATCTTCTACGCTGATATCCGGTGAAGTCACGTTACGTGGTTCGCCTCCGCTCTCGCCGGTATAAGAAGGGTCAAATGCCAGCGTGATAAAACCGCGTTCTGCCATGGTCTGCGCGTACAAACCGGAAGATTGCTCTTTTACGGCCCCGAATGGCCCGCCTACTGCGAGAGCAGGAAGCTTTCCGGTGGTATTCTTTGGCTGATAAATATCGGCAACGAGGGTGATGCCGTAACGGTTCTTGAACGTCACTTTGCGATGTTCAACCCGGCCGCTTTTCTTAAAAACCTTGTCCCACTCATCGGTGAGCGGCAGGTCTTTCTGTGCCTGTGCACTGGCAGGAAGCATCATACTGACACCTGCTGCTACCATTCCGGCTGCGGTGAGTTTTAGCATTGTGCGCCGGCGTGTATCCGGGACAGCAGACAGTTTCACATCATGGGTAATAATATTTTTAGTCATGACAGATAATCCTTTCGCGTAACATTACAGGTGAGATTCAGGGAGCCATTCGCTCTATATGCAGGTTGTAGGGGCCGGGTTGTGAGAGGATCTCCAGACCCTGATCGATTTTCCCCAGAGGCAAAAGAGTACGTGACCAGTTAGGTGTGTGTGGAAGCATGTTCATGGCAGTTATCATCCGTAATGTTGTCTGTGGTGACTAGCTTATTTATACTGAATAACCTTATAAGCTAAGCTAATTAATAAAGACTTTTGAGCAGAAGTTGAACATGATGGCCAGACGAAACCTTAACGACCTGATGTACTTCGTGACCATTGCGCGCGAAGGGAGTTTTACCCGGGCGGCTGCTTTGCTGGGCGTGACACAGTCGGCGTTGAGTCAGGCGATTAACGGTCTTGAAGCACAGCTGGATATAAGATTACTGAACCGTACCACGCGAAGCGTTTCTCCGACCGCTGCTGGCGAGCGCCTGTTAAATACCATCGGCCATCGGTTTGATGAAATTGAATCCGAGTTGGACGCGCTGACCGAAATGCGCGACAAGCCGGGAGGTACGGTGCGGATCACTTGCGGAGACCATGTCCTGCGGACACTGCTGTTGCTGAAAATTACGCCGTTATTGCAGGAATATCCGGACATCAGGGTAGAGTATGATATTAACTATGGTTTCCTGGATATCGTGGCGGATCGTTTTGATATGGGCATACGACTGGGTGACACCATAGATAAAGACATGATTGCGGTACCGATTGGCCCGCCGCTGCGTGTTGCCATTGCTGCTTCACCGGACTACTTTAAAAAGTACCCCAGGCCCGAAAAGCCTCACGATCTGCTGAAACATAACTGCATTAATATGCGTATGCAGTCCGGCGGGGGAATATACACTTGGGATTTTATCCGGCAGGGAAAGCTCCAAAGCGTGCGTGTAGACGGACAGCTGATTTTTAACACGACCCCTCCTATGGTTGAGGCAGCGCTGATGGGAGCCGGCATCGCCTCGCTGCCGGAAGAAGAATTTGCCCCACACATTGAAGAAGGGCGGCTTATCCGCGTGCTTGAAGAGTGGTGCGAGCCCTCTCCGGGTTACTTTCTCTATTATCCGAGCCGGCGCCAGCCTTCGCCCGCTTTCCGACTGATTGTCGAGGCGTTACGGTATACAAGGCCAGCGGGAACGAAAATATAACCTTCAGACGTCAACTTTTAGCCAGATTTGCGCTTCTGGAGAATATTCAATCAGCATGGCGACTGCTGTTAAATCCATTTTCTATGACATAGGATATCCTCCATGATACTTTTCTCGTCGACAACAGAATCAGGGGATAATTATGTGTACACGTGTTGTTTGGCCGGATGCGAATGGTGCTGTTATTGTTGGGCGTAATATGGACTTCCGGAAGGATCTGATGACGAACCTCTGGATGCAGCCTCGGGGGATCACTCGCAATGATGGTGTAAATGGCGCTCTGACCTGGACCTCCCGTTACGGAAGCGTAGTGGCCACGGCGTTTGATCTCATCTCTGTGGATGGTATGAATGAAGCTGGCCTTGCAGGTCATATTTTATGGCTTGCGGAGTCCGACTACGGTGAACCAGACCCTTCCCGTACGCAACTGAGTCAGGCTATCTGGTTACAATATTTTCTCGATAACTTTTCAACTGTCGCTGAGGCGGTTGACTGGACTGAGAAGTCTGGGGTGCAAGTTATTCAAATGGAGGATCCCACCGGTGGAAGCCCTCCGACTATCCATCTCGCACTGGATGATGCCAAAGGTGACTCATGTATCATCGAATACAGCGCCGGAAAGGCAGTTATCTATCACAGTCCGGAATATCGCGTGATGACGAACTCACCCACCTATGATAAGCAACTGGTTCAGGTTCGCTCTTTCAGTGGATTGGGTGGTGAACAACCTCTGCCTGGTTCTACATTGGCCAGCGACCGTTTTGCCAGAGCCAGTTACTACGTCAGCCGCCTGAGTCAGCCTGCATCACAAACTGAAGCTATTGCTGCAATGTTCAGCGTAATGCGCAATGTGGCTCAGCCTTTCCGCATGCCCGATCCGGGCAAACCTGATGCTTCGCAAACACTGTGGCAGGTTGTGATGGATTTAACCCACCGTCGCTATGTCTTCGAGTCAACAACGCGGCCGAATATTGTATGGGTTAATTTTGATGAACTTGATTTCTCCAGCTCATCTTCGCAGTCCAAGCTCAATCTGGTGGATTCTCTTACTCTGGAGAATGGCATTGCAGGGAACGTAAGCGGTCATTTCCAGCAAGGTGAAAACCTGAAATTACTGACGCTGGATATGATGAAACACGGGCATTAAATAGTCGCTCTCCGCTGGTGGTGATGACACATTACTGACGGTATTTATTCTGCTGTCATTCATATCTTGCCAGGTGCTGTTGGCCTGGCGGGAATACGCAATCAACAGAAAATTTTGTCCAGTTGTTGCTTGTCCGCGCCAGAGCCCGTCTTACTACGCCTGCAAGATGTCACAACATAGCCACAGGCACCGGATATCCCCCGACCTGTAGCTATGCTCAGCGTTGTTAGCAACACACAATGCCTGATAATGATATTTGTAAGTCACTTATCCCCAGGGGCGGCAATAAGTGTTATTGATTCATAGCTTGAATGTTTCCACGATGAGACGCAGACTCTGGGCCTGCTCAGAAAGTGACTGAGAGGCAGTTGAGGATTCCTCCACCAATGCGGAGTTATTCTGCGTTACCCCATCCATCTGGCTCACAGCCACACTCACCTGGGAGATCCCCTGCATCTGCTCAGCCGATGACTGAGCTATGTCATCCATTGATGTGGCGAGTTCTTCAACCAGATTAATAACTTTCATGCTGTTTTGACCGGTTTCATTGGCTACCATTACACCGCATTCAACCTGACTCACCGTCTGCTCTATCAGGGACTTAATATCTTTTGCCGCCGTGGAGCTGCGTTGCGCCAGGGTCCTGACTTCCGATGCTACCACAGCAAATCCACGTCCGCTTTCACCAGCGCGCGCAGCTTCTACCGCAGCGTTGAGCGCAAGGATATTGGTCTGAAATGCAATACTCTCGATGACTGAAGTAATGTCCTTCACCTTAGCGGCACTTTGCGAAATATCACCCATAGTATCCGACATGCGTCTGATATCTTTTTCGCCATTTTTTACTAGCGAAGCCGTATCCCTTGCTGCATTTGCCGTTTGTCTGGCCATTGTGCTGTTACTCTGAACGGTGGCCGTTAACTGTTCCATGCTTGCTGCTGTTTGCTGAAGTGCAGCCGCTTGTTCTTCCGTGCGCGAGGCCAGCTCATTGTTACCTTTTGAGATTTCATTTGACGACAGCGCAACAGAAGTAGAACCATCCTTAATCTCTGAAACGATGCTGCGAAGCTGATCCTGCATTCTGGATAGCGAGGCCATCAGACTGCGGGTATCATTTTTTCGTAGCTGAACGGCTGAGGTCAGGTCTCCCTGTGAAATTCCATACGCGAGACGCTGGGCATCGGCAGGTTCCCCTCCGAGTTCGCCCATCAGTTTACGAATCAAATAAATACTGGCGGACAGGCCAAACACCACGGCGATGACTAACAACACCAGTAAAATAATATAGGCTCGTTCAGTCGTTATACTGTTTTCTGCAACCGCATCATCAGACCGCCGAGTGAGTTCCTGGCTCATAAGGGCCAGGCCGTCAATCAGTGGGACTTGAGCCGGTCTTACTATCTCCAGAAGAAACTTCACTGTGGCTTCATTATCGTGCCCTAAGGCTATGGGGATAGTGTTGCTGAACGAATCCAGCGCATTTTTTTCGCTGCTCTCTATCGATTCAAATGCTTTAAATTCAGTGCTATTAACAGACCGGTCTATCATCTGCCCCAGCAGCGTACTGTTATCGGTGAACTGTTGTTTTAATTTTTCAAGCCGGGCTGATTGCTCCTCAATACCTTTTTCGTCGGTAAATAATGCAAGGTTTCTTACTGTTATCGCCATATCACGCTGAATAAGCGTCAGGTCTGTGATCAGTTTTGTTTTTTCCATATCTCCTTGAACCACAGATTCAAGGGTGCTTTTTGCCTGATACAAAGAATAAATGGCAACCACTATGCATATGGAGAAGAAAATGATTAACGTACCAAAACCGAAACTGAGTCGCGTTGAGATTTTCATGGTTCTTTACTGGAAAAGGGAGAGTTGAGACTATTTTCGGCATAAGGATAAAAATCTTTATTCAGAAAAAAATCTCAAAACATCAGTTCAGGGGAAATGGACACAAAGACTTCAGGGCTAGCCAGCACGCCACTCCTGAGTAAGAAAGAGAGAGGGTTATATATGTTTAACCGACAGATGCCCCCAAGTACTGCCTTGAGCGACATATAGACTTTCATACTCTGAAAATCAGACTATAAGGTGATCCTGGGTGTGCGCTTGCTGATGACAAATATTGAGCGAGAATCATGCCGTGAAACCGCTTTTCTTTCGAAGAGCGTGGAATGCATTTTCTTTAATCAACGTTACACAAAAAAGTGAAAGGTAACCCAGAATAACGTCCGCAGGCACTTTTCATCCGGGGCTTTACTTTCCGGCTCGTTTAATTAGTTAACCTTACTCGCTTTCATTCCGTCATATTTGACGTTCACTTCGTGGCGTATTGCATGACGGCTTCTGTTATAACGGAAGGTTTCTTTCGTTTTTATATTGGGTTCAGGTGTTTTTAGCGTGTCAGCCATCTGCATTTCTGTAAATCGTGTTTGATTATATGGTTCTCTGTCAATATTGAGGTGAAAAAATAATGATGGCGATCCCGTTTCAGGGAAATGAACACAGACATCAAACCCGCCACATCAATGAACCACTTTATGCATGACATTTCCTCACCACGCGGGGCATTAAATATTCAGGCTCAGTGATGATGAGGCGGTGTGTATTCGATCTGCCTCCCATAACCAGAGAGTGAGAAAATATATTCACTACGGATTACGTTATTCAAAAATAGGGTTTGTAACATTTGCGCAATAAGTTGTTATATTAATGTTTATTTGGTGATTTATTCTTGTAAAAAAGCATGCTGATAGTGAATAAATCCGGATTAAAGCCAATGACCAGGCCTAATGTTTGTCATATATAAAATCTACGGAATAATGAGCCAAGCAAAGCAATAAAAGCAATTTAAAACTCTGCTATCATATTAAAATAAATTATATTCGACTTTTCATACGCGAAAAAAGCGTATTATCAGTTAATTAACACATTCAGTACAATAATATAAAATTAAATTTAAGCGCAGCTAAATCAATGCGTTACTTTATTTCCCGGATGATTTCGATCGTCTCAGCCGATCAATAAACTTGCATCAATAGATGCAAACTATCACATTTGTACATTTTGAATGTTTTAATCGATTTTACGCAATGCGACTATTCTGATTAAATCTACTCAACAAAAACAGGCAAT
This sequence comes from uncultured Cedecea sp., assembly GCF_947498825.1. Lineage (GTDB taxonomy): Bacteria > Pseudomonadota > Gammaproteobacteria > Enterobacterales > Enterobacteriaceae > JGM124. Next base: position 427 of record NZ_CANMLV010000033.1, on the reverse strand, counting down.
ACTCAGGGGGGAAATATGAATGACCGACAAATTATCGATGACAGATTAAATATGTTAATGAGTGGTTATTTTAAATGTAAGCGCCTTGAGTGTGGGTTAACCGGAAAACAAATGGGGGCGCTCTTGTCTAAAAGCCAGCAGCATATTTCCCGTTACGAACGAAACAAAACCGGCATCCCGTTAAGCGATATAATATTTTTCTTAAAAGCGTATAATTATAACCTGGATGATTTCTTTGATTATTTATTAAAAAACATCCGTTCCCTGAATGAAGGCAGCAACGCTGGACAGAGTAAACATACAGGCATAAAACAGTCTTTATAGCCGGCGCTGAATGGGTTTCAGTTTATCCCCCGTTTATCTGTAAGGCCATGAGCGAGACACATTTTTCAGTGCAGGTTGAGCAAAAGAGCGTATTTATTTCAAA
>NZ_CANMLV010000032.1 GCF_947498825.1 uncultured Cedecea sp. | reverse complement strand
CATGAACCGCCGTATACGGAACCGTACGTACGGTGGTGTGAGAGGACGGCAGGAGTGATCCTGCCTCCTACTCGATGATCCTGTAAGTCACTCGTATTATTTTCGATATATCCGTTTTGTGTTTATTTTAAGTTTTTTATCAGGCATCGACTCTCTTCCTGCGAGGATTTCGTTTGAGCTTTTCTGGCTGCTTTCATTGTATGACTCTACTCCCAATGAGACTGTTTTAGGTAAAGGCTCCCCGAATATTGATATGGCTGCTTAGCATTCGCAGGAAAATCCATTGCCAGGCTCAGATGTCGTTTCTCCCTGGAGTGGAAGTCCTTCATCAACCCATCCGGTCATGCCGCCGATCATTTCTTTTACCGAATATCCCAGACCCGCCAGGCGAACGGCTGCCCGATGCACGCCGTTACAATGAGGGCCGGCGCAGTAGACAACAAATAACCTGTTGAGTGGATAGGTGGACATGCTCTCCTTGGTAATCGTCCTGGTCGGAATATTTATAGCTCCTGGAACATGCGCTTTAGCAAATGCCGCACTATTTCTTACATCGACTAATACATAGTCGATATTTCCTGTTTTTTGACTTTGATAGACGTCGGAACAATCGGTTTCAAAAGCTAAGCGGCGGCTAAAATGTTGTAGTGATTCTGAAGGTGTTGCTGGCGGAATTTCACTGACTAAACTTGTCATAACGGGAACCTCTTACCTGAATATATCTGGATTGTATAAAACAGACTCAGGGTGATAAAGTGGCGGAAATGACAATAAGTGGTATTTTTCCGCCAATGTTAGATCAGCAAAATTTAGTGGCTATCCTTGCCTATGATGGCCTGTGTACATTCGAGTTTGGTATTGCGCTAGAAATATTTGGTCTTCCTCGTCCTGAATTTGACTTTCCCTGGTATCAATATCGGATAGTGTCTGTTGATACTTATCCCATGCAAGTCTCGGAAGGGATTCAGGTGGTATCCCGCTTTGGGCTGGAGTCTCTGCATGATGTGAATACGATTATTATTCCGGGCTGGCGTAATCGTGGCGAAAAGCCTCCCCAGACGCTACTCGATGCATTATGTGATGCTTATCATCGGGGCGTTCGGCTGGTGTCGATTTGCTCTGGTGTTTTTGTGCTTGCTGCTGCGGGGTTATTAGAGGGTAAACGGGCAACCACACACTGGCGTTATACGACTGAACTGGCAGAACGCTATCCCGGCATTACCGTGGATCCTGACGTCCTTTATGTCGACAGTGGACAAATCATTACCTCAGCGGGTAGTGCTGCCGGTATCGATGCCTGCCTTCATTTGGTCAGCCGCGATTATGGTGTGCATGTTGCCAATATTGTTGCCCGGCGTTTAGTTATGCCTCCTCAGCGCGCCGGAGGGCAAATTCAGTTTATCCCCGCTCCTGTTGCACAAAAACCACGGGATGAGATTGCACCGGTACTTGAGTGGGCTCTTGAAAACCTGAAGGGCAGCCTGTCAGTGAAAAGTATGGCAGAAAGAGCATTAATGTCAGAACGCACCTTTCTGAGACGCTTTAAAGAGGCAATGGGTATTACTCCTAAGAGATGGATACTTCAATCACGAATGAATCTTGCGCGTGATTTATTAGAAAGTAATCATTTGAATGATGAGCAAATTATGGAAGCCACCGGATTTGAAACAATGGACGGATTTCGTGCGGCATTCCGCAAATCGGTCGGGATATCACCTTATTCGTATCGCAAAAAATTTGGCGGTGCAATAGAGGGGCGTTGACCGACTTTTATTGTTCGGTGGTGTTGTTGTGGCTGAGCGCGACGGAGTCCATGCTGTAAGCTAAGGCTATTAGGCAGTAAACAGAAGGCTCCCGACAGAGAGCCTCAAGGATAGTTTACTCGGAATAATGGAATTCAATTCTGATACCACTGGGGTCATAGCACATCATGTGTATTGACGGTCCTTCCCGGATCAAGGCTGGCTCAAATCCGATTTCAATAACACATCAAGAAGCTGAAACAGGGCCTCTTTACGATTGAATACGCCAGAAGAGACGATTAGCCTGAGGCAACCATCAGTGCGATACCGATCCTGGCAATCAGCGGCAGAGGTGAGTCAGGTTTTGGTCTGAACGCTGTAGGGATCCCCGTCTTTAGGCGAAGAAGGGGGTTAAAAAACAAAACGGTAACCAACGCCTGTCTCGGTGAGTAAATGACGAGGTCGGGCAGGATCTTGTTCCAGTTTTTGCCGTAGATGTCCCATATAAATACGTAGATAATGGCTATGTTCAACCGCATTCGGCCCCCAGATCTGCTTCAGTAACTGGCGCTGAGTCAGTACTTTTCCCTGATTGTTCAGTAAGGTTGCCAGCAGTCGAAACTCAAGCGGAGTAAGATGAATATCCTCATCTCCGCGTACGATCCTGCGGGCGGCAAGATCAACGGTTATCCCGTCAAAATGATAGACGGGGTCGGGTTGTAGCAGATTTGCATGACGTCGCAAGGCGACGCGTAATCGCGCCTGTAGCTCACCAATACCAAAGGGTTTACTGAGAAAATCGTCTGCGCCGGCGTCAAGAGCGGTAATCTTGTCCTGTTCGTTGTCACGTGCAGACAACACGATTATCGGGGCCTGGCTCCATTGGCGAAAATCACGAATAAACTCTACGCCATCACCATCTGGTAGTCCCAAATCAAGAATAACCACATCAGGTTTTCGGGTCGCAGCCTCGATAAGCCCGCGCTGTAATGTTTCGGCATCAAACACCCGCAAGGATTCATCTTCCAGCGCAGTGCGCAGAAAACGACCAATCTCTTTTTCATCCTCAATCACTAAAACGGTTATCACATGACCTCGTTAATATCAGCAACAGTCGGGGGAGAAGATAAGGGTAACATTATCTGAAAACAGGCGCCGCCTTGCGCTGCCTGGGTGACAGAGATAGTGCCGTTGTGTAGCGACACTATGGCCCGACAAATCGCCAGTCCCAACCCGACACCAGGAATAACAGACTCTTTGTTACCACGGGAAAATTTATCAAAAATAAACTGTTCTTTATCTGGCGGAATGCCCGGACCATTATCCCATACCTCCAGAAGCAGTGAGTCGCTTTGAGTTCTGGCCCGGATACCTGTCTCTGCGTTTGGCCCTGCATATTTAAGAGCGTTTTCCAGCAAATTAATCAATACCCGCTCAAACAACGGACCATCGAGTTCAATCAACATCAGCGGGTCTGGCAATTCAAGAGTAATACGACGTCCCCCGTAAGCAGGTTCAAACATCTGCAAGGCACTGCCAATGACTTCTTCCAGCGTCAGCCACTCTTTGCGTAATGTAAAACCGCCGGACTGAATACGAGCCATCTCGAGCAGGTTATTTACCAAACGCGTAGTATTTAACACATGCTGGCGGATACCATCGGCCTGATAACTATATGTTGAACCCTCATCGGTAAGATTTTTTGTCAGCAATTCTGACTGGCCCAGTAGTACGGTCAGCGGAGTGCGCAGGTCATGGGACAGGGCTGCCAGTAACGAGTTACGCAGTTGTTCGCGTTCGCTGGCCAGGCGGGCCTGTTCTTCACTGGCTGTCAGCAGCAATCTGTCGAGTGTCGTTGCGATTAATAGCGTAAAAGTTTCCAGCAACCGTTGTTGTTCCGGTGTCACGAGCTGACGCAGATTATCGGCTTCGATAACCAATAGTCCGAGAGTTCGCTCCTGGGTACGAAGCGGTAAGATTTGATAGGGCACAGCAGGCAGGGTATCGGTTCCTGCTCCGGCTGGCTGTCCTTTATCAAAACTCCAGCGGGCGATGGCATCATCCCACTGAGTCGGTTCTCCCGATTGAGAAATACGGTTCAGTTTTCCCTTATTATCAGGTAGCAGTAGCAAGCTGCGCGCGTGGAAAGTGGAGTTGATAAACTGCACGCTGGTTGTTGCTACCTCTAAAGGTGATCGGTCATCTGCGAGGGCTTTTGACATCTCATAAAGATGTCGGGTACGTTGCTCACGATAGCGAGCGATACGTGCCTGATAACGAACTCCGGCGGTCAGATTACCAATCACCAGACCGACAGTCAGCATGACACCAAAGGTCAGGAGATACTGCATGTCTGACACCGCAAGGGTGCCATGTGGGGCGATAAAAAACAGATCAAAGCTGATAACGTTGATAATGGCTGCCAGCACGGATGGCCAGCGACCATAAAATAAGGCAATGATGACGACACCGAGTAAATAAATCATCACCAGGTTCGCGGTTTCAAAGGTCCCTAGCCAGTGATTAGCGACCCATGTAATCAAAGTGCATAACACCACGGCCGCGGCACAGCCTTGCAGCTGTAAGCGCCATTTCTCACCGATTCCTCGGGTGTCCGTGACTCTGGTATGGGTAAAGGATGCCTGCTCGTCGAGAGCAACAATCACCAAATCCAGGTCCGGGGCATATTTTCCCAGGCGCTCAGCAAAGGTGCTGCCATGCCACCAATGGCCGATGATATGACGACCGAGAATAATTTTGCCGAGATTATGTTCACGGGCATAACGTACCACCGCTTGTTCTTTGTTCGGGTCGGCGAGGGTTGCTGTTTCGGCTCCAAGTTCCTGAGCCAGCCGCAGGGCACTAAGAATACTGCGACGCTGGTGCTCAGGGAGGCGATGAAGTTTGGGTGTTTCAACATAAATCGCATGCCAGGCACTGCCGAGTTTGGCGGCCAGACGGGCGGCAGTGCGCACCAGTTTTTCATTACCGGCATGGTGGCCAATACATAACAAAATAGCATCTCGCGTATGCCATACTTTGTCTTGTCCCTGGGTCTCGCGCCAGGCACGCATCTGCTCATCAACTCGATCGGCGGCACGTCTGAGCGCCAGCTCGCGTAAGGCAATCAAATTGCCTTTACGGAAGAAGTGTTCGATAGCCCGTTCAGCCTGGCCAGAAAGATAGATTTTACCTTCATGCAGACGCTGACGCAGGTCATCCGGCGGCAGGTCAACGAGGACGATTTCATCTGCAGCATCAAAAATCGGATCGGGTACGGTCTCCCGCACCTGAATACCGGTTATGCCACCCACCACGTCATTAAGACTTTCCAGATGCTGTACATTTACCGTGGTTAAAACATCAATTCCGGCATTCAGTAACTCTTCTACATCCTGCCAGCGTTTAGGATGACGAGAGCCTGGGGCATTACTGTGTGCCAGTTCATCCATTAGGATCAATGCCGGGTTACGGGCAAGGGTAGCATCGAGGTCAAACTCTTGAACCATACGTCCGCGGTGAGTTATGCGTTTTAGGGGCTGAATATTCAGTCCCTTAAGTTGTTCCGCCGTTTCTTTGCGACCGTGGGTTTCTATCACACCAACCAGAATATCCAGCCCCTGGCCCCGTAATCGCTGGGCTTCTTGCAACATAGCGTAAGTCTTGCCGACCCCGGCACAAGCCCCGAAGAAAATTTTCAGTTTTCCTCGGGGCTGACGGCTGATATGTTCCAGCAGCTTATCCGGATCGGGGCGCAGAGGCTCTTCGGTCATTATCAATCCTTAGTTATGGCGTCTGGAGAGCATCCAGTGCCCTGTTCAGTAGCACAATATTGACCACGGGCACACCGATAAAATTCACGAGTGGCGTGGTGGTATGTTCAGCCACCAGGCGGTTCACCTGCTCAATGGATAAGTGCCTTGCTTGTGCGACTCGGGGAGTCTGCCATGCGACCGCCTCGGGTGACAGTTGTCCGTCAAGACCACTCCCTGAGGTAGTCAGTAATTCAACCGGAATTGCCACACTGGCTTGTGGATTTGCCGCGCGTAATATTTTCACTCGTTCTTGTATCTGTTTATCCAGTTCAGGGTTGCTGGCTGCCAGATTACTTCCCCCTGATGCCAGTGGATTATAAGGGGTATCTGCAGTAGCAGAGGGACGACCATGAAAATATTTAGCTTCAGTAAAATTCTGGCCAATCAGCGCTGAACCGCGAATCTGACCGTTATCGATAATTAATGAGCCATTGGCCTGGTGCTGGAACCACCACTGTCCAAGTAATGTGGTCACCAAGGGATAAGCGACACCCGTTATCAATGTTAATAAGATTAATACCCGTAAAGCCGGACGAAAAACAGCCATCTCTGTATCCTCTTAAACCAGACCCGACACCGTCAGGATCAGATCAATAAGTTTGATGCCAATAAACGGGACTATCAGCCCACCCAATCCATAAATCCATAAATTGCGGCGTAACATTGCGGAGGCGCTCAGCGGTTTATAGCAGATCCCGGTTAATGCCAGCGGGATAAGCGCAATAATGATCAGCGCGTTAAAAATAACGGCACTGAGAATCGCTGAGTCAGGGGAGTGCAGCCGCATAATGTTCAGCGCATTAAGTTGCGGATAAGTGGCGGCAAAAGCTGCCGGAATAATGGCAAAGTATTTGGCGATATCATTGGCAATGCTGAAGGTGGTGAGCGAGCCGCGGGTCATTAACATCTGCTTTCCGATATGTACGACTTCGATAAGCTTGGTGGGGTTAGAGTCCAGATCCACCATATTCCCTGCCTCTTTTGCGGCTTGTGTTCCGGAGTTCATGGCAACCGCGACATCTGCCTGGGCCAGAGCCGGGGCATCGTTAGTGCCATCCCCGGTCATTGCCACCAGGCGACCTTCAGCCTGATACTGGCGGATCAAGGCAAGTTTTGCTTCTGGTGTCGCCTCGGCAAGAAAATCATCGACACCGGCTTCAGCAGCAATCGCCGCTGCCGTTAAGCGATTATCGCCGGTGATCATCACCGTTTTGATCCCCATTTGACGTAATTCGGCAAAACGTTCTTTAATACCGCCTTTAACGATATCTTTTAGCGCTATCACGCCTAAAACGTTAGCGTTTTCAGCAACTACGAGGGGCGTTCCCCCAAGGCTTGCCACATCCTTGACCAGAAGATCGACCTTGGCAGGAAAATGGCCTTTATTAGCTTCAATATGGCGACGAATTGCATCCACTGAACCTTTGCGGATCATCCGGTCCTGAATATTAATACCGCTCATACGGGTTTGTGCCGTAAAAGGAACGAATGTCGCGTGCAGATTCTGCACATCGCGTTCACGTAGATTAAAGCGTTGCTTTGCCAGAACCACAATACTCCGGCCTTCTGGTGTTTCATCTGCCAGTGAAGCGAGCTGTGCGGCATCGGCCAGAGTGCGCTCCTCAATACCCGGTGCGGGTAAAAAGGCTGATGCCTGGCGGTTACCTAGGGTAATAGTTCCGGTTTTATCCAGTAACAGTACATCCACATCTCCGGATGCCTCAACCGCCCGACCACTGGTTGCTATAACATTGACACCCAGCATACGGCTCATGCCTGCCACACCAATGGCCGACAATAAGCCGCCAATGGTCGTAGGGATCAGACAAACCAGTAGCGCCACCAGTACGGTGACACTGGCGGCGGTACCGCCATACTGTGAGAAGGGCCATAATGTCGCGGTGACCAGCAGGAAAATAATTGTTAAGGCGACTAACAGGATGGTCAGTGCGATTTCGTTAGGCGTTTTACGGCGAGTGGCACCCTCAACCATGGCAATCATACGGTCGAGGAAGGTTTCACCCGGATTAACCGTACATTGAATAACTAACCAGTCGGAAAGAATACGCGTTCCGCCAGTGACCGAAGAAAAGTCGCCACCGGACTCACGAATGACCGGAGCGGACTCACCGGTAATGGCACTTTCATCCACCGACGCGCCACCTTCGAGCACCTCGCCATCACAGGGGATAGTATCCCCGGCTTTCACCAGTACGAAATCGCCTTTACGCAGGCTGGCGGCAGAGACTGACTCAGATGGCGCATCGGATTGCGGGAAAGCAAGCTTATTTGCCTGGTTGGTTTTATTCACCCCTTTCAGACTACTGGCCAGAGCTTTGCTGCGGCCTTCAGCCAGGGCTTCGGCAAAGTTTGCGAACAGAACGGTAAACCACAGCCAGAGACTAATTGCCGCGGTAAATATCGGATTTCCTGCCAGTTTGCCACCGAACATCATCATCGCCAGCAGGGTAGTGATAATACTCCCGACCCAGACAATGAACATCACCGGGTTGCGCCATTGCACCTTGGGAGACAGTTTTTTTACTGAATCAATTAGCGCACGGCGAATCAATTCAGGTTCAAACAGCGCCTGTTGTTTGCGACTCATGCTTGCCTCACTGTGAAGATATTAATCAGAGAAAGATGTTCCGCGACGGGGCCTAACGCGAGGGCGGGAACAAAGGTCAGCGCACCGACTAGCAGTACGGTTCCTGTCAGTAAGCCGATAAACAGGGCTCCATGGGTGGGTAAAGTCCCGAGACTGGCTGCCTGGGATTTTTTCGTAGCCAGTGAACCGGCAATCGCCATTACTGGAATAATTACCCCGAAACGGCCAATCCACATACACAGCGCCAGCAGAAGATTCCAGAACGGCGTATTGGCACTGAGGCCGGCAAAAGCGCTACCGTTATTATTAGCTGCGGAAGATACGGCATACAGCACTTCGCTAAAACCATGAATACCCGGATTAAAGATGGCGCTACGGCCGGCATCCGTCATCATTGCCAGAGCGGTTGCCAGTAATACCAGGGTTGGAGTGACGAGAATGGCCAGGGCGGTCATTTTCATCTCATACACTTCAATTTTTTTACCCAGATATTCCGGCGAGCGACCAATCATCAGACCGGCAATAAATACCGCCAGCAGAACGAAAAGCAACATACCGTAGAGCCCTGAACCGACGCCCCCAAACACCACTTCACCAATTTGCATCAACCACATGGGGATCATGCCACCCAAAGCAGTCAGGGAATCGTGCATAGTGTTCACTGCGCCACAGGAGGCGGCCGTGGTTACCACTGCATATAAGCTGCTGGCAAGAATACCGAACCGGCTCTCTTTTCCTTCCATATTGATACTGCTACTGGCCCCCAGCGGTATTAAATGTGGGTTGCCCTCGAGTTCAGCCCACATCACGACGGTGACACAGAGCACAAAAATAAGTGACATCACCCACAGTAAGGTTCGGCCCTGACGTCGGTCTCCGACGGCTTCACCAAACGCAAAGCACAGGGCTGTAGGTATCAGGAATATTGCCAGCATCTGAATAAAGTTGCTGACGGCTGTCGGGTTTTCAAAAGGGTGGGCCGAGTTGGCGTTGAAGAATCCCCCGCCGTTAGTGCCGAGTAATTTAATGGCTTCTTGTGAAGCGACCGGCCCCACTGGTAACAGGTGTGACACCCCTTCAATTGACGTAAAGGGCTGATAAGCGTTGAGAGTTTGAGGTGTTCCCTGACTGATAAAAATCAGAGCAAGTACCAGGGATATTGGTAGCAAGATATACAGCGTAATCCGCGTTAAATCGACCCAGGCATTGCCAAGCGTTGTCGTGGATTTGCGCGCAAAACCACGAATCAAGGCAAAAACGACAGCGATGCCGGTTGCTGCAGAGATAAAATTTTGCACCGTCAGACCGATCATCTGGCTGAAATAGCTCAGCGTTGTTTCACCGCCGTAGGCCTGCCAGTTGGTATTGGTGACAAAACTGACTGCGGTATTGAATGCCAAATCCCAGGACAGCCCGGGGAGTTTTTGTGGGTTAAGGGGCAGATGGGCCTGCATCATCAGGATAATAAACAGCAGAATCAGCCCTAAAAAATTAATCGCCAGAATCGCCATCAGATAGCGTTTCCAGCCCATTTCTTCAGTGTTACAGCCGATTAAGCGACAGAGTACAGGTTCAATTTTACTCACGACCGGAACTGGGACATCAAGGATAAGCCTGGTGAGCAAAGAACCGAGCGGTTTAGCCAGTATAAACAGGAGCAGCAGAAAGCTGGCAATCAGTAAAAAACCGGAGGCAGCCATTAAAATGCCTCCGCATTAATCAGGGCATAAATCAGGTAAGCCAGCAAGAGCAATACCAACAGGATACCGGTTATCACGGCGATACTCATAATCCACCTCCAGCGGTGTATACCCGTCATACTTCAAGTGGCCTGTGTTCAGCTCGTCTACAAACAACTTGAGTTATTTGGGGTGTATGTCTATTTGCTGTGAGGATAGATTTTTGGTTGCAAAGATGTCGTAAAAGTCAGATAGCAGGGTGTAAAAAAAGTATAAAAATGACGTATAAGGATAAAGGTTTCTTCGGAATGTTGGATAAACAGGCGCTTAAAACCGAAGCGTAAAAAGACTTCGAACTTTCTGGTCGGATGAGTTGTAATGTTTGGTTTTTCAGGTTATTATTTTTACAGATAGCAAGTATATATTTTTCGCATTTTGCAATGCATCACATTTTGCGCTGTAAAAAAGTTTGATTTGGGAGTCTTCTGGAAAAATAACCTATTCAGTCGACTAGCAGTACCATTGCACCCGATGCGAAACCTGTTCGTAAATTCAGAGGAGGTTCCTGTGTCTCTATATCCCGTTTATCCTGCCTGGCAAGTTATATTACGTCGCCTGCTGGTTGTCACCGTCGGTGTTGCTGCTTTACCCGTTATGCTGTTCTGGAAAGACAGAGCGCGTTTTTATAGCTATTTACACCGCGTCTGGTCAAAAACCAGCGATAAACCGGTATGGATGGAGCAGGCTGAAGCCGCTGCGGGTGATTTTTTCTGACCTTCCGGTTTTAGCCTGGTATGACATTGCCATACCTCTTGATATAAAAGGCACGCGGGCGGCTGTTTCGCGTGCCTTTTGCGTTTCTTGTCAAAACCTTCCTGCATCATTCACATCATAACATTCGGTTTTCAGACAGAGGCTCTACTCTGTGGCAGAATATCGCGCTAGATTTTTATTACAGTTGATGATGTTACCTTCCGGTAATTCACAATAGCTGATTCAAAATAATGGCAAGCAGGAGATCTATGACGACCCATCTGGTTTGGTTTCGTAATGACTTACGCGTGCATGATAACTATGCGCTATCTGCTGCATGTCGTTCGCCCGATGCGCGGGTACTGGCCTTGTTTATCGCGACGCCAGAACAATGGCAACAGCATAATATGGCTCCCCGACAGGCAGAGTTTATCAATCAGCACCTTAATGCGCTGGGTGAGCAGCTGGCTGAACGAGGTATTGCGCTGCATATCAGACAGCAAGCGGATTTCACCGCTGCTATTGATGAAGTTAAGCAGTTTTGCCAGCAGCAAGGTGTCAGCGCACTGTTTTACAACTATCAGTACGAAGTCAACGAACGCGAGCGCGATGCCCGACTGGAGCGTGAGCTTGACGGGCAGGTCGTCTGCCAGGGATTTGATGACAGTTTACTGTTGCCACCTGGCAGTGTAGTGACTGGTAATCGTGAAATGTATAAAGTTTTCACCCCTTTTAGCCGGGCATTTATTAAACGTCTTCAAGAGCAGTTACCGGAATGCGTTGCGGCTCCACAAGCCCGGGGTGAGGCGGAGGAATTTACCCCTTATCAGTTGGACTATCCGCGTCAGTCCTTTGATCCGGTGCTGTTCCCGGTGGGGGAACGGGCGGCGATTGCGCAGCTACGCACTTTTTGCCAGAAGGCCGTGGTGGATTACGCAGAACAGCGTGATTTCCCGGCAATTAAAGGAACCAGCATGCTATCCGCCTGGCTGGCGATTGGCGTGCTTTCCCCTCGCCAGTGTCTGCATCGTTTACTGAAAGAGCACCCGCGAGCGCTGGACGGCGAGGCTGGCGCAGTTTGGTTAAATGAGCTGATCTGGCGCGAGTTCTATCGCCACCTGTTGGTTGCTTATCCCCGTTTATGTCGCCATCGCCCGTTTATTGCCTGGACTGATAAAGTCCGCTGGAATAATAACCCTGAAGCGTTGCTTGCCTGGCAGCAGGGCAAAACCGGTTATCCGATTGTCGATGCCGCAATGCGCCAGCTAAATGAGACCGGCTGGATGCACAACCGTCTGCGTATGGTGGTTGCCAGTTTCCTGGTGAAAGATTTACTGGCAGACTGGCGGGAAGGGGAGCGGTATTTTATGTCGCAATTGATTGATGGCGACCTCGCCGCTAACAATGGTGGCTGGCAGTGGGCTGCATCCACCGGAACCGATGCCGCACCCTATTTTCGTATCTTTAATCCGACCACCCAAGGGCAGCGTTTTGACAGTGACGGTACCTTTATTCGTCACTGGCTGCCGGAACTGGCACGGGTCCCGGGAAAAGAGATACACACCCCTTGGGAATGGGCTGACAAACAGCGGCAAACGCTCGATTACCCGCGACCGATTATCGATCATAAACAAGCACGAATTGCCACACTTGCGGCTTATGAAGCGGCACGTAACGAAATAAGAGAGTAACAAAGAATGATGAAAAACAGTGAACTGGAGCGTCTGATTAATGAAAAACTTAATAGCAGCGCTATCAGCGACTTTGCTCCCAATGGGTTACAGGTTGAAGGTCGGAGTGATGTCCGCAAAATTATTACTGGTGTGACGGCTTGCCAGGCCTTGCTGGATGAAGCCGTTCGTCAGCAGGCGGACGCCGTTATCGTTCATCATGGTTATTTCTGGAAAAGTGAACCTGCGGTGATTCGCGGCATGAAACGCAATCGCCTGAAAACCTTACTGGCCAATGATATCAATCTCTATGGCTGGCATTTGCCACTGGATATGCACGCCGAGTTAGGGAATAACGCCCAGCTTGGACGATTGCTCGGTGTGGAAATCCAAGGTGAAATTGACCCGCTGGTGCCATGGGGCACTTTCCCTACTGCATTATCTGGCGTAGAGCTCGCTTCCTGGCTGGAATTGCGTTTAGGTCGCACCCCTTTGTGGTGCGGTGATACCGGGCCGGATGAAATTCGGCGGGTTGCCTGGTGTACTGGCGGCGGGCAAGGATTTATCGATAATGCCGCCCGTTTCGGGATCGATGCTTTTATTACCGGGGAAGTGTCTGAACAAACTATTCATTCTGCACGTGAACAGGGGATCCATTTTTATGCCGCAGGGCATCATGCGACCGAACGTGGCGGTATCCAGGCATTAAGTGACTGGCTGACAACGGAAACGGATCTCGACGTAACCTTTATTGATATTCCTAATCCAGCATAGCCTGGCTGGGTATATTAAGGAGGAGAAGGCGTGGATTCGACTTTCCGTCAGGTTCCCCGCCGGGTAAGAACAGTTTAAAGAAACACAGACCAGGAGAGAACGATGCCTGAAGGTCCTGAAATACGCCGGGCGGCGGATAATCTTGAGCAGGCGGTAGCCGGTCATCCGCTAACCCGAGTCTGGTTTGCTTATGAAACCTTAAAACCCTTTGAAGATATGCTCGAAGGGAAAACGATTGAGCGCATTGAGACACGCGGGAAAGCGATGCTGACGCACTTTTCTAACGATCTGACGTTGTATACCCATAACCAGCTATACGGTGTCTGGCGTGTGGTTAACGCCGGTGACTTGCCGGAAAGCAACCGGGTTTTGCGCGTAAGGCTTGAGACGGACGATAAAGCCATTTTGCTTTACAGCGCCTCAGATATAGAAATTCTTGAGCAATCGCAGTTAGAGCAGCAGCCCTTTTTAAAGCGTGTCGGTCCGGATGTTCTGGACAACCGCTTAACTGCAGAACAAGTCAGATCCCGTCTTTTGTCCGTCAAATTTCGTCGTCGGCAGCTCGGCACACTGCTGCTTGACCAGAGTTTTATGGCGGGATTAGGCAACTATCTGCGGGCGGAAATTCTCTGGGAAGCCGAAATTAGCCCCTTGCATCATGCTGGTGAACTGGCTGATGACGCGCTTGACCGGCTGGCACAGGCTATTCTGGATATCCCGAGAAACTCTTATCAGACCAGAGGAGAGGTGGATGAAAGCAAACACCACGGGGCGTTATTTCGCTTCCACGTTTTCCATCGAGCGGGTGAGCCCTGCGAGCGTTGCTTGAACAGGATAGAAAAAACCACTTTATCCTCACGCCCCTTTTACTGGTGTCCACACTGCCAGAAATAGTCTGTCAGGGCACACCGTTGTGCCCGGTGAGGTCAGTCAGTCTGAAACCCCACGCACAAGCGTGGGGTTTCAGATTGCTGACAAAGAAGAAAAAAACGTGGTTTTTCCTTCTTTGTGTTATCAGCCGAAAATCAATGAATTGATTTTCCTGTTTATTTTCGTAAATAAGCGCTGATAATCAGAGATAACTTTAGCTTTGTTATCAGCCTCAAACCCCACGCGCAAGCGTGGGGTTTTTGGTTAGATGCTGTCATGCATGGCGGAATACACTGAGATCAAAGTGTTGTGGAAAAAGATCGTCCAGCTCTTTTTGATGCGTGATGGCGATAACGGTTGTTGCAGGCAGTTCGTGGCGTATCAGTGACAGCAACTGACGGGCCGAGTCATGATCGAGACTACTGGTGGCTTCATCCAGATACAGCGTATCAGGACGTGCAATCAGTGCCCGGGCAAAGGCCAGTCGCTGGCGTTCACCGCCAGAGAATATACGATCCCAGTTTAGCTGTTCATCCAGCCTGTTGCTCCAGGTGGATAGTCCCACTTTTTCCAGCACCTCAGCCAGGACTGCACGCTCGCCGACAGGGGCCAGCGGATAGCAGAGAATTTCCGCCAGAGTGCCTTGTCCGAGGTAACTTTGCTGAGGTAATAACAGACTTATACCTTCTTGTGCCTGCCAGTGCCCCTTGTGATAAGGCCAGAGACCATTCAGGGTGCGTAACAGCGTTGATTTACCCAGACCGCTGTAGCCGGATAATTTATTCCAGCTGCCTGGCTCACAAGAGAAAGCGACATCAGACAGCAACGGGCTGCCAGCAGGAGTGGTGAAGGAGAGAGTTTTGACCTCTAACTGGCTCCCCTCGGACTGTCCTTCAGGTTCATATTGATGTTCCCGAATAGCCTCACGAAACTGCGTAAGACGCTGCATACTGGCTGACAGCTCTACCAGTGAATAGTAGACGCGGATAAACCAGCTCAGTGCGCCATGTACCTGGCCAAATGCGCTGCGGATCTGCATCAAACCGCCTAACGTCACGGTTTTATTCAGAAATGCGGGCAGGGCGGCAAATACCGGAACGATCAAACTGATACGACCATAACCGACAGTAAAGAAGCTCAGGTTACGATCGGCATTCATCAGGGTGCGCCAGTTATGGACAATGGCCATAAAATTACGCTTTAAGTGGTGTTTTTCCTGCTGTTCACCACCATACTGCGCAATCTGTTCCGCATTATCATGCTTACGGAGCAGCGACGCGCGGAAGTCTGCCTCAGCACGCTGTTTATGGTAGTTAATACCGTGAAGTTTTTTTCCTATCAGATGGGTTATCAGGCTCCCTATCAAGGTATAGGCCAGTGCCACCCAGACCAGATACCCCTTAACCACCCACTCCTGACCAAACAGGGTAAAACGCTGAACTCCCGAAAGCTCCCAGAGAATAAACATAAAGGAAAATAGCTGGGCTGAAGTAATCAGAAACGAAACAGACAGGCTAATCACCTTGGTGACAAACAGATCGATATCTTCGGCGATACGCTGATCGGGGTTATCAACAGCGCCCGTTAGTGACATGCGATAAAATGCCCGTTTGGCCAGCCAGCTATCCACCAGCTCTTCAGTTAACGCCCCGCGCCAGCGGATAATCAGCAGTTTGGTGAACCACTCCTGATAGACAAATACCCCGATATAGATAGCAATATAGACACAGTACTCTTTCACCAGGGAATACAGTAGCCCACCGTCAAAGGCGCCTAAAGCATCATAGAAGTTCTTGCTCCAGACGTTAATTCGCACGTTGAGATAAACAATACTGCCGCCCATTCCGACAATGACGGCGATAAGTAACCAGGCCTGCCAGTTCCTGCGAACTCCCCAGTAAGGGGAACAAAGAGCCCAGAACTGTTGTGCGATATTTTTCACATCCCCACCTTAGGCAAAGAGATATAAAGTACCCGGTTTTCTGGGGTATAGAGCTGGGCGGCGGCATGTTGAACAGCGGGTAAGGTTATGCTATCAGCAAGGGTAGCGACGTCACTAAGATAGCGAGGATCGGCAAAATGACGATAGCTCAGCTGTAAACGACGTTGCAGAGTACTGATGTCCTGCCCGCGTGCGCGTTCGCTGCGAATAAACTGTTTCTTCTGTTCATCCACCTGCTGCTGAGTAATTTGTGAAGGTAGCTGGGCAAAGACCTGTTCGGCCAGCTGCCATAACTCTTCTGCTCGTTGTGGAGAGCTGGTGAAATTGATATCGGTTTCAATACGCTGATGCGTACCCGATAATTCGCTGTCCATCTGCAGACGATAAATACCCAGAGCCTCATCACGTAAACTGTCTTTCAGTGCCTGAAGAGCCAGATTACGCGCAATACTGACTTGCACTGCACGCTGTGCTGACCAGGGTTGAGGGGTAAAGCTCCATCCTTTCACTTCGGCACGAGGCTCAATATTGATAGCCACGCGGGAATCAAACTGGCCGCTACGTGGTAGCTCTGGCGCCACGGCTGCCATTGGCTGACGCGGGATGGTGGCCAGATAGCGTTCAGCCAGCGGCAGAATTTTTTCAGCATCCATATCAGCCAGGAGATACCATGTCATCGGTGCTGACATGGTGGTGCGCCACTGGTTGAGCAGTGTTTCGCTATCAATTTGTTTTAACTCTTGTTCTTCAGGTGAAGGCCAGCCAGGCTGTCCGTAGCGTAACTGACGGATCTGTTTGGCGCTCTCATCCCGAATCGTCTGCGTCTGTGTGGTTTGACTTCGTAACAACTGCATCAGGCTGTCCTTCATCGCCTTGTCATCAATGCCTGGTGTAACTTGCAGTGCGTAGCTGAGTGCCAGTAAATCTTGCAGACTTTCCTGTGAGCTTTGCCCGCTAAACTGAAGTTCTTCCGCCTGCTGGTTAATTGAGAGTGAAACCGACTTGTCTTTTTTCCAGGCCTGTAGTTGCTCGCCACTCCATCCTTGCGGGCCGCTCTGGGCCACCAGTTGAGTAGCCATTTGTGCTTGCCATGGGTTCAACTCGCCGGCACGAAAACCCGCGACACTGCTGCCTGAGAAATACACTTTATCCTTGGCCAGTGACGTACGCAGCCAGACCAGTTTGTCACCGTTGCTTAGCGTCCACTCTTCGACTTGCTGGTCAGGGAAGCGTTTCACTTCCTGGCGTGTACCTTGTTGTTCTACCGCCGCTAACTGTGGGATCGATTGCTCAATTTTCCGTATCGGTGCTTCCAGATCTCTCGCTTGCAACTCGCGTTGTTGCTGACGGATAGCTTCAGCTGTCGGTAAGGTAAACGTTGTCATACCCGGCAGACTGAACTGCACCAGCGTATCTTCGGAAGCCAGCCACTGTTGCACCAAATCATGCACTTGCTGATTATCGAGAGTCTCTAATATTGCCAGCGCTTCGCGTCCGCGTTGCTGGCTTCCGATATAAGGTCTGTCCTGCGCCCACTCAGTGGTTATCTTCTGCACCCACTCAGCGAATTCACGCTGCTCGGGCTTATCTGCCATACGCTGTGCTGCTTCACGGAGGTTTTGTTTTACCTCGGTAATATCAACATCGCTTAAACCATAACGGCTAAGGCGCTCCCACTCACGCAGTATGACAGTAAGCGCCAGATCGTGGCTGCCCGGCATCACGTTGGCGAAAAGTCCTAGTGCCTCGGTAGTTTTGCCGATATCTGATTTACGTATTACCAGACTTCCGACTTGTGGAGGCAGGGTTGATTCCTGGCGGCGTATTTGCCGGGTGTAAGCGGACATCGCTATTTGGCTGATCAGACGTTCACGAAATGTTGTCTGCCCTGAATTAAAACGGACCACAAACGAAACCTGGCTACTGCCGCTTTGGCTGTCTTGCAACTGTGCCACATCTAAGCGTGGTTTGATCTTGGGTTCATAATAGTCGCGTTCAGGAATGGTTTCTGCAGGCAATTCGCTAAATGCATTCTGGATGGTAGTAACGACAGCATCGGGTTCAATATCACCGATAATTAACAGACGCATATTGCCCGGATGATACCAGCGCTGATAAAACTGCTGCAGCGTGTCGGCTGAAACGGTGCGAATAGAGTGCTCATTGCCGATAGTAGGGCGGGTCGGGTAACGGGAGTCGTGACGAATCGCCCGAACCCGCTGCTGGTTCATACGTTCTGCTACACCCAGCTTACCGCGCCACTCTTCCAGAACCACCAGGCGCTCATCGTCGAGATCATTTTGCGTCAGACTGGCATGGCCAACCATCTGACCGAGCGCTTGCAAAGCAATATCAAGCTGCTGTGCCCCAGCCGGAGGGCTCATCATATAGAGGGTGCGTTCATAGTTGGTCATTGCATTGTAGTGCCGAGCCCGTACTAACCCCTGTTGATGCAAATGCGTGGCAACACCTTCAGGATGCGCAGCGCTGGCGCGAAACACCATATGCTCAATAATGTGCGCTACACCAGATTCGCCGTTTTCTTCATCGACGGAGCCGACATCAACGCTGAGGCGGACATCAACACGTTTCTTCTGTCCTTCCAGCGGGACCAGGGTATAGCGTAAACCATTGTCCAGAGTACCGGTGATGATGGTGGGCAGGGGGCTCAGAGGATCTGCCGCCTGTACGTTCCCTGACTGCAGGATAAAACTACTAAAAAAAATCAATGAGATAAATTTAAAACACTTGTTCACTGCATTATTCCTATAACGATGCATGACAAAAGCTATTTTTTTATTAGCGCATTGAAGGGGGCGCCATGCCCCCTTTGCGGATTACCAGGTATAGGCGACACCTAACCAGAACTGACGGCCGGTTTTATAGGTTACCTTCTGATTCAAACTTGCAGTGCTCTGTGTGGCTTCAATCTGAGTATCGAGTACGTTGAGTACATCCAGCGTCAAATCAATCGTTTGATCCTTGTATACTGGTTGTGCGTAGCTGAAACGCCAGTCGTAGCTGATATAGTCGTTAAACTTGGTTTTCATATATTCTGTTGGACGACCTATATAGTCACCACAGGCACTATTATCATCGGGACAGTCGATGGTTTGGGTTGTGTAACCGGTATAGCCTGCTTTGTAGCTAATGAAGTGGCTCCAGTTAAGGCGAATAGCCGGGAAATAGGTATCGATAGTGGCTGATGCTTCCCAGGGTTTGTTGAAGTCCAGTGCGTCCATCTCACCTTTTTCCATCAATTTGTCATTAAAAATGACCATGCTATGATCGGTATCAGCCTGATCGTAATAGGCTTGGGAGCTGGACTTATTCTTCCCATAGCTGGCGGCGAGTGACCAGCTGATATCTGTCCATGAGAAATGTATCGGGCTGATAGGTTCAGCCGTTAGAGAGAACGTATTGCCGCTGGTTCGACCATTATTATTAAGGGCATAATATTTGTTCCCGGCTTCGTCGGCGGTATTGGTGCGACCAAACTGACTTTTACCTTCGCGTTTTACCCACTTAACCGTCAGGACGTTATCTGCCACTCGCTGGGAAACACCGAGAGATAATTCGTCGCTGTAGGGCGTTTTTAAGTCTGAAATATCATAGTCATATGTTGCAGTTTTAAGTTCTCCAGCCACCCAGGGTGAGTTCGCGTCTGTGCGGGTCAGAATGATGTTGGAACTGATTCCAGAGCGGAGTTTATAGGCCAGCAAGTTCTGCCCGTAATAGCGGTTAGCCCCGCCAAACAGACGGGTACTACGATCCCCGAATACATCATAAGAGGCGGCAAAGCGTGGAGCGAGGGTCAGATTTTCCAGGAAGTCATCATATTGTGCACGTATGCCTGGGGTGACTTCCAGACGACCAAAGTTCATACTGTCTTGCAGATAAACCGCATAGTTGCTGTAACTGCCAGAGACTTCGCGCTCAGGATAGAGGGTGATGCTTTTAAAATATTGCTCGCCGTCGATACAGAAATTATCGCCAGGCTGACAGACAATGCTGGAACTGATTGTCGGTGTTCCGCGTGAAGCATAGGCATTACCGAAACGATTATACCGCGCGCTATAAATATCGGTTTCCCAGCCAAAATCAATCTGATGCTGTAGTCCAATAAATTCGAACGGATTTAACTCATAATCTTGCTTCAGGACATAAGAGCGTTTTTCCGTGGCGAAAGAGCCGTATCCACCAATCAGTGAGTTTTGATAGGTTTGAGCGGGTGTAGAGCTCCCCCAGTCAATCACATTGGAGTAATAATTACTCGGTATATGATAACGACGCCAAGTGATAAAGGTATCTGACTCATGGTCAATTTTATTTTCTTCAAACTGATAGCCCGCGAGACTGGTCATTTTGCCCCAGCTACCGGTATGTTCCCATTCGATATTCACCCGGTGACCGCCGCCGCTATTGGTGAACTTACCGTTTTTAGTATCTTTTTTAACGTAGGTCGATTCGTGCGGCGAGTGCATACCGGTCAGGCGGATCATATCGCCATTATCGGCGAGATAAGTCCCTTTCAGCAGGAAGGTTTCGGCAATGCGCTGCTGATCTTGCCACTCGCCAAGCCAGACGTGATAGTTAGGAATATCGGACTGCTGACGGTTATAGGCAAAGATAAAACCGGCTTTATCGCTTAATGGCTGATTGGCAGTGAATGAGTAAAACGATTTTGTAAATTTAGGCTGATACGTCAGCTCAGATGCCAGGTTAAAGGCTTCCTCATTGCTGGCATCGATATGATATTTGGTCCAGCTATCCCGCGAGGTGCGGTAGGAAATTTTACCAGAGGCTCTTTCAAGGTCGGGATCTTTTAGACGAGCATCCACCACACCACCGGTAAAATTACCGTATTTAGCCGATATGTTGCTGTCAAAAACTTCTAATTGTTCGACCAGCTCGGAGTTAATCCAGAATGACTGGGCACCGCCGGCGGGTAAATCAGTTGGGTTATGACCGTCAGGGGTATTATTTAATTCCCCGCCATTGGCTCCGGGGTTAATGGTGTTGTTATTGGATAAACCGTCAATCATAAAGTTATTGTTATAGAACTTTTCGCCATGGAATGAGACGTTTTCTGGCGCTATCTCTCCCGGCGTGTTGCTGCTATTGGCATCATTAGCAAAACGGACATTAGGGTTGGTTTTTAACAGCTCAGTAATATTTCCGTTAGATATCGGTAATTTTTCAATCTGTTCGGCCGTTAAAATCTGTGTGCCCATTGACTGGCTGGTCGGCGTTGAACGCACCAGAATGGTATCTTCATTCTCAGAGCTGCTCTCTGCTTGCTGCGAATCACTGCTCGCATTATTTTTCTTTGGATCTTCAACGTCGTTTTGCTGTGCAAAGGTCGCCCCTGGCAATAATGACATCACCACGATGACGGCAAGTTTTTTTTTCACGGATTTCCCCAGAACTAAAATATAAATAAATGATTGTTAATTTTCTAACGCGACCCTGCCGTTTAATTTAAAGACAATCGAAACGACCTGATCCTTAACTTCTCCCTGAGTCTGATAACGCCAGCGAGCAATATCCTTATCTATAGCTGAGGCGAAAACACCTCTCGGTGTTTCCGATAGCACGCGTACATTTGTGACGGTGCCACTTGAGGTAATATCAAACTGAATTCTTACTCGCCCCTCAACGCCAAGCGATTTTGCTTTCTGGGGATAATTCACCCGGCGATGCAGGGCTTTAACATTCTGGTTGGTGGCATTTCCTGAGCCCTGCGCGGCTTGTCCGCTATCACTGTTACCTGCGATGGCAGCGCTCACATGATTAATTGTCGAAGGCGATTTCGAAGGCGTTAAGGACTCTGATTCCGATGTGGATTTTGACTGCGACAGTGATAACGACTGCGATTGGGATTCTTCAGGCTTAGCTGGCGCAGGTGTTACTGTCCGGATGGTGACCGGTTTTGTTGTTTTTACTGTTGTCTGGGACGGCGTTTCACGAGTATTCGTTCTGGGAGTTGCACGTGGTTCAGACTTCACGACAGGAGGCTTTGGTTTTACCGGTTCAGGCAAGACTATTGCAGGAGCAGGGTGTTCAACTCTGACGCTATGTACCACAGGTGGCTGTGGGCTACTTTCAACAGGAGGGCTAGAGACCGGAGGCACTGAAACGGGCTGGCTGGCAACATTCACCATGGTGAAAGCCACTATTCCACCTTCCTTGCCCGCCATCTCTAACGGGTGTCGGTTACTCTCATAGATAAGCCCTGCGACCAGCAGTAAATGTAATAACAGTGAGCCCGTTATGCTTCCGGACGTACGCCAGCCGAACCCTTCTGTATTTTCAGGCCCAAAGCTTGCGCTGGCGGTTGACGAATAACTCACGGCATCTCTCCTGATGGGTATAACACTGACCGCTAAAAAGTCAGGTTGGCGATGTCTTTTGACGCTAAAAATACCGCTATTCGCAGAGAATTATTTTAATAGCAATCAAAGGAGCTAATGTTGAAACTTAATGATAATTATTTTACAAATAATAATCATTATCAATATTATTTTACACATTATTCTTTTAATGAGTAAAAAATGAATTAAAAAGGGGGGGGGAAGTGATAACCGACAGAGTGAAAAGTGAGCGCGCTGGCATCTGGCAGGGCAGGCTACAGCAGGCAAAAAGACAAAACGCCTGATGCAGAGCACCAGGCGTTTAATCCGGATCAGAACTGACTAGACAGTCAGTGACTTATTTTTTCAGATCGGATTTAAAATCACGCTTATCATAACCGGTATACAGCTGACGTGGACGGGCAATTTTAATACCGTCATCGTGCATTTCATTCCAGTGTGCGATCCAGCCAACGGTACGCGCCATCGCGAAGATCACGGTAAACATGGTGGACGGGATGCCCATAGCTTTGAGAATAATACCTGAGTAGAAGTCTACGTTCGGGTACAGTTTTCTCTCGATAAAGTACGGGTCGTTCAGCGCAATGTGCTCAAGTTCCATCGCCACTTCCAGCAGGCTGTTATCTTTCAGATCCAGCTCTCTCAGGACTTCATGGCAGGTTTCACGCATTACGGTGGCACGCGGATCGTAGTTTTTGTAAACACGGTGACCGAAGCCCATCAGACGGAAAGAATCATTCTTATCTTTCGCGCGACGAATAAACTCAGGAATGTGATCTACGCTGCTGATTTCTTCCAGCATTTTCAGCGCTGCCTCGTTAGCGCCACCGTGAGCAGGTCCCCACAGAGAGGCAATACCTGCGGCGATACAGGCAAACGGATTCGCACCGGAAGAGCCAGCAGTACGTACCGTTGAAGTTGAGGCATTTTGTTCATGGTCAGCGTGCAGGATCAAAATTCTGTCCATTGCGCGTTCCAGAACAGGATTCACAACGTACTCTTCGCAAGGCGTGGAAAACATCATGCTCAGGAAGTTGCCCGAGTAGGACAAGTCATTACGCGGATAGACAAATGGCTGGCCAATCGAGTATTTGTAACACATTGCCGCTACGGTTGGCATTTTTGACAGCAGACGGAATGCGGCAATTTCACGATGACGCGGATTATTAACATCCAGCGAGTCGTGATAAAACGCAGCCAGTGCGCCGGTAACACCACACAGCACAGCCATAGGGTGAGAGTCACGACGGAATCCATGGAACAAACGGGTAATTTGTTCATGGATCATGGTGTGACGGGTCACCGTTTTCTTAAAGTCGTCAAATTGCGCCTGAGTCGGTTTTTCACCGTTCAGCAAAATATAACAAACTTCGAGGTAGCTGGATTCAGTGGCCAGTTGGTCTATCGGAAAACCACGGTGTAATAACACACCGTTATCACCATCAATGAAGGTGATTTTAGACTCACAAGATGCTGTAGAGGTAAAACCCGGGTCAAAGGTGAAAACATTTTTAGAACCCAGAGTACGGATATCAATGACATCCTGACCAAGAGTTCCTTGCAGCACATTCAGTTCGATAGCATCATCACCATTTAGAGTGACTTTTGCCTTATAGTCAGACATTTACGGTCTCCTTAGCGCCTTATTTTTAAGACTGCTGGATGCCCAATTTGCACTAAAGTCGCATTATTTTATTACCCGCAATTTTATTTAGCTCTTAGCTCTGCGTAGAGTTGTACAGCCCAGGGTACAGAGCAATGGGCGCTTTCAGGTAATACTCGCTTTGGGGCGAACGACAGCAAATCAGGGTGTTAGCAGCCTGTATCATTTAAATCTTTATACCACTAATAACCGTCCTGATTACATGGGTCAATAGCTTCACACTGTTACATAACTATTCTTCAGGTGAAAGACTGACCCTATAACTTTTACGAATTATATGGCTTTTATAAAGCCGTTTGTAACAATATTGTTTTGGTTTTGTCAAATTAGATGGTTAAAAATTAAAATATTGTTGTTATCGTGATCCTGGTCACTGTTCAGAGCAAAACCCCGCAAACTGTATTGCTGTTAATTGTAATGGTTTTGTGAAGAGCCTATACTCCCGCCAGGTCTCCGGAACACCCTGCTACCGGGAGCCACCCAGCGTTGTGGCCTAAGTTTAGGTCTCTGGATGTAGCTGTATCTTGCGTAATGCACAGTTATATGAAGTGAGCGCTGTCTGACCCCGAATGCAGATCCGGAGGAAAGAAACAATAAGAAGAGCATGTGGGCGCTATTCAATGATAAGAAAAGTGAAAAAACAACGACCTGTCAATTTGGATCTGAGCACGATCCGATTTCCTGTTACTGCTATCGCTTCCATTCTTCACCGAGTTTCTGGTGTGATAACTTTTGTGGCGGTTGGCATCCTGTTGTGGCTATTAGGACAGTCTCTTTCCTCCCCTGAAGGTTTCCAAACTGCATCTGCGGTTATGGGCAGCTTCTTCGCTAAATTTATAATGTGGGGCATTCTGACGGCCCTCGCTTACCACGTTGTGGTGGGCGTTCGTCATATCATGATGGATGTCGGCTGCCTGGGCGAAACATTACAAGCGGGCGAACGATCCGCGAATATCTCTTTTGTTATTACCGTCGTGCTTTCAATTCTTGCAGGAGTCCTCGTATGGTAAGCAATGCCTCCGCATTGGGTCGCAATGGCGTGCATGATTACATTCTGGTTCGTGCCTCCGCTATTGTCTTGACGCTGTACATTATTTATATGGTTGGTTTTTTTGCCTTTACTGGCGAATTGACTTATGAGATCTGGCGTGACTTCTTCGCCTCATCCTTCACTAAAGTGTTCACCCTGCTGGCACTGCTTTCGATTTTAATCCATGCCTGGATTGGCATGTGGCAGGTGTTGACCGATTACGTTAAACCACTGGCTATTCGCCTGGCATTGCAGCTTGTCATTGTTGCAGCACTGCTGGTTTACGTTCTTTATGGATTTGTTGTGGTGTGGGGTGTGTAATGAGTTTACCTATCAGAGAGTTTGACGCCATTGTGATTGGCGCCGGTGGTGCAGGTATGCGTGCCGCGTTGCAAATTTCGCAGTCAGGCCAGAGCTGTGCTTTATTGTCTAAAGTTTTCCCAACCCGTTCCCATACCGTGTCTGCGCAAGGCGGAATCACCGTTGCGTTAGGTAATACCCACGAAGATAACTGGGAATGGCATATGTACGATACCGTCAAAGGTTCTGATTATATCGGTGACCAGGACGCGATTGAATATATGTGTAATACCGGTCCGGAAGCCATTCTGGAACTGGAGCATATGGGCTTACCTTTCTCTCGTCTTGAAGATGGCTCTATCTATCAGCGCCCTTTTGGTGGTCAGTCTAAAAATTTCGGCGGTGAGCAGGCTGCACGTACTGCGGCAGCGGCAGACCGTACCGGACATGCGCTATTACATACGCTCTACCAACAGAACTTGAAAAATAAAACCACTATCTTTTCTGAGTGGTATGCACTGGATCTGGTAAAAAACGAAGATGGTGCGGTTGTCGGTTGTACTGCTCTCTCGATTGAAACCGGTGAAGTGGTTTACTTCAAAGCACGTGCGACAGTACTGGCGACGGGTGGAGCAGGGCGTATTTATCAGTCCACCACCAATGCGCACATTAATACCGGTGACGGTGTGGGCATGGCCTTACGTGCAGGTGTGCCGGTACAGGATATGGAAATGTGGCAGTTCCACCCAACCGGTATTGCCGGTGCCGGTGTGCTGGTCACCGAAGGTTGCCGTGGTGAAGGTGGTTACCTGCTAAATAAACACGGTGAGCGTTTTATGGAACGTTACGCGCCGAATGCCAAAGACCTGGCCGGACGTGATGTTGTTGCCCGTTCCATTATGATTGAAATCCGCGAAGGTCGTGGTTGTGACGGCCCGTGGGGACCTCATGCCAAGCTGAAACTGGATCACTTAGGCAAAGATGTTCTGGAGTCTCGTCTGCCTGGCATTCTTGAGTTATCTCGCACCTTTGCCCACGTTGATCCAGTGAAAGAACCGATTCCTGTCATTCCAACCTGTCACTATATGATGGGCGGGATACCGACTAAAGTCACCGGCCAGGCTCTGACGGTTAATGAGCAGGGTGAAGATGTGGTTATTCCGGGGCTGTTTGCCGTAGGCGAAATAGCTTGTGTATCAGTGCATGGTGCTAACCGTCTGGGTGGCAACTCGCTGCTTGACCTGGTGGTCTTTGGGCGTGCTGTGGGTCTGCATTTACATGAGTCTATTGCTGAACAAGGTCCGTTACGTGATGCCAGCGAAGCAGACATTGAAGCGGCGCTGGAACGTCTGAATCGCTGGAATAATAACCGTAATGGTGAAGATCCGGTGCAAATTCGCAAAGCGTTGCAAGAGTGTATGCAACACAACTTCTCGGTATTCCGTGAAGGCGATGCGATGGCAAAAGGTCTGGAACAGTTGAAAGCGATTCGCGAGCGCCTGAAAAATGCACGTCTGGATGACACGTCAACTGAATTTAACACTCAACGTGTCGAGTGTCTGGAGCTGGATAACTTGATGGAAACTGCCTATGCAACGGCTGTTTCTGCTAATTTCCGTACTGAAAGTCGCGGAGCTCATAGTCGTTTTGACTTCCCTGAGCGTGATGATGCGAACTGGTTATGCCACAGTTTGTATCTGCCTGAGTCGGAAAGCATGACCCGTCGTGAGGTCAACATGCAACCGAAACTGCGTCCGGCGTTCCCGCCGAAAGTACGTACTTATTAATAGCGGAGATGTGTCGATGAAACTCGAGTTTTCCATTTATCGTTATAACCCGGATGTTGACGATGCTCCGCGTATGCAGGAGTACGTACTGGAAGGTGAAGAAGGGCGCGACATGATGCTGCTGGACGCCCTTATGCAGTTAAAAGAAAAAGATCCAACCCTGTCGTTCCGTCGTTCCTGCCGTGAAGGCGTTTGTGGCTCTGATGGCCTGAATATGAACGGTAAGAACGGTCTGGCTTGTATCACGCCGATATCCGCTCTGGGTAACGGTAAGCAAAAAATTGTTATTCGTCCATTACCAGGTTTGCCAGTTATTCGTGATTTGGTAGTTGATATGGGACAATTCTATGCCCAATATGAGAAGATTAAGCCATATCTGCTGAACAATGGACAAAATCCGCCATCTCGTGAGCATCTACAGATGCCAGAGCAGCGTGAAAAACTGGACGGCCTGTACGAATGTATTCTTTGTGCTTGCTGTTCCACTTCTTGTCCTTCGTTCTGGTGGAATCCGGACAAATTTATTGGCCCGGCAGGATTACTTGCTGCTTATCGTTTCCTGATAGACAGCCGCGATACTGAAACGGCAGACCGTCTTGATGGTTTGAGCGATGCTTTCAGTGTATTCCGCTGCCATAGCATTATGAATTGCGTTAGCGTATGTCCTAAAGGTTTGAACCCAACAAAAGCGATTGGTCACATTAAATCGATGCTGTTGCAGAAGAGTGCTTAGCCAGTGGCTCCCTCTCTCGTGAGGGGGAGCATTTTTAGCAGACTGGATGCAGGAAACCTTTGAAAACTGCCAGGGTGACAGTTTTCAAAGGTTCCTTCGCGGGCCATTTGATGATGCTCGCAGCGAGTGAACCCTGGAACGTGTGCCGCAAAGTACACGTTATAGTTTCCACGGCGTAATAAGCATAATAATGCGTAAGGGATCACGATGCAGAACGGCGCAATGAAGCCCTGGCTGGACTCTTCCTGGCTGGCGGGCGCAAACCAGTCCTACATAGAGCAGCTCTATGAAGACTTCTTAACCGATCCTGACTCTGTTGATGCGCACTGGCGCACTCTTTTCCAGCAGTTACCTGGAACCGGAGCCAGACCAGATCAATTCCATTCTAAAACACGTGATTATTTTCGTCGTCTGGCGAAGGATGCCTCACGTTATTCCACTTCAGTGACAGATCCAGAAACAGACTCTAAACAAGTCAAAGTGCTGCAGCTGATCAATGCCTGGCGTTTCCGCGGGCATCAGGCTGCTAATCTGGATCCGTTAGGACTGTGGAAGCAAGAGACGGTGCCGGATCTCGACCCGGCTTTCCACAATCTGACTGAGGATGATCTTCAGCAAACCTTTAATGTGGGATCTTTCGCCGTTGGCAAAGACACCATGAAACTGGCTGATTTGATTGTCGCGTTGGAACAGACCTACGGTGGATCGATTGGTGCAGAATATATGCACATCACCAACACCGAAGAAAAACGTTGGATCCAACAACGTATTGAGTCTGTGGCTGGGAAATCCACATTTACTGCCGAAGAGAAAAAGCGTTTTCTCTCTGAATTAACCGCAGCAGAAGGTCTGGAACGTTATCTGGGTGCGAAATTCCCGGGCGCTAAGCGTTTCTCACTGGAAGGGGGCGATGCCCTGGTTCCAATGCTGAAAGAGATGATCCATCACGCAGGCAAGAGCGGCACGCGTGAAGTGGTGCTGGGTATGGCGCACCGCGGTCGTCTTAACGTGTTAATTAACGTTCTTGGTAAAAAGCCACAAGAACTGTTTGACGAATTTGCTGGTAAGCATAAAGAACATCTTGGCACCGGTGACGTGAAGTACCATATGGGCTTCTCTTCTGAGTTTGAAACAGAAGGCGGTCTGGTTCACCTGGCGCTGGCGTTTAACCCGTCTCACCTCGAAATCGTGAGCCCGGTGGTTATTGGTTCGGTTCGTGCACGTCTGGACAGACTGGTTAAGCCTGGCAGTAATCAGGTTCTGCCTATCACGATTCACGGTGATGCTGCAGTTGCGGGACAGGGTGTGGTTCAGGAAACCCTGAACATGTCCAAAGCTCGCGGTTACGAAGTGGGCGGTACGGTACGTATCGTTATCAACAATCAGGTTGGTTTTACCACGTCAAACCCACTGGATGCTCGCTCCACGCCATATTGTACCGATATCGGTAAAATGGTGATGGCACCGATTTTCCACGTAAATGCGGATGATCCTGAAGCGGTAGCCTTTGTTACCCGTCTGGCACTCGACTTCCGTAATACCTTCAAGCGTGATGTCTTTATTGACCTGGTTTGCTACCGTCGTCATGGTCACAACGAAGCTGATGAGCCAAGTGCAACGCAGCCTATGATGTACCAGAAAATCAAAAAACATCCGACGCCTCGTAAACTTTACGCGGACAAACTGGAACAAAACAACATTGCGACGCTGGAAGATGCCACTGAAATGGTCAATCTCTATCGCGATGCGCTGGATGCCGGTGAGTGCGTAGTGAAAGAGTGGCGCCCGATGAACCTGCAATCTTTTGCCTGGTCTCCGTATCTTAACCATGAGTGGGATGAAGCCTATCCGAGCAAGGTTGAGATGAAGCGCCTGCAAGAGTTGGCTAATCGCATCAGTACTGTACCTGATGTCGTAGAAATGCAATCTCGTGTCGCTAAAATCTATGGCGATCGTCAGGAAATGGCGAACGGTAACAAGCTGCTTGACTGGGGTGCCGCGGAAAACTTGGCTTATGCCACCTTGGTTGATGAAGGCATTTCTGTCCGTCTGTCGGGCGAAGATGTGGGGCGTGGAACCTTCTTCCACCGTCATGCGGTTATTCACAACCAAACCAACGGTTCCACCTATATCCCACTGGCTAACGTTCATAACAGCCAGGGACAATTTAAAGTCTGGGATTCGGTGTTATCGGAAGAGGCGGTTCTGGCATTTGAATACGGTTATGCGACGGCTGAACCTCGTACGCTGACCATCTGGGAAGCTCAGTTTGGTGATTTCGCCAACGGTGCTCAGGTGGTTATCGATCAGTTCATCAGTTCGGGTGAACAGAAGTGGGGTCGTCTGTGCGGTCTGGTTATGCTGCTACCACACGGTTACGAAGGGCAGGGACCGGAGCACTCTTCTGCGCGCCTGGAACGTTATCTCCAGCTGTGTGCTGAGCAGAATATGCAGGTCTGTGTCCCTTCAACGCCTGCGCAGGTTTACCATATGCTGCGCCGTCAGGCACTGCGTGGTATGCGTCGTCCGTTGGTTGTGATGTCACCTAAGTCATTGTTGCGTCACCCGCTGGCCGTTTCCAGCCTCGACGAACTGGCGAATGGTTCCTTCCTGCCGGCCATCGGCGAAATTGATGATTTGAACCCGCAAGATGTAAAACGTGTGGTTCTGTGTTCAGGTAAGGTCTACTACGACTTGCTTGAACAGCGCCGTAAAAACGATCAAAAAAATGTGGCTATTGTTCGTATCGAACAGCTTTATCCGTTCCCGACTCAGGCAGTACAAGAAGCACTTAAGCCGTTTGCTCATGTACATGATTTTGTCTGGTGTCAGGAAGAGCCACTGAACCAGGGGGCATGGTATTGCAGCCAGCACCACTTCCGTGAAGTGATTTCGTTTGGGTCCTCTCTGCGTTATGCAGGTCGCCCAGCCTCCGCCTCTCCGGCGGTAGGCTATATGTCCGTTCACCAGAAACAGCAACAAGATCTGGTCAATGACGCGCTGAACGTCGAATAAATTTAAGGGATAAATAATGAGTAGCGTAGATATTCTTGTACCTGACCTGCCTGAGTCTGTCGCTGATGCCACTGTGGCAACCTGGCATAAAAAACCGGGCGACAGCGTTAAACGTGACGAAGTGTTGGTAGAAATTGAAACTGACAAAGTGGTTCTGGAAGTTCCTGCCTCGGCTGATGGTGTTTTAGATTCGGTTCTCGAAGACGAGGGAAGTACTGTAACTTCACGCCAAATTCTGGGACGTTTAAAAGAAGGCAACAGTTCCGGAAAAGAGATCTCGGCTAAAACTGAGAGTAAAGAATCTACTCCGGCTCAGCGTCAGCAGGCTTCTCTGGAAGAGCAAAACAATGACGCTCTGAGCCCGGCTATTCGCCGTCTGCTGGCTGAGCATTCTCTGGATGCCAGCGCTATTAAAGGCAGTGGTGTGGGTGGTCGTCTGACCCGTGAAGATGTTGAAAAGCACCTGGAGCAAGTTCAGGCTAAGCAGCCAGCAGCCGCTCCGGTTGCACCACTGCCAGGTCGCAGTGAAAAACGTGTTCCGATGACGCGTCTGCGTAAGCGTGTTGCTGAACGTCTGCTGGAGGCGAAAAACTCAACGGCGATGCTCACCACGTTTAACGAAGTGAACATGAAACCGATCATGGACCTGCGCAAGCAGTATGGCGATGCATTTGAAAAACGCCACGGTGTCCGTCTGGGCTTTATGTCCTTCTATATAAAAGCCGTTGTTGAAGCCCTGAAGCGTTATCCTGAAGTTAACGCTTCTATCGATGGCGAAGATGTGGTTTACCACAACTACTTCGATGTCAGCATTGCGGTATCAACTCCACGTGGCCTGGTTACCCCAGTACTACGTGACGTAGATACTTTAGGTATGGCAGATATCGAAAAGCGTATTAAAGAGCTGGCAGTTAAAGGCCGTGATGGCAAGTTGACAGTAGAAGAGCTGACCGGTGGTAACTTCACTATCACCAATGGCGGTGTCTTTGGTTCGCTGATGTCTACACCGATCATCAACCCGCCACAGAGTGCGATTCTTGGGATGCATGCTATCAAAGACAGACCTATGGCGGTTGACGGCAAAGTAGAAATTCTGCCGATGATGTATCTGGCACTCTCCTATGACCACCGTCTGATCGATGGTCGCGAGTCAGTCGGCTATTTGGTCGCTATTAAAGAGCTTCTGGAAGATCCAACACGTCTGTTGTTGGATGTTTAGTTGCTAAAGACTTTGGCGGGTGAAGGTTTTCACCCGCCTGACGAATAAATCTAACCTTACCCCGAGCAGTAGTGCTCTTTATCTGGATGGATAGAACTCATGAACTTACACGAATATCAGGCGAAACAATTGTTTGCCCGGTCAGGTCTGCCGGCACCAGTAGGTTACGCCTGCACCACTCCGCGTGAAGCGGAAGAAGCAGCGTCAAAAATTGGCGCAGGTCCTTGGGTGGTGAAATGCCAGGTCCATGCTGGTGGCCGCGGTAAAGCGGGCGGCGTGAAAGTGGTCAACAGCAAAGAAGAGATCCGTGCTTTTGCTGAACACTGGCTTGGAAAAAATCTGATTACTTATCAGACTGACGCAAATGGTCAGCCGGTTAATCAAATTTTGGTTGAAGCAGCAACCGATATCGCAACTGAACTGTATCTGGGCGCTGTTGTGGACCGTGGTACGCGTCGCGTGGTGTTTATGGCTTCCACCGAAGGTGGCGTAGAGATTGAGAAAGTTGCGGAAGAAACTCCGCACCTGATCCACAAAATTGCGCTTGATCCACTGGCTGGTCCAATGCCGTACCAGGGGCGTGAGCTGGCATTTAAACTGGGTCTGGAAGGTAAACAAGTTCAGCAGTTCACCAAAATTTTCATGGGCCTGGCGAATATTTTCCTTGACCGTGATTTAGCGCTGATCGAAATCAACCCACTGGTTATTACTAAACAGGGTGATTTGATTTGTCTGGACGGTAAACTGGGTGTTGATGGTAACGCATTGTTCCGTCAGCCAGAAATGCGTGAAATGCGTGACCACAGCCAGGAAGACGTACGTGAGTCTCAGGCTGCTCAGTGGGAACTGAACTACGTTGCGCTGGATGGTGATATCGGTTGTATGGTTAACGGTGCAGGCTTGGCAATGGGCACCATGGACATCGTTAAACTGCACGGCGGTGAGCCAGCGAACTTCCTCGATGTTGGCGGTGGCGCAACGAAAGAGCGTGTTACTGAAGCATTTAAAATCATTCTGTCAGACGAAAAAGTGAAAGCCGTACTGGTTAACATTTTTGGCGGTATCGTACGTTGCGACTTGATTGCTGATGGCATCATCGGCGCAGTAGCAGAAGTGGGTGTTAACGTTCCGGTTGTTGTGCGTCTGGAAGGTAATAACGCTGAGCTGGGTGCGAAGAAACTGGCTGACAGTGGCCTGAATATTATTGCTGCGAAAAGCCTGACGGATGCAGCACAGCAAGTTGTTGCTGCCGTGGAGGGGAAATAATGTCCATTTTGATCGATAAAAACACCAAGGTTATTTGCCAGGGTTTCACTGGTAGCCAGGGGACTTTCCACTCCGAACAAGCTATTGCTTATGGTACGCAAATGGTTGGCGGCGTGACGCCAGGTAAAGGGGGAACCACTCACCTTGGGCTGCCGGTATTTAATACCGTACGTGAAGCGGTTGAAGCGACTGGCGCAACCGCCAGCGTTATCTACGTTCCTGCTCCGTTCTGTAAAGACTCTATCCTGGAAGCTATCGATGCGGGCATCAAGCTCATCATCACCATCACCGAAGGTATCCCTACTCTGGATATGCTGACTGTTAAGGTGAGACTGGATGAAGCAGGCGTTCGTATGATTGGACCAAACTGCCCGGGTGTTATCACCCCAGGCGAATGCAAAATCGGTATCATGCCAGGACACATCCACTTGCCGGGCAAAATCGGTATCGTTTCACGCTCTGGTACTCTGACTTATGAAGCTGTTAAACAGACAACTGATATCGGTCTGGGCCAGTCTACCTGTGTTGGTATTGGTGGTGACCCAATCCCTGGTTCAAACTTTATTGATATCCTGAAACTGTTTGAAGCAGATCCGAAAACTGAAGCCATTGTGATGATCGGTGAAATCGGTGGTAGCGCGGAAGAAGAAGCGGCTGCTTATATCAAAGATCACGTCACTAAGCCGGTAGTCGGTTATATCGCCGGGGTAACAGCACCTAAAGGTAAGCGTATGGGCCATGCTGGTGCCATCATTGCCGGTGGTAAAGGCACCGCTGACGAGAAATTTGCAGCCCTGGAAGCGGCGGGTGTTAAAACCGTACGCAGCCTGGCTGATATCGGCGAAGCGCTGAAAACTATTCTGCCACGTTAAATCATTGCCCTGTTCGGGGCACGACGGTGAAGCAATATCAGGCCATCCTCAGGGGTGGCCTTTTTTGTGGTGCGCCGGGCATGGCGCGTAGCGCCTTGAACGGCGCTGTCCGTTGACCGTGGTGGTTAACAGATGACTTGGAG
>NZ_CANMLV010000031.1 GCF_947498825.1 uncultured Cedecea sp. | reverse complement strand
GGTCGGCGAGAGAGGATTCGAACCTCCGACCCACTGGTCCCAAACCAGTTGCGCTACCAAGCTGCGCTACTCGCCGATGTACTGCTTTACTGCAAATACTGTGCTTCAAAAGCAAAACCTCGCCTGAGCGAGGCTTTCTGAATGTGGTCGGCGAGAGAGGATTCGAACCTCCGACCCACTGGTCCCAAACCAGTTGCGCTACCAAGCTGCGCTACTCGCCGAAATACTGCTTTACTGCTGTTTAATTTAGGAGTGGTGCGAAGGGAGGGACTTGAACCCTCACGTCCGTAAGAACACTAACACCTGAAGCTAGCGCGTCTACCAATTCCGCCACCATCGCAATGTGTCACTTCTAAATTAATGGGGTGGCTAATGGGACTCGAACCCACGACAACTGGAATCACAATCCAGGGCTCTACCAACTGAGCTATAGCCACCACTGTAAACCTTTTCACGCGGTATAAATACCACCGCAGCTCCAGCACCCTTAGTAATGGTGCGCCCGACAGGATTCGAACCTGAGACCTCTGCCTCCGGAGGGCAGCGCTCTATCCAGCTGAGCTACGGGCGCGTAGCGCCGTTGCGGGGTCGGATAATACGGACTTCGCGCCCAACTGTCTAGTGATAATTTAAAAGAAAATGCGTATTTGGTTATGGTTTGCGCATCCGATAGTTTATCCGTCTATTTTTTCAGCGAGATGACGTGTTCTGCCAGTAATAAGTCGATAGATAAGACTCACCACAACTAAAAACACCGCCCCCACCACCAGCGATAAACGTGTCGCGTCGTTCAGCCCCATACCGACGAGTACACAGACCAGGAAAGCCATTGTCAGGTAATTAACCCAGGGAAACAAAATAGAACGGAAGGGATGCGTTTTCAGAGCTTCGCTGTGTTCACGCCGAAAACGTAGCTGACTTATCAAAATCACAAACCACGGCACCATACCAGGCAATACACTGGCGCTATAGACATAAACAAAGACACGCTGCGGGTTAGGGATCAAATGGTTCAGGCATGAACCCACTAGCAGCACCAGGATCGATATCAGAATACCGGCAACCGGAACCCCATTACGCGACACTTTCGCCATCGTCAAAGGGAGCTGACGGTTTCTCGCCAGGGCGTAAAGCATACGGCCACAGCTGTACATTCCACTGTTACAACCCGACAAGGCTGCGGTTAATACCACAAAGTTAATGATCCCGGCTGCAGCGGTAATGCCAATCTTCGCAAAGGTGAGAACAAAGGGACTGCCACTGCTGTCCATTTGATTCCACGGGAAGATGGTCACGATAACAAAAATAGCGCCAACATAAAAAATCAGAATACGCCACAATACCTTGCCAACTGCACTACGCAGCGTGACTTGAGGATTTTTGGCTTCTCCTGCGGTCATACCTATCAACTCAACACCTTGATAGGACGCGACAACAATACAAAGCGCCATCAAAAAACCTTTCCAGCCACCGGCAAAAAAACCGCCATGCTCGGTCAGGTTGCCAAAGCCCGTAGGGTGCCCGTTATAACCTAAGCCAAAGAAAATAATACCGAGCCCAATCACTATCATCACGATGATGGTGGTGACTTTAATCATCGCAAACCAGAATTCAATCTCACCATATAACCGGACGGCTGCAAGATTAGCCAGTGCCACGAGCCCAACGGCTATCAGTGCCGGTATCCATTGAGGTAATTCAGGGAACCAGAACTGCACGTAGACGCCAATGGCGGTTATCTCCGAGATACCCACAGCCATCCACATAAACCAATACGACCAAGCCGTAAGGTAGCCAAAGAAGGGATTCATATAGCGATGAGCATACATAGCAAATGAACCCGTTACCGGCTCGATATACAGCATCTCGCCCATCGATCGCATAATGAAAAAAACAAACAATCCTGCGATGATATAAGCCAGTAATACAGAAGGTCCCGCCCACTGCAATGTACTGGCTGATCCCATAAACAGCCCCACTCCGATAGTGCCACCTAGTGCAATAAGCTCGATATGTCTGGCTTCGAGTCCTCTTTGCAATTCGGCTTTTCTTTCTGCCATAAACCCCTCTGTTCTGGTGTCGTGTCCGGTTGATACCGAGTGTTGTTATATTTTGCGTCGCTGACCAGATAGCTGTAAAAATCACCAGCCAAGTCAAAATAAGGCGGCAATAGTTTCGTATTTTTATGTAAATTACAAATAATGACTGGGATAGTCATGAAAAATGAAAGTAAATTACCGGCTAAACCTCATACGCAAAAACGCGCCAAATGGCGCGTTTTATTGTTATTCATTAGGCTGTCAAAGCTTGCCGCTGTAATGCCATCCCAGATAGCGTAATAGCTTAAGCTGCCGCTTAATGCGACTTGGCTGAGACAGCAGACGATACAGCCACTCCAGCCCCAGGTTTTGCCAGATCTTAGGCGCACGTTTAACATGCCCGGTAAAAACATCATAAGTGCCCCCCACACCCATATACAGAGCATCTGGCTGCACCTCACGACAGTCACGCATAAACACTTCCTGGCGTGGTGAGCCCATAGCAACTGTCACTATCACCGCCCCACTGGCACGAATACGTTCAAACAGTGCCGGGCGCTGCTCATCACTGAAGTAACCGTCTTGGGTTCCGACAATATTCACCTGCCAGAGCCGACGCAGCTTATCTTCCGTTTGTGCGAGGATCTCAGCTTTTCCCCCCACCAAAAACACCGGCGTACCTTCAGCGCCCGCACGTTGCATCAGCGCCTCCCAGAGATCGGCTCCTGCCACACGGCTGACTTCAGCCCCTGGATATTTTTTGCGGATAGAACGAACGACGCTTATTCCGTCAGCATATTTATATTCAGCAGCAGCAATCAGTTCTCCCATCTCAGACGTACTCTCTGCGGTAAGAATTTTTTCCGCATTGATCGCCACAAGCGTACCAGAACGCAGTTGGTTATTAGCATAGAGATAGTCCAAAGCATGCTGCATATTGCGCCAGCCTAACAAGTTAAGCCCACGAATACTGTATTTTGGCGCATCTGTCAGGTTGTTCATGTTTATCCTTATCACGCGTTTTGATTATCACGAGCGGGAGCTGCTGTTCGGCGATGATAAATAAGCCCTGCCACACTGAATAACCAGTAAAGTAGTTTTGCCATCAGCAAACAGAGGCCAAATACCACACTGAAAAACACGACACGTGAAACAAACGAATCCAGTCCCTCACGAGCCAGTACTATCATATTAAAAATAGCACCAAAGCAGAATGCATAGGTCACCGCCGCTTGATAACGGTTGGTATCCTGATTCGCCCGCTCATACAACCAGTCAAACCATTTGATAATTAAGCCAACCACTATTGCACCCAACGGGATGAAGGCGATTCCCCCCATCACTACCAAAGAGCCTATCAGCGTCGGCGATATCGCCAGACCGGAATGGTTATTCAATACTTCCCAGGTAAAATAGTTAGCCGAATTTAATACTGCACTCGGTCTTTCAGGCCACATCCAACTCGGAATAAAGACATAGAAGTCGCGTACAACAGGAGCCAGCCCCTGGAAGGATATTTTGTCGTAGTTTTGCAGCAATAGCGCTAAGTTTTCCCAAGGTGAGAAAGTATCGCGCGTCAGATATAAGAAAGTATAAAACGCTTCATCACCACTGACATTTAAACCATAACGTTTTAACGCCAACCAGAACATACCAACAATGGCAAATACTCCGGCCGCGACCAGCATCCACAGTGAAATCCAGCCGCGAATAATCCCGATAAACAGGAAAATGGCAAAGGCGATAATAATATTGGCGCGAGTACCGCCGACTATCATATAGGTCAGTAAACCAAAGGAGACAGTACTGACCAAGAAGAACAACCAGGCTCGTCCATCTTGCTTCAGAAAATAGACCACCAGCATGGCAGGAATAAAGAAGTAGAAGAAGCGTTTAAGGGCCACGCCCGAGACCTGACTTGAAAATATCTGACTATAGGAATTGAGCTTGAACAGCAGGAAACCATTATTCATAAAAAAGACTGAGACACTGGCCAGAGCAACCAATGCCAGCAAGATCCACAGTAAATGAGTCTCCACTCGACTCATAGTAAATAGTGGTCGCTGGTTTAGCGCATCTTTCTTTCTGGTGAGTCGCGTTTTATAGGCAACATAGTAGATGCCATAGAAACAGGTCGCCGCTAATTGCGCCTGTAAGAGCACTTCAGCCGGAACGACCTCGACGCCGAAACGAAAAACCAGTACGCAGGTAAACGGAAAACCGAAGAAAAAAGTCAGCAAATACAAAAACGAGAAAAAGACGTTGAAATTAAATCGTACCCGGCGGAATTCCTGGTAAGTCAGCAAGCCGATAAAGACCACGCTTATCAGCCAGATAACAAACAAACCACCGAATTGCAGTAAACTCATGCCTCCTCTCCTGCTGCAATAGCAAGTGCCTTACGCCAGCCATTCACATAACCGGGATTAAAAAAGGCGATATGCTGCTTATCCACTGACGCTAATGCCTCCCGGGCAGCACGTATTACCGACTCACTCAGGGGGTCATCAGTAAATAAGAACGGGATCATCTGTTCCTGCAAATCCTGCCAGAACGGGTTTTTTCGACTCAACACGCAAGGAATGCCCGCCTGAATAAGTAAACAAAGCGTACCGATACCCTGCTGGCGCTCAAAAATAAAATAACCCAAATCACATTGCTGCAATAGCGACAGATAAGCAGGAAATGCCATATTCTCTGTTAACAGCTGGATATGTTCCGGGCTGAACAACTGCTCTGCAACCTTACGCACTTCAGCAATATAAGCGCCATTATTATTCGGATATCCCATCGGAATAACGACTCGCACCGTGTCACCAAATTTGGTCGAAATAGCGCGTAAGGCTTCAATATGCTGATTACTCCTGTCACCGGAGTTACCCACTAATATCGCTAGCTTTTCATCAGATGCATGGTCAGGCGCTGCCAGATTATTGAGCGTAGGATCCATTCGGGTCGGGAAATAGAGCAAATCACCGGGAACCTTCGGGTTGCGCTGGTGAAAATAACTTAAATCTCCCCGGGTTGCGAACACCTGACCGACTCTCTTATGTGCCCTTCTGCGCAGTAAATAAAACAGCCGAAACTTCCACGCTTGCGAGGCTTCATACAAATCAGCCCCCCAGATATGCCAGTTGACCTGTTTACGCTTCAGGCCTCCTGTGAGTAATGCCAGCCACAAACGCGCGTTAAACTGACCATGGAAGAAAAAGTGCTGGGCACTTCGGGCACGCGCTTTCGCCAATACCGCAACTGTCATCGCCTGCTTTGTGGGATACAGCGTAATGGCGAGTTCCGGAAAAGCAGAAACTAATGCCTTATCTTGGGAGACCACCCAAAATTCACGGCTGTGCGGACTGATAGTGACGAGAACGTCATTAAAAAAACGCAGTACCGTCTGATTATGATGCGGGAGATCTGCTCCCAAAACGTGAATCAGTGTTGTCATTCTCGCCTACGATAAACAAAGAAAACGCCACAGCAGAGCGTAAAATAGACAATATAGGTTGCCATATATGCCTGGGCTGCACCTGCAGCTCCCTGGGTTGGGATCAACCAATGGGAAAAGCCGGTTAACAGAACAAACTGGCTGATTTCAGCCAGAATATAAAAACGCAGTGCCGCTTTAGCAATAATCAAATAACCAAAAACGTACGATCCGACTTTCAGTACATCGCCCACCAATTGCCAGGCAAACAAGTCTCGCATCGCAATAAACTGACTGGAGAACAGCAACCAAATTGCAAAATCACGTAACAGCCATACCAGTAAGCTGGCACAAGCCACAGCAGGCAGAACAAACTTAAGCGCCCGAATAACTTCCTTGATAAGCTGTTGCTTTTCCTTGAGACGCGCCAGAGTCGGTAATAGCCAGACACTGAATGAGGCGGTAATAAACTGGAGATAAGCATCAGAGATACTGCTAACCCCCTGCCAAAGTCCAACTTCATCCCAGCTATAATATTTTGCCAGCAGGTTTCGCATCATCACATAGGCAACGGGTAAGGTAACGGCAGTTATCAAAGCCATTAAGGTAAATTTACCCAAATGGCTGGCCAGTACGCTATCCCAGCGAGGTCGCAGATAATGCAGGGGAAAATACCCTCGCTTAATCAGTATCGTCATTGCAGGTATCATCACCAAGGCTGGTACCAGCGCCAGTCCAAATAATGCCCCTGAATAGCCACCCAGGCGATAACACAGATAGTAAGCCACGACCCCAATTGCACTACCGATAATCAATGCCAGCGCATTCCCGGCCGCATCACGGTAACCTTTGAGAATAGCCAGCGAAAGGTTTGCCCAGGCGATCCCCAGTTGCACCAGCGCGACTAAACGCACCAGTCCCTGGTAATCAGGGCTGTCAAACAATACCTCACTAACTGGCCGGGCTGCCACGACAAAAATAATCGCCAGTAATGATGAAAAGCCCAGTACCATCGCGGATGAAGTCCCCACAACGCGTTCAAGTTGCTGTGGGGAGTCATGATGCTGAGCAATGTATTTGGTCACACCGTTAAAGATACCGGCTCCCGCCAGTACCCCAAGAACCGTGACAAGCTGACGAAAGTTTCCTGCCAGGCCAACGCCTGCGGGCCCGAAAGAGACCGCCAGCATCTTAATAATAATTAACCCCGCACCAATCTTTACCAGTGTCGAGGCAGCGGTCCATATCGATGCTTTAGCCAGAGACATATCAGGCTAAGTAACTGAGCAAGGTATTGATAACAGTACGCTGGTTTACCAGAGATAAGTTATAAAACAGCGGTAACCGAAGTAAACGTTCGCTTTCTTTGGTGGTGAACTTATCTTCGCCATGGAAAGTGGTAAATTTCTCGCCTGCTGGTGAGCTATGCAGCGGAATATAATGGAAAACCGCCATAATTTCGGCTTCGCGCAGATAGGCTATCAGCGCACTACGATCGTCAATATCGCGCAGTTTGAGATAGAACATATGGGCATTATGCACACAGCCTTCAGGAATAACAGGAAGCTCGATACGCCCGGTTTTAGCCAGCGGAGTCAGTGCCTGATAGTAGTTATTCCACAAAGCCAGGCGCTGCTCATTAATCGTGGTTGCAGCTTCCAGTTGCGCCCAAAGGAAAGCCGCCTGAAGGTCTGCCATCAGATAGCTTGAACCAATATCCCGCCAGGTATACTTATCCACCAGGCCCCGGAAAAACTGACTACGGTTGGTGCCCTTCTCACGAATCACTTCCGCCCTTTCTACCAGTTCAGGTGAATTGATTAGCGTCGCGCCACCTTCACCGCCCGCGGTGTAATTCTTAGTTTCATGAAAGCTAAAGCAACCAATATGGCCGATAGTGCCCAGCGCCCGACCTTTATAGGTCGACATCACACCCTGAGCAGCATCCTCGACAACAAACAAGTTATGCTGCTTAGCAATCGCCATAATGGTGTCCATCTCACAGGCCACACCAGCATAGTGTACCGGCACAATAGCGCGGGTTTTATCAGTAATCGCTGCGACTATTTTAGTTTCATCGATATTCATGGTGTCCGGACGAATATCAACAAAAACAATATGTGCTCCACGTAAGACAAAAGCATTAGCAGTGGAAACAAAGGTATAGCTAGGCATGATCACTTCATCGCCAGGCTGGATATCCAGCAAAATCGCGGCCATTTCCAGAGAAGCAGTACAAGAAGGGGTCAGCAGTACTTTTTTGCTATGAAACCGCTGCTCCATCCATTGCTGACAGCGACGCGTAAATCCGCCATCGCCACAGAGTTTGCCGCTGTTCATTGCAGACTGTATATATTCGCTTTCAGTACCAACAACCGGAGGAGCATTAAATGGGATCATGTTTTCACCTGTATAGCCAAAAAGCGGTACTGTCTATCGTGGCACCACATTGAATGTAGAGTCGTAAAGCCGCCCGATTACTCACCTGA
This sequence comes from uncultured Cedecea sp., assembly GCF_947498825.1. Lineage (GTDB taxonomy): Bacteria > Pseudomonadota > Gammaproteobacteria > Enterobacterales > Enterobacteriaceae > JGM124. The sequence goes on along the minus strand of NZ_CANMLV010000031.1, from coordinate 30,064 downwards.
GTTGCAATACGTAAAGTCGTCAAACCACGCTGTTGACACCAGCTCTGGGCCGCCGCCATAAGCGCATTGCCCATACCTCGCCCGGCGAGTAAACCAATTCTCGCCTCTTGTGTATTAAGCTGCCTGAGCGTCACAAACCCTTGGATAACATCAGCTTGTTTGAGCAATAAACATTGGTTATCGAAAGTGCCATGGACTGCATTTTCTACCCACTGAGCATAAAAGTGGCCACTGTCATGAGGTTGATACCAAGGGGCACGAAACCGGCTTTGCTGAAAAACACCCGCAGCTTGTTCCCTCAGAACGTCAATATGCTCAACCTCCGCGACCTTAAAGTCAGCGACTGCATGCTGCTGTTTAACTGGCAGACAAAGGTCAACTTCCCCTTCAACGAACTGGAAACCTAACGCTTGTAAACTATCCAGCCAATCCGTGCGATGCGCAGGAATTTTGGCCTGTACGCGGGACCAGCTATTCAACCGGCTTTGCGTTAATGGTTCCGCATCAGCACTGATACGCACCAGACTGCTGTTAACACCAAAAAACTGATTCTCCCAGTTTAGCGGTTCAAGCGTTGCGTGGATGGCCTGCATTATCGCCAGACACCTTTGGTATCAACAATCCAGGATTGTGTTATCTGTTCACTCTTGATGGCTTTAAATTCGTTATGGTCAACCAGCAACACCAGGACATCCGCTTGCTGTAACGCCTGTTCAAGCGATACCAGTTCACTATCAGCCGTAAGCTTTTCAGGGAGTGAATGAATATTAGGCTCAACGATCAGCGTCTTGCCGCTATGCCAGGAGGCCAGAGTGGCGGCAATATTCCTTGCCGGGCTCTCACGTAAATCATCGATATTCGGCTTAAATGATAAACCAAAACAGGCAAGGGTCACTTCACTGGCACGACGGCCGGTCTCAGACAGGCAATCAGCTATCGCCGCTTTTGCACGATCGATAACCCACTGCGGTTTACCGTCATTGACTTCGCGAGCAGTACGGATCAAACGCGCATGTTCAGGACTTTGCGCCACGATAAACCAAGGATCGACCGCGATACAGTGCCCGCCTACGCCGGGGCCTGGCTGTAAAATATTCACCCGTGGATGGCGATTAGCGAGGCGGATCAATTCCCAGACGTTAATGCCATTATCAGCGCAGATAAGCGAAAGTTCATTGGCAAAGGCAATATTCACATCACGAAAACTATTTTCGGTCAGCTTACACATTTCCGCAGTACGTGAATGGGTCACAACACACTCACCTTCGAGAAAAATATTATAGAGATCGCAGGCCTTAGCAGAACAGACTGCCGTCATACCACCAATAACGCGATCGTTTTTAATCAGCTCAGCCATCACCTGGCCTGGCAGAACACGTTCCGGACAGTAAGCAATATTGATATCAGCCTGTTCCCCGGTTTGCTGTGGAAAACTGAGATCCGGACGTAATGCCGCCAGCCAGTCAGCCATCTGCTCAGTGGCGCCCACCGGCGATGTTGACTCCAGAACGACCAGAGCACCTTTTTTTAACACCGGAGCAATAGACTCAGCAGCCGCCTTCACATAAGCCAGGTCTGGTTCATGGGAGCCTTTAAAAGGCGTTGGAACAGCAATCAAATAAGCATCAGCGACGACCGGACGAGTGACAGCACGTAAAAAACCTTTTTCGACGGCTGTTTTTACGACGACATCTAAATCAGGTTCAACAATATGAATTTCACCACGATTAATGGTATCAACCGCATGCTGATTAACATCCACCCCGATAACCTGACACTGACGAGAAGCAAAGGCTGCCGCGGTCGGTAAACCGATATAACCCAAGCCAACAACGGATATAGTTGTAAAACTCATGATGCTACCTGACTTTGTTTCAATGCATTCAAAATTCGGTGACAAGCCTGACCATCACCATAAGGGTTATACGCCCGACTCATCGTTTGATAACTTTGGTCATCACGTAGTAATTCATTTACTGCTTTAATAATAGCGTCTTCATTAGTGCCAACTAAGCGTACCGTTCCTGCCTCAACGGCTTCTGGCCGCTCAGTGGTATCTCTCATCACCAGAACGGGTTTACCTAAAGATGGCGCCTCTTCCTGAATACCGCCGGAGTCGGTCAGAATCAGCCAGGCTTTATCCATCAGATAAACAAAGGGTAAATACTCTTGTGGTTCAACCAAAATGACGTTATCGACATGACCCAGAATTCGTCTGACTGGCTCTCTGACATTAGGATTCAAATGAACGGGATAGACTACCTGTACATCGCGGTTTTGTGAGGCAATAGTCGCCAGAGCATGACAAATATGCTCAAAGCCACTGCCAAAACTTTCCCGCCGGTGCCCGGTAACCAGAATCATTTTTTTAGTGCTATCAAGAAATCCTAGCCGTTGTTCAATGCTCTGACGTAAAGGACCGGCAGATAACATACGATCACGTACCGTCATCAAGGCATCAATAACCGTATTTCCGGTCACATGAATCTGTTTATCTGCCACATTTTCACGTAATAGATTTTGCCGTGAATTTTCTGTCGGCGCAAAATGCCAGGTGGCGAGATGTCCGGCCAGAATGCGATTAGCCTCTTCAGGCCAGGGGGAGTAAATATCACCGGTACGCAGTCCGGCCTCAACATGCCCGACATGAATACGTTGATAAAACGCGGCAAGGCTGGCCGCAAAGGTGGTGGTAGTGTCACCATGCACTAGCACGATATCTGGTTTGAATGACTCAAGGATAGGTTTCAGCCCTTCAAGGATCCGACAGGTTATTTCGGTAAGCCCTTGCCCCGGTTTCATGATATCCAAATCATAATCCGGTTTAATGGAAAACAGGTTTAACACCTGATCCAGCATCTCCCGATGCTGTGCTGTTACACAAACTCTTGCTTCAAAAAACGCGTCACGCGCCAACGCATCAACCAAAGGCGCCATTTTTATGGCCTCTGGCCGTGTGCCAAAAACAGTTAACACTTTCACAGTGATTCTCTTTTGTTAATAAGGTGGGAGCAATCCGTCGTTTCACACCTGGGCAGGCTCTTTATCCATCATAGTTCAAGCTTGCTACTTTCACTCAGCCAAATCACTGAGTTCAGTAAGTGATTTGGCTTTCTTTACGTAGCACCACCAATAACTTACATTATTTGGGGTCTGTCATATTTTTTACGGCGAGCTAATGCTATGCCGGCGCCAATAAGAGCCCCTACTGCCCCCCACATAATCATCAAGAATGCACGACGAGGGCTATCACGTTTAACCGGTTCTTCGGGTGTCCGTAGATAGCGGTAGGTTTGAAAATGATTATCGATAACAGGACCAAGATTTAATGTGCTTAATAGCGCTATATTTTGGTCGTAATCAAGGCTGGAAGCAGGTCCCATAGCCTGAAGGTTTTCCAGACGAGCCTGTAACATCGGGCGTCCCAGCATGAACATTTCAGAGTCAGGAATTTCTTCAGCGGGAACACCGGTCATACTGCGAGTGATATTCTGTTGCTGCGCAATTTTCAAAGCTTCTTCAATGCTTTTTAGTTTCCTGTCATAGATAGCTCTGGCAACGGCTTCTTCTCGTTTCACCTGCGCGTTCAGTTGTGTCGTTTTTGCCGCCCAGCGGCCAGAGAGCTCACCATTAAGATGCCCTGAGGCACGCTGACTGCTGAACGCAACATACTGACGTAGCAAAAGATTAGCATCTGATGCTGTTTCTGCCACCAGTCTGACACTGTCATTGATACTTTTCAGCGGATCACCAGGAGTAAACTGGATATCATTAATCAGCTCATCCAATAGAGCGGCATCGGGACGGCTATCGCCAACCTGACGCTGCTTGTAATAATCCGTCTGTAACCAGAATTCACGCCGAGTATCATAGGCCGCAAGTTGTCGGACAAACTCGTTATAAGCCCCCTCCAGCACCGATGGCTGGTCAACGGGAATCAAACCCGGCTGTAAATCCTGGCTACGCAAGAACTGTTGCTGAGTGTAGTAAGGTCCCAACATCGTTACCGTCGGATTGTCGGTAATGGCAGTTGCACTCCACTCTTGCCGGGCAAAAAAAGTATATGCAAGTGCTACTAATGCAAAAGTGACAGCAATACCTGCTATCCAGAGTTTTCCTTGCCACAGTGAACGGAACAGACCTCGAATATCCAGTTCATTGTCGATTATCGCCTGCCTGCCTGGTTTATGCTCTTGCATTACGTCCCCTGTTATCAAGGTTAAACTTTTACGTCATTAGGTCCATTTTTACGGATACGACGTTTATGTCTTCTAATAAACCGTGCCACTTTCCAGGCATGTTTAATACAATAGTCGTATAGCACAAAAGCAAGCAAGAATAATGCCAACATTACCCACTCTGGAATAAAATTCACATTTTCACCCACTACACCAACAGCAGCCAGTAATACCGCAGCCAGAGTAATCAAGACAAAAGCCTGACGGGAGGTAAAACCAGAACGCATAATTAAGTGATGAATATGCTGACGGTCAGGAGCGAAAGGACTCATTCCTTTTCTTAAGCGACGATACATAATCGCCACCATATCCATCAGCGGGATAGCAATGATCCATAACGCAGTAACCGGACTAATTGCATGTGTATCACCTTGGGTTGCCTCCAGTAAAATCCAGATAACAGTAAAACCAATCAAGGTGCTTCCGGCATCTCCCATAAAAACTTTAAAGCGTCGTCCGAGAATGCCCAGATTTAACAAGATATAAGGAAGAATTGCAGCAATCATTGCAAAACATAACATTGCTAAACTATGTTGCCCGGAGATTAATAGGATAATTCCCATTGCGGCAAAAGATACAGATGATAAACCACCCAATAAACCATCAATACCATCCACCATATTAAAGGCATTGATCGCAGCCCATACGGCAAATAACGTCAGGAAATAACCAAACGGCCCCAAAGTCATATCAAAGTTGCCGAAGATATAGCCGAGGCTTGCAAGATGCAAGTCTGCAAAGACCATCATAACGATGCCGACAATAGCTTGGATAGACGCACGAATTTTTACACTAATATCAAAGCGATCGTCCAACGCACCGATAAATACCAGTACTCCGGCACAAAAAATATAAAGGGAAGAATGCGGAATATAATACTGCGCAATCAGCAATGCAAAGCATATTCCAGCGTAAACAGAGATGCCCCCGACCAATGGAATCAGTCCCTGATGTCGTTTGCGGAAATTCGGTTTATCAACCAAACCGATTCTTTTAGCCACTCTTCTTGCGAAGAATATAAATACACTAGTGAATAAAAAAATCAGGGTTAAATCAGTTGCAGCATTAATTAGATTCACAATGCAGACTCTCTGAAAAATATGTTGTTATGGGTTTACAGCCGAAAATGATTCTGCCCTAAAAGAGTTAATTCCCACTCTCGTTGAACAACGCATTCGTAACTTGTAATCAAATTATAAATTCGTGTTTAAAACGGTTTCATCTTCTGTTGAACAAAACTGTCTGCTTATCGTATCGGGGAAGCAACAAAAACGCCACGGCTTAGCGTGGCGTTTTTTGCATATTTATACATAACCTAAATCATTTACACCGTAAAAGGGTATAAATGCACCTATCCTGAAAAACTGACAACAAGTCAACAACCAGAATCGGTAAAAAAATCAACACGCCGCAATATAAAAGACGACAAAAATATTACGAACGCTTCATCATATCGAAGAAGTCGTCGTTCGTTTTTGTCATTGCCAGCTTGTTGATCAGGAACTCCATCGCATCAATCTCACCCATAGGGTGAATAATTCTGCGTAAGATCCACATTTTCTGTAGCTCTTCTTGTGAAGTCAGCAACTCTTCTTTACGGGTACCAGAACGGTTGTAATCAATCGCCGGGAAGACACGCTTCTCAGCAATTTTACGTGAGAGGTGCAGTTCCATGTTGCCGGTACCTTTAAACTCTTCATAGATAACTTCATCCATTTTCGAGCCAGTATCAACAAGTGCGGTCGCGATGATAGTCAAACTACCACCCTCTTCAACATTACGTGCAGCACCAAAGAAACGCTTAGGACGATGCAAGGCGTTAGCGTCGACACCACCGGTCAAGACCTTACCAGAGGCAGGAACAACGGTGTTATAGGCACGCGCCAGACGGGTAATAGAATCAAGCAGGATGATAACGTCTTTTTTATGTTCAACCAGACGCTTCGCTTTCTCGATAACCATTTCAGCAACCTGAACGTGGCGAGAGGCAGGTTCATCAAAGGTTGAAGCAATAACTTCACCTTTTACCAGACGCTGCATCTCGGTAACTTCTTCCGGACGTTCATCAATAAGCAGAACCATCAGCACACAGTCAGGATGATTGTAGGCAATGCTCTGAGCAATATTTTGCAGCAACATGGTTTTACCGGCTTTCGGCGGCGCCACAATCAAACCACGCTGGCCACGGCCAATCGGTGAAGCCAGGTCAAGAACGCGAGCGGTTAAATCTTCTGTTGAACCATTACCACGCTCCATGCGCAAACGTGAGTTTGCATGCAGTGGTGTTAAGTTTTCGAACAGGATTTTATTACGGGCGTTTTCAGGTTTGTCGTAGTTAACTTCGTTAACTTTCAACAGCGCGAAATAACGCTCACCTTCTTTTGGCGGACGAATCTTACCAGAAATGGTGTCTCCGGTGCGGAGGTTGAAACGACGGATTTGACTGGGAGAAACGTAGATATCATCGGGGCCGGCGAGGTAGGAACTGTCTCCAGAGCGGAGGAATCCAAATCCATCCTGCAGTATTTCCAGTACGCCATCACCAAAGATGTCTTCACCACTCTTAGCATGTTGCTTCAAGATGGCAAAAATAATGTCCTGCTTACGCATACGGGCCAAGTTTTCCAGCCCCATATTTTCGCCGAGAGTAATCAGCTCAGAAACCGGCGTATTCTTTAATTCGGTAAGATTCATAATGGTGGGTTCTTAAACTCGGGGGAAATCTCAAACTTAGTTTCGTGTAAGGAATGGTTGAATTATCCATACCTGTTAAGTGGTCACCACGCATGTCTGGTATCCGCCTGGTCGTAGGAAAAACACAGAACTGAAACGACGGAATGAGTGATAAACCCGGAATCGGTCATGCATCCTTCATTATGTGCTGACAAAGAAAATATATTAAACAGCATATAGATAGGAGGCATTGGGTATTGCTAAAGATTTAAACTACAAGACAAGTTCAAAACGCAGTGGAGATAACTTAGCATGACTAAAGCCGGGCGTCCAGCGGCTGACAAAAAAAGTCAACCCTGTACGCGCCGGAGCAAAATTTCATTACGCCAAGTTAGCGTCCAGAAACTCTTTTAACTGACCTTTAGACAGCGCACCCACTTTAGTCGCAGCCACTTCGCCATTTTTAAATAACAGCAACGTAGGAATGCCACGAATACCGTATTTAGGTGCAGTGCCTGGATTCTGGTCGATGTTCAGTTTAGCCACGGTCAACTGACCTTGGTATTCATCCGCTATTTCATCAAGGATTGGAGCAATCATTTTGCAAGGACCACACCACTCAGCCCAGAAGTCGACCAGGGTCACTCCATCGGCTTTTAGTACGTCTGTCTCGAAACTGTCATCTGTCAGGTGAATAATTTTATCGCTCATGTTCTACTCCACAGGATTATGTCTACCTTGTTGGTGTAGTATTAACCAACATAGGGTGACTTTATTTCACCCCGTTTATTTCAACGGATGTGCTTTCGTAAAGCAATAGTAAACTGATATTCTACCACACTATGAGCAAAACACATTTGACCGACAAGAAGTTTTCCGACTTCGCCCTGCACCCTAAAGTAGTTGAAGCCCTTGAATCAAAAGGATTTCATAACTGCACTCCTATCCAGGCATTAGCGCTTCCGCTAACGCTTGCGAATCGTGATGTGGCAGGGCAGGCGCAAACCGGTACAGGCAAAACGATGGCGTTTCTGACGTCAACGTTCCATTATTTACTTTCACACCCGGTTCCTGAGAACCGTCAGGTGAATCAACCTCGCGCATTAATCATGGCTCCAACCCGTGAATTAGCGGTGCAGATTCACTCCGATGCAGAGCCTCTGGCTGAAGCTACAGGTTTAAAATTAGGACTCGCCTACGGCGGCGATGGCTACGATAAACAGCTTAAAGTGCTGGAAAGCGGCGTCGATATTCTGATTGGTACCACAGGTCGTTTAATCGACTATGCCAAACAAAACCATATTAATCTGGGCGCCATCCAGGTCGTCGTACTCGACGAAGCGGATCGTATGTACGATCTTGGCTTTATTAAAGATATTCGCTGGTTGTTCCGTCGTATGCCAGCGGCTAATCAGCGCTTGAATATGCTGTTCTCCGCCACCCTCTCCTATCGTGTACGTGAGCTGGCATTTGAACAAATGAACAATGCGGAATATGTCGAAGTTGAACCGGAACAAAAAACGGGGCACCGCATAAAAGAAGAGTTGTTCTATCCATCCAACGAAGAAAAAATGCGTTTATTACAAACGCTAATTGAAGAAGAATGGCCAGATCGCGCCATTATTTTTGCTAATACTAAACATCGTTGTGAAAGTATCTGGGGCCATTTGGCTGCGGATGGGCATCGCGTGGGTCTCCTGACTGGCGATGTCGCGCAGAAAAAACGTCTGCGTATTCTTGAATCATTCACTCGTGGTGATTTAGATATTTTAGTCGCAACAGACGTAGCAGCACGCGGGTTACATATTCCTGAAGTAACACACGTGTTTAACTACGATCTTCCGGATGATTGTGAGGACTATGTGCACCGTATTGGCCGTACAGGTCGTGCCGGGGCCAGTGGCCACTCAATCAGTTTAGCATGTGAAGAATATGCGCTGAATGTTCCTGCAATTGAGGCCTATATTGGTCACTCAATTCCGGTCAGCAAATATAATCCCGATGCGTTGTTAAATGAACTGCCAGCACCAAAACGTCTGTCTCGTAGCCGTCCAGGTAATACACAGCGTCGTGGTAGCTCAGCACCCCGTAGTCATCGTCGACGCACAGGTTAAAAGTTATGACAGGTTCGGCCTCACTGTATGCAGCAATCGATTTAGGTTCTAACAGCTTTCATATGCTTGTAGTACGTGAGGTTGCGGGAAGCATACAAACCCTCTCCCGCATCAAAAGAAAGGTACGTCTTGCCGCAGGCTTGAACCGTAATAACGTACTTTCTCCCGAAGCTATGGAACGCGGCTGGCAATGTTTGCGTTTATTCGCAGAACGATTGCAGGATATACCCCAAGGCCAGATTCGGGTTGTGGCAACAGCAACATTACGCCTTGCCGTTAACGCTGATGAGTTTCTGGTTAAAGCGGAAGAAATTCTCTCCTGTCCGGTACAGGTTATTCGTGGTGAGGAAGAAGCCCGTTTAATTTACCAGGGCGTGGCCCATACCACTGGTGGAGCCAATCAGCGGCTGGTTGTCGATATTGGTGGGGCCAGTACTGAGCTGGTTGCAGGAACCGGGGCCCAGGCTACGTCCCTGTTCAGCTTGTCGATGGGCTGCGTTACTTGGCTTGATCGTTTTTTTAACGACAGAAACCTGACACAAGAAAATTTTTCTGCGGCTGAGGCCGCTGCCAGTGAGATTCTGGAACCGGCTCTGGTTACTCTAAAACAGAACGGCTGGAAAGTTTGCGTTGGTGCTTCGGGAACCGTACAAGCACTACAAGAAATCATGATGGCTCAAGGCATGGATGAGCGAATCACACTGCCGAAATTACAGCAACTTAAGCAACGAGCCATTCAGTGCGGTCGTCTTGAAGAACTGGAAATTGAAGGTCTGACCCTGGAACGGGCCTTAGTATTTCCCAGCGGTCTCGCCATTTTGATTGCTATCTTCAAACACCTGAATATCGAATGTATGACGCTGGCAGGCGGTGCGTTACGCGAAGGTCTGGTATATGGCATGTTGCATCAGACGGTTGATCAGGAAATTTGCCAAAGAACCGTACAGACCATCCAGCGACGCTTTATGGTGGATATTCATCAGGCAAAACGTGTCGCACAGCTGGCAGAAAATTTCGCTGCCCAAGTCGCGATACCGTGGAAACTGGATGCATTAAGCCAACTGTTACTGACCAGCAGCGCGTTATTGCATGAGATTGGTCTGAGCATCGATTTCAAACGAGCACCACAGCATGCCGCTTATCTGGTCAGTAATCTTGACTTACCTGGCTTTACGCCTTCACAGAAAAAACTGCTGTCGACCCTGTTATTTAACCAGACTAATGCCATCGATCTTTCGTCCTTGCATCAGCAAAATGCGGTGCCACCACGTACCGCAGAACGTCTTTGCCGTTTGCTGCGACTGGCGATTATTTTTGCCAGCCGCCGCCGGGACGATATCCTGCCGATTATCGCGTTAGAAGCAGAGGGGGAAGTATTACAGCTATCGTTACCTGATGACTGGCTAACGAAACACCCCCTCGGAAAAGAATTACTGGAACAGGAAACCTTGTGGCAAAGCTACGTTCACTGGCCTCTGATGGTTAACTGAGTTATTTTTTCTTCGCTTTTGCCAGCATTTCTCGAATGCTGGCAACATTATTTTGCCCTTTTTGCATCCGCTCCTCCTGGGAAACCACTTTACGCTCGGTTTCCCACAATACGTCATCCTGTGGTAACTCCAGCAAAAAACGGCTCGGTTCCGGGCGTATCAGTTCGCCATACTGGCGTCGTTCTTTACATAGCGTAAAAGTCAGCTCTTTCTGTGCGCGGGTAATACCAACATAGGCTAATCGACGCTCTTCATCGACATTATCTTCATCAATACTACTCTGATGGGGCAGTAACCCTTCTTCCATTCCGACCAAGAATACATAGGGAAACTCCAGCCCTTTGGAGGCATGTAAGGTCATCAACTGGACTTGATCAACCTCTTCTTCGCTCTCGCCTCGCTCCATCATATCCCGTAAGGTAAAGCGCGTTACCACTTGCGTTAATGTCATCGGTTCATCAAGATCGTTACCTTCAAGCATCTCTGTCATCCAGCCAAATAGCTGATTAACATTTTTCATGCGCATTTCTGCCGCTTTCTGACCCGGTGAGGTTTCGTAAAGCCAGCTTTCATAATCCATGCCATGAATCAAATCTCTTACGGCAGCGATAGGTTCACGCTCAGAGAGGCGGGCAATCTCCGCAATCCAGTGGGTAAAACGCTGCAACGCCTCAAGCCCTCGCCCCGTCAGGGTCTGACTCAATCCCAGATCAAAACTGGCATTAAATAAACTTTTATTGCGCCCTGCTGCCCAGTCACCCAGTTTTTGTAAGGTTGCCGGGCCAATTTCACGTCGGGGCGTATTCACTATTCGCAAGAAGGCACTATCGTCATCAGGATTAGTCAACACGCGCAAATAGGCGAGCAGGTCTTTGATCTCTGGTCGGGAGAAAAAGGACGTTCCCCCCGAGATACGGTATGGAATGCGGTTTTGCATTAACATCTTTTCAAAGACCCGTGACTGGTGGTTACCGCGATACAAAATGGCATAATCACCGTAACTAGTCTTATTAATAAAGTGATGAGCTATTAGTTCACCCACGACTCTTTCTGCTTCATGCTCTTCATGATTGGCGCTGACAACTTTTAATTCACAACCATAGCCCAGCTCTGAAAAGAGACGTTTTTCGAATACATGGGGATTATTAGCAATCAGGATATTTGCCGCTTTTAAAATACGTCCGGAAGAGCGGTAGTTTTGCTCAAGCTTAATCACTTTTAATGCAGGAAAATCCTGATTCAGCAGCACCAAGTTTTGTGGTCGCGCACCGCGCCAGGAATAGATAGACTGATCGTCGTCCCCTACTACTGTGAAACGAGCCCGGCTACCAGCTAACAGTTTTACCAACTCATATTGACTGGTATTGGTATCCTGATACTCATCCACCAACAAATAGCGAATACGATTTTGCCAGCGCTCCCTGACCTCTTCATTGCGTTGCAGCAGCAGCGTGGGTAGCAAAATCAAGTCGTCAAAATCCAGGACATTGCAGGATTTCAGATAGCTATCGTACAAACCATAACAATGCGCAAAAATACGGTCTCGTTCACCTTGTGCCTTGGCAGCAGCCCCAGCAGGCGTGAGTAAATCATTCTTCCAGTTCGAGATAGTGGAAATAAGCTGTTTTAATAAAACCTTATCGTCTTCAATCAACCCTTCCGTCAGTTCTTTAAGCAATGCCGTCTGATCGGTGTCATCAAATAGCGAGAAGTTAGCCTTAATGCCCAGTGCGGCATATTCCCGCTTGATGATTTCTAATCCCAGGGTATGAAAGGTCGCAATCATTAATCCGCGAGCTTCTTTACGCCCAAGGGTTTGTGCAACACGCTCTTTCATTTCACGCGCGGCTTTATTGGTAAAAGTCACCGCCGCGATATGGCGAGCCTGGTAGCCACATTCACGGATCAGATGCGCTATTTTATTGGTGATAACGCGTGTTTTGCCTGAGCCCGCACCTGCTAAAACCAGGCATGGCCCAGTGACAAATTCGACCGCTTGTTGTTGACCAGGGTTTAGGCGCATAAAATCACTCAATGAAAGTCAGGAGGGAAGAAATTCAGCGTGGTAGTATAGCGAGCGTAATCCACATGACTCAAGGTAACATCATGGCAAAAACTGCTGCAGCACTACATATCCTTGTTAAAGAAGAGAAACTTGCCCAAGAGATTCTCACCGAACTAAAGAATGGTGGTGATTTCGAAAAACTGGCTAAGAAACATTCAACTTGCCCGTCAGGCAAAAAAGGCGGTCATTTAGGTGAGTTTCGCCAGGGCCAGATGGTACCTGCGTTTGATAAGGTCGTCTTCTCCTGCCCGGTGCTGGAACCTTTCGGTCCTCTGCACACGCAATTCGGCTACCATATCATCAAAGTGTTGTACCGTAATTAAATCAAGGGTTCAAACTCATTGAGATATTCCGACTAGCGGGATCACACCGGATACTCGCTAGTCGTATATTTTATGGTAGAAATAATGGATGCTTATTAAGAAACGTTTTAACCGTCTGTGTCCATCGACTGTAATATTTCATAAGGCAAAACCATTCCAGCGCCGAGTTGGGATGTTGGCCGTTCTACAAACCCCAGTTTAATATAGAACTCTTCTCGATTTTTTGCCGACATACAATAAATATCAGCCTCTGGACTTGCATTATTTTTAATATAATTAAGTATTTTATGCATTATTTTCTTTCCTATACCAAAATGCCGCTGATATGCAGGAAGGACCATTACGTCCTGAATAGAAAACGCCAAAACACCATCACCAACAACCCGTCCGCTACCAACCGTCATTCCATTATCATGTGCGGAGCAAATATATAATGAATTATCGATCGCTTTTTTAGACGACACCTCATCAGATACAGACCAGCCAACAGACTGTCGTAATAAATTATAATCTCTGGCAGAGAGGTTATAATCATAATATTCAATATTCATGCTATGATATTTCTTTGTTAAGAAGTGATTCACGATAGTCAGAGAATGCCTGAATAGCTTTATTGATATGTCCTGGTTCATGTAGTGCAGTTACCGTCATCCTGATACATTCATGTCCTTTAGGCATCGTCGGATATGGGCAGGAGGTCACATACAGACCGTATTTTTTATAGAGAATCTTTGAAAATTCAACCAACATTTCAGTATTGGGTATACGAACAGATACAATAGGAAAGCCATTGTTATTATAGGTTTCGAATCCTGCATTTTCTAGCCCGACAATTAATGATCTGGTTAATTTGTGAACATGAGACTTGATAATATCACCTTCTTTTTCAAGAAGATCAAGTCCTGCATTTAAGATGCCAAATGCAAATGGGATAGGCTGCTGAGAATAATCAAGAGGTCTGGAAAAAGCCAATAGTGTCCGCTTTAACTCACGTGAAACGCCTGCAAAAGCCATTGCTGCTCCCATGTTTTTTGCCGCTCCCGCAATATAAAATATATTTTCATATGAAAGATCCAGATAGTTAACAATCCCAGAACCATTCCCGTAGGGATTATTTCTTGGTGAACCAACCAGACCAAAACCATGGGCATCATCAATAAAAAGAATCGCATTATATTTGACTGCCAAAGACTGGAGTTCAGCAAGATTCAGATAATTTCCAGTAATACTATAAACCCCATCAAGACAAATTAGTTTATGCCGTGCATTCTGGTATTTCTTCAAAATACTCTCAAGTTGATTTAAATCGTTATGCTCATAACTATGCAAAATTGCTCCTTTATCTCGCGCTAATTGAGCGCCATGAAACATAATTGCATGTGCAGATTTATCCATAACGATAAGATCATTATGTTCAACTAAAGCAGGAATAATTCCAATACATCCAAGATATGTATTCGTAGTAATGAGTGCATCTTCAGCCCCAATAAAATCAGCCAGCCGTTCTTCAAGTTCATGACATATCTGATAATGGCCGGTAAGTCTTGCTCTACCAGTGTGTAACCCATAATCCATAGTAGCCTTAATAGCTTGCGGTAAAAGATCGTCCTGACGCTTATCAAAACCAAGATAGTTTCCTGATGCAAAATCGATAATTTCGTCACCATAAGCATCCAGAAAAACTCTATTTTTGGATTTTGAAATACTCACATCGTATTGTGAGCTATCAGTAAGCAGTCGATATAAATCCTTACGTATACCAGACTGAATATTATTAGCCATATTATTAAGAACGGAATACATTTATACTATCCTTAGTTAGATTATTGATAAAATAATTTTTGTTGGATACTGCTTTTAATTAACAGGTTATTATTTATACTGCTGCAGTAAAGTACGATCGATTTTACCTGAAGATGTTTTTGGGAGCTCAGTATGACAAACAAATTGATGAGGTATTTTGAATGACTGTAAGTAAGTATTAAGGATCTTTTTTACTTCCAGAAAATCAAAGCAAGCCCTCTTTTTCAAAGAGTAATGACATAAAATAATATTATTCTCTTGCTCTTTTCTTACTACTACGCAAGACTCGTGGATAAAATCAATTTTTGCCACCGCATCTTCTATTTCACCAATCTCAATACGATATCCGTTGACTTTATATATATGGTCACGTCTCCCTTTATAGTGAAGAGTTCCCTTCAGATCTCTGAAAGCATAATCACCGGTACGCCAAAAAAATGCCGGATAAGCGTGGAATGGGCTTCTGACAAGAGACTTAGCTGTTAACTCAGGTTGACTCAAGTACCCCAATGTTACCGTACCACCTCGGCACCAAATCTCACCTGTTTCATCGGGCTTACAAATATCTTGTCCATTTTCTGTTACGACAAGAATCTCAGTATCATCAACCTCGACACCCAACGGAATACTATTACTATTAAAATCGTTATCATTGACCCAATGATAAGTAATTATATTCGTCTCTGTTGGACCATATATATTTGCAATTTTTACTTTGGGTGCAAGCTCATGAAGTTTTTTTAACTTTGTAATCGGAAATGGTTCACCCGCATACATAATAGTTCGCAGACTATTCTTCTTAGTAAATAGATCCCCCTTCTCCATAAGAGTCATCAAAGTCGATGGTGTCGTATATATAATCGTAGCTTGCTCACTTTCAAGTAAATGAACATAGTCTTTATGTTTGTTACTTTTAGTCCTTTCTTTATTCCAGTCAAAGCATATAAGGGTAGCACCAGCACTGAGTGTATTAAAAATATCAAACACCGATAAGTCAAACTTGAGAGGTGCCCGAGAAATAACACGATCCTCTGGTGTTATTTGAAACTCTTTTTGCATCCAGCGCACAAATGTCAGAGCATTTCGGTGACTCAGCATGATGCCTTTAGGTGTACCCGTGGATCCAGAAGTATGCAGAATATAAGCCAGACTATCAGATGGTTGATTAATTATTTGTAGACAATCAGGGTCATACTGAATGTCTGCATCTACAGGAATTAACTTACCTTCCTGTAAGCTGTATATTTTTGGCGCATCATCAATTTCAAAAATAATCATTGAAGTCAATGAACTAGCCATTAAAACATCATAATATTTCTCTAGCATTGCTCTGTCAGCAATCAACGTCGTCATCCCGGTTTCTCTCAGTACTTTTTCTAGCTGAAGAGAGGAATAAAGAGTATCAATCGGGACATAAGCTTTACCAGCCTTAAGAATACCAAATAAAGAGGCTATACTTTCTGCATTTACATGAGATAAAATGCCAATAAACATTTGCCCATTTATTGTTGCGGAGTCTATATTCTTTATAATATTACAAAACAGATTTGCTTTATTATTAAGTTCTTTATAGGTAATAACACCTTGCCCTTCAAGTATAATTGCTGGTAATGAGGGTTGTTTTATAACACACTAATGAAATGCATGATGTAATAAATAGTCCATTATTTATTTAATCTTCCATATTATATATAAGCAACTTCAAAATAGTTAGGTGAATTATAAAAACAATCTATCGTTTTAAATTTCATATCAATATTATTTAAAGAGTACGATTTTTTTGCTGCCTGGAATACAGTTTGATATTGTTGTGACTTGTCATTAAATGCAGAGTAATATTCATCCCTGACATTTATATCCGCCTCTTTATTCCCCCATAAAGAATTAATGATTATATCACCACCAATGAAACAATCATTTATTACTGATATATCAATATGGCTCAACACATTGAACCAAAAAACAAAAACACTCTTATTTTTATTGATCTCTCTCCGTTTTTTAGCATATGTTTCAAATGACATGCGAAGTATATGTGGGTTACGCTGACTGTTGATGTATGGATCAATGCCAATATAGTTAAAACGTAATTTTTTAATATTCTCATAATACATTCCATCATGACATCCTACCACCACCACGGTCATTCTTGATTTAAGTCCAGAAAGAATATTTTCAATAAAAGTTAATTCATTATTTAGAAATGATGCCGCAGCTATTTTATTACTCGCTTTAAGCATGTTTTTATAAATATTCTGTACCATATTCAACCAATACATATGTGAAAGACTGAATTATTATGAAAAACGACACATATATCATCCAAATAACACTCTAGTACACAATAATTTCTGATTGGAAATATTAAATAAAAAATATTCCAACACATTTTATTAAACCATTATCCCTGATTAACTGAGTTTAACCGCAGTAATATCGAACAGAACAGACAGGAAGATAGGGATAAGGAAAAGAAAATAAATTAATGAGGATTAAAGTATCTGGGGTAATAAAACAATCGGACCACTGACTCATAAATCGAGCAGGAGACGTGCCTGAACCGCTTCCTGTTCGTCAGACCCGTATTTTGCTTTCGGCTTCCTTCAGATTTCACCTCGCAGTGAACACCCTTGCCGTTCAGCTAACACTTCCCTATTCCGGGTGTGTAGAGGACTTTCACCTCCAAGTCGTCTGTTAACCACCAGGGTCAACAGACAGCGCCCATCACAGCGCACAATGCAAAAAGGGGAAAAACTAAGTTTTTCCCCTTTTAATCAAAATCTTAAAAACAATATTTTGTTCTTAAGAAAGAGATAATTGATTACTCTGCTACTGCGATACGTTTCATATCAGTCATATAACCACGCAGTTTTTTACCTACTTTTTCGATTTCATGGCCACGAATGGCTTCGTTTACATCGCGCAGTTGCGCGTTATCAACGGCTGTTTCGCTACCAGCTTTACCTAAGTCACCCGCTTGCAGCGTGGTCATAAACTCTTTCAGCAGTGGCACTGCTGCGTAAGAGAACAGGTAGTTACCGTATTCAGCTGTATCAGAGATAACGACGTTCATTTCATACAGGCGTTTACGCGCGATGGTGTTAGCAATCAGTGGCAGCTCGTGCAGTGATTCATAGTAAGCAGACTCTTCAATGATACCTGCATCAACCATGGTTTCGAATGCCAGTTCAACCCCAGCTTTAACCATGGCGATCATCACAACGCCTTGGTCAAAATAAGTCTGCTCTGCGATTTTACCGTCGAACTGTGGTGCTGTTTCGAACGCGGTTTTACCGGTCTCTTCACGCCAAGTCAGCAGGTTCTTATCGTCATTTGCCCAGTCAGCCATCATTCCTGAAGAGAATTCACCGGAAATAATATCATCCATGTGTTTCTGGAACAGCGGAGCCATGATGGTTTTCAGTTGCTCAGACAGCGCATAAGCACGGATTTTCGCTGGATTAGACAGTCTGTCCATCATCAGCGTGATGCCGCCTTGTTTCAGCGCTTCGGTAATGGTTTCCCAGCCAAACTGAATCAGTTTTTCTGCGTAAGCCGGGTCAGTACCTTCAGCGACCAGCTTATCGAAGCACAGCAGGGAGCCCGCTTGCAGCATACCGCACAGAATGGTTTGCTCACCCATCAGGTCAGACTTAACTTCAGCAACGAAAGAGGACTCCAGAACCCCCGCACGGTGACCACCAGTTGCAGCAGCCCAGGCTTTAGCAATGGCCATACCTTCGCCTTTCGGATCATTTTCCGGGTGAACAGCAATCAGAGTAGGAACCCCGAAACCACGCTTGTATTCTTCACGTACTTCAGTACCCGGGCACTTAGGGGCAACCATCACAACGGTGATGTCTTTACGGATAGTCTCGCCAACTTCAACAATGTTGAAACCATGAGAGTAACCCAGAGCTGCGCCTTCTTTCATCAGCGGCTGTACGGCCTGAACAACAGCAGAGTGTTGTTTGTCTGGCGTCAGGTTAACAACCAGATCAGCCTGTGGAATCAGTTCTTCGTAGGTACCAACAGCAAAACCGTTTTCGGTCGCTTTACGCCATGATGCACGTTTCTCTGCAATCGCTTCAGCACGCAGGGCGTAAGAAACATCCAGACCTGAGTCACGCATGTTCAGACCCTGGTTAAGGCCTTGAGCGCCACAGCCGACAATAACCACTTTTTTGCCTTTGAGGTAGTTGGCTTCATCAGCGAATTCATCACGCCCCATAAAGCGACATTTACCCAACTGCGCTAACTGCTGACGCAGGTTCAAAGTGTTGAAATAATTAGCCATTGTCGAACTCCGTGATTATCGTTTAGTACTGCATGTCTCGGTATGCAGCGCATTTGCGCTGCCTGAATAAGCTTACTATATGACAGGAAAAGCGTTGCTTAAATTGATATATTAACAACGCCATGTTGCAATTCATGCAATGTCAGATAATGAGGAATGACCATGGACTTACGCGACCTGAAAATGTTTCTGCATTTAGCCGACAGCCGCCATTTTGGGCGCAGTGCGCGCGCCATGCATGTCAGCCCCTCAACGCTTTCCCGCCAGATTCAACGGCTGGAAGAACATCTGAACCAGCCGCTGTTTGTACGCGATAATCGTACTGTGACCTTAACCGAGGCGGGGGAACAATTACGCCAGTTTGCCCAGCAGACCATGCTGCAATATCAGCAAATGCGTCATACACTCGGCCAGCAAGGCCCTTCTCTGAGTGGCGAGCTGCATCTCTTCTGCTCCGTGACGGCGGCTTACAGCCATTTACCGCCGATTCTTGATCGCTTCCGTGCAGAACATCCCTCGGTAGAAATCAAACTGACCACCGGGGATGCCTCAGATGCCGTCGAAAAAGTCGATTCTGGTGAAGCCGATATTGCTATCGCCGGTAAACCCGAAACTCTACCACCCGGCGTCGCCTTCTCTATCCTGGAAGATCTCGCGGTGGTTCTCATTGCCCCAGCCTTACCTTGCCCGGTTCGTACTCAAGTGCAGCAACCCATACCTGACTGGACGAAAGTCCCCTTTATCCTCCCGGAACAAGGGCCGGTACGGAGGCGTATCGAACTGTGGTTTCGCAGTAAAAAAATTACCAATCCCTTTATCTATGCCACCGTTGCAGGACATGAAGCGATGGTATCAATGGTTGCTTTGGGCTGCGGTATTGCACTAATCCCCGAAATAGTGCTGGAAAACAGCCCTGAGCCGGTGCGTAACAGGGTACTGATTATGGACCGAAATGATGAAAATACCCCGTTCGAACTCGGTGTTTGTGCACAAAAAAAGCGGCTCAATGAGCCGCTTATCAGTGCATTCTGGAAGCTATTACCGGGAAATCATTAACCGGCCAGGAAGAAACGGAACGCCGGGTTCTGGGTTTCCTCATGACACTCGTAACCCAGTTCATTAAGACGGCTCTCGAAGTCAGGCTCATTCTCTCCCAGCTCAAACGCAGCCAGGACGCGGCCATAATCAGTACCATGGCTACGATAATGGAACAGAGAAATATTCCAGTGGTTTCCCAGGGTGGTTAAGAACTTCAGTAAGGCTCCTGGAGACTCTGGAAATTCAAAACTGTACAACCGTTCACGCAGTGGTTTGGACGGGCGTCCTCCTACCATATAGCGAACGTGCAGTTTCGCCATTTCATCATCGGACAAGTCGACCACGCCATAACCACCCGCGCTGAGCAACTCGATTATCTCATGACGTTCTTCAAGACCCCGGGTCAGACGCACCCCGACAAAAATGCAGGCATTGTCGGAACTGGCATAGCGATAGTTAAACTCAGTGACCGAACGTCCACCCAACAGATGGCAGAATTGCAGAAAACTGCCTTTCTTCTCCGGGATAGTCACCGCCAGCAAGGCTTCGCGCTGCTCACCCAGTTCACAACGCTCAGAGACATAGCGCAAACCATGAAAATTAACATTCGCACCGGATAAGACATGGGCCAAACGCTCACCACGGATCTGATGTTGCTGAATGTATTTTTTCATCCCCGCCAGCGCTAGTGCCCCGGAAGGTTCCGCCACAGCCCGAACATCTTCAAACAGATCTTTCATTGCCGCACAGATAGCATCGCTATCGACGGTAATGATGTCATCAAGATATTCCTGACACAGACGGAAGGTTTCATCTCCAATGCGCTTAACCGCAACACCTTCAGCAAATAAGCCTACGCGTGCCAGTTCGACCGGTTTACCAGCATCTAATGCCGCTTTCAGGCAGGCAGAGTCTTCCGCCTCAACCGCTATCACTTTGATTTGTGGCATGAGCTGTTTAATCAGCACCGCCACACCCGCTGCCAGTCCGCCGCCGCCGACCGGGACAAAAATCCGGTCGATGTGTGCATCTTGCTGCAACAGTTCCAACGCCAATGTTGCCTGGCCTGCAATCACCGCGGGATGATCGAATGGTGGCACATAGGTAAAACCTTGCAGCCTCGATAACTCAATAGCTTTTAATTTTGCTTCGTCAAAATTAGCGCCATGAAGTAAGACCTCACCACCAAACGCACGTACCGCATCGACTTTGATCTCAGCAGTCGCAACAGGCATCACGATCAGCGCTTTAATGCCCAGACGAGTAGCAGACAAAGCGACACCCTGAGCATGATTACCTGCAGATGCCGTAATGACACCACAGGCTTTCTGTTCATGCGTCAGCCCGGCCATCATGTTATAAGCACCGCGTAGCTTAAAGCTGTGTACTGGGTGGCGGTCTTCCCGTTTAACCAGAATCACATTCTCCAGCCGTGACGAAAGCTTATCCATTTTTTGCAGCGGTGTTATCTGGGTAACTTCATATACCGGCGCGCGCAAAGCGGCACGTAGGTATTCTGCCCCACCTGGTGCGTTGGATAGCGGTTGTGACTCAGCCATCATTAACCCCCAAGCTTACTTTTGTCTCTTACTGCGCCTTTATCTGCACTGGTAGCAAGACTTGCGTACGCGCGTAATGCAAAGGACACTTCACGTACACGATCGCGTGGTGTCCATGCTTTATCTCCACGTGCATCCTGAGCGACACGGCGCTCAGCCAGTAGCTGTTCTGAAATATCCAGTTGAATGCTGCGTGATGGAATATCGATAGCTATCATGTCGCCATCTTCAATCAGTGCGATATTGCCACCATTCGCCGCCTCTGGAGAGACGTGACCGATAGATAAACCAGAGGTTCCGCCCGAGAAACGGCCATCAGTGATCAGGGCACAGGACTTACCTAATCCCATTGACTTCAGGAAAGTCGTTGGATAAAGCATTTCCTGCATACCCGGGCCGCCCTTCGGTCCTTCATAACGAATAACGACAACATCGCCGGCAACGACTTTACCGCCGAGGATAGCATCAACAGCATCGTCCTGGCTTTCGTATACTTTCGCCGGGCCACGGAAAACCAAGCTACCTTCATCCACACCTGCCGTTTTGACGATACAGCCATTTTCAGCAAAGTTGCCGTATAACACTGCCAGACCGCCGTCCTGACTGTAAGCATGCTCTTTGGAGCGAATACAGCCCTCTTTACGGTCTACATCCAGGGTATCCCAGCGACAAGACTGTGAAAATGCTTTGGTAGTACGAATGCCTGCCGGACCGGCAGAGAACATGCTTTTCACCGAGTCATCCGCGGTGACCATCACGTCATATTGCGCAAGGGTCTCTGGCAGAGTCAAACCGAGCACGTTATTCACATTACGGTTAAGCAAACCAGCGCGATCCAACTCTCCGAGAATACCGATTACACCACCTGCACGGTGAACGTCTTCCATATGATATTTTGGTGTGCTCGGTGCGACTTTACACAGCTGAGGCACTTTACGAGAGAGCTTATCAATATCACTCATCGTGAAATCAATTTCTGCTTCCTGCGCCGCAGCCAGTAAGTGCAATACGGTATTCGTTGAACCGCCCATCGCCACATCGAGCGTCATGGCGTTTTCAAACGCTTCTTTACAGGCAATATTACGAGGCAGAGCTGATGCATCATCTTTTTCGTAATAACGTTTAGTCAGCTCAACAATACGTTTACCGGCATTGATAAACAGCTCTTTACGATCTGAGTGCGTTGCCAGCAGTGAGCCATTACCTGGCTGTGACAGGCCTAATGCTTCGGTCAGACAGTTCATGGAGTTTGCAGTAAACATACCAGAACAGGAACCACAGGTAGGGCAAGCCGAACGTTCAACCTGCTCACTTTGCTCATCGCTGACATGCGGGTTAGCGCCCTGAATCATGGCATCGACCAAGTCCAGCTTGATAATCTGATCGGATAATTTGGTTTTTCCGGCTTCCATCGGGCCGCCAGAAACAAAAATAACGGGGATATTCAGACGCAGAGATGCCATTAACATCCCCGGAGTAATTTTGTCACAGTTCGAGATACATACCATCGCATCTGCACAGTGCGCATTAACCATATACTCAACGGAGTCGGCAATCAGTTCACGAGAAGGCAAGGAATAAAGCATACCGCCATGCCCCATTGCGATACCGTCATCCACTGCAATGGTATTAAATTCTTTTGCAACACCACCAGAAGCTTCAATTTGTTCAGCGACCAGCTTACCCAAATCACGTAAATGTACGTGCCCTGGTACAAATTGGGTAAATGAGTTCACGACCGCAATGATTGGCTTACCAAAATCGTCATCGGTCATTCCGGTTGCGCGCCACAGCGCACGGGCACCAGCCATATTACGGCCATGAGTTGTGGTAGCGGAACGATACTTAGGCATTCTTAGTTACTCCAGTCTGTCAAATAGCAGGCGGTTCATACCGCCCGTCTGGTGTTGTGCTTATTGCGCGTTAATAGGGTCTAACCAGCCCCATTTATCTTCAGTTTCACCGGTGAACAGGCCGAAGAACGCCTCTTGAATTCGTTGGGTTACCGGGCCACGACGGCCTTCACCAACCTGAATACCATCTACGCTACGTACTGGGGTGATTTCTGCTGCGGTTCCGGACATGAAAACTTCATCAGCAAGATAAAGTGATTCACGGGATAGCACTTGCTCACGGACCTCAATACCCAAATCTTTAGCCAGTTTAATGATGGCATCACGCGTAATGCCCGGCAATGCGGAAGACGTAAATGGCGGGGTAAATACAACACCATCTTTGACTTCAAACAGATTCTCACCTGCTCCTTCAGAGATATAGCCATGAACGTCCAGGGCGATACCTTCCTGATAACCATGGCGACGGGCTTCGCTACCGACCAGTAATGAGGAGAGATAGTTACCCCCCGCTTTCGCGGCCGTTGGGATGGTATTCGGTGCCGCACGATTCCAAGAGGAGACCATCGCATCAATACCCTGCTCCAGTGCCTCGGCGCCCAGGTATGCTCCCCAAGGGAATGCGGCAATAATAACATCCGTGGAATAACCCTCCGGTGGATTAACGCCCATACCGACATCACCCACAAAGACCAGTGGGCGAATATAAGCACTGGTCAGATTATTTTTACGCAGCACAGCACGGCAAGCTTCCATCAACTCATCCACGCTCTGTGACACCGGAAAGCGATAAATTTTGGCTGAATCACGCAGACGCTGCATATGTTCGCGATGACGGAAGACTACAGGTCCTTTATGGGAGTCGTAGCAACGGATACCTTCAAATACGGATGTTCCGTAATGTAAGGCATGAGACATAACGTGGACTTTGGCATTTTCCCACGGAGTCATTTCACCATTGAACCAGATGTAGTCAGCTTTTTTGGTTGTCATGCTTCTTTATCCTTTACGCTCAGGCGCGAATTTGTTGTGATGTAAGTTGCTGAACTTCGACACAGGCAACATCAACCAATTTGCTTAACTGGCTGAACAGCAGATCTATCGAACGTGGACTGGCAACAGTGAGCTCAATATTGATATTTTCAGGATTAATATCGGTTGCCATATTCATGGAACAAACCTGAAAACCACGGTGACGTACCACACGTAATACGCGTTCTAATGTTTCCGGGCGGAAGCGAGCCTGCAAGGCAAGTTGATGTTGCATCATGATTCTTTCTCCAGCATTTGTGAGTTACTGGCACCTGGCGGCACCAACGGCCAGACATTCTCGTACTCGTCAATTGAGACATGAAGTATGTACGGGCCGTCGCTATTGAGCAGAGTATCAAGCGCGGCTTCTACCTGGTCTTTACGGGTGATGCGCTGGCCTGGAATGTCAAAAGCACTCGCCAGCGTAAGAAAATCTGGATTATCGGAAAGATTAGTTTCGCTATAACGTTCAGCAAAAAACAGCTGTTGCCACTGTCGAACCATCCCTAAACGCTGGTTATCCAGTAACAGAATCTTCACCGGCAATTTTTTACGTTTTACCGTTCCCAGCTCCTGAATGTTCATCATAAATGAACCATCTCCGGAGACACAGATAACCGTATCATCAGGTCTGGCGACTTGAGCACCGACCGCCGCAGGTAAACCAAAACCCATCGTGCCCAAACCACTTGAAGTAATAAAGTTTTCCGGACGGGTAAAGGTCATATGCTGTGCGGTCCACATCTGATGCTGACCGACGTCGGTTGTGATAACACATTCCCGAGGTTTACGTTCCGAAAGCTGCTTCAGCAATAATGGGGCATAGATAGGTTCACCCGGGTGATCATAACGCCACTCATGCTCAGCTTTCAGTGTCGCGACTTGTTGCTGCCAGCCAGCAATGTGTAACGGCTGTTGAAGAGCAGGTAATAACTGGTTTAACGGGCCTTGTAACGCCACGTGAGCCTGACGCAACTTACTCAGTTCAGCAGGATCGATATCCATATGGATAACTTTCGCGTGGGGAGCAAAGGTATTCAATTTACCAGTGACGCGGTCATCAAAACGCGCGCCGACCGCTATCAGTAAATCACATTCTTGTACCGCAAGGTTTGCCGCCTTGGTGCCGTGCATACCTAACATACCGGTATAGAAAGGATGTTCAGGCGGAACTGCTCCCAGCCCCTTAAGCGTTACCGTGGAAGGAATATTGGTAACGGCAATAAATTCACGTAGTGCCGGAACAGCCTGAGCCATACCCACACCACCACCTATGTACAGCATGGGTTTCTGAGCAGCAGCAAGTAACTCACGCGCTTGCTGAATTTCTGTTTCAGGTAACACATCATCATCAGCGACGGTAGATAACCAGGCTTCAAAATCGCCATTTGCCAGTTGGATATCTTTAGGAATATCAATCAAAACAGGACCAGGACGGCCGCTATTGGCAATTTCAAAAGCTTCCGCAATAACACGTGGTAGTTCTTCAATCGACTCAACCAGGAAACTGTGTTTGGTACAGGCTAATGACAAACCTAAAACATCCACTTCCTGAAAAGCATCAGTGCCCATCAGTGGAGCGGCAACCTGACCGGTCAGTGCAACCACCGGAACTGAGTCTAACATCGCATCAGCCAGCCCGGTTATCAGGTTAGTTGCGCCAGGCCCCGATGTCGCAATACATACGCCGGTTTTGCCAGTGGCACGCGCATAGCCTATCGCTGCGATAACGGCACCTTGCTCATGGCGACACAGCAGATGTTCCACACCACCGTCATACAATGCATCGTATACCGGCATTATTGCGCCGCCTGGATAACCGAAAACAGTTTCAACACCCTGCGCTCGCAACGCATGCACCACCCATTGCGCACCATTCATAGTTAGTTCCCCGTCTCATTACCAGAGAAACAGTATTTTATGCTGCCGCACATAATCTGCCCTCATATTAAATTCTTTATTCCAAAAAAAAACCCCGGACCTTTCGGTGCGGGGGTTCTTTTCGATTAAGACTTGATTTTTAAGCCTTTCTTTCTCCAAGTGCAGCCCCGCACGGTGGGATAATAATCACCACAATGCTAATCACGACTAGGCTAATCACTCGTAGTAGGGCTGTCATTTTTTGTACTTTCTATCATCTTGCTCGAAGTAATGCCTACAGAGTTATCACAGAATCAGACAAGAAGACAAGATTTTTTTATAAAAAAATTGAGTAAAAGAAAACAAATTTACGAAAAACACATTGAATTTAAAAACAAAAAAAGAAAATAGAGAAAATTTCTCAAATCAATCAATAAACGGACTTTTTACGTGACGCCCAATAAAAAATAATCATTGCTGAATCTGACTCTCAACAAAAAGATAACAAAAACTCAGTGCATAAAATTAGTTGGCACTCTGTTCAGATATACAACATGTATGATTTTTAATCGTCAGGGAATGCGCCATGATGAATTTTTCATGGAGGGGATATGTCTTTGTCAGTTATCCATACCCGGGCAGCATTAGGCGTTAGCGCTCCCTTGGTCACAGTAGAAGTTCATATCAGTCGCGGATTACCCGGCCTGACACTGGTGGGGCTACCTGAAACCACCGTAAGAGAAGCCCGCGATCGTGTACGTAGCGCCATTATCAACAGCGGATATACCTTTCCCGCTCGTAAGATAACCATCAATCTGGCACCCGCCGATCTTCCGAAAGAAGGCGGACGTTACGACCTCCCCATTGCTATCGCCCTGCTGGTAGCCTCTGAACAGCTCAGCACGAGCATGTTGGAACAATATGAGTTTGTGGGTGAACTCGCTTTAACAGGTGCGTTACGAGGCGTATCAGGAGCAATTTCAGCAGCTATTGAGGCTATGAAGGCGGGTCGAAACATTGTGGCTGCAGCAGACAATGCCGCAGAGTTAGGTTTGATAGAAGAATCCGGCAGTTTAGTTGCGCAACATTTGACAGAGGTCTGTAGCTGGCTTGAAGAAAAAAATGCGTTAACCCGCCCGCTGGCACCGCACTATATCCAGGCCTCTTCGGAGAGTGACCTTAATGAAATCATTGGTCAGAACCAAGGGAAGCGGGCACTGGAAATCACTGCCAGCGGAGGACACAACTTATTACTGATAGGCCCCCCTGGAACAGGGAAAACCATGCTGGCCAGTCGGTTTAATACTCTTCTTCCGCCATTAAGCAACAGAGAAGCGTTACAGAGCGCTGCAATTCTCAGCCTGGTGCAACCCTCACATTCATGGAGTCAGTGGCGCCAGCGTCCATTCAGAGCCCCTCATCATAGTGCTTCACTAACCTCGATGGTTGGAGGTGGTAGTATTCCTCAGCCCGGTGAAATATCTTTAGCTCACAATGGCGTATTGTTTCTTGATGAGTTACCTGAATTTGAACGTCGTGTCCTGGACTCACTACGAGAACCGATAGAGTCAGGGGAAATCCACATCTCCCGTACCCGGGCAAAGATAACTTACCCCGCCAGCTTTCAGCTAATTGCCGCGATGAATCCAGGCCCTACAGGCCACTATGAAGGGCTCCATAATCGGGCCACACCGCAACAGACCCTGCGTTATCTTGGGCGCCTGTCAGGACCCTTCCTCGATCGTTTTGATCTCTCTGTTGAGGTTCCCTTGCTGTCAGTGGGTACGCTTAGTCAGTCTCAGTCCCCCGGTGAATCCAGTCGCGTAGTAAGAGACAGAGTTATTGCTTGCAGGGACAGTCAGATAACGCGCCAGCATAAGCTTAATGCCTTGCTCAGTAATCATGAGGTTCGTGAATTCTGTCAGCTACAGCAGAAAGATGCCATCTGGCTTGAAGAGACGTTAGCCGCACTCGGATTATCAGTGAGGGCATGGCAACGATTGTTAAAAGTGGCAAGGACAATTGCAGATATGCAGCAAGAAAAAAACATTCTCAGGTCACATTTACAAGAAGCGCTTGGGTACCGGGCGATAGACCGGTTGTTATTGCACTTACAGCGCCTGGCAGGCTAAGCAGGGAGGTTTCCTGGTAGGAAAAAGCGACTACAGTAAAGGGGGCTTATAGCCCCCCGTACTTAGTCGTCGCTGTCGGTATAATCTTCAACAGCATCCATCTGCGGCTTACCGCCAGAGAGCGTATGAAAACGTTTAGGGCGTTTGATACGCGACATGTATTTGCTCCAGACGCGCTCTGCTTCTGTCACAGGCTCACGCTGGCCACGACACACAGCAACAAACAGAGTTTCCTCTTCTGTTCCAGGTTCGCGCTTGCCAAGATCCAGCTCATTAAACGCAACACCATGACGCTCTAATAACTGAGCTTCTTTGATGGTGAAATCGCCATGTCGGGAGAATCCACGCGGATAATGTTTGTTGTCGAAAAACCGATTAGTTGTCGTAAAGCTCTCCGCCATCCTGCACGCTCCTAATTCTTTTGGTCTGGCTGTTTATGGCGCGGAGTATTAGTTACGCTTGACAGAGTGTAAAACAAAATATTTAAATCATAACGACAAATTATTTTTGGAGAGGCTTGTGGATAGCGAACTACTGAAAACATTCCTTGAAGTGAGCAGAACACGACATTTTGGCCGTGCAGCTGAAACACTGTATTTAACGCAGTCTGCCGTGAGTTTTCGCATTCGACAGCTCGAGAATCAGCTTGGTGTAAATCTGTTTACGCGACATCGTAATAATATACGGCTGACAACGGCGGGGGAGCGATTATTACCTTATGCCGAAAATTTAATGAGCACCTGGCTTGCCGCGAAGAAAGAAGTCTCCCTGACCTCTCAGCACAATCAACTCAGTATCGGAGCCAGCGCTGCATTATGGGAATGCATGCTTACACCATGGCTTTCTTTGATTTATCAACAATATAAAGACTTTCAATTTGACGCTCGTATCGCACCGCGTCAGTCGCTAGTTCAGCAACTCCACGATCGCAGACTGGATTTATTATTGACTACTGAAGCCCCAAAAATGGATGAATTTACCAGTCAGTTATTGGGGAATTTTAATCTTGCTCTTTATGCTGGTAGCCCAGAATATGACAGAAATACCCTGAGTTATGTACGTATAGAGTGGGGAGCAGACTTCCAACAATATGAATCTGAGTTTATTCAGGGCGAGGAAATTCCTCTCTTAACTACCAGTTCAGCAAGCCAGGCATGTCAGTTAATCCTGCCATTAAACGGTTATGCTTTCCTGCCCGTTGAGTGGGCCAAACAGCAAAAAGCTATTTATCCGCTGGCTGATTCTGGTCTGCTTACAAGACCTCTGTACGCTATCTGGCTACAAAACACCGATAAACAAAGCATTATCAAATCGTTGCTGAAGACACCGTTATTAGCGCAGTAATGCGCTTTTTTTCAGTAAATAACCCACAGAGCAAATTTATAGCAGACAAAAAAAAACCTTTGCTTTCGCAAAGGTTTTTTAATCTGGCAGGGGCGGAGAGACTCGAACTCCCAACACCCGGTTTTGGAGACCGGTGCTCTACCAATTGAACTACGCCCCTAAAAGGGTGGCGGAACGGACGGGACTCGAACCCGCGACCCCCTGCGTGACAGGCAGGTATTCTAACCGACTGAACTACCGCTC
>NZ_CANMLV010000030.1 GCF_947498825.1 uncultured Cedecea sp. | reverse complement strand
AAAGCCTGCCGCTAACGCACAGGCACCCGCGGCCAAACCTGCAGCAAAGCCTGCGGCGAAAGCCTCTGCTCCGGCGGCAAAGCCTGCAGCTAACGCACAGGCACTCGCGGCCAAACCTGCAGCTAAAGTACCGGCACCTGCAGCAAAGCCAGCTGCTAACGTACCGACCTCAGCAGCAAAACCTGCGGCTAATCCCCCACTCCAAAAGAGTGATAATTTTTCCTTATCTACTCTTGCCAGCCATAACTTCCTGAGTAATAAACAGCAGGCTCAGAAAAGTAAAGAGATAGCGGAATGTCAGACCACTCTGTGCAAAATGAGCAAAGAAGCACAGTGGGCAGTCACCGACCTGGCCCAGGGTGCCAGTTTTGCGGCAGGTTTGGCTGCCGGTGTGCCGGTCGGGCTGTATGAAACAGTTGACGGGATTGTGAAAGCAGCCAGTAGCCCGGCGGAAGTTTACAGCGCGCTGAAAGCCTTGGCTGAAAATGGAAATATCCTGGGTAACCTGGCCTCAGCGGTGAAACAGTCCTGGACAGACAGTATCGATCGCATGGAAGCAGAGTATCAAAAGGGCAGTATCAGCGGTGCGTTTAATGCCGGTGTTGAGGGCGGCAAACTCACGGCAGATATGGGTGGACTGGTAACGAGTGGCACGGGGCTGTTGAAAAGTGGCATAGTCGCCACAGAGAAGGCCGTTGCTAAAGCCGCCGGCAAGGTTGACTCAGTGGCTAAAGCAGGAGCCGATATGGCTCTGCCACCCGCCAGTGCTCCTGAGCGTATGGCAGAGTATATGGCCCCTAAGGTGATTTCTGATACCTCAGAAGCAGCCAGACTTGCACTGAAAAACTCCACGCATTTAACCATTCCGTCGCTGGAAAATCCTTTCCTCGGTAGAGGGCGGGTGGACAAATTAACTTTCGCTATTCCTCAGCAAACGAAAGTCGCTGAACAGTTGCTGGATATCGGTATCAAAGCCAGTATCGCCGGTATTACTGCCACGACGTTTAAGGATGTCGCCGACAGGATAACCGTTGATGAACTGAATCATATTACTGCCCTGAGCACCGCTGGAAATCCTGCTGTTACGGGCGATTACCTGAGCGCACTGCAAGATAAGTATGCGCCTGTGCATACCGGGAATGCTCAGTTGCCGGATACGGGCCTGCGCAACACCGGCGGCCATCAGTCATTAGTCCCCCAGACGCCAGGCCATACCGGTCATCATCAGATCCCTGTCTCGGGAGCGATGCATACTGGAAATACTGCAGGTGTGACGGATATCGGTATAAAGGCTACAATAACACCGATCCCACAGGGGCCAAGTTTGGATGATTTGGCTTATCTGGCAGGAGGTTATGAGCCAAATAAGGGCGCAGTTGGGAATATAGGGGAGTTCTTTACACAATCCGGTTTTGGTCGTGAAATAAAAGGGCTATCTACAAAAACCAGTAAGCAATATCAGGGTCAAAGTATTTATAAGGCGACTGATAGTATTGGCAATTTTATAAAACCAGGCGATCAGTTTTATCTTGATGCCAGCCATAAAAACCATATTGAGGTTTTTGACAGAACAGGTACAAAAGTACAGGCCGTGCTTAATCTTGATGGTTCATACAACGATAAAAAAACTAAAGCAGCCAGGGCTGAAGGAAGGAAACTACCTAAATGATAAATATTAAAGAGTTAGATAAATTTAAAGAGGCTTATTTAGATTTATTGAAAACAAAGAAAAATAGTGTTGATGATATCTATTTGTCATGTGGCCATTCAATTGCCAATAGTATTGAAAAGGATTTTAATAATCTTACATTAACGTTTGATTTATTTTTTAAAGCAAAAGAAAACAACGATGAACTGGCCATCCAGGCTGCGTTACTACGAATATCTACATTTTTATCAGGAATTAATGGAGTGCTAGAACAAACCAGGGAGGACGTTGATCGTTTTATCAAAATTCCTGATGTTGCAGAATTTCCCGACGACTATAAAATTCCAGAACATTACCATTATCCGATTAAGTAATAGTATCGGGACGTAAAAATGGCCTGGCAGTGACAAAGAACGTTGTGACCAATCTGTCAGCCCGCGTATCCCCACTGCCCCCTTGTCTGAGTTCGGCACTCCGCCAACTCAGACTTTTTAGTTTCAGGCTGTTACGGACATACTTGTAATAATTGAAAACGATAAAAATATCGTGATTAAGGCAAGAAAGGGTACTATCAGCGCCAGAATAACACGGCACCTGGTACGCACAGAGCGATGGAGCCATTCTGTCTCCGACTCGATGCAGGAATAACTTCATATGAATTCGACAATTTGGCTGGCACTGGCTTTAGTTTTGGTACTCGAAGGGCTGGGACCGATGCTTTATCCCAAGGCGTGGCGGCGTATGATCCTCGCATTTGCCCAATTACCTGAATCGCTGTTGCGACGTTTTGGCGGTGGTCTTGTGGTCGCAGGGGTCGTTATCTACTATATGTTGAGTCACAGCGCGGGCTGACCAAAAACCATGCATAATAATGCTAATTAGTGCACTAAAGTGGCTGATCATCCTTGAAACCGATGATAGAATCCATTTTTAAGCAAACGGTGATTTTGAAAAATGGGTAACAACGTCGTCGTACTGGGCACCCAATGGGGTGACGAAGGCAAGGGGAAAATTGTTGATCTCCTGACCGAACGGGCTAAATATGTTGTGCGCTATCAGGGTGGACACAACGCAGGCCATACTCTTGTAATTGACGGTGAAAAAACCGTCCTCCATCTTATTCCATCAGGTATTCTTCGCGACAATGTTACCAGCATCATTGGTAACGGTGTTGTTCTGTCGCCTGCGGCATTGATGAAAGAGATGACACAGCTTGAAGAGCGCGGTATTCCTGTACGCGAACGTCTGCTGTTATCTGAAGCTTGCCCGCTGATCCTCGATTATCACGTAGCGCTTGATGTTGCTCGTGAGAAAGCGCGTGGTGCTAAAGCTATCGGTACTACCGGTCGTGGTATTGGACCTGCTTACGAAGATAAAGTGGCTCGCCGTGGTCTGCGCGTGGGTGATCTGTTCGATAAAGCAACCTTTGCTGATAAACTGAAAGACGTTCTGGAATACCATAACTTCCAGTTAGTCAATTTCTACAAAGCTGAAGCGGTTGACTACCAGAAAGTACTGGACGATGTGATGGCGGTTGCCGACATCCTGACCAGTATGGTGGTTGATGTTTCTGACTTGTTAGACCAGGCACGTCAGCGCGGTGACTTCATTATGTTTGAAGGCGCGCAGGGTACCTTACTGGATATCGACCACGGTACCTATCCGTATGTGACCTCTTCTAACACCACTGCGGGCGGTGTAGCGACAGGTTCTGGTATCGGTCCACGTTATGTCGATTACGTTCTGGGTATCATTAAAGCGTACTCTACGCGTGTGGGTGCGGGTCCGTTCCCAACTGAGTTGTTTGATGATATCGGTGAGTTCTTGTGCAAACAGGGCAACGAATTTGGTGCTACCACCGGTCGTCGTCGTCGTACCGGCTGGCTTGATGCTGTTGCCGTTCGCCGCGCTGTACAGATCAACTCCCTGTCTGGCTTCTGCCTGACCAAGCTTGATGTACTGGACGGCCTGAAAGAAGTTAAAATTTGTGTGGCTTACCGCATGCCTGATGGCCGCGAAGTCACCACCACGCCAATGGCAGCAGACGACTGGGAAGGTATCGAGCCGATTTACGAAACGATGCCAGGCTGGTCTGAAACCACCTTTGGTGTAAAAGAGCGCAGTGGCTTGCCACAAGCGGCTCTGGACTATATTAAGCGTATTGAAGAGCTGACAGGTGTACCGATTGATATTATTTCAACCGGCCCGGATCGGACTGAAACCATGATTCTGCGTGATCCATTCGACGCATAACAGGTTAAAGGGGTGTGTTTTGCACACCCCATTCACAGTATTCCCCATCCTTTCATTCCCTCTTGCATAAATAAATTAGCGGGTATCTGCCTGGCTGGTTTATGATCAATATCATTAACAGATGATCTGTATCATGTGCTTGTCCGCCTAACAGATTGATGGTTATCGTTTGTTTTGCTCGTTATGTGCGCCAGATTTATATTATAAACGTTGTTACTCACCGCAAATATGACTGGCACGACTAAGATTAAAGAGAGTATGACGTTTGGCTCACCTTGAGTTCAGGGTGAAAATATTAATCAACACGCCACCAGGGCTATCTGATACCGATATCTCGTGCGGGCAAATTTCCAGCCTTATCATTGAATATGCTGAGGCTAACAACTAAAAATTTCGCTTTAAAGCGAACAACAGCAATACTTTAGTCCTACGATTTCACGTAATGTATGAAACAGGACGGATGTAGGGGATGAGCGGTTTAAGCGCTGTCAGATAAAAATGACCAGCCTAAAATAACCCCCTCCCCATTGCTGACCCATTTTGCTGGAGCTAACGCAATGCGTGCAGGTTCCAGATGACAACGGAGGAACCGCAATGTCAAAAGATCCTTTTCAGGAAAGAGAAGCCGGAAAATATGAAAATCCGATCCCAAGTCGGGAATTTATTCTCGATCTTCTTTCTCAGAGAGAAAAACCCGCCAGCCGGGAAGAGCTGGCTGAAGCACTAAATATTACTGATGAAGAGCAGCTGGAAGCGCTGCGCCGTCGTCTGCGCGCCATGGAGCGTGACGGACAACTGGTCTTTACCCGTCGTCAATGCTACGCCTTGCCAGAACGTCTGGATTTGCTCAAAGGTAAAGTTATCGGCCATCGCGATGGCTTTGGTTTTCTGCGCGTAGAAGGCCGCAAAGACGATCTTTATCTCTCTTCCGAGCAGATGAAAATGTGTATGCACGGCGATATTGCCCTGGTACAGCCTTTAGGCGCTGACCGCAAGGGGCGTCGTGAAGCCCGCATCGTGCGTGTTCTGGAAGCCAGAACCGGGCAAATCGTTGGGCGTTACTTTACCGATGCTGGTGTCGGTTTTGTGGTACCGGACGACAGTCGCCTGAGTT
This sequence comes from uncultured Cedecea sp., assembly GCF_947498825.1. Classification (GTDB taxonomy): domain Bacteria; phylum Pseudomonadota; class Gammaproteobacteria; order Enterobacterales; family Enterobacteriaceae; genus JGM124. The sequence continues at coordinate 38,962 of NZ_CANMLV010000030.1, read as the reverse complement.
TCGATATTCTGATCCCGCCTGAAAATATTATGGGCGCGCGTATGGGCTTTGTGGTGGTGGTTGAACTCACCCAAAGACCCACACGACGCACCAAGGCTGTCGGTAAGATTGTTGAAGTATTAGGTGACAATATGGGAACCGGTATGGCAGTGGATATGGCACTGCGTACCCATGAAATTCCTTATGTGTGGCCAAAAGAAGTTGAAGCCCAGGTTGCAGGACTGAAAGAAGAAGTCCCGGAAGAAGCGAAAGTTGGCCGTGTTGACCTGCGTGATTTACCGTTGATGACTATCGATGGAGAAGATGCGCGCGACTTCGATGATGCGGTATTCTGTGAGAAAAAACGCGGGGGCGGCTGGCGTCTTTGGGTGGCTATCGCTGATGTGAGCTACTATGTACGTCCTCCAACGCCGCTGGATGCTGAAGCACGCAACCGCGGAACCTCGGTCTACTTCCCGTCACAAGTGATACCGATGCTGCCGGAAGTGCTGTCTAACGGTCTGTGCTCGCTGAACCCACAAGTCGACAGACTCTGTATGGTGTGTGAGATGACAGTTTCAGCTAGCGGCCGTTTGACGGGCTCCAAGTTCTATGAAGCAGTTATGCGTTCCCATGCTCGCCTGACCTACACCAAAGTCTGGCATGTGTTGCAGGGTGACGAAGAGTTACGTGAGCAATATGCGCCGCTGGTGAAGCATATTGAAGAACTGCACCGTCTCTATAAAGCCCTGGAAATTTCGCGCACTCAGCGTGGCGGGATCTCTTTTGAGAGCGAAGAAGCCAAGTTTATCTTCAATGCTGAACGCCGTATTGAGCGGGTAGAACAGACAGTACGTAATGATGCGCATAAGCTGATTGAGGAGTGCATGATCCTCGCCAATATTTCAGCCGCGCGTTTTGTTGAAAAGAACAATGAACCAGCACTGTTCCGCGATCATGACAGGCCTGGTAATGACGCCATTACTGCATTCCGTTCGGTACTGGCTGAGCTGGGACTGGAATTACCGGGTGGTCAGAAACCAGAACCGCGTGACTACGCTGAGTTACTGACCTCAATCGCCGATCGCCCCGATCATGAAATGCTGCAAACGATGTTGCTGCGCTCAATGAAACAGGCGATTTACGATCCGGAAAACCGCGGTCACTTTGGCTTAGCATTGCAGTCCTATGCACACTTTACCTCACCGATTCGCCGTTATCCGGATTTACTGCTGCATCGTGCGATTAAGTATTTGCTGGCGAAAGAGCAGGGGCATCAGGGGAACAGCACTGAGTCAGGTGGCTGGCACTACAGCATGGAAGAGATGTTGCAACTGGGTCAGCACTGTTCCATGGCTGAACGCCGGGCTGATGAAGCAACCCGTGAAGTTTCTGACTGGCTTAAATGCGATTTTATGCAAGATCAGGTCGGTCAGGTATTCAACGGTATTATTGCCAGCGTAACGGGCTTTGGTTTCTTTGTCCGTCTGGATGAGCTGTTTATCGATGGTCTGGTACATGTCTCTTCACTTGATAATGACTATTACCGTTTCGACCAGGTAGGCCAGCGGCTGATTGGTGAATCGGGCGGTAAAACCTATCGCCTTGGTGATAAAGTTGAAGTTCGTGTTGAGGCTGTCCATATGGATGAGCGTAAAATCGACTTTGCTCTGATTTCCAGCCAGCGAGTCGCGCGTGGTGAAGGTAAAACGCAAAAAGACCGGGCGAAGAAGAAGTCTGCGGGTTCTCCTTCAAAACGTCGGGATGCTGGCAAACGTCAGAACTTTGAGCCTGATAGCGAATTTCGCCCGGCGAAAAAAAGTGGTAAAGGGAAACCTGGAAAAGCGGGCAGTAACGAGAAAGGCAGCGCAAAAGTGAAGCCTGAAAAAACGGGCAGTAAAGCGAAGAAAGCCAAAGCGCCTTCAGATAAAACCCGTAAAATAGCGGCGGCCACTAAGGCTAAACGCGCAGCGAAAAAGCAGGCTACATCCGAGTAGCTTGACGTTATGATAGGTGTATCGTTATCCCTGCCAGATGTCTGGCAGGGTATAAAACAACACAGACACACCATGGTCTGAAATGAGTGAAATCAATGAGTGAAATTATTTACGGCATCCATGCGGTTCAGGCTTTGCTTGAAAACGCTCCACAACGTTTTCAGGAAGTGTTTATTCTGAAAGGGCGTGAAGATAAGCGCTTGATGCCGCTTATTAAAGCACTGGAAGCGCAAGGTGTTGTGATTCAGGTCGCTAACCGCCAGTGGCTTGATGACAAGGCTGAAGGCGCAGTGCACCAGGGGATTATCGCGCGGGTAAAACCGGGCCGTCAGTATCAGGAAAGTTCCCTGCCGGATCTGCTGGCAGAACATGAACGTCCTTTCTTGTTGATCCTCGATGGCGTAACCGATCCACATAATCTCGGTGCCTGCTTGCGTAGTGCTGATGCTGCAGGTGTGCACGCGATTATTGTACCGAAAGATCGTTCAGCTCAGCTTAATGCCACAGCCAAGAAAGTGGCTTGTGGGGCCGCAGAAAATGTTCCCTTGATTCGGGTAACTAATCTCGCGCGCACCATGCGTCTGTTACAGGAAGAGAATGTCTGGATCGTCGGGACCGCCGGCGAAGCCACGCATACTCTGTTTGAGAGCAAGTTTAACGGACCCATTGCTTTAGTGATGGGAGCAGAAGGTGAAGGTATGCGCCGGCTGACTCGGGAACACTGTGATGAACTGATCAGTATTCCAATGGCTGGTACGGTTTCTTCGTTAAACGTCTCGGTTGCTACCGGGGTTTGCCTGTTTGAAATTGTGCGTCAGCGTGCTCTGTAGTTAATCGCCCAGGGGCTCGGCTATCGAGCCCCTGGGGAACAATCCCATCGTTTATTTGAATTCCCGCCTGGTGCATAACTGACCAGAACCCTTTGCGTGAGTCGCAGGGAGAGTTATTGTCCGGGCAATGGGACCAAATCACTTTCTATATAACGCCTTACCAGTGTGGCTAATGCCACTAATGAATCCATATGCGTTCTTTCCCAGCCATGGGAGCTATCCAGGGCAAAGCAGGCTAATGCCGCGCGGATATCCCATCCGGCATCAATCGCTGCGGCACTGTCTGAACGATAATGTTTAAACGTATCCCGTACATGAGGAATGTCATGCTGTTGGCATAACTGTAGCAAATGGCGAGTTATTGCCAAATCAAATGGCCCTGTTCTGTCGCGAAAGGCTAATGTCAGAGCATCATCTCGAGTTGTTTGGTCTGGCCCTGATACCGAATTATCTATTGCTAATAGTTCCTGGACCTGAGGGCCAAAGCCATGTGTTCCGCCTATGCCGACCTCTTCAGAAATCGTGAACATAATTTGGCATGACACCGCCGGAAGAATCCCGTCATCCACGAGAGATTTTAGGGCTGCTAGCATCACGGCACAGCCTGCTTTATCATCCAAATGGCGAGAGACGATAAAGCCGTTATCCATAAATTCGGGTTGCGCATCCACCGCTACAATATCGCCGACATTTAAACCATGCGCGTGTAAGTCGGCTTCATTGTAACAAGGAGCATCCAGGCGAATTTCCAGATTGTCCCAGTCGGCAATTTGGGTATCCACTTCGGTGTTAAAACGATGCCCGGAAGCCTTTAAAGGCAAAATCGTACCGCGATACTGGTGATTATCACTAAACACCGTCACTCTTGCGCCTTCGGCAAAACGGGCTGCCCATGTGCCAGTATTCCGAAGGGCCAGGCGGCCATTGGATTTTAATTGGGTAACCATCGCCCCCAATGTATCCAAGTGGGCGGCCAGAGCACGCTGAGGTTGTTCCGACCCTAAGGTAATGTACAGCACGCCACGACGGGTATATTGAGGAACAAAACCCAATTCTGTGAGCCACTGATGAGTCTGGGCAACGGCTTTCTCCGTCATTCCGACTGGACTTGGCGTTTGTAGAAGAGTGCGCAATACCTTGGTCAGATATGCTGTATCGATCATGATTTTTACCTGTCTTCACTTAAAAAGCGTTCTTGTAACGTGGCCTGTAATTCCAACATGATTTGCTCTGCATAATTCATATGTGCTTCCATGACGGATTGTACTTTTTCTGCATTTTTCCGGCGTAAGGCTTCGATTAATTGGTATTGATATTCAATACCCTGGCATCGATCAACCGGCTCTGGCTTTAAGTAAATGTCCTTACAAACCGCTAAATCCTTCAGTAATCTCTGAAGAAAATGACATATAAATACCAGAAGCACATTGTCGGAATAGCTGGCAACAACCGTATGGAAATCGAGCTCTGCCATACGTTGCTGCCAGCGCTCATCTTCATCCACTGGTTCATGGTCATAGATAGCGATAATCTCATACAGTTTTTGAATACCGGCATTATCGATATTCTCCATCGCACTGACGGCCACCACGGGCTCCAACAATTTACGTAAGGTGTAGATATCTTTAATAGAAATATTACGCGTAAACAGATAGTTAGATAACAGGCTCATGGCGCGTGATTCGGTCATAGAATCAATAAATGCCCCACCGCCTGGCCCGGTTTTAGTTCTTATTAGCCCTTGAACCTCCAGAGATTTTAGCGCTTCTCTGACAGTACTTTTACTCGCGCTATAGCGCTCAATCAGATCTTTTTCTTGCGGTAATCGATCACCTGGGGTGAGATTATCCGCCATAATGGTTTCTTTTATGGCATTCACAATTTCATCTGTCCGTTTGATACGAACCGGATCATTAGCTGATGTCTTATCGATGCTCATAGTTGCTCTTAATCAGTTTCAATAGATGGCCCAATATGTATACGTGGCGCGCTGGCAATTAAGTTCTGAGTATACGCATGTTCAGGAGCGTCAAAAAGCTGGCGAGTTTCGCGACATTCAAGTAACTCTCCCAGATAGAGTACCGCTACTCTATCGGCAATGGATTCCACGACCGCTAAATCGTGGCTAATAAATAAATACGAAAGTGCGAATTGTGCTTTTAACTCTTCCAGAAGCAACAGAACCTGAGCTTGAACCGACACATCTAAAGCGCTCACGGGTTCATCAAGCACTAATATTCGTGCATCGGCGGCGAGGGCTCTGGCAATCGCCAGGCGTTGAGCCTGGCCTCCAGAAAACTCATGGGGATAGCAAGCGAGAGAGTCGACCGGCATATTGACGGCTTCGAGCAATTCTGCCAGTCGCTTGTTGCGTTGTGGCGAGGTCATCTGTTTTAAATATTTCAGAGGAACCGATAAGGTTTCACCAATGGTTTTTCGAGGATTTAGCGATGCGACAGGATCTTGAAAAACATATTGAATTTCCTGACCAAAGGCTTTAGCTCCTTGCTTCTTCCACTGTGTCTTGGTTTGACCTGACACCCGGATAGTGCCTGAGCTTTCATTTTCCAGACCGACTAAAATTCGCGCAAGAGTGCTTTTTCCCGAGCCACTTTCACCGACAACCGCCAAAGTTTCCCCTTCATAGAGTGATAATGAAATATTTTTCAGAGCATGAACTTGCCGGCCTTTTGGATGAAATAAACTGCGAGGCCGGCCAAATGTTTTCACCACTTGATCCACTTCAATAACGCTATTCATGATGTCTCCTGCGCTACTTTTAGATTTTCATCATCGGCTTGACTGCGATAAAGCGCAGCGACTTGGGTTAGAAACTGACGGCCTTCACCCAGTTTCGGTACGCTGGCTATTAACCGTTGGGTATAGGGATGCTGCGGATCTTGCAATACTGACTGAGTGGCTCCTGTCTCGACAATCTCTCCGTGCTGTAATACGGCAACGCGATCGCAGATTTGATTGATTACGGCAAAATCATGCGTGATAAAGAGCAATGCGACTCCACGCTCACGGCGTAATTTATTCAGTAATTCCAGAATTTTTGCCTGAATGGTGACATCCAAAGCGGTTGTTGGCTCATCGGCAATGATCAATATAGGGTCGTTAGCCAATGCCATGGCAATACCGACTCTCTGTCGCTGTCCTCCTGATAGTTCATGGGGATAAGCACTGAATTGTTCCGCGGCATTCTGGATACCCACGCTATCAAGTAGCTCAATAGCTTGTTTTTTTGCCGCTTGCTGACCTAAGGCTTGGTGGGCGGTAATGGCTTCTTGAAGCTGCGCACCTATAGTGAACTGGGGATGTAGCGTCGTAAGCGGATCTTGGAAAATATAAGACACTCGCGCGCCGCGGCGACGTTGTAAAATAGCAAGAGGTAAAGAGAGCATCTCTTCATGTTCTACATAAATCCCTCCGCCGGTGATAACCGCAGGAGGAGACGCCAGCAGGCCCATTATAGACAAAGCTGTGACACTCTTACCTGAGCCACTTTCCCCGATCAAACCAAAGCACTCACCGCGGGCAACGCTAAAGTTAATGCCTTTGACGGTGGGGCGCAGTTGCTGACCCTGACGAAACGCCACCCTGAGATCTTTGACTTCTAGTACGACTTGTTTACCAAGTTCTTTGGCTGGAATATCCACGCGGTCAGTTTCAGTTACCGGCTGTGAGCGGTATAACGCTCCCGATTTTAGGCGCGGATCGAGAATATCGCGAACCCCATCGCCTAATAGGTTAAAACTGATAACTATCAAGAAGATCATCACGCCAGGCACTAAGGCAACGTGGGGGGCAACAAACATTTGCGCGCGCCCTTGCCCTAACATTGAACCGAGATCGGCATTGGGTGGCTGAGTGCCAAGACCCAAGAATGAGAGGCCTGCAGTCTCTAAAATCATCCAACCAATGGTCGTTGACATGGTGACCACAATAATCGGCAATACATTAGGTAAAACTTCGGTCAATAATACTTGGAAATGATTTTTGCCTGACAGGCGGGCGGCTTGTATAAAATCTCTGTCGCGTAATCCGACGGTTAACCCACGAATATTTCGTGCAAAGAAGGGAATGTTAACTAAAGCAATGGCATACAGCGCATTCAATAGTCCGGGACCTAATACTGCCACAATAGCCAGCGCCAACAATATATAGGGGAAAGCCATTAGCATATCGATACAGCGCATTAATATCGTATCAGTACGCTGTCCTACATAGCCGGCAACTAAACCAATCAGTGTTCCAAAAAATGCCGCAATGAGTGTGGCGGATATTCCGACCATCAGCGACACTCTTGTTCCCCATAACAGGCGAGATAAAATATCACGGCCTAAATGATCCGTTCCTAATATATGCCCCGATGAAAAAACAGGTAATAAACGATTTTCCAGATCTGTTTGGTCGGGATTATCCAGCGGTAGCCAAGGAGCTAATAGCACCAGCAGTATGATAATCGAGATAATCACTAATCCAATAGTGGCAAGCCGGTTGGCAAGGAGCAAAGTGCCTACAGACTGTCGTTGGCGATGTTGAATAATCGGTATAGTCGTTTGGTTCATGATTTCAACCTCGGGTCTAGCATGGCTTGCAGCACATCGGCAAACAAGTTAATAAACACGTAAGATGCAGCGGCAATCAGAACGCCCCCTTGAACGAGGAATAGATCACGCGTGGCGACGGCTTTGACCAGCATCGCGCCGAGCCCCGGCCACTGAAAGACAGTTTCAATGTAGACTGCTCCGCCAAACACAAAACCAGCTTGAATACCTATGACAGGGATCACTGACACTAACGCCATGCGAAATGCATGACGAAAAATCACTTGGCGTTCACTCACTCCTTTGGCTCTTGCTGTACGAATAAAATCGAGGCGTAAAACCTCTAACATAGCGGTGCGAGTTAAACGGGCAATCACGCCTGTCGCGACCAGTGATAAGGTTATCACTGGTAAAACAAGGTGATGTAATAAGTCGCTCAAACCGCCGCCTTGCCAAATATCGTACATTCCTGAGGCAGGAAACCACTGCAGCTGAACGGAGAAAACCATAATCATCAATAATCCAATCCAAAAAGATGGCATTGAGATCCCTAATAAAACTGCCAGGGTAATAAATCTGTCGCTCCAGCTAAACTGGCGAATAGCAGAAATTATTCCTGCCAGTAGCCCAAGTATCGAGCTTAATAATAAGGCGCATCCACCGAGGACCAGGGTTGCTGAAAAACGCTCCAGTACTTCATCCACAACTGGACGATTCAGCACAAATGACCGGCCAAAATCCCCTGATATTAAGTTGTACATCCAGATAAAATACTGTTGATAGAGAGGCTTATCTAAGCCTAGTTCAGCTTTAACACGGGTAACATTCTCGGGGGTCGCCCAAGGGCCAAGCAAGGCTTGAGCAGGGTCCCCGGGAATCATTGCCATGATTAGAAAAACGATTAGTGTTAAACCGATCAGTATGGGAATCGTCGCTAAAATGCGCTTTAAACAGTATATCCACATCATTTTTTCCCCATTAAATTAATTTTTGCGAACATCTTTGAGTAATAGATTAAAGTTCGGCTGTAATTTAAAGTTTTGGACATGTTCACTGGCGACGGCATTTTGCTTCCAATTGGCTACAAATAACCAAGGCGCATCTTGATGAACGATTCTTTGGACTTGATGATACAAAGCGGCACGTTCCTCAAGGTCATTGGTAATCCGGGCCTTATTTAGCAACGTATCAAGTTGTTTATTACTGTAATAGCCTGAATTGAAACCGCCTTTATCCGGCCAGGATGCCGAGTGTAAGGTGAGAAATGGCAAAGTATCAGGATCGTTAGTCATCCATGCCATTTCCGCCATATGCGCTTCTTTTAGTCCGGCATTAACCTTAGATAAATAGGTATTCCATTCAAAAGTTTGAATTTCAACTGATAGCCCCACTGCTTTTAAATCGGCTTGAATAGCTGTTGCCATCGGGATCGGATCTAACATGCCAGATCCCCCCTCAGTGACATAAAAAATGATTTTTTTGCCTTCCGCACCAGCCTCTTTAATCAGCTCGCGAGCTTTGTTGGGATCATAAGGATAGGGGGCGGTTTGTTTATCAAACGCCCAATCAAATGCTGAGGGAATCGGTCCCTCGGCAACATCGGCTGAATCCTGAAGAATATATTTAACGATGTTTTGTTTATTAACCGCGTAGTTCACCGCCTGTCTGACACGAACATTATCGAAAGGAGGCTGGGATGCATTCAGCATGCTGTACCACACATGCGGGCCTGTAGCTTCATACAGGTTAAAGCGATTATCTTTTGCAAAAAGAGGGACATTATCGGCAGGTACTTCCACGATGGCATCAATGCCCCCCGATAGCATCTCCGCCACGCGGGTATTGGCATCAGTAATTGGGCGAAATACCACGTGCTTTAAACTTGGCTTGCCATCCCAGTAATCTTGATTGGCGGAGACGACCACTCGTTGGTTGGCCGTCCACTCATCAAACTTAAATGGCCCAGTACCGTTAGGATGACGACTGAAATCTTTGCCATATTGCTTAACCGCAGCTGGGGAAACAATAAGCCCGGCGGGTGTCGCCAGATTTGATAAGAAGGGGGCAAAAGGCTCTTTTAATTTAAAGACCACGGTTAAGTCATCAGGCACATCAATTTTATCGATAGCAGAGAAGAAAAAAGACAGAGGAAATGGCCCGGTGGAATAGTAGGGGTGGTTTTTATCGAGCATTCTCTCAAATGTGAATTTCACCGCTTGAGCATTAAATGGGGTGCCATCGTGAAACTGAATGTGGTCGCGCAATTGAAATGTGTAAGTCAGCCCATCGTCGCTGATGTGCCATGACTTCGCTAGCGATGGCTCAAGGGTCAATGTACCGTCGGCATTCCGCACGAGCCCCTCATAAATATTAACCAAAATCCGTGAATCGTTTGCTGCTGTCGCAACCTGTGGGTCAAGTGATTGCGGTTCGGCAACCTGCCCCAGGAGCAGGACATCACGGAACTTTGATGCTAAAGCCGGCTGTGAAAACAGAGAGAGCAGCATAATTCCTGCTATCCACCGCCTTAAACGTATTCTCATGTAACCTCCCGGAACTGACCGCACAGATGATTTTTGAAATGATATTTGTGTCAATTTTGTTAACTGCTTTATCTTTTTTATTTATTTGTGATGATAAATTAGCTTATATGCAATAATTTATAATGATAAATTTGAGCGATGTCTATTTTTAGAGGTGTAAATGACGTTTTCAATCGTGGCGCGTTGTCCAGGAACAGGGGTAATTGGTGCCGCAACGGCAACTGCTGGTCCTGCTGTCGGCGCATTAGTCCTTCACGGTGCCAGTTTGACCGGGGCAATCGCGACACAGGCCATGACTAATCCCGTGGCTGGCCTGAAAGGTATTGAATGGCTACAGCAGGGACTCTGTGCGAGAGCCAGTCTGGAAATGATGCTCGCCGAGGATGATGGCCGAGATTTGAGACAATGGATCATCATCGATAGCCAGGGGCAGAGTGTTGACTGGACAGGTCGTTCTTGTTTACCCTGGTGTGGCAGTCTGTCAGAAGAAAATCTCGCCATAGCGGGTAATATGTTAGTTGGTGAGCAGGTAATTAAAGCGATGCGACACAGCTACCAGAAAAATAGCGAGTGTGAATTTGCTGAAAGGTTATTACTTGCTATGCAAGCAGGCGCAAAAGCGGGGGGTGACTATCGTGGCATAGGCTCTGCTGCATTAAAAGTGTGGAATAAGCGCCAGTATGCCGATATTGATATCCGTTGTGATTGGTCTACAGATCCCTTAGGACAGCTTGTTGTTATTCTTAAACAAGTTCGAGCCGCGGATTATGTGAATTTCTTTGCGCAGATCCCGACAGGGAACGACTCTGTTTAGGGACATTTCTGTAAGCGTTAGAATTGTTGCTCAGTCATCATTAAAGCTGGCTGCGCTGTCTTTTTACCCGGATAACCATCCTTGATGCGGTGCACTATATTCGGTCATTGGCGAGTAATGTGGGAGATATTCTGGTGGGGTGCACGGGATATAAAAACATAAATCGCTTGCATCACCGATGGCCGGGGCCGGTATTAAATGATGTTTAATCGGCAAATATCATTAAATACCCGTCCTGCCGTGCCATGGGTGATGAAGCTGAAATTTTTCAGGCATAGATAATCACTTGTGCTTGCCAGCTTTCAGTCGGTAAATCCTCCTCAAGCTGGATAATACGGTAATAAGATGCCCCTTGTTCACTGGCTTTCAGGGCGATAACCTTTTCTACATCATATGGACTGCCTACCATGTCATTGACGGACATCGTACCAATTTCATTTAATCCGGTGACACAGTCTGCCGCGACATCCTCAGCAGAACGAGCCAAAGGCGGGAGCAGGCTCATAGATGAGAGCAAGTTCGTTAAGGCATTTGATCGTTTCATTGTCGGCTCCTTTTATTTATATCCCGATAGCGCTGGACATTCCTTTGCAGAATCAAACTACAGTTCTTTCCTGAGCTCGTAGTTCATTGTGCACAATAAAGAATAAATCTGTGAAAGCATGTGTAAATATCAATAAATAACGTTTATTTATTAATAACTCACAGACATATTCATCAGTAATAAAGGCTTATCAATAACAGGGATAGTGCTCGAAATGATACTGGCATCATTGCCGGTAAAACTTCTATCTTCATGCTTCACATTATTTAAATGTGAATATCTGTAGATAGACTCGTAATATCTTTGTTAATGTATTCGGCTATATGTGACTTGCTATTAACATATTTATTACAATTCAAGTTTAATGGCTTAAAATATAACGTTGTTAATCAGTCAGCGATAACCGAGAGAGTCGCCTCTTCAGCCCCATTTCATCATGTTTTTATTATAGTTTGAATACGTTGCCAGCGATGGAGGAATGCCTGTTATTTGCTATCTCCGACACATTTTTTTATGAGCGAAAAAGGAAAATTGCAAGCCAGATCTCATCCTGATAATAATCGTTGGTGGGGTTTATTTTTTTTGACAGCAAATATTGAGGATAGTGACCCGTGATAGAGATTAATCTCGAAAAAATCGGCGCAAGGGAGTTTTTACATGCAACGCCTTCAGGATGCCATAACACACCATTACCGACGTTGTTTTTTTATCACGGATTCCTTTCATCAAAACTGGTGTATAGCTACTTTTCCATCGCTTTAGCGCAGGCTGGATTCAGGGTCATTATGCCGGATGCGGATCAACACGGTGCGCGTTTTACTGGTGATGAAAATCGCCGTCTGGAGCAGTTCTGGTCAATTCTGCAAAAAAATATTGATGAATTTCCCGAACTTCATCAGCTGGCGTTAGAAAAGTCATGGATTGAGGATAATAAAGTGGCCGTTGCCGGAGCTTCGATGGGGGGAATGACGGCACTGGGAATTATGGCGCGTCATCCTGAGGTGCGTGCCGTGGCCTGTTTGATGGGATCAGGCTATTTTTCCTCTCTCGCTACGACACTGTTTCCACCCGCTCCAAGGGAAAGTGATAAGGTGATGGCGACATTAGCGTCTTATGATATTGAACACCAACTTGGCAAATTGGCGGATCGCCCTTTGCTATTGTGGCATGGCGAAGATGATGATGTCGTCCCTGTGACTGAAACCCAAAGGTTGCAACAGGCTCTCTCCATTCGGCAGCTTGATACACGGCTGACCTGCTTATTGGAGCCGGGGGTAAAACACCGCATCACTCCCTCAGCGCTGAGCGCCACCACGGCGTTTTTCGAACAGAATTTTTAGCCATCTCTTCATTAATTCAACGGATTAAAACGTGATTTCCTTCGTGCTCAAAATTAATCCACTCAGGCCTTGAGTTTAGGCGGCGGTATAAGTATTATTACGCGTCAATTTTTCAGCCGCATTTCAAACAACGTTCCTTGCTTCCATGGGCCGCGGCTGACCCTGACAGGAGGCTGAATAATCCGTAAGGAGCAATTCGATGCGTCATTACGAAATCGTTTTTATGGTCCATCCTGACCAGAGCGAACAGGTTCCGGGTATGATCGAACGTTACACTGGTGCAATTACTGCAGCAGAAGGTACGATCCACCGTCTGGAAGACTGGGGCCGCCGTCAGCTGGCTTACCCAATCAACAAACTGCACAAAGCTCACTACGTTCTGATGAACGTTGAAGCTCCGCAGGAAGTGATTGATGAGCTGGAAACTAACTTCCGCTTCAACGACGCCGTTATCCGCAACATGGTTATGCGCGTTAAGCACGCGGTTACCGAAGCATCTCCAATGGTTAAAGCAAAAGACGAACGCCGTGAGCGTCGTGACGATTTTGCTGGCGAAACCGCTGACGATGCAGATGCTGGGGATTCTGAAGAGTAATTCTGATGATGGCCAACCGGTTAGTGTTGTCTGGCACTGTGTGTAAGACACCGCTTCGTAAGGTCAGCCCCTCAGGAATTCCTCATTGTCAGTTCGTGCTTGAGCACCGTTCTGTGCAAGAGGAAGCCGGTTTTAACCGGCAGGCCTGGTGCCGAATGCCTGTAATTGTTAGCGGGCAGATGAACCAAGCCATTACTCACAGTATAACGGTCGGTACGCAACTCACTGTTCATGGTTTTATCAGTTGTCATCAGACAAAAAATGGCCTGAACAAAATGGTATTGCATGCCGAGCAGATTGATTTGATAGATTCTGGAGACTAGCCATATGGCACGTTATTTCCGTCGTCGCAAGTTCTGCCGTTTCACCGCGGAAGGCGTTCAAGAGATTGACTATAAAGACATCGCTACGCTGAAAAACTATATCACCGAAAGCGGTAAGATTGTCCCAAGCCGTATCACCGGTACCCGTGCTAAGTATCAGCGTCAGCTGGCTCGCGCTATTAAACGCGCTCGCTACCTGTCTCTGCTGCCGTACACTGATCGTCATCAGTAATCGGTCACGGTCCATTAATACGACTTTGAGAGGATAAGGTAATGCAAGTTATTCTGCTTGATAAAGTAGCAAATCTGGGTAGCCTGGGTGATCAGGTTAACGTTAAAGCGGGTTATGCTCGTAACTTCTTAGTACCACAGGGTAAAGCTGTTCCTGCAACTAAGAAAAATGTGGAGTTTTTCGAAGCTCGCCGTGCTGAACTGGAAGCTAAGCTTTCTGAAGTTCTGGCTGCTGCCGAAGCACGTGCTGCGAAAATCACTGCACTGGAAACCGTTGTTATCGCTTCTAAAGCGGGTGACGAAGGTAAATTGTTCGGTTCTATCGGTACACGTGATATCGCTGATGCAGTTACTGCTGCTGGCGTTAGCGTTGCTAAGAGTGAAGTTCGCCTGCCGAACGGCGTTCTGCGCACCACCGGTGAGCATGAAGTGGACTTCCAGGTTCACAGCGAAGTATTCGCTAAACTGACTGTAAACGTTGTTGCTGAATAATTAATTATTCACACCGTTTTTAACGCCAGCCTCGTGCTGGCGTTTTTATGTGTTTCATACCGAAAAATCCCCTAAGACTTATTAACGTCCCAGTCTGAAGCTGCCATCTTGCTGACGAGTGAAATGGACTTGTTTATTGTCTTTTTCATTTTCAATAGATAATCCTGTCACTACTCCATCTTCATTCTCAAGAATACGCACAGTCTGACCCGCTTGCAGATTACTCAGGGCTTTATCACTTCCTTCGACCTGGGCCATTGCATAGACATCAGTGGGGGGTAAATTATTATCCCTGAATAATTGCGCCATAGTCTGCCCCGGTGCAATCTGATAGGTATGCCATTGTCCTCCGGTATCACTATTCTGAACCGCAACTTCTGCCGGTGGAGGGGATGTATTATTGTCTGGTGCGATGGGCTGACTTTCAGAGGTGTTGCTATTTTCAGCGCTATCGTAAGAAGGCACTACCAGATTGGCCTGTAATGGCAGAGTCGCCTCGCTATTCAGTTGAATAGCTTGGGGCTTGGGCGGAGGGGGATCTGTTGGCCATAAGAAGCAGACACAGATGACTATCGCACTGGCAATGATCCCGCGGCGATGGGCCGGGGGAAGAGGATCCATAATTCGGAAATATTCAGGTGCGTGCCAGACCTTTCTCAGCCAGAACTTCGCGGCGAATCGCATCGCTAACCTCCTCATGTAATCCATTGTCTTATGCATTTTAACAACGTGAAATGCACTGAGTTTGTAGAATACATTGTTCCTGTTTTATTACCTGCTGGTCAATTGCATTTTACCGGGCAGGTACAACGCTGTTATGCTTGCCACTGATATTCAAACCCTATGAAAGGATAATCCATGACAACTCCTGCTTTTGACAGCGTTGAAGCACAAGCAAGCTACGGTATTGGTTTACAGATTGGTCAACAACTGAGTGAATCTGGCCTGGAAGGTTTACTGCCAGAAGCCCTGCTCGCTGGTTTGACTGATGCACTGGAAGGTAATGCTCCAGTGGTACCCGTAGACGTGGTTCACCGCGCTCTGCGTGAAGTGCATGAACGCGCTGATGCAGTACGTCAGGAACGTCAAAAAGAGCTGGCTGTTGAAGGCCAGAAGTATCTGGAAGCTAACGCGCAGAAAGAAGGCGTGAACAGCACAGAATCAGGCCTGCAGTTCCGTGTACTGACTCAGGGTGAAGGGGCTATTCCTGCCCGTACCGATCATGTTCGTGTTCACTACACCGGCAAACTGGTCGATGGCACAGTATTCGACAGCTCCGTACAGCGCGGCGAACCGGCTGAGTTCCCGGTTAATGGTGTTATCGCAGGCTGGATTGAAGCGCTGACATTAATGCCTGTAGGTTCTAAATGGGAACTGACTATCCCTTACAACCTCGCTTATGGCGAGCGTGGTGCGGGTGCCTCTATCCCACCATTTAGCACCCTGGTCTTTGAAGTTGAACTGTTAGATATCATCTAATCTTTCATGTTCAAACTTCCGATAAAAATGGCCCTTTCGGGCCATTTTTATCGATAAAACCACAAGAAATTAATTAAATGGCTCACCAAGAGTCAACATCAAGCGGTTAGCCCAGGCAAAAAATGCCGTCGACTGCACTAAGTCCAACAGTTCTAATTCACTTAATCCTTGTTCTCTCAGAATCGCTACCTGTTGTGCACTGGCCGTGGCAGGTGTGGCTGAAAGTGCGGCTGAGAAATTAATCTCTGCCTGCCAACGTGAAGACTGACCTTCACTTAATTGCTGGCCGGGCTGAATCGCCAGTAGCTTGTCGATAGCCTCACTTTGTTTGGCAAGCTGCCCCGCTTTTCGGGCATGCACCGAGGCACAAAAGATACAGCCATTAATTTTACTCGCGATAGTGGCGGCAAGCTCACGTTCAGCGCGTGGCAGGCCCCCTGGCGTAAAGAAGATACCTTTATCGGTCAGGGTCCGTTGCTCCAGTACCGGCAGATTACGCCCCAGTAAGCGGAAATAATCGGAGTTTTGATGACCAAAACGTTTCAGGGTTTCTTGCTCATCAGGATTAAACTCGCTAAAGGCTTTTGCCGGTAGCCAGGCTTCCCAGCCTAATTCTGCCTGAGTAAATGCCTGAGGTGCTGATTTGCCACTCAGAGTATGAGACTGATGATGCCATTCTCCCGCTCCGGGAATGCGTTCCTGCTCACCGCTGACCGATTTGTCGCCGAGTAAACGCAGACCGCGTAGCAGACGGCTCTGGAAAGCCACAAAACCAATAATTTGCGATAAGGTAACAATCTCTTCTTCATTGAATCCGGCTGCGAGTAAGCCTTCTACCCCAGCAGGACTGACTTGTACTGGTTGAAAACTGAGTCGTTCAGCATGATCAAGCAGGGCGGCAAAGCGCTTGCTTACGGGCTCTGTGACGCGTTGATGATAATGATCGGCAAGCTGTGTGTCTTCATGCCATTCAGCAACCTGCTTTGCCAGAGTCAGACGTTCATTGAGCGTTAGACCACTGATACTGGTTTCACCAAATAAAGCCTGATAACTCCCTTGTGCATGCTGGGTTGCGGCATGGCGCGTTTCACGGGCCTCTGCCAGAGCGCTATTGGGAATAATCTCTGCCAGTTGATTGAGTAAATCTGGGTGACTCATGCTGTCTCCTTAGTGGGGGTCGGCGTAGGGGTAGAACGCGCTCCATGACTTGTCCAGCCGAATGCCGGGGCTACCTGCTGTGCCAGCAGTTCGATGGATCGCAAAATATAAGCATGGGGTGGGTCGATAGAGTGAACTTGAAACGATAAATCGGTGACTCGGGATAGAGTACTGTCCCGCCCTAATGAGGCGATAACCTGTCGGACATCACCAAGATGAACATCAAACAGGGCAATATGATCATCGAGGCTATTGCCTGACAGTTTATATCCCTGAAGCTGAAACTGTTCTGCCTGCTGGCGTAAACCCGGTACGGCTAATTGCCGCGCCTGTTCGCCGTCATCGGCCACAAACCCAGTGCGTGATGCGAGGATCCTCGGCTCAACACCTTCGGGAAGGGCATCAAGGTAAGCATCAATTATTGGATTCTGGATAACATCGAGCGGCGCATCGAGAGCATCAGCACTGCGGGGTTGTGTGCGCGATAGCATTAAACCATCGCCAGCCCTACCTGCCCGGGCACCACCATCAACGGAAAACGTTGCCTGCCAGATGCGTCGGGCAAGCTGAGGCGAAGACGGGTAGAGATGATTATCGGTCCCGGACAGGGGTTCATCATTCAATGCTGCACGCAGTAGCGTCAGATTTTCAGCATAGACTTTGCCACGATCGCTGCTTTGTAGCCCGAATGTGGGGAATGAACTCGGTGTTCCGCCAGATCCCACGCCTAATTCGAAACGCCCTTTACTTAATAAATCCAGTACTACCGCGTCCTCTGCGACCCGTAGTGCGGATTCCATGGGTAAAGTAATAATTCCTGTTCCTAGTCGGATCCGTTGCGTTTGCGCCGCAAGGTAACTTAAAAACACCAGGGGAGCAGGAAGACCTCCCTCTGCTTCGTGGAAGTGATGTTGAGCAACCCATGCGCTATCAAATCCTTGGCGCTCCGCATGGAGAATTTGCTCTGTCGCTAATCGGTAGCGCTCACTGGCAGGAACATTGTCCAACAGGCGAGTAAAGAAACCGAGTCGTTTAATGGTCATGCGATGCTCCTTTCAGTGACAGGTATTGTGGGAATGGCATTCAGTAATTGTCGGGTGTAGTCACTGGCAGGGGAGTTAAAGACATCTGCTATTTGGCCGCTATCGACTAATTTTCCGGCTTGCAGTACCGAGACGCTGTGCGCCAGCTGACGTACGGTTGCCAGATCGTGGGAAATGAACAGATAACTCAGGCCCAGCTGCTGCTGAAGATTGTCGAGTAATTGCAGGATCTGAGCCTGAACGGTGACATCTAATGCCGAGGTGGCTTCATCGAGTACTAAAATTTGCGGTTCAAGTATCAGTGCCCTGGCGATTGCCACACGCTGACGCTGCCCGCCAGAGAGCTCCCGCGGTTTACGGGTTAAAATGTCAAGCGGGAGCGCAACTTTGTGGGTAATGGCTTCAACTTTTGCACGGCGTTCAGTCTTCGATAACTTACCAAAGTTTTTCAGCGGTTCTTCAATGATCTGAAATAATGTTTGGCTCGGATCAAGCGAAGCAAAGGGATTCTGATAGACCAGCTGAATTTTCTGCCGCAGTTGACGTCGGGCTTCCGGGCTAAGATGCGTGGTGTCGATACCATCGATTAATATGCGACCGGTATCTGGTCGCTGAAAACCGAGCAGAATACGCGCCAGGGTTGACTTACCAGAGCCTGACTCTCCCACTAAGGCATGAGTGGTGCCGCGATCAACGCGAAGCGAAACACCATCCAGCACTTGAAGCGTTTGTTCGTGACCTTTGCCGAGTGAAAAACTCTGGCTGAGGTTTTCAATTTCAATGGCTGCTGTGCGCGTGCCTGTTACCGGCCAGGAATGCAGCGTTTGTGATAATCCTGGAGCATCGGCAAAGAGTTGTCGGGTATAGGGGCTCTGCGGACGTAAGACTACCTCTGCCGTGGGACCTGCCTCCTGAATACGCCCATGCCGGAACACCATGATTTTGTCCGCACGCTGGGCGGCTAACGCCAGGTCATGAGTGACAAATAATAGCGCAGTGCCGGATTCGCGGCGTAAATTATCCAGCAAATCAAGAATACGTTTTTGAACCGTGACATCCAGTGCACTGGTGGGTTCGTCGGCAATAATCAGTAAGGGTTTGAGGGCGATGGCCATCGCTATCAGTACCCGTTGTTTCATGCCACCGGAAAGCTGGTGCGGATATTGATTCACCCGCAGGGCAGGGTGAGTCAGACCGACTTTTTCCAGCAATGATACAACCTGTGCATCGCGCAGTGATTTGGGCATTCGGGTATGCAGCTTGAGTACTTCAGCGACTTGCTGACCGATGGTTTTGACCGGATTTAATGCACTGCCGGGATCTTGTGGGATCAGACTAATACTGGCTCCCCGCAGACCATCAAGCTGACGTTCAGACCAGCGGCTAATCGGCTGTCCGTTAAGCTGGATCTCACCTGACTCAATGGTGCCGTTTTCACCCAGTAAGCCAATAATAGACTGAGCAAGCGTTGTTTTACCTGATCCAGACTCGCCGACCAAGGCCAGCACTTCTCCGGCATTAAGCTCAAAGGAAACATCATGTACCACGCGTTTATGGGTTCTCTGCTGTCGCCAGGCGATACTCAGGTCGTTAATTTTCAACAGGGGCGTTGTCATGCATTCCTCCTGGCAAAATGGTGACTCAGACGATTAACTGCTAATACCACTGCCACCACTACGAGGCCCGGGAAAGTGGATAACCACCATGCTGTTGCCAGGTAATTACGTCCTTCAGCAATCAGTAATCCCCATTCAGGGGTTGGAGGCGGTGTGCCATAACCGAGAAAACTTAAGGTGGAGAGTGCCAGGATTGCGCTGCCGAATTGCAGGGCTGCGAAGGCGAATACGGAGGTCATGGCATTGGGCAGGATATGTCGCCACAGTACCTGGGAAAAAGTAGCCCCGCTGCCAATTGCTGCTTCGACATAATCAAGATGGCGTATACGCACCACTTCCGCACGGGCCAGACGGGTAAAGTTAGCGACCGAGGTAATCCCCACGGCAATTGCTGCATTCACTGTGCCAAATCCCAGCAGGATGATGATACTTAGCGAGAGTAACAGGCCCGGGATCGCGAGCAGAACATCAACACCACGCATCAGAATATTTTCAGTTTTACCGCCAGTCGCACCGGCAATTAAGCCAAGGGCAACGCCGACAACCAGACCCAAAGCAACCGCGACTAAGGCGCCGGAAAGAGAATGGGATGCGCCCCAGACAATACGTGCATAAAGATCGCGGCCCAACTGATCGGTGCCTAACCAGTGTCCTGCCTGAGGAGCAAGACGCTGAGCGCCTGGCAGCCCTTCAGTTGGGCTATAGTGGGTAAATAAGCCAGGAAATAACGCCCAGCTGGCAACCAGTAAGACGATAAGCCAGGCCAGCCATAAGCCGGGTTTAACTTCGACGTTTATCCTCAATAAACGGCGTGAGGTACGGCTTGCCAGCGGAGTATTCATATCAACGGTACTCATGCGGTCACTCCCCGAATAGACTTGAGACGCGGATCGAGTAAGGGATAAATCAGATCAACGAGTAAATTAATCACTACAAAGCTCAGGGCTGAGATCATCACGACAGCTTGTAATACCGCCGCATCCTGATTATTCACTGCTCGTTGCGTCAGCTGTCCCAGCCCGTTTAAACCAAATACCGTTTCGGTAACTAATGCCCCTGCTATTAATTCACCTAACAATAATCCAGCGACAGTGAGTACAGGCAGCAAGGCATTTCGGGCAACATGCCGCCATAACACACCGGCATGACTGCCACCCTTGGCGCGGGCAACGGCGATATAGGGTTGTGTTAATACCTGATCGATGCTGCGCATTAATAGCTGTGCCAGCGGGGCGCTGATAGGTACTGCCAGAGTGGCAACCGGCAGGACAAGTCCTTGCCAGAAACCAGGATTAATCACCGGTATGAGTCGCCAGTGGAAGGAAAATAGCTGAATCAGAGCAATGCCCAGCCAGAAGGTGGGTACGGCAATAAATAGCGCGGGAAGGTTAGCAAATAAAGATCGCAGCCAGCGCAGTGGTGTCAGGGTTGAGGCTGCGGCAATGATAACCGCCAGTACAATCGCTGTGATAAAACCTAATGCTGCCAGCCGCAGTGTCGGTGGCAGATTGGTACTGATAAGCTGACTGACTGACACGCCTGCTTCAACGGAATAACCAAAGTCTCCGCGCAACATATTACCAAGCGTCGTCAGGTATTGTTGCCAGACCGGGGTATTGTCCCCATAGGCAGCACGGATCTCTTGTATTTGTGCGGCGCTAAGCCCTAAGTCAGGGCTTTGAAATTTAATTAAAATCGCATCAGCAGGCAGAAACTGCAGCAGAATGAACGACAGGCTATAGGCCGCCCATAATACCAGTATTGCCTGGCTTAACCGGCCAGCCAGATAACGTATCATTCACCTCTCCTTATTCTTTCTCAAGCCAGGCGGTATAGAAGGACGGACGACCGACAGCTTCAAAGGCAATACCTTTTAATGCAGGCGAGCCGGCATAAACCTGGGGTTCTTCGAAAATAGGAATGACGTAGGCTTGTTCTATCAGGTAGCGTTGAGCATCACCCGCCAGGGCCAGACGTTTTTGTGGATCGACTTCAGAAGAGATACCGACCAGTAAGGTATTCAGCTTGTCATCACTGAATTGTGATGCTGCACTCAGCCCACCTTTTTGTAATAGCGCATCACGGTTAGCAGGGTGGAACTGGCTCTTAATCACATCGGGATCGGCACGACCCACTTCAATCACATTGGCGGGCGTTTTTTTGTGGATCGACAGTATCGATAGCATGGCTACCGGCGTCTCCTGAACGAATGGTCAGACCGACGCCCAGCGGCTTCCATTGCTGGGCAACCAGCTGCAAGACTTCTTTATTTTGTGGTTGCGGCAGGGATTCATAGATAGTCAGGTTGAGCGTTCTGCCCTCTTTCTCACGCAGACCGTTACTGCCTTTTTTCCAGCCTGCCTCATCCAGTAGTTTATTGGCGAGGTCGGGATCATATTTTAACCGATCGCGCAGGTCGACATAGCCCGCGGCGGTGGTAGCGACAATCGAAGTGGCTACCGGATAGTTGGGTGAGAAGAGAGTATCGACCACTTGTTGGGCATTAGTGCCGTGTAATAAAGCCTGGCGAACCCGAATATCGGAAACCAGCGGATTATCAGGGCGCAGAGCAATACCATCGTTTACCCCACGGGTTGGCGCGGCATAAACCGGGAATTGCTGGTCGCTGGCCTGTTTTTCATCATAGGCTTGGATCTGACGAATAAAATCGGCTTGTCCCGCGAGCAAAGCACCAATACGTACGCTGTCTTCTGGTGTTACGAGGATCTTGATGCTATCGAGGTTAGCCGGACCTTGCTGAGGACTGTTTTTCGGTCCCCATAGATAGTCCTTACGGGCTGCAAGATTGACTTCCCGTCCCAGCACTTCACTTTTAACCACGAATGGGCCGGAGCCGATAATATTGCGGGCATCGCCAAGTTCATCAAAACTGCGGTTGAGGGTTTTGACTGACACCAGTCCGGAACCAATAGTGGCAGTGCCTTGCAGGAAACCGGGGGAAGGCTTTTTAAAGTAAAACTTCACCGTCAGGGGATCGATAACCTCACTATGGTCATAGTTATTAATCACTTCGGATACGGGCAAACGTAGTGCTTTATTGCCGAGCCCGTAGGTATCAAAGTTTTTTGCAACCGCAGCGGCATCCAATGGGGAGCCATCAGAGAAGGTCACCCCTGGACGTATTTTAAAGGTATATTCCGTTTTATCCGGGTTACTGCTCCATGACTCAGCTATCCAGGGTTCAACTTCCAGTGTTTGCGGGTTTTGCCAGGTTAGCTTGTCAGTAATTTGGTTCAGGATCCCGCCATTAGGGTAAAAGCCACCGGCAGGAGGATAGAGATTGGTATGCGCCTGTTGCTCCAGATAAACCAAATCACCCCCTTTTACTGGGGCGGCAAAGCTATTCAATGCCGTCAAAGTGGTTGCCAGCGCCAGGCTGTGGGCCAGCAGGTTACGACGAGGGAGTAATGGCATGGTAGTTTCCTTTATATTGTCCGGCAATTTATGGCGCTATCTGCGACCTGAGCTCCATAACATCGCAATCGATAAAGGATGAAAACGAAGAAAAATGACTAACGATGTTTGAAAATTAACTTAACCTGGATGATTGCTCATAAATTGGCTGTAGATTGTGACGAACAGGAAAGAAAATAAGGCGGCAAAGGGTAGCTGGAGCGACATTTCCACAGGAGATTAAGCTGAAAGCGCTATCGCGGTTATATGAAAAATAGCTTATAGATTTAAAGAGGTTAATTTCTTTTGGCTCGCTATCTTTGTATGCTGAAAGATTCTATAACTTGCAATGCAAATGAGATTTTGCACTCAAATATAACAAAAAATTAACATTTGAGCGCCTTATCGGTATGCAATTGGTCGGTTACTGCCTACTATCAGCAGAGTTTTATACTTAATATAGTTATAAAAAACGTAATAATAAGGCCGTCAGAGCCTGAGAACAGACAAGTACAGGGAAAAAGACATGGGAAAGCAGATAAAAAGCGCGAGCGAAGCGAGTGTTTCCGCCGAGCCGTCGCTCCAGCGTAATCTTACTAATCGGCATATTCAGCTGATTGCTATTGGTGGAGCCATTGGTACCGGGTTGTTTATGGGATCAGGCAAAACGATAAGTCTTGCCGGGCCGTCGATTATCTTCGTTTATATGATAATCGGCTTTATGTTGTTCTTTGTGATGCGAGCGATGGGAGAGCTGCTGCTCTCTAATCTTGAATATAAGTCATTCAGTGATTTTGCGGCGGACTTACTTGGGCCATGGGCGGGTTATTTTACCGGTTGGACCTATTGGTTTTGTTGGGTGGTTACCGGAATGGCGGACGTTGTGGCGATTACCGCCTATGCGCAGTTCTGGTTTCCAGGGCTGTCAGACTGGATTGCTTCTTTAGCGGTAATACTCCTGTTACTGGGCCTGAATCTGGTCACGGTTAAGCTGTTTGGTGAAATGGAGTTCTGGTTTGCGATGATCAAAATTGTCGCCATTGTCGCCCTGATCGTTGTTGGGTTGGTAATGATCCTGACGAACTTTCATTCGCCATCGGGGGTTGAAGCCTCTGTCGCTAACCTTTGGAATGACGGTGGCTGGTTCCCTAAAGGGCTCAGTGGGTTCTTTGCTGGTTTCCAGATAGCTATCTTTGCCTTTGTAGGTATTGAACTGGTGGGTACAACCGCTGCTGAAACGAAAGACCCGGAAAAATCGCTGCCGCGTGCGATTAACTCGATTCCCTTACGTATTATCATGTTCTATGTATTCTCACTGATTATCATTATGTCAGTGACGCCATGGAGCTCCGTAGTACCTGATAAGAGCCCATTTGTGGAGCTGTTTGTGCTGGTGGGATTACCTGCAGCGGCAAGTATTATCAATTTTGTGGTTCTGACTTCAGCGGCATCTTCAGCAAACAGTGGTATTTTTTCTACCAGCCGTATGCTCTATGGCCTGGCGCAGGATGGTGTGGCGCCAAAGGCCTTTGCTAAGTTATCTAAGCGTTCTGTTCCGGCAAAAGGATTAACCTTTTCCTGTATGTGCTTGCTGGGCGGCGTGGTGATGCTGTATGTGAATCCAGATGTTATCTCCGCCTTTACGATGATAACCACGGTATCGGCGATTTTGTTTATGTTCGTCTGGACTATCATTCTGTGTTCGTATTTGGCGTACCGGAAACGCAGCCCTCAATTGCATGCTCGTTCTATCTACAAAATGCCGTTTGGTAAACTGATGTGCTGGGTATGTATGGCCTTCTTCGCAGCAGTACTGGTGCTGTTAACGCTGGAAGATGATACCCGTGAGGCGCTTATCGTGACACCGGTATGGTTTGTTATGTTAGGAATCGGCTGGTTCTTCTTATCGAGAAGAAATCAGACCAAATAAGCCATTGGGTTGCATTCAGTAAGATAAGTAAAAAAGCAGCATAGTTAACGTTATGCTGCTTTTTTATCGCAGGGCAATAAGAGGTTCGCCATAGCCAATTTCAGCGACAACCCCGTCTTTAACCTCAGAGGTAGCAGACGAATATCCCCTTGTTGCAGCCAGCGAGTAATACGTTCTGTGGTAGCAAATTCCTGACTGGAAAGCTCCGGATGCTGGTGCAATTCGCGTCGCCAGTTAATCAGCTGCTTTGTATCGTACAGATGCATGATGTTGACTGCTCCCCGCCCTGAAGGACGGGGATTCCCAATTCACAGAGTCCAACCTAAATAAGAAAAGCTTATCTGGTAAAAATAAATAGATTAACGGTCACTCAGATATCGGAGTGATATTTTGTTTTTCTGGTTTGGCGGTAATCGCCAGCACGACACCCATAATCAAACATAAAATGCCAGTCAGAGTTAATAACGGTGGCCAGCTTTGGCGCAGCATAAAGGCATAGGTAAGACCTGTCAGGATCTCAAATACCATAAGTGGCCCGGCCACGACGGTCGGCAGGCGTTGACAGGCAATATTCCAGCACAGATTACCAACCCAGGAACAGAGGACAGCGATGGCTAGCATCAGGCTAATAAAAAGCAGCGGTCGTGGGCCAAAAGGTAAAGCAAAACTACTGTTATCCTGAGCGGTCCAAAAGCAGACAGCAATATAGCCGACCAGGGATAATGGCAGGGTCGCCAGCCCCTGGGCTGTTGCCCACATTATCGGATTTTTATCCGGATTCTCACGCAGCCAGCGGGCATTACGCAGCGCATACCAGGCCCAGCAAATTACTGCTACCAGCGCCAGCAGAATACCGCTGATATAGCGCCACCAGCTAAAATCGGTCGATGCATGACTGTCGAGTTCGTCAATATTGACCATGATAAGCCCAGCAGCAATGGCTACCAGAGAGGGAGCAAGGCGACGCCAGGGCAGTTTCCCATCACGTTTGCTGTACAGCAGATTAGCAAAAATAGGGATAACCACCGGCAGAGTGCCGATAATCATGGTTGCGATAGGCGCTCCGGTACGCTGAATCGCACTGGCAAGACAAAGGTAATAAATCAGATTACCAAAGGTAGAAAGTTTCATGGCAGTCCACCAGTCTGCCCGACTTAAGGCACGCAGACGCTGACGACCCAGCCAGGCGATAGGGATAGCAATCAGGCCTAAAGCCAGGTAACGCCCGGTAGACTGAAAGGCAGCAGAGTAGTCTGGCACAATAACCGGCCCGACAAAGATAAGTCCCCACATGATACCCGCGAGTAGCGCGTAGAATACGCCAACCAACATTTTTCTTATCCCGAATAATGACAATATGGCGTCAGTGTAGGGGGCTAAATATTAAATATATTGTACCAGGTTGCGCTCTTTTATTTCCGCGTGACCTGTTTTTGATAGCGTACTGGCGTAATACCATAACGTCGGGTGAAGGCTTTTGTCAGGTGTGACTGATCCACCAGTCCACACTGGACTGCGACTTCCGCCGCCGGTATTCCCGCGGTGAGAAATTGTTTGGCGTGCCAGAGGCGAATCGCCATCAGCATTTGATGCGGTGTTACGTGATAATGGGCTTTAAACTGGCGCTGAAAATGATAGGGACTGAGCGAAAGCAGGGCAGCCAAGGTATCCAGAGTAATAGTATGCATATAGTTATCATGCAGATATTCTCTTACCCGTATAAAACGGTTGGTGGCATCAGGAGCTCTGCCTGGCGTATGGTGCGCATAAGGACGAAAGGTCTCCACCAGATGAAGCAGTAAACCTTGTTGGCTTAAGGTATCCGGAGCCTGCCATAAGCCACCAATAAGATGAGATATCTGCCGTGCCCGCAGCGGATCGTGATTCACCGCAGCATTAAACCACCAGTTGCGTTCCCCGGTCAGTGACTCGAGAAAATCGGGTTCAAGATAAATCATCCGGTACTGCCAGCCATCATCACTGGCTGACTCACCGGTGTGTAGCTCATCCGGGTTCATCAGTACCAGAGAATCAGCTGGGGCAACCAGCTGTTCACCACGGTAGCGAAAACGCTCTGCTCCCCGGGTAATTGCACCCACGCCAAAAGCCTCATGGGTATGAGGCTCAAAAGCATATTTGGTGATATGAGCGTGATAAAGCTCAACGCCAGCCAGCTGTGGAAGGTGACGGAACTGGGCTCGGTCTCGTTCATCAGCGAAAACGGCGGGAACACCTTGCACGATATTTCTCCTCTGGGCTTTTCCCCACAGTATAAAGCGCTCTGTGGGGAGAGCCAGAGATTAAGCGTTTTTCAGTGCAGACAGGGCTTCTTTAACGCTGATACTCAGTGGCACCGTTGGGCGACCAATTAACTGGCTAAGCTGACGTTTATCATCAAATAAACCGCCTTTTGAGGCACCCGTATCGGAGTTTGCCAGCACACCCGCCAGTCCTTCAGGTAAGCCGGCATGCAGTAATGCCGCCTGAAAATCTGCTTCGCTCAGATTCTGATAACGAAGCGCAGTAGAGGTTTGTTGAGCCACTTCAGTGACCAGATCTGTCAGGGTCCAGGCCTCATCACCTGCCAGTTCATAGACTTTACCGGCCTGGTCATCCAGGACCAGGACTTTAGCGGCGGCGGCGGCATAATCAGCACGCGGGGAGGCAGATATTTTGCCTTCGCCAGCGCTACCGATAAAGACGCCATGTTCCAATGCCGGTGGCAGGGAAGCGAGGTAGTTTTCGGTATACCAGCCATTACGCAGCAGGACAAACGGGATACCGGAGTCAGCCAGCAGCTTTTCAGTTTCGATATGTTCAGCGGCGAGTGCCAGCGGGGAATCAGTGGCATGCAGTAAGCTGGTATACGCAATCAGTTTAACCCCGGCTTGTTTTGCTGCCTCAATCACCTTACGGTGCTGTGCCACGCGCTGCCCGACTTCGCTGGAAGAGATCAGCAGCAATTTTTCTACGCCAGCAAAGGCCTTAGCCAGTGCTGCCTGGTCATTATAATCGGCCGCCCGTACTTCTACTCCAGATTGTGCCAAGTCAGCCACTTTGGCCGGATTACGTACGACAGCGACCAGTTTTTCAGCTTCAACATAGGTAACTAATTCTTCAATAACCAGACGGCCTAATTGACCGGATGCCCCTGTGATTGCAAACATTGTGACTCTCCTGCGTGATGTTTTGGTGATGTTGTGTCACACTAACATCCTAGCTAACTTTTAGTAAGTACGTACAAAAAGGTAAGTATGAATGAGTGATTTAATCGCCCGACCCCGTCTGATCTCCGAGCTACAGCGTGACGGTGATTTATTTGCCGCAGCCTGCCCTTCACGGGAGATACTGAAACATGTCACCAGCCGCTGGGGGGTTCTGATCCTTATCGCTCTACAGGGAGGGACCCATCGCTTCAGCGAGCTGCGGCGCAAGATGGGGGGCGTCAGTGAAAAAATGCTGGCGCAAACCTTACAATGGCTGGAGGCGGATGGCTTTGTGACGCGCCATTCCTATCCGGTTGTGCCACCTCATGTTGAATATACCTTAACGCCATTGGGGGCTGAGGTTGCGGATAAAGTAGAGGCATTAGCCGACTGGATTGAAATAAACTTATCGAAAGTGATGGCTTCCCGTCAGCAACTTGATGAATAAAAACGTTACTCCGCTGCCTGTTTGAGAGCTTTACGGCGACTTTTTCCTGTTACCTCGACCAGTCGTTGAAAGGTTGGACACTCCATATGAGAGGGGGCCGGACAGTCTGCAACATGACGTAAAGTATCACGTAGCGCAGTCAGCTTATGGATTTGCTGGTCTATCTGGTCAGCCTTTTGATGTAGCAGCGTACGCGGCAGCTCAGGAGTTCCCTGGCGACCAAACATACTGGCAATTTCTTCCAGTGAAAAACCTGCGGATTTCCCCATGGCAATCAATTTTAGCTGGAGCACAACATGGTGCGGAAATTGCCGGCGTAGCCCGTGACGAGAGCTTGAAGAAATCAGCCCTATTTTTTCGTAATAGCGTAGCGCTGAAGGTTTGACTCCTGTCTGCTTAGCCACTTCACCAATATCAATAAATTTCATACTTGACCTCAAGCTGACTTTAACTTGTATCATCTCCCCATACCCTGTGTCAGGCAAGAGAGAAAAAGAATGCAGCAGGCTGAAATACCTTTAGTCACCAAAAATCAATCCGGGATCACGATTACCTTGGCACTATCAATGCTACTGGCATCACTCGGAACCAGTATCGCGAATATTGCCTTACCGACACTGAGCGTTGCGTTCTCCGCCCCCTTTGCACAGGTACAGGCGGTGGTCGTGGTCTATCTTGTGGCCTTGACTATTACGGTGGTCATTGCCGGTCGGCTCGGCGATCGTCATGGACTAAAGCCAATGTTGATGACCGGATTGGTGATTTTTGGCATGGCTTCACTGCTGTGTAGCGTTGCCGCAAATTTAGTATTACTGGTGGCAGCCAGGGCATTGCAAGGGATAGGGGCGGCATTTTTGATGACTCTGGCCATGGCGCTGGCCCGTCAGACAGCAGGTAAAGAACGGATCGGCCGTGCGATGGGGCTGCTTGGAACGGTTTCGGCGCTAGGAATGGCTATCGGACCTTCACTCGGAGGACTGCTGATTGAGCTTGCAGGGTGGCGTAGTCTGTTTTGGTTACAGCTATTATTAGCCGCTGTGGCCTTTATCTTTGCCGCAGTAACGCTGCCGGCTCAGCAGAATCGGGCTGCGGTGGTTAAAGTCACTATTTGGTCTGCACTGAATAGCCATCTGGCCCCCAGTCTTGTGCTGAACTTACTGGTGTTTGCGATTATGATGACCACCCTGACGGTGGGACCTTACTACCTGAGTCTGGGTCTGGAGTTGCAGGCCACGCAGGTCGGTCTGATTATGGCCGTCGGCCCGGTTATCTCTATTATTAGCGGGATCCCTTCCGGGCGACTGGTAGATAGCTGGGGCAGTAAACGTGTATTGTTTCTTGGACTGAGTCTGTTAACCGCAGGGGCTTTCCTGCTGGCATTTCTACCTAATATGATGGCGGCCAGTGGCTATATACTGGCGATGATTGTCCTGACACCGGGCTATCAGTTATTCCAGGCGGCCAATAATACCGGCACGCTGATGGACATCCCCAAAGAACGCCAGGGAACCGTATCAGGACTGCTTAATTTGTCGCGTAACGTTGGCATGATTACCGGAGCTTCGGGTCTCGGCGCGGTATTTGCGTTGGGTGTTGGAACCGCTGAACTGGCTCAGGCTAGCGAAACAGCCATTGCTACAGGGATGAAACTGACGTTTCTGGTGGCGGGTTGTATGATGATTTGCGCTATGGTGGTGGCGAGGCGCTCGGGGAGGGGATAAAACCACTCACCGCCCTTCGCGGTTGAAATGAGTTAATGTTCGGTATTTATTATAAATAATAACAGGTAGTTACCATTATTCCATGAATACAAGAATATGCCTGCGGTTCCCCAACCTGATCATACTCCAGGATATTACGGGTATTGGTATTATAACCAGAAGAGTATTCAATAAAATGCTTATTTGTAATCTGAGTTTCCGCCATTGCATTTAAAATAAATATATTATGTTGTAATTGTTTTATCTTCGTTAATTTGAATGCAATCCTGTTGATAAAATAAGCAAGATGATCCAGTCCGGTTGTTGATGATTAGTCCGGTCGCCAACATCGGACTGGATTATCTCTTGGGTGTCTGTTAGTTAAAGTGACTATTTCTTAATGTAGCTTTTATTAAACTCAGTCTGAAGCGCTTTATATGTGGTTTCAAACATATCGCGGATAACATACTCAGGCGTCTCTTTGGGGTTTGCGGCTAAATATCCAGATAATAAATTCCCAGTTTGACTAAATAATAATGCGATTCTTTCGTCAGAATACATTTTATCATCAGTAGACATAATATCACCTCATGTATTTATTTTGTTTAGTATTGTTGATATATATCCGATATTTTTCTGATTGTATGGATATTGACTGCGTTCAGCCCGCCGACTTACATAGCGTATCTGTGCTCATCGATGGACAGGGCTTTGACGCCTGCAGGCAATTCGAATCATTTAGGATATAAATCAGAAGGCTGAGCATGTATTTATTTCTAAGTACATAGCTATTAGCAACAGGGAAGCTATCACGTATATTTTGATATGAATGTGATGCCATCGACAAATATGTAATGTTACATAATAATCACTCATAAATAGTTATTGGAATTTTAATTCCCCTGAGCCCTGTCAGACACATCATATGTTTATGCTCATTACCAGAAGACATTCATCGACTACAAGCGACCCGAATGATGCAGGTTATCAATAGGTAACAAGTTAATAATATTTTAAATATTAGATAGTTATATGCTGTATGGGAGGGCGGTGTTCGACAGGATTTGTCCCTAAAGTATCGTGTCGGAAGGTCATTGGGCTGTATCCCATCACTCTTTTAAATTTCATACGGAAGTAGGCGCTATCAGTAAACCCTGCTATCAGCGTAACGTCAGAAATGTTCAGATCAGAGGGCAGAAAAAATTGACGTGCATATTTTATTTTCCGGAATAAAAGGTATTCTTTGACGGTTATTGAAAATCATCTTTTAAAATAACGGGTAAAATATAATGTTGACCACTTACGGAGGGATACTGTATCTGCCTCCGAAGAACGGACATTCTTCAACTGATATAAATACGTAATCAAAGTGTTGATATTGCTATCGGTCTGGTATTTTTTCTCTGTATTCAGAAAGAGTGTTTTTATACCATGATGATTACAAACTCTCTGAATATTGTCTTTTTCTATATCTTTTTTTTACTACATGCGAACGTTATATTTGTTCTGAATATCGTTAATCTTGTGGCGGTATTATTTAAGGGTGGAAGTATTATCTACTACTGTGACAATATTCTGAAACCACCTGAGTTAATTAATTGGTTTATGTCAGTTATTATGATTTCTAGTTTCTTTGGTACCGTATTTTTCGGCTGGTGATTCAAAAATATCGATAAGGTCAGAGGATTTAAATACGCCATGCTTCTTGAAACACTGCCGCTGGTCGGTATCGCCATCGGTGGGGTATTAATGGGTTGAATACTGGTTTCACTCCTGAGGTCTTTAGCACAGTGCCGGGTTAGTGTTCTATTACGATAATATAAACTATCTTATCTCTGTCTCTGTAAGCACTATGATGAGGTGAAGGGCGGTCTGTCTGGCTGTCAGTATTGCACGTTCGGTTATCCTGAGCCATATCAGGATGCAGACGATAAGCCAGTGTTGATAGTTTGAGTTATCAGGCCAATGAAACGCGTGAGACAGGCTAAAGTGGGGTGAGCTGCGTTAATATTATGGCTCAGCGCGACTGATTTTAGAAAGTCTGCTCAGCGGAAAAAGTGGTAATCCCGGGCAGAATTAGCTTGCTCTGTACAGCATAAGAATCGAAAAATGAATTTCATCATTAGCAATGAAATGTAAGTTACATCACAGATTACTCATTGAGAATAAAAACTGATTGCAGTCTCCGTCGCTAGTGAGACAATATTAGCGAACTTCGAAATAGTGTGAAGTTTATTTCGTTAATATGACCATAGGATTGCTACTGTTTTCCAGTTCGCTGGATAGCAGGCAAAACCTGAACAGGCTCCCGCATTGATTAATGCCAGGGAATTTGTTCAGGTTTTTTTTTGCTTTCAATATGCCGTCATGTAGCGCCTTGCCTGAGCATTGTCAGCGCTCAAACGGTGAATGACTTAACGAATAGGCTCAGTAGTGAATGAAATAAAGGAAACGAACAACAGAACAAAATAAATATATTAGTTAATGACATCGTTCTGATGAGAATCATCAGTTCCTAATATCTGCCAGTTATTAATATAACCGGCAAGGACTCAGTTCGCTTATACCCGTCATACTTCAAGTTGCTTGGGTGTTGCGTGCATGAGGCACGCCGAATCACATAGTTTATCTATGCTCATCGACGCGCCTCATTTCGCGCCTACAAGCAACTCGAATTATTTTGGGTATAAATATAATAATATTATCGAGGATAACTCGTAATGAAAAAACATTCTCTGAAACTAATAGTAGTTTTAATGGGTGCTGCACTTTTCTCAAATCATGCTATTGCAGCCAAATTGACCCTTGAGCAACGCCTTGAATTACTCGAACAAGAGTTACAGAAGACGAAAACAGAATTCAGTGAGTACAAGGCTCAACATCAGGCTTCAGTTGTGGCTCAATCATCACCGGCCCCGGTACAAAACTCATCGCCTGAAGCGAAGGCTATTCCGGTGACTGCCAGCTCGACGATTAATGTGACCAGCACCGATGCAGCGGGCAATAATAACCAGGCTGTCAGCATTAAAGATCTCAGCCAGTATGTTAAAGATGAAATAGGCTTCACCTATTCGGGATACCTGCGCAGCGGCTGGGCAACCAGTAACCGCGGCGCGCCACAGTCTTATGCTATCGGTTCACTCGGTCGTTTTGGTAACGAGCACAGTGGCTGGTTTGATTTGTTGTTAAAACAGCGAGTCTATAATCAGAATGGCAAATCGGCTGAAGCGATTGTCCAGTTAGACGGTAACGTAACGCAACAGTACGGATCGGGCTGGTTTGGTGATAATGCCGGTAATGAAAACCTACTGCAGTTCTCAGATATTTATCTGAATACCAAAGGTTTCCTGCCATTTGCTCCAGAGGCTGATTTCTGGGTCGGCCGACATGGTTTAGTGAAGTATGAAATTCAGATGCTTGACTGGAAGGCGGCCGTTTCGACCATCGGAGCAGGTGTAGGTATCGAAAACCTTGATGCTGGACCTGGCAAGCTTGATCTGTCACTGACCCGTGAAGATATGGATGTGTATTCACGTGACTTGGCCAGCAAAACCCAGACGAATACCAACGTTGTCGAAGCACGCTATAAAGATCTTCCTCTGTGGGATACCGCGTCACTAACGCTGATGGCAAAATACTCGATGGCCAATAAAACGGATACCCAAAAAGAGAATGAAAATAATAACAGCTTCTATAACCTGAAAGATGCCGGGCTGGGGACTGTCATTGTACATCAGCAACTGAGCAACAAAGGATTTAATGATTTTGCCCTCCAGGTGGGGAATAACTCCTACGCCAGCAGTTTTTCTAACTACAATGGTGCCAGTTCGAATGTGAGTAACAATGGCTACTATTATGGTGACCATACCAACGGTAAAGCATTCCGCCTGATTTCCCAGGGAGAGATGTACTTTGGCGATAAGATAATCATGGCGAATGCCCTGGTCTATTCAAAAGGGAACGATGTCTATAGCTATGAAAGCGGCGCACACAGTGACTTCGACAGTATACGCACCGTCGTGAGACCAGCCTGGGTTTGGGATAGCTACAATCAAACCGGCGTTGAACTGGGTTGGTTCACCCAGACGAACAAAACTCAGGCAGGACAAGATCTGAAAGAGTCCGGCTATAAAACTACGCTGTATCATGCTCTGAAGGTGGATACCAGTATCCTGACTTCACGTCCTGAAATCCGTTTCTACGGAACCTACTTGCACGTACTGGATAATGAACTGTCTGATTTCAGCTTCCAGGACCAGAAGAGCGATCAGTTCTCTCTGGGGGTTCAGGCCGAAGTTTGGTGGTGATCCTAACTCTCTAATCATGCCAGATATTCCCCGGTTATCGGGGAATATCTTACTGTAAATATCAAATTCAACACCATTGTTCATCTCTCCTTCCTCTGAGAACCGCATGTTGGTGCTCATTAATAGCGTATCGCAGCACAATGGGTTATAAATAAAAAATCTGTTCGACACGTATACCCGGACATTACGGAGGTGGACAATGCTAGATAAAATTTGCCAGCTGGCGCGCGAAGCAGGCGTGGCTATTATGCAAGTCTATGATGGGAAATCCCCACTTGACGCGGTTAAAAAGTCAGATGACTCCCCTGTGACGGCAGCAGATATTGCCGCTCATGGCATTATTGTCAAAGGACTCCAGGAGCTGACGCCTGATATCCCCGTACTATCCGAAGAAGATCCACAAGACTGGGAGACGCGCAAAAACTGGCAGCGTTACTGGCTGGTCGATCCTTTAGACGGTACTAAAGAGTTTCTGAAGCGTAACGGTGAGTTCACTGTAAATATTGCGCTTATCGATAAAGGCAAAGCGGTACTGGGGGTGGTGTATGCCCCGGTACTGAATGTGATGTATAGCGCGGCAGAAGGCAAAGCCTGGAAAGAAGAGCAGGGAAGACGTATTGAGATTCAGATCCAAGATGCGCGCCCTCCTTTGGTGGTGGTGAGCCGTTCACATGCAGATAGCGACACCGAGCTGAAAGAGTATTTACATCTGCTGGGTGAGCATCAGACTGTCTCAGTAGGATCTTCTCTGAAGTTTTGCCTGGTTGCTGATGGTCAGGCCCAGCTGTATCCTCGCTTTGGGCCGACCAATATTTGGGACACGGCAGCTGGTCATGCTGTTGCTGTGGCAGCGGGGGCCCATGTTCACGACTGGGAAGGTCGCGTACTTGACTATACCCCTCGTGAGTCCTTCCTTAATCCAGGTTTTCGCGTTACGGTTTATTGAGTAAACTCTGCAGCAGGCTTATCACCTGCTGTATCTCTTGCGGATTTAATGCTCCATCTTTAGCAAACTCAATGCGCCCGTCTTTATCCAGTACCACAATAGCGGAGCCTTCCGGGGTTAACTGCCATGCTTTTGCGGCAACCCCTTGGTCATCAACAATAAACTGAGACCAGGGGAACTGTTTTTTACTGTCTTCAATACTGTTTCTGACAAAAATACCGCTACCGATGATGGCATCATCAACATTGATAATGGTGGTGGTTTGGTATTGGTCATGAGGCAGATTGGCCGCTTTTATTGCTTCAATTAATGGCGCATTTTGTTCTTTAGCACTTGAACGGCCGGCAATATGCTGTAAAACCCGCACTTTTCCAGGTAGCCGGGCAGTATTCCAGTTTTTATAACTGAGCTGATTATTATCGAGAATTAACTCACCTTTATCGGCAATACCGACAGGGGGTAAGCGATGCTGTTCTTGAAAGAGATGGGCAGAAGCGATAAATGGAGTCAGTAATGCCAGAATTAACACAGCGTTGTGTCGGTTCATATGTTACCTCTTGTCGGAATAAAAAGGTTCCCGGAACTGAGGGTGACTATGTTAACAATATGTAGAAAATTATCGCGGATAGCGAATTGGACTTACCAGTTTGTGGACTACTGCACAGGTCGATGAGTCATTAGCCTCTATATTGAGGCTCGGCAGTTTTTGACGAGGATTTTTAGCATTTTGTCATCATTAAGTAAAAAAACTTATACACACTCGATGCCAGCTTGTTTCTGAATTATAGTTTTTAGGCATCAACTTTTTCGTCTCATCTCGCTGGACCAAGTGTGGTACCGCGGAGACGGCAATATTGCAGGAGTGAAAGAAAAATGAAAATTTTCCAACGCTACAATCCCTTACAAGTGGCTAAGTACGTGAAGATCCTGTTCAGAGGACGGTTATATATCAAGGATGTCGGTGCATTCGAGTTCGATAAGGGCAAGATCCTTATCCCAAGGATTAAAGATAAGCTACATCTGTCGGTGATGTCTGAAGTGAATCGGCAGGTTACGCTGATGCAGGCTGATGCCATGTAGCAATCTGAAACGGCCCTTGCGGGCCGTTTTTCGATTACCGGATAAGAAGAACCTTATTCAGCAAAAGCGGAAGCATCCGGGAGTTTAGGGATCACCGGACTTGCTTTAGGATCAATACGTGTGACCAGGAGTTGGTCAATTCGGTAGTTATCAATGTCAACCACTTCGAATTTATAGCCAGCCAGTATCACTGAATCGGTACGTTTCGGTATCTTACGCAGAATAAACATCATGAAACCGCCGATAGTTTCATAGTTACCGGACTGTGGAAATTCATCGATATCCAGAACGCGCATCACATCTTCAATTGGCGTCCCACCTTCAACCAGCCATGAATGTTCATCGCGAGCAACGATCTGTTCTTCCATGCCCTGACCGACTAAGTCACCCATCAGCGTTGTCATGACATCGTTCAGAGTAATGATCCCGACCACTAAAGCGTATTCATTCATGATGATGGCGAAGTCTTCACCAGCAGTTTTGAAGCTTTCCAGCGCCTCTGAGAGCGTTAGCGTATCGGGCACAATCAGCGCATTATGCAGCAGTACACCACTGTTGAGCGCC
Organism: uncultured Cedecea sp.; assembly: GCF_947498825.1. GTDB lineage: Bacteria > Pseudomonadota > Gammaproteobacteria > Enterobacterales > Enterobacteriaceae > JGM124. The sequence goes on along the minus strand of NZ_CANMLV010000030.1, from coordinate 1,830 downwards.
ATACTTTGATTAGCCAGCACGCGATTCAGTAAATCTTTGGAGTCAACATACCCCAGGACATGATCGATATCGCCGTTACAAACTAAAAATTTAGAATGAGGATGTTCTGCAATGGTGGCTTTCAGATGCTGCTCGTCAGCATGTAAATCGAACCAGATGACGTTTTCACGAGAAGTCATTGAGGATGGAACGGTACGAGACTCCAGCTCAAATACGTTTTCGATTAATTCGTGCTCTTGTTTACGCAGTACACCAGCCAGGGCTCCCGCTTCAACCACGGCATAGATATCATCGGAAGTAATGTCTTCTTTTCGTACCATCGGCAGCTTGAAAAGACGAAAAATTGAATTGGATAACCCATTGAAAATCCAAACAAATGGTTTGAAAATATATAGGCAGAAACGCATCGGATTAACGACACGAAGCGCAATTGCTTCCGGGGATACCATCGCAATACGTTTTGGCGTCAGGTCGGCAAACAGAATAAACAGACTGGTCACCAGGGTGAAAGATAAAACAAAACTCAGCTGCTCAGAAAGTTCTGGAGATAAAAAACGTTCCAGTAATGCCTGGATGGCGGGCGAAAAAGCGGCATCACCGATAATACCACCCAGAATGGCGACAGCATTCAGGCCAATTTGTACTACGGTAAAAAAAGTACCCGGTGTTTCCTGGATTTTGAGCACGTGTTTGGCGTTGGTATTGCCTTCATCGGCCAGGAGTTTAAGTTTTATTTTGCGAGATGCGGCAAGTGAAATCTCAGATATTGAGAAAAAGGCACTAATGGCTATCAGAATAAGTATTATCAAAATACTGTTTAACATAATTTATCTGACTGCTGGAGTCAGATCCTCTGGGATAATGGATAACTAATACGTGAAAAAATGTCTGACTACATCTTATTATCTCAAGATGACAATTTTGACCATCAAGAGTATAGCCTAAAGAGTAAATTCGTCGCCAGCGTTCAAAGATGATGATTTTCTATCCAGATTGACTGAAAATTATGATTTCATCGCTTCCGGACTGAGGAAATAACTAACTTCTCGGTATCACTCTCACTTATACAGGTGTTTCTATGTTGCTAAAACCAGTCTTTTTTTTACTCTTAGCCAGCTACACTTTACCTGTGTTTGCCCAATCTCCGGCAGTTAACATTGATACAGAGCTTAAACAATGTCAGGACAAAGCGCAGACCACCCTGGATTCCAGTGAGTGCTATAGGCAGGCGATGGCTGACTGGGATAAAGAACTCAATACGCAATATCAGGCATTATTGAAAGAGAATCCTGAAAGCGTACGCAAGGCTTTGCGGGCTTCGCAACGACAATGGATTAAATATAAAGATTCTTATAACGAAGCAACCAACGAATTCTATCGCCAGGAGCAGGGGACTATCTGGGGGATTATTGCTGCTGAGACCAAGATGAATGTCATCAAAGATAAAGCGTTGAGTCTGTATCGTTTACGTCAAAGCACGCAGTTAGGCGATTAGTTTTCAGCAGCAACAGCCTTGGCCGGACTATTGCTATAAACGATGTGCTGATATTAACGTTCAGGCGGTAAGCAAATACCGATACCACCCAGGCCACAATAGCCGTTGGGGTTTTTCAGGAAGCGCCGTAAAACCTCGTTCTTCTAGGGCGAGGATATAAGGCGTGCTTTTGACCTTCTATCCAACCCGTCATTGACTTTTACATTCAATAAAATAAAATGTAAGGAATGAAGCGAGCATATAGATATAGATTCTATCCAACCCCCGAACAAATTGAGCTTTTGGCTCAAACATTCGGCTGTGTGCGTTTCGTCTATAACTCCACCCTTCGCTGG
>NZ_CANMLV010000029.1 GCF_947498825.1 uncultured Cedecea sp. | reverse complement strand
GGGTTGGATAGAAGGTCAAAAGCACGCCTTATATCCTCGCCCTAGAAGAACGAGGTTTTACGGCGCTTCCTGATAAACATGGAGCTTACCCTCCAGTGCTTCAACGACGATACTGCCCCTTTTTTATCATAAAAAGCATAGTGAAGAGGAGATTTCAAATCACCGAAGTGTTTCAGCACCGGTGACCAGAAGTAGCCATTTTCTACAGCCTGCTTAACTTCCTCAACGCTCGCAAAATTCGCTAATGCCCATTCACTTATCGCCGTCACCGGAACCGCTTTATCGTAATATTGTTCATCTGGTGTGGTTAAGTTGGCTTCCGGTACCATATTGGCGCTAAATGATAACCCAGCGCTATTTAAACCCTGGAAAATATTATGGTCGTCACCGTCAAAATAGATTTCAGTGCTGATAGCCAGAATTTCATATTTTGCATCATAGCAAATCCCCCTCTTGCTGGCAGCGATTTTATCTCACATCCGACGGTAATACATTCGACATACTGGTAATGTTTTCCCGCCTAATTACCGGGCGTTGATACTGGGGCCAGATTAATGCCACTAACTCAGGATAAGCATGACAGCTTAACTCATTAAAACATTGTCGAAGATTAATGACTTCGATATCAGCAATAGCGACTTTTTCACCATCAGCACACCGCTTCTTAATATTTTCATAGTATCGATACACTGCTGAGTTTAAGTCACTGCAGCGACGCTGGGCATTGAATAATTCAGGTTGTGAAATAATTTCATCAACTGTCATTTTTTTAATTGTAGCCTGGATGAAATCATCATATTCATTATGAACTCGCCAATAGAATACAGGGGTCACTTTAGCTATTAACCAACTAAAATGGTCTTCATTATTACTTTCCGACTGTTGAACATTATATTGAACAAATTGTTTATTGTTTTTACGCAGACCGCGAAAAATCAATACAATAGTTAGCAAGACTAAAACAACCAGCATCACGTCAAATGTTGCGCTCATAATCAAAGCCTGTTTTTTTTATTTAATATTTCGGGCATCATATCACAAGCATAACGATAGTGAATTTTTTCCAGAAAGAAAAGGACTACATTCAATGTTACCCGACACCTTTATCAGCAAACCTTTTGCTTCTTTAGCGCATGACGAAACGGAAAAATCTATTTCGGCCAACGCTGTTAACGATAAGTTATTAGCGCTAGAGAAACAGATTTTAAGTGGAAATCATTACGCAGGACAGCCTCGCAATAGACTACTTGAAGAAACGGACCTGCATATAAAGGCACGTTTATTGTGCGCCATCAGAATAGAAACCTTACATAATATGATTAGTGAGTTAGTTAATGATGGCGTTATCAGTCAGTTACAGCTACAAGAATTACTTAATGATAAAACTGATTTTATCATTGATAAACAACAAACTATCTGGCTGAATCAACTCACTCAGGAAATAAATGGTCCGTTATATTACTCATTTGAAGGATAAGATAATGAGCAACATAATTAAAAATACCACCTCAACAGATAACATTGACGATAATAAAAACTCAAAATTTAGATTAAGTGAAAATATTACTGCTTTGATTGAAAATAAAAACGCCAATATCACCAAGCAAACTCAGGAAACAACCGATATTACCTCAGCACTGGTAAACTTAAAGTGGTTGAATCGTCAGGATCTTCATCCATGGCGAGTAAAAGAAGAAATCTATGGTGCTGTGCTGGCTGAAATCATCACCCAATATCCGGAACTTCAGCCTAGTATTAATGAACGACTTGAACAGCATTATCAGCGTCTCAAAGCAGAAGAAGCGGAAACACTCTCAATCACACGGGGCCTGGCCGATGGCTGTTGGCATGGGTCTACGCTGTAACAAGCCCAGCAAGGCGGAGAGAATGAAATAAAGGCGTATAATTAATGCGGCGAGAAAAGGCTCTCCTCTCTGACTAAAGAGAGGAGAAAGCGATTATTTAGCTGGAGCAGTTGTTTCCTGGCCCACAAGGCCTATCTTCAGATAACCTGCTTTATGCAGTATATCCATCACTTCCATCAGCGTTTCATAATCTACCGTTTTATCTGCACGGAAGAAGATGGTGGTATCTTTTTTACCTTCGGTTGCGGCAATGAGCGCATCAACCAAGGTCTCTTTTGTCACCTGATCGTTACCAATAAACATCTCGCGATCGGCTTTTACCGACAGATAGAGCGGTTTTTCAGGGCGTGGCTGCGGTTCGCTGGTCGATGCTGGAAGATTGACTTTAACATCAACCGTTGCCAGCGGAGCGGCCACCATAAAGATTATCAGCAACACCAGCATGACATCGATGAATGGTGTGACGTTAATCTCATGCATTTCCCCGTTGTCATCGAGGTTTTCATTCATTCGCATGGCCATAACGTATCAACCTGCCCGTAATTGTTTAGCGCTTCTTACTGAGCGAATCTCAGCGCTGGCAGCCAAGTCAAGATCACGACTCTGGAGCAGAAGAACCTGAGCAGCAACATCACCCAGCCCTGCTTTATAGCTACCAATCATACGAGAAAAAACGTTATAGATAACTACCGCAGGAATCGCAGCAACCAGACCAATACCGGTTGCCAGCAGTGCTTCAGCGATACCAGGCGCAACGACTGCAAGGTTAGTGGTTTGCGATTGTGCAATACCGATAAAGCTATTCATGATACCCCAGACGGTACCGAACAGACCGACAAACGGAGAAATCGCACCTATGGTTGCAAGGAAACCATTACCGCGTCCCAGATAGCGTCCGACACTCGCGACACGACGCTCAAGGCGGAAACCCGTACGCTCTTTAATTCCTTCGTTATCTTCGCTGCCCTCAGATAACTCTCGTTCATTTTGCGCTTCGTGAATCAATCCAACAGTGAGACTGCCTGCACCAAATGCTTTTGCGACGGTGCTGGCTTCATTTAGAGTGCGTACTTCAGCCAGTTGCTGTTGTTCACGCTTTAAGCGTCGATTATAAGCAATCAGCATGGTTACTTTTCTAAAGAAAATAGACCAAGTCACCACAGAGGCCAGAACAAGGCCAATCATCACTAGCTTAACGACGATATCGGCATGGCTGTACATACCCCAAACGGACAGATCCGTTTGCATCAAATCACTTGTCACCACGTCTTACGCTCCAGCAAAAATAGATACAAATACTGGCGATAATAATAGCAAAAAAACACCGAATTGATAGTGGTTCTCATTACTATTTGCATACTAACAGTTATAAGCCTTACTTTTAGCATGGTTAAATCTTAACATCTTATATCCACGCTATTCCCATAACTTGAAGTATCTCGGGGAGATACATTGATAATTGACACTATTCTGGCAACCTGAAAAAACGCCATGATGAAACCCATCAAAATCATGATACGTTATATCTGGACATCCAGATGGTTAAACAAGGCGAGAAAAGATGACAGGAAAGCATATCGAAACGACGCTGGTTCATGCCGGACGCAGAAAAAAATTCACTCACGGTGCGGTTAACAGTGTTATCCAGCGAGCGTCATCTTTAGTTTTCGACAGCGTTGCTGACAAGAAACTGGCCACTAAAAATCGGGCTAAAGGTGAACTGTTTTATGGGCGTCGCGGTACGCTGACACATTTTTCTCTTCAAGAAGCCATGTGTGAGCTGGAAGGTGGTGTCGGCTGTGCGCTGTTTCCCTGCGGTGCTGCTGCTGTTGCGAATACTATTCTGGCGTTTGTTGAGCAAGGCGACAATATTCTGGTAACCGAAAGTGCTTATGAACCGACTCAGGATTTTAGCCGGGGTATTCTGGCTAAGCTGGGCGTCACCACCACCTGGTTTGATCCGATGGCAGGTGCTGGCATAGCAGACCTGATTAAACCGAATACCAGGATAGTTTTTCTTGAGTCTCCTGGTTCAATTACCATGGAGTTTTGCGATATTCCCGCCATTGTTAAAGCAGTACGCAGAGTTGCCCCTGAGGTGATTATCATGATTGATAACTCCTGGGCCGCTGGTGTGCTGTTTAAAGCGCTCGATTTTGATATTGATATTTCTATCCAGGCCGGCACTAAATATTTAGTCGGCCACTCAGATGCGATGATAGGCACCGCTGTTTCCAATGCTCGTTGCTGGGATACACTGCGTGAAAATGCCTATTTAATGGGGCAAATGGTTGATGCCGATACCGCCTATGTGACCAGCCGTGGTTTACGCACTCTGGGTGTCCGTCTGCGTCAGCACGAAGAGAGTAGCCTGAAAATAGCCCAGTGGCTTGCCCAGCATCCGCAAGTTGAACAAGTGAATCACCCGGCTATTGCTGACAGCAAAGGCCATGCCTACTGGCTGCGTGACTTTACCGGTTCCAGCGGACTGTTTTCTTTCATACTCAAAAAACGTCTCAATAGCACCGAATATGCTGACTACCTCGATAATTTTAACTACTTCAGTATGGCTTATTCCTGGGGTGGCTTTGAGTCACTGATCCTTGCCAGCCAGCCAGAAGAACTGGCAGCCATTCGTCCTGTCAGTGGCGTCAATTTTACCGGTACATTGGTACGTGTCCATATTGGACTGGAAAGTGTTGATGATTTAATCGCCGATTTGGAGGCAGGCTTCCAGAGAATCTCTTAAAATCATCTATACCCAAAATAATTCGAGTTGCTTGCAGGCGTGAAGTGAGGCCCATCGATGAGCATAGATAAACTCTGTGATTCGGCGGGCTGGACGCAGGCAACACCCAGGCAATTTGAAGTATGACGGGTATCAAACTGTGAATTATTTGACCTTAAATACATATTGTTGAACCACCATTTGAGATGTTAGGTGTATTTTTAGTTACAATAGGGTCTAAAGAGATAAGTCGAAGTGGTAGGTACACCATCCGGCATCTCACGAATTAGTGGTTCAACAGGATCCTTCATGGCTGTAATACACGAGATTGCTCAGGCGCTGTGGAATAATGATTTCGCTGCGTTATCCGATCCTCACGTTATTAACATTGTTTATTTCGTGATGTTCGTTACCCTGTTTCTTGAAAATGGTTTGCTTCCGGCAGCCTTTTTACCCGGCGATAGCTTACTGGTTCTTGCCGGTGCACTCATCGCTAAGGGGGTAATGGGATTTGTCCCAACGTTAGTTATTCTGACGATCGCCGCAAGCCTTGGTTATTGGCTAAGCTATCTTCAAGGACGCTGGCTGGGTAATACGAAAGTGGTGAAAGGCTGGTTGCATCAACTTCCTGAACACTATCATGATAAAGCCAATCATATGTTTAACCGCCATGGACTGGTCGCCTTGCTGGCAGGCCGATTTATTGCTTTCGTGCGCACCTTGCTGCCAACTATTGCCGGCCTTTCGGGTTTAAGTAACCGCCGTTTCCAATTTTTCAACTGGTTGAGCGGTTTACTCTGGGTATTACTGATCACCAGTTTTGGCTATATCTTAAGTATGATCCCCTTTGTTAAACGCCATGAAGACCAAGTGATGACTTTCTTGGTTATTCTCCCAATAGCATTACTGGCTATCGGTTTAACCGGCACTGTCATCGTGGTGTTAAGAAAAAAGTTCTCCACCAGTAAGTAAGCCATCATGCGCAAGGGTTTGATGTATACCCGTTATCATTCGAGTTGCATAAGTCGTCTGCACTCGAATGATAACGGGTAACCACACCAGATTCTGCACCATTCGGTACTCAGGCTCTGATACGAGCCGACTCTTCCCCCGGTGTCACACCAAAATAGCGTTTAAATTCACGACTAAACTGGGATGCGCTTTCATAACCGACATGAATCGCAGCAGCACTCGCCTTCATACCGTCATGTAACATCAGTAAACGCGCTTTGTGCAGACGATAGCTTTTCAGGTACTGGAGAGGTGAAGTACTGGTGACTGACTTAAAATTGTGATGAAAAGCTGAGACACTCATGTTGGCGTCAGCGGCCAGTTGATCCACGGTGAGGTTTTCCGTGTAGCGTGTTTCTATTCGTCGGATAACTCGGCTTATCTGGCTAAAATGTGTCTGTCGGGTAACCAGAGCTAATAATGCTCCGCCTCGTGGTCCTCTTAATACCTGATACAGGAGTTCACGAATGATCTGTTTACCAAGAATTTTAGCGTCCAGTGGATGTTCAAGCACATCCAGCAAACGCTCGGCAGCACAAAGAATATCTTCGGAAAGTTCGACTGAATTAATACCGTCTGCCGAGGCCTGCGGACAAAAGTTATCGTCTTCGCCAATATCCATGACCAGGTTTTGAAGCTGGAGTAAGTCGATGTTAATACGCATTCCTGCCAGTGGCTCTTCAAACGTAGCCCTGGTTTCGCACTCGAAAGGTAGCGGAACAGTCAGGAGCAAATATTCATTAGCATCATAGTGAAACACCCGGCCATTCAGGTAACCTGTTTTATGTCCTGAAAAGAGAAATATTATACCCGGCTCATACATCACAGGAGAGCGTTCTCGAGGCATAGTACCATATAACAGATGAATACCCGGAACAGGTAATCCATTTTTTTCATTTAAAGTCAGCATCTTAATTTTATTCGTAAGTTGCTGACAGACAGTCTGACGATTCATTAGCGATGTTCCCCCTCCTCACTTTCATCTTTAACATTGTGCTCTTGATTTTTTGTTTTCTCCATAGCACAAGAGAAATAGGCAAGACAAAAGCAGGATTAAGCATTGAGAGATTGACCGGTAGCTACCAAAATAACTGCCATAGCAATGTGTCGTAATGTCCATTTGAAGAACAGGAAAATTATTATGAATAACTTCAACCTTCATACCCCTACCCGTATTCTTTTTGGCAAAGGTGCCATCGCTGATTTACGTGCACAAATTCCTGCACAAGCACGTGTGCTGATTACTTATGGTGGCGGTAGCGTAAAAAAAACCGGCGTTCTGGCTCAAGTCTATCAGGCACTGGAAGGTCTTGATGTCCTGGAGTTTGGCGGTATCGAACCGAACCCAGCTTATGAAACCTTAATGAAAGCCGTTGAGCTCGTTCGCGCTGAAAAAATCACCTTTTTACTCGCTGTTGGTGGTGGTTCCGTGCTGGATGGCACCAAATTTATTGCCGCAGCCGCTCATTATCCTGAAGATAAAGATCCGTGGAATATCTTACTGACGCGCGGAAATGATGTGACCAGCGCGATCCCTATGGGGTCAGTACTGACACTCCCGGCAACCGGTTCTGAGTCAAATTCTGGCGCGGTCGTCTCTCGTCGTGCAACAGGCGACAAACAGGCCTTTATGTCTGGTTTTGTACAGCCAGTATTTGCAATCCTCGACCCGGTTTATACCTATACCCTGCCTGCTGTGCAGGTCGCTAATGGGGTGGTTGATGCTTTCGTTCATACCGTAGAACAGTATTTAACCTATCCGGTTAATGCAAAAGTACAGGACCGCTTTGCCGAAGGTTTACTGTTAACCTTAGTTGAGGAGGGCCCTAAAGCGTTAGCTGAGCCAGAAAACTATGATGTTCGTGCTAACGTGATGTGGGCGGCAACCATGGCGCTCAATGGTCTGATTGGTGCGGGCGTTCCTCAGGACTGGGCAACCCATATGCTGGGTCATGAGTTAACTGCGATGCATGGTCTTGATCATGCTCAGACCCTGGCCATCGTGTTACCTGCCCTGCTTAATGAAAAACGTAATGAGAAACGCGCCAAACTGCTGCAGTACGGTGAACGAGTATGGAATATCACTGAAGGCAGCGAAGAAGAACGTATTGATGCTGCTATCAATGCAACACGTCACTTCTTTGAGCAAATGGGGACCGGAACCCGCTTCTCTGCTTATGGTCTGGACGGCAGCTCAATCCCAGGTTTACTGGCTAAACTTGAGGAGAAAGGTCTGACTCAACTGGGTGAGCATCAGGACATTACTCTGGATGTCAGCCGTCGCATTTATGAAGCTGCACGGTAACGTTAAGCCTCTGTAGTCCGTTCTGCCCAAAAGAATTCGAGTTGTCTGGATGCAGGCAACTCGAAGTACGGCAGGCAGAGTACTGATATTTGACTAAACTTAACGCTCTGTCGCTTGTCAAATATACAGCGTGTTAAGTTCTTTTTTCTCTGTTTTTCCTGTTTACACTCATTTGTAGTCAGGACGTAGCATCCTCTTTTGCCGGGTTAATAGCCGGCCTCTTTCTGAACTCTACGTTTTAAAGGAGATATTATGACTCATCAGGCCTTAATTACCCTGAACGATGGGAACCAGATACCACAGCTGGGACTGGGTGTCTGGCAAGCCACTAATGAGCAGGCTCAGAGCGCAATTGAAACAGCACTGGAAGTTGGTTATCGCTCTATCGATACCGCAGCCATTTATCAGAATGAAGAAGGCGTCGGTCACGCTTTACAGCAGACTGATGTACCACGTGAAGATCTGTTTATCACCACTAAGCTTTGGAACGACGCACATCTGTATCCTGAAAAAGCGTTGGAAGAAAGCCTGAAAAAACTCCAGCTGGATTATCTGGATCTGTACCTGATCCACTGGCCAGTACCGAAAGCAGATAATTATGTTCATGCCTGGAAAGGAATAATCGAGCTGCAAAAACAGGGACTTATCAAAAGCATTGGGGTGTGTAACTTCCATGAAAGCCATCTTCAGCGTCTTCTGGATGAAACTGGGGTCATTCCTGTTATCAACCAGATTGAGCTTCATCCTCTGTTACAGCAGCGCCCATTACATGCCTGGAATCATACTCATAAAATTCAGACTGAGTCCTGGAGTCCTCTGGCTCAGGGCGGTGAAGGGGTATTTGACCAAAAAATCATTCGCACTTTAGCCGATAAATATGGCAAAACTCCAGCGCAGATAGTTATTCGCTGGCATCTGGATAGCGGCCTGGTGGTTATTCCTAAATCTGTTACGCCATCACGTATTGCAGAAAACTTCGCCGTATTTGACTTCCGTCTCGACAGAGATGAACTGAATGAAATCGCGAGCCTGGATATCGGAAAACGTCTGGGACCGAATCCGGATACCTATGAAAGAGTGTAAACCAGCAAATCTTTAATGCAGGGTGACTTATCAGGCAAAGAGAGGGGTATATATTCCCTCTTTTTTATTGCACGATATATCAGTTATCAGAATATGAATGATATATCCCCCCTGATAACATCAGTGCTCCCTGACGAAACATAACGCTATTTTTCGTGATAATGGCAGAACAAAAACAATGACCGGGAAGGCAACCATCCAGGATATTAACCAAGATTCAGGCCATATGCTAAAAACATGAGCAGTAAACCCTGTGTTCATTAATAAACTGATCATTGAAACCACGCCACTCATGAAGAATGAGGTTATCCCAGGCATGACAAATTTCATAAATCTGGGATGAAGCTTTGTTCTTTTCAAAAAATACTCCAAAAAATAGTGTGTTCTACGTGCCTGCAACATAACAAAACCACAGCGCAAGCGGACAAACAATATACATTGTTGTTACTTTTCGGCAACATTAAAGTTTTTTGTAAAACAGAGAAGAGATGAATACAGTTCAAAAGCTGTATTGTTGATTTTACAAATTAGAAATTAATCTTTCCTCATGGCTGGAAAAAGCGCAGAGGAGAAGATTCGTTGCAATATCTTTCGAAATGGCGTTCTGACAAGCAAGAAAGCCCCTTATCACTATCCTTGCCTTTCACTCCATAGGATCAGGTCTGGCGCGGAAATGTTTACGTGACTATTTTGATAATTTATATCCGAAACACTTCACGTCATTGAACCTGTCCACTCACGCCTTCCGACCCATTCCTGCCCAAACTGACAGAATGTGTTTTTAATGACATGAAACAACAGTGTGAGCGTTTGGCAAGAAAACAGCACCAAAGGGCTCAAGGGAAGCTACGCAGTCCTGATAGCTGCCCTTGAGTAATACGACGGTGAATTACTTCTGGGTTGATTTACCTTTAACGCCAGTGCTGGCCCGACGCTGATGTGCAGGCGGGGTATGTCGGGTCAGTGCCGGACGCATTGCACGATTATTTCTGCGTGCAGCCCGGATTTCTTCCAGGGTTGGCGCAGGGACCAGGCATTCACGACGCCCACCAATCAGATGTTTTTTACCCATTTCTGTCAATGCTTCGCGGATCAATGGCCAGTTAGCAGGATCGTGATAGCGTAATAATGCTTTATGCAGCCGACGCTGACGATCACCACGTGGTACGACGACATCTTCACTTTTATAGCCCACCTTACTGAGCGGATTCTTACCGGTGTAATACATCGTGGTGGAGTTCGCGAGTGGCGAAGGATAGAAGTTCTGCACTTGATCAAGGCGGAAACGATGCTGTTTCAGCCAAATTGCCAGGTTCACCATATCTTCATCCCGGGTACCTGGGTGAGCTGAAATAAAGTAAGGGATCAGGTACTGTTCTTTCCCTGCCTGCCTGGAATAAGTATCAAACAGCTCTTTAAAGCGCTGATAACTGCCCATACCAGGTTTCATCATCATCGCCAGCGGCCCTTGCTCGGTATGTTCTGGCGCAATCTTCAGATAACCACCGACATGATGAGTGGCCAGTTCCTTGATATAACGAGAATCTTCCACAGCCAGATCGTAACGAACACCAGAAGCGATAAGAATTTTTTTAATCCCGCTCAGAGAACGCGCCCGACGATACAGGTTAATGGTCGGCTGATGATCTGTGTCCATATGCTGACAGATTTCCGGATAGACACAGGAAAGACGACGGCAAGTTTGTTCCGCGCGCGGCGATTTACAGCGCAGCATATACATATTGGCCGTTGGTCCGCCTAAATCTGACACTATGCCGGTAAAACCAGGCACCGTGTCACGCATCGCCTCAATTTCTTGAATAATAGAATCTTCAGAACGACTCTGAATAATACGTCCTTCATGTTCAGTGATGGAACAAAACGAACAACCACCGAAACAACCGCGCATGATATTGACCGAAAAACGGATCATCTCATAAGCGGGAATTCGTGCGCTTCCATAAGAAGGATGCGGTACCCGCTGATAAGGCAGAGCAAAAACACTGTCCATCTCTTCTGTCGACAGAGGAATAGCGGGCGGGTTAATCCAGATATAACGGTCACCGTGTTTTTGCATTAAAGCACGTGCACACCCAGGGTTGGTTTCATGATGTAAAATTCGCGAGGCGTGGGCATACAGCACTTTATCGTTTTTGACTTTCTCAAACGAAGGCAACAGAACATAGGTTTTCTCCCACGGCTTAGGTCTGGGTGGCTGAACCGTCACCTGCTGCACTTTAACCTGGGCCTCTGAAGCGTCAAATTTGGTCCCTTCAGCACAGGGGAGATCCTCTCCATAAGGGTGTGGAATAGGATCAATGCGACCCGGTGAGTCCAGGCGGGTTGAGTCCACCCCACTCCAGCCCGGCAGGGCCTGTTTGCGCATCATTGCAGTATTACGGACATCGTCAATATCAGCAATCATTTCACCACTTGCCAGGCGATGTGCGACTTCCACTAGCGGACGCTCACCGTTGCCAAAAATAAGCATATCGGCTTTAGCATCAACCAGAATCGAACGGCGTACGGTATCAGACCAATAGTCATAGTGCGCGGTCCGTCGCAAACTTGCTTCAATTCCACCCAAAATCACCGGCACATCACGCCAGGCTTCTTTACAGCGCTGGGTATAAACCAGGGAGGCTCTGTCCGGACGTTTACCGGCAACATTATCTGGCGTATAAGCATCGTCATGGCGCAATTTACGATCGGCCGTGTAGCGGTTGATCATCGAATCCATATTGCCGGCGGTTACACCAAAAAAGAGATTGGGTTTACCTAATCGCATAAAGTCCTGCTTTGACGTCCAGTCTGGCTGGGCAATAATCCCCACCCGAAAACCCTGGGCTTCCAGCATTCGTCCGCAAATCGCCATACCAAAACTGGGATGATCGACATAGGCATCGCCAGTCACCAGAATAATGTCACAGCTGTCCCAGCCAAGCTCATCCATCTCCTGACGAGACATAGGTAAAAAAGGTGCCGGGCCGAAGCAAGCAGCCCAATACTGCGGCCATGCAAACAGTTCCCGATCAGGCTGGATCAAACTTTTGACAGACATAGTCATTCCGTAATAGCGATTATTAAGTGAACAAAGGGGGACGAATTATACGCTTTTAGCCACAATAAGCTAAAGGCTTTTATTCAGAGGGGTCTTTTCCCTTTTCCATTTGGAAAAGGGAAGGCATTTAAGGGGCGGGTTGAACGACTAGCTGACCTTTAGAGCCGCGATCGCCCATCTCTAAAGTCTGGCTCGAGTACAGAAAGGGGAAATTAACCCAGGATGGTTGATCAAAATAGACCAGCAGCTCAACCTGACCGTCGATCCAGACCGTATCTTTCCAGCCGCGATCTTCTCCAAATGGCATCGCGCCATTAACATTACGCACCAGAAAACGCACCCCTTCAATATGGAATGACTGCGGCATATCTGCACGTACCGTCCATCTTTCCCAGGTGCCTTGCTGCGCCTGAATATCTGTGCGATTGACATCCCAAAGCTGACCATTAATACCCGGGTCATCACCCAAAGTAATTTCACGGCTGCGTATCGGATTTCCGGCTATCACTTCTTCTGAGAGTAAACGAGCAGGTAAAGGATCCGTTACTAACGGTAGCAACCCGGTCGGTCGTAATGTTAATACCAAAGTGGATTGCAGAATAGATGAAGGTTCAAAGAGCCCACGGATACGATCCATAATACCCGCCGCTTCACCACAGGTAATAGAAACCTCTTTTCCAGTAGACATGTCTACCAGAATTTCACGCCGTTCACCTGGGGCCAGAGACAACTGCTGGACTGAAACCGGTGCGGTCAAGAAGCCCTGATCGCCTGCGATAACATGCATTTTTCGTGCATCGCTCATTTGTAACAGATAACGACGAGCATTAGAGGCATTCAGTAAACGTAAACGAACCCAACCACGCGAAACCTCAACATAAGGGCTCTGTACTCCATTGACCAGCAAGGTATCGCCAAGTAACCCACCACTGCTGGGCTCTTTATACTCTGGTTCACCGAAATTATTCAGTCGCTTATCCTGAATAATGACAGGAAAATCATCGACGCCATAGTGGTTAGGAATAGGAAGCGATTTACTCATCGCATCTTCAACCAGCCACATACCCGCCAGCCCATTATAGACATGCTGAGCCGTGCGGTTGGGCGTATTCGCATGATACCAAAGTGTGGCAGCAGGCTGACGAACCGGTAAGATAGGAGCCCAGTCAGCCCCGGGAGGGATCATTCTGGCAATGCCGCCGATCAATGCACCAGGAACTTGAAGACCCGCGACCGTCATCGAAATACTTTCTGTGAGACGGTTGCTGTAAATCATTTTAACGTCGTCGCCGCTCCAGACACGGATGGTGGGCCCAAGATAATGACCATTAATGCCCCAGATTGGTACTTTAGGGCCACCATTAAATGACCAGTGAGCACGCTGTAACGTCAGAAACAGCGGCTGACCACGCCGCGATTCAAGCAAGGGCGGAATAGGTAAGGCCTGTTGCTGTCCTGCCGCGTTAGCTCTCGCTGGCAATGTACTGGCACAAATGGCCAGTCCGGATGCCTGAATAAACTGACGGCGACTGAATGACATAATTGCTCCATGTGATACTAAATAGCGTAATACTCAGGGTATTTGACAGAACCGTCATATTTCAAGCAACGGATACAATAACTCGTATACTGCCGGGTGACAGCTTTAGTTATCCCGATGCTTTTTTATTCTAAGCTTCCCGCTGGGCGACTTCTTTATCCAGCTCATCAATTTTCGCTCTCATCAGGGTGCGGCAATAGGTGGCAAGTTTACGGGCTTCACTTTTATCATAACCGCTAACATCAATAGGCGGCAGCATTTCAACAATCACCACACCATTATTCCAGCGATTCAACTTCACCTTATTATGGGTGTTAGATACACACACCGGAATAACAGGTACGCCAGCAGCCAGTGCGGCATGAAATGCACCTGTTTTAAAGGGCAACAACCCACGTCCTCTACTACGCGTTCCTTCAGGAAACATCCAGATAGAGATTTTACGCTTATGTATTTGCTCCACCACCTGGGTCAACGTCCCAACAGCTTTGGCACGGTTATCTCTATCAATCAGCAGGTTTCCGGTTATCCAATAAAGCGGACCAAAAAAAGGAACCCATAACAAACTTTTCTTTCCGACCGTCACTGTTGGCGGCTGAACGATACCTGAGGCAGTGACCATATCGTAATTATTTTGATGATTACCAATATAAATAGCCGGTGGATGTGATTCTGCGCCTGCAGGTAAACGATATTCAACCTTCAAGCCAAAAACGGGCGCCAGCCGAGCAAACAAATGGCCAAAAGTCGCAACATGACGTGGGTTACGTGGGCTAAACAAGCAGTAAATAGATCCTAAAATACAGACCAGAATGCAATAAATAATCGCGATAATAAAACGAACAATAGCTAACATAACGCCCTCTTAAGCCTGAGCCGACACTCACTGTCGGCTTTAGCATGGATATCTATCGTGCTGGCGACGATAAGCCGCCATCACAATTATTCTTCGCTGTCTGTCGATCCTGCAGATGCAGGTGAATCAATCTCGACCCTGTCAATTCGCTGCAAACCACGCATTAACGTACCGCGACGCCCTCTCTCACCCTGCACTTTCTGAAGTTCTTCCGGACGCAGTTTTATTTTTCGTTTACCAACATGTAAGGTCAGAGTACTTTGCCCTGGCAGAATATAGAGGTGTGCCAGTTTATCCACGCCTTTCGCCGCTTCCGCTGAAGGAATAGAAATAATTTTATTTCCTTTCCCTTTTGAAAGTTCAGGCAAATCACTCACCGGGAACATCAGCATTCTTCCCGCTGCAGTGATGGCAAGTAACATATCATCAGCACTATTAATTTCAATCGGCGGCAGAACTCGCGCATTCTCAGGCAATGAGATAAGCGCTTTTCCTGCACGATTACGCGAGACCAAGTCATTAAAAGAGCAAACAAAACCGTAACCCGCATCAGAAGCCATCAACAGTTTTCTATCTTCGGCGGTCATCAGCACATGCTCAACCACCGCCCCTGGTGGAGGCGTAAGTTTACCGGTTAACGGCTCTCCCTGACTACGTGCAGAAGGTAAGGTGCTAGGATCCAGGGCATAGCTTCTTCCCGTCGAGTCAATAAACACCGCTGGCTGATTACTTTTTCCCTTCGCCGAAGCCAGGTAACTGTCACCGGCTTTATAACTGAGACCTTCAGCATCAATATCATGGCCCTTAGCACTACGCACCCATCCCATCTGTGACAGAATAACGGTGATCGGCTCAGAAGGTTGCATATCGTGCTCATTCATGGCTTTTGCTTCTTCACGCTCCTGCAGTGGTGAGCGGCGAGCATCGCCATAAGTTTCAGCATCAGCCTGTAACTCTTTTTTCAACAGCGTATTCATTTTACGCTCTGAAGCGAGCAGAGCTTGTAAACGATCGCGCTCTTGTGCCAGTTCGTCCTGCTCACCGCGGATTTTCATCTCTTCAAGTTTGGCAAGGTGACGTAACTTTAATTCAAGAATTGCTTCTGCCTGAGTTTCGCTGATATCAAAACGCGACATCAGAACCGCTTTTGGTTCATCCTCAGTACGGATTATCTCAATCACTTCATCGATATTGAGAAATGCCACCAGCAAACCTTCGAGAATATGCAGGCGTTTAAGCACTTTATCCAAACGGAAATTCAAACGACGGCGCACAGTCTGGCGGCGATAAACCAGCCATTCACTGAGAATTTCCAGCAGGTTTTTTACGGCAGGACGGCTATTAAGACCTATCATATTTAAATTAATACGATAGCTTTTTTCTAAATCCGTGGTCGCAAACAGATGGTTCATGACCTGAGTCATATCCACACGATTAGAACGCGGCACAATCACCAGACGGGTTGGATTTTCGTGGTCTGACTCGTCCCGTAGATCTTCCACCATCGGCAATTTTTTCGCGCGCATTTGGTTCGCGATTTGCTCTAATACGCGAGCGCCGGAAACTTGATGTGGCAGGGCGGTGATAACAACATCACCCTCTTCTTTCTTCCAAATGGCACGCATACGTACAGAGCCACGCCCATTCTGATAAATTTTACGGATTTCAGTGCGTGGCGTAATAATTTCGGCTTCAGTAGGATAATCCGGCCCCTGAACAATATCCAGCACCTCATCCAGAGTCGTTTCTGGCTTATCAATCAAGGTGATAACTGCTCTGGCAACTTCACGCAAGTTATGAGGAGGAATATCGGTCGCCATACCGACGGCAATACCGGTTGTGCCGTTAAGCAGAATATTGGGGAGCCGCGC
Source organism: uncultured Cedecea sp. (assembly GCF_947498825.1). GTDB lineage: Bacteria > Pseudomonadota > Gammaproteobacteria > Enterobacterales > Enterobacteriaceae > JGM124. The sequence continues at coordinate 28,475 of NZ_CANMLV010000029.1, read as the reverse complement.
AGGGAGCATCTTCGGCTCTTGCAAAGTGCCATCAAAGTTTGGTGCGTAGTCGACCGTTCCCTGCCCTAACTCACCCAGCAGTAATTCTGCGTATTTTGACAGACGAGATTCGGTATAACGCATGGCAGCAAAGGATTTAGGATCATCCTGAGCCCCCCAGTTCCCCTGACCATCAACCAACGGATAACGATATGAAAACGGCTGGGCCATTAAGACCATCGCTTCATAGCATGCACTGTCACCATGTGGATGATATTTACCCAACACGTCACCGACTGTACGCGCTGATTTCTTAAATTTTGCGCTGGCGTTTAAACCCAGCTCTGACATTGCGTACACAATACGACGCTGGACCGGTTTAAGACCATCACCGATAAACGGCAAGGCACGATCCATAATGACGTACATGGAGTATTTGAGATACGCATTTTCCGTGAATTCGTGCAGCGCAAGACGCTCAGCACCATCATGAGTTAAATCGCTCATTACTCATTCATCCTCAAACTAACGAGTCAACTGAATAACAGTCAACGTAATTGGAGGCGATAGTACCTTATCTGAGCGTTAGAGTCATACAGTTGACTGCGGTCTGCCCCCGTCAGTTACACCATTAACCTTGGGGAGCAGCGCAGAAAGACAGGGTTTTATGATGTTTTCTGATAAAAAATGGATAAAGAAACTTAACCGCTATCAGAGTGATACTGGCTGTAGATAACCCATTACTGTTTGGTTATTTTCTTCACATCGATTTCAACGGAATTCCAGTCTTTATCAACTTTCCCCTGAATTTCGACAGTATCCTGGGGAGTAATTGTCTGGCCGTTCCAGCGTTTATCGCTTATTTCAACATTCACACTGTCGGTAGCATCACGAAAAATATAATCGTTCCCGCCAATACGTTTTTCAATATTTCCGGTCAGCGTCACCCAAGTATCATCAGAAAAATTTTTCGCTTCTTTAACGGTCGCTTTATTACCTGAAGGTCCCTTAAATCCCCCTCCCGTTGTTGCCGTCTCACTCTGGGTAGTTTTCGCATTCGGGTCAACAAAACCGCCGGTTTGAGCTGCAAATACCGGGCCTGTAGTTAATGCCATAATGGCTAACAATGCTGCTGTTCTTTTCATTCTTTTTATCTCCTTTAAATGGGTCACTGGATCCAGTAAACACCACAAAGCTTAACGAAATCTTAAGAACTGATTTTATGTTTCCTGGATAAAAGAACGTCTGTACACCACGACATTTCCAGTATTTACTTTAGCCTAATACTGATAAGGGAAAAGAGATGCGCATACTGGTGATTGAAGATGATCCGTTAATTGGAGATGGGATCAAAGCAGGTTTAATTAAGCTGGGATACACCGTGGATTGGTTTAATGACGGCACCGTGGGTAAAAATGCCCTCACGCAGGCGCCTTACGATGCAGTCATTCTTGATTTAAGCCTGCCCGGTATCGACGGGCTGGATATTCTTCGCCAGTGGCGAAAAGCCGGCCGTAACGAACCCGTATTAATTTTAACCGCTCGCGATTCTCTGGATGAACGCGTCACTGGTCTGAACTCAGGGGCCGATGACTACTTGTGCAAACCCTTCGCCTTGGCTGAAGTCTCTGCCCGCCTGCAAGTACTCATGCGTCGGACTCACGGACATGCCCAACCAGAACTGGTTCATGGCAAGGTTGTTCTGGATCCGACCAGTCATACCGTAACACTCAATGCCGCGCCCTTACTCCTTAAACCCAAAGAATTTGCGCTGCTGGAATTACTTATGCGTAACGCAGGGCGTGTCCTACCCCGAACACTGATTGAAGAAAAACTTTATAACTGGGATGAGGATGTCTCCCGTAATGCTTTAGAGGTTCATATTCATCATCTGCGTAAGAAACTGGGAAGCGATTTTATACGTACTGTTCATGGTATCGGTTATACCTTAGGTGAAGCATGCTAAATTCCCTGGCAAAAAGCCTGCGGGCCCGCCTTAGCGTGGCGTTTATTATCTTAACGATCGTTGCCGCCGTCAGCGCCAGTACTCTCGCCTGGTATGAGTCACGCAAGTCATTAAACAAACTGTTCGATACGCAGCAATTATTATTCGCCAAGCGATTAAGCATACTCAATGTTAGTACCCTGCCACATGAAAATACCCAGCTTCCTCGCAGTAAAAATTTACTGAAAAAACATCGTGGAAAAATGGATGACGATACTCTGGCCTTCGCAATTTTTAACGCCCACGGAGGTTTGGTTTTAAGCGACGGAGATAACGGTAAAGATCTCAACTATAACTGGCAGAGAGATGGCTTCGTTGATCAAAAACTGGATGATGAATTGTGGCGACTGGTTTGGCTAACCACACCCGATGGTCGTTATCGTATTGTAGTGGGCCAGGAGTGGGAGTATCGGGATGATATGGCCTTCGATATTGTCTATTCCCAGCTCATGCCGTGGCTGATAGTACTGACACTCATGCTTATGCTTCTGATCTGGCTGGTCAGTTATGAACTGCGGCCTTTGCGAAAAATGGCTCAGGGACTCCGTCATCGCGCTGCTGATGATTCTCGTCCTTTAGAAACAAAAGCACTACCACAGGAAGTACTGCCACTTATCCATGCCCTTAATCAGCTTTTTGCCCGTACTCACGAATTAATGGTACACGAGCGACGATTTATCTCTGATGCTGCCCATGAACTGCGTAGCCCGTTGGCTGCGCTAAAAGTTCAGGCTGAGGTTGCCCAACTGGCTGAAAATGATATTCCGGTGCGAGAAGCTGCACTCGCCAACCTGCACATAGGGATCGACCGTGTCTCACGTCTGGTTGAACAGTTATTAATGCTATCCCGCTTAGATGCTTCAGCCGCGCTACAGGATGTGCAAGCATTATCATTTCAGGATCTGCTCCAGCAGAGTGTGATGAGCGTCTGGCACGTGGCACAGCGTGCAGGCATTGATATTCATCTTGAGATGCAAGCCCCCCCTGTCACTCTTCACGGACAGTCTCTGCTACTTGAGGTTATGCTGCGTAATATTCTCGATAACGCCATTCGCTACTGTCCTGCTGGCAGCAAAATAAAGATAACCCTGGTGGATAAAATGCTTACTGTTATTGATGATGGCCCGGGCGTCAGTCAGGAATATTTAACCTCACTTGGGGAACGCTTTTTCCGTCCACCAGGACAGGTGAAAACCGGCAGCGGTTTAGGGCTGTCGATTGTTCGTCGTATTGCCGCCTTACACAATATGCAGGCGAGTTTCAGTAACGCTGAAGAAGGAGGTTTTGCCGTCTGCCTTAAGTGGTGAGCAACGATTATTGCTTTTTTAGCAAAAGTCTTTGCGCATTTTGACTATTTTTCTCATTGTCGCCTCTGGTTATAGTGGTTCATATCATTATCAGAGGCTAATTATGAGCAATATACTTATTATCAATGGCGGAAAGAAATTTGCCCACTCTAACGGTCAGTTGAACGACACCCTGACGAAAACAGCAGAACTGGCGTTACGCGAGCTTGGACATCATGTTCAGGTCACCCGCGCCGATAGTGAGTATGACGCCTCAGCCGAAGTAGAAAAATTCTTATGGGCCGATACCATTATCTGGCAAATGCCGGGTTGGTGGATGGGGGCTCCCTGGACCGTGAAAAAATATATTGATGACGTATTTACCGTGGGTCACGGCAAACTGTATGCCAGCGACGGCAGAACGCGTTCTGATGACAGTAAGAAATATGGATCCGGCGGTCTGATACAGGGCAAGACTTATATGTTGTCTCTTACCTGGAATGCACCTCTGGAAGCCTTTACCGACAAGGAACAATTTTTCCACGGTGTCGGCGTCGATGGGGTTTACCTGCCATTCCATAAAGCGAACCAGTTCCTTGGTATGGAAGCCCTGCCGACATTTATTGCGAATGATGTTATGAAGCAACCCGATGTTCCGCACTATTTAGCAGAATATCGTAAGCACCTTGGGCAAATTTTTGCTTAACTGTTTACCTGCTAATAAAAGGAGTAAACCATGTTAACTGTACTCGCTGAAATACGTAGCCGCCCCCTGAATAAACGATAAAAAAGCGAATAAAAAATATAGAGAAGAAATGAGTGAGAAAAGTCAGGCTATGCCCTGATGGTCAGGAAACTGAAAGTTTCTTTTTCCTCAGTCTCCTGACCTTAACTTTCTCTGTTCATCATCTATTCCACAGGCTGTTTGTCTCTAAATTGATGACTGCTGTAGTAATAGACGTTAAAAATAACAATTAAGACATTACAATAATACTTTCAATAAAATAGTTATTATTTTCCGGACTTGCTTCAGATAGCGTCATTATAAGTTTGTAATTTTCATTATTACCTGACACATAATCAGATAGCATGGACACATAGCTCTGACAGGATGTATTGCCTTCTGTTGAATAACACAATGCTGTTATCTGTTGAGTTTCTATTTCTCCGGGAACGATAAAGTCGACAGTGACCAGCAGGGAAGTAATATCTATCGAACCATAAACAGCCAGGAAATTTATTTTTTTCACTTCAACACTACGGAAACCTCTATTTATGTCTCTTTTGAAATAAAGTTCTTTTAACTCATTAGCTAACTCAATTGGTTTAGTCATAATAGTTACCTGTATAATTTCGTGATTTAAATAGAGTCTGTTTCATCAGCTCTAAACCTTGGGCAGTGCTCGAGACGTGTACGCTACTTAAGTTTTATTCAGATAGATTATTGATAACTTACATTATTATATGAATATGATTTTCCTTGCCCTCCTTAGACTAAATAGCCCTTGTCGTTATAGTAATAATCATCGCATATTCAGAATATATGCAATTGTTTATGAAGGTTATGACAAAAATCTTTCTTGGATTTAATGTAATATAAAAACGCCAACTAGAAAATACGTATATTCTGAATTCAATTTAAGTTTATCGGTAATAACATTATTATATAATAGGTCACTATATACTATGAATATAATTATCCAAAATATATACCTATCCATACTATATACAAAAGGCTTGTAAGCGTATGACGTAAAAGGTGCATAAGCTGTTCTGCTGGGCGCCCGATTTCTGCACGTGACAGAACATTCCTCAAAGTGTAGTGGTCAACTAAAACTGGCCACCGCTTTAGAGTTTTTCCAGAACAATCGTTCTGATTCATTCGGCGTCAAACCACCATTATATTGATGAGGTCTGAGCTGGCTGTAATATCCTGTGATGTAATTCGTTATTGCCGTGCTGGCTTCGCTAAAATTCACGTAGCCGTTATCCGGTACCCACTCTGTTTTCAGGCTTCTGAAGAACCGTTCCATTGGGCTGTTATCCCAGCAATTCCCCCGGCGACTCAGGCTTTGCTTTATCTGACACCTCCACAGTAACTGCCTGAAATTCCTGCTGGTATAGTGGCTGCCTTGATCCGAGTGATACAGTAAATTAGCCGGTTTTCCCCGTGCTTCCCAGGCCATCGACAGAGCTTTACCTGTCAGTGCTGAATTAGGGGAAAATGACATCGCCCAGCCAACCGGTTTACGGGAAAACAAATCGAGTACAACAGCCAGATAAGCCCAGCGTTTTCCCGTCCAGATATAAGTCACATCACCGCACCAGGCCTGATTAGGCTCGGTAACAGCAAACTGGCGATCCAGATAATTAGGGATCTCAATGTGTTCCTTAGACGCCATCTTATAACGATGGCCTGGTTGCTGACAGCTGATAATATTGAGTGCTTTCATCAGCTTTGTTGCCCGCCAGCGGCTCAGCTTTATACCTTTGGTGGTGACCATCGCGGCAATGCTTCGCGCTCCTGCTGAGCCATTACTTTCGCGATAAACTTCGCGCACAAGGCTCAGTAATGCCACTCTCGTGGCGTCAGGCTTCCTGGGCTGCCGCCAGTATTTATAACTGCTGCGATGAACCCCAAACACGTTGCACACAACGGCAACAGGAAACCGCGCCCTGAGTTTCTCAACTAATGAGAATTGTTCAGGGAGTCTGACATCAAGAGCGCGGTAGCCTTTTTTAATATATCCCTTTCCATTTCAACGCGTTGAAGTCTTTTCTTCAACTCACGTATCTCAATCTGCTCAGGTGTCATGGGTGAAGCTATGGGTGATTTTCCCGCTCGCTCTTCTTTCAGTTGTCGAACCCATTTGTCCATCGTGGATTTGCCGACATTCATTGCCGTTGCAGCGGCGGCAACGGTGTAGTGCTGATCGAGTACAAGCTGGGCAGCTTCGAGGCGAAACTCGGGGCTAAAATTGCGTCTGTTACGTCCGGTCATAATGTCACCTGTTTTGACTATGAGGTGATGATATCACCTCTATTCAGGTGGCCAAATTCAGTGTGCCACTACAAAGCATAATAACAGGGGGTAAAAAGCGATCCGTTCTTCTTTGGAAGTTCTGCGCTTAACTCTGGATCTAATGGATGTATACCCTAAATAATTCGAGTTACCTGTAGGCGCCAAGTTCAGCCCGTCGATGAGCATAGATGAACTATGTGATTCGGTGGGATTAACGCAGGCAACAAACCACAATATATAAATCAACAGCAGAAAAAAGCCTGTGTTAAACGATGATGTTCAACACAGGCTTTCTGGGCAGTTTTCAGGAATATTTTATCTCTACACTTCAATATCCGCGAGATCGCCTTTCTCTTGCAACCAGTTACGGCGGTCTTCAGAGCGTTTCTTCGCCAGTAACATATCCATTTTGGCGAGAGTTTGCTGAAAATCCTCATCACTTATGGTTAGCTGTACCAGACGGCGAGTATTCGGATCGAGCGTCGTTTCCCGCAATTGCAGCGGGTTCATTTCGCCAAGACCTTTAAAACGCTGTACGTTTGGCTTACCTTTCTTGCGTTTTAATTGTTCCAGTACACCCGCTTTTTCTTCTTCATCCAGGGCATAAAACACTTCTTTGCCAAGATCGATACGATAAAGCGGTGGCATAGCGACATAAACATGTCCGCCTTTTACTAACGCCCGGAAATGACGTACAAATAAGGCGCACAGCAGAGTGGCAATATGCAGCCCGTCAGAGTCAGCATCGGCCAGAATACAAATTTTACCGTACCGTAACTGGCTGAGATCTTCACTATCCGGATCGATTCCGAGAGCCACAGAGATATCATGTACTTCTTGCGAAGCCAGAACCTCATCAGGTGAAACTTCCCAGGTATTAAGGATCTTTCCTTTAAGCGGCATAATTGCCTGGTATTCACGATCGCGTGCCTGCTTGGCAGAACCGCCTGCTGAATCCCCTTCCACCAGGAATAATTCTGTACGCGCTAAATCCTGTGATGAGCAATCCGCCAGTTTGCCAGGCAGTGCCGGGCCACTGGTGAGTTTTTTGCGAACCACTTTTTTGGCTGCTCGCATCCGGCGTTGGGCGCTGGAAATAGCCAGCTCAGCCAGTTGTTCTGCGGCATGAACGTTTTGGTTCAACCACAGACTGAATGCATCTTTTACCACACCAGAAACAAAGGCCGCACACTGGCGAGAAGAGAGGCGTTCTTTGGTTTGACCGGCAAACTGCGGATCTTGCATTTTGACTGATAGTACATAAGCACAGCGTTCCCAGATATCTTCCGCCGAGAGCTTCACTCCACGCGGCAAGATATTACGGAATTCACAGAACTCACGCATCGCGTCCAGGAGCCCTTGACGCAGACCATTGACATGAGTACCGCCCTGCATGGTTGGGATCAGGTTAACATAGCTTTCCGTTAACAGTTCACCACCTTCCGGTAACCATAACAGCGCCCAGTCCAATGCTTCAGTATCACCAGAAAAATTACCAATAAAAGGCACTTCAGGTAGCGTAATCAGGCCATTTACGGCTTCACTGAGGTAATCATTGAGCCCGTCCTGATAACACCAGCGCTGTTCGGTATTATTGACCTTATCAGTAAAGATGATTTCCACACCGGGACACAATACGGCCTTGGCCTTCAATAAATGGCTAAGGCGTGATACTGAAAAACGCGGGCTATCAAAAAAGCTTTCATCCGGCCAGAAATGAACGCTGGTGCCGGTATTACGTTTGCCACAGGTACCAATAACTTCAAGATCCTGGACCTTATTACCGTTCTCAAAAGCAATACGGTACACTTGGCTGTCGCGACGAACCGTGACTTCAACGCGCTTGGACAACGCATTCACTACCGAAATCCCAACGCCATGCAGGCCACCAGAGAACTGGTAGTTTTTATTGGAGAATTTCCCCCCCGCATGCAAACGGCAAAGGATCAATTCAATAGCCGGAACTTTCTCTTCAGAATGGATATCCACAGGCATTCCGCGACCATCATCAACCACTTCCAGCGATTGATCGGCATGCAGAATAACTTCGACACGCTTCGCGTGTCCGGCCAGCGCTTCATCGATACTATTATCGATGACTTCCTGCCCTAAATGGTTAGGGCGCGTGGTGTCAGTGTACATACCCGGGCGACGGCGAACAGGTTCGAGCCCGGTGAGTACCTCTATATCATCGGCATTATAAGATTGAGTCATGGCTCTTATTCATTCAGATAAAAAACAGAAATCGGCCATCAGGCCTTAAGGCTGGCCGAAGAAATCGACAATTTGTGTGAAATAACTGTCGAAACCGATAAAAGCATGATTACCCCCAGTTTCAACCGTCTGGCGACAGGCAGCGTAATAATCGACTGCCTCTTGATAATCAAGCACTTCGTCTCCCGTCTGTTGTAACAACCAAATAAGATTTGGTGCTTCCAGCGGGTCAATATGCATTTCTTTGAGAAAGCTTATATGGCGAGACTCTAGCACATATTGCTGCCCCGTGTAGGGATTCTGATTATGACCGAGATAATCTACCAGTAACTCAAAAGGACGTACTGCTGGATTAACGACGACCGCAGGCAACATAAAACGCTGGGATAACCAAGTCGCATAATAGCCCCCCAACGAAGAACCTATCACGCCAGTTATAGCCTCATCGCTCTTAAGAATAAGAGATTCAAGCAGCTCTGCTGCCTGTTCCGGATAACAGGGCAGTTGTGGAACCTGCACATGTATCTGCGGGTGGTGTTCTGCCAGCCACTGTTGCAAGGCAACCGCCTTCGCTGAACGCGGTGAACTATTAAACCCATGCAAATACAGCAATCTGGTCACTAATATCCCTCAGAGTTGGTATCAGGATTAAAGACCGTGCCGTTCAGGCGACATACCTGCGTCGTGAGTTCGCCATCCGGATGTAACTCTAACCAACGCCATCCCGGTTCGATGGTATCGAGGGTAAAATTCGCACAATGAGGCTTAAACTGAACGCAGGTGGAAGGCGTTGCCATCATCCTTCGACCATTCCAGTTCAAATCCAGTTCCTGATGAATATGACCACACAGCAGATTCTTTACCTGAGGATGGTTTTTTAATACTTCATCAAGTGCGGCTGCATTTCTCAGACTATGCTGATCCAGCCAGCTACAGCCAGCCGGAAGTGGATGATGGTGAAGTAATACCAAAGCATGCCGCTCTGGATGAGCTTCCAGATGACGCGACAACCATTCCAGCTGATACTCACTCAACTCACCATGTGGCACGCCAAATACCTGACTATCCAATAGCAGAATTTGCCAGTGTTCACCGACAAAAACCTGTTTAGCCGGTGAAATATCTGCTTTAAACAGCGTATCAAACATCGCGGGTTGAAAGTCATGATTACCCGGTAGCCAGACACAAGGCGCTGCAATTTGTGAGATACCCTCAGCAAAATGCTGATAGGCTTCCACACTATGATCTTGAGATAAATCCCCCGTCGCCACAATCAGATCGCATTGACACTGCCCGGCAAGTATCGCGGCAAGCACTGCCTGATAACTTTCCCATGTGTTGATACCGAGCAGTGTTTCATTCTTTCCTGCGAACAGGTGGGTATCGGTTATTTGCAGTATCCTGACTCGACCATCATCGGTCACAGGAAGATTTAACAGGCTTTCCAAAGGATATCCTTAGGTTTAACGCACACTTACACGCCATCCTTCATTAAGAGCGTTGCGCTTTACGCTCCTGAATATTAAGTATAAATGGGAATTTCTATTGCGCCATGTGCCAGACAGTAACGTAACCAGTCCGCCAGAAACTGATTAATTTGATGCTTTTCATCGCGTTGATGCAACCTTTTATTAGGGTAATCATAGCTCGCTTTGAAACGAAAGATCTGCTGACTTGAACACACTTCCGCCACCATCGCATCATGGTAGAGTCTGACCGTCATTGAAGGGAAGCTCCAGTAACTCACTGTAGGATAAATCTGCTCTATCGTAACCAGTGTCGTGTAACGTGTCGATTCCGCAATCGTAAGCCGGTAATGAGCGCCGTTGACCTGATAAGTGATGCTCTCACCCGGGACATCATCACTTGGTAGTAAACGACGCAACTGCGCAAAATTCGTCTCGCACAAACGCATCATTTCTGGAAAATCAGGTACATAGCGCTTCATTATCAATGATTCCACTCTTTTTGTAACTTTTTGTAATTCAATTGCAGCCATTGCAGAGCAATAACCGAGGCCGCGTTATCAATCAGTCCTTCTTCAACCCACTGATAAGCCTGCTGCCTACTGACCACCTGAACACGAATATCTTCGAGTTCTTCGGCAAGTCCGTGAATACCTTCGGCAAGGGTAGCATCAACTTCGCCAACCACAATCGATAATCTTTCACTGGTGCCGCCAGGACTTGCCAGGTAACTTAATACTGGTTTAATACGGCCCACCTGCAAGCCCGCTTCTTCCTGGGCTTCACGTCGCGCAACGTCCTCGACGCTTTCGCCTTCTTCAATCATGCCCGCTATCATTTCTAATAACCAAGGGGTTTCACTGGTATCAAAAGCAGCAATACGAATTTGCTCAATCAGTACCACTTCATCGCGGACTGGGTCATAGGGTAATAACACAGCAGCATGGCCGCGTTCAAAAATTTCTCGTTTTACTTCACCGCTCATTTCGCCATTAAACAGACGATGACGAAAGCGATACAGTTCGAGAGAGAAAAAACCACGGTACAGCGTTTCCCGTGCAATAATTTCTACATCTTTTTTAGTAAATGTAACGTTTTGTTTTTCTGGCTGACTCATGATGATGCCCCGCACGTCATTACGTGTAATCTGAAGAAATTATCCGCTCGCGGACTGCCGTTTAATGTTTGATATGATAGATTGGAGCAAATTTGAGGCCAATGGCACATTAGGCCAATCTGCTTGACTTACAGACTCGGTAGAATTGGCGTTCATTTCCGACTCATTGTCAGCGTTTAAAATAATTCTGCTTCACAACAAGGAATGCAAATGAAGAAACTGCTCCCCATACTTATCGGCCTTAGCCTGACAGGCTTCAGCGCCATGAGCCAGGCAGAAAACCTTTTACAGGTTTATCAACAGGCCCGTACCAGTAACCCGGACCTGCGTAAATCTGCTGCTGACCGTGACGCCGCATTCGAAAAAATCAACGAAGCACGCAGCCCATTACTGCCACAGCTTGGTTTGGGTGCGGACTACACCTACAGCAATGGCTATCGTGACAATAACGGCATTAACTCTAATGCTACCAGCGCTTCGTTACAGTTAACGCAAAATATTTTTGATATGTCAAAATGGCGCGCGCTCGGTCTGCAAGAAAAAACCGCCGGTATTCAGGACGTCATTTATCAAAATGCTCAGCAGGCGCTGATTTTAAATACCGCAACCGCCTATTTCAATGTCCTGAATGCTATTGATTCTCTGTCATTTATCGAAGCGCAAAAGCAATCAGTATACCGTCAGTTAGATCAGACAACACAGCGCTTTAATGTCGGTTTGGTGGCTATCACTGACGTCCAGAACGCACGTGCGCAGTACGATACAGTGCTGGCCAACGAAGTGACTGCACGTAATAACGTCGATAACACCGTTGAAGAGTTGCGCCAAATTACCGGTAACGACTACCTGAGCCTGGCGTCATTGAATGTTGATAGTTTTAAAACCAACAAACCAGATGCAGTCAATAACCTGCTAAAAGATGCAGAAAAACGTAACCTGTCATTGCTACAAGCGCGTCTGAGCCAGGATCTGGCCCGGGAACAAATTCGTCAGGCAGAGGATGGACATTTACCCACTCTGAGCCTGACGGCATCTACCGGTGTCTCTAACACAGACTATAGCGGTTCCAGGACGTCCGGAAATGCTCAGTACGGTAACTCCTACGCGGGCCAGAACAAAGTTGGCCTGAGTTTCTCTCTGCCACTTTACCAGGGCGGATCGGTTAGCTCCCAGGTCAAACAAGCCCAGTATAATTTTACCGGTGCCAGTGAACAGCTCGAAGGCGCGCACCGTAGCGTCGTACAAACCGTGCGTTCATCATTTAACAATATTAATGCCTCTATCAGCACCATTAACGCCTATAAACAGGCGGTAATTTCTGCACAGAGCTCTTTAGATGCTATGGAAGCCGGTTACTCAGTGGGTACCCGTACTATTGTTGATGTGTTAACCGCAACCAGCTCTCTGTACAGCGCTAAACAACAGCTTTCTAATGCTCGTTATAGCTATTTAATTAATGAGCTGAACATCAAATCTGCGCTGGGTACGCTGAATGAGCAAGATTTGGTGGCACTGAATAACACGCTGGGTAAAACTGTTTCGACTCGTCCTGATTCTGTTGCACCATTAACACCAGAACAGAATGCACGCGCGGACGGTTACGCGCCTATTGCTGCAACCAAAAGATAAGAAAGTAATGCTTTCACGTGTTACTACAGCTCAATAGCTAAAAAGGCGCAATTTTGCGCCTTTTTTCTTTCTTTTTGGCGCTGAACGTAAGACAACGTAAAGATTTCCTGCCAAACGCACCAGACTGCTTTAATTTCAACCATGCATACCTTACTCTTAGTAACAAACCGACTGGGATCAGGACTGATAAAATGAAACGGACAAAACAAATAAATCATTCGTCGTTCCGCAAAAGCTGGAATGCTCGCCATTTAACGCCGGTAGCTATCGCTATTACGGCTGTATTTATGCTGTCAGGTTGTGAACAAAGTGATGAAACCGTCTCCTTGTACCAGAACGCTGATGACTGCTCTGTAGCACATCCAGGCAAAAGTGCAGAATGTACTACTGCATATAACAATGCGCTGAAAGAAGCGGAACGTACCGCACCTAAATACGACTCACGCGAAGCCTGTATTGCTGAATTTGGTGAAGGCCAGTGTCAGCAGGCCCCTGCTCAGGCAAGTCTGGCTGGCAGTGGCGAAAATCAGGCCCAAGCCCAGAGCAGCGGTAGTTTCTGGATGCCTCTGATGGCGGGTTATATGATGGGCCGTCTGATGAGTGGTGGCGCTCAGCAGCCCCTCTTCTCCTCAAAAAATCCGGCCAGCCCGGCGTATGGCAAATATGCCGATGCCAGCGGTAAAAGCTACGGTGCTGCCACTCCAGGCCGTACCATGACAGTGCCTAAAACCGCGATGGCACCAAAGCCTGCGACCACCTCCACGATCACTCGTGGTGGATTTGGCGACTCCGTTGCGAAGCAATCCGCCATGCAACGTAGCAGCGCGTCAAATACCAATTCCAGCCGTTCAATGGGCGGTTGATAAAAAATGGAAAGAGTCAATATTAGTGAGCGCCCGGACTGGCGCGCGAAGGCAGAAGAGTACGGCTTTAATTTTCACACCATGTATGGTGAGCCCTACTGGTGTGAAGACGCCTATTATAAACTGACATTGCCTCAAGTTGAGCGCCTGGAAGATGTGACTGCCGGGCTGCACCAGATGTGCTTACAAGTGGTCGAAAAAGTGGTCGCCAGTGATGAGCTGATGACCCGTTTTCGTATCCCTAAGCATACCTGGGAATTTGTTCGTCAATCCTGGCGTAACCAGCAACCATCGCTCTATTCCCGTCTTGATCTTGCCTGGGACGGCATTGGCGAACCAAAGTTGCTGGAAAACAACGCAGATACACCGACATCGTTATATGAAGCTGCGTTCTTCCAATGGATCTGGCTCGAAGATCAGCTTCAGGCAGGTAACCTGCCGGAAGGTGCGGATCAGTTTAACAGCCTGCAAGAAAAGCTGATTGAACGTTTCGCCGAACTTAAAGAAAAGCACGGATTCAGCCTGCTGCACTTTACCTGCTGTCGGGATACCGTGGAAGACAGAGGCACGGTTCAGTATATGCAAGACTGTGCGGCAGAAGCAGATTTAGTCAGTGAGTTTCTGTATCTGGAAGATATCGGCTTGGGTGAGCGAGGACAGTTTACCGATCTTCAGGATCAGGTGATCGGCAGTCTGTTTAAACTCTATCCTTGGGAATATATGCTGCGGGAAGTGTTCTCTACCAAGCTGGAAGATGCTGGCGTCAGATGGCTGGAGCCTGCCTGGAAAAGCATTATCTCTAACAAAGCATTACTGCCAATGTTATGGGAAATGTTCCCGGACCACCCTAACCTGCTCCCGGCGTACTTTGCTGAAGACGACTATCCATTAATGGATAAATACGTCGTTAAACCGCTGTTCTCACGTGAAGGCGCTAACGTGACGATAGTTGAAAACGGTAAAGAAATTGCCCGTGCAGAAGGTCCTTACGGTGAAGAAGGTATGATAGTCCAGCAGTTCTGTCAGTTACCGAAATTCGGTGATAGCTACACGCTAATAGGCAGCTGGCTTATCAACGATCAGCCTGCAGGCATCGGCATTCGTGAAGACAAAGCACTGATCACACAGGATTTATCGCGCTTCTATCCACATATTTTTGTCGAATAAAAGAGTGCTTTTCTGCTGTAGACAATTCTCGTGATATTGCCCCGTCCTTCAGGACGGGGCTCCCCAAATCTCAACTTTACAGAACCATCCACTGCGTATTTCCTCTGGATACTGGCCTTCTTTTTATCACATCACTTATCGTCTCGCCGAGCGTGCCATTCTTTGAAACACGAAGATGCTGCATAAATTTTTGTAAGCCCGCTCTATAAAGCCGCTGGTTAATTAGGATTAATAATATCTGTTACAAGCAATGATTACGGTTATATTTATTGCAATAAATAGATATAGCCGTAGGTTCCAAAAAAATATCAGAATGGGATGTCATTGCTATATTACATATCATCGACTTGACATGAAAATATAAAATTCATATTTAAGAATAATTCCTTATATATTTAAAGAGTAACATTCTTGCAGGTTTTATAAAAAACGCCATTAACCCAGCGCGATATAAATAACTTATTTTATCTTAATTCATTGTATGAAAGTATATTTCATTGAGATGTTTTCGTTATTACCTCAGATAGCGAACAGGAGTCTGCATGAATATATTATTATGTCCCCCTAAAATTATTCTTCAGCATACAAAAAAAGAATGGCTCTCATTGCAGCAAAAAACAGCGCTGGTCATTGCAACCTGTGCCAGCCAGAAAAATGAAATTAACCAGCATCTGGGTGCTGATATTAATTTACGCTTTTATGATAATTTCAACGATAACCCATTAGTGGAACTCGATTTGTACCACTTTGGTCGAAATAATGGTGCTACCGGGGTTCATTTCCTGGCAGAAATAGATGTACTGAGAGCCGCACGTATAAGCGATCGATTGGGATTAACTCAGGGACGGGCTCACTCAGCAATGTTTTTCCGGGACAAATTTTTGATGAAGTCACGAGTACAAAGTCATCAATTTGCTATTCCTGCCATGGCGCGCGTCAACAGCGCTACAGAGATGGCTATTTTTATTACAGAGCATGGTTATCCATGTGTCATAAAACCTAACGATGGAAGAGGTTCACAGGGCGTAGTAGTAGTGAAAAATGACGAGGCGTTGAGCCATTATCTGTCACAACTCACACCGCTACATTTTCACAACCTCTTGATTGAAAAATTCATTGAGGGTGAGGCCTTTCAGATAAACAGTCTTTACTTACGTGGCAAACCTGTTTTTGTATCTGCATCTCGCGCGACAGTATCCTGCCTGGACTTTTTGTCGGGTTCCACACTGGGGCTCGTGATGGAAGACGATAATATCCTGCATAAGAAACTTATTGCATACGCGCAACATTTAGCTGAAGTGGTCTTCCCAACGGAAGAAAACGCATTACTCCATCTGGAAGTCTTCGTTGACAGACAAAGTAATATTATTTTTGGTGAGTTAGCTTGCCGGCTCGGGGGGTGCTTCGTGAATGAAGAATTAGGTGCAGCCTTTGGCATTGATCCCCGAATGACTTGGCTTAATGCTTGCCTGAACGACAAATATCCGCAAAGCCTCTTACAGCGCGTTCCTGTCAAACAGGTCGGGCAGCTTAATGTTCCACCCAGGCGCGGTATACTCACAGCCATTCCACAAACCTGCCCTTTTCCCTTTGTCCTTAAGTATTGTGTAACGGGTATCGTGGGCAAACGCTACGATCCGATGAAATTGACTAATGGTGAAATAGTGAGTGCCGTTGTTGAAGGATGCAACAGCAATGAAATCAACGATCGCCTGAACGAACTGGCCTTCTGGTTAGCAGCCCATACACATTGGTCATGGGGTGCTGAGAAATGAAAAGCTACGCTATCATCGGAGGGGGATTTACTGGCATTTCAGTTTTGGCACAACTATTGGACCAGCCTGATTCAAAGCACATCAGCATAACGTTATTCGATACTCCAGAAAAACTGGCGGTGGGGACAGCATTCGCCGAAGATGTCAGGACCAACTTACTTAATCGCCCTGTTAATACCATGTATTTTCGCGAGCAAGGTGACTTCGGCGTCTGGCTTGAAAAGACGATATCAAGCAAACCTCTTGCACTGGATGCGTTTATTCCTCGATCGCACTTCGGTCAGTTTCTATGTTATCAATTACGTCAATGTCAGCAATTAGCAGCACAACGTGGCATTAGGCTTAGAATTGTGCCACAGCGGGTTGTCGACCTGCTCCCCCAGGATCAACTATTTCAAATAGTGACCGGAGAGGGGGGTAATGGACATTATAACCGATGCTTTTTATGTCTTGGTACAACGACCTGTCATGACCCTTACGGTCTGATAAACCAGGCAGGTTATTACGACACGGTCTGGCCAGTTAACCGCATAGAAATTAATAATAATGAGAGTGTCGCAATTATCGGCAGTCGCTTGTCTGCTCATGATGCTGCAATTGCGCTTGCCTCCCGATGCCGGAAAATTTACTTTATCTCACGTAAGGGGATGCTGCCGCGCAAGGTTAGCGGCTACCAAAATATCATTCCGCAAGTTTTTACCCAAATGGAAATTAAGCGGCTCTCCGCGACATATGGAAAAATCACCATTGCGCAATTATTCCGATTACTGCGCCAAGAGTTCGCTGCTAATAATTGCTCACTAAGCCAATTCATACAACATTCAGATCCGGGCATAACGGCAATGAGTATCCTGTTAGCACTGAATAACAATATAAGCTATGCCTGGCGACAGCTTAACGAGCAGCAAAAACAACGATTTATCCTGCGCTGGCAAGCACGCTGGCAGCAGTTACGTATCCCGATTGCCTCTCCTAATGCGCAGAAAGTTGAGGAACTCTTTGCCTGTGGGCAACTGGAACATCTCCATGGGAATATCGTTATTAAGCCGCAGGCTAAGGGATTCAAAATATCGATCCCAGGAAGCGTATCAGTTCTGGTTGATAAAGTGATTAATGCCAGTGGTATCAGTAGTTCACCAGAAAACTACCCTCTCGTGCATCGCCTCATGCAGCAAGGTATTGCTGCCGCCCACCCCTTTGGCGGCCTTAAGATTTGCTCTGATTCCCTCTGTCTCCTGAATACGGAAGGCATTGTTGTACCTGGAATAAAATGCATTGGTCAATTGACGATCGGCGAATATTATGCGGTAGGAAATATTGATGTGCTTCATAGCCAGGCCAGGCTGGCGGTGGAAAGTCGCTGGCACGATACGTATTCAAAAATGGCCTGTGTGGGAGAGTAGCATGAAATTTATAGGCGGCTTTCTGCTGTGTCTACTGGCTGGCGTTTTTTTAACCCTGTGCGGCGTACCTTTGGGTATGATGTTCGGTGCTCTCATCATGGTGATCGTACTCAAACGCTGGCGGATCTCTATACGTGCCATACCCGGTAGTCTTACCTTTATACAGCTATCGCTTGGTACCTCTATCGGCCTGATGATTCGCGGAATGTCTTTCGGGGAAACAGGCAGCCTGTTTACGCTACTCAGCCTGCTATGCTTGTGCTTACTGTTGCAATTTATTACCAATTATCAATGGTGTATCCGACGCTTAGGTTGGAGCAAAGACGAAGCTATTCTGGGTTCAGTGCCGGGAGCAATGGCGGCAGTGCTAACCCTTGCAACTTATAGCAATACACCACCGCAGAAAATAGTTATCTCCCACGCTTTACGACTGATTACACTGACCATGCTTGCAGGCTTGATTGTCGGTGGTGAGACACATTCCAGTCTTTCCTTATCATGGACACATTTTGGTTCCACACAAAATACCTTATGGCTGACAGGCATAGGCGTAATTGGCTTTATTTCTGGTAAGTTGTTGGAGCGCTGGCATCTTCCTGCTCCATTTATGATGACTTCGCTTATTTTTTCAGCATGTCTTCATACTCTGGCGCCTCAACCGCTACATTTTCCGGATATCTTGAATCAGCTGAGCATGGGATTAATGGGGATACTTATTGGGTGTTATTTCACCGCGTTTTCAATCGCCGAATTTATGCGTCACCTGTGGGCATCCACTCAACTTATAGCCCTGAGTCTCACAGTCACATTTCTTGTCGCTTTTGCTGCGTCTGTTTTACTCGACTATCCATTCTACTTATTGATACTTTCCTGGGTTCCCGGCAGCGTGGAGTCAATGTCTTTCGCAGCATTGACCTTAAAAGCCGACGCTGGATTTGTGATGGCAAACCATATTATAAGAATGCTGATTATTCATACCTTACCTGCCCTGGCACTTCGCCGACAGAATCAAAAAGGTGCAGACAGACGACGAGCATAGATAAACCAGGTGGCCTGGGAAGGGAAAACGCATTGGTTTTCCCTTTTTTGTATTTAACCTATCTGTACCGACAGCATACTCAGAGAGCCCATCTCTATACCGTCAACCGGAAGCGTTATCGGTTCTTTACCATCCCAGGTTCCAAGAGCATAAAGTAACGGCAGATAGTGATCCGGGGTCGGGTTCGACAATAAACCACCTTCATGGGACAGATAGTTCACTAACGGATGCTCAGCGATCGGCCCCTGCCAGGTCAGATTTTCTTTCACATAATCATTAAAAGATTCCGCCCACGGATAGGGCTGGCTGTCGCCCTGCCAGCGAACCATGCGCAAGTTATGAACGACGTTGCCACTGGCAACAATCATCACCCCTTCATCGCGTAATGCTGCCAGTTTTTTCCCAAGCTCTAAGTGCCATGCGGCAGGTTTAGTTTTATCTATGCTGAGCTGTACCATAGGAATATCGGCATCAGGATACATCTTGATCAATACGCCCCAGGAACCATGATCAAAACCCCAAGCTTCTTTATCTAAAGCTACAGGCGTCGGGGCCAGTAGTTCAACTAAACGCTGAGCCAGTTCAGGAGAACCAGGGGCCGGATAATGGGTGTCATACAGCGCCTGAGGGAAACCACCAAAGTCGTGAATCGTTTTCGGCTTTTCCATTGCCGTGACACCCGTTCCCTGAGTGAACCAGTGAGCAGAGACCACAACAATCGCTTTCGGGCGCGGTAATATTTCACCTAAATGATGCCAGCAACGGGTATACAGATTATCTTCCAGAACGTTCATTGGGCTGCCGTGCCCAAGAAATAACGCAGGCATACGCTGGTTTGTCATTATGGAATCCTTAAAGAGGGTTATTATTTTCTGTCTGTAGATTACGCTTAATTGTGGCAGAAATAACTGGGATAAGCATGATGTAGTTATTCAGGAATTTTGATAATAAACCAGTCTTTGTCTGGTATATCCGACAGACAACAACTAAAAATTCAATGATGAAACAGAGAATAACAGATACAAAAAAACCCGGTATCACTCCACCGGGTTTTATCACTTAAAACAACTCAAAATCTATAACAGATCTTAGCTCGCTTTACGTTCATGCAACTGGCGATACTCAACCAAGTCTTCGATAGTCACAACGGCCATATTATGCTTCTGAGCAAACTCGATACACTCTGGGGCATGGGCCATGGAACCATCATCGTTGGTCAGTTCACATAATACGCCAGCAGGACGGAAACCGGCCAGAGTGACCAGGTCAATCGTTGCTTCAGTATGTCCGCCGCGCGTTAATACGCCACCAGGCTGGGCGCGCAGTGGGAAGACATGTCCGGGACGGTTCAGATCGGAAGGTTTAGCGTCGTCTGCAATTGCCGCCTTGATGGTTGTGATACGGTCAGCAGCAGAAACACCGGTGCTGACACCCGTTGCCGCTTCAATCGTGACGGTAAAACCAGTACCGTATGCGCTGGTGTTGTTATCGACCATCATCGGCAAGTCCAGCTGTTTACGACGTTCTTCGGTCAGGCACAGGCAAACAATGCCGCTGCCATGACGAATGGTCAGAGCCATTTGCTCGACTGTCATGGTTTCTGCCGGGAAAATCATGTCGCCTTCGTTTTCACGGTTCTCGTCATCGAGGACCATAACACCGCGGCCTTCACGTAGGGATTCAAGTGCTCGCTCGACACGTTCTAAAGGTGTGCCAAATGCAGAAAGGAGCGTCTGATTCATGGTAATAAAACCTCATTAAATATATGGTTACCAGAATCAGGGCAGTCTTAGGAGCTAAAAAAATAACGCGGACAGGCCAAGGCCTGACAATACCGTTACTCTCTCCCATCCGGACTATAACCGTCGGCCCCGGAATTACACCGGATCTGCTGACCTTCAGAGATTATCTGAAGCGCTCGCGGGCTTTCAGTAATGTTAGTTACCGATCTACCGCCGGTGGGGACTTTCACCCCGCCCTGAGAATAAAGCCTATCCACTATACCGCTAATCATTTAACCCGGCAACGTCATCACATATAACATTTCTGGTTTATACCCTGTCATTCTGGCATTACAATTAGCTCAATTACTCAGATAACGGAAAGCGCCATGATTGATCCAAAGAAAATTGAACAGATTGCTCGTCAGGTTCATGAGTCCATGCCAAAAGGGATACGTGACCTGGGAGATGATGTTGAAAAGAAAGTGCGTCAGGTGATTCAGTCACAACTGACACGTCTGGATATGGTGAGTCGGGAAGAATTTGATGTACAAACTCAGGTCTTACTGCGTACACGTGAAAAACTCGCTCTGCTGGAACAGCGTTTAACCGAACTGGAAAACCGCTCCTCACAAACCTCTGCTGAGTAATCGCGTATCCTCCCTGTTTAAGGGAGGATACGTTTTTTCTCTCCGTGGAAATAATACCTTTCATGAAGCACTGGCAGGGATAATTCTCTTAGAATTTTTCCCAATTATCATCAGAGACGACCGACTCTACTGGTGCTTTATGTGCCGTGGTGACTTGAGCGCGAACAGCGGGGCTTGTTTCAACGTCCTGCCGTTGCAGCGGTTGCTGGTCTGCAGCAATACGGAATACCGATACCGCTTGTGTCAGATGACTCGCCTGCTCTTCTAACGCGGCCGCAGCCGCAGCCGACTCTTCCACCAGCGCGGCGTTTTGTTGTGTGACCCTGTCCATCTCAGCAACGGCCAGACCGACTTGGTCAATACCACGGCTCTGCTCATCGGAAGCAGAAGCAATTTCCCCCATAATGTCTGTTACGCGGGTGACTGCATTAACGATTTCACCCATCGTTTCCCCGGCGCTTTCGACCAGAGTCGAACCAGTATCAACCCGACTGACAGAATCTTCGATCAGCAGTTTGATCTCTTTCGCCGCCTGAGCGCTGCGCTGAGCAAGATTACGAACCTCTCCCGCCACCACAGCAAAACCACGCCCCTGCTCACCGGCTCGAGCAGCCTCTACCGCCGCATTCAATGCCAGGATATTTGTCTGGAAGGCAATACCATCAATTACGCTGGTAATATCGGCGATTTTCTGAGAACTTCCGGCAATCTCACTCATCGTTTGCACAACGTTATCTACCACCTTCCCACCACGACGAGCGGTATCAGAAGCATTGATCGCCAACTGACTCGCCTGACGGGCATTTTCCGCATTCTGCTTAACTGTTGCCGTCAGCTGTTCCATACTGGCAGCGGTTTCTTCCAGTGATGCTGCCTGCTGTTCAGTACGAGAAGAAAGGTCGTTGTTACCAATAGAAATCTCACTGGCACCGCTGTAGATAGAGTTCGCGCTGTTACGTACATCGCCGACAGTGCGCGCCAGTTCTCCCTGCATATGACGCAGACTTTCAGCGAGCTGCCCCATTTCATTGGTACCATGAACGTTAATTTTACGCATCAAATCGCCACCAGCAATGTGGCGAATACTTTCAATAAGATGGTTCAGAGGGTTAATCAGTGTAGTACGGATACCTACCCAGACAAACAGAATCAGTACGACAGAACCTATCAGAACCCCAGCCAGTACAGCAATCGCCATCTGATAGGAACTTTCACTATTGTCTATAGCAAGCTGGTACTGCTGCGCGTGTTTCTGGGTATAGAGGCTAAACTGTTGCTGGAAGTCGTCCTGAAACCTCTGGGTGTTCTGATCGTAGAAACTCTTCAGATCCCCTTCTTTTAACATTTTAATCAGGGCATTCAATGCGCCATAAAGAGCATCATATTTTTGTCTGATTAATTTACTGTCCGCGTCATTATCTTGAGCAGTAAGAGTGGATTCATAGTTTTGCCATTCCTTTGCCGCAATATCCAGGGAGTGAGCAGCCATCAAGGTCAAATCATCAGCGGCCTTTCTGTTAGCCATACTGTTATCCATCTGACTTTGCAGCATCACATAGCTTGAGCCCGCCCGGTTTAAAGTATTCCGGGTACTCAGTAATGCAATCCAGCTTTCATTCAGGGATTCTTGCTTCTCCCGAAGCGTTTTCAGTACATGGAGATTATCTTTCTCTTGTTTCAACGCATTAAAGAACAGCCCGCCACAGGCAATCTGTAGCAAACCAAACAACCCAAGTACTATGAGTATTTTTTTAACAATTTTCATACGGTTTAACATGATATTTGATTCCCCGAGAAAGATGCCGGATCATCGGCTACCGCCCAGAAAACTTTACTTATTTTTAGCAGGGGAAGATTTACTGTGCAGAATAAAACTTGGTTCCAAAATCTCTCCAGCATGCAAATTCATTTTTTAACGCGTATATTCGTGCTGTCAGCCGCCCCTGTTACCTGAAACCGCTAAAAAAGTTAAACCCTTGTGGAGTACAATGATAGACTGCTCGGTTTTCTAAACTCGCAGATCGGGATATAAAAATGGATAATGCATTGCATCGCCCTCCTACAAATGATGCCGTTACCCGACCAAACTGGTCGGCCGTTTTCGCTATCGCCTTTTGCGTCGCCTGCCTCATCACTATTGAGTTTCTGCCCGTCAGTCTGTTGACGCCAATGGCTATCGATTTAGGGATTTCTGAAGGGCTTGCCGGTCAGACAGTGACTGTCACAGCATTTGTCGCCATGTTTAGCAGTTTGTTCGTGACGCATGTTATCGGCACCAGCGATCGGCGCCATGTGGTATTACTCTTCGCCGTGCTACTCACGCTTTCCTGCGTACTGGTATCATTCTCTAATAACTTTATGCTACTGCTGCTGGGGCGCGCCTGTCTGGGTCTTGCACTGGGTGGCTTCTGGGCGATGTCGGCTTCTCTCACTTTACGTCTTGTTCCGGCGCGTACTGTCCCTAAGGCTCTTTCGGTTATTTTCGGCGCGGTCTCTATCGCCCTGGTCATTGCCGCTCCCCTGGGGAGTTTTTTGGGGAGCATCATTGGCTGGCGTAATGTATTTAATGGTGCAGCGCTGATGGGGGTTGTCTGTATTATCTGGATTTGGCAGGTTCTTCCCTCACTTCCGGGTACCAATATGCAGCAGAAGCAAAATATGTTTGGTCTGCTCAAACGCCCGGGCGTAATAGCCGGTATGCTGGCTATCTTTATGGCTTTTGCCGGGCAATTCTCCTTCTTTACCTACATTCGACCAATTTATATGACCCTGGCCGGATTCGATGTCAGCGGTTTAACATTAGTGTTGTTAAGTTTTGGTATCGCAAGCTTTGTGGGAACATCACTCTCCTCTGTCTTCTTAAAACGTTCGCTAAAACACGTCTTAATGGTGGCCCCCTTTATTCTCGCTCTGAGCGCATTATCATTAATTCTGTGGGGAAGTGATGCGCGGATAGCCAGTGCTGTGGCCATTATTTGGGGCTTCTGTTTTGCGATTATCCCCGTAGGCTGGTCAACCTGGATAACCCGTTCCCTCTCCGATCAGGCGGAAAAAGCAGGTTCTATACAGGTAGCTGTTATTCAGTTAGCGAATACCTGTGGGGCTGCTGTCGGGGGATTGGCTCTCGATAGTTTGGGATTACTGGCACCGCTGATTTTGTCCGGTACGCTGATGCTCCTGACAGCAATATTAGTGGCATCAAAAGTACACGCTTAAGCTTAGTCGAAAGCCCACGTATCCTGTTCTGAATAACAGAACAGGATACGTGCTTGTCACTAACTTAAATCAACATTTTTACTGCCAAAGAACCAGGTCATAATAAAACCTGCCAGATAAGAAATAAGGATACCGGCAATATAAACCGCCATACCGGCAAAAATACCCTGGCCTGATGTCATTAACGGAATTGCCACCAGTCCTGATGGACCAAATACGGTATTGAGGCCTACAGGTAAACCAAGCCAGGCAACGAGCCCTACAAAAAATCCGCCCACGGCACCCCCAAGACAAGCGGTAATAAATGGCTTAAGACGCGGGAGCGTGACACCGTAAATCAGTGGTTCGCCAATACCTAAAAATCCAGGAATAATAGCCCCTTTAATTTGAGTTCTCAGTACTGAACCGCGTGATGAACGAGCAAATAACGCCAGTGCAGCGCCCACCTGTCCGGCACCAGCCATCGCCAGAATAGGAAACAGGGAGTTAAAACCCTGAGCATCCATCAGTGCAAAATAAACCGGTACAAAGCCCTGATGAATACCGAATACCACCGCAATAAGGAATAATCCCGCCAGAATCGCCGTTCCAAACGGGTTGCCGTTTAAATGTAAAAATAACCATGACATTCCTTTAAACAGCTCGACGCCAATCGGCATGATAGCGACAAAAGTAATGGCTCCGGTGATAAGTAATGAAATGGTTGAGGTCAGGATCATATCCAGATTATCCGGAATGATACGTCGTACTTGACGCTCAACCCAGGCCCCCAGCATACAGGCCAGTAAAACACCGATAATGTTACCGCGCGGATCTATCGCCAATCCAAAGAAAGTATCCATACCTGCGTAATAGCCGACAGTTCCTTCCGGGACGTAACGCAGAATAAATAACGAGGCAATAATCGCGCCGTTAACGCCAGTTCCACCAAAAGCTTTCTGGGTATTAAAACCGATCAGAATGCTTAAGAATGTGAATAGCCCGATACTGAACACTTTCATATAAGCTATCAGCTGGGTCAGCCAGACTGCCGGAGTGACACCTTCAACAATCAGCGTTTGCTGTAATAATGTCGCTATCCCCAATAATAAACCTGCTGCAATGAATCCCGGGATCAGAGGCGTAAAGATAGTGGCAAATTTAGTCAGAAAGTTATGTACAGCGCTATTCTGCTTTGCCTTCATCTGTTTTTTATTCTGGCTGGCCAGCGCACGCAGGTCTGCGTTATCTGCCGAATCAGAGGTTTCCTGCGCGTCAGATTTCAGCAACGCATTCATCATATCACTGGCTGTTTGTGCCTTACCCGGACCAAGGATAATCTGTAACTGCGTATCCCCATTGACCACGCCCATAACACCGGGGATTTTCTTTAATTCATCGTTCTGAACGAGGTCCCGGTCTTTTAAGGTCAGGCGTAAACGAGTCATACAGTTGCCACAAACCAAAATATTATTACGACCGCCGGTAAGCTGCAGAATCTGTTCGATCATCGAATCGGTAATTTTTGCCATAATTATCTGTTTATCCCCTGCAATGCGTTGCGAATAAATCCTCGATGTTCAGCCAGTAATGCACTGGCTTGACTCGCCGACAAACCACTTAACACCATTAGAATGGCCGTTTTACAATGTCGCTGACAGTCGTTGAGCGCGCTTTCCGCTTCTTCATGGCTGCATCCGGTTGCTTCAACCACAATATTGACCTGACGCTGAACCAATTTGGCATTGGTTGCCTCGACATCGACCATCAAATTACCGTATACCTTGCCACTGCGAATCATCGCTCCCGTGGTTATCATATTGAGTACTAACTTCTGAGCGGTTCCGGCTTTCATTCTTGATGACCCCGTCACGACTTCCGGCCCCACTAATGGCTCAATAGCAATATCAGCGGCCAGCCCGATTTCACTTCCGGGATTACAGGAAATCGCCGCAGCCAATGCCCCTAAACTTTTGGCATAAGCTATCGCCCCGAGGACATAAGGTGTGCGTCCGCTCGCTGCAATGCCGACTAAAACATCACGACGGTTGAAATGAATATTACGAAGATCTTGCTCCCCCATATCCCTGTTATCTTCTGCATTTTCAATGGGTTTAAAAATTGCCTGGTGACCACCAGCAATTAACCCAATCACTTGCTCATGAGGGGTGCCATAAGTTGGCGGGCACTCACTTGCATCAAGAATACCTAAACGACCTGAGGTACCCGCCCCACAATAGATAAGCCTTCCACCTTGAGAAAAAGCCTCAGCCACTTTTTCTACAAGCACAGCCAGTTGTGGCAAAGTCGCTTTGACTGCCTGAGCAACCTTTTGATCTTCATCATTGATGATAGTGAGCATTTCTAATGTTGGCAGAGTATCTATCTGCTCACTTATCGAATTACGGCTCTCCGTCACCATCTGGTCCAGATTAATTTTCATAGGAATATCCATCAATGTATACATTTTGTAACAATATGGAATATTTTATTCCATTGATGTGACAATTATCACAAAGAGCATTAAAACAATTAACTGGAATGGCAAATGATGTGATTTTAAATAAAAAAAATTTACACTTGCAACATAACTCATACAGTGAAAGGAATAAATTATTACCTTCAGATATCTGATATATAAAAACAATAATCAACTAAAAGGGCTCAAAGAACCATTTATGCAGAGTCTTAGTCATCAGACACACCATACAAACCATATAATTCAATCAACTAAGCGAGAATATATTTGAACTTATCGGGACAGGTTCATGGAATAGCTAGAATTGAAAACTCACGCCCTAAGAGTGGAACTTTCATTCCAGGGTAATTTTAAAATTGTATTTTAAGTATTATTTAATGATAACGCTCTATTTTCTAACACGAACGACAATACAACATGATAAATCATGAGTTTTAGAGATATTTATTGCATAACTAAATGTAAATATTATAAATATCAAAAAATCTTTAATTTTAGAAAAAGCAGAAAATTTAGCTATCATTGTTAAATAATGTATCACCCTCAGTAAAACGCTTCAGGCAGAACAGGATAGAATGCAGTCGTTTGGGTGTATTGCCCGTCAAACTTACTGAATAACGACATCTGGCCACAGGTGAAAGTAGCCTGCTGAACAGAATGAAATAAAACCACAATAACGATGTGGTTATATATGGCTAAAAAATACTTAATTGCGTTTAAAATCATAGTCTCTCGGGTTGAAAAATAATATGATTCAACGCGAGAATATTTCCCGTATAGTATATATCAAAAACGTTCTTACCTTTCTGAGCTAGTCATGAAAACCATATTTATCATGAAGTTAATAATACGATTATTGTAGCTCACAGTTTTGTTGGCATATGGCTTGTTGATAGAAAACTTTTGAACAATGTGAGAGCAAGTATGGACCAGTATGAAGATCTGCAAAATTTTCGTGAGAAAACACGTATGAAATCAATACGTTTTGTTGATTTTACGAAACAGAATAAAGAAGTGAATCATGAACAATGGACTATTGTGCAACAGCTTGCCAACAACAATGCTTCGCTGGGTAACAATACCTCTCCAGACCAGCCCTCTCAGATCCTCAATACGTCTGCCACGAGTAAGGCTCCTGACCCTGTTCATTTAGCGTCCTTAACAACCGGAGCCAGCCCGACGGCCAGCACAATGTCATTACTCAAAGATGTGGGTATGCAGCTTAATCGCCCTGAAACATTCCAGAGCGAAGTTCAGGCATTATCAACGACTATGGCGGAGATTCAGCCGCAGCCCGCAGCTCAGGCACAGCCCCAGTTTCAGCCGCAGCCCACAGCTCAGGCACAGCCTCAGTTTCAGCCGCAGCCCGCAGCTCAGGCACAGCCCCAGTTTCAGCCGCAGCCCGCAGCTCAGGCACAGCCCCAGTTTCAGCCGCAGCCCGCAGCTCAGGCACAGCCCCTGTTTC
>NZ_CANMLV010000028.1 GCF_947498825.1 uncultured Cedecea sp. | reverse complement strand
CAACCGTTGTTCCGTCTCAGTGGATGCGCATTATAGGGATTTCCTCGCGGCTGACAACCCCTAATTTCAAATAATTTTCTGAGTGCGTTATTTTTCAACGATATGATTATTAAGCCTGCTGCTTGCTGCCTAATTGTGCAATTTCGACGGCAAAAAACGAAACCTGTTGCCAGTCGGTATAGACCACTTCTTTACTGGTATCCGTTTCTCCATCCGTCATCTTCATTATTAGACGGATCATAAACTTGTCCAACCAGCCATAACGCGGATAACGCAATGCCCCGGCGAAAACAGCGCAGCAATCGGGATGCCAGGGAGAATTCAGCAAAAACTTCCGCGTATAGGAGTTTGTTTCTGGCGTGTTCTTCTCAGGCTTACGTGCAACCAGGTTCACTGAAAAGAAGGCGCTCGGAAGATTATTCAGTTGTTGCAAATGTTTTTGTATAAATGCACTGACTGAGCGATGAAAGTGTCCATAACGAATAGAAGCCCCGAGTACGACACGATCATAGTCTGCCCAATGAATACTGGCATTATCATGCAGATTCAGAATATCACTCTCCAGACCTGACACTTTCAGTTCAGCGCCAAGACGTGTTGCTATTTCGCGTGTTTGTCCGTCACGGGTTGAATACAGAATTAAGGTTTTCACAGATACTCCATTTATTCCCGCCAAAAAGTTGGCGTGAACAGTACTAATAAAGTAAAGACTTCGAGGCGTCCGAATAACATGTTGACGATAAGGACCCACTTTGCCGTCGGATTCATGCTGGCAAAATTATCAGCGACTACACCAAGACCCGGTCCAAGGTTATTCAAGGTCGCGACCACGGAAGCAAAAGCAGAGAAGTTATCGACGCCCGTAGCAATAATCGCCAGCATACTAATGATAAAGACCAGAGCATAAGCGGAAAAGAATCCCCAGACAGCTTCAATAATACGCTCCGGCAGCGCACGGTTACCCAACTTAATGCTGTACACCGCATTGGGGTGAACCAGCCTCTTTAGTTCGCGATTCCCCTGTTTGAACAGTAACAGGATTCGAATGACTTTTAATCCACCACCGGTTGAACCTGCACATCCCCCGATGAAGGCAGAACACAGCAACAGCATCGGTAGAAATAACGGCCATCGTGAAAAACTGTCAGTGGTAAAACCCGCCGTCGTCGCCATCGATACAACCTGGAAAAATGCCTGATTCACGGTTTGTACTGCTGACTGATACGTACTGTGGAACCACAATACCAACGTACAGACCGCGACTAACGTCAGTTGGACGCTAATAAACATACGAAATTCAGGATCACGCCAGTACACCTTCAGACTACGGCCACTTAATAAAGAGAAGTGCAAGCCGAAGTTACAGCCGGAGATCAGCAGAAAGATAGCGATAATGGTATTAATCGTCGGGCTGTCAAAATAGCCTACGCTGGCATCATGTGTAGAAAAACCACCAATCGAAATGGTCGCAAAACTATGCCCGATAGCATCAAACACAGACATTCCTGCAAACCATAATGCGACAGCGCAAGCGATGGTCAGCAGAACATAGATAAACCAGAGTGTTTTCGCCGTTTCGGCTATACGCGGGCGCATTTTATTATCTTTCAACGGACCTGGCATTTCAGCCCGGTATAGCTGCATGCCCCCGACACCAAGAATCGGCAGGATAGCCACAGCCAGCACAATGATCCCCATTCCGCCAAACCACTGTAACATCTGACGATAGAACAAAATGGCGTGGGGTAAAGAGTCAAGCCCCACCAGAGTTGTCGCCCCTGTCGTCGTCAAACCCGAGAAAGACTCAAAAAAGGCATCAGTGACTGTCAGATTTGGTTTTTCAGCAAAGATAAATGGCAAAGCACCGACACTCCCCAGTACCGTCCAGAACAGAACGACTATCAGAAAGCCTTCACGTGGTTTGAGCTCACTTTTATCTTTCCGGTTAGGCCACCAAAGAAAAGTTCCAATAACGATAGCGACCAGAAAGGTCTGAGTAAAAGCACGACCAGCACCATCGCGATAAATCAGCGCCACTAAACCGGGTAAAATCATAGTGCCGGAAAAGAGGATAATGAGCAGGCCGACAATTCGGGTTATGGCACGAAAATGCATTTTCAGCCGCTTCCTTAAGTATCAATAAATATAAGAAGAGAAATGATGATTATCACGGTAGTAAATGCAATGCACCACGACTCAGATCGCCAAGTCTGGCATTAAATATTGCCAGTTGGGTCTGCGGTAACGCAATCTTCAGAATAATAAATGCCTGGAAATCAGTGTCGACAATAAGACCACCCACTTGTTTAAGCAAGGCTTCGATACCCGCCAGTTGCGAGTAATCACACTGCAAAGTATATTCTGTAAGTGCGACTTTGCGCACCTTAGGTAACTGAGTCAGCGCCTGCTGCACTCCGCCACCGTAAGCTTTCACTAAACCGCCGGTTCCCAGTTTGATACCGCCATAGTAACGTATTACGACAGCCGTTATCTCTCCGACCTGGCTTCCCTGTAGCTGGGCCAGAATAGGTTTCCCTGCTGTACCAGCCGGTTCACCATCGTCAGAGAATCCCAGTAACTGTGAGTTATCCGGGGCACCCGCGATCCAGGCCCAGCAATAATGCCGGGCATCAGGATAATCGATTCGGGTTTGCTCAAGAAAGGCTTTGCACGCTGCCACGCCATCAGTATGAGCAAGCAGCGTAATAAAACGACTTTTCTTGATTTCCTCACTCACCGCTACCGGTTCAGCAGGTATCAGCCAGCTCTCCATTACGCCAGTTTCAGGTCACGGGTCATATTTTCGATTCCGTTCTCATGAATAACCACATTATCTTCAATACGGATCCCGCCAAACTGTTTCATCGCCTCAATGCGCTGCCAGTCAAAATGCTGGCGGTATTGTCCTTCACGCCATGGTGCGAGCAGTGACTCAATAAAATAGAGACCTGGCTCAATAGTCAGCACCATGCTGGGCTCAAGTATACGGGTACAACGTAGATAAGGATGTAGCTCAGGCGCCGCCAGATGCGTACCGCTATCATCTTGCATAAAACCGCCCACATCATGTACTTGCAGACCCAGCATATGACCAATACCATGCGGCATAAACGGCCCCGTTATCCCTGTTTCTACCATCGCCTCTTCACTCATCCCAGTCACTAGCTGATGACGTTTAAGCAACTTAGCAATTCGCTGATGGAACTGTAGGTGGTACTCGGTATAACGCACACCGGCTTTCATGGTCGCTATCAGCGCCAGTTGCTCAGTATTCATATCCTTAATTAGCTCAGCAAAATCACTCTCTTCCTTAGCGGCCCAAGTACGGGTCAAATCAGCGGCGTAGCCCTGATATTCCGCCCCGGCATCCAGCAAGAAACTATGTGTTTGTGCTGGCGGCTGATTATCCAGACGCGTGTAATGCAACACTGAAGCATGTTCATTCAACGCCACAATATTGCCATAGGGGACATCAGTATCACGATGTCCTGTTGCCGTCAGATAGGCCAGATTAATATCAAATTCGCTCATCCCGGACAGGAAAGCTTCATGCGCTGCACGATGCCCAATGACAGCCGTCTTTTGCGCTGCGCGCATACAGGCTAACTCATAGTCAGTTTTATAAGCGCGATAATAGTGTAAGAAGTCGATAGTCGCTTGCGGATTGATATTCACCGCATTAATACCAAGCTGTAATGCACGTTCTGGAGCCGGGCCAATATAGCCAAGGTTGCCACGGGCTGCCGGCAACAGGCTACCAATCCCGTCAGCCTTGGGTAAGGCAATGACATCAACTTCATCCGTCCAGAAAGCTGTTGGCAGGGGTTCAACACAATGCCAGTAATCAACTGGCAGATAGAACCAGAGCTTAGGTTTATTTACCCCGTCCACCAGCAGCCAGCAGTTTGGCACCTCAGTGACAGGTACCCACGCTTTAAATTGTGGGTTCACTTTAAACGGATAAGGATGATCATCGAGAAATACGTTGAACAGTTCTCCTGAGTGGATCAGCAGAGCATCCAGATTCGAACGCGCAAGTGCATCACGGGTGCGTTGTTGTAAGGTTTCAATGTGACGATGATACAGCGTAGCCAGTGATTCCATAATTTATACCCTAAAGAGTTCGAGTTGCCTGTAGGCACTGATTGAAGCTTGCGAGTCGCATCTTAACACACCACGCTCGACCTCGAGTTATTTCCACTGCATGTGACCGGACCTGCAAATATTTAAATATAAATTTGCATTTTATTAACATAAATTCCACACTCCTTTTCATCTGGTATGACCAGATCCACTGCCGGAATCAGGAGACTGACATGCTCTATCAAGGTGAAACCTTACATCTCGACTGGCTGGAAGAGGGTATTGCTGAACTGGTATTTGATGCCCCTGCTTCAGTTAACACATTGAATACCGCGACCCTAGCCAGCCTTAGCGAAGCACTCACTGTTGTTGAAAATTTACCTGCACTAAAAGGATTGCTACTGAGTTCAAGTAAGTCTGCCTTTATTGTCGGTGCCGATATCACTGAATTCTTATCCTTATTTCTGGTGCCCGCACCACAACTCAGCGCATGGCTACGTTCCGCTAATCATATTTTTAATCGTCTCGAAGATTTACCTGTTCCAACTCTGGCAGCAATAAAAGGTTATACATTGGGCGGTGGCTGTGAGTGCGTATTGGCGACAGACTTTCGTCTTGCCACACCAGATACCCGCATAGGTTTGCCTGAGACCAAACTCGGTATTATGCCTGGTTTCGGTGGTTCCGTTCGCCTGCCCCGTCTGCTCGGCGCGGATAGCGCGCTGGAAATCATCACTGCCGGTAAAGATGTCAGTGCTGAAGAGGCCCTGAAACTGGGCCTGGTGGATGGTATCGTCAGTCACGAAAAATTGCATGATGGGGCACTCTCGATGCTGCGTCAGGCTATCCAGGGTGACCTCGACTGGCGAGCTCGTCGGGCCCCCAAATTAAGCCCGCTAAAACTCAATAAAATTGAAGCGACAATGAGTTTTAGTATCGCCAAAGCGATGGTCTCCAGGATAGCCGGCAAACATTATCCCGCACCTGTGGTTGCAGTAAAAACTATTGAGGCAGCGGCAGGTCTGGGCCGTGACGCCGCGTTGCAACTTGAAACACAGAACTTTGTTCCGCTAGCTCAATCCAATGAAGCTCGGGCGTTAGTCGGCATCTTTCTTAATGAACAATATGTTAAGAGTAAAGCAAGAAAGCTGACACAGCATATTGAGACACCAAAACAAGCCGCCATCCTTGGAGCCGGGATCATGGGTGGGGGTATCGCCTACCAGTCAGCCTGGAAAGGTGTCCCGGTATTAATGAAAGATATTAATGAAAAATCATTGGCTCTCGGCATTAGCGAAGCCAGTAAATTGCTGAATAAGCAGTTAGAACGCGGAAAAATTGACGGTAGCAAACTAGCACAGGTCATATCCACTATTCAGCCAACACTGGAATACCGCGGTTTCTCTCACGTCGATATCGTGGTCGAAGCGGTCGTTGAAAATCCACAGGTGAAAAAAGCCGTTCTGGCAGAAACGGAACAGCAGGTATCAGCAGAGACTATTTTGGCGTCAAACACCTCAACCATTCCTATTAGTGAATTGGCTGATGCCTTACAACGACCAGAAAACTTCTGTGGAATGCACTTTTTTAACCCTGTCCACCGAATGCCTCTGGTTGAAGTGATCCGGGGCAAAAAAACCAGCGATACCACACTCGCAACCGTCGTCGCCTGGGCAAATAAAATGGGCAAAACGCCTATTGTGGTTAACGATTGTCCGGGATTTTTTGTTAACCGGGTACTGTTCCCCTATCTCGCCGGCTTCAGTCAGTTATTACGCGATGGTGCAGACTTTCAGCAAGTCGATAATGTGATGGAAAAACAGTTCGGCTGGCCAATGGGCCCGGCTTATCTGCTTGATGTCGTCGGGATTGATACCGCTCATCATGCACAGGCCGTGATGGCTACAGGCTTCCCGGAACGTATGGCTAAAAATTATCGCGATGCGATAGACGTATTGTTTGATGCTGGTCGTTTTGGTCAAAAAACACAGCAGGGTTTTTATCGTTATCAGCCTGACAGTAAAGGGAAACCGAAAAAATTGTCAGACAGCCAAACCGTGGAACTTCTACAAGCCGTCACGCAACCACCGCGACATTTTGAACAACATGAGATTATCGCTCGCATGATGATCCCGATGGTTAACGAGGTCGTGCGCTGTCTGGAAGAAAGTATTATTGCCAGTCCGGCAGAGGCGGATATTGCCTTAGTCTATGGACTGGGCTTCCCCCCTTTCCATGGCGGGGTCTTCCGCTGGCTCGATACCCAAGGGAGTGAGTCTTACGTCAAGATGGCAGAGCAATATCAACATCTTGGTCCGCTCTATCAGGTCCCTGCTGGTCTGCAAGCTAAAGCATTGCACAACGAACCTTACTATCCCCCGGTCAAGCCAATTCATCTGGCTCATGACTTGAAAGCCTCTGAGGAATGATTATGGAAAAGGTGGTTATTGTTGATGCCATTCGTACCCCAATGGGGCGTTCCAAAGGCGGGGCGTTCCGTCATGTTCGGGCTGAAGATCTGTCAGCCCATTTAATGCGTACGATCCTGGCACGTAATCCGGCACTTTCTGCCGCTGAACTGGATGATATTTACTGGGGCTGTGTCCAGCAGACTCTGGAGCAAGGTTTTAATATTGCTCGTAATGCGGCGCTGTTGGCGGATATTCCGCATACTGTGCCAGCCGTCACAGTGAACCGACTGTGTGGTTCCTCAATGCAAGCGTTACATGATGCCGCCCGTATGATCCAAACCGGTGAAGCCCATGCTTGTCTGGTCGGAGGCGTGGAACATATGGGCCACGTGCCGATGAATCATGGGGTTGATTTTCACCCAGGCCTGAGCCGTGAAATGGCAAAAGCGGCAGGTATGATGGGGTTAACGGCGGAAATGCTGGCTCGCATGCATAATATTAGCCGTGAGATGCAAGACCAGTTCGCGGCGCGCTCCCATCAACGAGCCTGGGCTGCTACTGAGGCAGACCATTTCAAGAGTGAAATAGTCCCCACCCAAGGCCATGATGCCAGTGGCGCTCTGACAGCGGTCAGCTTTGACGAAGTGATTCGCCCGGATACCACCGTTGAAGGATTAGCCGCATTAAAGCCAGCCTTCGATCCGCAACATGGAACCGTCACTGCTGGGAGTTCTTCCGCTCTGTCTGATGGTGCATCAGCGATGCTAGTGATGAGTGAGAGCAGAGCGAGATCCTTGGGTGTACCTGTTAGGGCCTATGTCCGTTCCATGGCTGTGGTTGGCTGTAGCCCGTCAGTAATGGGCTATGGACCGGTACCGGCAACGCAATTGGCACTGAAAAAAGCAGGTCTTGCGATAGAAGACATCGGACTATTTGAAATGAATGAAGCCTTCAGCGCACAAATTCTGCCTTGCATCAAAGACCTCGGGCTGATGGATCAGATAGATGAGCGGATTAACCTTAACGGCGGCGCAATAGCCTTGGGGCATCCATTAGGCTGTTCTGGGACACGTATCAGTACCACCTTATTAAATCTGATGGAACGCCGTGATGCACAGTTTGGCCTCGCGACCATGTGCATTGGTTTAGGTCAGGGGATTGCTACCGTGCTGGAACGAGCCTGATACTAAAGAATCAAGGCTTCCGGAGTGTAAACATGGCGTTTAACACTCCGGTAAACCCCTGCCTTTAAATAAAGGCAAAAGCATCGCTGAACATGCGGTCAGCTTGGGCTGAACGTTCATTACAGAACAGGTCGCGGGCAATTTTTGCCATTTCAAAGCGACCAGCGATGTAAATATCATGTCCTGACAGGGACTCATAGTCCTGCATCACCGCCGTTAACACCGTACCAGTACGACCATTCCAGTCAGCCTCTGGCTGTTCAACTACAGCTTCAACGCGCAGATTCTTGTGTTTTAAAGCAAGCGCTTCAAGTTCTGGCATATCGTAGAGGTGCTTATCTTCACGCCCCCCCCAGTAAATCGCGATTTCACGCTCAGGGTTACGTTCCAGCGCAGACAACAGAATAGAACGGGCATAAGAGAATCCAGTTCCCCCAGCAATCAGTATCAATGGTCTGTCTTCATCGTCACGCAACCAGGCATCACCATGGGGAACATCAATAACCACTTCTTTTGTGGCCAGGATACGTTCCATAACCGCCATGGCATAGAGATTAATTTCAGAAGCGCCAATGTGCAGTTCAATAAACTCTTTTTCACTCGGGATGGATGCTATCGAAAACGGACGCTTATCTCGTTCATCCATCACTACCATCAAATACTGCCCGGCTTGAAATGAAAAGGCCGATTCTGGCAGTAAACGAACACGGTAAACCGTATCCGTTATCGCTTCTACTGAGGTTACTTTACAGCTTAAGGTTGTCATGCGTCCCCTCTATCGGGTCAATAATACTAAAGCGTAAAGGGTATCTCAGCTGCCTTTACGGTTATCGAAGATAGCCAGTTCGTCCCAAATTGCATCTATATGCGCACAAACTTGAGGGTCTTTTTGAATAGGACGACCCCATTCTCGTTGGGTCTCACCAGGCCATTTATTGGTGGCATCCATTCCCATTTTTGAACCCAAACCGGAAACCGGTGAGGCAAAATCCAAGTAATCAATTGGCGTATTATCAATCAATAC
The DNA here is from genome assembly GCF_947498825.1 of uncultured Cedecea sp. GTDB lineage: Bacteria > Pseudomonadota > Gammaproteobacteria > Enterobacterales > Enterobacteriaceae > JGM124. The sequence continues at coordinate 46,978 of NZ_CANMLV010000028.1, read as the reverse complement.
GGTATCTCGCGATGGGTCCATACGTGTGGTTATCGCCCAGATAACATCGTTCCAGTCCCGGGCATTGATATCGTCATCACAGACAATAACAAATTTAGTGTACATGAACTGCCGCAGGAACGACCAGACGCCCATCATGACGCGTTTTGCATGACCAGCGTATTGTTTTTTGATAGTAACAACAGCCAGACGGTAAGAACAACCTTCCGGCGGAAGATAAAAATCGATAATTTCTGGAAATTGTTTCTGCAAAATAGGTACCAGCACTTCATTAAGTGCTACCCCCAGTACCGCCGGTTCATCAGGTGGACGTCCGGTATAGGTGGAGTGATAAATGGCATCATGTCGCTGGGTGATATGCGTTACGGTAAACACTGGGAAATTATCGATTTCATTATAATAACCGGTGTGATCGCCATAAGGACCTTCTGGCGCCAACTCCCCTGGTTCAATATAACCTTCAAGAATAATTTCAGCGCTGGCCGGAACTTCTAAATCATTGGTAATACATTTAACCACTTCAGTTTTGGTACCACGGAGAAGGCCGGCAAACGCATATTCTGAGAGCGTGTCCGGAACCGGAGTCACTGCACCGAGAATAGTTGCAGGATCGGCCCCCAGAGCAACCGAGACGGGGAAGCGTTCACCCGGATGGGCGGCACACCATTCCTGGAAATCCAGAGCACCGCCGCGATGGGATAACCAGCGCATAATCAGCTTATTTTTACCAATCAGTTGCTGGCGATAAATGCCTAAATTCTGTCTTTCTTTATGGGGGCCGCGTGTTACTGTCAGACCCCAAGTGATGAGAGGAGCAGCATCATCAGGCCAGCACGTCATAATCGGCAGGCGAGTTAAGTCAACTTCATTCCCTTCCCGTATGATTTCCTGACAAGGAGCATCACGCAGACGCTTAGTCGGCATATTGAGCACTTGCTTAAACTGAGGTAATTTATCGAACAGATCGCGAAAGCCTTTAGGTGGCTCGGGCTCTTTTAAAAATGCCAGAAGTTTACCTACTTCGCGTAATGCCGAAACGTCTTCCTGCCCCATACCCATGGCTACCCGCTTTGGTGTACCAAACAGGTTACACAGAACAGGCATATCAAAACCTTTAGGGTTTTCAAACAGCAGCGCAGGCCCACCGGCACGTAAAGTACGATCGGCAATTTCAGTCATTTCCAGGTTTGGATCGACAGGCAATTTGATTCGTTTCAGTTCGCCTTGTTGCTCAAGCAACTCCAGGAAGTCGCGCAGATCATCGTATTTCATGTCATTTATTAACAGGTGGATGTTGCTGCTATTATACGGACTTCGCTGTCACCCTGCTGTATTTTTGTTAAATTTGTATATACCCTAAATAATTCGCGTTGCTTGTAGGCGCACAGCTTCGACAGGCGATAAGCATAGATAAACTGTGTGATTCGGCTGCCTGAACGCCTGCAACAGCCAAGTAACTTGAAATATGACGGGTATAAATACTCATCTTGCAAAGAACGCATACCGTTGATTGAATGAATTATTCGTTTGTTGGCAATGGATCGGAAAAAGAATTTATGGAATCCTGGTATCTTCTGTACTGCAAACGCGGTCAGCTATTACGCGCGAAGGAACATCTTGAACGGCAAACGGTAAAATGCCTTACGCCCTTTATCTCTATTGAAAAAATGGTGCAAGGTAAAAGAGCTCTGGTGAGTGAACCACTCTTTCCTAATTATATGTTTGTCGCATTCGATCCTGAATCGATTCATACGACGACGATAAGCGCGACCCGGGGTGTCAGTCACTTCGTCCGTTTTGGTTCGTTACCGGCGATTGTGCCAGAAAGTGTAATCGATGAATTACGACTCACAGAAAACGATACTCATATCGACCCTGAGACGCCCTACCCAGGAGATACAGTATTGATTACGGAAGGAGCATTTGAAGGAATGCAGGCTATTTTTGCTGAAACAGACGGTGAAACACGCTCGATGTTACTGCTTAACTTGCTGAACAAACAAATACGCCAGAGCGTTAAAAACGCTAATTTCCAAAAGCTATAGTCAAAAAAGCCTGAGATCGCTCTCAGGCTCTATCCCCCCATACCTTCAAGTCCCGCCTGCCGAAGCTTTGTGTCTGGGAACAACTCGAATTATTCTGGGTATATATCAATTTCAGATAAGTGACTAGCGCTGCATTTGTTCATCATGTAACCACTGGGCTACACGTTTCGAAAAGTAGGTCAGTACACCATCAGCGCCAGCACGTTTAAAGCACAGTAATGACTCCATTACTGCCGGTTTCTCTGCCAGCCAGCCATTTTGAATGGCCGCCATGTGCATCGCGTATTCACCGGAAACCTGATAGGCAAAGGTCGGAACACCAAAGGTATCTTTCACCTGACGAACCACATCCAGGTAAGGCATGCCAGGTTTAACCATCACCATATCCGCACCTTCCTGAAGATCCTGCGCCACTTCTTGCAGTGCCTCGTTACTGTTCGCCGGGTCCATTTGATAGGTCTTTTTATTGCCGCCTTTCAGATTGCCAGCTGAACCAATCGCATCACGGAACGGACCGTAATAACAGGAGGCATATTTCGCAGCATAAGACATGATCTGTGTATTCACCAAACCTTCGGCTTCTAACTGCTGGCGGATAGCGCCAATACGTCCATCCATCATATCGCTCGGAGCAACAATCTCTGCTCCAGCCTCAGCATGCGAGAGCGCCTGACGAACCAGAATGTCCCGGGTCACATCATTGATGACATAACCGGCATCATCAATGATGCCATCCTGACCATGTGTAGTGTATGGGTCGAGTGCCACATCCGTTAACAGACCCAGTTCTGGTACTGCATCTTTTAACGCACGAACGGCGCGTTGGACCAAACCATTCGGGTTATAAGCTTCTTCCGCATGTAACGACTTACCTGTACTTTCAATAACAGGAAACAGTGAGAGCACTGGCACCCCTAGTTTAGCCACCGTCTCTGCTTCTTTAATTAACAAATCCAGGGTTAAGCGATAAACCCCCGGCATCGACGCTATCTCCTGCTGCCGATTATGTCCTTCCATGACGAACACCGGATAAATAAGATCGTTAACCGTCAGCTGATTCTCAGCAACAAGACGACGGCTAAAATCATGGCGGCGTACCCGGCGCATACGGCGGCCGGGGAAAGTCCCGGGAAATGCATAACTCATGTAATTCTCCTGGTTAAAAGCCCAGTCGGAATAAACGACGGGCGTTCTCTTCTGTTACTTGCCCAAGCCAGGCGGGGTCTTCACCACGCCACTGTGCGACTTTATTCACAATATGGGGCAAATAGCAGGGTTCGTTGCGGTGGGATGCCGGTTTAGGGTCAAGATCCCGAGGCAACAAGAAGGGGGCGTCGGTTTCCAGTAGCAACTGCTGAGCGGGAATTTGTGGCAACATTTCGCGTAATTCTAAGCCACGACGCTCATCACACACCCAGCCAGTAATACCTATCAATAAACCACGACGCAGGTAATCATGTAACTCAGATTCAGTACCGGTAAAGCAATGCACTACCACACCAGGCAACCACTCCAGCCATGGATCCAGCAGAGCCAAAAACCGGTCATGGGCATCACGGCAGTGCAAAAAAACTGGCATCATTAAATCAGTAGCCAGCGCCAGTTGTTCGGTAAAAGCATGTTCTTGCTCAGCAGGTGTTGAGAAATTACGGTTAAAATCAAGGCCACACTCACCCACGGCTACCACTTGGGGCGCATTCGCCATATTGCGAATAGCCTCAGCAGTACTTTCGTTCCAGCTACTGGCTTCATGAGGATGAATACCTGCGGTAGACCAACAGTTCGAGTGCTGCTGCGCTAATGCTAACGCCTGAGCACTGTCTTGCAGGCTGGTTCCCGTTAATATCATACCGTTGACACCCGCCTGCTGTGCGCGCGCGATGACTTGTGAACTGTCTTTCTCAAACTGAGAGTGGGTAAGATTGATACCAATATCAAACATGGCGTTCTCCAAACGACAACCCCCCCGTAGGACGGCTTCGGTCTGTTGACATTGTGCTGAAGGATACAGGGTCCCTTCCAACACGAGTAAAGCGGATTAACAGCTACAGAGCCGGGTAATAAAACCAAGCCCTGAAGCTATTTTAAACAGGGTTATTTTGCGTTTTCTTCCTGACTTTCTGCTGTTTCTTCCTCAGTTTTAATTCGTCCTTTACCGACATAGAATCGAGAGAACAGCACACCGACCTCAAACAAACAGTACATAGGTATAGCCAGTAATGTCTGAGAAAACACATCAGGTGGTGTAAGCAGCATACCGATAACGAATGCGCCGACCAGAATATAAGGGCGTTTTCGTTTCAGGGACTCCGGTGTTGTCACACCCATCCAGCATAATAAAATAATCGCTATCGGTACCTCGAATGCTACGCCAAACGCCATAAATAGCGTCATAACGAAATCGAGATATTTGGCAATATCGGTAGAAACCACGACTCCCATAGGTGCAGTCTTGGTCAGAAACCCGAATGCCAGCGGAAAAACAACAAAATAGGCAAATGCTATACCGATGTAGAACAGCATTGTGCTTGAGAAAAGCAATGGCATTAATAGCTTACGCTCATGCCGGTACAGCGCTGGGGCTACAAAGGCCCAGACCTGATACAAGATAACCGGTGCTGCCAGAAAAACTGACACATAGATAGTAAGCTTGATTGGCGTAAAGAACGGTGAAGCCACGTCGGTGGCTATCATCGTTGAACCCAATGGCATTTGCTCAATCAGCGGTGCTGCCACTAACTGATAGATATCATTGGCAAAATAGGCAAGCGCCAAAAATATAACCAGAACGGCAATAATACTGTTTAACAGACGTTTGCGTAGCTCTATCAGATGGCTGATAAGCGGCTGAGTATCTTCGACGGCCATGGTTAGGGTTTTTCACTCGGTGGTTGCGTTGGTTCAGGGCTCTTTGTTGTCTCTGACTCTGAAGGTTCCTGAGGGCCTTTTTTCAGTATCGACGAAGTATCACTGACCGAAGACTTTATGGATTCTTGAGCAACCGGCTGCGCAGCACTTTCAGGAGCGGCTGCCGATGGAGCGACATCCTCGGACGCCTTTTCCACCTTCGCGGGATCATGAATAGTATGGGCTTCATCGCTTTCCTTTTCAGGATCGTGCGGTGAATAACTACGCTTCATTGACTCAGTTGCTTCACGTAATTGATCCATTGATTCTTTTAATTCCGGCGTCAGGTTGTTCAGACTGGCCTTCTCAACCTTTTTCAGACTGTCTTGTAGCTCCTGAAGCTTCAGTTCATGGGCCAGCTCGCTCTGTACACTACTCGCCAAGGAACGTAGAGCACGGATCCAGCCTGCGACGGTTTTCACAGCAACGGGAAGCCGTTGCGGTCCCAATACGATCAGGCCCAGCACAAAAACAACTAAGAGTTCGCCAAAACTAATATCGAACACAACTTATACCTGTTCTTTACTGTTCTTCGCGTCGTCTTTTTTTACGTCGCTTGGTTTGTCAGAGATTGATTTCGCAGCAAAATCAGCATCAGCCTCAGACTTATCTTTCGCTTCATCTTTTTTTGCATCATCTTCGCTCATCGCTTTTTTAAAGCCTTTGATCGATGCACCTAAATCAGAACCAATAGACCCCAGTCTTTTGGTACCAAATAACAGAATTACAATAACGGCAATGATAAGTAACTGCCAAATACTGATACCACCCATAGTGTTGCCTCAAAATTGATGTGTTAGGAGAGAGTTGACGCAAGTACTATACGATAAGACTGCGCCAACATGCTTAAAATTCAGACTGAGCGCTTCCAGCCCAGAAACCATACACCGAGCCCGGCAACCATTAACCAAGCTGGTATCATATTCCATTCGGGTTTATTGATAAGCAATAATGTTCCACTGAGAATCAATGTTGCGCCCACCCCTAAGAGATAACGTGACTGCCCCTGCCGAATATGGTGGCGCTGTAGATCCTGTTGAATTTTATCAATACTGTGCTTTAAATGTTTGCTCTGACTCAAGCTGTTATAAACCAGCTCCGGTAATTCAGGCATTTTTTCTATCCAGAAAGGTGCTTTTTCTTTAAAAGCACGAACCAGAGAAGGAATGCCCACCTGATCTTTGATCCAATTTTCCAGAAAAGGTTTCGCCGTTTTCCACAAATCTAGCTGTGGGTATAACTGTCTGCCGACACCTTCAACATACAACAGGGTCTTTTGCAGCAGCACTAACTGAGGCTGAACTTCCATATTGAAACGGCGAGCGGTATTAAACAAGTTCAATAACACATGACCGAAAGAAATTTCTGCCAGCGGTTTTTCAAAAATGGGCTCACACACTGTACGAATAGCAAATTCAAACTCTTCGACATTGGTATCCGGTGGTACCCAACCAGAGTCAACGTGCAGTTCAGCCACTTTACGGTAGTCACGATTAAAAAAGGCGATAAAATTTTCTGCCAGATAGCGTTTATCTTCCCGGTTTAATGAACCCACGATGCCACAGTCGATACCGATATACTGCGGATCTTCAGGATGGTCGTAGCTAACAAAAATATTGCCTGGATGCATATCCGCATGGAAAAAGCTGTCCCTGAAAACTTGGGTAAAGAAGACCTGAACACCACGCTCTGCCAGCAGTTTCATATTGGTACCCTGAGCATTCAGTGCCTCGGTATCAGATACCGGAATACCATAAATACGCTCCAACACCATCATATTCTCACTGCAATAGTCAGAATAAACTTCAGGGATATATAGCAACGGACTGTTTTCAAAATTACGGCGCAACTGAATCGCATTTGCTGCTTCACGCAGCAGATTCAGTTCATCTATCAGCGTTTTTTCATACTCGCGAACCACTTCTATCGGCCGTAAACGACGGCCATCAGGCAGCAGACGTGGCACCCAGCGAGCCAAGCGGTAAATCAGCTTCATATCTGCTTTAATCACCGGCAGAATATCCGGGCGGATAACCTTAATCACCACCTCTTTGCCATTTTTCTTCAGACGTGCAGTATGAACCTGAGCAATAGAGGCTGAGGCTAAAGGCTCAATATCAAAATCATCAAACCAGGTTTCAACAGGAATATCGCCCATCGAATGTTCTATCTGTTTTTTCGCAAGTTCGCCGTCAAACGGCGCAACTCTGTCCTGCAGCATAGCCAGCTGATCGGCAATCATAGGGGGGAATAAGTCACGACGAGTAGAAAGCATCTGGCCAAATTTTATCCAGACCGGTCCCAGTTCCTGTAAAGCCAGACGTAAACGTTCACCCAAGGGTTTATCACGATGACGATTCGGGATCCAAAACAGGCAGCGCAACCACAGACGTAATGGTAATGTCAGGCGAATTTTAGGGATTAATTCTTCAAGACCATAGTTCAGGAAGATGCGAATAATAAAATAAAGTCGACGAAATTCTCCTGGCGTCATTTTTTCTCCAGTTTATCCAGTCTTGCATCAAGTGCTGCTGTCGCACGAGCTAATGCTGTCGTTTCTTCGGAAAACCAAGCAGCCTCCAGAGAACCAGGGGCCAGCCGCCACTCCTCGACGACTGTCTCAGAAAGGTAACGCTGGTTTCTGTCAACGGTCTTTTTTAACACTTGAACCGTGCTTTGTACCGCCTTATTCAGACTTTCAGCGACCAGATCCCCGACATAAGGAGCCAGAAAATCAGCAAAAGAAAATTCAGCCAAAGCCGTTAGCGCTACCAGATTTTGTACCAGTTGCAGATCGCCCTGAACTTCCAGTTCACCTTTACGTATCAATGCCATCAACTGTTGGCGGTCGCGCAGTTCAGGTATCACACCGAGACGCGTAATAACGCAACAATCAGCCTCACCTTCCCACTGGCTTAAGACATCTATTTGCTGTTCGCTAAAAACTAACACCAGGGGAGTGGAAAACTCTTTTATCTCAATACGTAATACTTTTCCGTACAACCGCTGACGCGCAGACTTCAAAGCGTTATCCTGCCAGAGCACAGTGTTAAGCGCCCCTTCAAGACTGGCATTAATAAGCGATATAAATGGCATGGTCACTTCCCGGGTTAGAATTTATAACCACGATGGAGTGCAACAATACCCCCCGTCAGATTGTAATAGGTAGTATTTTCAAAACCGGCATCTTCCATCATCGCTTTCAGCGTTTCCTGGTCCGGATGCATACGGATAGACTCCGCCAGATAACGGTAGCTTTCTGCATCGCCCGCAATCATTTGCCCCATACGTGGCAGAACGTGGAAGGAGTAGGCATCGTAGACTTTATTCAGTGGTTCGAGTATCGGTTTAGAGAACTCCAGCACCAGCAGACGTCCACCAGGCTTAAGCACGCGGTACATAGAGCGCAGGGCTTTATCTTTCTCGGTGACATTACGTAAACCAAAAGCAATGGTAATACAGTCAAAGCTGTTATCCGGGAACGGCAGTGCTTCAGCATTCGCCTGGACATAGCTGACGTTACCGATAATGCCAATATTGCGCAGCTTTTCACGCCCCATTTTCAACATGGAGTCATTAATATCCGCCAGCACTACTTCACCGGAGTCACCGACCAGACGTGAGAACTTAGCCGTTAAATCACCGGTTCCGCCTGCTAAATCAAGGACTCGCTGCCCACGACGTACGCCGCTACAGTTGATGGTAAAGCGTTTCCATAACCGATGGATACCTAACGACATGACATCATTCATCACATCATATTTTGCCGCAACCGAGTGGAATACACCGGCAACCATATCGGCTTTTTGATCTTTATCTACCGTGCTGTAGCCAAAATGCGTTGTATCTCTGGATTTATCAACCATCTCAGTGCCTGTTTAATCAAAAAATGTCGGTAAAGTGTAACAGAATCGATGCTAATGCCCTATTTTTCAAAACAGCATGGCTGGCTGTTATTGAACATTCTGTTACCTGTAGGAAAGAAAGACTTACTGGAGTTACTTTATCATATCTTCGTTTTCAGACTGGCTTAACAGGTCATTTTCTAAAGACTCTGATTGAGCCTGCTCCATCAACTCGGGGTTAATTTCACGTTTAACTTCGACACCTAAATTACGCAGTGATTCGGCTTGCACCAATACATTTCCCCGTCCTGAAGCCAGTTTTTTCATGGCTTGTCGATAGTTATCCTGGGCTTTATCCAGGCTCAAACCTAACGCAGACATCTCATCAACAAATAATCTGACTTTGTCATATAACCGTCCGGCACGCTCAGCAATATGCTGGGCATTTCGGCTTTGATGCTCATAGCGCCACAAATTGGCGATGGTACGCAAAGCTACCAGTAAGGTAGTCGGGCTGACTAACATAATATTGCTTTTTAGTGCTTCACTGATTAATTCTGGTTGTCTGTCGATAGCTAATAAAAAGGCCGGTTCAACCGGAATAAACATCAGCACATAATCCAGGGAGCGCAGGCCGGGTAGCTGTTGATAATCTTTGCGACTCAACAGACGAATATGGTTACGAATAGCGATAATATGTTCATTTAGCGCGACCTCACGGATTGCATCATCCTCAGCATTGAAGTAGCGCTCATAGGCCACCAGAGTCATTTTGGCATCGATCACCACATCCTTGCCCTGCGGCAGGCGAATAATGACATCTGGTTGCATGCGGCTATTGTTTTCCAGCTGAATATTGACCTGGGTTTGGTATTCATGTCCTTCACGTAAACCGGAGGCTTCAAGCACACGCGTGAGGATCACCTCTCCCCAATTTCCCTGGGTTTTATTATCGCCTTTCAAAGCCTTAGTCAGGTTCAATGCTTCCTGTGCCATTTGTGCGTTAAGCTGCTGAAGATTACGTATTTCATGTGTCAGCGTATGACGTTCACGAGCTTCCTGACCAAAGCTCTCCTGCACCTGGCGACGAAAACCATCCAGTTGCTCACGCAGGGGGGATAACAGAACATTAAGACTTTGGCGGTTCTGCTCTTCGACTTTGCGCCCGCTCTGCTCAAAAATGCGGTTAGCCAGATTTTCAAACTGCTCACTCAGACGCTGCTCGCTGTTGAGCATCTGCCGTTGTTTATCATCAGCATTCAGGCGAGTTTGTTCCAGCAGAGTGGTCAGTTCACGAATATCCGCTTCCTGGCCACTGTTGATTTCAAGCTGGGTACGCAGTTCACGATTCAGTTGCTCACACTCATCGCGCCAGTGCTGGTTTAGCTGTAACTCTTGTCTCGCCGCCGCCAGCTCACCATAAAGTTCGCGTTGTTCTTCTTGCAGCAAAGCCTGACGTTGTGTGGCACGCAAGCTAGCAACCAGCCAACCCATTAACGCTGCCAGCAGAGCAATACCCACACCCGATAACACCCATAATTCCATGTAAGCTCCTGTTATCTCATCTCTGACTCACAACCACAGGTCAAAATTCATTGATATTTCTCATATATGGGATAATATCTCAAATATGAGAAATAGTCCCCTATATGAGAAACAAAATGATAAATCAAAACCAGGCGCTTGCCGATCATCTACGCAAGTTACGCACGGATCGTGGACTGAAATTACAGGAACTCGCCGATAGCTGCGGCATCAGCCGGGCGACACTTTCACGCATTGAAAATGGGGATGTCAGCCCGACAGCAGAAACGCTCGGCCATTTGGCATCCTCGCTGGCGTTGCCGCTTTCACAATTACTGGCACCGCTCGATCCTGACTTTCCTCCGCTGCTTTGTCGGGATGATCAGAGTATCTGGACGGATACCAGCCATGGGTTCACCCGGCGGTCACTTTCGCCTCCCAGTGGAAGGCTTAAGCTTGAAATGATCGAATGCACTATCGAGCCTCATCAGCATATTGCCTACGATAATCCGGCACTCCCGAACCATGAACACCATCTAACCCTTTTGTCAGGAGCGCTCGCCATCACAGTTGACGGCATTAAGTATGCTCTGAACGCAGGCGACTGTCTGCGCTATCGGCTACGCGGTGCATCATCATTTGAAACTGGCTCGCTGCCCGCACACTACATCATTGCAATGACCTGAGGCATAACAGCATGGAAATACGTATTATTAAACTTGATGCCTGCGTGTCAGAACAGCAACAGAAGGCACTGTCACAGATTTTGGCTGACAGTGTCGCCGATGGGGCATCCATCAGTTTTATGCTACCGTTTTCTTACGATGAGGCGAGTCTGTTCTGGTCGAAAAGTGTTCTTCCGGAAGTCATGGCCGGGAACAGGCTCCTGTTTGGGGCCTTACGTGGTGACGAGTTACTGGGAACTGTTCAGTTGATCACGGATATGCCGCCTAATCAACCCCACCGCTGTGAAGTGGCGAAAATGATTGTACATCCACGAGCACGCAGGCTAGGGATTGGCCGTTCGCTGATGAATCATGCGCTTGAACAAGCACGCTTGCTGGGTAAAACACTTGTCACCCTGGATACTAAAACAGGTGATGTGGCTGAACCACTTTATGCTTCTTTGGGATTTGAGGTTGCAGGAATCATCCCGGATTATGCCTGGGACTCAAATGGCCAGGCAAAACACTCGACCACTTATATGTATCAAAGACTCTAAAAACATCATGAGGGAAAAATCACGTTTTTCCCTCTGATATCTGTTCGTTACATCAGGCGACGAGCAGCTTCAACAACGATTTTTACTGCATGGCTTTCGGTTTTCTTCATCGTTTCAGCATTCGGGATCTCTTGCTGGGTACGGTTAACAATCACCCCGGCAACCATCCCGGCACGTAAGCCTTGACTTGCACACATGGTCAGCAGCGTTGCTGATTCCATTTCATAGTTCATCACGCCCAGTTGCTGCCATTCTTCCATTGAATTTTTAAAGCGGCTCACAACGCGCCCGGAGAAAGTGTCATAACGCTCCTGGCCCGGATAGAAGGTATCAGAAGAAGCGGTAACACCAATATGGGTGGTAGCACCCATTTCTTTCGCCGCTTCTACCAGAGCGGTGGTGCAGGCGAAGTCAGCAACTGCCGGATATTCCATTGGCGCAAAGTGCAGACTGGCACCGTCCAGACGAACAGAACCCGTGGTGACCAGCACATCACCAACATTAATATGCGGTTGAATTGCACCGGTAGTGCCTATACGCAAGAAGGTTCGAATGCCTAATTGTGCCAGCTCTTCAACAGCAATCGAGGTAGAAGGACCGCCGATCCCGGTGGAACAAACGATAACGGCTTTGCCATCCAGTTCCGCACGCCAGGTTGTAAATTCACGGTGAGAGGCCAGTTTGACTGGATTATCCATCAGCGATGCAATTCTCTCCACGCGCTCCGGATCTCCCGGGACAATGGCAAGGGTCGCGCCCTGAAGATCACTTTTAATCAGACCGAGATGGAAAACATCAGACTTAGACATAACAAACTCCTCTGTAGAGTAAGCTTCAGGAGAAGCAAAGTATTACTTTACCTGACCCCTGCAGATAATTACGTGATGAAAATCACTTTGAATGAAACATATTGCATTACATATACCTAAAAATGAGACACAAATCACAACTCAAGGTTATTCGGCTTAATAATTAAACATCGATAGCGCCTTTTCCTCGTCAAATTTGCTACTAATCCTGATTCGGGTTTTCAAACTGCGTCCAAGCTTTGGGAGACACCATGGCACAAAAACAAGTGACACCGGAAATATTAGCAGCAAATCCACTTTCCCTGTCTTCAACTGTGGTACATACCAAGGAAGATGTCATCTTATCAGGTGAAAAAACGATCCAGACGCAGGGTGACAATATGCCTGCTTATTATGCAAGACCCAAAAATGCGTCAAGCGCGCTACCGATTGTGATAGTCATTCAGGAAATATTTGGCGTAAATGAGCATATCCGTGAGCTCTGTCACCGCCTTGCTGGACAGGGATATCTGGCTATCGCGCCGGAGCTCTATTTCCGCCACGGCGACCCGCAAAGCTATTCTGATATAGAAACATTACTGAATGAGGTCGTGGCTAAAGTGCCTGACGCTGAGGTGCTGGCCGACCTTGATCATGTTGCCAGCTGGGCATCGCGCCATGGGGGAGATGCCCATCGCCTTATGGTCACCGGTTTTTGCTGGGGTGGAAGGATTGCCTGGCTCTATGCCGCGCATAATCCACAGCTAAAAGCCGCGGCGGCATGGTATGGGAAATTGATTGCCAGAAAAACGCTGAATTCTCCACACCATCCTGTTGATATTGCCACCCATCTTAATGCTCCGGTGTTAGGGCTTTACGGTGAGCAAGACGCCAGTATTCCTATGGACAGTATTGAGATGATGCGTCAGGCATTGCGTGCCGCGAATGCGACAGCAGAAATCATTGTTTATCCTGATGCGGGCCATGCCTTTAATGCCGATTACCGCCCAAGTTATCACGCAGAGTCGGCGCAGGATGGCTGGCAGCGCATGCTGGAATGGTTTGCCCGTTTTGGGACGAGTAACAGAAGCGAAACTTAGCACTACATGTCCAGAGTGAGTCAATTCGTGCCACAGCCTCTGCACGGGTAAAAATATGGCTTCCCGGAAGATCCTCCTCGTTAACGAAGCCGAGGGGGATCCCAGAATATCAGGGAGCACATTTGGTCGTGCGATTGACGGGAAAACGTAAGCTAACGATCGCGCCTTCAGTCGGGACTGTTTCTATCTCTTCCACGTCCAGACATACGTCCTCAGGCAAACTGAAGCTGTCGGTAGTAACATCATTAACACGCCATGGCGTCATATAACTCACCAACAGATTACCACTGCTATCTGTTGTGGAGCCAAACTGATTGTAAAAAGCGACGCCAGGCGTATCCGGCACCTGAACCAATGCGGAGGTGCTGCCGAGCATTTGTCCGAGAGCAAAACCTTCATCATGTAGCACGATGCTACCACTCATATCCGCATGGTAGTTGTGCCACTTACCGCTCTGGTTCATGCCCACATTCACCTCACCCGCGTTATATTGATACCCAAGGCTGGCGGAAAAATTGTCATCCCCGTGTTCAACATGCCCCAGTCTGGCATCATAGCGCAGGCGAAGATCATCGAGCGCCGAACCATAAATATTGACCTCATGATCATTGTTATCTCGATTAGCCAGATCGGAGTTCAGGGCAATATTACTGTTGTAACCTGCAATACTGAAAGGAATGCTGACATTGATCCCCAGAGTGCTCTCTTTTGGCCAGCCACCACCGCGCTCGTATTCAGCATAAAGCGACAGGTCTAGCTCATTCCAGCCAGTGTTCATGCTGAGTGATACACTGTTTCGATTGTGTGCGGCTCTGCGTGATTTAAGCCAGTTCCATGACAGACTCAGACTGGAGTCGGAGCCAAAATTCTGGGTCAGCTCAACCCGACCTCTCATGCTCCGGTCAGTTGTATCATCCTCAAGACCGAATGCCTGCCACTGTGACTGTTCCAGTTTTTCCTCAAGTGAACGATATCGACTACCACGCCGATACCACTGAAGCTGAGCATTCAAGCTTGTTTCGGTACGAAAGAAGGCCTTGGCATAACGTAACCGCCAGACACTGCCGCGATATCTGTCATTTTGCTGTGTGTAACTGGCCCGACTCATATCCAGTGACACAGCTCCCCATTTCCCCATATTTCTGCCCAGTCCTATCACCCCACTATGATAGTTATCGGCTAGTTGCACGCCGCCGAAGAGTGTGGTGTTCGATAAAATACCGCTGGCAATCGTGCCTTGCCAAAAGCGTGGACGTTCTTTTTCATCAAAACGGGCAGCTTTGTAGTGGCCGGCAGTTAACTCGTAGCGGGAATAGCCATGCCCAACCATGTTAGGCATAATTGAATAGGGTAACTGCCGGGTACGCTCTGTACCGTCACTCTCCTGGATAGTCAGCTCAAGATTCCCCTCGGCATCAGGAGGATAGAAATTGCGCAAAATGAAGGGGCCTGGCGGAACATGGATCCGATAAACACGCTCACCATTCTGATGGATAGTCACCTCAGCCTCACTACGTGCATAACCGTTAATAACGGGCGCATAAGGCCGCCAGCTATCAGGATACATCGCCTCATTACTGGCCAGAGATATACCGCGCATGGGAATGCTGTCAAACAGAGTACCGTTGGTATAGCCATCGCCGATGGTGAGCTTTGAACGCAGGGATGTGAAATTACGCCACAGTGATACAGTGCCACTGTAAGAGCCACGATTACCGTCTTTTTCTCGCCAGAAGGTGTTTTGATAGCGTAGTCGCCAGGGTCCAACGTTGACACCATTATCGAGATCCAGTTGCATTTCTGTACCGCTATCATCACCAGAATAACGGGCATTCTCTTTGTTAATATCCAAGCGGTAGTTACTAAACAGTGCATTGATACCGTCATCCCAGCGGCTAGTGCTGATGCCATTTTGTTGTGGGCTGATAGCATCTTCAGGAAAGAGTAAGGTCAGCAAATGTGCGTGGGGACGGTACCAGTATTGAAAGAAAAACGCTTCAGCGGCACCCGAGGTAAGGCAGGCGCTGGCATCCCACTGAAGTTTATCGAGCACAACATCGCGCACTCCCCACTCTTGAAGCAGAGGACGCGTCAGGCAAGGAACCCCATCCTGAATATCAAGCGCGATAGCACCTTTATATTGATTGTTGAATATGACCCAGGTTTTTTCACTCGATATCGCTGTCTTTATTAAAAAGGACAGTAGCAGTATTAATATGCGTAGAGGCATTTGCAAATACAGCAATGCGCACAAGATGCAATGCATCTTGTGCGCAGAGGCCTTAGCTAATAAATTATTTCAGGGAAGCAAGGCCAGCACGCGCCTTGTTTAAGTCTTGCTGAACGTCACGCAATTCAGCCTGCTTTTTAGCTAATTTTTTCTGATACTTGGCAATTTTATCGGTTTTCCCTTTCGCCTGTGCTTTTCGCAGGTCAGCTTGGATTTCAGCGATATCATCGCGTTTTTCAGCAACTTTCTTCTCATACTTAGCAACTTTCTTTTGTGCATCAGCCATAACGCTTGCGTCGGTACAATGCGCTTTAACCTGCGACAACGCTTTTTTCAGCGATGCAACTTTATAAGTATTGTTGTACTGCTGGGCAATACGGATCTCTTTTTGTAACGCAGCTTCTTTCTGAGCACAGGTCTCAATTGCAAAAGCAGAAGATGACGCGAACATACCGACAGTGGCAACAACAGCTAAAATAGACGTTAACTTTTTCATTGATATTCTCCTTGAGTATGTCAACAGCATGGCTCGATACCACTGCTGCTTCCTGGTCCAAAAAGAATAATCGAGTGTGCTATACCATCACTATACAGACGCTTTCGTGTTGTCCTGTAGGACGGTCCTATTCGGTTGTAGTCCCGTTTCTTGCCATCGAATTAGCGCATCCCGTAGCTGGTTAATTTCGGTTTCAAGACGGCGGATCTCTTTACTGTCTGTTTGTTGTCCCCGCAGCTCACAACAAGCAGTAGGATCGGCGATACCTAACAGGAGAATGCCGCCACGTAATTTATGAAGCGTCTCGCCCAGAGGTGTTTGCTTATCCTGATGCCAGCGAGCCAACTGATGCAGAGCTTCATCAATGACGGAGATTTGCAGGGAGAGAAAAATATCCAGGTTTTCTCCCTCCAACAGGGTAGCGGGTAAATCCGATGTCTCTTCTCCCTCAGAAGCAACGGTCACGGAGGGAACCGTCGAAATATCACCTAAAAGTTCGGTCAATACACTGAGCGACATCGGCTTAAAAAAGCAGTCTGACATACCTGACGCCCGCGCCTTTTCGCGAATGACTTCACGGGCATCTGCGGTAATACCGTAGATAATCGTGTCAGGCCAACGAGCTAAAATAATGCCAGCAAGGGTGAAACCATCCCCTCCGGGCATATTGCAATCGGTAAAAATGACATCTGGCTGATTGTTTTCTACGCTTGTTAGCACCTGTTTCAGTGTTTCTGCGTCGACAGCATGATGACCCAGCCAGCGTAACTGCTCAATCAACAGCATTCTTCCGGCAGGATTGTCGTCAACCACCAGAATGTTAAGTGGGCCTTTTGGTTTTTCCTTCTGTCGCAGTGGCGCAGGTGCAGTTTGAGGTGGCATTACCAGAAATTTAAGCATTACCGTCACTAGCGTTCCTTGACCGGGCTCGCTTTGTAAGTCAATGCTTCCTCCCATCATCTCTGCCAGACTGCGGCAAATATATAATCCAAGGCCACTGCCCTGCACCTTCCGACTATTCTCACCCTGTACAAAGGGCTGAAAAATATGACTCAGTGTTCTCTTATCAATTCCTGAACCGGTATCTTCTACATGTATACCCAGTAGCAGATAGCCACTCTCTTTTTCTATCTTATCAAACCGTAAAACAACACTACCTCGATCGGTATACTTAATCGCATTACCGACTAAATTAACGAGGATCTGCCTCAGGCGGCTGCGATCCGCCAGTACGTCGCCCTGTATTTCCGTGTCGATTTCCAGCCTGAATGTTAGCGCCTTTTGATTCGCTAACTCTTCAAAGAGCAAAGCAGCATCTTCGATCAGTTCCCGTAGCACAACGCGCTCTGGACGTAACACCAGACGACCCGCCTCGATACGCGAGACATCCAGTATATTACCAATGAGCAATAGCAGGGACTGAGCTGCATCCCATACAACCTGTATCGATCGTGTGTTCTGCTGCACATCGTCTGCACGTTTTCTCATCAGTTCCAACATGCTGATGATGGCGCTTACAGGGGTGCGAATCTCATGACTCATCGTTATCAGAAAATCACTTTTAGCCCTGCTGGCCTCATCGGCATATCGCTTGCTCCTGCGCAGCTTTTTAATAAAGGTTAACTGACGCGTCTCATCTATCCAGCCACCGGCATAACCTCTTCTTGTACCTAACGGCACGCGCCATATTCTCAGCAGACGATCCTGATAATGAAGCCGTTGTTCGCTATGTTCTGTAAGCGAATCAACGCCTAAAATCTCAGTCAGCGGCCGCCCTTCCACGCTGTAACGACTGACGGAGAGACCATCACAAAACGCCCGATTAACGCGCTTCACCACGCCACGCGGATCACAAATAAAGAGTGGGAAAGGTATCTTCTCCATTTGCAAGCTGAGACGACTTCGCAGATAGCGATAGCCATACCAAATAGCGAGAGTTAACAGTAATCCGGCAAAGCCGTAACCCGCCAGAAACGGCCAGCTCAAATTTGTTGGGCGTGGTATAACGGCAAGGCCGTTTCCAACACTCGCTCCACGAGTCAAGGCGTGTAGATCCTCGGGGGGAATATTAATCATCGTCTTGTTGAGGATAGTGATCAGCGGCCAGGATTGCTCAGACGCGCCAAACGAATAGCGCATTGGATCGATATCGATACCCGCCAGAATATGCAGCGATGAGTAAGTTTTTTCGCTAAGAAAGGCATTCGCGACAATCAGCGGCATAGCCATCATATCGCTTGTTTTTCGGAGTACACGATCAAGCCCCTGTCGCCAGGAGGTTACCTTAGTATCTTTTCCCAGCGTCTGTTCACGTAGCCAAGCGTCTGGTGACTGCCCGTCAAGGCTGAAAATCGTCGAATCAATTGCAGCCTCGTCGCGTGTACGATGCCCTACCATCACCCATGAGTTGTAGAGCCACGTTCTGGTAGTTATCAAATCAACACGCCAGATGTCATCCTGAATGCCGCCAGCAACAAGATCGGCTTTGCCCTCTTTTACAGCCATCAATGCCGCCTGCTGACCAGGATAGCGCTGTATATCAAAAGTCAGGCCCGTGCGTAATTTCAACGCTGTAAGAATATCTGCAATAATTCCTCGTAACTGTCCGGATGCATTGAACCAAGCTACTGGCGCGTTATCTTCTGCTACGGCAACACGTATGTGTTCATTCTCTCGGATCCACTTATGCTCAAGAGAGGTAAATACCGGTTGCTGCTCGCTGAGTGAAAGCGGAATACCGCCGTTCCAGCGTCGATGAATTTCCACTCTGACACTATCAGGAACAACCTTGAGCACTTTATTGAGAATATCAACCCAGATTTTATGTTCTGGCATAACGGCAAAAGAGAATCCTGAACCTGTAAGCGGATGGGAGGAAGGACGAATACGAAGGTTGCCAAAGTTAGACTGACTCAATAAATAGCGGGCAGTAATCTCATCACAATAAAAAAGATCTATCTGTCGGAAGGCCAGCGCCTCCATTGCGTGACGGGAAGAATAGAACTTGACCCGCTGTGCGTTCGGGTAATGAGCCAGTACCTGAGTATCACTATAAGAGTCCTCAACGGCGATTCTCTTGGGTAATTCAGTTTCCTCAGAGTCAGTATTAATAACTTCAACCGCTTCGTTGATACTGTAAGGAGTACTCAGTAGCATGCCGTCTTTAAGCTGGTTATCTCCAGCCTGGGCGATAAAGTCAGCATTCCCTTTCTGCAGAGCATCGCGTGCTGCCGCATAGTCGGGAAAACGAATGACATCAATTTCTATACCCAAGCTACGCTCTATAAGCCCCAGAAAATCGGCGTTGATACCACCGTAGTCATTCAGACCGGTAGTAATATCGTAGGGCGGAGACATGGGCAGCCAGACCGCAAGTCGAAACTTACGGTGCGCGCGTAGCCAGCGCCATTCCTCTTGCAATAATCCAGGATCAGGTAACAATTCCTGACTCCGGGCAATCAGTTTAAGAGGTTCTTGCGCCTGGACAGCACCGATTTGAAACGTAAATATCAGAAGAAGTAGCCAGCTAATGCTCCTCACTACATTTCTCCTCAGCAACCATTTCAAAAAGCTGGTTAAGGTCATCACAACCACATTTTTGCAATATGCGTACTTTATAAGTACTGATTGTTTTATTACTTAATGACAGAAGTCCGGCAATCTCCATATTACTTTTACCCTGCTTTAAAAAGTTCAACACCGTGATTTCACGATCGGAAAGTAGAGCCAATGGGGTATCACTAACGCTTCGTTCTCCCTGCAAAATATTCTCTCGATAGATGACCCCTTCAGGGAAGCATTGATAGCCTTTTATAATTAACTGGCAGAGAGGCTCTACGTATTCCAGTGATGTGTTTTTATTAATATACCCACTGGCCCCCGCTTGCAGCGTGCGCAAAGCATATAAACTGGCTGGCTGACTGGTAAAAATTAAAATATTGAGTGCAGGAAAGTGCCGCTTTATTTTAGGCAACAAATCGAGACCACTACCATGCGTTAATTCGAGATCAAGAATAAGAAGTTTCGGGCTGTACTGATATATTTCCTTAAGAACATTCTCGCCATTTGAAATATTAACTTGAAAGGCTTTCTCCTTTTCCAGGAGGACTTTAAGGGCGAAACAAATGGCCGGATGATCGTCCACAATAAGAATAGATACCATAATCTTCCCTGTATGTTATGAAATAAACTATCTGCGGTTACTCATGGAAGCCCAATTAAGAACTCTCATCTGAACCGAGTTGCATCATAAATTGATAAGCATACTCTTATTTCATAACCATTTCATTTATGCGGGATTGTAGCAATAGGATATGTCTATCTCACTGAATAATTAGTGCCATAAGGGGAATGTATTTCCCGAATATCCACAGATATCAACACCATCAGCAAAGTCAGAATACTGAGGATTAGAGCTATATGATAAGCGACAGCATAGAGAGGTATTCTGTATGATGTTATCTAATCAATAGAAACGCCAAAAGTACTATTTTAGTCTGATGGGCGTTTCTGTCAGGATAAATCCGTACTCATTGCCCCTTATATCACCTGTTGCCAGCAATACTTAGGGCGAATTTTATGCGAGCAGTTGTACTGCACTTTTACGGTGCTACGATGCATTACGTAAATTACGTGCTGCTGTAACCATGTTTTCAAGTGCTTGCCGGGTTTCCACCCAACCACGTGTTTTCAAACCACAGTCAGGATTAACCCATAAACGTTCAGATGGAACACGTGCTGCGGCTTTTTGCAGTAGCGTCTCAATCCACCCAACATCTGGCACATTAGGTGAGTGAATATCATAAACACCCGGTCCGATTTCATTGGGATATTCGAATGCCTCAAACGACTCAAGCAGCTCCATATCCGAGCGAGAGGTTTCAATGGTAATCACATCGGCATCCAGTGCAGCAATCGACGGCATAATGTCGTTAAACTCGCAGTAACACATATGGGTATGGATCTGCGTGTCATCCCGAACGACCGCGGCATTCAACCGGAAAGCTTCTACGGCCCAGTTAAGATAGGCCTGCCAGTCTGACTGACGCAACGGTAATCCTTCCCGCAGAGCGGGCTCATCAATCTGAATGATACCAATACCTGCTGCTTCTAAATCCGCCACTTCATCTCGTAATGCCAGGGCAATTTGTTTGGCAATCGTCTCGCGGGAGATATCTTCACGCGGGAAGGACCAACACAGGATAGTGACCGGGCCAGTCAGCATGCCTTTTACCGGTTTATCGGTCAGAGATTGCGCATATTGAGCCCACTCAACCGTGATAGGTTTGGGCCGACTGATATCACCAATCACAATCGGGGGCTTAACACAACGCGAACCGTAGCTCTGTACCCAACCATTCTGAGTAAACACAAAACCATCCAGATGTTCGCCGAAATATTCCACCATATCGTTACGTTCGGCTTCTCCGTGAACGAAAACATCTAAACCAAGCCGTTCCTGTTCAGCAATAGCTTGCTTAATATGTTCAGCGATACCAGTGCGGTAATGATTACTGTCCAGATTGCCTCTCTTAAAGTCCAGACGCAGACCGCGAATCTCGGTGGTTTGTGGGAAGGAGCCAATAGTGGTCGTTGGCCATGCAGGTAGATTAAAACGCTGCCGCTGGGCTGCGGCACGGAGGATATAGGTATTATCGCGCTGGCTATCTTTAGCGGTAATGTTTGCCAGTCGCTGTGCAACCTCAGCATTATGCACACGAGTAGAGTGACGCCGAGCTTGGATCGGTGCACTCCATTCAGCAATTATGGTTGTCTCATTACTGTTCAGCGCTTGGGTTAGCAGTGCCAGTTCGGTACATTTTTGCAATGCAAAAGCAAACCAACTTTTCACCTCGCTATCCAGCCGTGTTTCCACACTGAGGTCAATTGGGCTGTGTAGTAACGAACAGGAGGAGGCGACCCATAACGAACGCTTACCTACTATTTCTTTTAACTGCTGATATTTTTCACTCAGGTCAGTTCGCCATACATTACGACCATTGATAACCCCGGCGGAGAGCACCCAGTCAGCAGGCAACTGCTGATGAATATGGTTGATATCATCACTCCCCTGTACGAAATCAACGTGCAGGCCCTGTACCGGCAGTGCTTTGATAGTATTGATATTAGGCGTCACACCTTCAAAGTAGGTGGTTAGCAGTACTTTAACCTGGCCGCTCAAGGCATCATAGGCAGGCTGATAAGCGGCCAGCCATTCTGCTGGCAATTCAAGAACCAAGGCGGGTTCATCAATCTGTACCCATTCAATGCCACGTTCACTCAACGCAGCTAACACTTGCTGATATACAGGCAGAATATCTTTCAGCAGGCTGAGACGGTCAAATTGCTCACCTTTCACCTTACCCAACCACAGATAAGTCACCGGGCCCAGTAGGACCGGTTTCACGTTATGGCCCAACGCCAACGCCTCGTCTACCTCATCCAGCAATTGAGTCCAGGTCAGTTTAAATTTCTGCCCCAGACTGAATTCCGGCACCATATAGTGGTAGTTGGTATTAAACCATTTCGTCATTTCCGCAGCGGCGGCAGGTTCCCCCGTAGGTGCACGACCACGACCGATGCGGAACAGAGTATCGATATCTACGTTGCCGTCCAGGTTCTGATGACGCTGAGGGATATTGCCGAGTAACAGGCTGGTGGTCAGAACATGGTCATACCAGGCGAAATCGCCCACAGGCACTAATTCTATCCCCGCTTGTTTTTGCTGTTCCCAGTGACGGGAACGCAGTTCGCGCCCCGTAGCCAAAAGAGCCTCACGAGAAAGGTTACCCGCCCAGTAGCTTTCCTGTGCTTTTTTCAGTTCGCGGCGAAGGCCGACACGTGGAAACCCGAGAGTATGATTATGGATAGTCATGCTATTGCCTCATTTAAATTAGGTATCCGGCTGAATCTCTACTTCGGGCAAGGGCATGGCCACTTGTTTCCCTTGAACTGACTCAAATGAATAATCAGTCGGTAAATACAGCCTGTCGTTTTCTCTTTTCAAAAACATTTAGACGTCCAGATGTTTACACATCTATAATCCGCAGGTACTGTGTATTCCTCAAGCGCAATTTGTTCATGGCGAAATGAAGGATTTTCATGATAGAAATAAAACATCTGCGAACCCTGCAGGCCTTGCGCAGTCACGGTTCTCTTGCCGCTGCGGCTGCAGCATTGCATCAAACTCAATCAGCGCTCTCTCATCAGTTCAGTGACTTAGAGCAGCGACTTGGGTTTCGCTTGTTTGTCCGGAAAAGCCAGCCATTGCGCTTCACACCACAAGGTGAAATTTTGCTGCAATTAGCTCAGCAGGTGCTGCCACAAATCGCTCATGCTCTACAAACCTGTAATGAGCCGCATCAGAGCAGACTGCGTATCGCTATTGAATGTCATAGCTGTATTCAATGGCTGACACCCGCGCTGGAAAGTTTTCGTCAGGACTGGCCTCAAGTAGAGATGGATTTTAAATCGGGTGTCACCTTCGATCCGCAGCCCGGGCTGCAGCAAGGTGAACTGGATATTGTTCTGACATCTGAAATTTTACCGCGCAGCGAACTGCACTATTCGCCGATGTTTGATTTTGAAGTGCGCCTGGTACTGGCTCCTCAGCATCTTCTGGCAGGTAAAGCACGGATCGAGCCAGAAGATTTAAGCGATGAAACGGTACTGATCTATCCTGTTCAGCGTCAGCGCCTTGATATATGGCGTAACTTTTTGCAACCCGCAGGTATCAGTCCGGTATTCAAAAGTGTCGATAATACTTTGCTATTGATTCAGATGGTGTCGGCTAATATGGGCATTGCAGCCCTGCCACACTGGGTGGTGGAAAGTTTTGAACGTCAGGGATTGCTGGTAACGAAACCACTGGGTGACGGATTATGGAGCCGGCTGTACGCTGCAGTCCGCGATGGAGAACAACGTCAGCCGGTAACAGAGGCATTTATTCGTTCAACGCGTCAGCACGCTTGCGATCGTCTGCCTTTTGTTCGCAGCGCGGAGCGACCCAGCGCTGATTTACCCACAGCGAGACCAGTATCACTGAGCCACCAATAATAAAACTCGGCCAGTGCGGCTGTGTCTGCCAGATAGCCAGATTAACCAACAATCCCGCGGGGATCAGGGCATTGTTCATAATCCCCAAAGTACCCGCATCCACTTGGGTAGCACCGTAATTCCAGAGAAAATACCCCAGCCCGGAAGCGCCGACTCCCAGCCAGACGAGAATACTCCACTGCAGTGTTGTAGTGGGTAATTTCGCAGGATTTCCCAGCATAAACCATGCGATAGCGACAATGATAAACGCTCCAAGGTAGAACCAAGAGAAAGCGCTGTGTTGTGGCATCGGGTGGAGTTCCATCAACCGCTTATAGCCCACCATACCGACAGCGAAACAGATATTCGCCCCCTGTATTAATAGTAACCCGGTCCAGAAATTGTCGCTGACTTGAGAGTAGCGGATAATCGCCGCGCCGATGACCGCCAGCAGGGTACTAAAGGCATAACCCCAGCGCAGCCTGGTTCCGCGTAGCAGGTCATAAGTCAGCGTGATATATAACGGCGTCATCACAGTAAACAGTAAGAATTCAGGCACAGTCAGATAGAGATAGGCCCGGAAGCTAAGCAGATACATCACGCCGAGCTGAAGTGCACCCAGCACCATATACAGCAGGAGCACTTTCGGGCTATAGCCTTTGAAACGCAGGAAAGGCAAAAATACCAAGGCAGCAAGTCCGACACGAATCAGTACTGAGAAGTAACTGTCAACTTGTCCGGCAAGGTATTCACCGATAAGACTAAACGAAAAAGCCCAGAGCAGGGTCGCAATAATGAGCAATGGCACAGTCAGTTATCCGTAAAGAAAGGGCTGTGCCATTGTAACCAGAATGAAAGCCCTGGGTTTTATTATTTTGTTTACCAATGACTGTACTATTGAATTAATCTGCCTGCAGGTACAGTTTGCGTAAGTAATGTGGAACAGCATTATCAGCATTGCTACCAATCACTTCCAGGTGTGGGAGCTTATCTTTCAGACGTTGATGCGCATTCATCATAATACAGCCTTTCCCGGCCATACTGAGCATTTCGGCATCATTCATCCCATCGCCAAACGCAATGCAGTCTGACAGCTGATAGCCCATGGCTTTGGCGACTTCCTCAAGGGCGTGTCCTTTTGAAACGCCACCCTGCATAACTTCAAGGCATGTCAGGGTAGAAAAACTGACGTTCACTCTGTCGCCCCAAATTTCATTGATTTCCTGTTCCAGCACCAGTAGTTCTTCGTGGCTTGCCCCCGTAAAGTACACTTTGCTGACATTGTCATCAGGCAACGTGGCGGGATCGTTAAACAGGGTGTAAACAAATTTAGCTTCTTTAAAATATTCAAGATCTTCAGGGCGGTGGCGGTTGGTAAACCAGTCATCATCGCAATAGACGTTCGTTACAATCGTCGGACGATCGGCAACTATCTTAAACAAACTACGGGCGATATCGGGGGCCAGATTATGGGAGATAATCAGGTTATTATCAGGATCGTGAACCCGTGCTCCGTTAGAGGTTATCATGTACGACTTAATCCCAAGATTGTCACGGATCTGCCCGACATCGATATAGTGACGCCCAGTGGCAAAAACGAAATGGATATCTTCAGCAGTGAGCAGTTTTAAGGTCTCTTTTGCGTATGCAGAAAGAAAATGGTCAGGTGACAGCAACGTGCCGTCTAAATCAGAAGCAACTACATGATACATAGAATGGGTGAACCTCAGTCTGTAAACAGGAATTAGTGATGTCGCTCGAAAAAAGCAAGAATGGCATGTAATGCCTTGGCGCGCATATCGTCCTTTTCAAACAGGATCTCATGATACGCACCCTCAATGACGTAAGGTATTTCCCCCTCACAAGGGTAGCCCGCCGCAGCCCTCAACTGGCAGAAACGAAGATGCGCCCGATTATCCACCACACGTTCTTCTTCTGCCTGTAATAAAAAAGTCGGCGTCGTGATGGCAGTTGCTCCTGCCAGCACCTTCTCTCCCGCGATTATCCCTTCACGCACCCAATGAAAAGTGGGTCCTCCCATCTGCAATGCTGGCTCGTCAGCATAGAAGCGTAGATTTCTGCGATAGCGTGCTTCACTGTGGGTCAGCACATTCATCTGAAAAGGCAGTGCTCGCCAGCGTCCCGTCCCTAACGCATATTTTTCCCGTACCCGGGGATACTCTTCAGCCCAGTCAAGGATATGCCGAACGATCCATTCAGGCCATCGTACAATAATGCCAAACATAGGAGCACACAGAGCGACTGCATTAAAAGCATCAGAGTTATTCTCAAGCCAAAGAGCAGCAATAGCACCGCCCATTGAATGGGCCAGTAAATAGCGTTTCTGCCACTTCCCAGGCACCAGCTCATGCTGATAGAACAGATTAAAATCTTCAACATAATCGGTAAAGTTAACAACATGACCACGGTGTGAATCAGAAAGTAAACGTCCTGAACGTCCCTGGCCACGGTGATCGATGATTAAAACATCATAGCCACTATGGAATAAGTCATAAGCCAGTTCTGCATATTTGACATAACTTTCTATTCTGCCGGGGCAAACCACCACCACTCGCTGATGCTCTGGCGAACAAAAACGGACATAACGTACTCGAACCTGATCAACTCCGGTAAACTCGCACTCCTCACGCTTTCGCCAAAATGCGGTCAGTGGACCGGCCGCGAAAGAGGTAAATGCTTGTTCACGTTGTAACCATTCATTTTTCTGCGAAGACATAAGAACTCACACCGCCTGGCAGCTGTTTTTGAAGTAGATAGCGTCCGTTTCTACAATAGCGTATTGTGACATAAAAGTCCGTTTTCAGGGAACATCGGTATGACCTTTGAGTGGTGGTTAACCTATCTTATAACCACAATAATATTAAGCCTTTCACCCGGTTCTGGCGCGATTAATACCATGACCACCGCGATTAGCCACGGATATCGTAAGACTTTCTCGTCTATTGCCGGTCTGCAGGCAGGTCTGGCTATTCATATCATTCTGGTCGGTGTCGGGCTGGGAACCCTGTTCTCTCGCTCAGTACTGGCCTTCGAAATTCTTAAGTGGGCGGGGGCGGCCTACTTAATTTGGTTAGGTATTCAGCAATGGCGTGCTGCTGGTTCAATTGATCTTAAAACACAGGGTAAAAGCCAGCCTGGCAGCAAATTATTTAAGCGCGCGGTACTGGTAAATCTGACGAATCCTAAAAGTATTGTCTTTCTTGCCGCATTGTTTCCACAGTTTATCAATCCGACACAGCCTCAGGTGATGCAGTATCTGCTACTTGGTGTCACTACCGTAGTGGTCGATATCATTGTGATGATCGGTTACGCTACGCTGGCAACACGTATTGCCATCTGGATAAAAGAACCGCATCAAGTGAAGGCGCTGAATCGGGTATTTGGTTCGCTGTTTGTGCTGGTTGCAGCGCTGCTTGCCAGTGCACGTCATGCTTAATGGCAGGAATGTCTGGAGACGAGGGTAAGATTTGAGTGTTTATCTCTTACCCTTCTCTTAGTCCTCTTCAATACCATCAAGATGCCGGCGAATCAGCGCCATAAAGGGTTGTCCGAAACGTTCTAGCTTTCGGCTTCCTATGCCATTAATTCCTAACATTGAAGAGGCTGAAATCGGCATCTGCTCTGACATTTCAACCAGAGTGGCATCGTTGAAGACGACATAAGGTGGAATGTTTTCCTCATCCGCAATCGACTTACGTAGCTTACGCAACTTGGCAAACAGCTTACGATCATAATTGCCACCTAAGGTTTTCTGACTGGAGCGAGCTTTCAAAACCACGATACGAGGAACAGCCAGCATCAAGGGTATTTCACCACGTAAATAGGGTCTGGCAGCTTCGGTCAGTTGTAGTGCTGAATGCTGGGCAATATTTTGTGTCACGACACCCAGATGAATCAACTGACGGATCACACTCACCCAGTGTTCGGTGGTTTGGTTACGTCCTTCACCATAGATTTTCAGTTTGTCATGGCCGAAGTCACGGATACGCTGATTATTAGCGCCACGCAGCACTTCAACGATATATCCCATACCAAAACGCTGACCAACGCGATAAATACAGGACAGGGCTTTTTGAGCCTCTACCAGACCATCATAGCGCCTCGGTGGATCCAGGCAGATATCACAGTTTCCACAGGCTTGTTGTCGCCCTTCACCGAAGTAGTTCAGTAACACCAGACGGCGACAGGTTTGGGCTTCGGCAAAGGCACCCATAGCATTCAGTTTATGACGCTCAATATCCTGCAACTGACCTACAGGTTTCTCATCCAGACACTTTCTCAGCCAGGCCATATCTGCCGGATCGTAAAACAGCATTGCTTCTGCAGGCAGGCCGTCACGACCTGCTCGCCCTGTTTCCTGATAATAAGACTCGATATTACGCGGAATATCGAAATGGGTGACAAAACGAACGTTAGGCTTATTAATGCCCATACCAAATGCTACGGTTGCCACGACAACTTGCAGGTCGTCACGCTGAAATTTTTCCTGCACTTCACTACGTAATTGGTGCTCCAGCCCCGCATGATAGGCACCTGCGCTAATACCTTTACTTTGCAAACGCGCAGCAATGTCTTCTACTTTAGCCCGGCTATTACAGTAGATAATACCCGGCTTACCGCTTTGCTGCTGGATATAACGCATCAGCTGATCGAGAGGTTTAAACTTCTCCATCAGCATGTAACGAATATTAGGCCTGTCAAAACTGCTGATTTGAATTAATGGGTTTTGTAGACCCAGCAGACGAACAATATCAAGCCGAGTTGTCTCATCTGCCGTTGCGGTTAAAGCAATAAAAGGGACATCCGGAAGATGCTGGCGTAACTGCCCCAGCGCGGCATATTCCGGACGGAAGTCGTGCCCCCACTGAGAAATACAATGTGCTTCGTCAACTGCCACCATCGCGAGTTGCCAGCGGCTGAGATGGTCAATAAAGTTATCCATCATCAGACGTTCAGGAGCGATATACAGTAAGCGAATATTGCCGGTACGGCAGCCGGTCATCACCTCAATCTGTTGCTCACGTGTTTGGGTCGAGTTCAGGCAAGCCGCAGACACACCATTCGCCAATAGCTGATCGACTTGATCTTTCATCAACGATATCAACGGCGAGACCACAACGGTTAAGCCATCTAAAACCAGCGCCGGTATTTGATAACACAGCGATTTACCACCACCAGTAGGCATGACCACTAAGCAATCGCGTCCTTCCAGCACCGTATTAATAATGGTTTCTTGGCCCGGTCGGAATTGCTGGTAGCCAAAGGTTTCCTGCAAAACCTGCTTCGCCAGCGACGCCTGATCGATTACATCCGCCTGTGTCACAATATCCTCGTGTACAAAAAAGCTGGCACGGTTTTCAGCGGTGCTGATAAAACGGCAATGCCTCAAAAGGGGGTAAGCATAACGCCTACAGGAATCAGTGTCTGGTTAAAATTTTCATTGGCAGGTAATTCATCGCAAATTACTCACTGTTATCTGCCTGCTGCAGCACAACGGATTGGTTGATTTTCTTATCATCAATAGTGCTTACCGCGACAAAAATGCCAGCAATAATTGACAAACCAAAAACAAACAATTATTTAACAATGGTTTTTGTTAAAGGAATAAACCATGTCGCAGATAATCTTGACCAACGAGGATGTCCTTAAGTTGGTGGGTGATATTTTTGTTTACCAGATGCCATTTAACCGTGCTTTGGGTCTTGAACTCGAATGCTACGAAAAAGATTTTGCTCAGTTAAGTTTTAATAATCAACCCATGATGGTCGGAAACTGGGCACAAAGTATTTTACACGGCGGGGTTATTGCTTCTGCCCTCGATGTTGCCGCCGGGTTAGTTTGCGTCGGCAGTACTCTCACCCGCCATGAAACCATTACTGAAGAGGCGCTACGCCAGCGACTTTCTAAAATGGGGACCATTGATTTACGCGTCGATTACTTACGTCCGGGCCGTGGGGAGCGCTTTACCGCCACCAGCAAATTGTTACGCGCCGGCAATAAAGTTGCGGTTGCCCGGGTTGAGCTTCATAACCAGGACCAGGTTTATATCGCCAGTGCCACCGCAACCTATATGGTAGGTTAACAGACCAGAGATGAGTAATTTGTTAATAGGTTTTACAGAGATAAAGCATGTTACTATTACCAGCCTATTTATAGTTCGTTAACGAGTTTCCATGAATTCTACAGAGACCCGCAAGGGTGTATTGCTGGCGCTTTTTGCTTGTCTTATCTGGGGGCTGGCTCCGGTTTACTTCAAATTTATTCAGCAGGTTCCGGCCCTTGAGATCCTGACTCATCGTGTCGTCTGGTCATTCTTTTTTATGGTCATTCTCCTGAGCCTTTACCGTTTATGGCCGGCAGTGAAACAGGTTTGTCGGCATCCCAAAAAAATTCTTGCTCTCGCGCTAACGGCCTCTTTAATCGGTTCTAACTGGTTGCTTTATATCTGGGCGGTCAATAACAATCACTTACTTGAAGCCAGTCTGGGATATTTTATTAATCCACTGGTCAGTGTACTACTGGGGATCATTTTTCTCGGTGAACGTTTCAGGGTGATGCAGTGGGCTGCACTATTGCTAGCTATGACGGGTGTTCTGGTTCAGCTCTGGACTTTTGGTTCACTGCCGATTATTGCTCTGGGCCTTGCATTTAGTTTCTCTTTTTACAGTTTGCTGCGTAAAAAAATTGGTGTCGATGCTCAGGCTGGGATGCTGATAGAAACCCTATGGCTGCTTCCTGTCGCCTCTATTTATCTGTTTGCTATCGCTGATAGCCCTACCAGCGATATGACCGCAAATAGCTGGTTACTGAACCTGTTACTGATATTTGCAGGGGTGATTACCACTGTACCGTTGCTCTGTTTCACCGCAGCAGCAAATCGCCTGCGTCTCTCAACGCTCGGTTTCTTTCTCTACAGTGGTCCGATTCTGATATTTTTGCTGGCTACCCTGCTATATGGCGAAGTGGTTACCCAAGATAAACTGGTAACATTTGGGTTTATCTGGGTTGCGCTGATACTGTTTATTACCGATGCTATCTATACTCAGCGTCGGGCGCGGAAAGCGCTTAAAGCTCAACTGAGTTAGCGGGTCTGGATAGCAATCCTGGCATGCCTCTGTCAGCAACAGGGGCGTCGGATTATCCAGCGGACTGACAGTTCTCTGTGATAAATATGTTTCTGCAGCAGCGTCAGGGCGGCCATACGTCGGTGCTCCATGACCTCTTCGTCAGGTATGACCGTAATATCAACCAGGGGAGAATGACCTCTGAATAGTTAATAATAAATTTCAATTATTTCATCATTAACTTAAAGTTCTGACCGATAAGCCAGAACTTTGTCATTATTTTTATAACCAGTTACGCCGTTTAAAGTAAAGATAAGGCGCCAGTCCCGCCAACATCATCAGGATAATCGCTGAGGGATAACCAAAGCTCCAGGTCAGTTCCGGCATAAATTCAAAGTTCATACCATAGCTGGATGCCACCAGCGTCGGTGGCAGGAAGACAACCGACACCACGGAAAAGATCTTAATGATGCGGTTTTGCTCAATACTGATAAATCCCATTGCTGCCTGCATCAGGAAGTTCACCTTTTGGAACAGAGATTCGTTATGGGGGAGCAGAGACTCGATATCTCGTAAAATTTCTCGAGCCTGTTCCAGCTGGCTAACTGGTAAGCGCGCTTTGCGTAACAGAAAGTTCAGCGCTCGCTGGGTATCCATCAAACACAGGCGGACTTTCCAGCCGATATCTTCTTGTTCGGCCAAAGTTGAAAGCGCCGCATCATACTCAGCGCCTTGGCGGCCTTCCATGATGACACGGCTTAGCTTCTCCAGGTCGCTATAGATATTTTCTATTTCATCAGCCAGTTGTTCAATTTTGGTTTCAAACAGATCAAGTAACAGTTCAAAAGGATTTCCATCCACCATTGACTGTTTACGGGCACGCATACGATAGAGACGAAAAGCGGGCAGCTCACGTTCACGTAAGGTATATAGCCGACCTTCACGAATAGTAAAAGCGACGGTGCTGTTACCCGCATGGTCTTCAGCGTCTTCAAAAAAGAAAAAGGAGTGAATGTGCAGACCATCTTCATCTTCAAAGAAACGGGCTGAGGATTCGATATCTTCAAGCTCTGGTCGAGTCGCCAGGCTCTGGCCAAGCTCTAGCTGAACGCGATCTCGCTCGCTCTCTTCCGGTTCAACCAAATCAACCCAGAGTGAATCGGACAGGTTCTCATTTTCATCCAGTTCAATACGACACAGGCGATTCTCTTCCAGTTGAAATGCGCTTAGCATGACCGTGACTCCCAATACAAAAAATATCAGGGACAGTTCACTTGGCACACATTTAGAAACCACAGAGGGTTCAGACCATTCAACAATCTGACTCAAATGGAAAAGATATCACTGACAACCACAAAGGTTATCAGTATCAGAGGATAGCCTTAGAAGTTGAACCTTGATGGCAGGTCATTGAGCCAGTATCTACTGGGTGTGTCCAAGGTGAGTATCCCGTTAGCGTAATAATGCCCGCATGTTACGCGAGCAAAAATAAAGCGTCAACAGACAGTATGATACCGCTCAAGAGCACTATCATACTGCTGTCATCAAGATATGATATCAATAATAATGATATTATTTATCTGATGGTTAGACAGTTTCCAGTCTGGCATAAGCCGCTACCAGCCACTTGATCCCCTGCCCTGGAAAAGCAATTTGAACTCGGCTATGTTCACCGCTCCCTTCAAGATTAACCACTGTCCCCTCACCAAACTTAGGATGACGCACACGCTGGCCAAGGCTAAAACCTGAATCATTACTGGAAATAGGGGTACCCATACGTTGATGGCTAACCGGACGGCTGACACTCGCCCGTAACCGCACTTCTTCAACGCAATGTTCTGGCAACTCACCGATAAATCGTGAAGGTCGATGATAGACTTCTTTACCGTATAAGCGCCGCGTTTCGGCATAGGTAAGGGTCAGTTTTTGCATTGCCCTGGTCACACCTACGTAAGCCAGGCGGCGCTCTTCTTCCAGCCTGCCACCTTCATCCAATGACATTTGGCTCGGGAACATGCCCTCTTCTATACCAACGATAAACACTTGTGGGAACTCAAGCCCTTTTGCTGAATGCAGGGTCATCAGTTGAACCGCATCCTGCCAGGTATCAGCCTGACCTTCCCCGGCTTCTAGCGCCGCATGGGAAAGAAACGCCTGTAATGGCATCAGATCTTGATCTTCATCCTGATAGCTAAATTGCCGGGTTGCGGTGACCAGCTCCTCGAGGTTTTCAACTCGGGTCTGACCTTTTTCACCTTTTTCCTGCTCATACATCATAAACAGGCCGGAATCTTTAATCACTTTGTCAGTTTGAACATGCAAAGGCATCTCAGCCGTTTCGTGGGCTAAAGCATCAATCAGTTCAATAAAACGCTGGAGTGCTGAAGCAGCACGCCCTGCGAGAGCCTTCTCCTGAAGCAACGCTCTTGAGGCTTGCCACATCGTAAGCTGTCGGTCTCTGGCCGTTTGCCGCACCACATCAAGCGTGCGATCGCCAATGCCACGAGGAGGCGTATTCACGACACGCTCAAATCCTGCATCATCGTTGCGATTCGCCATTAAACGCAGGTAAGAGAGCGCATCTTTAATTTCCTGACGCTCAAAGAAGCGCATTCCACCGTAAATACGGTAGGGCATAGCCGCCTGGAGTAACGCCTCTTCCAGCACGCGAGACTGGGCATTACTGCGATAGAGAATGGCGCATTTCTCCAGTGCTCCCCCTTGCTCTTGCCAGGTTTTAATGCGGTTAACCACAAAACGCGCTTCGTCCAGTTCATTGAACGCGCAGTACAGCGAAATCGGCTCACCTTCACCACCTTCGGTCCAGAGTTCTTTACCCAAACGACCGGCATTATTAGCAATCAGAGCGTTAGCTGCACTTAAGATGGTATTGGTAGAACGGTAGTTTTGCTCCAGCCGGATAGTCTGGGCACCAGGAAAATCATTCAGGAAGCGCTGAATATTTTCAACCTGCGCACCGCGCCAGCCATAAATCGACTGGTCGTCATCGCCGACGATCATCACCTTACCGCTTTCACCTGCCAGCAAGCGGATCCACGCATACTGAATATTGTTGGTATCCTGGAATTCATCCACCAGGATATTGGTAAAGCGTTCGCGATAATGATTAAGGATATGTGGTTTATTGAGCCAGAGTTCATGGGCGCGAAGTAACAGTTCGGCGAAATCCACCAGCCCGGCTCTGTCACAAGCTTCCTGATAGCCCTGGTAGATTTTTAGCCAGGTTTGCTCAACCGGATTACCATAACTTTCGATATGCTGGGGACGTAAGCCCTCATCTTTTTTGCCGTTGATGTACCACATTGCCTGACGTGCCGGCCATTGCTTTTCATCAAGATTCATCGCCTTGATAAGCCGCTTAAGCAAACGAAGCTGATCTTCGCTATCGAGGATCTGGAAGTCCTGCGGTAATCGGGCATCCATATGGTGGGCACGTAGCAGTCGATGCGCCAGACCATGGAAGGTTCCGACCCACATTCCACCTTGGCTGGTGCCCATCAACTGGCCAATACGGTGACGCATCTCCGCCGCCGCTTTATTGGTAAAAGTCACCGCCATAATCGAATAAGGCGAGCACTGTTCCACGGTAATCAACCAGGCGATACGATGCACCAGAACCCGAGTCTTACCACTGCCAGCCCCGGCCAGGACCAGCATATTGCTGCGTGTTGCGGCAACTGCATCACGCTGTTTATCATTAAGGCCATCAAGCAAGTAAGAAACGTCCATGGGCACCGCCATTAAAGGGATTGTAAAAATTTAGCCAAGTCCGGCCGGTAAGTGTCGACAACAGATACTTATCAGCTTATTGCTGTCGAGTCTCAACCCCTGGTATTTTATACAGAGTTACGGTGATTATATCAGCGCACTCAAGGATGCCAACCGTGAAATTTCGAGATGAGGTAATAAACGGCTATCCTTTATCTGCATTAAGTCCCCACCACGAAGATTAATCCAGCATGCCTGCATACCGCTGGCTATCGCCCCACCGACATCCGTCGTCAGGTCGTCGCCTACATGCAGAATCTGCTCCAGCGGGAGATTTAACTTTTCTGCAGCCAATTGGTACATATCAGCGAAAGGTTTAGAGCGTCCGTCAGGACCGGCGCGCAAAATAAAGGTAAAATATTGATCGAGCCCGAACAGATGCGGCTCAGCATTACCATTGGTGATCGCAGCCAGGGGCCATTTTTCCGCAAGTTTTGCCAGGGTATCATGCGTTTCCTGCGGTATATCTATCCGGCTACGCCATTGCGCAAAGTTTGCCATCGCCCCGGTGGCACCCTCACTGGCTTGTGATGCCGTGAGTCCGATATCCAGCATTGCCAGCTCAATTGAGCGCCGCCGCCATTCCGTCACATCGTGATAAATTTCAGGGTCATCTTGCAACAATGCCTGGCGATAACGTTCAAAATCAGATTCGGTAAAATTATTCAGCCGACGGTGATAACCCTGCACAAATGCCATCAGTTCTTTGGTCGTCCGTTTGATGACTGGACGGTTATCATAAAGAGTATCGTCCAGATCAAAAGTCAGGGCAGATATCTGCTCCAGTGGGCGGTAAAAATGCATTATGATTTACCCCGTTTCGCACGTGGATGTGCGGAATCATAAATGGATGCCAAATGTTGAAAGTCGAGGTGAGTATAGATTTGTGTGGTCGAGAGATTGGCATGACCAAGTAGCTCCTGAACTGCACGCAGATCACCGCTAGATTCAAGCATATGAGTCGCAAAAGAGTGACGTAGTTTATGGGGATGAACATGGCTATTAAGCCCCTGTTTAATTCCCCATTCTGCAAAACGTTTTTGGACATTACGAGTAGATATTCGCTTACCAGTTTTTGCCAGGAATAAAGCGTCATCATCGGGCCCAAAAAGTTCACGCAGCAATAACCAGTGCTCAACCCAGCTCACCGCACTACGGCCAACGGGTATACGGCGTTCTTTACTACCCTTACCTGTGACCCAGGCATCACCCGTTGCAAGATCCAAATGACGGCAATCCATATTCACCAGCTCTGACAGACGCAGCCCGGCACCATACATTATTTCGAGCATCGCACGATCGCGCACCGCCAGCGGGTCGTTAATATCAATATTCAGTAACTGATTAACATCATCAACA
The DNA here is from genome assembly GCF_947498825.1 of uncultured Cedecea sp. Classification (GTDB taxonomy): domain Bacteria; phylum Pseudomonadota; class Gammaproteobacteria; order Enterobacterales; family Enterobacteriaceae; genus JGM124. The sequence continues at coordinate 10,554 of NZ_CANMLV010000028.1, read as the reverse complement.
TCAATATTCTTCGGCAGTAATCTGCTGGTCTTCGGGGTAGAGATCCCTTTTGCCGGGTTTGCCAGCAACAGGCCCTGGCCTATCTGCCAGTCGAAGAAACTACGCAAAGCGGATAAACGCAATGCCAGACTTGACGCCTGTAAACCTGCCTTTCGGCTCCGTACCGCAATAGAACGCACCATCGCAGCGTCACACTGTTCCCAGCTTCTGAGTTTCATCTCGTCGGCCAGTTGTACAATTGCCGCTAACTGCCGCTGATAATTGAGACGGGTCAATGGGCTCAGTTGCCGCTCCACCTTCAGATAACGCAGAAAGTCTTCGACACTCTGTAGCAGTGGAGAAACGTCAGTCATAACCGCTCAACCCAACGCTCAAGTAACTCTGGTAGCATCAGTGCCAGTTCATCCAGCAAGCGGGTTCCCTGCCCTTGATAATAGTGCCTGGGGTCACGGCTACTAAAAATGATAACCCCCGCATCTCCCATCAGTGACAGCGCCACGGAACCCACAGCTTTAGCCTCAGGTAAAAGCAGCAATAATTCAGGACCATTTAGCGGCCCAAGGTAGTGCTGCTGTTCCCCTAATCTCTGAATACGTAAATGTTCAAATGACTGACGGCTGAGTCCTAAGTGAATAAAACCAGAGGGAGCACCAATACGCCAGCTATCAGTAAACAGGCGAATACTGGCACCTGCGAGGCCAATTTTTCGGGCCCAACGCTGTAACCTGTCCAGCATTTCTTGCAGGCTCGAGGCAGATGCCAAATTCCCCTGGAGTTGTAGCAAGCGACAAAAAAGGGCTTCATTGGCTTCAGCCTGGCTCAATAGCTGGCCAATATTCTCCTCAAGGCTTTTGATGTGGTTACGCTGGCGTGCCAGGTGCCACTCCACCAGTGAAACAGTGCCCCGAATCGGGTGCGGGACTTGCAACATTTCAACTTGCTGAGCATTACGCATAAAGAAATCGGGGTTACGCTGTAGATAGTCAACGATAGTTCTATCGTCTAATTCTGGCAGTACGCTTTGCTTTTCCCCAACCTCTTTCATAGATGTATAAATCCGTCATAAACATGTGTTGCAGGGCCAGTCATAAACAGCGGTGACCCCGGCCCTTTCCAGGCAATATCAAGACGCCCGCCGGGTAATTCCACGCGGACCTGATCAGCCAAAATACCCTGGAGAACCCCCACAGCCACTGCGCCACATGCGCCACTACCGCAAGCCTGAGTTTCCCCTGCACCGCGTTCATAAACGCGTAAGCGAATATGCTCCCGAGTGACGACTTGCATAAAACCAATGTTGGCACGTTCCGGGAAACGCTCATGACTTTCCATCACGGGCCCGAGGGTTTCAACTTCAGCAGTTTCCGTGTTATCAACCTGAATCACACAATGTGGGTTACCCATAGAAACGACACCACACATTACGGTTTGTTCTGCCGCACGCATGATATAGGTCTTTTCAGCTTTTACCGCCCGGAAAGGAACCTGGGAAGGCTCAAAATTTGGCTCCCCCATATTCACGCGTACCAGCTCGTCTTCTGTGACGCTCAGAACCATACGTCCGTTTGCAGTGCTGACATTGATTTCTCTTTTATTTGTCAGTCCTTTAAGACGAACAAAGCGGGCAAAACAGCGGGCACCGTTCCCGCATTGAGACACTTCGCTGCCATCAGCATTAAAGATCCGATAATGAAAATCAAGATCCGGATCGTAAGGCGGTTCAACAACCAGTAACTGATCGAAACCGACCCCCAAATGACGATCCGCTAAACGTCGGATCAATTCTGGTGAGAAATAGATATTCTGCGTTACCGCATCAACGACCATAAAATCGTTACCAAGGCCATGCATTTTAGAGAACTGCATTTTTTGCTCCATTATCGCAGTTACAAAGCACGATACATCCAAAACTATCCGGGTTACAGGTGGTCCGTCCCGACAGGCTTATTCAAGTAAGTGGTTCGGGTAAGTAAGCGCAACGCACCTGTATTTTGAAATAAGACAGCTATATTAGTAAACAACCTGTGTAGGTCCGTCCCCCGTCCCACGATCATTACGTGAAGGTGTCGCTTCAACCGGATCTTCTTTTGGTACGCTCTGTGTCGTTGGTGTTTGTTCTTTGTCCGCGGGTGGAAAATACAGGGGCCCTTTCAGGCCGCAGCCTGTTAGAGCGGCCAGCGTCGTTACGACAACCAGCGTGCAGAAAATTTTCTTCATTATGACGTTGCCTGTGATTCACAAATCTTGTGTCTATCATCGCAGGTGAAGTCTGAAAAGCAATACTATTGATTATCCGTTGTTGTCAAAAGTGCTCCACCTTTATCTGAAAAATGAAAATGTTCTCTCTTCAAATCAGCGGAAAATAGCGGATACTGTACTTTATAGAGGCAAAATAATTCGTCGTAGCAGCAACAATCAAGCAACAGGGAGTATGACGAGTATATACTGCCTTAAAACTCAAACAGGAAGCAGACATGAACGACAGTGAATTTCATCAACTGGCTGACGGCCTTTGGCTGACTATAGAAGAACGCCTTGATAACTGGGACGGCGATAGTGATATTGACTGTGAAATAAACGGCGGTGTATTGACACTCAGTTTTGAAAACGGCAGCAAGATCATCATTAATCGCCAGGAGCCATTCCATCAGGTATGGCTGGCGACAAAAAGTGGTGGATATCACTTTGATTTAAAAGGTGACTCTTGGATTTGCGATCGCAGCGGCGGTGAGTTCTGGCAGCTGCTGGAACAAGCCAGCTCAGAACAAGCAGGGGAAACTGTCAGCTTCGCTAATTAAGACTCATACTGCTGTTGAAGCTGAGGCTGCGCTGTATTGCCATTTTGAGAGTTCGGCGCAGCAGAGAGTGAAGTCATCGCCTGCGGACGAAAGGGCATCACCTGAACACGTCCGTCGACTTTCACAATCTGATAGAACTGCGGTAAGTTGAAATTGATAAAACTCGAACCGTAGGTAAAACGATCGTGAGAAGAAGAGTAAAAGCGACTGACATCACGAATGAGTTCTTCTTTACTGCCCTCACAATGGTGATAAACCTCAGCCCGGTTACTTTCATCAAGAATGTAGATATTAAAGCCCTGCTCTTCTTGGGTATCTTCAAAGAAAAATTGAATAATCCCTTCGCTGGCATAACCATCAACCACGGATGGCAATGTCACTTGATTCGTTTCGACCTGCATCGATAAGCCATGCAGTTTGTTATGCGAAATAGCACCGTAAAACTCAACCGCATTTTCGAGTTTCTGTACTGACACGTTTACACGCTCAAAGAACAGTCCCCATGTCTGACCAGCAACACGCAGGGCTTTAAAACGGCCCGGTTCCAGTCTGGTGCTGGAAAGACGGAATTCAATACACTCTGAGACCAGTTGCTGAACCCGGGTACGAATCAGTCCACGCAAATGCTGGCTGTAACAGAACACCTCAACGCAGTCTGGAGGAGAAGCATCCTGATGCATTTTCCCAAGAATCGTCTTCAGAGCTTCGATCATGGCCTGCTCACCATTGAAATGCAGCGTTCTGACTTCATTCCATGAGTTACGGTACAGTAGATCAATACTACCTATCAGGCACTGCTGCTCTTCACCAAAGCTGAAAACATCCAGCTTACGAAAATCAATATGTACCACTTGGTCGCGGAACGCCGCCGTCGGGTCATATTCCAGGTTAACGATAATCGCCAGATGACGGATTTCACATGGGCTGTAGAGCGCTTTTGGTGTCGGAGCTGGTAATCTCAGTGGGAAGCTATTGGATACGTCAGAAACCATTTCCTGCAGCTTCGGTAAATCACTTATTTTATTTCCCTTAATAAACAATTGGGTGCGTGAAGTCAGCAAGCCGTTAAAATAGGCCCATGCAATCAATTTATTAAGATAACGGTTATATTCCAGCGGTTGATGGCTCACAATGGAGTCCATATTCGGCGCCCGATTGTAAAGATACCAGCCAGAACGATTAGTACGGCCGGGTGGAACGTAGATAAACGTCAGATTCGGTTCACTCAAGTCTGGTGAGATTTGCGGGTTCACCAGGGTGACTTTACCCGGCAGTGCTTCAAATGCAGCATAGAGTTTACGTGTCAGAACGCCGATATCTTGAGGACTGGCAGAGACGCTCAGATTATTACGACGCGCGAAACGAATCAAATTGCGGTAACTCTGCATCATGGCATCAAGTAGCTCATTGTGTGCTTCGCGTACTTGATCGATTTTCCAGTTGGCCCGGTTGTCCAGCATCGCCAGACGTTCATTATCCCAACCCCAGCTTTTCACCAGCTGGCCAAGGATTTCACGACGCCAGCCAACACAGGCCCGTTCACGCGATAATTTTTCACACACTTTCAGATAAAAACAGCGACGAACTAAGTCAAGACGCGTCATATCATTAAGCTGCGTAAGATATTCCGTAACCCGATCCAGCATCATGCAATAGGGATCGAGCCCGAAAGAAACGATCTCGCCATCGTGTAGCCGCTGCTTAATGTCTTTGGCTAATAGTCTGGTATTCGGATATTCCCAGGAATAGGCTTCTAACAGCAGGGTTTTCATCACTGCTTTATAAGGAGAATCGATACTCTTGTATAACTGCCACAAACTGGCACCAAAGTACTCTTCTGCCGACAGAGAGCTCAGCCCCCCTAAGTCCAGCCATTCGTTTGGTGTCAGTACACCCTGAGCATAGAGCGTCATGACATATTCATCGTAATGCTCTTCTTCATTACAAGGCACCATACTCCAAAGAATACGTTTCCCTGCCATGCGTACTGCAGTGCGATAGAATTCATCCAACAGTAAAATATGCTGGGTCGAGCCACAGTCTTCGCCACCCAGACTACCGCTGGTGTTATGACGAAAACGGTTTTCATCGATCAGGAAGAAACTGACCTCAACCCCAAGTGAAGCGGCCCAGGTTTCCAGTAAATGACATTTTCTTTGTAGTAACTGGCGCTCTTCGTTATCCAGCCATGACTGATGACAGACCCAGATATCGAGATCAGAAGAGCAGCTCTGTCCAACAGAAGAAGTACTCCCCATAGAGTACAGCCCGGTCAGTGGCAGTTCACCTGATGGCGTCTCCGGTAACTGTAAACCGTACTGCAGTTCAAGACCGCTAAGATAGTGGCTCTGGGTTTCATCAGGCGTGTACAGGCAAACGCCGCGGGGAACATTACCTTCAAGGTAACCCGGCATCAGTGGGTGGTTATAATGTAACAATATTGGCAGTAAACTGTATACCTGCTGGAAAGCAGGGCCCATAGCAGCAAGTGCGCGATCTACGCGCAATTGGTTTATGGCATCCAGTCTCTGCTTTAGAGTCTCAATATAGAGGTACAAGACGCATCGCCTGATAGTTTCAGTATCACGAAAAAATCCGATTTCCGGTAATTTTTTTCTGCGCTATAAGTTGCCTGAAAAAAATTGCTGGAAACGTGATCAATTTAACACCTTGCCCGTTGACCGTAAAGCCAGATACGATATTAGAGGAATGATATCCCCACACATCTGCTTTATTTTTCCTGATTTCAGGTATCAGCCTTCCCTGGTCACCAAACCACCAACACTGACAGCCTTCCGTTAACAGTGGTAGGATGGTCAGTAGATGATAAATACGGTAACAAGCATGCTAGACAATATACTAAGAATTGCGACTCGCCAAAGCCCTCTTGCACTCTGGCAAGCACATTTTGTTAAGAAACAACTGGAACACTTTCATCCACAGCTCACTGTGGAGTTAGTCCCTATGGTTACTCGCGGTGATATTCTGCTGGATACCCCGTTGGCAAAAGTGGGTGGAAAAGGCTTATTTGTCAAAGAACTGGAACTTGCTCTCCTTGATGGGCGTGCCGATATCGCAGTGCACTCCCTGAAGGATGTACCGGTTGCTTTTCCTGAAGGCCTTGGTCTGGTGACTATCTGTGAGCGTGATGATCCCAGAGATGCTTTTGTATCCAACCACTATGACAATCTGGAGGCACTGCCAGCAGGGAGTATCGTCGGCACCTCCAGTTTACGCAGACAGTGTCAGCTAGCTGAACGGCGTCCTGATCTGATTATTCGTTCACTCCGAGGCAACCTGGGCACGCGACTGGGCAAACTGGATAACGGCGAATACGATGCCATTATTCTTGCTGTTGCAGGATTGAATCGCCTTGAGATGCAAGCACGTATTCGTTATGCATTGCCGCCAGAGGTATCATTACCTGCAGTAGGTCAGGGTGCGGTAGGTATCGAATGTCGACTGGATGATACCCATACTCAGGCCCTACTTGCCCCCCTGAATCACACTGAAACGGCGATCAGAGTCAGTGCTGAACGCGCGATGAATATTCGCCTGGAAGGCGGATGCCAAGTTCCGATCGGTAGCTATTCTGAATTAAATAATGGCGAACTCTGGTTACGCGCGCTGGTCGGCACACCTGATGGTCTGATGATGATTCGCGGTGAACGTCGCGGCAAACCAGAAGATGCGATATCTATCGGAGTATCTCTGGCCGAAGAGTTACTGGCAAAGGGAGCGCGGGAGATCCTTGCTGAAGTGTACAATGGAGAAGCACCTGCGTGACTATTCTCGTCACTCGCCCTTCCCCTACAGGGGAAGAGTTAGTCGCCCGTCTGCTCGCACTGGGGAAAATGGCGTACAGTTTTCCGTTAATCGAGTTTACGCCAGGCCGACAATTAGCGCAGTTGCCAGGCCAGTTAGCGGCATTACCGGCAGACTCTCTGGTTTTTGTCCTGTCGCAGAACGTTGTACATTTTGCTAACCCGCTGTTACGCCAAAACGGTATTAACTGGCCAAAAGAACACTCTTGGTTTGCTATTGGGCGCACAACCGCACTGACTTTACATGCAGTCAGTCATTTAACGATTCACTATCCTCAAGGCAAGGAAACCAGTGAGGTACTGCTACAATTGCCAGAGTTACAGCAGATTGAGGGTAAACAAGCGCTCATTTTGCGTGGTAATGGTGGTCGGGAGTTATTAGGGGAGACACTGCAAGAACGCGGTGCAAAAGTCACTTTTTGTGAATGTTATCAACGCAATGAAATAAATTATAACCCATTGGAAGAGGCCTGGCGGTGGTATGAACGCCAGATATCAATCATTGTTGTCACCAGCGGTGAAATGCTGCAACAACTCTATACACTGATCCCAGTCTGGTATCGTGAAAATTGGCTACTTCAATGCCAGTTACTGGTGGTAAGTGAACGACTGGCAAGCCTTGCCAGACATCTGGGTTGGCATAATATTCTGGTCGCTGATAACGCGGATAATGACGCGCTATTACGCGCGCTACAATTAACCTAAAAATACGGGACGCCACAATGACGGAACAACAGAACAACTCCGACACTGCTGCCGAAGAAATTAAATCAGCGGTAGAGACCACGCAATCGTCTGAATCCACGGCAAAAAATAGCCGCACAGGTAGTGTAGGAATTGCTCTCGGGGCTATCGCTATTGTTATTGCCTTAGCGGTAGCAGGCGGGGTTTATCACTACAGCGGTTCTCAGCTTTCTTCACAAACTGCTGCTAATACAGCGCTGACCAATCAACTGCAGTTATTGCAAGAGCAACAAACTGCACAACAACGCGAATTTAGTGCTCAGTTAGCGCAGCAAACCGCTGCCTTGCAAGATTCATTAAAACAACAGGCTATTTTGACTCAGCAGCTCGAGACAGTTCAGGAGAAAGTCGCCAGTTTTTCAGGGAACGATGCTAAAGCCTGGCTGCTTTCTCAAGCCGATTTTCTGGTCAAACTTGCTGGTCGTAAGCTTTGGAGCGATCAGGATGTCACTACCGCTGCTGCATTACTGAAAACCGCGGATGCCAGCCTGAGCGATATGAACGATCCGAGTATCATCCCGGTTCGTCGTGCCCTGACTGATGATATTACTACACTTGCAAAAATCTCTCAGGTTGATTACGACGGTATTATTCTCAAGCTGAACCAGCTATCTAATAATATCGATAACTTGAGACTGTCAGATAACTATAGTGATGGTTCTCCGATGGATTCAGACGGGACTGAACTCTCTGGCAGCCTCGCTGAATGGCGACAGAATCTACTCAAGAGCTGGAACAGCTTTATGGATAGTTTCATTACCATACGCCGTCGGGATGAAACGGCTATTCCGCTACTCGCACCTAATCAGGATATCTACTTACGGGAAAATATACGTTCCCAGTTACTGGTTGCCGCTCAGGCAGTGCCTCGTCACCAGCAAGAGATCTATAAACAGTCGCTGGAAACCGTTTCAACTTGGGTTCGTGCTTATTACGATACCGATGATGCTTCAACCAAAACCTTCCTGGATGAGCTGGATAACTTAATTGACCAGAATATCAATATGGATGTTCCTGAAGCTCTGCAAAGTCAGGCCCTGTTAGAAAAATTGGTCCAAACTCGGGTACGTAGCCTGTTTGCCCAATCCACGACAGCACCAACAGATGAAGCACCTCAGTCGAACACAACAGCGACAACCGCAGAGCCCGAAGACAAACCTGAAACCGTAGTAGAGGCAAAACCTGAATCTACTCCAGAGCCGAGTAAGGGAGAATAATAATGATTAAAGTCTTGTTATTATTCCTGGTACTGATTGCCGGAATTATCCTTGGCCCTATGCTGGCTGGTCATCAAGGTTATGTACTGATCCGCACAGACAACTACGATATCAACACCAGTGTAACCGGATTGGCGATTATCTATATTTTGTCAGTCATCGCGTTGTTTGTGGTTGCATCATTACTGCGACGTATCTTTCGTACCGGAGCCCACACTCGCGGTTGGTTTATGGGGCGCAAGCGTCGCCGCGCCAGCAAACAGACCAAAGCTGCACTGCTAAAACTGGCTGAAGGCGATCACGGTCAGGTTGAAAAACTGATGAGCCGCCATGCAGATCATGCTGAACAGCCGATGGTTAATTACCTGATAGCAGCCGAAGCCGCACAACAACGCGGAGACGAAATTCGCGCTAACCAGCATCTGGAGCGAGCTGCAGAACTCGCGGAAAGCGATGATCAGTTACCCGTTGAAATCACTCGTGTTCGTTTACAACTTGCACGTAACGAAAATCATGCTGCACGCCATGGCATCGACAAACTGCTTGAGATAGCGCCACGCCATCCTGAAGTATTGCGCCTGGCAGAACAGGCCTACCTGCGTACCAACGCCTGGGGCTCTTTACTGGATATTCTGCCCGCGATGGAGAAAGTCAGAATTGCTGACGAGGCCCATATCACTGCACTCCAGCAGCAGGCCTGGATAGGTCTGATGGATCAGGCGATGGCAGACCAGGGTAATGATGGTTTAAAAGCGTGGTGGCGTAGCCAGAGCCGTAAAACTCGCCAGCAAACGGTACTGCAAGTCGCTATGGCTGAACATTTGATTGAATGTGATGACAGTGATGCCGCCCAGGATATCGTTCTTGAAGGGCTTAAACGTCAGTATGACGATAGTTTGGTGATACTGATGCCTCGCCTCAAATCAGGCGAACCTGAAAAGCTGGAAAAAACATTACGCCAACTGTTGAAAGCAAACGGCAACAGACCCCTTATTCATAGCACTCTGGGTCAGCTACTGATGCAACGGGGTGAATGGCAACAGGCATCTGATGCCTTCCGTGAAGCGCTGAAGCAACGCCCTGATGCTTTCGATTATGCCTGGCTTGCCGACTCACTCGACAGGTTGCACCAGCCTGAAGAGGCCGCATTGATGCGACGTGAAGGATTATTGCTGACACTGAAAAATAATCCCGGTATCTGATTCCGGAACTCTCTAAAAGGCGACTACTATGTCGCCTTTTTTCTGTCTGCTGGCTTTCAGAATTCGACCTCACCCTGCTCGGTATAAAAAAAAACACCTGCCCAAAAGGGCAGGTGCTAAAACAGGTCGATTTGACAACTGATTGATGCTTCACTCAACGTTGTGCCCATGATGTTGGATGAGACCCTGAGGGCGACATCTACCGGTGGACAATAAGCATCATAATTTTGGCTCTGCGTCATTCCTGGGTTTATGAGGCCGAAGCGAACATAACAAGTGGAATGAGCATCTACACAGATAGTATTGCACAATACATGCCAGAATTTCTCTTTGCTTGTATTTATTGATAACCAAACACTGATCAAGATGTTAAATGAGATTTTAAACGCCTCTCTTTCACTCCTTTCCCTTTTGAATAATCAAAAACTGTCGCTCAGTAGAGACAAAAAAATGATAAATATTAAAAATCAATATTTATCAGTAGATTAAAAGTCTCCATATAGAGACACCCTGCACTGCTGCTTGTCGCATTCTGGATACAGATACAATAAACCTTGAATATCAGCGGGATCTGAGTCAGCGGCTGATAATGAATACGTCCGAGAAATACAGGTCAGTCAGGCAGATAATGGCAGGAAGATTTTTCAGGGGAAATAAAAAGCAAAAACCCCGCCAAAGCGGGGTTTTCCAGGATGTGGTCGGCGAGAGAGGATTCGAACCTCCGACCCACTGGTCCCAAACCAGTTGCGCTACCAAGCTGCGCTACTCG
>NZ_CANMLV010000027.1 GCF_947498825.1 uncultured Cedecea sp. | reverse complement strand
TCCTGAATCGCTTAATGCTGTTTAGGTTGGACTCTGTGAATTGGGAATCCCCGTCCTTCAGGGCGGGGAGCAGTCAAACAGATATTGCTGGTGGTCATCTTCGGCATAGAAGAAGGTGCTGGCTGGGGTGATTTCAGTGGTAACCTGACGAGTATCACCTGATGCTTTCATTGCTGCCTGGAAACGCTCTAAGCTTTCGCGTGCAGCGGCATCTTGCTCGGGGGTCAGGGGATAGATAGCTGAGCGGTACTGAGTACCGATATCTCCGCCTTGACGCATTCCCTGGGCTGGGTCATGATTTTCCCAGAAAGCTTGCAGTAGCTTGTCAAAGCTGACCACTTGCGGGTCGTAAACTACTCTTACGACTTCGGCATGGCCGGTCTGACCTGTACAGACTTCTTGATAGCCCGGATTCGGTGTATAGCCGCCAGAGTAGCCGGCTGCTGTGCTATAAACACCGGGTATTTCCCAGTATAAACGTTCTACGCCCCAGAAACATCCCATAGCAAACAGGGCAATTTCCATATTATCTGGTACATTTGTCATAGAGTGGCCGTTTACAGCATGTATCTCGGCGACAGGCATGGGAAAATTCCGACCGGGTAAGGCGTTAGCCTGTGATACGGGTTGTGTTTTGTCAAACAAAGGCATCAGTCTGTGTCTCCACTATAATGGAATGAGTCGAGTAAGGTTGCCACAATGGGCGTAATGGCTGACGATACATGCGAATAATGAGATTATACCCGTCATACTTCAAGTTGCCTGGGTGTTACCTGCGTCCAGCCCCCGAATCACAGAGTTTATCTATGCTCATCGACGGGGGAACTGGGAGCCTGGAAGCAACTCGAATTATTTTGGGTATATAAAGAGATATCAAGGCGAGTGAACCATTTTCAACGTCTCTGCTGACGCGTGATGTCTCCGCGAAGTAGTGTGAATGTTTCCGTTCAGGGAAATCAGAAATTCAGGAGGAAACGTGCCAGCTATCCGTATTTTATGTATTACCAGCCTGTGTCTGGTGAGTACATGGGCTACTGCCGCAAATATTCGATTACAGGTTGATGGTTTGAGCGGCGAATTACAAAAAAACGTACGTGCTCAGTTATCGACCATTCAGAGTGATGAGGTGACCCCCGATTTACGCTTCCAGTCTCGCGTCGATGATGCCATCCGTGAAGGTTTGAAAGCACTGGGTTATTTTGAACCGACCATTAAGTTTACTCTGCATCCTCCACCGGTAGGGAAAGGCCGCCAGGTCTTGCAGGCTGAAGTCTCGCCGGGTGAGCCCGTACTGATTGGCGGAACTGATGTGGTATTAAGTGGTGGTGCGCGGACAGATGAAAAATATCTCGCACTGCTTAAAACACGGCCAAAAATAGGTACGATCCTCAATCAGGGCGACTATGACAGTTTTAAGAGTGACCTTTCAAGTCTTGCCTTAAGCGAAGGGTATTTCGACAGTGAGTTTGTTAAAAGTCAGCTTGGCGTATCGCTGGCGAGACATCAGGCGTTTTGGGACATCGACTTCAATAGTGGCGAGCGTTACCGCTTTGGTAAAGTGACCTTTCAAGGCTCGCAGATTAGAGATGATTATCTGCAAAGCCTGATCCCTTTTAAAGAGGGAGACGTTTATCAGTCAAGCGAACTGGCCGAATTGAACCGCCGCTTGTCAGCAACGGGTTGGTTTAACTCGGTCGTTGTGGCGCCTGACTTTGATAAATCACGTGAAACCAAAATCTTACCACTTGATGGGGTGGTGACACCGCGTACACAAAACTCCGTCGAGCTGGGGGGCGGATATGCCACGGATGTCGGGCCTCGTTTGAGAGCTTCCTGGAGAAAACCCTGGGTTAACGAATATGGCCAAAGTCTGACGGCCACTACCACGCTATCAGCCCCTGAACAAACGCTGGATTTTAGCTATAAAATTCCACTGCTTAAAAACCCTATTGAACAGTATTACCTGGTACAAACAGGTTTTAAACGTACCGACTTAAACGATACTCGTTCGGATTCTACTACCGCAGTGCTCTCACGCTACTGGGACTTATCGAGCGGCTGGCAGCGTAATATTAACTTGCGCTGGAGTCTGGATCACTTTACCCAGGCTGATGTGACCAATACCACCATGTTGCTTTATCCCGGGGTTAACCTGAGTCGTACCCGTTCCCGTGGTGGTCTGATGCCAGTATGGGGTGACTCACAGCGTTACTCGATAGATGTTTCTAATACCTCCTGGGGCTCCGATGTCGACTTCGGTATCTTCCAGGCTCAAAACGTCTGGATCCGTACGCTTGCGGAAAAAAATCGCTTTGTGGTTCGCGGTACTATTGGCTGGATAGAAACCAATGATTTCTCTCGTGTTCCACCGGATCTTCGCTTTTTTGCCGGTGGGGATCGCAGTATCCGCGGCTATAAATACAAGTCTATTTCACCGCGTGACGATAACGGGAAACTGATAGGTGCTTCAAGAATGGTGTCGGGTTCACTGGAATATCAGTACAACGTCACCGGAAGATGGTGGGGAGCGGTATTTGTGGACAGCGGTGAAGCTGTCGATGACTTTACCAAGAGTGACTTCAAAACTGGCGCCGGGATCGGTGTCCGCTGGCAGTCCCCGGTTGGGCCAATTAAGCTAGATTTTGCCGTACCCGTCGCAGATAAAGATGAGAAGGGTTTACAGTTTTACATCGGTTTGGGGCCTGAACTATGAGTCTCTGGAAAAAGATAAGCCTCGCAGTATTGATTGTTGTGTTAGTCCTTGTCAGTACAGTCGGTTTTTTAGTCGGAACAACACCTGGCCTGCATCTGTTATTTAATGCCGCTAATCGCTGGGTACCAGGCCTGAATATTGGCAATGTTGACGGTGGGTGGCGCAATCTGACTCTCAAGGATTTACGTTATCAGCAACCAGGTGTTGATGTGAAAGCGGGAACTGTCCATCTGGCACTTGATCCAGGATGTTTGTGGGACAGTCGCCTGTGTGTGGATGATTTTTCCCTGGCAGATGCAGATATCGCTATCGATACCAGCAAGATGCCACCGACTGAACAGGTTCCGGAGGAAGATTCCGGGGCGCTGAATTTGTCCACGCCTTATCCCCTGACGCTGAGCCATGTCGGACTGAACAATATTAGCCTGAGTATCGATGGCACCTCCGTTGCGCTCAGCGAGTTCTCTTCAGGCTTGAAGTGGCAAGACATTAATTTGACATTACTGCCGACCACTCTGAAAGGTTTGCAAATAGCCCTGCCAAAAACCCCTGTTGTAGAAGCGGCTGAAGAAGCAGAACTGCCAGCGGTTGCTGAAGAAGAGTCACTGAGTGAAACCCTGAATAAGCTATTTGCCGAGCCTTTTTTACCGCAAATGGCGGATGTTAATCTGCCGATTAATCTCGATATTCAACAGTTTTCAGCCACAGATCTGCGTCTGAGCGGCGACACGGAGCTTGCGGTTCACTCTCTGCTGCTGAAGGCCAGTAGTATCAATAGTGATATCAATCTCGATACCCTTGCGGTTGACTCCTCACAAGGTAAAGTAGACGCCACAGGAACCGCCAGATTACAGGGTAACTGGCCGGTGAATCTGAGCCTCAATAGTACACTCAATATCGAACCTGTTATCGGTGAACAAGTTGCGCTCAAGATTGGCGGTGCGCTGCGTGAAACGCTGGATGTTGACGTCGCGCTATCCGGGCCAGTCAATGTCGACTTGAAAGCGCAGACAAGGCTTGCCGAAGCAGGATTGCCGCTGGATCTTGCTGTCGACAGTAAACAGCTGTACTGGCCTCTGAGCGGAGATAAAGCCTACCAGGCTGATGATTTTAAATTCCGCTTTAGCGGTAAAATGACCGACTATAAGCTGTCTTTGAACAGTGCTTTCCAGGGAAAAGATCTTCCTGAGGCGACCCTGTTCCTTGACGGAAAGGGTAATACCGAGCAATTTACCATTGATAAACTGCGTTTGGCTGCTTTACAGGGGAATACCGAGTTAAGTGGGATCCTTGACTGGTCCAAGGCCATTAGCTGGCGCGCTGACTTGACTCTGGCAGATATCAATACCGCTAAGCAGTTTCCTGAATGGCCGGCAAAACTGGACGGGAAGATTAAAACCAGCGGTAGTCTCTACGGTGGAAGCTGGCAAATTGATATTCCGGAACTGAAGCTTTCAGGAAACGTTAAAGAGAATAAAGTTAACGTCCAGGGCCAGGTGCGCGGCAACAACTATATGCAGTGGAATATCCCGGATTTGCGTTTACAGCTGGGACGTAACCAGGCCGATATCAAAGGAGAGTTCGGTCAGAAAGCGCTTAATCTGGATGCCATTATTAACGCCCCCGGCCTCGATAACATCCTGCCAGGACTGGGTGGGGCGATCAAAGGTTCGGTTAAAGTGCGTGGTGAGGTCGATGCTCCGCAAGTACTGGCTGATATTAACGCCAGTAACCTGCGTTTCCAGGACTTCTCGGTCGCCCGAATTTTCGTGAAAGGCGATATTGTTTCTCATGATGTTATCCGTGGTGATATGGACCTGAGAATGGAGCGGATTGCGATCCCTGATTTCAATGTCGCCCTGGTCACCATGGGAATTAAAGGAGAAGAGAAAAATCATAAGTTACAGCTCCGCATCCAGAGTGAACCCGTATCCGGACAACTCACCGTCTCAGGTAGTTTTGACAGAAAGCTAGAGACCTGGAGCGGGCAGCTCAGTGATACGCGTTTTGATACCCTGGTTGGGCCATGGCGTTTGAGTCGGGTGATGCCGATTGCGTTCAGTAATCAGAAACAACAAGTGGAAATAGGCCCGCATTGCTGGATTAACCCGGATGCTGAACTTTGTGTGCCACAACCGATAGAGGCCGGTGCTAAAGGTCATGCAGCGGTTGATCTTAAACGTTTTAACTTAAATATGATCAAACCTTATTTACCGGCTGAAACGCAGGCAACAGGCATATTTTCGGGTAAAGCAAATGTGAGCTGGGACAGTGAGGCGGGGGGCTTACCCCAGGGTAAAGTGACGTTGAATGGCCAGGGGGTAAAAGTTGTTCAGGACGTCAACGGCCAGCCTCTACCATTGGCTTTTGAGAAATTAAACCTGAATGCAGAGATCAAAAATAATCTTGCTCAGGCGGGTTGGTTTATCAAATTGTCAGATAATGGTCAGTTTGAGGGAGATGTGAAGGTAAGTGACCCACAGGGGAAACGTAACCTTGGCGGAAACGTGAATATCCGCAATATTTCACTGGATATGGTTAACGCAATCTTTACTCGTGGTGAGAAAGTACAAGGTCTGCTGAATACTAACCTGCGCCTGGGCGGTAACCTCCTGCGTCCGCAAGTATATGGCCAGCTACAGCTGAATAACCTGGATATTGCTGGCAATTTTATGCCGGTTGAAATGCAACCAAGTCAGATGGCGGTTGAATTCAACGGCATGAGTTCCGTACTACAGGGTACATTGCGTACTCGTCAGGGGCAGATAGTGCTCAATGGCGATGCTGACTGGACCGTTATTGATAACTGGCGCGCACGTATTGCTGCGAAGGGGGACAAACTCCGTATCACTGTCCCACCGATGGCCCGCCTGGATGTTTCACCGGATGTCGAGTTTATTGCGACCCCGAGTGCTTTTACCCTTAATGGCTATGTCGATATTCCCTGGGCCCGTATTACGGTCCATGAATTGCCGGAAAGCGCTGTGGGTGTTTCCAGCGACCTGGTGATGCTAAATGAGAATCTGCAGCCGATAGAAACCCGCTCAGTCTCGGTGCCTATTAACAGTAATTTAAAAATTCGCATTGGGAATAATATCTGGCTGAATGCATTTGGACTCCGGGCGCGCTTAACCGGTGATTTAGCTGTGACCCAGGACAAGCAGGGGCTCGGACTGAATGGTCAGATATCGATCCCTCAGGGGCGCTTCCGCGCTTACGGTCAGGATTTGATTGTCCGTAAAGGTGAGTTATTATTCTCCGGCCCACCGGCACAACCCTATGTTAATATTGAGGCTATCCGTAACCCGCAATCAACCGAAAATAACGTTATCGCAGGTGTCAGAGTAATAGGACTGGCTCCGGAACCTGCGGTACAACTGTTTTCAGTACCACTTATGTCACAGCAAGAAATTCTGTCATATTTACTGCGTGGACAGAGTTTAAATAGCTCTGGAGGTGACGGTGATGTGATGACCTCAATGTTAGTGGGGCTGGGGGTTGCACAAAGTGGTCAGATTGTGGGTAAAATCGGTGAGACATTCGGTGTGAGTAATCTGACGCTGGATACTGCAGGAGTGGGTGATTCTTCTCAGGTGGTTGTCAGCGGCTATGTACTACCGGGTCTACAGGTGAAGTATGGTGTAGGTATTTTTGATTCTTTAGCGACGTTAACCTTGCGCTATCGCTTAATGCCTAGGCTATATCTGGAAGCGGTGTCTGGTATTGATCAGGCGCTAGATCTGCTCTATCAGTTTGAGTTTTAGCAATGCGAATATTTGTTTACGGTAGTTTACGACGCAAGCAAGGCAACAGTCACTGGATGACCAATGCTCAATTAATGGGCGAGCATACAGAAAATAACTTCGTGTTATACAGTCTTGGGCATTACCCGGGCGCCGTACCTGGCGAAGGGGAAGTCATTGGTGAAGTCTACCGGATTGATGCATCAACATTGTCGGAACTGGATGCACTTCGTACCCAGGGAGGGGAGTATAAGCGTCATCTTATTCAAACGCCTTATGGGAGTGCATGGATGTACGTCTATCAGCGTCCGGTGGACGGACTGACAAGAATTGAGAGTGGAAACTGGCTGGATAAAGACAAGTATTGATGTTGCTCTGTCGGGGATAACCCTAATAGCTGCATTATAAATAAAAACACGCCGTCTGGCGTAATACTTGTCAGTAAAGCTCTTACAGGAGGCCGCAACGGATAACGTTGCGGCATCTTTTTTTACGCCAGGAGAGCCTTTGGCGGCTATTTGAACGATTTTGTTGTGAAGACAAAACCTGAATGCTGCCGACCCTGTAAAGGGCATCAATGGCCTGCTGCCGCTAACCTCTTACCGACGTATTATCATTAACGTTAAATAATTTCCGCGACGGGAAATAAAAAATCCGTAACCTCTGAGGAGTTACGGATTTTTGCAACATAACCGGGAGTTCGGCCGATTATTGTTATCCTGGCGGGCAGGACTATTTTTTAGCTGCGCGTTCGAAAGAAGAGATGATTTCAGCTTTCGCGGCTTCAGCATTATCCCAGCCGTCAACTTTAACCCACTTACCTTTTTCGAGATCTTTGTAATGTTCGAAGAAGTGAGTGATCTGAGCTTTCAGTAATTCAGGCAGGTCGTTCACATCTTTAATGTGATCGTACTCTTTGCTCAGCTTGGTATGAGGAACGGCAACCAGCTTAGCGTCTTCACCTGACTCATCAGTCATTTTCAGAACGCCTACTGGACGGCAACGAATAACACTGCCTGGCTCTAATGGGTATGGGGTTGGGACTAAAACATCAACCGGGTCACCATCCAGAGACAGGGTATGGTTGATATAACCATAGTTGCATGGATAGAACATAGCGGTGGACATAAAACGGTCAACAAACAGCGCACCGCTATCTTTGTCCACTTCGTATTTAATTGGGTCAGCGTTCGCTGGGATTTCAATAACGACGTAGATATCTTCTGGCAGGTCTTTTCCAGCAGGGACGTTGAGTAAGCTCATGTCTGTTTCCTTTAATCAGGTCTATTTCAAGTGTCGGCTATTATAGCCAACTGGACTAAAATGTCTTTTGCTCTTTTATCTTCGGGGCGTAACCTGCCAGAATAGCAACCATGTTATATGTAAGATTTTTGAATTTAGTTATTAATTAATAATAAGTTAGGTTGGTTTAAACTAAATTTGTTTAAATATTCCTCGTCAGATGCCGATAATTAACCCACGTCATTTTTCAGGCGTTATGAAATCGGGGCTTAAGCATGTTGAAGAGTTTGTCTATTCGTACCGGATTGCTGTCACTCTTATCCGTGATGGCATTTCTGTTACTGGTTGTGAGTAGCTTAGGCCTTTATGCCTTACAGCACAGCACAACCTCGCTCGAAAGAATGAACCAGCTACAAAGCGGACAGATAGCGCGCCTGAATGAAGGATATATATCTTTATTACGTGCTCGTAGCGAAGCAGGGCAGGCCGTGCGACAGATGGAAATCGGCTTGCTGGATGACGCCGGGACGACTCTGAGAAACATCGAAACAGGCGTTATGCGCGCCCGTCAGGAGATAACTGAGGCGATCCTCAGTGGTGCAGAGGGTGATGATGAGACAGGAAAGCAGTTACTGACCAGTCTTATTAGCGACTATAACACCTTTATGGCAGAGGGAATTGAACCCATGCTGGCTGTGCTGGCAAAGAATGATGTTGATGGCTATTACGACCTGCTTGAAAGCCACCTGATCCCTTTGGGCAAGCGGCTGGATGAATCAGTGCAAACCTTCCAGAGCTGGGGCGACGATCGCGGCAGTGCTGATGTTGCTGAGATCCAATGGCAAAAAAATATTGTCCTGGGATTGATTATTCTGGTCGCGGCGATTGCTGCAGCGGTGATTGTTCTGGGCTGGCTGGCACTACGCCATTTACTGCTTAAACCGCTCAATAATGCCATTTCTCAGCTGGAGTTTGTGGCGCAGGGGGACTTGACTCAACCTTTACCGCCAGCCGGGAAAAATGAGTTTGGCCGTCTTACCGGAGCGATTACCACTATGCGTAATTCTCTGGTGGAGTCTATTAGCCAGGTTCGGGATGCGACTTCACAGATTGATATTGGTAGTCGGGAACTGGCGACAGGTAATCAGCACTTGTCGAGCCGTACCGAGTCAACGGCATCATCGCTGGAACAAACAGCAGCCAGCATGGAGCAAATTACCGCTACTGTACGGCAGAATGCGAGTAATGCTGAGCAAGCCCATAAAATGGCGGGTACGGTATCATCGACTGCCGATAAAGGCAGTGAAATCGTCTGTTATGTGATTGAAAAAATGCGTGATATCTCAAGCAGTTCTGACAATATTGCCGATATTCTTGGCGTGATTGATAGTATTGCCTTCCAGACCAATATTCTGGCACTTAATGCTTCCGTTGAAGCTGCTCGTGCCGGAGAGCAAGGTCGTGGGTTTGCCGTGGTCGCGAGCGAAGTTCGTACGCTTGCCAGTCGTAGTGCTGACGCGGCGAAAGAGATCCGTGCTTTGATTGGCAGCTCTCGTGTTCATGTCATGGAAGGGCATAAACTGGCGAATCAGGCCGGTGAAACCATGGATGAAATTGCCGAAGAGATTATGCGGATGACCAAGATAATGCGGGAAATTTCTCAGGCATCTCATGAACAAAGCAGTGGAATTGAGCAAATCAGTATTGCAGTCAGTCAAATGGATGAGGCGGCTCAGCAAAATGCGGCGCTGGTTGAACAGTCTGCTGCGGCGACGCGCTCACTTGAAGATCAGTCGCAGCATTTGGTCAGGGCAATGGCATCCTTCCGCTGCTAATTCACCTCTCTGAAAGGATAGCCCTGAACGGGCTATCCTCCAGTAATTTTTACGCGTCAGGGAATTCGCGGATAAAGCGTTCTACATCATCGACCATTTTCGCGGTGCCCACGAAGAATGGACGGCGCTGATGCAGCTCAGTTGGGATAATATCCATAATACGTTCTTTTCCGTCACTCGCCTTACCGCCAGCTTGTTCCGCCAGAAACGCCATTGGGTTACCTTCATACAGCAAACGCAATTTACCTTCAGGATGGCTTGCGGTGCTTGGGTAAAGATAAATTCCACCTTTCAGTAAGTTACGATGGAAATCTGCAACCAGAGAACCAATATAACGTGAAGTGTAAGGACGGGAAGTCGTCGCATCTTCTTCCTGGCAGTATTTGATGTACTTCTTCACACCGTTCGGGAATTTAATGTAGTTGCCTTCGTTGATAGAGTAAGTATTCCCCTCGGCCGGAAAGCGCATACGTTCCTGACAGACACAGAACACCCCTAAAGAAGGATCGTAGGTAAAAGCATGTACGCCACAACCGGTGGTATAAACCAGCATGGTTGAAGAGCCGTAAACCACATAACCAGCAGCCACTTGTTTATTACCCGGTTGCAGGAAGTCTTCTTCAGTTACCGGCTGACCAACAGGTGTGATACGGCGGTAAATAGAGAAAATGGTCCCGACGGAAACGTTAACGTCGATATTTGAAGAACCGTCCAGCGGGTCCATCAAGACGACGTATTTTGCGTTCTCGCATCCTTCAAAGGCAACAAAATCGTCTTCTTCTTCAGATGCGATACCTGCAACAATCCCACGCGCTTTCAACGCGGCTTTTAGTTTTTCATTAGCAAACAGATCAAGCTTCTGCTGAACTTCACCCTGAATATTTTCAGCCCCGCTAGCGCCCAGAATATCAACCAGACCTGCTTTGTTGATATCACGATGGATTATCTTGGCACCCAGCTTTATTGCCGACAGTAAAGCAGTGAGTTCACCCGTTGCATGTGGAAACTCGTGTTGCTTCTCGACAATAAATTCACCTAACGTTTTCATGTCTTTTTTCCTGGATAGGGATGTTGGTTTCAAAAACTAAAACAATACTAACAAAATTTCAAAACATTGTGCCTAGGTGAATCGCGCCAGCAAAATAACTAATCTCCAGAAAGGCGTTTCTTACCACCTGAGCATGCGGTTAGAATATACAGTAAATTGAGAAAGGATTTTTTTATGCGCATTCATATTCTTGGAATTTGTGGCACTTTTATGGGGGGACTGGCACTGCTGGCGCGGTCTTTAGGCCATGAAGTGACAGGCTCTGACGCTAATGTTTATCCACCGATGAGCACTTTGCTGGAAAAACAAGGAATCGCTCTGATAGAAGGCTATGACCCCTCTCAGCTCGATCCCAAACCTGATTTAGTGATAATCGGCAATGCGATGACACGTGGCAATCCTTGTGTGGAAGCGGTGTTAGAACAAAATATTCCTTATCAGTCTGGTCCTCAGTGGCTGCATGACTTTGTTCTGCGGGATCGCTGGGTGATTGCGGTAGCAGGAACTCACGGTAAAACCACCACTGCGGGTATGGCGGCCTGGATCCTCGAAGCCTGCGGCTATAAACCGGGTTTTGTGATTGGGGGGGTACCGGGTAATTTTTCTGTCTCGGCACGTTTAGGTGAGAGCGACTTCTTTGTTATTGAAGCTGACGAGTATGATTGCGCGTTTTTTGATAAACGCTCTAAATTTGTCCATTACTGTCCGCGGACCTTGATCCTCAATAATCTTGAGTTTGATCACGCTGATATTTTTGATGACTTAAAAGCGGTACAGAAGCAATTCCACCATCTGGTTCGCATTGTTCCGGGGTCAGGCAAGATTATCTGGCCTGAAAATGACACTAACCTGAAACAGACCCTGGCGATGGGCTGCTGGAGCGAACAGGAACTGGTGGGGGGAGAACAAGGTCACTGGCGTGCAGAAAAACTGACGACGGATGCTTCTTCCTGGTGCGTCTATCTTGATGGCGAGATGGTGGCTGAGGTGAACTGGCAGCTAGTTGGCGAACACAATATGCATAACGGTCTAATGGCTATTGCTGCTGCCCGTCATGTGGGCGTGTCCCCGGTGGATGCCGCAGCAGCCCTGGGGGAGTTTATTAACGCCCAGCGTCGCCTTGAGCTACGAGGTGAAGCTTACCAGGTCGCGGTCTATGATGATTTTGCCCACCATCCAACCGCAATTTTAGCCACTCTGGCGGCTCTGCGCAGCAAAGTTGGCGGAACCGCACGTATTCTGGCAGTACTGGAACCTCGCTCCAACACCATGAAAATGGGTGTCAGTAAGGATGACCTCGGGCCATCACTCGGTCGGGCAGATGAAGTATTTATTCTGCAACCGCAGAATATCCCCTGGCAGGTTATCGATATTGTTGATGCCTGCGTTCAGCCTGCACACTGGAGTGCCGATATCGATACCCTGGTGGAGATGATTGTGAAAACAGCCCAGCCAGGCGACACTGTCTTAGTGATGAGTAACGGCGGCTTTGGTGGCATCCACCAGAAACTGCTGGATGCGCTGGCGCGTAAAGAAGAACTGCAGAAAGCACGAGAAATGTAGTGATTGAACGATAGAAAAGAGAGAGCACATTGTGTTCCCTCTTTTCTTTATAGATCTGGTCAGTTAAAACGATATTTGCTGCGTTAAGACAGTAACTTCAACTTACCCGTTTTTCTTCAACAGACGGTCGATACTGATAGCACCAGGTCCAGTCAGTGCCAGCAGCAAATATCCACCGGCAATAGTCAGATTTTTCATAAACATTAATGAGTTCATGCCTTCAGCAAAGTCGCTGTGGAACAAGAATGCGGTCAGTAAAGTAAAGATTGCAGTAATCAGTGCAGTGGTGCGTGTCAGCAGGCCGAACAGAATCGCCAGACCACCACCAAACTCAAGCAGAATTGTCAGGGGCAGCAGTCCTCCCGGGACACCCATCGCTTCCATGTATTGCTGAGTACCCGCATAACCCGTGATTTTTCCCCAGCCTGCGCTGATAAACAGGATTGGCATTAAAATACGAGCAACCAGGATGCCGATATCTTCTAATTTTTTCATCTTACTCTCTCCAGTAATATTTTTTTTGTTTGACACGGCATGGGCTTAATATGTCTGAAATTCAGCGCAAAATTGGGCGGTTACCGTCGATGGAGAGAAGAATAAAACTGATGGGGAATAATTGTAAGCAAGGAAAATTGCCAAACTTATTCAAATATATTGTTCTAAGGAGGGGGAAGAAAAACACCGCTTAAGCAGCGGTGTTTTATCATTTAAATAAGGTTTTGTTAAGACTGGTACGAACCACACGCCAAGTACTCCAGACGCTAAGTCCGCGCCTGGCCAGCCGCATCATTTTTCCTGGACGGCGAACATTCCAAATGGCAAGAACACCACCTGCCACAACAAAGTAACGACGCAGGCTTACCAGAGTATTCCACCCTTTGTCATAGGGCTCGGTGACCTCTAACCATTGACGTTTAGCGACAGAGAGATTGAGTCGTTGCTGTTGGATCTGGCTGAGCAATTCCGTTTTGCGTTGCTCACGCTCTCTGTCCTTCATGACTTATCCTCATCGAGCAAGGCTCTGTCATTAGCTAATTCATTGCGAGTATGGCGCAGCAGTGTGGATTCACGTGATTTTTTGAGTGTCCACAGTCCGCATACCAGTGCACAGAACAACAATGTTACCGTTGTTCCTATCATTACGTGCAGGCGATATTCGGCATCAACAACCCAGATGACGAGTACCATCAGGCTCATCAAACCAAATGCCATGAACAGCATCGTCAGTCCCAGCATCAATAGCAGCTGGATAAGGTTTGCTTTTTCTTCTTCAAGTTCGACGACGGCAAGGCGAATACGGGTTTCGACCATGCCGACGATGACAGTTATCAGCCGCTGGCCCATGCCGAGCACACTTTTGCCCGGCCCTGGGGTTTGACGAGAATCATTCATATTAACGACGTGCGAGCAGAATACCCAGCACGACACCAACAGCAGCACCAATACCGACACCTGTCCAAGGATTTTCACGCACGTAGGTGTCCGCTTTAGCAGCAGCTTCACGCGTTTGGTGGGTAATGGCATCGCTTGCGTTATTCAGGCGGGCACGACTATCGCGTAGTGCTTGCTCTGCTTTGTTACGCAGTTTGTCGAGCTCGGTTTTTGACTTTTCGGTGGAGGTGTCCAGGACATCTTCCAAGGTATCTGCAAGAGATTTAAGCTCTGCGCGCAAATGTTCTGAGGTGTAATCTTTAGACATAATTCTCTCCGAATAGTTGAGGATGAACTTTAAGATTTCTTGCCTTCGCGGTTAATACTTCCGCTTTTCCAGTGATTTCAGTTCAGACTCTGCTTCAGCAAGTTTCTGTTCACGTTTAGCTATTTTATCCGCATCACCTTTCACACGGGCTTCTTTGAGGTCTGACTGACGCTCAACGATCTCACGCTTCTGGCTGGCTATTTTTTCCTGATGGTCGGCGATCAGTTTGCTATCAGTACAGTGTTCTTGCACTTCACTCAAAGCTTTTTTCAGGCCGGCAACACGATGTGGATTGTTGTGCTGTTCAGCATGGCCTATCTCGCGTTGAATATTTTGCTCTTTTTCAGCACAAAGTGGGTTAGCTTGCGCAGCAGGGGCCAGAATCAGCAGGGAAAGAGCAAGTGCAGCAACATGTTTCATAGTAAACCATCCGATAGTTTTAACGTGACACAGAGCTCTTACTTAGAGACATCTTATTTGTGTAACAATATGAAAAATTTAACTTAACTTTTTAATTAATGCTCTTACAGCATAGTCGGGAATTGATTAAATCCCAAGAGGTGTCAGTAAAATTCAGATAGTTTGACATTTTACGCTTAAGCGTGGTTGTGCTCGGAACGCAAAATAGAAAGCCACGTCATCGCATTCTGACTGTTGCTTTCTTGCTGATCGATAATATAGCCACCAGGTAAGGCGCGGTGAAGTACCTCTTTCGCCGCGTTACTCTGTGCGCTTGAGGCAAACGTTATGAGTAAGTTATTGTTTTGAGGCGTAATGCTTTTAAATCTTATGCCGTGGGCATCCAGGTGATGCCAGACATAAAAACCATCGGGCAGGCTGTTACCCTGTCGGGCGACACTAATCTCTATCGTCGTCTCTTTTGAGGGTATCCCTGACCAAATGGCGAGAGAAGCAATAGCAATAACGCCGAAAAATAGTGCCATCCGCAGACGGCACGAAAATAATTTCATTTTGTACTCCTAACCGCGTGGGCTGTGTTTTTTACGCCAGTACACAATTAATGAGCCGACCAGACCAATAATCAGCAGTACAACTGGTAACAGCATCAGACAGGACATTAACGCCTGTTCATACTTCATAAAGATTGACGTATTTCCCAGCAGATAACCTAGTGTAGTTAATATTATGATCCACAAAAATCCGCTCATCCAGTTGAAGAACTGGAAACGTGCATTGCTCAGGCCTGAAAGTCCGGCAATGGTCGGTAGCAGGGTACGTACAAAAGCGATAAACCGGCCAATAAGCAACGCCGACAATCCATGTTTATGGAATAACTGATGGGCGCGCTGATGGTAACGTGGAGGAAGATGTGACAGCCAGTTTTGGACTGTTTTTGAATTTCCAAGCCATCGTCCCTGAACATAACTCAGCCAGCAGCCAAGACTTGCGGCAACAGTCAGCAGAACCACGGTCTCAGGAAAGCCCATTGCTCCCTTGGCAATTAATACACCCACCAGCACTAAAAGGCTGTCACCCGGCAAAAATGCTGCGGGAAGTAATCCATTTTCCAAGAAAATAATCATGAATAAGACAAAATAAAGCATGCCTACCATTGAGGGGTTAGCAAGCGTTTCGAAATCCTGGCTCCAGAGAGCGTTGAGCAGTTGCGTCAGTAGTTCCATTCAGTGTTCCTGGCACTTCGTTTAGCGGCCGCTGTATTAAAAACGGATGAGTAGAATGTCGTACTGTTTTTTATGCTTTATTAATGACAATTCACTACCCATTTTGCAAAACCTTGGCGAAATCTGGCTATAAGGCAGCAAGACCGGCCTGTTAACGGTAGAATTGCATTTAATTGTAACAAAGCTCCGTGCAGTACGTAACAGAATTTGTTTCTGTTATAACGTGATTTTGCTCATAGAAAGTAGTGCTGGCGAGGGTATTTACACACTCTGACACTATTCCCTGTTTGCTTACCCTCGGAGAAGAAAATGACTTTTTTTGACTATTCGCCGCGCTATCGATATGAACGTACGAATTTTCAGATAATCGCGAGGTGTAAGTCTGCTCCTGTGCTATCACGTGCTGTACGCGCGCGCAGGAACCATTGCTCTTTAATATACGCGGATATCGCAAATTTACAATATTAAGTTATATTAAAATCAACAGCTTGGTGTGTTTTTTGTTATAGCGGTCTAAAAAATATGTTAAGGATATTAAATATTTCGGAAGAGTAACCCTAAAAATCATACCGAAAGTACTAATATCGACTCTTTTGTTATATTTTTTGTTAAGTTTTTATCCTCTTCATACAGGGCAATTATTGGCTTGTTTCTCCTGCCAATAATTGCCATTAATGCTATATAAATCAGTGGGTTTTTAAGGTTTTCCCCTCTGGTTTTAGTGTCACTTTCTGCTCTGTTTACGCGCTGTCTGATGGTTAACCCAGGTATTGATCAGCAGAGTCAGAGCCAGAATGCTACCGACCACACTCAGCGAGACGCCAACAGGGATATGAATAAAGTCGATAATCAGCATCTTCACACCAATAAATACCAGTATTACTGACAAGCCGTATTTCAACATTGGGAAACGTTCTGCAACACCTGATAGCAAGAAATACATTGCCCGTAAGCCAAGAATGGCGAATAAATTGGACGTCAGCACAATGAACGGATCGGTTGTGACTGCGAAAATAGCCGGAATACTGTCGAGCGCGAAAATAACATCACTGAACTCCACCAGAATCAGCACCAGTAACAGCGGCGTAGCGTAAAGTACGCCTGAGCGACGAACAAAAAAGTGGTCTGAATCCATGGTGTCGGTCATTCTCAGGCGACTCTGTAGCCATTTGACCATAGGTTTTTCACTTATTGATGTGCCATCTTCTTTCGCCAGCGCCATTTTCAAGCCGGTAAACAACAAGAAGGCACCGAACAGATAAAGCAGCCATTCAAATTCGCTAATCAGCCAGCTTCCGGCAAAGATCATGATAGTACGCAGGACGATAGCACCCAGTACGCCATAGATCAGTACTCTGCGCTGTAAAGCCGGAGGAACGGAGAAGTAGCTGAACAGCATCAGCCAGACGAAGACGTTATCAACGGCAAGGGCTTTTTCAATCAAATAGCCGGTAAGAAAAGCCAGGGCCTGCGTATCGGCAACTTCACGTCCGGCGGTGCCGGTCAAATACCACCAGAATGCCAGATTAAACAGTAACGATAATGAGACCCAGGTGAGTGACCAGACAACGGCTTGCTTCATCGACATGACATGCGAACCCTTGCGGTTCTGGAGGAACAGATCCACAGCCAGCATGATGGCGACGACGACGATAAAAGAGCACCAGAGTAAAGGTGTGCCAACGCTATGCATAATTTAGTCCTTAAAACGAAAAAACGGCTATCGTCAGAAGACGCCAGCCGCTTTCGCTTGCAACAGGGGTTCGCCTTCCGGCAAGGTCTCACTTACAACGTTAAAACGTTGCCTGGCAACCGGATGCTTAAGCATCGTCATGACGATTAACCAGCAATGAAGTTACTCCCCTTTGCAAGAGATAAAATAGGAGTAAGCCTTCATTGGGTCAATCTTTTGTTGCTGTGTAATGCGAAAATTTATCCTGCAAGGACCTCAACTAACTCATCCGCCGGGAATTTTACACCTGTTTGCAGACGGATCTCTGTTGCCAGTGCGGAGGTTAGCCGCGAAACTTCCAGTGCCGGGTGGTTGATATGCTGATTTTCTATCAGATCAGCAAACAGTTCCGCTTCATACAGCATCGTATTGATATGTTGGGGTTGCGTCAGATTTTGTGGTTTTTCACCCCGAGGAATAAAGGTGATTTTCTGGCATTCTGATACTTTTTCAATCACCAGTGAACCGGCTTCGCCTTGAATCTCACTTGCCAGCACTGAGTCACTGACTTTGGAGTGCAGCAGGGTGACATCGAAGTCGCCATAATGCAGCAGCACTGAGCCGTGGGCATCGACGCCACTGTCCAAAAGAGAGGCACTTGCCAGAACCGAATTTGGCTGGCCCCAGAGGGTGACAGCAGAAGCCAGAACATAGAAACCAATATCCATAATCGAACCATTTGAGAAGGCTGGATTAAAGGTATTCGGATTCTCTCCATTCAGATAACGCTGATAACGCGACGAGTACTGGCAATAACTTAGCGTGACCTTACGAATTTTACCGACCTTAGGCAGAGCTTGCTGCAAGGCAATAAAGTTTGGCAGGCTGGCGGTTTTAAAGGCCTCAAACAACACGACCTGATTTTCACGAGCACAGGCTATAGCGGCCTCGGCTTCACGCAGATTAGAGGCAAATGGCTTCTCACAAATGACATGTTTTTTGTGACGCAGGAATAACATGCTTTGTTCAGCATGAAATGAGTTCGGGCTGGCGATATAAACAGCATCGATGACGTCACTGGCGGCCATTTCCTCAAGGGAAGTGAACAGATGTTCCACCGGATAGTCACTGGCAAAGGCTTGTGCCTGCTCCAGACTGCGTGAGTAAACTGCATTAAGTTTGTACTTGCCACTTTCATGGGCAGCATCAACAAACTGGCGGGTGATCCAGTTTGTACCAACCACAGCGAAACGTATCATAGACTGGGGTATTCTCCGTAAGATTGAAAATAATGCCTCATCAGGCCGTACTATTTAACGACAATTGAGTGAGCCAAAGACGTGTATCAAACTCTAACTGGTGATACTGCGGTTCCATATGACAACACAAGGAGTAGAACGCTTTGTTGTGATCTTTCTCCTTAAGATGTGCCAATTCATGTACAACAATCATACGTAAAAAGGGTTCTGGTGCCTGACGGAAAATGGTCGCCACGCGAATTTCTGCTTTTGCTTTTAACTTATTACCCTGCACCCTTGAGAGAGCAGTATGCAAACCGAGCGCATTCTTTAATACGTGAATTTTACTGTCAAAAACCACTTTATTAATCGGTGGGGCATTACGCAGAAACTGGCTCTTCAGTGTCTGAGTATACTGATAAAGTGCTTTGTCGGTCGTAATATCATGGTGCTCCGGATAACGTTTCTCCAGTACCGTGCCAAGGCGCTGTTCGGCAATAAGCGTGCGAACCTGAGAAAGTAACTGTTCAGGGTAGCCGTTTAAATAGATCAATTCGCTCATGCTTTTCTCAGACTCAGAGGGAAAAAAGGGTATACTCTCGCCCCGTTCCAGGGACATATACCCAAACTTTACCATCCAGGAGGGCCGATGAGCCAATTAGACAGCGGTTTTCGTTCACTAACGCTAAAACGTTTTCCCCAAACGGACGACGTTAACCCGCTACAAGCGTGGGAAGCTGCAGATGATTACCTGCTACAGCAGGTGGACGAGCTTAAACCTGTCGGTCCGGTACTCATTTTTAATGATACTTTCGGGGCGCTAGCCTGTGTGCTGGCCGACTACAAATCTTTCAGCATCGGTGACTCTTATCTTAGCGAGCTGGCAACCCGGCAGAATCTGAGTGGCAATGATATTGCTGAAAACAGCGTGACCTTTCTCGATAGTACGGCCCAATATCCGGCAGCTCCTGAGCTGGTGCTCATCAAGATACCAAAAACGCTGGCTTTGCTGGAGCAGCAGCTACGTGCTTTGCGTCGCGTAGTGACACCAGAAACGCGGATTATTGCCGGCGCTAAAGCGCGTGATATTCATAACTCCACATTGGCGCTGTTTGAAAAAATCATAGGTCCGACTACCACGACACTGGCGTGGAAAAAGGCCCGTCTGATTAATACCACCTTCAGCAATCCTGAACTCAAAGATGCGCCGGATACGCTGAGCTGGCCACTGGATGGAACCTCATGGACGATTCATAATCACGCGAATGTCTTTTCCCGTACCGGGCTGGATATTGGGGCGCGTTTCTTCCTTGAGCATCTCCCTAAGGATTTGGAAGGTGAAATCGTTGATTTAGGCTGCGGTAATGGTGTTATTGGTCTGACGTTACTGGAAAACAGCCCACAGGCACAGGTGGTGTTTGTCGACGAGTCACCGATGGCTGTTGCCTCAAGTCAGCTGAATGTTGAAACCAACATGCCTGCTGAAATAGACCGCTGTGAATTTATGATTAACAACGGACTTTCCGGCGTTGAGCCATTTCGTTTTAATGCCGTACTCTGTAATCCGCCATTCCATCAGCAGCATGCGCTGACGGACCAGATAGCCTGGGAGATGTTTCACCATGCCCGTCGGTGCCTGAAAATTAACGGGGAACTGTATATTGTGGCGAACCGTCACCTGGACTATTTCCGTAAACTGAAAAAGATTTTCGGAAACTGTGAAACGGTCGCCAGTAATGCCAAGTTTGTGGTACTGAAAGCGGTGAAGGTTGGACGTAGCCGTTAAATCGCCAGAGCCAGACAGGTGCCCTGCGCAATGGCTCGCCGGGCATCTATTTCTGTGGCGACATCAGCTCCACCAATAATATGTACCTTTTTACCCATCGTACGTAACGGTTCAGCCAGTTCGCGTCTTGGCTCTTGTCCGGCACAAATAATGATATTATCCACAGCCAGACACTGTGATTCACCGTTAACTATGATATGAAGCCCTTCATCATCAATACGCTGATACTGCACACCGCTGACCATTTTTACGCCGCGGGCCAATAACGTCGTGCGATGTATCCAACCCGTTGTTTTACCGAGTCCTTCACCTGGACGGCTATTTTTGCGTTGTAATAGCACTATTTCCCGTGGACTGCGTACAGGCGAGGGCTTCTGTTTACTCAGTCCGCCAGCATATTGCAGGCCAGTATCAATTCCCCATTCTTCACAAAACAGGTCAATGCTCTGACTACTGGACATGCCACTCTGGCTTAAGTACATGGCGATATCAAAACCGATACCTCCGGCACCGACAATCGCTACCCGCAGACCAGGCACGACCTTATTCAGTAAAACGTCCGGATAGCTCAGTACCTTGGGATGTTCGATCCCTTCAATAGCAGGCATACGAGGTTCGATACCACTGGCGAGGATCACTTCATCGTAATCAATTAGCATTGAGGCCGTAACGTACTGGTTTAACGCCAGGATAACACCGGTTTTCGCCAGCATCTGGCGATAATAACGTAAGGTTTCGGCAAACTCTTCTTTACCGGGGATCTGCATGGCCAGGGTAAATTGCCCGCCGATATTGGGTCTGGCATCAAACAGTGTGACATGATGGCCGCGAGCAGCAGCATTAATCGCGCTTGCAAGGCCTGCAGGCCCGGCACCTATCACCGCCAAACGTTTAGCTTGTACCGTCTTTTGTATTGGCATCAGGGTCTCATGGCAGGCGCGCGGATTGACCAGACAGGAGGTCACCTTACCGGCAAAAATCTGGTCAAGGCAGGCTTGATTACAGCCGATACAGGTATTGATTTCATCGGCCTGTCCGGCTGCGGCTTTACTCATAAACTCAGCATCGGCTAAAAAAGGACGAGCCATAGAGACCATATCTGCATCACCTGCAGCCAGAATATCTTCAGCAGTGGCGGGCGAATTAATGCGATTAGTGGTGATTAACGGCAGGGAAACATATTGTTTGAGCTTTTGAGTCACCCAGCGAAAGGCACCACGCGGAACTGAGGTGGCAATAGTCGGGATCCGTGCTTCATGCCAGCCGATACCGGTATTAATCAATGTTGCACCGGCCTGCTCAATAGCCTGTGCCAGTTCGACAGCTTCCGTAAAGTGGCTGCCACCCTCGACCAAATCCAGCATCGACAGGCGATAAATAATAATAAAGTCATCACCTGTTCGTTCACGTACCTTACGGACTATCTCAACGGCAAAGCGCATTCTGTGCTGATAGCTGCCGCCCCACTCATCGTCCCGCTGGTTGGTACGCAAGGCTAAAAACTGGTTAATCAGGTAGCCTTCAGAACCCATAATCTCGACACCATCATAGCCAGCCTCACGAGCGAGGCTGGCGCAACGGGCAAAATCATCAATCAGCGACAGAATTTCTTCATGGCTCAGAGCATGAGGGATAAAAGGATTAATTGGCGCCTGAATCGCAGACGGAGCAACCAGTTGAGGCTGATAGCTATAACGGCCGGTATGCAGAATTTGCAGGGCAATTTTCCCGCCCTCGCGGTGAACAGCGTCGGTCACCACCTGATGGGCAGCCAGCTGATCTTGATGGTTGAGCACTGCGCCATGCGCTACCGTCACACCAGAAGGTGAGGGGGCAATACCTCCTGTAACAATCAAGGCCACCCCGTGACGAGCCCGCTCGGCATAGAACGCCGCCAGTCGTGCTTCACCGCCTGTCAGTTCTTCCAGGCCAGTATGCATTGATCCCATTAGCATGCGGTTCTTGAGCGTGGTAAAGCCTAAGTCCAGCGGAGTAAACAGCGATGGATAGCGCATAGTCCCGTCTCTTCCTGTAGGTTACAACATTGTTACGTGGTCGGATGAGTTGCTAATTTAGCTTGCGTACAGAAAAAGGGAAAAGGAGAGTGCGCTGAATGTGATGGGATTCAAATTCGCTACGAATATACCCGTCATATTTCAAGTTGCTTGGGGGGCGTGCGTGAGGCGAGTCGATGAACATAGGCAGGCTGTGATTCGGCTGCCGGGTGAAGTTAATCACCTGGCTGCAGTCATATTGTTATTTTTCTTCAAACGTCTGAAGAACCAGGAAGGTTAAAATACTTCAATCAGCTCGAATTCTTCAGCCACTAGCTCCATCGTTTCACTAAAGCTGCCCTCTCTCTGGAAGAATTCCTGGTGGGCTTGTTGCCAGTAACGAAGGCTAAGGTCGCCTTCACCTTCTTTCCGGGCGTGCTCCTCAGTGACATCGCAGAAGCGAACGAGGCGTAAAGCGACCAGGCGGATCGCGCAGACTGGCTTACCCTGGCCGTCGAGGATAATGCTATAGCTGCCAATTGAGGGCGGTTGTTCTTCATTCTGTAACGAGGCGAGTGAACCGCAGCTGGCGGTTTTGATACCTTGACTCACCAGTGCAGCCAGCTCGTCAGCCAGTTCAGGGCTGTCACCAAATGCCCATGACAGGGCACCTGGATATTTGATGATTAAACTCTCGGGGATGCTCACGATAAAATCCTGTCAGGGGAAGGTTTAAAATATGGCGCCAGCATATAAAAAAACAGCATCTCAATCCACTGACTGGCCGGCGTCTGAGATGCTGTTGCTGATTAAATAATCTGTCTTTTTTCGATAGCCTGTCAGGCTCTGCGTACCAGTCCTGGCGCTTGCCACATTGAAGTCGTTAAGCCGCTGTCGACCAGGGAAAGCTGCCCGGCGTAGACTTTCAGCCACTTCTGTTTCATTTCATCATAGAGTGCGCGATGTTCCGGATTGGGCTGGTACTCTCGTTCCCATTGCACCAGCTGTTCACCACTTTCGGCCAGTGAGCTAAATAAACCTGCGCCGACACCGGCGGCAATAGCACAGCCTAAGGCGGTAGCCTCTTTTACCATTGGAACACGTACCGGCAGTCCAGTGACATCACTCAGGATCTGGCTCCATAAACGACCTTTCGAGCCTCCACCTGCAAATACCAAGGAGTCAAACTGTACCCCGGAGAAGTTAGAAATTAATTCAAGGTTACAGGCTGAGACGATGGCGGCATTCTCTTCCAGTGCGCGGAATAGCGCCGCCTTATTGCATTTTTCGGGATCAATCGAGAGGTTAATAAACGAGGGGGCAGCGTGATACCAGTGTTTAAAATGCATGGCATCAGAGAAAATCGGCATAATGCCGTGTGCACCAGCGGGAACCCGGCTGGCCATATCTTCCATCAGCGCATAGGTATCAATACCCAGTCGTTCGGCAATAAGTTTTTCTTCTGCGCAAAACGCGTCGCGGAACCAGCGCATGGTCAGACCGGTGAAAAAGCTGATCGACTCGGCTTGTACCATGCCGGGGATAACATGAGGATTAATGCGAATATTCATTTCAGGATCGGTTTTAATCGCCGGAAGATTAACCACTTGCTGCCAGAAGGTTCCCCCCAGTACTGCCGTTTGTCCCGCGCGTACCACACCTAACCCTAAGCAGCCTAACTGCACATCACCACCGCCCATGACGACTGGAGTATCCACTTGCAAGCCGCTTTCTTCTGCCGCAGCAGGGGTAACATGTCCCAGCACCGTGCCGGTTTCTCTGACCGGA
This sequence comes from uncultured Cedecea sp., assembly GCF_947498825.1. GTDB lineage: Bacteria > Pseudomonadota > Gammaproteobacteria > Enterobacterales > Enterobacteriaceae > JGM124. The sequence goes on along the minus strand of NZ_CANMLV010000027.1, from coordinate 38,655 downwards.
GAGAGCATATCCGCCCGAAGTCCGGCCATATCCAGCAGGGAAGGGCGCCAGTCACGGGTGGTCAGGTCAAGCATGCCGGTGGTGCCGGCGTTGGAAGGGTCCACCGCCAGTTCGCCGGAGAGTTTGGCGGCCAGCCAGTCACTGATCATGGTCATGGTGGCGGCTTTACGGTAAATATCGGGGCGATGATGAGCCAGCCATAACAGGCGCGGCATAGCACTTAAGGCCAGCGTCTGACCTGAAATATGGTAAACCTCTGATTCAAATTGAAAGTCGTGAATTTCTTTCAGTTCACTGACTTCCCGACTGGCACGGGCATCGACATTCGCGCAGGCCCAGATAGGTTCCCCATTGGCATCATATAAAACGATGCCTTCACGCATTGAACAACAGGCTACTGCTTTGATTTCCCTGGCGCTAATCGCGGCTTTTTGTAGGGCTTCACGAATACATCGACAGGCCAGTTGCCAGTTAATATCGAGTGAGAACTCCATCGAGCCCGGAACATCTACCAGGCTTAAATGTTTCCATTCTGCCTGGCCTACTGCTATCTGCTGGCCATCAGTATCAAAAATAACCGCACGGATACTGCCTGTTCCGGCATCTAACGCAAGGAGATAACTCATTCGCTGACCTCTTATGTTTTACGCGGCGGCGCTGAAGCTTACGTTATTCCATCAATGCCAGTACCGCCCGCGCTGTTTCTTCTTCCGTCACTAGTCCGTTGATATAACGCCCGGTCAGTGCGGCATAGATAGCATTGGCTTTATCTTTACCGCCTGCGACACCAATGATGGTCGGAAGCTGCGCAAGGTCATGAAGCCGAACACCCAGTAACTCACGATGAATTTCCAGTTCTTCCACCAGGCTGCCGTCAGCTTGCAAGAAGTAGCCGAGGATATCGCCGACAGCACCTTTACGGGCGTACATCAATTGTTCCCCTTCGCTGATATACCCCGATCGTAAAATCGTGGCATCACGTCGCTGATCGATAGCGCCGATCCCGACGACAGCAACATCAGCCGCCATTGCAGCCAGAATAACGTCTCTTACGCTGGCCTCTTTTCTGAGGATCTCCGCGACGTCCGGTGAAGACACACGTAAGGGCGCCGGGATCATGCTGACACTACAGGCTGCATCCAGCTGACTGACGCCTGTCATATAGGGGCCGACACCGCCGGAAAGCGTCACCAGCCGAATTTGCTGCGAACCAATAAAACCACTCAAATGCTGCAAACAGTTCATGGTGGTTTCGCCAAAACCGACGGCTAACAGCTGACCTGGCTCCAGAACCCCCATCAGTGACTGAGCAGCGCCGATCCCAAGCCTGGTGCTCATTGGTGGCGTATTGTGAGCAGGTAACACACGCGCCAGCTTAAGATTAAACCGTTTTTGTAGCTCGGTTTCTAAAGCCAGGCAGCCTTCGTAGCGCGAGTTTATCTGTACGCGGATCACTCCGGACTGTCGCCCTTTCTCCAGCAAGCGAGAAATTTTAAGCCGTGGCAAACCAAGCCGTTCACCAATGTCATTCTGAGTTAAGCCATCGTGGTAGTAAGACCATGCCACCCGTGCCAGTAACTCTTCTTCTGCCATGGGTAACCCATAAAGCTGACTCTCTTCCGTTGCTCTTTTATCACTCATAAATGAACTCTTATCTTAATTTAGAACAATTGTTCTTAATCGTCTGGAAATAAAATGTGAAGCGTGTGGCAAAAAGGATCTTTTTAATCTTAATGAATCGTAGATTATTTTTTTAAAAGATTTGTGATCCTTGTCCGGTTGTAATTATAACTCTTAGCCTACTATTTTGAACATTATTAATTTAAAAATTCTTTTGTTCAAATGCGGAGGCGAGATGCCCAGCACCATGCCACTGATTCAGGTACATAAAGTCGGGAAGCAATTTTCCGGTGTTAGTGTATTGAAAGGTATCGATTTTATGCTGCTTCCGGGCCAGGTTCATGCCTTGATGGGGGGAAATGGCGCAGGAAAATCAACGCTGATGAAAATCATTGCCGGGGTGGAAACTCCCGACAGTGGCGAATTAGAGCTCCACGGTAAGCGTTATTCACGCCTTAAACCGGGGCAGGCTCATGAGCTGGGGATCTACCTGGTACCGCAAGAACCGATGCTGTTTCCTAACCTGACAGTGCAGGAGAACATCTTATTCCGTCTGCCACGTACCGCAGATTTAGTTCAGCGCCTGCAAGAGAAAATGCGTCAACTGGGATGCGAGATAGCCTTATCTGCCGCCGCCAGCACTCTGGAGGTAGCCGATCAGCAAATGGTAGAAATTCTCCGGGGCCTGATGCGTGATGCGCGTATTTTGATCCTCGATGAACCTACTGCTTCACTTACCCCCGGCGAAACTGAACGTCTGTTCCGCCAGATCCGTGCCTTACAGGCGTTAGATGTCGGCATTATTTTTATCTCGCACAAGCTGCCGGAAATTCATCAGATAGCCAGCCATATCTCGGTGATGCGTGACGGAGCGGTTGTGTTACAGGGGGAGACGGCCTCCTTTAGTGATAAAGAGCTGATTAATGCCATGACACCGGCTTATCGCCAGCATGAATTAAGCGATACGCAAAAGCTGTGGCTTGGGTTGCCAGGCAATCGGCGGACAGAACCCCAGGATTCACCGGTACTGCGTGTGGAGGAGTTGACCGGGGAAGGATTTATCAATCTCAGTTTTGAACTGCATGCGGGAGAGATTGTGGGGCTGGCGGGATTAGTCGGCTCGGGTCGTACTGAACTGGCCGAAACACTCTATGGCCTGCGTCCGGTACGCCATGGTCGGGTGTTTCTTGAAAGTCAGGAGATAACGCATAGCAGTACCAAATCCCGGCTGGACAGTGGACTGGTGTATTTGCCCGAAGACCGCCAGGTTTCAGGATTATTTCTCGATGCCTCAATTCGCTGGAATACCGTGTTGTTCAATGAACCGGACCTGTGGCTACAACCTAAACGTGAAGCTGCCATTGTTGAGCGTTATCACCGGGCGTTAGGAATCAAATTAAATCATGCGGACCAACTGGTGCGGACACTTTCGGGAGGTAATCAACAGAAAGTGCTGCTGGCCCGCTGCCTGGAGGCTAATCCACTGTTGCTGATTGTTGATGAACCCACGCGTGGGGTCGATGTTGCCGCCCGGGCTGATATCTATCAGTTAATTAAAAGTGTCGCTAAACAAAACGTTGCTGTCTTGATGATCTCAAGCGATTTGGATGAGTTTTCTCCGCTGGCCGACAGGGTTTTTGTTATGCATCAAGGGGCAATGAGCGGTGAATTACAGCGTGCAGACATCACGGTCGATAGCATGATGGCGATGGCTTTTGGTGGAGGTAATGCATGAAGAAATGGCTTAAAAATCGTGAACTCAGTGCCTTTTTGGCGATTGTGGCGCTGTTTGCCGTGCTGGTGGCGATAAACCATAGTTACTTCAGTGCCCAGACGGTTGGCATGATCTTTAACAGCGCTCAAATTCTTATCCTGTTGGCGATGGGCGCCACTCTGGTGATGCTGACGCGTAATATTGATGTTTCCGTTGGCTCCACCGTGGGGTTGTCTGCCATTGCTGTCGGGGTGGCACTCAATGCCGGCTATAGTCTGCCACTGGCGATGTTATTTGCTTTAGCTATAGGCGGACTGGCCGGCTTCTTTAACGGCGTACTGGTCGTCTGGCTGCGTATTCCTGCGATTGTTGCCACGCTGGGAACACTCGGCTTGTATCGCGGAGGCATGTTGTTATGGACTGGTGGTAAATGGATTGAAGGGTTGCCTCCCAGTCTGAAGTCACTCTCTGAACCGCTTATTTTTGGCGTCTCACCTTTCGGTATTCTGGTCATTATTATTCTCGGGGTTGCGGCCTGGCTACTGGCAAAAACGGCGTTTGGTCGGGACTTTTATGCGGTGGGCGATAACCTGGCGGCTGCACGTCAGCTGGGAGTGGCAGTCAATCGTACCCGTTTATTGGCTTTCACCTTTAATGGTTTGTTTGCTGCCCTGGCAGGCATTCTGTTTGCCTCACAGATTGGTTTTGTGCCCAATCAAACTGGTAGCGGGCTGGAAATGAAAGCCATTGCAGCCTGTGTGCTTGGCGGAATCTCTTTACTCGGGGGAACCGGAACCGTGATTGGTGCGTTCCTCGGCGCTTTCTTTTTAACGCAAATCGATACCGTACTGGTGCTATTCAAGCTCCCTGCCTGGTGGAACGACTTTATCGCCGGTCTGGTGCTGTTAGGTGTGCTGGTGCTGGATGGGCGTTTACGTCAGGCCTTAGTTCGTAACCAGCGTGCACAAAAATACAGCAGATTTGTTCCCCCTGAGTCGGAGGTTAAGAGCACCGCCTCCTTTCCTCCAGAAAAGAAAAAGGAGGTCGCGTAAATGAAACGTCGTCTTAACTGGGAAACTACGTTGCTGCTGTTGCTGGTGGCAGAGATCCTGTTATTCGGAGCACTTAATCCACGCATGCTGAATATCGATACGCTGCTCTTCAGCACCAGCGATTTTATCTGCATCGGCATTGTGGCCCTGCCTTTGACGCTGGTGATTATCAGCGGCGGGATTGATATTTCACTCGGCTCTACTATGGGTTTGTGTGCTATCGGACTGGGCGTAATGATGCAGGCGGGCTGGCCATTACCGGTGGCGATTATCTTCACCCTGGCGCTCGGTATGCTCTGTGGTTTTATCAACGCAGCCTTAATCAATTACACGGGAATTAGTCCGTTAGTTATCACGCTTGGCACGCTGTATCTCTATGGTGGCGCGGCGCTGTTGCTATCCGGCATGGCCGGGGCAACGGGCTATGAAGGGATTGGTGGATTCCCGGACGCTTTTACCCAGTTTGCTAATTTCACGCTGTTAGGGCTGCCGGTTCCGCTGGTGATGTTCATGGTCATTACCTTGTTATTTTGGCTGCTGACTCATCGTTCACGTTTTGGCCGCCATATTTTTCTTATTGGCCAGAATGCGCGTGCTGCCCGCTATGCCGGTATGCCTGTCAACAATATGTTGTACGGCATTTATGGCCTGGTGGGGCTGGCATCGGCAATTTCGGCGGTGATCCTCGTTTCGTATTTTGGCTCAGCTCGCTCCGATCTCGGACGCGATCTACTGATGCCTGCGTTGACCGCAGCGGTATTAGGTGGAGCAAATATCTATGGTGGGTCGGGATCAATTTTAGGAACCGCACTGGCAGCACTGCTGGTGGGGTATTTACAGCAGGGACTACAAATGGTTGGCATCCCTAATCAGGTATCGAGTGCGTTGTCCGGTGCGTTACTGATTGTGGTGGTCATAGGTCGTTCGGTGAGTTTACACCGCGAAATGATTCGGGCGGCATGGCGTCGTCTGCGCGGGCAAAGAAAATTAACAGGAGCTTAGTATGAAGCAGACAGCAAAACACGCACTGAAACTGAGTGCTCTGATTTTGGCGACCCTGGTGACCACGGCCCAGGCCGCAGACAGAATTGCTTTTATTCCCAAACTGGTGGGCGTAGGTTTTTTCACCAGTGGCGGAAATGGCGCACTACAGGCCGGTAAAGATTTAGGGGTTGATGTCACCTACGATGGTCCGACAGAGCCGAGTGTTTCAGGTCAGGTTCAGCTGATTAATAACTTCGTTAACCAAGGGTACAACGCGATCATTGTCTCTGCAGTATCACCGGACAGCCTCTGCCCGGCGCTGAAGCGGGCAATGCAACGTGGCGTTAAAGTTCTGACCTGGGACTCGGATACTAAACCGGACTGTCGCAGTATCTACATCAACCAGGGGACGCCACAGCAACTGGGCAGTATGCTGGTAGAAATGGCCGAAAAGCAGGTCACTAAACCGAAAGCAAAAGTGGCATTTTTCTATTCCAGCCCGACGGTAACAGACCAGAATCAGTGGGTTAAAGAAGCGAAGGCGAAAATAGAGAAAGATCACCCTGAGTGGGAAGTGGTCACTACGCAATTTGGCTACAACGATGCCACTAAATCGCTGCAAACCGCTGAGGGTATTCTGAAAGCGTATCCGGACTTGGATGCGATTATTGCTCCTGATGCCAATGCTCTCCCGGCCGCTGCTCAGGCCGCAGAAAATCTCAAACGTAATGATGTGGCGATTGTTGGTTTCAGTACTCCCAACGTAATGCGTCCTTATGTGGAACGCGGGACAGTGAAAGCATTTGGCCTGTGGGATGTGGTTCAGCAGGGAGAAATTGCCGTCAATGTAGCGAATACCTTACTGAAGAAAGGCGATCTTAATGTCGGCGATGTGGTGGAAGTTGAAAAAATTGGGCCACTGAAAGTGGAGCCTAACAGCGTGCAGGGCTATGAATATGAAGCCAAAGGTAATGGCATTGTGTTGCTACCAGAGCGTGTTGTTTTCACTAAAGAAAATATTGATAAATATGACTTTTAAGAGGATGAGTTAATGGCAGATCTTGATGATATTAAAGACGGAAAAGATTTCGGTATTGGTCGTCCTCAAAAGAATGAAGCATTTTATCTGAAAGGCTGTGGCTCGCTGGACTGGGGAATGCAGTCCCGTCTGGCGCGTATCTTCAGCCCAAAAACCGGACGCACTGTGATGCTGGCTTTTGATCACGGTTATTTTCAGGGACCGACTACCGGGCTGGAACGTATCGACTTGTCGATTGCGCCGCTCTATCAGGAAACGGATGTCCTGATGTGTACCCGCGGTATTTTACGCAGCGTGGTGCCGCCAGCAACTAATAAGCCTGTCGTGCTCCGTGCTTCCGGAGGAAACTCGATTCTGACTGAACTCTCCCGGGAAAGCGTTGCGGTTACCATGGAGGATGCACTACGCCTGAATGTCTGTGCGGTTGCCGCCCAAATCTATATTGGCAGCGAATATGAGCATCAGTCGATCAATAACATCATCAAACTGGTCGATGAAGGTTCTCGTTACGGTATTCCAACCCTGGCAGTCACCGGGGTGGGTAAAGATATGGTGCGAGATGCTCGTTACTTCTCACTGGCAAGCCGTATTGCCGCTGAAATGGGGGCACAGTGCGTTAAAACCTACTTTGTTGATGAGGGTTTTGAAAAAGTGGCCGCCAGTTGTCCGGTGCCGATTGTGATTGCAGGAGGGAAAAAACTCCCGGAACGGGAGGCTCTGGATATGTGCTTCCGGGCTATCGACCAGGGAGCTGCTGGCGTCGATATGGGGCGGAATATTTTCCAGTCAGAAGCGCCTTTGGCGATGCTGCAGGCGGTGAAAAAAGTGGTACATGAAAATATCTCTGCTCGTGAGGCTTACGAATTCTGGCTCGAGGCTAAACATCAGGAAGGTTAAACATGAATGTGACGCTGGTAGAAATTAATATCAAGTCTGAATATGTCGACGATTTTTTAGATGTATTCCGTGCCAACCATGAAGGGGCTATTAAGGAGCCCGGGAATTTACGCTTTGATGTGCTGCAAGACCCGGATATTGCGACGCGTTTTTTTATTTATGAGGCATACCAGGATGATGAGGCGGTACTGGCCCATAAAAAAACGCCACATTACCTGGCTTGTGTTGAAAAGCTGGATCATATGATGTCGTCGGCGCGTAAAAAGCAAACCTTTATTGGGTTGCTGCCTTAAATTTTCGATGATTAACAAGGGGAAATATTCCCCTTGTTAATATCGCATCAATTAACGATCGGAACGGAACAGGCTGGCAATCTGGAAGATAGCAAAAGAACTAAACAGCAGCTCAATACCCACCACAACGGTGACCAGCGTAAACGACATATCAGGATTAGCCGTTATCAGCATCACCGCAATCACCAGGTCCAGTACCCCGATAACGATCTGCAACCATGATCCATTGGCTCCTTTCATCCTGAAGCCGACAGACAGACGAAGAATACCGCCAATAGCAAACAGCACTGCCAGCATCATCGACATAGTCACAATGCCGACTACGGGATCAGTGATAAACACATACCCCAGAATAAAGTAGGCAATGCCCAGCAGAATGCTGCCCAGCATCGGCAGGAAGTTATGGCTACGGTTGATGACCATGCCGCTAATTAACGCCACGCCACTAAGAATAAACAGGAATCCTACCAGAGTACTGAGTGCAGCACCTGAGGCAAAAGGATTAATCAGACAGAAAATGCCCCCCAGCAGCAGCAAGAAAGCAACGATCAGCATTAAAGTACGCTGTTTTTTTATAAAGTCTGGATCCAGATTCAAGAGTTTTTTGCGATCGATATTTAGCATGAGTAGTACCTTATCGGGTGCGCTGTAAAACCCCGTCCTGCAGGACGGGGGGATATCAACCTCTGTTGGTCCTGCTTACAGAATAGTCTATCCGGCTCATAACAGTATTGCATTGTGATAAATTAAAACGACAAAGCCTGGAGAAAATACCCCAGGCTTTGCTTATCCGCTGATAATTTATTCGTTAATACGTGGATGTTGATCCACTAAGCGGGTCCGTTTTTGTTGTAACTCTTCAATCTCTTTGTCTAAATCTTCAATCTTCTGCTCGATATTGTCGTAGTGTTCCTGCACGATTTCTCGTGCTTCTTCAATATCAGAAGCTGCCGGGGTTGCCCCTTTTAACGGTTTATTCGCTGTTTCTTTCATGGTGATTGCGGTGATAAGACCGACAACAGCAACGACCATCAGATAATAGGCTGGCATCAATAAGTCATTAGTTGCCTCAACCAGCCAGGCTGCCGCAGTAGGCGTCAGACCAGCAACCAGTACCGAGATATTAAAGGCACTGGCCAGGGCGCTATAACGGATATGGGTTGGGAACATGGCGGGCAGAGTCGAGGCCATTACCCCGGTGAAGAAGTTCAGCAGCACTGCCAGCATTAACAGGCCAAAGAAAATCAGGACAATAATGTCACTGTTAATCAGCATAAATGCCGGAATTGACAGGAAGAACAGGCCAATACTACCCATAAAAACAAATATGCGACGACCATAGCGGTCACTAAGTAAGCCGATAATCGGCTGTACGAACAGCATACCAATCATAATCGCGATAATAATCATCACCCCATGATCTTCGGAGTAATGCAGATTATGGGAAAGATAGCTTGGCATATAGGTGAGTAGCATATAGTAGGTGACGTTGGTGGCAATCACCAGACCGACACATACCAGTAAATTACGCCAGTGTTTTGTGACGATTTCTTTAAAAGAAACCTTCGGACCTTCAGCCAGTCCCTGACGATCGTCTTTCTCCATTTTTTCGACATGCTGCTGGAACGCCGGGGTTTCTTCCAGAGCATGGCGGAGATAAAGACCAATAATACCCAGTGGCAGTGCGATGAAGAACGGAATACGCCAGCCCCAGTCAAGGAAGTTTGCTTCGCCGACAATCGATGAAATCAGAACAACAACACCTGCGCCACAGACAAAACCGGCGATAGAACCGAAGTCAAGCCAGCTTCCCATGAAGCCACGTTTTCGGTCTGGCGAGTATTCCGCGACAAAGATAGAAGCACCGGTGTATTCCCCCCCCACCGAGAAGCCCTGAATCATTTTTGCCAGTAACAGCAAAATCGGCGCCCAGATGCCAATGCTGGCATACGAGGGTATCAGGCCGATGGCGAAGGTACTCAGGGACATAATGATGATGGTTATCGACAAGATTTTCTGACGACCATATTTGTCGCCAAGCATGCCGAAGAATACGCCACCAAGTGGGCGGATCAGAAAGGGAACAGAGAAGGTACCGAGGGCGGCGATCATCTGTACACTTGGGCTGGCATCAGGGAAGAACACTTTCCCCAGCGCAAAGGCGACAAAGCCGTAGACCCCAAAATCGAACCATTCCATCGCATTGCCTAAAGAGGCCGCGGTAATGGCTTTTTTAAGACGCGCATCATCAATAATTGTGACGTCACTGACCTTAATCGGTCTGGCTTTCTTCTTCCTTCTTAACATATTTTTTTTATCCTCAATATTTCTTTGTACAAGTACAAGCTCATCCTTGAGGTGTCTTGTTTTAGTTCCGTCCAGGTTAGAATCTTAGTTGATATTCCATCAATATTATTGGGTCATTGAATCTGAGGAGGCGCTAAGTTTAAAAAATAGTAACAGTGATAAATTATTTTTTTTGTTACTAAATAAGCGAATCCGTAAAGACACATTAATAATTATAATCTGTGATAAGTATCAAATTTTTGACATAAAGTAAAATTTTGTCACATGGAGTTCGCTTTTTGGAAGCGTGAATAACTGGCTTATTGGGTATCAGGCAGTTCTTGTCACCGCTCGTCTGCTGAAGGGATGGCATGAATTCATTTTAGACGATGAAAGTCACTTTCGTGTTGGGAAGTGTTCTTAAAAATGAGGGCGCCTTACCTGAAAAAAGACCGGCCTACTGGCCGGTCAAGGAGTAGAAGCTAAACCTGGTGAAAAACTGACACGCAGTAGTGCTACGTGACAGTGATTTTTCACAAGTAACAGGAAGGAAAACGCAATAATTCTGTTTTCAGCATTTACAGCGATTTGAGAAATGCCAGCAAATCTGCATTCAGCTGCTCGGTGTGTGTCACTGCAAAACCGTGCGGAGCATTATCATAGACTTTCAATTCTGCGCCACCGATCATTTCGGCAGCGAGTTTTCCTGTGGTTTCAAACGGCACCACCTGGTCATTGCTACCATGAATAACCAGGGTAGGGACGTCGATTTTTTTCATATCAGGGCGGAAATCGGTCTCTGCGAAGGCTGTGACACAATCAATGGTGCCTTTCAGCGATGCCAGCAGGGCGATATTCAGCGTCTGGGTTAAGGCGCCTGCGGAAACGGTCTGACCAGCATTTGTACCATAAAAAGGCGTAGCAAAATCACTGATAAACTGCGCGCGATCTTTGCGTAATCCCTGGCGAATGCCTTCGAATACCGTCTGATCAACACCCTGAGGATAATCCGCAGCTCTGCCAAAAATAGGTGTTACTGCACCCAGTAATACCAGGCTATCGACGCGAGAGCTACCGTAGTTGTTAATATAGCGAGTGACATCGCCGCCGCCCATTGAGAAACCGACCAAAGTAATATTATGCAGATCGAGATGCTCAATCAGATCATGAATATCTGAGGCAAAGGTATCGTAGTTATATCCTTCCCAAGGTTGATCCGAACGACCAAAGCCACGGCGATCGAAGGCGATAACCCGATACCCATTTTCAGCAAGGAAATTCAGCTGACTGTCCCACATATCTCCATCCAGCGGCCAGCCATGGCTGAACAGTACGGGTTTACCCGTGCCCCAGTCTTTGAAGTAGATTTGTGTTCCGTCCTGCGTTTTGAATGTGCTCATGTCCCATCCTTATTCATATTTAACGAATTAATACAACTTATTCAGGTGCTACGAGATAACGTACCTCTGGAGCTTCAGCACTCTGGTGGAAGCTTAAAACGCGTGTCTGAATTTTTTGATCGTTCATGGTGTAACGCTCCCGTTGGCGAAGATGCTCTACCCAGGAACCGACCACGAAATTCTCAACAAATACGCTAGGTTGCAGCATGTCTTCATAAATCGCCCAGTTTGCGGCGCCACCACGGCGTCTGACACGACGCATATCTTGCATACAGACTGCAAAAGCGTGGGCGTCATCGGGGCGAATTAAATAGTAATAGCTGACCATGACAGGACCCCGATGATGCTGAATTTGTAATTCAGGCAAAGGATCATGAGTTGTACTGAGGTCGAGATTCAGATCTGGATCTTGATCAATTCTCCAGCGTAATACCGTTAAGATCGCGGCCAGCATACCCAAGGTGGCAAGGGTCAGAGAGGCCGGGATACCGAAGAGCGATGCCAGTTGGCCCCAGATAGCGCTGCCTGCTGCCATTGAGCCAAAAAATACTGTCAGGTAGACCGCCAGAGCACGAGCTTTAACCCATTTTGCCGCACTACGTTGTGCGCCAAAATTCAGTGTAGAAAGCACCACTATCCATGCAAACCCTGTGAAGAATTCAAACGCATTCAGCAGCCAGAAATGGCGAATAAACGCCAGTGCGAGCATGGTTATGGCAAACATGATGCTGGCCAGAACCATTAATTGATCCGGATTAAAGCGTTTACGCAGTCGGGGAAGTAACAGCGCTCCACAAATTGCCCCTACGCCAATACAGCCCAGCATAATGCCGTATCCACCTGGGCCTAAATTCAGTTCCCGCCTTGCTACCAGGGGGAGTAAGGCCCAGCCAGCACTGCCAAACATAAAGAAGGCCACGGTACGTACCAGAACATTACGCAGAACAGGAGCATTGTGAACGTAACGGATCCCTGCCCGTACTGCCGGAAAAAAATGTTCCGGAGGAAGGCGTTGTACGCTGGGTTGCGCCTTCCAGACATAGAGCACAATAAAGACGCCCAGTACTGAAAGTGTATTAAGCAGAAATACCACCCACGGACCGGCAAAAGACAGAATCAGACCACCGAGAGCAGGCCCGATGGCACGGCTGATATTGATGCCGAGGGAGTTCAGGGCGATAGCGGGCCCCAGTTCCTCTTTGCTGACTAAATCCGGCACGATCGCCTGAAAAGGAGGAGAGCTCATCGCTGCCCCTGCACTAAGCAGGAATGTGGCAACCAACAGCACCATCGGCGTAACCATATCCGCCCAAGAAAGAAAGGTCAGGCCGGCCGCCGCGATAAATACCCAAATCTGGGAAAACAGCAGATATTTACGTCGATCGACAATATCTGCCATGACGCCAGAAGGGAGAGCGAACAGAAACATGGGAAGACTGCTGGCCGCCTGCACCAATGCAACAGAGAGCGGATCTGCGCTCAACGTCAGCATCGTCCAGTTCACGCCAACATCGCTCATCCAGGATCCGACATTGGAGACCACCGTGGCAATCCACAGCATGCAGAATACCCGCTGGCTTAACGGTTGCCAGGGGGAAACGTTCACGGGTGCAGGGACAGGGCTGGTTTCCTGAATATCATGTACGTCATTAACCTGCGCCATGTGATACCTCGGATAAGCGATCGCTAAAAATGCGCCAGCGGCCAGGACCAGTAAGGGCCAGAGTGGTAAAAATAATCAGCAGTAACCAGCCAAACTGTCCTTCAGCGATACTCCAGTCAGGATGAACGAACAGCATCGCGACCAGTAATACGCCGATAATGGGTAGACAGGCCAGGCGGGTAAAGAGACCCAGCAGGATAAATAATGGGCATACCACTTCGGCGAAAATTGCCGGTAATAAGCTCATATAAGGACCGAGGCCAAAGGGATCCTCGATACGCGTCAGTTCCTCACTGAAATGAAAGATTTTTGGCAGCCCGTGAACATGAAGTAACAGCAGGCAACCGGTCAGTCGCAGGAAGAACAGCCCCGCATCAATACGGGGCGGCTGTGAGAGTAAATTTTTCATAGGATCAGAAGGCGAAGCAGCTGCAGCCGAGTGCGCCCCAGAAGGCGTTCTCTTCGGAAACCGGTAAATTAGCTCCGCGAGCAATATCATGTGAGTGACTGTGTACGCCACACGGACCGCTACAATGGTGAGCTTGCTGCGACATTCCTACACGAGTGTTTGCTGCTGGTGGAGCACTACGATAATGACCCGGTACTGTCACTACAGGGGACCAGTCTGGTAGCACTGGAATTGATGGCGGCGCTTCTGAACTGAACGAACCTGCGGCATAAACGATATTACCGTCAACAACGGTGAGGACTGACTCAATACCTTTGATTTCTTCTTCCGGTACGGTGAAGTAATCCTTACTGAGCACGACAATATCCGCAAGCTGACCGGTTTTAATCTGACCTTTTTTACCTTGTTCGCTGGAGAACCAGGCGCTCCCTTGAGTCCATAGCATCAGGGCAGTATCACGGTCGAGGCGCGCATTGACATCATACATTTGCATGCCGCCCACAGTACGACCCGATACTAACCAATACAGTGCAGTCCAGGGGTTATAACTGGCCACACGAGTGGCATCGGTACCCAGCCCAACCGGAACACCGGTTTCCAGCATACGCGCCACGGGTGGCGTGTGACGAGTGGCTTCAATACCGTAACGCTCGGCAAAGTATTCACCCTGGAAGGCCATACGATGCTGGACAGCAATGCCGCCACCCAGTTCTTTAATACGATCAAGGTTACGCTGAGTGACGGTTTCAGCATGGTCGAAGAACCAATGCAGTCCGTCGAAAGGAATATCACGATTCACCTTTTCAAACACATCCAGCATACGGCTGATAGATTCATCGTAGGTCGCATGCAGGCGGAATGGCCAGCGATGCTCAACCAGATGACGTACTACACGTTCCAGTTCATCTTCCATTCCTGGGGCGAGATCCGGACGCGGTTCGAGGAAATCTTCAAAATCAGCGGCGGAAAAGACCAGCATTTCACCTGCACCATTGTGGCGGAAATAATCACTGCCCTGACCCGGTGTCAGCATATCCGTCCATTTCTCGAAGTCTTCCAGTTCATGGCCCGGACGCTGGGTAAACAGGTTGTAAGCGATACGGATAGTCATCTGCTTTTTCTCATGCAGTTCGGCAATGACTTCGTAATCTTCAGGATAATTTTGGAAACCGCCGCCTGCATCAATCGCGCTGGTGAGGCCCAGACGGTTAAGTTCACGCATAAACTGGCGCGTAGAATTTACCTGTTGCTCCAGAGGTAATTTTGGACCTTTAGCGAGGGTAGAGTAGAGGATCATGGCGTTAGGGCGTGCAATCAGCATTCCCGTTGGGTTGCCATTGCTGTCGCGCTGGATCTCTCCGCCAGGAGGGTTAGGGGTATCTTTGGTATAGCCGACGACTTTTAAGGCGGCGCGGTTTAGCAAGGCACGATCGTAGAGGTGCAGGATAAAGACCGGCGTATCTGGAGCCGCTTCATTGATTTCATCAAGCGTAGGCATACGGCGTTCGGCAAACTGAAACTCACTCCAGCCGCCGACAACGCGAACCCACTGGGGAGATGGCGTGCGCAACGCTTGTTCTTTTAGCATGCGCAGAGCATCAGTGATTGAAGGAACCCCTTCCCAGCGTAATTCGAGATTGTAATTTAATCCGCCGCGGATCAAGTGTAGATGAGAGTCATTCAGGCCAGGTATTGCGGTATTTCCTTTAAGGTCGATAACCTTCGTTCCTTCGCAGTGGTACTGCATAACATCGGCCAGGCTGCCGACTTCGAGGAATTTACCCTCCCGAATAGCCACTGCGGTTGCAATTGGATTGCCGCGATCAACGGTATGGATCCGGCCGTTGGTCAATATGAGGTCTGCTTTACCTAAAGTAACCATAAAATCTCCTGAATAAGATGCTGGCAATGGGGCAGGAATGAATGCGAAAAAGAATATCCCGCTGATATTGCAGCTAAGCGTAAGGGAATTATGTTCAGGAGCTTTGGAAAGCGTCTAGTTATACAAAAGGATAGGTATACTTTTGTATAATTATACTTATAGATAATAGTTCGAAATATTTAAGCTTCTTACACTGGGCCCTGACATTCATCTCAATGGGCAAAACAAAATGACAACCAGTAAACTTGAAGTATTGACTCCACAAAACTGCCAAATCATTTTCATCGACCAACAACCACAGATGGCTTTTGGTGTGCAGTCCATCGATCGCCAGGTACTGAAAAATAACGTCGTTGCGCTGGCAAAAGCGGCAAAAGTTTTCAATATTCCCACCGTATTAACCACCGTTGAAACGGAAAGTTTCTCCGGAAATACTTTTCCTGAACTGCTGGATGTCTTCCCTGGACTGGATATTCTTGAGCGTACTTCCATGAACTCATGGGATGACCAGAAAGTGCGTGATGCGCTGGCTGCCAACGGTAAAAAGAAAATTGTTGTTTCAGGCCTGTGGACTGAAGTATGTAACAACACCTTTGCACTCTGCGCCATGCTGGAAGGTGATTACGAAATCTATATGGTCGCTGATGCATCCGGCGGCACCACGAAAGAAGCACATGACTATGCTATGCAGCGTATGATTCAGGCGGGTGTTATTCCTGTAACCTGGCAGCAAGTGATGCTGGAGTGGCAACGTGACTGGGCGCACAGAGACACTTATAACGCCGTGATGGATATCGCTAAAGAGCACTCAGGTGCTTATGGTATTGGCGTTGACTATGCATACACCATGGTTCACAAAGCCCCTTCTCGTCAGAAGAGTGAGCACCGTACTCTGGCTCCGGTTCCGGCACCTGTTCGTAAATAAGTCATTCAGGCGGGCCATTTATGGCCTGCTCGTTTCTCTTGTAAGGAAGGTTTATGAACCCGTTACTCATTTCTCTGGCCGCAGGCGTTTTGATCGGTCTGATTTATGCCCTGCTTAACGTTCGTTCTCCCGCTCCGCCTGCTGTTGCTTTGGTTGGATTACTGGGCATGATCGTGGGAAGCACTTTGGGGGGGAAATTAGCCCATGCGGAATCCGCTGTCTTGATTAAACCTGAGAAGCAAATAACCTTGACTCTTGAGAGTCACTCCGTTTCTGTTAAACAGGCGCGCCTGCCATGTTAAAAACTTATGCTGTTTCATTGTCCGTGGGGATTTTAGCAGGCGTTATTTATGCCATAATGGATGTAAATTCTCCTGCTCCCCCTGTGATTGCGTTACTGGGTCTGTTTGGCATGTTGGTGGGTGAACAAATTGTTCCGCTTTGCAAACGCCTGATTAAACGTCAGCCAGTCAATATTGCTTGGTTCCGTCACGAGTGCGTCCCTAAAATAAGTGGTACACCGCCACCTTCAGACGACAAAAACTCTTAAAGATAAGCCTCAGGGAGCGAATACTCATTAAGGAAAACAGCATGCAGCTGTTGCAGTGTATCGTCATTGTTGATGATGAGCGTTCTGTGCGCCGTGGCCTGACGAATTTACTTCAGTCTGAAGGCTACGTAACCCGGGCATTTGAGTCGGCAGAGGCACTTTTAACCGATAGTTCTGGGCTGCATGACGCTGCACTATTCATTATTGATGTTGAGCTCCAGGGGATGTCGGGTTTTGAACTCTTTAAAGAGTTGGTTAAGCGTCTTGAAAACCCACCTGGTATTATCATTTCCGGTAATGGCGATGAAAATATGCTCTGGTATGCAATGAGCTTAGGTGCGCTTGCCTTTATGCAAAAACCTATCGATATCGATTTACTTTGTGAATATATTCGCCAGGAATTTCAGTCGCGGGGAATTTGCCCATGAGCCATCTTCTCCTGTCATTAGATATTGCCGATGACACGGCATTTGTGCTGCCTGAAGATACCGCCTGTACTCATCTCGCCTATAGCGATAACGTGGAATGGCTGGAATGCCGCCTTGCGGTTTCCGGCGAAGTTTTTGTACTCGCCACTGCTGCTTGCGAAGAAGCCACGTTGCAGGTGACTCAGCTACTTAAAAATGAGTATGCCTTACGCACGAGCTTGACGGAGAGTTGGGCGTTAAAACCGTTAAGATATACGTTTTATCGTGATCGTTACGCGCTTATTTATAGCCATTTCAGGTATCGAACACTGGTGGATTCTTTGCCCAAACCGCTGGCCGATATACCGCAGTTTATTCGCCATGCGGTGCTGATGTGTCGGGCTCTTAGTCAGTTGCATCAGTGCAATATCGTACATGGTAATATTAAGCCAGCTAATTTTTTCTTTACCAATGAAGAAGATATTCGGCTTGGTGGTTTTTGTCTGTCGTTTTTGGAAAACGATGCACAACCGCATATTCGCTCCCCTGCTGCAGGGGGAACCTTAGCTTATATGTCACCAGAACATACCTCCCGGACACCTCACCGTGTCAGCCGTATGAGCGATCTCTATAGCTTAGGTATTGTGTTCTATGAATTACTGACAGGTAAACTCCCTTATGGGAGTGCTGATGGCGGGGTAGCAGAATGGATACACCATCATATTGCCTCCGAAGCACGTCCACCTCATACCCTGTGCCCAGATATTCCCCTCATGCTCTCCTCGATTATTTTGCGCTTACTGGCAAAATTACCTGAGCAACGTTACCAAAGCATTGAAGGAGTATTGGCTGCTCTCAAACATTGTGAAGCCAGTTTAGAGCGTGGTGAAGCGCCAGACGCATTTGAAGCTGGCTTACAGGATGTACAAACATCCCCCCTTTTGTCAGAAGTGTTGTTCAGCGAGCATGCTCAAGCCCCCGAATTGTTGGCCGCATTTGAAGAGGTATGCAGCAGTGGAAAACACTGTATGGTGGCTATCAGCGGTGCGGTGGGCTCTGGTAAATCTTCGCTGATTGCCTCCGCACTCAAGCCATTGCGTGAAAAAAATACCTTACTGACGGTGACGAAAGCGGATCAGCACTCACCGATTTTACCCTATGCGGTATTCACCTCAGCAGTACGTTCGCTCATTCTGCACTTATTGGGACTACCTGCTGAAGAGATGTTGTGCTGGAAAATACATATTGCACGTCAGCTCGGGGGCTATGCCGGGTTAGCCGTGAGTCTTGTCCCAGAGCTGGGCATTTTACTTAACCAGAAAGAGACCGTTCGGGCTGATGACTACTCACTCGATGCGCGAAACCGTTTAAATCTTGTTGCTTGCAACTTGGTGAGAGCCTTTATTGCGCCAGGCAGACCGTTGGTTATGGTGATTGATGATGTGCACTGGGCCGATCAAGCAACCCAGCAGATGTTGCAAAATCTTTTGCGAACCAGTGAAGACAGTCCCTTATTACTGGTGATTTCATATCGGGATTATGCGTCATTACCTTGCCCGAGCCTGGCTAACAATATCGACCGTATTCGTGCCTGTGCAGCACGTATTATTGATATCACCCCTGAGCCATTATCGGTCAACAATATTGCTACCTGGCTGGCCGGAATTTTCTATACCAGCAGTACGGAAACGGCCGAACTTGCGCAGATTATTCATGAAAAAACAGCGGGTAACCCGCTTGCGACGCGTGAGTTCTATCGTCAGACGGTACAGGATAATCATATTACTCATTTTGCATCTTATCAGTGGACGTATAATTCTCAGGCTCTGCGCAATAGCCATTACACCACCAATGCCACTGCCAATGTATTACAGCAATTACAGCTACTTGTACTACCAGTCCGTCAGCTATTAGGCCAGATAGCCTGTATTGGGAGTACAGGTAATCTGGCGATTGTGAGCAACATTCTTAATATGGCTTCTGACCATATTCAATCAACGCTATTACCAGCCATTGCTGCGCGACTCATTTTTCTGAGTGACGATAACCATTACGCTTTTATGCATGACAATATGCATGAAGCTGCATTGAATCTTATTAATTCCGAAGTGAAAGACCATTTTCACTATGCTGCGGCAATCTACTATATGCAGGAAGCGAGTGACGATATTTCGCATGTTGCTCTCTTTAACGCGGCTCACCACCTGATTAACCTTAACAATAGAACGCTTTTGCTGCCTAAGGCTGGCGAGTTCTGTGGATTACTTCTACAGGCTGCGCAGAAAGCAAAAATGATGGGCGATTACGTATTGGCGCTACGCTTTTTACAAACGTCACGCGATATTAATGCTATTTCGGGTGGTGAAGAGAACGGCGTGCTGCTATTTGAGCAAGCAGAATGCGAATTTTTAAACGGTAATTTATCGGTAGCACTGAGGTTGAGTTCAGATCTTCTGACGGCACCAGGCGGGATGATGGGCAAGATCGAAGCCGCGACGCTCATTGCTGAAATCCATATGCGCCAATCAGATAGCCAGTTAGCGCTGGAGACAGCATTATCCTGGTTGGCGGTATTTGGTATTTATTTGAACCGTTTCCCGGACAAAGCTGAATGCGATAAGGCAAGGCTTCTTCTGAAAAAAGCGGTGGGAAACAATCCTTACCAGCGTTTTCGTTCGTTGCCACGACTGAACTGTCAGAAAACAGAAGCGGTGATGAATCTACTGGCAAGTGCCAGCACGTTTGCCATTTTTATCAGCCCACGCCTGCAATTTATGATTTTATGCCAATTGCTCCATTTGACGATGGCCAAAGGGATCTGTGGTGCTTCAACGTTGGCGCTTTCCTGGTACGGTATCGCTTGTGGCGATCAGTATGATGAATATAGCCGGGGATTCTCAAGCGCACTACTTGCTCGTGAGTTGGTACATAAACACGACTTTGTCAGTTACAAAGCCCGAACCTTAATGCCGCTGGATCAAGTCAGTGTTTGGACTATGCCCCTGACTTATGCCATTGAATGTGCCAAAACAACCTTTGATGTCGCCGTTGAGATTGGGGACCACACATCAGCGTGTTTAGTCCTGCGCCACTTGACCATGAATTCATTAGCGCGTGCGGATCATCTTGACGGCGTGCAAATTTCGATAACCCGACGCCTGGCCTATGTGCGAAAAGCCCAGTTTCATGACGTCGAAGTTATTCTGGAAATGCAGCAGGATTACGTCATGTTTTTGCGCCAGCCAAAAGGCGACAAATTTTCCGGTGAGCATTTCGTGCCGCCAATGATGGGGGTAAAAACGGAGAGAAATATTGTTGAACCGATATTTCTGATGCAGTTTTGGGGAAGGCTTTATAAAGGGATGGCGTATTTTTTTGCCGGGGAATACACCGAGGCGAGTAGACAATTTGCAGATGCTGCACCATTTAGCGATCGTGTACCCGGGCATATACATATGCTCGATTTTCATCTCTACAGTGCACTTTCACTCTCTGTTCCTCTACAGCCTGAGAATTTGGAGCCCTCCCGTCTGCGTCAACTGCAATGTCATCTGGATAAAATTGTGACCTGGACTACTGAAAATGCGGGGACTTTTTCAGACAAAGAGGCGCTGCTTCGTGCCGAGCTGTTAAGACTGGAGGGAAAAACAAGCCAGGCAATGGAGCACTATGAAAAAGCCATTGCATTATCGCACCGTGGTCAGTTTCATCATATTAATGGGTTAGCCTGCGAGCTGGCTGCACGTTTTGCTGCGGCTCAGGATATGGCATTTGCCGGAGAGGCTTATATCAAAGGCGCCTTGATGGCATGGGAACGTTGGGGAGCTATTGCGAAAGTCAGCCAGCTTGAAGCGCGTTATCCCCATCTCATGACTCAACATGCGCCAACGGCATTAAGTACCGTGACGTTTGAGCAAAGTTCAGCGGTGAGTGACTTACAGAGCATGGTCACAGCGATGAGAGCGTTAACGGAGGAGATAAACCTCGACCGCTTGATCCATATTTTAATGGTGATGTTGGTTGAGAGAGCAGGGGCACAGCACTGTATCTTGATTCGCTTACTTGACGGAAATGTGCCTGAAATACAGGCCCGAGCCTCTTCTACGATCGAAGGGATCAAAGTTAGGGTGGTGAAGGAAATACCGCTTGCAACCGATCTTCCGTTATCAGTGCTATCAGCCGTTATCCGTACAGGACAAGAGATCCGCACCGGTCGGCCCGAAGTATTCAGTCCATTTAGCCAGGATAAGTATTTAGTTGCATCTGGAGCCGCTGTCATGTGTGTCCCAATGTTCAGGCAGGCGAGGATGGTGGGGGTGCTCTATCTGGAAAATCGACTGATGCCCGATGTTTTCACCGCCGAGCATTCGAGGATTGTTTCAATGTTAGGGGCACAAGCTGCCGTTTCTCTTGAAACAGCGAGTCTGTATGCCGAATTATTGGAAGAGAATATCCAACGCCGGAAAATTGAAAAGCAGTTACTGGCCAGTCAGACATCATTGATGCTTGGAGAAAAAATCAGCAATACCGGAACCTGGCACTGGTATCTGGATCAGGATATTCAGCTAATATCAGATGAATACAAACGTATAATGGGACTCCCCCCTGAACAGACTCGTACTTCGATGGTTGAATTTCAGAGTCGGGTGCACCCTGATGATATTGTTAACCTGAGAGCGCTGATTGAAAACAGTGTCGAGAAAGGTATCAATATGCAGTCTGAATTCCGCATAATTCGTGATGATGGTGAATGTCGCTACATTAAAGGTATTGGCGAGCCATGCGAGAATTGGCCTGATGTAGCCGAGTATTTTGGCACACTGACGGATATTACCGTTCAACGTCAGTCCGAGGATGCGGTCAGAATTGCACAGGCTGAGCTGGCCCGCGTTGCCCGTGCGACGACGGTGGGGCAACTGACTTCTTCTATAGCCCATGAGATTAATCAACCGCTAATGTCGATTGTTGCCAATGCAGGTGCCAGCTTGCGTTGGTTAAAACGTGGTCCTGAAAATTTGGATAAAGCCAGCCTGAGTATTGAGGAAATTATCAAGGAAGGGCAGCGTGCCGGGGAAATCATTCGTGGTTTGCAGTCATTAACTCGCAATAATACTTCTGAATTTCGCCCGGCAAAATTACACCAGTTGGCGCGTGATATTCTGGCGTTGTCACGTCTTGAACTGGAACGTCGTCATGTCTCTTTAGAACTGGATGTGAAAGCAGAATGCGATGTCATTTTTTGTGACAGTGTGCAGATTCAGCAGGTACTACTGAATCTCGTCATCAATGCTATTGAAGCCATGGCTGATAACTCGGGTGCGCGTATCCTGCGTCTGAGCTCATTTAATCCGACACCTGATGTTATTCAGGTCGCGGTTGCCGATAACGGTATCGGTTTATCGGCAGCGGTTATTGATAAAATTTTTGATTCTTTCTATACGACCAAAGCGGAAGGTATGGGAATGGGATTGACTATCAGCCATGAAATTATCAAACGCCATGGAGGAGTGCTGAGTGCAGAAGATCGTCAAACCGGCGGGAGTGTATTCTTCTTTACCTTACCGGTCATTGAAGAGATAGCGTCATGACACTTTCCTCCTACACCATCTGTTGCAGGAGGGATTGAGGCGTTCTCATTCTTTATCTTTGATAAGATTAAGTTTATCAGCTGCTCTGACCAACTCTGAAACAGAACGTACGGACATTTTTTCCATTACTCTGCGTTTATGCACTTTTGCCGTTATTTCGCTAATCCCCATTTGATCGGCAACTTGCTTGTTTAATAAACCACGAGTGACAAACTGCATTAACTCTTTTTCACGTGGCGTTAACGAAAGATAACGTTCTGTAAGTACCAGTTTTTCTTGTGAAACTTTATGACTTTTGTCAGCTAATGCCAGCGCTTCAGACACCACTTGCATAAGCTCATCTGGCATAACGGGCTTGGTAAGAAACTGAAAAGCACCGGCTTTCATTGCCTTTACCGTGATAGGAATAGTACCAAAACCCGTTAAAAAAATTGTGGGGATAGCATAACCTCGTTCAGTAAGGTTTTGAGAAACATCAAAACCGTCCATATCCGGCATATTCAGATCAACAATTAAACAACTCGGCATACTGTATTGAGATTGATGTAAAAATTCGGTAGGAGAGGTAAAAGTCGATATCTGGTAACCCTCTGAACTTAGAAGATTACGCAATGCAGTAATGACAGATTCATCATCATCAACAATATAAATTATTTTATCCATAACAACTCATTCAGAATCCGTCGAGCGCTATTCATCATATCCGGGGGAAAAGATTAATAACACGGTGTTCCTTGTGTTGCAATTTCCTCATATATGAAAAAAATATTCCAACACCAGAACGATGTAGCCATATGTTTTTGTGTGTATCTTTTTGTATCTTTATTATTTGTTGAGATATGACAGGTACATTTTTTATCCGGAAAATTAGAGAGATAAACCTTATTGACCTTATATATATTAAGGTTTATAGGGTGCGTTTATACCCGTCGTACTTCAAGTTGCCTGGGGGTTGCGTACGTGGGGTATCTACAAGTAAATCGCATTATTTTTTATATATCATGTGGTTATATTTTAATTGAATAGTAATGTTTTTATATTTGTTGCTGTTAAAACACTTCGTTCAGAGAGAGTATTGTTTATAAATAACGCATCAAAATAAAAAGTATATTGATAGTTATAGATTTTTATCTCCTGTCTTTTTACGGCTGAAGCTGAAGGCGGTTTGCTGCTGCCGGTGTCTGATTACCATTTTGTTACCCGAAAGCATTGGTAATGTTATGGTTATTGGTCAGGAATGTGACGGCCATCTATATTTTGACTTAAAGTAAAATTTCATCATGCCGAAATAACTAGCTCCGAAGAGTGACCACTGGATAACCTCTTAAAGGGAGTTGCTATGCCTGCCCGTCAATCCGTCACACAGCATGAGTTTATGCTGGATGATGACACAACCTTGATGTCAACCACTGACCTGAAAAGCTACATAACACATGCTAACGATGCTTTTGTACAGGTAAGTGGCTATGAGTTACATGAGCTGCAAGGCTCTGCCCATAATATTGTTCGACATCCTGATATGCCAAAAGAAGCATTTGCGGATATGTGGTTTACCTTGCAGCAGGGAGAACCCTGGACGGGAATTGTAAAAAACTATCGTAAAAATGGTGACCATTACTGGGTAAGAGCGAATGCGATACCGTTAGTCCGACAAGGGCAAACGACCGGATATATGTCGATTCGCACAAAGGCGACGCGCGAAGAGATTGCCGCCGCTGAGCCGTTATATCAGGCAATGAACGAAGGCCGTAGTAAGCGAAAAATCGTCAAGGGTCTGGTGTTACGTAAAGGCCTGACAGGCAAATTGCCCACGTTATCGCTGCGTACTCGTGTACGTGCCATTATGGTTTTTTTGCTGATGATATTACTGGCATCGGCCTGGTTGTGCGAATTACCCCTTCAGCAAGGGTTGACTGGTGGATTCGCTACGCTGCTGGTATACGGCCTGCTGGAATGGCAAATCGTTCGCCCATTAAGAAATGTTGCCCGACAGGCGCTTGATGTGGCAACAGGGAACCGCCATCGGGTACAGCACCTTCAGCGTAGCGATGAGGTAGGAATGATTTTACGCTCTGTTGGTCAGTTAGGGCTGATGTGTCGCTGGTTAATTAATGATGTGAGTGGTCAGGTTGCGAATGTGCACAGCGGCAGTGAGGCGATGGCCAAAGGTAATGAAGATTTGAACGCACGAACCCGGCAGACAGTGGAGAATGTTCAACAAACCGTGACGGCAATGAATCAAATGTCTGCTTCTGTACAGAGCAATTCAGAGACGGCTTCTGCGGCAGATAAACTCTCGAGTTCAGCGAGCGAGGCGGCTTCCCATGGAGCTGATGCTATGGAAACCGTGGTCACCACCATGGATGATATCTCTGACAGTACTCAGCGTATTGGGTCGATAACAACGTTGATTAATGATATCGCTTTCCAGACCAATATCCTGGCGTTAAATGCCGCCGTTGAGGCCGCTCGTGCGGGTGAGCAGGGTAAAGGTTTCGCGGTTGTGGCGGGGGAAGTACGCAATCTTGCTCAGCGTAGTGCCAGTGCTGCGAATGATATTCGCAAACTGATTGATGCCAGCACCAGTAAAGTAAAATCGGGTACGGTACAGGTCCATGCTGCGGGACAAACGATGCAGGACATTGTCACTCAGGTACAGAATGTCACACAATTACTGGGGCATATCAGTCAGGCGACGTCAGAGCAGGCTGATGGACTGGCTAATGTGACCCGCGCGGTGGCTGAGCTCAGTGCAATTACACAAAAAAATGCCGGATTAGTGGAAAATGGGGCGCAGATTTCAGCCATGGTAAAATATCGTGCAACCCGCTTGCAGGACGCAGTGACAGTTTTAAGCTAGGATTCAGCGACTAAAAGCAGACGGGAAAAGTCTGTTTTTGTACCCGTCATACTTCAAGTTGCCTGGGTGCTGCGTGCGTGAGGCGCGCCGAATCACAGAGTTTATCTATGCTCATCGACGCGCCTCACTTCGCGCCTACAAGCAACTCGAGTTATGTTGGGTACAGAACTTTTTAGTTTTTTTTGCCTCCATTACGGATGAAATTGTCAGTTTTACAAATTAGGATTGCTAAAATCTTAGGAATATGAGTAAATAGCCGCGGTTTGGAATACAGACCTTATGAAAGCAGTTTTAGTAAAGCAGTCCTCAGTTCAAGCGCTATCTTAGATATCCCTTTTTCTCGAGTCTCCTCCTAAGCGCCAGATTAAGTCCACTCTGCTGAACAGACCGTGTTCGCCGCGTATCGTGGCTAAGAAAATGAAAAAGGTAATATTTATGTCTAACAAAATGACTGGTTTGGTAAAATGGTTCAACGCTGAGAAAGGTTTCGGCTTCATTTCTCCAACTGATGGCAGCAAAGATGTATTCGTACATTTCTCTGCAATTCAGAGCGACAGCTTCAAAACTCTTGACGAAGGCCAGAAAGTTGAGTTCACCATCGAGAATGGTGCTAAAGGCCCTGCTGCTGCTAACGTTGTTGCGCTGTAATTCAGCCCCTCGTTAAGTAAGCCTAAAAAAACCCGCCATGGCGGGTTTTTTTGTGTCTGTTATTCGGGCATCAATAATGGTCGTTCCTTAAGACCGACCATTTCAGTATTGCTTAAAGTGCCTTTTCCCAGACCGCTTGTGGGAGTAGATGGACCGCAGGTTCTGCGTCTTGTCCCGCGGTGACAATATACTTGATCCCACTGGCCATAACGGCAAGCGTGACATCAAAGGCATTCAGGCTGTCGCCAAATCCGGCGGTGAGATTGAGCATTGAACCGTTAGCCATCAGATACAGCGTTTTACCCTGCAAACTATAGGCATTAATAAACGGCATCACTTCCTGATTAGGGTATTGCTTCAGATAGTCACAGTCGATTTCTTCCGCAACGTGCCCGACGTTCAGTACGAAGACACCGTCTTTTGTCTGGTCGAGTAATGTGGCACTCAGAACTTTTTTAGCGCCTGTCGCGGTAGCAATAACATCGGTTTTGGAAATGACATCTTCTGTTTCAACCACATGCCAGCCATCATAAGCGGCTTGTAAGCGACGTGCCGGGCAACGCTCTGCCACCATGACTTGACCGCCATAGGCTTTTGCCGCTGCTGCTACGCCCTGTCCCACCAGACCATAGCCAATAACCAGCACTTTCTTTTCATGAAGCGTCAGATGGGTGGTCTGGAAGAAGGTTTGCCAGGCGGTTAAACCGACCATATGACGATTATGCAGGCCCTCTTTAACCGGTAAGTCATCCCAGTTAAAAATAGGGTAACCCGGACGAGAGGAGGGAAGACGGCTGACACCGGATCCCGTAGCTTCCAGACAGGCGACAACATCACCAAATTCACCGCGCTGATGCAGCAAGGTGGTGATATCAGCCCCCATTTCACAGAGATGGGTAGGGCGCCAGTCAATGGCTTTTTCCCAGGAGTTATGCCAGTCAGCATCGTTCATATTGCGCCAGGCACAGGCTTCAGCTCCAGCGGAAACCAGGTAAGCCACCACATCATCTTGTACGGTTGTCGGATTACAGGTGGTCAAAAAGACGCGGGCATTTTTCTTCAATAACCCTTCTACCAATGGGATCATTTTTAAGTCAAGATGCATATTACAGGCGATACGAACATGGCTGAGATCAGGAAGTGATTCGACTTGTTTAAGCGTGCGGGTCATATGCAGACAGGACCACTGAATCTCTTTGATAAACTTCTCGTTATGGGTGCTCAAAGTCATTCCTTACAGTATGTTGTTAGCAGAAGTGTTGATACGAAGAGTCAGGCCAGGATGGCAGGTATATACCCGTCATACTTCAAGTTGCCTGGATGTTGCCTGCGTCCAGCCTGCCGAATCACAGAGTTTATCTCTGCTCATCGACGGGCTGAACTGGGTGCCTACAAGCAACTCGAATTATTTTGGGTATAGACTGGTATCACTGGGCCAGAGGAGCGTGCGCTATCAAATGACAGCGCAGCGCGTATGAAGCAGAAAATCATCGGGCTGATGATTGATAAGCCAGCCACACCAGCATACTCAAACTTGCTGAGTAATAGTCTTCTTTTGTGCTGATTTCAGGTTCAGTAAGATTGACACCCATCGTTAAATCACGCACTGCCAGTAATCCCCCGGCCATCATATAGGGGGCTTTTTCATCATTGACGACATTGACCCAGGCCGGGGTTTCCAGTCGGTTGAACTGACTGAACCAGTTATGCCATGGCTGGAGTAGCGGGGACTGTTTATCGTACCAGTAGAGATAAAGCGGGATACGTATCGCATCGTAACTCATTCGTGGTGGCCAGGCTGTAGCCGGTGATAGCTGGCCGTCTGCCCGTAATGCTACCCAGTCAGTGGGTAAGTTAGCGACCCCCTGTCCCATATGACTTAACAGAGTCTGACTATCTTTCATCAGTATCTGCCAGATTTGTAAATGGCTGCGTTTTGCAAAGGCGTTCCAGGCCGGGAAAACAAAATAGGATGGGTTAAGAATGACTTCGCTGTTGTGATTAAAACCGTCTTTACCCGGAAGCATCACTTTATACCCTGCATAGTCGATAACCATATGTGCTAACAGCGCTTTGGTGATTTGATCCGAGGCTTTTCCATACTGCTTATCTTGCCAGCGAGTTTCAGCCTGCAATAATGCCCAGGCTATCAGGGTATCACCATCAGTCGCATTATTTTTATCAACGATAGGGTCGGCAGAGGCGGGGTTATAGCGCCAGTAAAACAGGCCACTCTCTTTATTCTGAAGTGTTTTTTTGGTCCAGAGCCATAGCTTATCAAAGGCTTCTCTGTCGTTATTCGCGACGGCACCCAGCATGGCAAAGCCTTGCCCTTCGCTGTGCGAAATATTGTTATTACCAGTATCAATTATACGCCCGTCAGGCATTAAAAAACGGGCTTTATAAATATCCCAGGCTTGGTCAGCTTGGGCAAATACAGAAAAAAGAAGCGTCATTATCAGGATTAATGCAGTCCGAAACGGGGTTCGCATGGTCAGGCTCATTGTGGATTATGGTAACGGAATTGGATCTCAGATAATGAAAGCACGCTATCACGCGTGACGATGACGTGAGCTTCTCCCCCTTGTTGCTGTAACCAGCGCGAATAAACACCTTCCAGAATAGTACTGAAGGCATTACACCAGCGATTCAGTCGCTCTTCGTCCTGGGAATGGCTGACGGGTAGCGCCTGGTGGTGCAGAATTAACGCTGTCTCTGTCGCGGTAATATCAATACAACCCCAGCCAAAATGGCTTAAATGCTGGTTGATATTGTTCTCCAGTTCAGCAACGGTTTCCGAAATACTTAACGGATAGAGCTGGGCCAGCTTATCACCCATTTGCAACAAGAAAGGGCGGCTTTGTTGCTCACCGGCATTATCAGCCATAGCATCAATCATAATTGTTAAGAGATCGAACCAGCCCGGTGGAGTTTGCTGGCGCTGGATCCATGCCAGTAATGCACTATTATCAATATTCAATGTCATTAATTTCTTCCCAGCATATAACGGAAATAAACACCCGCAGTACTCTCGTTATAACTCCCAAAGGTGTCATAGCCGACTTCACCGCCGATTATCATGTCTTTATTCAAATTGTAATCCAGACCTGCGCGCATGGAATATCCCATACCGTTCTGTGTGGTGCCATTATGACGAGCTTCTTTGGCAAAACCACTTTCTACTACGCCTTCTAATGTCTGTTGCCAGATTTTATTGGTCGGGAAATAATCGCTGCCATCTTGGGTATAAGATTGATAGCCCAGAGAACCGCCTAATTTTGCCTTCCAGTTATTGAAGGTCTGGCTGTACTCCACCGGGAACGCGATACTGATATAGTTTTGAGGACTGAAGTAGCCGCCCTGACCAAAGGTAAAATAGCTGAGGTCCTTGGAGTAATTCATCCAGCTTAAGCTTAACCCCGCTTGTAACTGGCGATAATCATCATGATAGGGGCGCAGATAAACCCCAGCCCCGGCATTCACGCTGGTATTGCTGGCAACGTTTTCACCGGTGTAGCTGTAGCCACCGCCACCGGCATAGAAACCGGCATCTCCGTCGTCATAACTGAGCTGCAGGCTTCCCCCATTCTTGGTAACGCGACCCCAGGTTTTGCCCGAGTAGCTATCTTCCAGGCCTACATAAGACAGAAGACTGTCTTTTACTGCCCGTCGTTCAGCAGTAAAGATCAGTGACAGATAATCAGTCAGTTTCGGCGCCCATCTGATCCCACCGACCAGGGTATTAAGATCTTGTCCTAATGGTGTCGTACCGATATCCGCCCGGTAATTATCACCGGTTAATGCCATGCTCAATTCTACGCCACTGGCATTTTTTGAATCGGTTGATACGTCACCCGCCTGATTAACATTAGGCTTAAGGTTTGAGGCTTCCAAATACTGGGCGACTCTTCCTTCATCATACCCGAGCAGGTTTCTCAGGCTGGCTAAACCATCTGTACTGGCCAGATTGAATTCGCTGCTATCTATTGGTGCCAGATTCGCCAAGGCTTCTGCCCCAGGATTTGCGGCAAAATAGGTCGCTTTTTGCTCATCCGTCATCGCCGCGATAGCTTTTTGTTCGTTTTTAATGGTAGTCAGTATATTTGTTGAAGCATTTGATAGCGGATTGGAGCCATAACGACGCCAGGCATCACCGGTCGCATTGCCACTATTGAGCACCACCGGTGTTGCGGTGAATTCAAAACGTGATTCACCAAAGGGTACTGCTGACCAGCTAATGGGGGCTCTGGCTTCTGTTAGTTTACTGGTACCCGACTCGCCATCACGCCCACGCACATTGATGCCACCTTGTACCCACATCCCAGTCGTTTTATCGAGTGTTTTCATCATGTCATCGATTTGACGTAGCATGCGGTTCTGGGCCGTATCTTGCGGCAGGTCAGTACGCATAATACCCGGTAAGACGGTGCCAGGCTCGGCGGCTTTTTGTGTTACTTGCCATGGCATTGCGTGGGTTACCGGCAGACTGCCACCAGGGCTGTTACCGATAAATGGATTATCTGCCAGCAGTAATCCCCCCGCCATTGGTGTTGCATCGCTGCCGCTGACTTGCATACCTAATAATCTGCCGCGTGCGCTGCGCAGATACGTTAGCGCCTGTTGATGATTACCTGAGGCTTCAGCCAGACGTGCCAGCAGGAACAGGCGGTCCGGTGACTGATCGGTTTTTAAACCTGTTGACAGTTTCTGGGCGCGTTCAAGGTTATTTTCAGCCAAGGCGATATTTATCGCTCCGACGCGGGCCGCTTGATCAGGGGTATCGTGGGTCATCAGATAGTCATAGACTACGGCCGCTTCTTTATTCATTTTCCCTGACTGATAGAGTCGTGCCATGGCAAACATCAAGTCAGTATTTTTCGGGTCATTTTGTAGGGCACTGATTAACTTATCATAGGCCGCAGCATAATTACCCTGCTCGCGTAGAGCATCGGCTTCATTGATGACATAGCCATTACGGACATCGGCCAGCTGGGTGGGGGTACTACGAGCCTGTAGTGCCGGATCGGAGACAAAACGTTGTACTTCACTGGTAAGGCCGGCCTGATTAAGGACGGCTATCTGATCGGCATAATCCCCCGCGTTACCTTGCACCCCTTTTTGTATATTGCCGCGAACGACCGCGACAGCACTGGTGATATCCCCGCTCCTGGCAAGTAATTTAGCCAGCTTACCTGCGTCAACCGGACTTTGCGGCGGACGTGAGGCCAGTGCTTTTAAGGTGTTTGCGGCGGCGACAGAATTCCCCTGAGCAAGGTAATTTTCCGCGGTGGCAATATTCAGATTGTAATTCACACGTTGCGACAGTTCGCGCATTTGCGCACTTTGCGCTGATGCAGGAATACGTGAAAGCAGGCTTTGAGCCTGTGGCCAGAAACCATTCTCACTGGCAAATAGCGCTGAGGCATATAGCGCGTTGGAATCTGCACCCACGCGGGATGCAGGCTGCATAATGGTTGCAGCTTCGCCATCGTAGCCCGATTTTTGTAATAAACGAGCGAGGCTCAGACGCATCCAAGGATCGTCAGGATAGCGCGTCACTCCCCGGCGCAGAGTGGCGATGGCCCCTGTGGTATTTCCCGCGGCTGCAAGGCGTTCACCTTGCTGACGAAGCGGATCGCTGGGCGATCCGGTGACCACCCGAGGCTGGAGTCTGGCTTGTACTGTTGCAGGGAGTGTGCGTAATACGGTGTCGGCTTCGGCGGTTTTATTTTGCTCTTTAAGCACGTAATACAAGTTCTCACGAGCCTGAGCATTTTGTGGCTGGAGACTGATAATATCGCGAAATGCCTGCTCGGCTTGAGGATAATCTTTGCTCTGGCGTAGTACATCGGCACGAAACAGTTTTGCTGAGACACCTTGCTCACCTGCTGCTTGTGTCAGAGGAGCAGACAGCGTCAGCGCCTGGCTGACATTACCCGCTTTAAAAGCTTGCTGCGCCTGGGATAACTGGCTATAGAATGCTGCGTCATCCGCTTGTTTCTTACGTTCAGCGGAAGCATCGCCCCCAAGGCTTGCGGAGCGGTTTAAATATTGTGAAGCGGCTTGATAGTCACCACTGCGTTGGGCGAGGTAACCCATACCAGCCAAGGCGTCAGCATCTTCTGGATTACTCTGAAGCGCCTGTTCAAACTGGCGCTGTGCCTGGGCATTATCACCGTTATTAAGGGCATTAAAGCCTTCAGTTTTAGCGGCATTTCCCAGGGTATCACGGTAATGCGCTTGTACCTCTCTGTCCTGCGGGTGACGCTGGATAAAAGTCTCATAGGACTGCGTATCATTGGCGGTCGGGGCCAGCCAGAGCAGGGCCTGACGCAGGCCATCATCGGCCTCTTTATTGCCGCTGGCGGTCTGCTCGAGCAGGGCGATACCATCGCGTCGGGTGTCTTCCCGCCAGGTGAGCATTTTTCCCAGAGCCACACGGGCTGATAAATCGCCTGGATTTTGTGCCGTAAAGCGTTGTAAGTCTGCCAGTGCCTCTGAATAGGTGGCGTTATCACTCCCCTTGGTGAGGTAATATTCTGCTGCCAGTCCAGGAGGAGGTGTGTCACCACTAAACAGAGTATGCCAGGTCGCCATCGCTGCAGGAATATTGCCGCTACGCGCTTGCTGCCGGGCTAAAGCAAGGGAGCCTGCTGGAATTTTCTCTAACTGTTTAGCATTGTCGAGGGCCTGTAACAGCGAACTATTAGGATCGGTTTTTGCCAGACGGGTACGCCATTGACTGGCTTCTTGCAGATTGCCGTTTTGCTGTGCCCAGAGCGACATTAAATAGAGTGCCTGAGTATTGTTCGGATCAACCATTAAAACTTTATTCAATGACTCATTAGCCCGGTCATTATGTGCCTTTTCATGCCAGTAATTTGCCTGATCAAACAAGGCCTTGAGTGCTGCATCGTTTTGCGATGTTTGAGCCGTAGCACTAAACCCCATCATCCCGGAGATAAGAATTGCCGATGTTGTGGTTATTTTGTTCATTTACTCTTTCCCTCGCCCTGGCTCAGACGCTCACGTGCACGCTTTTTCAATCCAGCATACATAAATAAGCCAAAAATGGAGCTGAATATGAGAGCTGAAAACGCCAGTAATACAGCATGCTGGTTGGCATACCAGACAATCATCATATGACCAGGCATTTGTCCACTGGGATACTGGCCTCCGACACGGAAGCTACGCACACCATTCTCATCGGTAATTATTGCAGCATCACCCCGAATACCGGCGTTGATTTTTGCGGAGTTTAAATCGGCAGGCAGACGTGACAGTTGATCATCATTGCTAGCGATGACCAGTACCACCAGACGATCGCTGTTCCACTGCGAAGGGAAGCTGATAAATCCACGCCAGTCGGCATTTGACGAAAAGTAGCGATCCGCTTCTATATTATCTGCACTCCAGTCTCCTCCCAGCCAACGCAGAGTTTTTTGCCAGAGTGTGGGCTTATTCGCGACCAGGCTGCTATCACGTGTTGCAAAAGGCGAGTGGTTAAGCAGCGCCTGGTTAAACAAGGACTGGGTCATATTACTGACCGCCAGTACATCACGGTTACGCAGCATTTCCAGACCTGAGCCTCCGGCAGGGATACCAAATATCACACGGTTATTAGCCAGTGCGGTACCGGTTGCATTACCTGAGCGAGCCGCCATATCAAGTAGTGTGGTTATCTGCGTTTCACTCGGACTGTCTGGTAACAGTAAGACCGTTTGTGAGAAGTCAGCCAGGCGTGAGAAAGGGAATGACGCGCCGACAAAAAAGGACAGATTAGGTAACAGGGCGAAATGACGGGTATGGCTTAAGTCGATGGTTGATGTATCGTCAATTCGGCTTTTAATATTGTTATTCAGCAGCACGCTACAGGGGGCATCTTCTTGTGGCGTGATGTGGAAATAGAGTGACAGCTGGTTATCGCCATAAATCTGATAAGGCTCAATAGGGATATCAGCTTGTTCCTGACGAGCGTCCCCTCCCATTTTACGCCATAAGGTTTCCAGTGCGCCTTGTTTATTGATGGGCAGATTAAGTAAAAAGTTACTGTTCAGCGTCACACTGAGCCAGGAGTGACTTTCATCTATCCAGTCTTCGGCCGGGAAACGATAGTTGATATGCATAGGAATGCTTCCGCCATCCCATAAAAACAGGTCTGGGGCTGCGCGGAAGGCGATATTCAGAGGTTCATGCCAGATACCGGTTGTCGTCAAGCTTTGATCTTTACGCAGAAGTTCGGACAGTTTTATCGGACGATCGGTTGGGATCCAGCGCGGTGCGTCATAGGGCTGACTAACGGGGATCGCTTTGCTCTCGACCTTTATGCTGGCAGTTTGTGGTTCAAACTTATTTTGTGTCAGGCGCCAGGCAGCCATACGCAGAGCAGTTTCGTCTCTCCCGACGATCAGCAATAATTTATACGCCGGATTGATCGGGTTATCGATATATTGCAGTAATGGCTCATCACTTTCAGGTAAAGTGACACCGCCAATGGTTTCCCCTGGATGCCCTATCAGAATCCCATTTTTTTCTGGTAGCTCGTTGTATCTGGTAGCGAAATTGATGCCACGATAGTCAGCCTCAATACCCAGCCAAGAGGCCAGTAAGGCTGCTGCACTGACGGCATCGCTGCTGACTTTTTCCGGGAATGCAAATGACACTGTAGAAGCAGACATTTGCATGCTATCAAAAAATGGCCGCGGAAAATTAATCAGTTCGTTACCGATATTTAACTGCTGTCCTTCAAGCTCAAAATGAGAGTCTGGCAGGATGGTGACCCGATATTCTCCCTCAGGATCGCGCTGGCACTGTAGTGTATTCGCATCACTGATTTTAAAGCTCAGGTTATTGACCGAAACCAAGAGGGCTGCCGGAACATCAAGCTGAAAACGAGATGTATCACTATCTGCAGCACCTAAGGGTACTGACCCTAAAGGCTGACCATTAAGCATTAATTGCAGGGTTGTATTCTGCTCTGCCATAGCCGGAGAGACGTTTAAATTAAGGATCAGTCGTGCGTTAGTGATGACCTGGTCGAGAGGAAGGGTAAAGGTGATCCCGCCTTGTTGTTGGCCACCGCCCATCATGATACCGTCAGGCTGCCCCATCTGCGCCACTTTCAGATTACTCACTAAAGCAGGCGTCAGACCCGGAGTCGCAGGCGCTATAGCCGTCGCTACCGGTGAAACTGGCGAAACCGGCGCGGGGAAATCAAAGGGCAGTAGTGCATCAATGGTTGCTTCTTCCCCATGGAGCGGAGATGTAAAAAAGATACCTGCAAGTAAAGCCGTCGATATCAGTTGCTTCATGTATTGCCATCCTGTTGAGCCTGAGCGCGAAGACGGCGATTTTCACGACGTGATTTCCACGTCAGCCAGAATAAATCAAAGACACACTGGATAATCATCATCATTGAACGTAATGGATTATCTTGTGGCTTAGGTGGATGGATCCATGCATCGGCACGGGCCAGCACCACACGAACCAGCTCACGACGGCGTGACAGAGGAATATCTTCAAACATCATCCTGATCGAATGTTCATCTGAAGCGATGACGGAGACCGGAATACTGATACCGCCCGATTCCAGCAGCAGTTCGACTTCTTCAATAGTATCGTTCAGGTGTCGGTCATCTGGTGGGGTAATTTGGCACCCCCCCATCGATAAGTCTATCGACTGGCTACGGGAAGAAATACCACTGGCATAGTGAATAATGACCGGAATAGTGGCATCAATACGAATATTTTTACGCGTTTGTCGAGTTTCGCGCGCTACCGCTATCGCACCCAGCAAGAAGATAAGACTGTAAACCCCCCAGCCAACGTTCAAGGCCATAACCTTAGGATCGACACTGTAATAATCATGGGCAAAGGCGCGGACAATACCCGCAATAATCCCTGCCACCAGCAGTAGCGCGACAATAAGATGAGGCCTGACCACGGTAAAATCAAAATATCCGACATTCAACAAACCGCCTTTATCGGTCACGTTAAATTTCCCGCGTTTTGGGAATAGCATCGTGACTGCGGTAGGCATCAGAATATGGAATGCCAGCACCAGATCGTATATTTCACCCCAGAAGCTATAACGGTAACGTCCGTTTAAGCGCGAAGTGACATAAATAGCGACAAATAAATGTGGCAAGGCATAGGCAAATACCAGACTTGCGGAGGAGTAAATAATATTCAAGTTAAACAGCAAATAGGCCAGCGGTGCCACCAGAAAGATAATGCGTGGCAAGGCAAACTGGTAATAGAGCATTGCGCTTAAATAGCATAGCCGCTGTGGAAACGTCAGTCCTCGTCCCCATAACGGGTTGTCGAGACGGAAAATCTGCGTCATTCCCCTGGCCCAGCGGGTACGTTGAATCACGTGAAGCACCAGGCGTTCAGTTGCAAGACCAGCAGCCAGAGGAATACCCAGGAATGAAGTGTTCCAGCCACGACGTTGTATCTTCAGCGCGGTATGTGAGTCTTCGGTGACGGTTTCTACCGCAAATCCACCAATCTCTTCTAGCGCGGTGCGACGGATAACAGCGCAAGAACCACAGAAAAAAGCGGCGTTCCAGTAATCGTTACCTTGCTGAAGCGGGCCGTAGAACAGAGCCCCTTCATTAGGAATATTACGCCCACCAGACAAGTTGCGTTCAAAGGGGTCGGGCGAATAAAAGTAGTGAGGTGTCTGTACCAGAGCCAGTTTCGGGTCTGTCAGAAATCCTCCAACCGTGGCCTGTAGAAAGACACGGGTAGCAACGTGGTCACAGTCAAAGATGCACAGGAGTTCACCTTTGGTCACTTTCATCGCATGGTTAAGATTACCGGCTTTGGCATGAGAGTGCTCGCTACGCGTAATATAACCAACCCCGACATCAGAGGCGAAAACGGCAAATTCTCGTCGCTTGCCGTCATCAAGGATATAAATATTGATTTTATCCGCCGGGTAATCGATACATTGCGCTGCCAGTACTGTATCGCGGACCACATCCAGGGATTCATTGTAGGTCGGAATATAGACGTCGACCGTTGGCCATTTCGACATATCCTCCGGAAGAGGGATGATTTCACGTTGGAGTGGCCAGAGACTCTGTAAATAGCCGAGGATCAACATAATCCAGACGTAAACTTCGGCGCAAAACAGCGCCATACCCAGAATAGTTTCAATTTCTGAGTTGAAATGCAGGGTCTGTGTCAGACGGAAGTACATATAGCGGGTCGACATCAAAAATGACATCACCACCATAATCACCGAAATACTGCGTTTTTTACTCCAGCCCATTAAGAAAAGTAGACCGACACTGATCAAGCCAAACATATACTGCTTTTGGCTATCCATTGGTGTGATAATCACCAGCACGGCGACAGGAAGAATGGCCAGCGCTATCAGAACGTAAAGCATCTTTTTCATAATCAGGGCCGAATTAGATTAAGTTCCTGACATCCGCGGAACAGAATGAACGGTGCCGTCACCGACTTGAACACCCAGGATGCCAACGACTTTTTTAGCGATAAGCTCGATATCAAAAGCCGCGACGGAGACTGGATTAAAATCGAAGATGGATTGTTGTAGGGCATTTGCTTCAACGACGCTTTCATCACGATGCACCATGCCTAGCAGCTTATCGCCAAGACGTTGTTCAACGAAACCTGCGACATCACGACTCACTTGCCGGCGGTTATCTGTTTTGTTCAGAATAAAGAAATGGCCAGCTTTTTGGTTTAATACACCTCCGGTTAGCCGTTGATTCTCGATATAGGGCAGCATCGAGAGCGATGCAGTATCGGCTTGAAGCACGACAAGATGCAGGTCAGCAATTGGAGATGCGGCTTTCAGTGCCGGAGAAGGTCCTGGCGGGCAATCTGCGATGATGATCAGTCCCGGATAGCTCAGTAGCGTGTTGAGTCCTCGGTTCAGAAACTGTTTGTCCTGAGTCAGCGCATCGGAGAATAATTGGCTCTGCATTTCCGTCGCCTCACCGTAAGGCAGCACAAATAAATTGCTTCCTACCGTCAGAACTGACTGGCTCCAGTCAGAGAACTCCGTCGCTTTAGCCGCATAACCACGCGTTTCCGACAGCGGAACACCAAAATGTAAGCGGAGTGCATTTTGCACATCAAAATCCAGCGCCAGAACTTTATAACCCGCGCGCACCAGAGTATGGGCAAGGTTCGCGGTCAGCGTGGTTTTACCCACCCCTCCCTTAGGAGAACAAACGCATATTAACGGCATATTGCGATTCTTTTTAACAGTGATTGCAAAGGAGCCTCTTTTTCCGCTACGGGTGCCTCATCCACTGGCGTGGTAAAGAGATGCGAAAAGTTTGTCGGTGCCTGAACGGCGGACTGAGGCTGTAACTGCAGTTGTGCCTGAGCTGCGGGCTGCGGCTGAAACTGGGGCTGTGCCTGAGCTGCGGGCTGCGGCTGAAACTGAGGCTGTGC
>NZ_CANMLV010000026.1 GCF_947498825.1 uncultured Cedecea sp. | reverse complement strand
GAATTGGTAGACGCGCTAGCTTCAGGTGTTAGTGTTCTTACGGACGTGAGGGTTCAAGTCCCTCCCTTCGCACCAACTTGCTTAACTTCTCTTCTGCAGTAACTTCCCTTGACCCTGTCTGTTTTTCTTATCACTCTTTCTTTTAGTGCAAATTCATCGTAATAAGCAGCAATCCACTGGTAAATACGATGCTGGATGGCAATAAAACAAAATGACGTAACCGTTTGTGATACAGCATAAATACTGTCATCAATAAACTGGCAACAATCAGCAATCGCCACTGATCAAAGCTCAATTCTATCAAGGCCAATAGCGCCACAGACAGCGCTGCAGCTATAATACTCCACCCACCTTCAAGCCGTCTTTGCAGCATCATCACGGGCACTCTCCATTACGATAATGATAATTAATATCATATGACAATTTTTCTCAACTGTCAGCGAGAAAATGCCTGATAAATGCCCTCTATCACTGATATTTAATTATTAAGTAATGACATAAAAATTATAAGGTGATAAATTTAGCCGAATAGGGTGCTACCGAATAAACGATACTAAGAAAGTACCTGGTTTAATTTTTTTATTTATTTTAAATACACCGACTACCAACAGCGCGTTATCCTATGACAATACAATTGCTATGACATCGCACATCTGGCATACCTTACTTAAAAGTAAACATATGCTTTCATTATGCTTATTTATCCTTCTTAATGGATTATCTGCCGTTGCGGTTCTCTTTTGCCCTTTTTATTCCCAGCAGCAGCTCGCTTTGCCCGTCGTATTGATTCTGGTCAGCAGCATAATTTTTCTTTCCCTGACTATATTCTATGCTAACAGACTGATTAATATAAATATAGCGGCATCGTTTTATGGTTTGTTGTGGGCATCACAGCTGATTATTAAAAATGATTTATTAACAGAATATCAACATCTTGTTCTGATGATGAGTTTGCTGTCAGTTTTATTGATCGCAACACTTTCATTTATAAATAATATTTATGCTTTTGTCCTCTATTGCCTGCCCGTTTATCTTGCTGTTTTCTGGCTGGATAACAGTGCTTATGGGATATGGCTGATATTCCCTGTCGTAATACCTGCATTAGGCATTACTATCCAATATCAGATACAGAAACGACATACCGAGTTTAATCAGCGTCTGATGAATAAATTTCAAGAAGAACGGGAAAGGCTCAGCGATCTCAGTATGTTAGATCCATTAACCGGACTCTATAATCGTCGTGGTTTCCAGCATCGTTTCGATAGCATCATGGCCCAAGGCAAAGGTAATCACTTTATTTTGTTGCTGGATATCGATCGTTTCAAAGCCTATAACGACCATTATGGCCATACTATGGGCGATCAGACACTGACGCGGGTTTCTGCGGCTATTCGTGATGCGGTTCGCGCTAAGGATATTGTAGCCCGTTATGGCGGTGAAGAGTTTCTGGTGATGTTGACAGATATTCAAAGTTCACAAGCTTTACAGACGGCGGAACGTATTCGTCAATACGTTTATGACCTGAATATTATGCATCAATTTAGTACTGAACTGGATAATAATATTACTATTAGTATTGGTATTACTCCATTACAAGGAGATGATATTGAACAGGCAATATTGCTAGCAGATCAGGCTTTGTATAAAGCTAAGAACCACGGGCGAAATAAAATATTACCCGCAGAGGCATTTGACCTGTAATAATCTAATTAATTATTCCTTAGTATTATTATTTTATACATTTCACAAAATGTGCGCTTCCAGACTGAGAGCGGCAGCCCCTGAATCATCCTGTTCTTTTTTTGAACAGCAGAGATCGCTTTGGCTCGATAGCGCCCCTTACAGGAAAAAATTCACTTCCTGATTATCTAAAAAAACTGCATAAATATTGATCTCAGATACTTAGGCTCTAGCCCTCATATATGCTAATAATAAAACAAATAAAAAAGCGGTCGTTTATATCTTTTAGGGTTCGTTATGCAAACTGAAACCTCTCATCATCATGAGATAACCCGTTTATGCATCCAATGCGCTATTTTTTTACTTCAGCATGGGGCTGAAAGTGCTCTGGTTGAAGAACTTGCTACCCGCCTGGGTAAAGCATTAGGCATGGATAGTGTTGAACTATCTATCTCAGCAAACGCTATTGTTCTCAGTACTATCAAAAATAATCACTGCATCACTACCACGCGGAAAAATAACGATCACGGTATAAATATGCATATGGTGACCGAAGTTCAACATATTGTGATTATGGCTGAACATAAGCTGCTGGATCATAAGGATGTGTTAAAACGATTTTCACATCTCAAACCACTGCGGTATCCGCGCTGGTTAATGGTGCTCATCGTGGGTTTGTCTTGCGCCAGTTTTTGCAAATTAAATGCAGGCGGCTGGGACGGTGCTTTAGTCACTTTTATTGCCAGCTCAGTAGCAATGTATTTCCGTCTGCTACTCACTCAGCGACGACTCCACCCACAAATTACGTTTGCAATTACGGCTTTTATCGCCACCAGTGTTTCTGGTTTACTCATCGGTAAGGGAATATTTACCCATACCTCCACTATTGCTATCGCTTCCAGTGTGTTACTGCTGGTTCCGGGCTTCCCTCTGATAAATGCTGTCGCAGATATGTTTAAAGGACACGTTAATACCGGTCTGGCACGCTGGGCAATGGCTAGTTTGCTGACACTGGCTACCTGCATAGGGATTGTTACAGCACTTTCTTTATGGGGGTTAAACGGATGGTAATAATAGAATTTATCCTTGCGCTCATCCAGGATATGTTGCTAGCAGCAATACCCGCCTTAGGATTTGCCATGGTATTTAATGTCCCTGTTCGCGCGCTCCCCTATTGCGCTTTACTGGGGGCGATTGGTCATGGTTCACGCATGATAATGCAATCTCTGGGACTGAGTATTGAATTGGGGACCTTTTTGTCTGCTATTCTGGTGGGTATCATTGGTATTCAATGGTCACGCTGGTATCTTGCTCACCCAAAAATATTTACCGTCTCGGCAGTTATTCCCATGTTCCCGGGGATTTATGCCTATACCTCGATGATTTCTTTAGTAAAATTGAGTCAGTCTGGCTACAGTGAACCTTTATTTATCCAGGCCGTGATGAATTTTCTTAAAGCCTCTTATATTGTCGGCGCATTATCTATAGGCCTGTCGCTTCCCGCATTATGGCTCTATCGTAAAAGACCTCGTGTATAAATTATCGCCATGCTTAAGCAATCATACCGTATTGAAGATTCACCACGTTATGATTGCTTAAAAAATTTGCTATTTAATCTACTACTATTTACAGTCATAAAAATGAAAACACCTTTGTCTGCGGCAGATACATTGCAATTAGAAAACCAGCTTTGTTTTGCAGTTTATTCCACTAATTTAGCCATCAATAAGCGTTATCGTCAGTGGCTGGCCCCCTTAAAGCTAACTTATCCGCAATATTTGGTGATGCTAGTTCTGTGGCAACAAGATGATGTTACGCTCTCACAAATTGGTGAACAGCTGTTCCTGGACTCGGCTACACTGACCCCGCTGCTCAAGCGGCTCGAAAGTGCCGGATGGGTGTTACGCCATCGTTCTCGTGACGATGAGCGCCAAGTCGTCATCACGCTGACGACTGAAGGGCGAGAACTGAAAGAAAAAGCAAAAAGTCTCCCTGAATCACTCAGACAAACGTTAAGTTGTAGTGCTGATGATATTGTGGTTCTCAAAACACAACTTGAGCAACTGCGCCAGCAGCTCAACAGCGGAATTTAAAAAAAATATATATAAATAGCGCGCTATTATATATCGCAACATTCAAAATATTCTGATCAACATAGTGCATCTACAGAACATTTTCTGTTGCATATCGAGCGCTGTCTCATCAGCATAATATTCAGCGCTTAAAGTGAAAAGCACCTCATCAGAAAAGTTATTGCTACAAGT
This sequence comes from uncultured Cedecea sp., assembly GCF_947498825.1. Taxonomy (GTDB): domain Bacteria; phylum Pseudomonadota; class Gammaproteobacteria; order Enterobacterales; family Enterobacteriaceae; genus JGM124. The sequence continues at coordinate 60,823 of NZ_CANMLV010000026.1, read as the reverse complement.
AATAATGAACTCAGGAAATTGCCGTTATGGCAACTACACAAGGACAGAAAAAATGAATCATCCATACTGGCTTTACTGCAGTACCGCGATAGCATTTTCATCAATATCAATGAATTGCACTGCAATCGTCTTGCAAGAAAAGCTCGCTAAGTTATCCGAAGAACAGAATAATCATAACATCGTAGCGGGAACACAAAGCGGCGGGCTCTCTCTTTCCTCTTTGAGTGCTCTGCTTGAAGGGGGAAACACCACTCTCAGCGCCAATACGATGGAGAATGCAGCTGGGGTGATTGAATACTGCACAAGAAACAAACTTTCCTCAATGGCAAATGCCGAGAAAATACAGGGCAAGTTAGTCTATAAACTGGGTCTCACTCATCCTCGTAATACTGCCGCGAAGAAGGACTATGCCCAGGGTTTATCCGGATTACTCAACACGCATAATGGTCAGCAGCTGGATATGAAGGACTTGAGCCATTCTGAGCTCGCCGCTGAGGTCAAAACCAAAGCCTGTGATCTGGTGCTTAAACAAGGTATGGATTATTTATCCTTTAATGGCTGAGCCACTTTACAGTCGAAATCAAGTAACTCCTCTGCGGTTCCTAAGGTAAGTGCCATTAGCTGTACCTGGGTTGCCAGCAAAATAGCGTCACCATTATTCGCTGCTATACGCACTAAACCGTAGTTGTCCATAGAGTCTCTTGCGGTTTGTACATACTGTGCGAGAGCGATAAAGGGATCCGTCGCCTCAGCGACTTTAATCGCGAGATAGCGCCGTCCTGACAGGGGCGTGTTCAGTTCCTTCCACTGATAACCGATATTTTCTGCTTGCTGCAAAATGGTCTGGTAGACCTCTGGTTTCAGGCAAGACAGGTGAAGATGTAGCTGGTTTTGGGTGCGCCCGTAGCGGGAGTTCACCGCCAGGGCCAGATAGCGTTCTGGGATCGGAAATGCCGCTTGCTGCTGTAAGAAATAACGCGTATTCCAGCCATGTTGGAAATAGTTTTCTGTTTTATCCTCCAGGAGTACGGGGCTTTCAATACCGGTAATTTTATCTGTCGGGATCAACAGGGTATGCAACGGACCATTAGCATCATTAAAAACAACATAGCGCTGCGCCAGATTAACCTGTAAGCAAGGTGCAGGAGAGCCTGAACGCTGTTGCTCAGGCACACAACGCTCACTCACTATCTGCCATAGTTGCTGACTGTTATAATGTAACCATGCCAAATACAGCACAGGCAGTGCGAGCGCAATCGCACCGATAAGGGTCAGCGTTAATAATATTTTTTTCAGCAATGAATGTGGCGGTCGTTGAGAAGAGGAAGCGTTACTGTCAGTCATGATTACCGGGCATATCCGATTTTGTCGGGGCGATCAGCAACGAAAGCGATAGCTGTTCGTTGCTGATGTAATAGCACAATGCAGGTTTAGTTGTGACTCTGGATTTTTTTGATGATATTGGTCGTCGAGCAACCATCTTCAAAATTCAGGACCATCACTTCACCACCGTTAGCCCATACTTCCTGACTTCCGGCAATCTGGTCGGGTTTATAATCCCCTCCCTTTACCAGTCGGTCCGGCAGGATCTCACCAATTAAGCGTTGCGGCGTGTCTTCTTCAAACAACACTACCCAGTCAACAGCCTCCAGTGCCGCCAGTACGATCATACGCTGATCCTGAGGATTTACGGGACGCGTCTCGCCTTTCAGACGCCGGGTGGAAGCATCACTGTTTACCGCAACAATCAGTCGGTCACCCAGCTTACGCGCATTAGCCAAGTAAGATACGTGACCCGCATGAAGAATATCAAACACGCCATTGGTCATCACCACCCGCTCACCACGTTTACGTGCAGCTTCAACAGCAACGCTGAGTTCAGCTTCACTCATCACACCAAATCCGGTTTCTGAACGTCCACGCACCGCATTTTCCAGTTCGACAGGAGAAACAGTCGAGGTCCCCAGTTTACCCACCACCACACCAGCGGCAGCATTAGCAAAATAGCAGGCCTCTTCCAGTGAATGACCTGACGCCAGGGTGGCAGCCAGCACACCAATCACCGTATCACCGGCACCGGTAACATCGTAAACTTCCTGAGCCTGCGTGGCTAAGTTGAAAGGCTCGACGTCTGGACGTAATAAGGTCATGCCTTGTTCTGAACGGGTTATCAGTAGAGCAGATAATGAAAACTCAGCAATAAGCGCCATACCACGCGTTACTAACTGCTCTTCACTATGACATTTCCCCACCACAGCTTCGAATTCAGCCAGGTTTGGCGTCAGTAAAGTGGCTCCGCGGTAACGCTCAAAGTCAGTGCCTTTCGGGTCGATAAGTACCGGAACATTGGCTTCGCGAGCCAGACAAATCATCTGCTGAACGCTTTCCAGTGCCCCCTTCGCATAATCAGACAGAACCAGAGCGCCAATATGCGGCAGCGCCTGACTGATACGCTCATGCAGGGGGGTAGGGTCAATACCCGCGAATCCCTCTTCAAAATCCAGACGGATAAGCTGCTGATTACGGGAAAGCACCCGTAGCTTGGTAATCGTTGGGTGCGTGGGGACAGAAACAAAATCACACTTTACGTTAACCCCTGCCAGCGTCTGACTCAGCGCACGGGCTGCATCATCGATACCAGTAAGTCCGACTAAGCGGGAACCTGCGCCCAGGGAGGCAATATTCATTGCAACGTTTGCGGCCCCTCCAGGACGTTCTTCAATCGTATCAACTTTAACCACCGGTACCGGAGCTTCTGGTGAAATACGGCTGGTTGGCCCATACCAATAGCGATCCAGCATGACATCACCAACCACCATGACACCAGCACGACTATATTCCGGCAGTGTTACTTTCATTCCTGACTCTCCAGCACGGGATAAAATTTTGCGAGGGATAATAACATATTTAGTTCTCTGTGCTCGCGTGTGACTCACCAAGCCAAGTCCGCCAGCTACGATTGACCTGCTCACGTTCTTCAACAAAAACATTCAATGCGACATGACCCGGCAACGTTTGCAAAGCAAGATGATGCAGCTCATCACGTAACGTAACGTAGGCATGAGTCAGCGCTCCAGACTCTTCTTCACTGATGATATTATCTTGCACCATAAGCTCCAGAATACGCACATTATCAGGCCAGCGCGTCAAATCAGGGCTCATTGATGCATAGCGCAGGACAAGATACTGGGTAATAAACTCAATATCGGTAATCCCCCCTGCATCGGCTTTAATATCGAAACGTTCACGATTTTTATTACCCAGATGCGCGCGCATTTTTTCACGCATTTCTCGCACCTCAGTTTGCAGTACCGTCCCTTCCCTCGGCCGGCACAGCACTTCATGTCGAATAGCAGTAAACTGTTGGTTCAGTACCGGATCACCATAGACAACACGGGCCCGCACCAGAGCCTGATGTTCCCAGGTCCAGGCCTCGTTTTTCTGATAATCTGCAAATGCATCCACCGTGGTCACCAGCATGCCTGCCGCGCCTGATGGGCGTAGACGCGCATCCACTTCATATAAGATACCTGATGCCGTGCGGGTACTGAATAAATGCAAAATGCGCTGGGCCAGACGTAAATAGAACTGGCGACCATCAATTTCACGCTCACCATCTGTGGTGTCATTCGCCGGACAATTGTGCAAAAAGACCAAGTCAAGGTCAGAACTGTAGCCCAACTCCAGCCCCCCCAGCTTGCCGTAACCCACCACCGCAAATCCTCGACTATTTTGTCCCAGTAAATGACGAGGCTGTCCATAACGCGCGACCATCTGAGCCCAGGCTTGCTGCACGACAGCATCAATAATGGCCTCTGCCAGCCAGGTTAAGTGATCGCTGACTTTCATCACCGGCAACGTTCCGGCGATATCTGCCGCTGCAACACGTAATAACTGTACCTGTTTAAACTGCCGTAACGCTTCGAGTTGTTGCTCTTCATCATCGTGAACACGGAGTAAATACTGACGCAATTCATCCCGATAAGCGTCGGTAGCCGTCGGCTGATACAGCGTATTAGGATCCAGCAACTCATCCAGTAACAACGGATATCTGGTAAGCTTCTCGGCAATCATCGGCGAGGCAATACAGAGCATCACTAGCTGTTTGAGCGCGCCAGGATATTCCGATAATAGCTCCAGATAGGTGGTGCGGGTGACGATACTCAGTAACAGCGGGATCATACGGGAAAGTGCCAGAGCAGCACTTTCTTGCTGGCAAGACTCACGTAATAAACGCGGCATCAGTTGGTCGAGCACTAATCTGCCTCGCGAGCCGATGGTACGCTTATTAGTATCCTCACGAAAATCAGCGAGATATTTAATAACCTGACGGCGAACTTCAGGGGTCAGATGATTAAGTATCGGAGTGGTTTCATCGCTATCCAGTGCATCCAGCCAGAGTTCACGCCAGGCTTCAGAGTCACTATCTTCTCCGGCTTCGGGTTCATCATCGCCAATCAACTCATTAAACACCTGACGGACGTTGTGCATATGCCGCTGTAGCGTTTGTTCCAGTTCATGCCAGTCGGCCATCTGCATTCCCCAGGCAAGACGCGCACGATTTAGCTCATCACCGGGCAAGGTCTGCGTCTGCTCATCATTGATACTCTGTAGCAAGTTTTCCAGCCGGCGGAGATAGAGATAGGCGGCACGTAATCTGGCTGCATCATCAGCAGGTAATAGATTGAGGTGCTCGATAGCTTCAAGGGTCGGTATCAGTGACCGGGCCTGTAATGAGGGTTCACGTCCCCCGCGAATAAGCTGGAAGACCTGAACAATAAACTCCGTTTCACGGATACCTCCTGCACCAAGTTTAATATTGTCAGTCAGTCCCCGTCGTCTGACTTCACGGGCAATCATCCCTTTCATATTTCTCAGAGACTGAATCACGCTGAAATCAATATAGCGACGAAAAACAAAGGGACGCAGCATTTTACGCAGTTCATGGCTCCAGATATCGTCGTTATCCCCCATCACACGAGCTTTAACCATCGCGTAGCGTTCCCAGTCTCGCCCTTGTTCCTGATAGTAATCTTCCAGGGCAGCAAAGCTCATCACTAAAGGACCGCTATCACCAAATGGCCGTAAACGCATATCCACACGATAAACGAAACCCTCTGCGGTAGGCTGATCTAATACCTTAATCAGACGCTGACCGAGACGTGTAAAAAATTGGGCGTTATCCAGCTCACGACGACCACCAATGGTTGAACCATTTTCCGGCCAGGCAAAAATGAGGTCGATATCTGAGGAGAAGTTGAGCTCGTCTCCCCCTAGTTTTCCCATTCCTAAAATCAATAATGGCTGGGCGACGCCCTCGGCATTAACCGGTGTGCCCCATTCACGACAACAGGCAGAATATAACCAGTCACGGGCGGCAATAATCAAGGTTTCCGCCAGCACACTCAGTTGTTTGAGTGTCTCAAGGGTATCAACCTGTGCCAGCGCCTGAGACCAGGCAATTCGCACCATGATTCGACGACGAAACTGGCGTAAAACACGCATTAGCACCGTTTCGTCAGTCACGTCCTGTAACTCGACTTGCAGCCAGCTGGCATAGTGCTGCCACTCTTCTGTCTGAGGGGCATTCCGTTGTAAATCATCCAACCATGCCGGATAAACCGCCATGCTGTCGCTAACAAAATCACTTACAGAGAGCACGGCCCGCGCCTCATCAGTGAGTTTTTGGGCATCAAAATCTTCAGGGAAATGTGATAATACAACCTGCAAATGGTGCTGTAACAACGGAGTAAGCGACATCATGGTGGTATTCCTTGCCTGTCAGTTATTTTCCACTATGTAACCAGAAAGGTGCCTGCGAAATGGCTTCGTTACGATAGTGTTCAATCTCAACGATTTGGTTTGTTTTGATAGCATCAAACAGTCCCTGCCAGTTTTCTACCCAAGGGGACGCTTGTTCGACAGGATAAATTCCGGCCAGTAGACGTGCTGCATCTAACTCACGTATCAGCCGCGTAAGCTTATCGGCATAGGCATCACCTAGCGGGCGCTGAAAAATCGCTCTTAGTTCCGCTGAATGACGTGAAAGATGGCCGTCAGCAAAACGTTTTAAAGAACCGTCGAGCTTAATACGCCCTTTCTCATCAACAAAGTCACGCCATTGGGACTCAAACAACCAGCGGGTTAACACCAGTTTAGTGATACTGGCCTGAGCGCTGAACAGAACAGAATCGCCCTTATCCTGCTCTGCAAGGCTGGTTTCGAAACTGAGCAGCAAATCACGTAACTGTGAACTGGCTTTGCGTGGAATAATACCGCCAAATAACGCCAGAACATGCCGGACATTACCTGCTGCCAGCATGATATGTTGTTTCGCCGCTTTATTACCGCGCGACCAGAGTTCTTCATGATAGAGTCCGCTTTCCAGCGACTGGGCCAGGGCAGCTTTCAGACCTTGTTCAATAGTGGTTTTCGGTGCCAGAGATAACAAGCCAAGTGGCTTCACTGCCCTCTCAACCGCGCCCTGTGCAAGATGATAGCCACGGGCAGCTTTGCTTAAGAGCCCCATACGCAAACCCGGTTCATTCACTAATTGCTCAGCCAGAACAAGCAATGCGCCTGCTTCGCCTTCCAGTAGTTCAAGCTCTAACTCGCAAATCGGCTCTTGTAAATCACCCGCGACAACCTCGCCTTGGTCGAGAGCCAGTTCAATACGACTCGTTCCCTGCTGAACAACCCAAGTCTGACGATTAAAGTTAGTGCTAAATAATGGATTAAGCTGCTGTTGAAGCTCAGCGATATCTACGCCTTGCGGCCAAATTTCTGCGGGTAGCAATGTCAAGTCGAGCACAGGTTCACTCAATGGCACATTATATTCTGGACGTTGATGTAAGCCTCCGATCACCTGACCTGAGGTTTTCATAGTCATTTCATAGTGATTGCCATTGCCGCGGATACGCAGCCCCATATTATGGCGACGCAGAAAATTATCTGCTGTTTCATAATAAATATTTACCAGCTGACGAGTCTCATGCTGTTCTTGCGACAGGGCATTCAACTTTTCACTCAATGAGTGGATAACTGGTGGATTAACAATAAATTTTAATTCGATTTCCTGAGCCATATCTTCTTTACTTGCCGGTGAAGCACACTACAACGTAGTACGCCTCAGAGTTAACATGAAATACTCCAGATAGTACGACAAAAAAAGCAGAAAGGTCGCGTATTTACCCGTAAGAAATTGCAATAATGAACTATATCCAAAATAATTCGAGTTATCTGTAGGCGCCCAGTTCAGCCCGGCGATGAGCATAGACAAACTATGTGATTCGGCGGGCTGGACGCAGGCAACACCCAGGCAACTTGAAGTATGACGGCTATATCCCCTAAATAATTCGAGTTGCCTGTAGGCGCCCAGTTCAGCCCGGCGATGAGCATAGACAAACTATGTGATTCGGCGGGCTGGACGCAGGCAACACCCAGGCAACTTGAAGTATGACGGGGATACCGGATGATTCTCATTCCGGTTTATAGATTGCACCGTCACACTGTAACCACTACTATCCTCTTACAACTCATGAAAAAAATGTCGAAATAATGCTTAATTTACGCCTAATTTGCTTCACTTTGCTGTCTCTTAGTGTTTCTGTCACAGCTCATGCTGAAGAAAAACGTTATGTTTCTGATGAACTGAATACTTGGGTTCGTAGTGGCCCGAATGATAGTTATCGTTTGGTCGGTACCGTTAATGCCGGGGAAGAAGTTACCTTACTACAACGTAATGAAGAGACTAAATATGGTCAAATACGAGAAAGTAATGGCCGTACAGCCTGGATCCCGTTAGCGCAATTAAGCAATACACCGAGCCTCCGTACCCGAGTGCCTGAATTAGAGAGCCAGCTCAAAACGCTGACCGATAAACTGACCAATATTGATACCACATGGAACCAGCGCACCGCAGAAATGCAGAAAAAAGTCGCGCAAAGTGATGAGGTTATCAATGGTCTGAAAGAAGAAAATCAACAACTCAAAAACCAGTTAATTGTCGCCCAGAAAAAGGTCAATGCTGCTAATGTTCAGCTAGATGATAAACAACGCGCCATTATTTTACAGTGGTTTGTTTACGGAGGCGGAGTTGCTGGCTTTGGCCTGTTGGTCGGATTGTTGCTGCCCAGAATGCTGCCAAGACGCAAGAAAAATGACCGCTGGATGAACTGATTAACAGGATTGATATCCAACATGACTCAGGTTGCCGCCAGGCCAGAGCCTGGCAGCTTGAAATATGATGGATATAGCCATTGATTCACCTTGCATCTATATTTAGCATTTAAGTTAACATTACGTTACCGGAGAGTTGCTGGTGAAAGTTTATTTGGTCGGTGGAGCGGTACGGGACAAATTGCTCAACCTGCCGGTTAAAGATAAAGACTGGCTGGTAGTCGGTGCCACGCCGCAGCAAATGCTGGACGCAGGCTATCAGCAAGTGGGTAAAGACTTCCCTGTTTTCTTACATCCAGAATCGCATCAAGAATATGCCCTGGCCCGTACAGAACGTAAATCAGGCCAGGGATATACGGGCTTCACTTGTTACGCCGCGCCTGATGTCACCCTGGAGCAGGATTTACTGCGCCGTGATCTGACCATCAACGCGATTGTTGAAGATGAGCACGGTACACTTACCGATCCTTATGGCGGTCTGAGCGATCTAAAAAATCGTATCCTGCGTCATGTATCACCGGCTTTTAGCGAAGATCCCTTGCGTGTATTACGCGTGGCGCGCTTTGCTGCCCGCTTTGCGCACCTTAACTTTCGTATCGCACCTGAAACTCTGGCATTGATGAGCGAGATAGCCGCTGATGACTCCCTGGCACATTTGACTCCAGAACGCGTATGGAAAGAGACAGAAAAAGCGCTGAGTTACCGTAATCCGCAAATCTATTTTGCGGTATTACGCGAATGCGGCGCGCTGAAAGAACTGTTTCCGGAAATTGATGCACTCTATGGTGTTCCGGCTCCTGCCAAATGGCATCCGGAAATCGATACCGGTATCCATACCCTGATGACACTGACAATCGCGGCTCAGCTTAGCCCTGAAATTGATGTCCGTTTTGCGACCTTGTGTCATGACTTAGGTAAGGCGCTAACGCCACCAGAAAAGTGGCCCAGCCATCACGGTCATGGTCCGGCTGGTGTCAAGCTGGTTGAACGCTTGTGTAACAGGCTGCGTGTTCCAACAGAAATTCGTGATCTTGCAAAGCTAGTGGCCGAGTTCCACGACTTGATTCATACCTTCCCCGTCTTGCAGCCGAAAACAGTAATTAAACTGTTTGATAAAATAGATGCCTGGCGTAAACCCTGGAGAGTGGAACAAATTGCCCTGACCAGTGAAGCAGATGCACGTGGGCGTGCCGGGTTTGAAGCCAATGACTATCCACAAGGACGTCAGCTCCGTGCCGCGTGGGAAGCCGCTCAGCGTGTTACAAATAAAGAAGTCATTGATGCAGGTTTTCAGGGGCCAGAAATCCGTGAGGAGCTAACAAAACGCAGAGTCCTGGCAGTCGCTCTTTGGAAACAGGAGAATGGTCTGCCAACTCCGTCTGATATTTGATATTCGCCGTTTCGTTCGTCAGACAATGCTGTCTGACGAAATCATTTTCGACAGAACAGATAACACATCTTATACCGCACACCAATATATTACATTCCTAACGTAATACTGACGCATCTAAAATATATGCTGGTGACAGATTTCCATAAAACGCTCCAGCCTATAGAATAATAGTTGTATTTACTCCACAAGTACTTTGAAATAAAAGTTTATTCATTTCTCTCTGAAAGCTATTCAGTGCCATTCAGGAAATGTATTTTTGTCCGAACCACGGAAGGTTGTATGCACAAATTATTTTTTCTCATTATCATCTTTGCTCTCCCAATAGAATGTCATTTTCAAGAACCTATTATTACGGCGACACTGCAGAAAAAAGAATCACTTTTTTATTCTGAGATCAAAAACATTGATGCCTATACATTACGGAAAGCCAATACAATAATACAGGATATATCAAATAATAAAAATTCAGATCAGAGTGAAAAAATATCACAGATTTCAGAAAAATTTCTCGGCACCCCCTACCAAAGTAATATGCTCGTTGGCTCAGATATCACACCAGAGAAATTAATAATAGACTTCAAAGGATTAGACTGCTTCACCTATCTGGATTATGTTATTGCATTGCATATGTCACTCTCACAAAATGATTTTATCCATAAGGTTATCAAAACTCGCTATATAGATGAAAAAGTTAGCTTTTATAATAGAAAACATTTCTTCACTGACTGGGCTGATCGTGAATGTAAAATAGCTGAAGATATCACCACCCAGCTGAGTCCACATACCCTGAAATGCGTTAAATTACTTAATCAAAAAGACAAAGATCAAAAATACCTCCCTGGAATTCCCGTTATATCACGGAATATTAACTACATTCCCAGCTCGGCAATTGATATGACGCTCATCAGCAAATTAAAATCCGGCGATCTCATTGGTATTTATACTCCCCTGGCAGGACTGGATGTCTCTCATGTCGGTTTGTTTATTGCTACGGAACAAGGCCCGGTATTTCGTCATGCATCATCTTCCAAAGATAACCGGCGTGTAGTAGACACTCCTTTCATGCCTTATTTATTAAAGACCCCGGGAATTATTGTATTAAGAACGAAACCATCACTTCTGCAATAATTTAATCATCCTTAAAATAATATAAACCAAAAATAATTCGAGTTGTTTGTAGGCGCCCAGTTCAGCCCGTCGATGAGCATAGTTAAACGCTGTGATTCAGCTGGCTGGACGCAGACAACATTCAAGCAACTTGAAATATGACGGGTTTCATTTTTACGTCCCCCTGCGCTAACGTCAAAACAGGGGGGCATGAGTCGGTTTATCGGTGTACCGGCGGGCGTTGTCCACGCTCAATAATGACCCCAACATTGGCTGCCTGCGCAACTGCCCCGGGTTTACTGACCTTAATGCGAACCCATGGAGAGTTAAATTTCGCCAGCAGAATTTGCGCCAGCTCCTCAGCAACACGCTCAACCAGGGCAAAACGTCCATCACGCACATGCGTTATTACCGTTTCGCTGACATCTGCATAGCTTAAACAGTCCTCAACTTTATCACTGGCCGCTGCCGGGCGGTTGTCCCAGGCCATTTCTATATCGAACACCAGTTTCTGCTGAATCTCTTGCTCCCAGTCGTAAACACCGATAGTGGTAATCACTGTGAGTTGCTCTATAAATACAATATCCATCATCTCTGCCTTGTTTTTCGTAGTGCCGGATACCACTTCCGACGAAATATGCGTATTATCCACAGATGCAGAGAAGACTTCGACACTTTCACAATGGAACAGCATTATGAGTGCAATCGCGCCGGGTATGATCCTCATCGCGTATCTCTGCGGCTCAATATCAAGCGCCATTTTGGTTTGCCGTATTGCCGGTCTCCCCGATCCACGCGAGAGCGGCTCAGGTAATCCCGGAGCTACCAATGTGTTACGCATTGGTGGTAAGGGCGCGGCCGTAGCGGTACTAATTTTTGATGTGCTGAAAGGAATGCTTCCCGTCTGGGCAGCTTATGCTTTAGGAGTTCCCCCCTTCTGGCTGGGCCTGGTGGCTATCGCCGCCTGTATGGGACACATTTGGCCGGTATTCTTTAAATTCCGCGGAGGGAAAGGCGTTGCGACGGCTTTTGGTGCCATAGCGCCTATCGGCTGGGATTTGACCGGTGTCATGGCTGTAACCTGGGTGCTTAGTGTGCTGCTCAGCGGTTACTCCTCTCTGGGAGCAATTATCAGTGCCTTGATTGCCCCCTTTTACGTCTGGTGGTTTAAGCCACAGTTCACCTTTCCGGTTGCAATGCTTTCTTGCCTGATACTGCTGCGCCACCACGATAATATTCAGCGCCTGTTCCGTAGGCAGGAGAATAAAATCTGGCCCAGACTGCGACGTAAAAAGAAATCACAAGCAGAAGACGTAAAAAAGGAATGACCGAGTAGCAGTTAAACTGCTGAGCCGAGAGAAAATATCTTTTATCTCATTCTGCTCAGCAGTCGTTCAGGCGCTATCAGGCGGGCGGTAATTCAGCCAGAGGCCAGCGAGGTCTGACCGATACACTCAGTTCACCTGCAGTACCCGCTTTCAGGCGGACAATCCCAGCATAGGCAATCATTGCCCCATTATCAGTACAAAACTCCGGGCGGGCATAAAACACTTCTCCACGGCGTTTTGTCATCATTTCCTTCAGTTTCGCACGCAAAGTTCGGTTAGCGCTCACCCCACCGGCGATAACTAAACGGCTAAATCCCGTCTGCTCCAAGGCACGTTTACACTTAATCGCCAGGGTATCAACAACCGCATCTTCAAATGCACGGGCGATATCCGCTCGGGTCTGCGGATCGGCGTCATTTTCACGGATGGTGTTCGCAGCAAAGGTTTTTAAACCTGAGAAACTGAAATCAAGGCCCGGCCTGTCTGTCATCGGTCGAGGAAAGGTAAATCTCCCCGGCGTACCCAGTGCCGCCATTTTTGACAACAAAGGCCCGCCTGGATAGTCCAGCCCTAGCAGTTTAGCCGTTTTATCAAATGCCTCACCTGCCGCATCATCGACAGACTCACCGAGCAACGTATAGTGGCCAATCCCTGTGACGCTAATTAGCTGGGTATGACCGCCAGACACCAGGAGTGCTACAAAAGGAAAATCTGGTGGAGTCTCTTCCAGCATAGGTGCAAGCAAATGACCTTCCATATGATGTACAGGAACCGCAGGTACATCCCAGGCAAAAGCCAGTGAACGTCCAATCGTTGCTCCAACCAGTAGTGCGCCCACCAGACCCGGACCTGCCGTATAGGCGACACCATCAATGTCGCGGGCAGATAATCCAGCCTCTTTTAACGCCGCCTGAATAAGCGGGACCGTTTTACGGACATGATCGCGCGAAGCCAGCTCTGGAACCACACCACCGTAATCCGCATGCAGTTTGACCTGGCTATACAGCTGATTCGACAGCAACCCTACTTCATCGTCATAAATCGCAATCCCTGTTTCATCACAGGATGTTTCAATACCCAATACACGCATGGCTTTTACCTCGTTGACCCGTCGCGAAGTTTAAGCTGACTGCCAGGCTTTGTAAAACGTTGCTGCCTATCGCTTCGTATATCGTGTATACTCTCGCCCTTCGAAGATATCGGCCTTAAAAGGCGGGTTTATCGCGTTCGGTGCTTTACAATGCGGCAATAGTTGCAGTAAAATTCCGCACCATTTTGAATTAGCTGGCACGTAGGCCAGCGGCAAACCGAATTATTAAAGGTGAGAGTTACATGCCGGTAATTAAAGTACGTGAAAACGAGCCGTTCGACGTAGCACTGCGTCGCTTCAAACGTTCTTGTGAAAAAGCAGGTGTTCTGGCGGAAGTTCGTCGTCGTGAGTTCTATGAAAAACCAACGACTGAGCGTAAACGCGCTAAAGCTTCTGCTGTAAAACGTCACGCGAAGAAATTGGCTCGCGAAAACGCACGCCGCACTCGTCTGTACTAGTCTTCTGAGGGTTTAATCCTCATTGCAGACAGAGTAGTCGTTATAAAGGCCGTGCTTCCGTAAGGAATGCGCGGCTTATTCTCGTTTATATATACTGACATATCCTTGAGCTTTCAGTGAATTGCCTGAGAGATGACGGATATAGCATATGGGGCCTATGGCTGGACGAATTCCGCGTGTTTTTATCAATGACCTGATTGCGCGCACCGACATCATCGACTTAATTGATGTTCGCGTGAAGCTCAAGAAACAGGGTAAAAACTATCACGCGTGTTGCCCGTTCCATAACGAAAAAACCCCCTCTTTCACTGTAAATGGTGAAAAACAGTTTTATCACTGCTTCGGCTGCGGTGCTCATGGTAATGCCCTCGATTTCTTGATGAACTATGACAAACTCGATTTTGTCGAAAGTGTTGAAGAACTCGCGACCATGCATAATCTCGAGATCCCTTACGAAGCAGGCAATGGTCCGAGTCAGATTGAGCGTCATCAGCGACAAACTTTGTATCAATTGATGACCGGCCTGAATGAGTTTTATCAGCAATCGTTAAAGCAGCAGCAGGCCGATAAAGCTCGTCAGTATCTTTCAGCCCGCGGTTTAAGTGCTGAAGTTATTGCCCGCTTTGCTATCGGTTATGCGCCGGCAGGCTGGGATAACGTCCTCAAACGTTTCGGAGGCGATACTGAAAACCGTCAGTCACTGACAGATGCAGGTATGCTGGTCACTAACGACCAGGGCCGTTGTTATGACAGATTTCGTGAACGCGTCATGTTCCCGATACGCGACAAGCGCGGCAGGGTGATTGGTTTTGGTGGACGTGTACTGGGTGATGCTCAGCCGAAATACCTTAACTCACCAGAAACTGAGATTTTTCATAAGGGACGCCAGTTATATGGCCTTTATGAAGCCCAGCAAAATCAACAGGAACCTGCTCGATTACTTGTTGTCGAAGGGTATATGGATGTAGTGGCCTTGGCGCAATATGGCATTTCTTATGCCGTTGCATCGCTGGGTACAGCAACAACCGCCGATCATATCCAGCTACTTTTCCGTGCAACAGATAACGTCATCTGTTGCTATGACGGCGACAGGGCAGGACGTGATGCAGCATGGCGGGCACTGGAAACAGCATTGCCCTTTATGACGGACGGTCGGCAGTTACGTTTTATGTTCCTGCCTGACGGCGAAGATCCGGATACTCTGGTTCGCAAAGAAGGTAAAGCTGCTTTTGAGGCCAGAATAGAGCAAGCCCAACCGCTCTCAACGTTTTTATTTAACAGCCTGTTACCACAGGTTGATTTGAGTACCCCGGACGGTACCGCGCGTTTGAGTACGCTAGCATTACCGTTAATAGGACAAGTTCCCGGTGAAACATTACGCATCTATCTGCGCCAGGAACTCGGTAATAAACTCGGTATTTTAGACGACAACCAGCTTGAGAAATTGTTGCCTAAAAATGCCGAAAGTACTTTTTCTCGCCCTGCCCCACAGCTAAAACGCACAACCATGCGTATACTTATAGGGCTATTAATACAAAACCCTGAGTTAGCACAACAGGTACCATCGTTAAATGGGCTCGATACCCAGAAGCTGCCGGGCTTAGAACTCTTTATCGAATTGGTCAATACTTGTCTGGCGCAACCAGGAATGACAACCGGACAGCTTCTTGAGCTGTACCGCGGTAAAAATGAAGCAGCAACCCTTGAAAAACTCTCAACCTGGGACGATATAGCAGATAGAGAGATTGCTGAACAAACATTTACCGACTCACTGAATCACATGTTTGATTCAGTGCTGGAATTAAGATTTTCAGAATTAATCGCACGTTCTCGTACCGGTGGACTAACCCCGTCAGAACGTGAAGAGGTTCGTGTGATAATCGAATCTCGCACCAGAAAGTAAAATTTGCGGCTTCAGTGCCGAACATTGGTCGGGTTAAGCCCGAACGCCGCACAGATGGGCTGCGGCAATAAAATAAATCAGCCCTCGTAACGCTATTGCTGGTGGCAATATCTATCAGCACAAACCTTAATACTGAAGTGTGGATACCGTCTTATGGAGCAAAACCCGCAGTCACAGCTTAAGCTTCTTGTCCAGCGTGGTAAGGAGCAAGGCTATCTGACCTATGCCGAGGTCAATGACCATCTGCCGGAAGATATCGTCGACTCAGATCAGATCGAAGATATCATCCAAATGATCAACGACATGGGCATTCAGGTAATGGAAGAAGCTCCTGATGCCGATGACTTGTTGCTTGCTGAAAATTCAAACAGCACCGATGAAGACGCGGAAGAAGCTGCCGCCCAAGTGTTGTCAAGCGTAGAGTCCGAAATTGGACGTACCACGGACCCTGTGCGCATGTATATGCGTGAAATGGGGACAGTTGAACTGTTAACCCGTGAGGGTGAAATCGATATCGCCAAGCGTATCGAAGATGGTATCAACCAGGTGCAATGTTCCGTTGCTGAATACCCTGAAGCCATTACCTATTTGCTTGAGCAGTACGATCGTGTTGAAGCGGAAGAAGCGCGTCTTTCTGACCTGATTACCGGTTTTGTTGACCCTAATGCTGAAGAAGACTTAGCGCCAACAGCCACTCATGTCGGTTCTGAATTGTCCCAGGAAGAAATGGATGATGACGAAGATGAAGACGAAGATTCTGACGACGATAACGCTGATGACGACAACAGCATCGATCCTGAATTAGCACGCGAAAAATTCGGCGATCTGCGTCGGCAGTATGAACTGGCTCGTGACACCATCAAGGCTAAAGGTCGTAGCCATGCTGATGCCGCGGCTGAGATCCTACAGCTGTCCGAAGTATTCAAACAGTTCCGTTTAGTACCGAAACAGTTTGATTACCTGGTTAACAGCATGCGTGTCATGATGGATCGCGTTCGTACTCAAGAACGTCTGATCATGAAGATGTGTGTTGAACAGTGCAAAATGCCGAAGAAAAACTTCATCACACTGTTCACCGGTAATGAAACCAGCGAAACCTGGTTCAATGCAGCCATCGCCATGAATAAGCCTTGGTCTGAAAAACTGCACGATGTCTCTGAAGACGTATTGCGTAGCCTGCAAAAGCTGCAAAATATTGAAGAAGAAACGGGTCTGACTATTGAGCAGGTTAAGGATATCAACCGTCGTATGTCTATCGGTGAAGCGAAAGCCCGCCGTGCGAAGAAAGAGATGGTTGAAGCAAACTTACGTCTGGTTATTTCTATCGCCAAGAAATACACCAACCGTGGTCTGCAGTTCCTTGACTTAATCCAGGAAGGTAACATCGGTCTGATGAAAGCGGTTGATAAATTTGAATACCGTCGCGGTTACAAGTTCTCAACCTATGCAACCTGGTGGATCCGTCAGGCGATTACTCGTTCTATCGCTGACCAGGCACGTACTATCCGTATCCCGGTGCATATGATTGAGACAATCAACAAACTCAACCGTATTTCCCGTCAGATGCTGCAAGAGATGGGCCGTGAACCAACGCCGGAAGAGCTGGCTGAGCGTATGCTGATGCCGGAAGACAAAATCCGTAAAGTGCTGAAAATTGCCAAAGAGCCTATCTCCATGGAAACACCGATCGGTGACGATGAAGATTCGCATCTGGGTGATTTTATCGAGGATACCACCCTTGAGCTGCCGCTGGATTCTGCCACTTCTGAAAGCCTGCGTTCTGCTACCCACGACGTTCTGGCTGGCCTGACCGCACGTGAAGCGAAGGTTCTGCGTATGCGTTTTGGTATCGACATGAACACTGACCATACTCTGGAAGAAGTAGGTAAGCAGTTCGACGTTACCCGTGAACGTATTCGTCAGATTGAAGCGAAAGCGCTGCGTAAACTGCGCCACCCAAGCCGCTCAGAAGTCCTGCGCAGCTTCCTGGACGACTAATCCCGCCCAGTCACTGCTGTAAAACTCAGTAGTCATCAGGCCTGACCCGGCATCCACCGGCTCAGGCCTTTTTATTTCATCGCATCCACGACGCTTATCTCCCCCTGGCAACCAAAGAGACTTCAAGCTCCTGGTACGAGGCAACCAGCTGGTCAAGTGTCGCCCGATTTAACCCACTCGGGTTTGGTAATACCCAGACTTCAGTCTCGCCAATCTGTATCGACTGTTTACCCCATTTCGCTCCACGCTGATTAAATGCCTGCTCAAATGCCTGTTTTCCCAGAATAGCGAGCACACCAGGCTGATACTCCAGCATCTTCTCGGCCAGCTCCTGCCCACCTGCACGCAACTCCGCCAGTCGAACTTCACTCGCCTGCACTGTAGGCCGCTCCACCAGCATAGTGATGCCACAACGAGTATCCAGAAGCTGTTGCTCTTCTTCTGGCATCAGCAAACGCTGAGTAAACCCGGCCTGATAAATCACCTTCCAGAATCGATTTCCCGGATGCGCAAAATGAAACCCGGTATGCGCCGACGACTTACCTGGATTGATACCACAGAACACCACCCGCAACCCAGGTGCTAAAATATCGCTAATCATGACCCTTCCTTAAATCTCCACTACTTAAAGTATAAGATTCTGATTCTTCTTTGTTTATAAAACCAGCAGATGAACACGAAGCACTGGATCGCCACTGTCAGTTACATTATAATTCGTTCCCAAGGCCCCTTAGCTCAGTTGGTTAGAGCACGCGACTCATAATCGCTTGGTCGCTGGTTCAAGTCCAGCAGGGGCCACCAAATTTTAGCTGATTAATCAGTACATTAAGCCACTTCTCAGGAAGTGGCTTTTTTGTATCTGATACTCATTATCCCAAAAGTGTCGCATCAGTTTTTTTCCTGCAAAATACCTCTGCACTTTTATCGATCGTTCTGAGGGAGATAAGCTATGGATTGGGACTCTCTTTTAGTATTTATTGTAGTGGTTTAATGAAGCTGGCCACCTGAAAAGCGTGAACGGGTGCGTTACATGATGAAGGGATATCAGCCCAGTGAACATCGCGAGGATTTACCGTCAGCGCTGAAAAAGCGCCAGTACAGGTGGTGTTTTTTATTGAGAGAACAGTATGGCTTACATATGTGTTAATTAAATAAAAATATTTAAATGAAATAGGTTCGTTAATATATTTAGAGCAGTAATAATTCATGTACATTTCCGATATTAATAGGAAAATTATCTTCTTAACACGGGTTCGGACAACAAAATACATCGAACTATTTGTGTATTATCCACTTTCACTTTTGCGGTTTATATTACTCACCCCCTAACTTACAGATATTTCCTAACGAAAATAATCATATTCCAGGCTAGATATTCTTACTATGGTTGTTTTTACGTTGAAATATTCCGCTGCACTTATCATTTATGGTGACTTTTTGAGAGAGTTATAAACATGATAAATAATACCGACAATAAAGAAGTCAAAAGCGAAGAAAGTGAACGAGGGGAAGAGATAGAGGTTGACGAGGAAAAACTACCCTCTGTCGCCGCTGCTATTCATGAACAAATTCGTATGGACGGAGAGAAAGAGCTGGAGCGGGACGGGATGGCTCTGCTGCTCTCAGCTATTGCGGCCGGTATTTCCATGGGGGCCTCACTCATGGCAAAAGGAATTTTCCAGGTCCATCTGCATGATATACCCGGCGGGTTTCTGCTGGAAAACCTCGGATATACTTTTGGTTTTATTATCGTCATTATGGCACGTCAGCAGCTGTTTACTGAAAATACCGTAACCGCAGTACTGCCGATTATGCAAAAGCCTTCCGCCGGCAATCTGCTGTTATTGATGAGGCTGTGGGGTCTGGTGTTACTAGGAAATCTTATTGGTACTGCACTAGCCTCACTGGCATTTATCCATCTTCCTATTTTTGATGATGCAACTCGATCGGCCTTCGTTAACATCAGCATGAAAGTCATGGGGAATCCATCAGATGAAATGTTTGCTAACGCCATCGTTTCTGGCTGGCTTATTGCCACTATGGTCTGGATGCTTCCTTCCGCCGGAGCTGCCAAAATTTGGGTCATTATCCTGATGACCTGGCTCGTTGGGCTGGGAGATTTAGCCCATATTGTTGTTGGTTCAGTAGAGATTTTTTATCTGATTTTCAACGGCGATATCTCTTGGCAAGCCTTTATCTGGCCCTTTGCCATTCCCACCCTGATGGGAAATATTATTGGCGGTACCTTTATTTTTGCCCTGATAAGTCATGCGCAAATCCGCAATGATATGCACAATAAAAAGCGAATTGAGGCAAAAGCCCAAGAGAAATACCAAAAACATAAGTCTGAGCGGAAAAACGATAACATCGATTAAAACATTATATTCTCTTTTCGGTGTACCATAAAAAGGCTCCTTTCTGAACTGCACCCCAAAAGTTGGACACACAACTAAGTAAGGTGCAGTTCATTTCCAGGAGTTTTTTATTAGAAATAGTCGGGTGAACATTGGCCATAACAGTCTTTATATTATCAAGCAGTTGCTTTTTGTGCGTCATTAGCCTCCATAGAATATCTACGGTGCAACATCAAAGTTTTTAGATTAATTTGAACAAATAAAAAATGATAAAGTCTCATTATAAAAACAGGGCAGCACTCTATTTTCATCACCATGAGTGATCTCAGTAGATTTTTAACATGCTACATTTTCTATTTTCACAGGGAATGGAGCCGTGATTATCAATAAACCCAAATTACCCTACTGGAATTACTTGTGGAGGATAGTAACGGGATAAAACAAAGCCCAAGCAATACTCACGTCAGGGTTACAGCTGACTGAACTCTTTTATCTCAGCCATTCCCCTGGACTGTAAGAAGTTCAGGACTCGTCGCGCCGTAACATTGAGGATCCTGTCTTGTGGAAATTCAGTTCTCGCAATTAATCTCTGGCATTCAGTGAAATCTCCCAGACTAAAAGCGCTATGAGAATCAGTTCCCAGAGATAAAAGCCCCCCTTCGTCGCGCACGGTTTCAATGATTTTCAGACAGTTGGATAAACTGCCTTTTCGTGAGTGTATAAAGGAAGCATTATTCACTTCCAGCGCAACGTTATATTGCTTAGCTGCTGCCACAACGGATTTAATATCAATGGGATATTCCGGATTTCCAGGATGACTAATAATGTGAACATGACCGCTGCTTATTACAGAAAGAAGTGCATCAGTATGTGCAACAAGGGTTGCAGGAGCAAAAACTTGCTTGTGGAAACCCGCAATGATGACATCGAGAGAAGCACGCATTTTCTCTGTGCAGTCAGTCATACCGTCAGGACGAATATTTGCTTCAATTCCCCGTAATATTCCTACACCATTAACCCATCTTGGCAGAATGCGCATATTGGTAAAATGAAATGCATGCGGTGCATCTACCATTTCAGGGCCATGATCGGTAATAGCAATCAGCTTGAGATCTTTTTTGACAGCCTCAGAGATATAATCATGAACGGTACTGTATGCATGTGTGCTTGCAATGGTATGCATATGGAGATCAACAGGGTACATAACTACTCCTTTCGAGTTGCTTCCTGCGCAATATCAATACTTCGCATATGTATTACATTCACCACTTTGCTTCTGGCTGGCATATTCACTCCCCACCTGTTTCACTTTCAGAAGAAAATCGCTCCCGCCAAGGCTCTGAACAGAAATATGCAGGTAGTCAGCAAGCCTGAGGTAAGTGTCGACATCATGAATAACTGACTGGGCAGTGGTCACTTCAACCACCACGCATCCAGCCTGTCTGGCAGATACCATTCCGGCGCTGGAATCTTCAAAAGCAATGCAGCTATGGGGAGAAAGATTGAGCTTTAAGGCTCCCATTAAAAATGGTTCCGGATGCGGCTTGCCATACTGAATATCTTCGCTAGTGATAAGTACTTCTGGAAAAGGCAGCCCCGCCTGTTTAATGCGTGCGTTGGCAACCTTTAGCGATCCGGAGGTCACGATTCCCCAGGGAACGGATAACTGCTGAAGAGAGGATAAAAATGATACCGCCCCGGCCACAGGAGTAATGGTGTCAACATGCTTAGCTTCATAGTCTTCAAGAATAGTAAATTCTTGCTCTATCGCTTCATCACTGGCACTAGGCATAAAGTGTCGGAGGGTACTTATAGCAGGTTTTCCGTGAAGATACTGCAGCACTTCTTCGCTACTCAGACCTTTTCTCCCAGCCCAGATGCTCCATGATTTTTCAACAAAATCAAGGGAGTTAAC
Source organism: uncultured Cedecea sp. (assembly GCF_947498825.1). Lineage (GTDB taxonomy): Bacteria > Pseudomonadota > Gammaproteobacteria > Enterobacterales > Enterobacteriaceae > JGM124. Next base: position 39,099 of record NZ_CANMLV010000026.1, on the reverse strand, counting down.
CAATGTTCCATCTAAATCAAACAGCATGCCATTAAAGTTCATCGTACCCACCTGCTATAGGGTTTCTGAATACCTGTTTATTTTTTAACTTAAAACACCCCATCGATTAAATGGTAAAAAAGAGCCATTTATAGAAAAAATATATCCTTATAGCGTTTTGTTTGATAATTGTGACGACGATCTCAATCAGAATCATTCCAACAAACACCCATAAAATCATTACAAATCATATCAATACGCTTAATTTTGACTGATTTTGAAACTTGACACAAATCACAAAATCATAATCAGGATACTTTTTTCAAGAAAAGGTTACTTTTTTTCTATATTAAGTTAGCAGCGAACAGTGAAGGATAGAAACATGCAAGACGGGACACCATCGCTGTTCAGTTAAATTTAGCCGTACTTAATTAAATCTGTCGGGAGTCGTTATGCCAGAGATACTCGTTTACAAATGTGAGCTCGAGGAGGGTATTCATGCCAGGCCGGCAGGGCATATTGAGCGACTTTGCAATACCTTCACAGCATCTGTTTGCTGGAAAAATACGCGCACCGGCCTCGAAGGAAATGGCAAGAGCGCCTTGTCTGTTGTGGCAACAGACACCTTGTTTGAAGATAGTTGCGAAATCATCATCGATGGAGAAGACGAGTTCGATGCATCTATGCAACTGGCTGAATTATTGGAAAAACTCTCCTCTTTTGAAGTTGTTCTGGCCAAGGAGAACAAGGATGCCAGCGGCTATCTACCGCGCTCACTACGTGAAACCCAGCTGCGTTTTATTCAGGGAACCCGAATCAGTAGCGGGGTTATCATCGCCAAACCTGTTGTGATTCAAAGCCTGACCTTTGAAGATATGCTTGCCCGTAATCCAGTAAAAACGCGTGATACTCAGAATGACAAAGCGCTTTTTCTGAATGGATTAACAGCGCTAAAAAATGAGAAACAGGCCTCATTGGGTGAAAAAAATGGCGTAGAACACGACATTATTCAGGCCCATATTTCCATCATTACCGATCTGACTTTTAAGGATAATGTGCTTGAATATATTAATAATAATAGCAATGCCTGGTCAGCGATTGTGGCGGCAGCGATGGGATTCTGTGAAATACTGAATCGCTCCTCCAGCAAATATATTAGGGAAAGAACTCTGGATGTTCTGGATATCACAAGCCAGTTACTCACCACAATCTATGGGCAGCATGCTCTGCCACAGAATTCTCTTGAACTACAAGAGCCCTCAATCATTCTTGCCGATAGCCTGACTCCTAGTAAATTTCTCGGTATTAACAAAAACTGTCTGGCTGGTATGGTGTTGTCATCAACAGGAAAAACGTCACATACAGCAATCCTTGCCCGCTCATTGGGAATTCCAACCTTAACGGATATTGATTTTTCATCCATTCACTTTAATTCAGAACAACCTGTCATCATTGATGGCGAGCCGGGGATCCTGATCACCTCGCCTGATGAACAAGTGCTTCGCTATTACCAGGATGAAATGCGTGTTCAACAGGCAATGCAGCAGACAATGTTAGCCAGCGTCTTCGAACCCGCTATCACGACCGATGGGCACTCTATAGAAATAGCAGCCAATATAGCCAGCGTTGAAGAAGCCAGAACGGCATTTCTTAATGGGGCCGAAGGTGTTGGATTATTTCGCACCGAAATGTCCTTTATGGACAGAGACACACCGCCAGACTATTCCGAGCTGGCAGCCCTGTATACCGAAGTCGTAAGTCTCGCGGGCGACAAACCCGTTATCTTTCGAACCTTCGATATTGGGGGAGATAAGCCTGTTGATTATCTGAATATTGGCGAAGAGGAGAATCCATTCCTGGGATTCCGGGCTATCCGTACTTATCCGAAATACCTTGAACTGTTTACCTTACAGCTGAAAGCTATCTTGACAGCCTCAGCTTCAGGCGTTGTTCGAATCATGATCCCGATGATTGCCAGGGTAGAGGAAATTATCTGGTGTCGTGAAGTACTGGAGTCAGTTAAAGACGAAATGCGCAGTGCAGGACTCCCCTTTCGGGAGAATATCGAGCTCGGTATTATGCTGGAAGTCCCATCGGTTATCTTTTCTATTCCTGAGATCGCTGAATTTGCCGATTTCTTTAGTGTCGGCAGCAACGATTTGACTCAGTACTTTTTTGCCGCTGACAGAGGCAATACACGCGTTGAAAGTGTTTATGACAGTTATTCACCATCATTTTTAAGAGCAATGCAGTTTGCTGTTACAGAAGTCCATCGTGCCGGAAAATGGATCGGCATTTGTGGTGAACTCGGCGCGAATAAAGATTTCCTGCCGATATTAGCCGGTATGGGATTCGATGAATTAAGCATGAGCAATACTTCAATTCCAACAGTAAAACATACCCTGAAAGAGCTTAATTATTCTAAGTGTCAGAAACTGGCTTTAAATATTGTCGACGTTAAGACATCTGCTGAAGTAAAAGAAATCATTCGTTTCCCTGATATAAAAGAAATCACTAAAAAGCCTATTCTTTCACCTGAGTTTGTTCTTTGTGATCTTGATGCCGATGATAGAAATGAAGTGATTAAAAAAATGACAGATAATCTTTGGTTACACCACCGCAGCGACAACAGACATAAATTATGTGACGATATCTGGAATCGCGAAGATTCCTATCCGACAGCAGTAGGATATGGTTTCGCTATACCTCACACAAAATCAGAATATATCAATCATTCAACAATCAGTGTTGCCAGGCTTAAAAAACCAGTTCTGTGGGGCGATCAGAAAGTTGAAACTGTTTTCATGCTAACAATAAATAAATCAGCTGGCGACAATGAGCACATGAAATATTTCTCAACCCTTGCCAGAAAATTAATGAATGAGGAGTTCAGGAATGAAATAAAAGGTTCGGTAACATCGCAAGTACTCTACAAACTTATTCTCAGAACATTAGAAGTCTGAATATAAATAGCTTACCTCATTATAACTGGCCGAGGTTTTTATGTTAAATCTATTAAAGAATACTAAAAGACACTTTATGACTGGGGTGTCCTATATGATCCCGTTTGTCGTTGCCGGGGGAGTATTACTCGCATTATCAGTGATGTTAAGTGGTAAAGCCGCAGTGCCTGAGCACGGTTTTTTAAAAGCAATGTCGCAAATCGGTATTGCCGGGCTGACTTTATTCATTCCAATTCTGGCCGGATTCATCGCTTACTCTATGGTTGAAAAACCCGGTATCGCACCTGGTGCGATTGGTGGTTTGCTGGCTAATCAGATGGGTGCTGGTTTTCTCGGTGGTATGTTCGCCGGTATTATTGCAGGTCTCGTGGTATATGCGTTGTTACAGTGCATCGCCAGAATGAAAGTTCCTGATTTCCTGCGCCTTATTTTACCTATTTTTATTATTCCACTGCTCGGTACCTTTCTGACAGGCCTCGCTATTTATTATGTGGTCGGTGAACCCATTGCCTGGCTAATGAACTGGCTCAGTGTCTGGTTATCGGGTATGCAAGGGGCATCATTTATTGTACTTGGCATTATTCTGGGATGCATGATCACCTTTGATATGGGTGGTCCAATGAATAAAACCGCCTTTTTCTTTGCCGTTGCCTTGATAACCACTAACCCTCAGCTAATGGCTGCTGTTGCCGCCCCTGTTTGTACTCCCCCCTTAGGTATGGCTCTGGCAACCTTTTTATTTAAAGGCATTTTTACTGACGTAGAACGTGAAGCGGGTAAACCTGCATTAATCATGGGTTGCGTCGGGATCAGCGAAGGTGCCATTCCCTTTGCAGCAGCCGATCCGATGCGCGTTATTCCAGCCAATATGATAGGTGGCGCAGTCGCCTCTATTATCTCCCTCTGGTTTGGCGCAACCAATGCAGCACCTTGGGGCGGGCTCATTGTCTTACCCGTCATTGGTAATCCTTTTGGTTATGTTATCGCGATTATTGCAGGTGCAATAACCACAGCAATAGCCGTAAAAATTCTTAAAACTGTACTGAAACCCAAGTCATCCGTAAAAAACGAAAAAGATGATCTTGATATTTCGTTTGAATGAAAAAGCAGGAGTTAATATGAAAAATACGATGAAGCAATATGTTGATTATATCGTTAACGGCGGCAAATCAACCATGCTGGGTATTGGCCCAATGTCACCCGCGCTTATTCAGGCCTGTTTTGAATTGGGTAAAGAAAAAGATCTGCCGCTGATGTTTATTGCCAGCCGTAACCAGGTTGATGCAGATGAATTTGGTGCAGGTTATGTCAATAACTGGGATCAGTTCCGTTTTGCCGCAGACTTAAAGGCCATGGCCTTAAAGGTTGGCTTTGAGGGTGATTATTTCCTCTGTCGTGACCACGGGGGCCCATGGCAGCGTGATAAAGAACGTAAGGAGCATATTCCTGAAGAAGAAGCGATGAAACTGGCCCGTCGTTCTTATCAAGTCGATATGGATGCCGGTTTTGATTTGCTGCACATTGACCCCACTAAAGACCCTTACGTTGTAGGTAAAGTGATTGATATTGAACTGGTACTCAGCCGTACTGTTGAATTAATTCGTTTCTGTGAAGATTACCGTAAAACGAATAGCCTCAAAGAGTTCTTCTATGAAGTCGGTACCGAAGAAACCAATGGCGGTCTGACTGATATCAGTGCTTATGAAGGGTTTATTGTTGAGCTGAGCAAACGTCTGGAGGCAGAAGGTTTGCCTCAGCCACTATTTATCGTAGGCCAGACAGGAACACTAACTCGTTTAACCAAAAATGTGGGACATTTTAACGATGTGCAATCGGCAGAACTCTCTGCTATCAGTACCCGATATGGTGTCGGTCTGAAAGAGCATAATGGTGACTATCTGCCAGACGACATTCTGTTAAAACACCCGGGGTTGGGTATCACGGCAATGAACGTGGCTCCTGCGTATGGCACTATCGAAACCCGCGCCTATCTGAAACTTGCTGAAGTCGAACAGGATCTGGCGACAAAAGGTTTTATTCAGTCAGCTTCAAATCTTAAGAATGTCCTGACACGGGAATGTGTTCTCAGTCATAAATGGGAAAAATGGATGACTGATGAGCATAAAAATAAGTCGGAAGAGCAGATCTTTAATGAACCAGGACTACTCAAAGAAATTCTCGAACTCAGCGGCCATTATAATTATGAAAAACCAGAAGTCGTCGTTGAAATGCGCAAGATGTTTACCAATCTGAAATCTTTCGGCGTAGAGCCAGAGCGCTATGTGGTTAATAAAATCAAAGATATGATCCAGAACGAAGCTGAATGTTTTAATATGCCTGGCTTAACTTCACGAGTTGCCGCCGCAAAATAATATACGCAGGTAAATATCATGACTATTCTCGTCGCAGTGACAGCTTGTCCTACTGGGGTTGCACATACCTATATGGCTGCAGAAGCATTATTAATTGCCGCTAAAAAGAAAGAGTGGACAATTAAAGTCGAAACGCAAGGTGCAACAGGTATTGAAAACGAATTGACTGCATCTGATATCGAAAAAGCCGATATTGTTATTTTAACCAATGATATCACGATAAAAAATGAAGCAAGATTTGAAGGTAAAAAAATAGTCCGCGTCGGCGCAAATACAGCGGTCAGACATGGTGATAAAATTATGCAGAAGATTTCTGAAAATCTTGGTCTGAATTAAGAACATATAATAAGGAGGGGCCCATCCTTATTATGTTCTGAAATACAAATAATCTACAGGTGTATTCAATGAATCAGCTTAAACAGTTGAAGCAGCATACTATTATTGTTGCTGACAGTGGCGATATTGACAGTATTATTAATTATCAACCCGAAGATGCGACAACTAATCCGTCACTGATATTTAAAGCGGCTCAATTACCTCAGTACCATCAATTGATACAAGATGCCGTCACGGTTGTTAAATCACAACAAAAGGATAAAACCAGACTGCTCAGTGATATCGCTGATTATCTCGCGGTTTGTATTGGTTGTCTTATTCTGAAAAGTATTCCTGGGCGTATTTCAACCGAAGTGGATGCCAGACTTTCTTTTGATACTGAAGCCAGTATTAAAAAAGCACAGGATATTATTGGGCTCTATGAACAACAAGGTGTTTCGAAGGAACGCGTGCTGATTAAACTTGCTGCCACCTGGCAGGGAATTCGGGCTGCTGAAGTCCTCGAGAAGCAAGGAATTAAGTGTAATCTGACATTATTATTCTCATTTGCTCAGGCGCGTGGCTGTGCAGATGCAGGGGTTTATTTAATTTCGCCATTTGTTGGCCGTATCTCTGACTGGTATAAGAAAAATCAGCCTGATGTCAGTTTTAGCGTTGAAAACGATCCGGGTATTGAATCAGTCTCTAAAATATACAATTTCTATAAAATGCACGGCTACAGTACTGTGGTTATGGGAGCCAGTTTCCGATCTCCAGAACAGGTATTAGCCCTGAATGGTTGCGATCGCCTGACAGTATCACCGCCAATATTGGATAAACTCAACAATAGTCAGGGAGCAATACCCTCCCCGCTTCACTACAGCGGTGAAATCCATGCTAAACCGGTCGCGATTTCTGAAGCGGAATTTTATTGGGCACATAACCAAGATGCCATGGCGGTCGAGAAACTTGCTGAAGGTATTCGTCTGTTTGCCGTCGATCAGAATAACCTTGAGGCATTACTCAGTCAGTATCTCTGAGTGTATACCCGCCATAATTCAAGCTACAGATGGGTTCGCTTGCCGTGCTACGAGATTCATAAATACGTCTCGTCCAGGTGGGCTAACGTAAAGCGTTGTTCAAAACGTTAACGTTTTGTCCTGCGACTCGAATTATTTTGGGTACAGATGAGGAAGATATGGGCGGGAAATGTAGAGGCAGAAACATTGTTATATGTCTTCAGCATTGCTACGATCCTGTCCTTTAACAACGGGTTTACAGGCTACCTATGAGCGTATTTATACAATCGATACTCAGTGAGTTCAGTAGTCTGTCCACCAATACAGGAACAATTTTGGTCGCGAGCGGAAATGCTCAGGCTCCGGCGATGGCCTATCATCTGCCTGTTCCACGGATTGAGCTGACCGTTAAAGGAACACTTAGCATGCTTATCCCCAAAGGGGTCGATAAAATCGTTAAGTATGAACGTCCTGTCGGCACTATCACGTATATACCGGCTAAGGGATGGAACTCTCCATTGTGGGATGAACCGGTTATCTGTATGTCGATTGTATTCTGGAAGCAGGATATCGGATTCAGTATCAGTAACTGGGATGGGACTCAGTTTACTGAAGTTGAAAAATTCAATTTAGAAAATACCAGCAGTACGATACGCGATAAGCTAATTGAAATAGCGGAGTCTCTGGCCTGGGGGCAAAACAAAACCACCGGGACTTTCTCCCATATTATTTATGCGCTGATTAACGATATCTTATACCAGCTAACTGAAGGCATGCATAAGCCACAGAGTTCAGTCTTTTTAATCGATGAGATTAAGCGGTATATCGACACCCATTTTCATGATGATATCAGTCGTGAAAGCGTTGCTGAGATTTTTAATATTTCACCGGGCTATTTATCCCGACTTTTTTCTAAAGATTCAGATATTAAGTTTAATGAGTACCTGAAGCATGCGCGGATCTCACGCTCGCGAACGCTACTCATCAACACGAATTTAAAAATTAATGAAGTCTCTGGGAAATGCGGTTTTACCGATACTAACTATTTTTGTAAGGTTTTCCGAGAAATAAACGACTGTACGCCACTTGAGTATCGTCGTAAAAATAAGGGAGCTAGTGTGTGATGACGCGTTCAGGCAAAGAAGGTCTTATACTCGGTGGCAGTGACAGAAAACTGCATTTCGTCGCGGTAACAGCCTGTGCAACGGGTGTTGCGCATACTTATATGGCGGCAGAACAGCTTGAAAAATTAGCAAAAGAGTATAGTTTTTCTATAAAAATTGAGACTCAGGGGGTTCTGGGCATCAAAAATAAAATCACCCATAAAGATATAGAAGAGTGCGACTTGGTGATTATTGCATCGGACATCATGATTGATTCTCCCCTGCGCTTTGAAGGATTCAGAGTGATTAATGTTAAAATCAGTTCGTTATTGATTAACCCCTCAGAAGTTATGGCGCAAATAAAGCGGATCATTAATCAGCCTAAGGGTAAGGTTGTTGATATTTAGTGATTCTCTGTTTGCCTGTCATTATCTGTCTTTCAATTGAAAGGCGGTTTATCTTTTCATGTCAGGACTGATGCTGCCCCGAAGTTGATATCATTTGCATGCCTGAACACTCTGCTGTAACTCACCGGCCCGCTATATGTTTCACAATATTCAGATTCAGCGCTGAACCTTCCGTTTTCTGTCAATACAGATTCACTGTATGATAAAAACATCACCATTTTTCCGGCTGAAACACTGACTAAATAACAAGGAATAATCATGAAAAGCATCGCCATAGCGATCCTGATATCTTGTTCTTTGAGTGCCTGTGCAAATAAATCACCGACAATAAAAGTTGCCAAGAATTCATCTATCAATAAACAGTTGAATTCTCAAGCTGCCGAGATAAAACAAGCAATAGAGAAGAAGTTCTACAATATCTCCTCATTTTCTGGCAAAAGCTGTACTCTGCGCCTCCAGTTTGCGCCAGATGCCTCATTGCTCTCGGTAAAATCGGAAGGGGGCGATCCTGAGCTATGTCATGCTGCTCTTGAGGCTGCCAGCCAGGCAAAATATCCACCATTTATTAACGATAAGATGTACAACATCTTCAAAAATGCAGCGCTCGACTTCAAGCTATAGCAAACCTGAAAAAGCACAGATAACCTCTGTGCAATCAACGCTGATTCAGTTGGTTTCTGCAGGCAAGCGCAACTCAATACAACAGCCTCCCAGGATACTTTGCTTACAACAGACCTTCCCACCATGTGCCCGGCCAATAGCACTCACCACCGCCAGTCCAAGCCCTGACCCATCCGTTTTCTCTGAACGGACACTCAGAGTACGATAAAAAGCGTCGAAAATAGTCGCACTTTCCTCTGAAGGAATACCGGGGCCTTCATCTTCAACCGTGATACGGATGTCGCCCGCTATCATATGGCAGGTCACCAGGATTTTACCGGGAACGGAATATTTAATGGCGTTACTCAATAATGCCGACAGGACCTGCCCGATACGCATTTTATCGACAAAACCCGCCATTTCCTCAGCTTCAATAACCAGTTTCAAACCTTTATTTTCAAGCTCATTGCGAAACAGTTCTGCGCTATTAATAATGAGTTTATCCATCTGTACCGTTTCACGATAAAGATAAAGTTGCCCACTATCGGAGAGACTTAACACTCTTAAATCATCGATAAGTCTTGATAACCCTTCGGTCTGGTTCAGCAAAATCGCAAACTGCCTGTCATCCTTCTCAAACACACCATCCCTGATCCCCTGAATTCGGCCTTGTAATACCGTGACCGGCGTCCTCAGTTCATGAGCAATAGCCGCATTCCATTTTTTCATCTCACTGGACATCACTTCCAGCTTATCTGCCATCGTATTGAAATCATCGATAAGTAATGCTGTTTCCCTGATTTCACGCGTACTATGCCTTGCTCTTTCACTCAGCTGTCCTTCCGCTATTTTACGCGCGCTTTCTGCCACCGTATTCAAGGGAGTTATCACTTTCTGGGCAAAAGACCATGCGAAACCAAGTGCCGTTACTGAAGATAATAAACAAGAAATTATCGTCAGCGCCCAGTCGTGAGAGGCGGGGATCCAGTCATATTCAGGAAAATTATCCGCGAAAATGGTGAAATAGATACTGTACACCACTGACAGCAGTATCAGCGTACTGACTGCCACTTTAGATGTCAGGATAAATAGCTGATAGCGAATTCCTGTTTTCATCTTCTTAATCCCCCAGCCGATAGCCAAAGCCACGAATACTTTCCGGTACCGATGCCAGCCCCGCCTGCTCAATTTTCTTTCTCAGTTTGCTGATATGGCTGTCAACAGTACGTTCACTGGCATCACCTTCTGGCAGGCAGTAATCGAGGATTTCCTGACGTGAAAATACCCTTTTTGGATAACGAATAAGATGCAGCAAAATCTTGAACTCGGTTGACGTAAGCTGGCTGCCAATATCGGTATGGCCAGGTTTGATAATCACAGAGTGATGAGTGACGTTCAGACTGATATGACGCGTACTGAATGAAAGCTGAGTGCTGTCCGACTGATGGTACGACATGCGCCTTAAAATCACGTGAATTCTGGCTATCACTTCTGCCGGATTAAAAGGCTTAACCAGGTAATCATCGGCTCCCGTTCGTAATGCCTGAATCTTGTCGATATCAGCATCCAGCGCAGTAAGCATCATCACCGGCACATCATTATTGCGCCTGATTTCACTGAGCACCTGCCAGCCATCGACATAGGGCATGCGAATATCAAGGATCACAAATGAAGGTGATTCAGATAACACCAGGGAAATAGCCTCCCGCCCGTCTTTTGCCCGAATAACGGTAAACCCTTCTTTTAGCAAATATGCGGTGAGAATTTCTGCAATCTCATTTTCATCTTCCGCGAGCAGAACTTTGATGTTTTTCAATTTTGCTCCTTGTATTCGCTCATATTTATCATGCTCCACATAATCTCCACACAGTCTACGCGCAATGTAAACATATGAATTATATAATTATTCTAACACGTGATATCTATTTTAAATATCAGGAAGTCACTAGAATGATGTTAAAACAAACAGCAAAAATAACAGTGTTATCCCTTATCTGGCTGTTATCTGCCTGCGATTCGGCTTCTGAAGCCACCGCTCAAACAGAAGAAATACCGGCAATGGTTGATGTGGCAACACTCGCCGTAGAGCCGGTATTCCAGGAACACATTTTTCCGGGCCGGGTTGCCGCTTTTCGAATTGCCCAAATTCGTCCTCAGGTCAGCGGAATTATCACTGAAATGAAGTTTAATCAGGGAAGTGAATTAACGCCGGGTCAGGTGTTATTCCAGATTGATCCCGCTCCCTTTAAGGCTGAAGTTAATAGCGCTGCCGCCTCGCTACAAAAAGCCGAAGCCAGTTACCGACAATTACAGGCCAAGCTCAGTCGCCTTGCAAAAATAAGGCATTCTGGCGCGGTCAGCGATCAAGATTATGAGGAAGCCCTTTCTGGCGCTGAACAGGCAAAAGCCAGCGTCTCGGAAGCACGGGCTGTACTGGAACGTAAACAGCTGGATCTCTCCTACTCAACGGTGAAGTCCTCTATTGGCGGACGCGTTGATCAAAACTTTATTACTGAAGGCGCGCTGGTCAGTGCCAGTGACAGCCAGGCGCTGGCTACCGTTCAGCAGATAGACAAGGTTTATGTCGATGTTCGCCAGCCAGCTTCCCAGATAAATATGCTGCAAACAACTGCAGGCACATTGGCCGGTGGTGAAAATACAGCCTCCGCAGTCATTATCGCGGCTGACGGAACCCCCTATAACAATCAGGCACAAATCTTGTTCACAGGCGTCACTGTGGATGCCAGTACCGGAGATGTGGTGATGCGTTTGCAGGTTGATAATTCGGCACGAACCTTACTGCCTGGTATGTATGTACAGGCCAAAATTTCACGCCTGCTGGTACAAAATGGCTTAGTGGTTCCTCGTGAAGCCGTGATACGCGAAGGCGATAAAACTTACGTCTGGCTCAATGATAAGGGCAGGGCTAAAGCGGTCAAGGTTGAGACAGGTGAAGCTATCGGACCTAATTTTTGGATTAAAAACGGCCTTAAAGCCGGTGACCAGTTAGTGATTAAAGGGATGAGCAGGCTACAGGAGGGTGCATCTCTGCACCTTGTACAAGACGCGCAACCATAATCTCACCCTCACTTTATCCAGGATATTTTATGCCGCAGTTTTTTATTAATCGCCCGGTCTTTGCCTGGGTTATTGCTATCTTTATCGTGCTGTTTGGGATCCTCGCCATTCCCAAACTCCCCGTTGCCCGCTATCCGTCAGTGGCTCCACCAAGTGTCAGTATCTATGCCAGTTATCCGGGATCAACTCCGGAAATGATGAACAATAACGTCGTCGCCTTAATCGAACGTGAACTCTCTTCGGTTAAAAACCTGCTCTATTTTGAGTCAAGCAGTGATACCTCCGGACAGGCGACCATTAGCGTCACCTTTAAGCCGGGAACCGATCCCGAGCTCGCTCAAGTGGATGTGCAAAATCGGCTTAAAATCGTCGAGCCCAGACTTCCTCAGGTCGTACGTCAAAATGGCCTTAATGTTGAAGCCTCCTCCTCAGGGTTCCTGATGGTTATTGGATTATCTTCAAAACAGCAGGATATGTCGGACAGCGATTTAAGCGATTATTTTTCCCGTAATATGATGGAAGAGTTACGCCGGGTAGAGGGTGTCGGTCGCGTCCAGCTTTTTGGTGCTGAAAAAGCCATGCGTGTGTGGGTCGATCCGGTAAAACTCAATCAGTACAGTCTGACGGTTAATGATATCAGCCAGGCGATAGCTGCCGAGAACACGCAAATATCACCGGGACGAACCGGCGACTCTCCAGCCATAAAGGGACAGCAGGTGACATATCCTTTGCTGGTTCGTGGCCAGCTGAGTTCGCCTGAAGAGTTTGCTCATATCACCTTGAGAGCAAATCGGGATGGCTCTCGGGTGGTGCTTTCTGATGTCGCCCGTGTGGAATTAGGACAGCAAAGTTATGGTTTTTCAACCCGCGAAAATGGGCGCATTTCAACCGGTGCCGCAATTCAGCTTGCTCCGGGGGCCAATGCAGTAAGAACTGCAGAACAGCTAAAATTACGCCTTGAAGACTTAGGCAAAGCGATGCCAAAAGGAATGGAATACACCATTCCGTTTGATACCACGCCATTTATCAAAGTCTCAATTGAGAAAGTGATACACACCTTTATTGAAGCCATGGTACTGGTGTTCCTGGTGATGTATCTGTTTTTGCAGAATGTCAGATATACCTTTATCCCTGCGATTGTTGCCCCTATTGCACTCCTGGGGACGTTCACCGTTATGTTGATGTCCGGCTTTTCCATTAACGTTCTGACTATGTTCGGTATGGTGCTGGCTATCGGGATCATTGTCGATGATGCCATCGTTGTGGTGGAAAACGTCGAACGCATTATGGTTGAAGAAGGCCTGGGGCCGAAAGAAGCCACGCAGAAAGCGATGAAAGAGATAACAGGTGCAGTTATTGGTATCACGCTAGTTCTTAGCGCGGTATTTATCCCTATGGCACTGGCAAGTGGCTCGGTCGGCGCTATTTATCGTCAGTTCACAATGTCGATGGCGGTTTCAATTCTGTTCTCCGCTTTTCTGGCTCTTAGCCTGACACCTGCACTGTGCGCCACGCTATTGAAACCAATTGATAAAAATCATCATCAGAAGAGAGGTTTTTTCGGCTGGTTTAACCGCAAGTTCTCCGTCATGACCAACCGCTATGAAAAGGGCGTAGCACGCATGCTAAAACGAGCCGGAAGCTCACTGGCGGTCTATGCAGCACTCTGCCTGCTGCTGTTTTTCACCATGAAAAGTATTCCAGGCGCCTTCCTGCCGGAAGAAGATCAAGGTTACTTCCTGACGTCGATTCAGTTACCTGCTGATGCCACATCAGAGCGCACTTTAAATGTCGTAAAAGAGTTTGAAGATACGGTCCTGGGTAGTGAAGGTATCGCGGCAAATTTATCTATTATGGGATTTAGTTTCTCAGGTTCCGGACCAAACTCGGCGATGGCTTTTACCACGCTAAAAGACTGGGATCAGCGTCAAGGCGCAACGGCTGCATCAGAAGCGGATCGTGTCATGAAGGTGTTATATGGCCATCCTGAGGCTGAAATCTATAGCCTGACACCACCAGCAATTGATGAGCTGGGCAACTCTTCCGGTTTTGCTATGCGTCTGGAAGATCGCGCGGGTAAAGGTTACGAAGCGCTTAAAGAGGCAAACAAGACATTACTTGAGCTGGCAGCGAGTAGTCCGGTCGTTCAGGGCGTCTACGTTGATGGCTTGCCTGATGGACAGGTGATTAATCTGCAGATTGACCGTCAGAAAGCATTCGCACTTGGCGTAGCATTTGATGAAATCAGCCAGACATTATCAGGGGCTGTCGGTTCACTGTATGTGAATGATTTCCCGAATGCCGACCGGATGCAACAGGTTATCGTCCAGGCAGATGCGCCATTCCGCATGCAGCCGGAAGATATTCTCAAACTCTATGTACGCAATAGCACCGGGGGCATGGTTCCGCTATCCGAGTTTGTCCAGGCAAAATGGGAACAGTCACCGTTGCAGTTGGTGCGTTATCAAGGCTATCAGGCTATAAAAATCACTGGTAATGCGGCTCCCGGTTACTCAAGTGGCGATGCCATAAAAGAGATGGAGCGTCTGGCTGAACAACTGCCGGAAGGCTTCGCTATTGAGTGGACGGGTCTGTCATTACAGGAGCAGCAGTCAGCCTCAGAAGCTCCGATGCTGATGGTGCTTTCAATGCTGGTGGTATTTTTGGTGCTGGCTGCGCTGTATGAAAGCTGGACCGTTCCACTCTCAGTCATGCTGGTAGTTCCTCTGGGACTATTAGGCGCAGTGCTGGCAATCATGATGCGCGAGTTACCGAACGATGTCTTCTTTAAAGTCGGCATGATTACCATCATTGGTCTGTCGGCAAAGAACGCCATCCTGATAGTCGAGTTCGCCAGACAAATGCATAAAAGTGGAAAAGGCCTGCTTGAGTCCACATTGCAGGCTGCGCGTATGCGTCTGCGTCCGATACTGATGACTTCTCTGGCCTTTACCCTTGGGGTTGTTCCTCTGGTGATTGCCAGCGGGGCCAGCGCAGAGACACAGCATGCTATCGGTACCGGGGTATTTGGCGGCATGGTAAGCGGCACTGTCCTGGCGATTTTCTTTGTCCCTGTTTTCTACTTCTCTGTCATGAAGGGAGTAGAAAAATTTACCCGCAGAAAAGCGTAATTTTATGACGGGCATATCACAAGGTATGCCCGTCATAGTGGGGAACCTATGGCATCAGTACATGATTTTCATCAGAATATTGTTGATGAACTGTTCCTGTGGATTGCTCAACAACCGGACAAACCTATCAGTATCAGTCTGGTTGCCGAGCGGGCGGGTTTTTCACGCTGGCACTTCCAGAGAATGTTTAAAAAGCATACGGGTATGACACTCGGTAGGTATATTAAAAATATCCGTCTGGATCAGGCGATTGTTGAATTAATTACAGGAGATGATCCGATCATTTTTATTGCACTTCAGTATGGATACGAATCCCAGCAAACTTTTACCCGGGCGATAAAAAGTTATACGGGGATGAATCCGGGAGAAATCAGACGATTATCCGATGAGCAAAAAATGAGTTTATTGAAATAGCAAAAATACCTCTTGTTGCTAAATGCCAGAATAAAAAATGTCCTTGTTAGTCCCTGACCTCCAGTGAGGTAAAACCAAATTTCTCGCCATCGAATAACCCCTGACTGGTGAGTTTCAGCGCGGGGATAACCGGCAGAGAGAGGAATGCCATCTGGATAAAGGGTTCATCCGGTATCGGGCCACATTGCCGCGCGGCGGCTTTTAAGGCATCAATCTGTTCAGCCAGTAATTCTGCTGTCTCGGTACTCATCAGCCCGGCAATCGGTAATGCTAAGTAGCTTTGCACTTGACCATCACGCACCACACACAGCCCCCCTCCGACACGAGCAACCTGATTAACTGCAATAGCCATCTCTTCAACGGTATGACCAATCACCACAACATTGTGACTATCGTGGCTGACAGTAGCCGCCAGCGCACCCTCACGTAGCCCAAAACAGCCTAACAGACCACAGGCAGGAGCAAGCTGTTGACCATAACGCTCTACTACTGCGATATAGCAGAGATCGTTGCGCTCAAAACCATTTTCGCTATAGAGGCTGGTACTGGCGCGGGTAACCAACTCATTGGGGATGACTTCAATCACACGGTAGTTTTTACCCGGGGTGAAATGAAGCCTAAAATCACTGGCCGAAACTGGCTGACGGGCAATGGTGTTGCCATATGGAGGGTCAGTGCGCGCCAGGCGTGCGGATTCATCTGCCTGCAGGCTATCAGTATCGATGGGCTCACCTTTCACCCATACTTGTTGCACAGTGACATTGCGTGCATCACTGAGCAGGACAATATCGGCCTGTTTGCCTGGTGCCAGCAACCCGAGGTGTTTCAGGCCAAAGTGGCGTGCAGCAGACCAGCTGGCAACCCGATAGGCCACATGTAACGGCACATGATGTTCTAAAATTAGCCGCCGGATCAAAGCGTCGATATGCCCTTCATGAGCAATCTCCCACGGATTACGATCGTCGGTACAGAGCATACACTGTGGGCTATTAAACTCATTAATCAGCGGTGCCAGCGCATTAAGATTGCGGGCGGCGGAGCCTTCGCGGATCATCAGCGCCATACCACGCTGCAATTTACTGCGCCCTTCTTCGAGCTGATAGCTCTCGTGACAGTTCTCAACTCCGGCAGCAATGTAGGCATTTAGCGCTTTTCCATTCAGCCCCGGACAGTGGCCATCAAGTGTCAGATGACCAAATACATCCAGCTTATCCAGTAGCGCATCTTTCCCGGCAATCACTCCAGGGTAGTCCATCATCTCCGCCAGCCCGGTTATCAGCGGATGATCCCGCCACTGGCACATCTGTTCAAGGCTAAAGGTGGCACCATTGATATCGCAACCCTCCAGGGCTGGAACGCAGGAGCTTACCTGTAGATATTGGTTTTGCCGTGACTGCTCAGCACAGCGAACAAACCAGGCAAACCCTGCTTCCCCCATAACATTGACTATCTCATGGGGATCGCAAATAACAGTAGTCAGGCCACGTGGCAGTGTTGCTGTTTCAAAAGTTACCGGCGTCATCATGCTGGACTCTATGTGCAGATGAGCGTCGATAAAGCCTGGTACTGCCATTGCGCCACGAGCATCAATATGCTGCAGTGCTGGAGTATCAGCATACTCCGGGCCGATACCCGCGATATTCTGGCCTTTAATCACAATCGGGCCGTCTATCTCTGTACCGTTTATCAAATCCATGACGATGACATTATCAATAATATAATCAGCAGTCGCTTCACCACGCGCAACAGCCAATAATTCTTGTTGTTGTTTTCGGCTAATTTGGTGAAATTTATCGTTTATATAATTATTCATATATTTCTCATTTTGATTTTATCATTTTGATTTTATCTCGCAGCCTTAAAATAGACTGGAATTATTTATACTTTATCGCCTAATACATTATTGAAATGTGATAATTATCACTGCATCAAGGATGAAATTTGCTTTAAAAGGATAGTAGATATATTTCATCAATGGAAATAGCCATGAATAATGAGAAAGGTGATAGCCAGAAAAATGTCTCAGGAGCCTTGGGGAAATTATTTAAACTTCAGCAACATGATACTACCGTACGGACGGAAATAATTGCTGGAATGACGACATTTTTAACGATGGTATACATCGTTTTCGTTAATCCACAAATATTGGGTGCAGCACATATGGATCCCGCTATTGTGTTTGTCACCACCTGCCTGATTGCCGGAGCAGGCAGTATTGCGATGGGGCTGGTTGCCAACCTGCCAGTGGCGCTGGCGCCAGCAATGGGCTTGAACGCTTTTTTCGCCTTTGTAATTGTCGGTGCTATGGGCATCACCTGGCAAATCGGCATGGGGGCTATTTTCTGGGGGGCGGTCGGACTATTTTTACTTACACTGTTTCGCATTCGCTACTGGATGATTGCTAATATTCCGCTGAGTTTACGAATTGGTATTACTAGCGGTATCGGATTATTCATTGCACTGATGGGATTAAAAAATACCGGTGTGATTATCGCTAATAAAGATACTCTGGTAATGATTGGTGATCTAAGTTCGCACGGTGTATTACTGGGTATTTTAGGCTTCTTTATTATAACGGTACTCTCATCACGTAACTTTCATGCCGCTGTTCTAGTCTCCATTGTGGTGACCTCCTGCTGCGGATTATTTTTTGGCGATGTTCACTACAGTGGTATTTATTCTCTGCCACCCAGTATTAGTGTGTAATCGGCGAAGTCGATTTAAGCGGCGCACTCTCTCTGGAATTGGCCGGTATTATTTTCTCATTTATGCTAATCAACTTATTTGACTCTTCGGGAACACTAATAGGCGTGACGGATAAAGCCGGGTTAATCGATGAGAAAGGTAAATTTCCTAATATGAATAAGGCACTGTATGTCGATAGCCTGAGTTCAGTTGTCGGGGCATTTATCGGCACTTCCTCGGTTACTGCCTATATTGAGAGTACCTCAGGTGTAGCAGTCGGGGGGCGTACAGGTCTGACAGCCATAGTGGTGGGAATACTGTTTCTGCTTGTCATGTTCTTTTCACCTTTAGTGGCAATGGTTCCGGCATATGCGACGGCGGGAGCACTAATTTTTGTCGGTGTGCTGATGACATCAAGTCTCGCGCGCGTCAACTGGGATGATTTCACCGAGTCGGTTCCGGCCTTCGTGACCACAGTAATGATGCCCTTTACCTTCTCCATCACCGAAGGCATTGCGCTTGGTTTTATGTCTTATTGCATTATGAAAATTTTTACCGGACGCTGGCGTGAACTGAACCTGTGCGTGTTGCTAGTGGCGCTACTCTTCGCGCTGAAAATCATTCTGGTGGATTAACTAAAATCATATTGAATGAGTTTTTCCCAAGTTTTTGTTCGCGGTAAAGCATATTATTTTCTACTGTTGTAAGTTGATGTTGGACTTAATAGGTTCTATTAGTCAGGAGATAACATCTCCATAACGGAGTGATCTAATGTCAGCAACAAAAATAACTATCATTATTTCCGGTATAATTATAGGAATCAGTGCACTACTCCTTGGAATATACGGAAACCCGCCAAACATGGGGATTTGTGTCGCCTGTTTCCTCCGGGACAGCACAGGTAGTATGGGATTACATAACACTGAAACAGTTCAATATCTTCGCCCTGAAATATTCGGTTTTATTCTCGGTTCATTCGGCGCAGCCGTTATTTTTAAAGAATTCCAGTCCAAAGCTGGCTCCGCACCAGTGATCCACTTTACGCTTGGATTTCTAATGATGGTGGGTTGTCTGGTCTTTTTAGGCTGCCCGTTGAGGATGATCCTGCGGATTGGCGCCGGTGATTTAAATGCGGTTGTCGGGTTGTTTGGTCTGGTTGCAGGTATCGGTATTGGCAGTCTATTTATTAAAAAAGGCTTTTCACTACCGAGAAACCACCAACAATCTATGGTGGAAGGGTTAATCTTACCGGCTGTATGCCTGGTATTATTTGTGCTGTTTATTATCGATAATTCAATTTTTAAATCCAGCATCAAAGGTCCGGGAGCCTCACATGCTCCTGTCTGGATGGCAATGACTGCTGGCCTTATTACCGGTATAATTATACAGCGCACCCGTTTCTGTTTTATCGGTATGGCAAAAAACATTTTTCTGTTCCGTAATTATACCATGGCAATCGGTGTTCTCGCTCTGCTGCTTGTGGTTATTGCCGGGAATATCTTCACCGGTAAAATGAATATTGGATTTGATAATCAACCAATTGCGCATAATGACGGACTGTGGAATTTTCTGTCTATGTCACTGGTCGGATTATGCGGCGTATTTATAACTGGTTGCCCGTTGCGGCAGTTAGCTAATGCCGGACAGGGAAATACCGACGCCGCTGTCAGTGTACTGGGCATGATAACCGGAGCAGCATTTGCCCATAATTTTTCCTTTGCCTCAAGTCCTGCCGGTATAACTGAAAACGGCAAATCGATTATTATTATCGGTCTCGTACTGACTGTTATTATCGGTACTATTTATACCCGACTGGCCAATAAAAAATCCGGAACTGAAAATGACACATAACTACCTGTTTCTATTTCATGTGCCTTACGGAGTGAAAAAACTGAAAAACCGCTTACAGGAAAATTCAGTGGCATTATCTATAATCGATGCACCACGCAAAATAACCACAGAATGTGAGATAGCCCTGTCCGCACAGTTTTCAGCTGAAAATGATTATCTGGACTACACCGATGAAAATATCCGTGAAGTCTGGAGGGTGAACGGATTAGCTTACCAGCGAGTATGGAAAGACAAGTTAGTGTGACGATTTCCAAGAGTGCAGACGCCCTGAATATCAGCGCCTCTACTCTTTCCGATGGATGAATGGGGGCGATTACCGTCCCCATAAACAAGTGAGGCTAAGTATTTTTCGCTATATCATTGCTTATTTGGTACTGACCACTGCAATATATCTCAACCGATTACGGTTCTGTCGAAAATGGCGAAACATCTTTAAAAACTGCGGGCGATTTTCGGCTTTAAGCGCGTTACGGATAATTTTCAGCGTTCCGAATACTCCTTCATCATATAACATGCCTTTTGGTGTCATCAGAGTCATCATTCCTTCTGAATAGCTGACGTCATGAAAACCCGCACCGCGGAACAATGTCAGCCAGGCATCAGTCAGCATCGGCTGGGCCTTCACCTGGATAGCCGCCTGCATTTTCTGGGCGACATTATCCTCCTCTCGCGGAACTGTCAGAGAAATATCATGGGTCAGCAGACGCCCGCCCGGTTTCAGTACCCGGAGATATTCCTGCAATAAACGCGCTTTGGCTTTATCAGCGTACATCGTCAGCATCGCTTCATTGATTACTACATCAAAATGATTATCCGGAAATGGTAGCTTTGAGGCATCCGCTTCCTGCACGGTAATCAGATTAGACAGTCCACTGCTAAGAATATTGGCGCGGGCCTTAGTCAGCGCCTGCTTATCCATATCAATCCCGGTAATATGGCACTGGAAACGCTGAGCAATTTCAATTGCAGTGGTACCCATATTACAGGCAATTTCTAAGACCTGACTGTCAGCGTGTAAACCACTGCGTGATAGCAGCCATTCGGTGGCTATGCGCCCCCCAGGACGTAAACGTTTTTTCCCCAGGCGAGCTAAAAATTTGTGTCCGGCTTCATGACCTGTATTTGCGCTGTCCATGATTTAATCCTGTTTTTTCTCTGGTTCACGTAACATCACCAGCAGCATTTTGGCTTGCTCAGGCGCATCAACAGCATGGGGAATATTGGCAGGCATACGTACAATATCCCCCGGTTTTGTCAGTACGGGCTTACCGGCAATCGTCAGGATTAGTGAACCTTCTGGTACCATGACAATCGCATCAAATGGCGCGCTATGCTCAGACAGTGACTGGCCTTTATCAAAGGCAAACAGGGTAATATTACCGCCACCGTTTCTGGCAAGAACGCGGCTGGCAATCCCCTGCTCGGTATAATTCACCAGGCCTGTAATTGTCAGAGCTTCTGCAGGTGTAATCGTATTGGTCGTCATATTCGATATCCTTAAATTTTATAGGTCAATACCGGGCCTGGTCATATAGCCTCAGCGCCTGTACTTAATACAAAAGGATGAGGTACATTACTTAATGCGAGTGGTTATTATTTGCGTTACATTCTGGCCGCACTGAGAGGAAAGACCTATGACATTTGTCACAAAGCCCCTTCCCCCCGAACAATCCCTGGAAATTCTCAGATCCTGCCCACTCTTTAAAGCAGCAAAAGAGGACGATTTAGCTGTGCTTCTCAAGACCTGCAGCTATCGTGAGTTTGCGGCAGAGACGCTGATTAGCCGTGAAGGTGAGGAGGTAAAAGTCTGCCCGCTAATCATTACCGGACAGATTGACGTGTTACGTCATACCTGGTCGGGTGAAGAAAAAGTCTTTGGGATGTTTACTCCGGGAGATTTGGTGGCTATTGCTGCAGTGTTTATGCCCCATAATCGCTTTCCGATGAGCCTGCGGGCACACACAGGAGGTAGTGCACTGATGCTGGAAAAACAGGCTATTTTGTCATTGTGCCATGCCTGCCCGGCCATTATGGTTCAGCTTTTGTCTAAGTTCAGCTTGCAGCTTTACGAAAATATTAACCATATTGACTGGCTGACCTCCAGTACCGCAGAGCAGCGTCTGGCCGCTTATTTGCTTGATCTCAAACGCCGTCAGCAATCCGATGACATCATGCTGCCGTTATCGCGCGGGCAGTTAGCAACAAAATTGGGTATTCGCTATGAAACGCTCAGTCGCCTGCTTTCTGGATGGCGACATAAAGCCTTGATTGACATAGATAAAGACAGGATACACATTATTGACATATCCTATCTGACAGCACTGGCAATACCTGCCCAGCGTCCGTTTTAATATCCGGGAAAACGCTAGAAAATACGTTCCTGATGCACCCACACCGCAGCTTCAACACGGGATTTGAGCTTCATCTTCTTCAGCAGATGCTTAACATGAACTTTTACCGTGCTTTCCGTAATATCCAGGCGACGCGCAATCATTTTATTAGGCAAACTCTGGGCGATAAGTTTCAGAATATCGCGCTCACGCGGGGTGAGGAGATTAACATCCCGGTCAGATGTTGCCCGGTTGGCCCGCAAACTTGCCGCCAGTACCGGGGTTAATGCTTCGCTTAAAACAATTTCCCCTGAGGCCGCTTGTTGTAATGCTTTGAGTAAATCTTCCGGTTCCATATCTTTTAACAGATAACCATCTGCACCTCTTTTCAGCGCGGTAACCACATCTTCTTCATGGTTTGACACGGTGAATACCACAATGCTGCCAGAGAGCGATTTTTCACGCAGACGATCCAACGTTTCCAGGCCATTCATACCGGGCATATTAAGATCCAGTAAAATCAAATCCGGATCCAGCTCCTCAGCAAGCATTACGCCGGTTTCCCCATTTCCCGCTTCACCGATGACCTTCAGATCAGGGGCCATACCGATCAATTGTTTAACGCCGGTGCGCAACATGGGATGATCATCAATCAGTAAAATAGTCGATGCTTCCGGATTACTCATGATTTACTCCTGTGGGTATTTCGGGATGAAAGCTGACGATGATTTGGGTACCACCACCCGGACGTGTGCTCACCTGATAGTCACCTTTCAAGCTTTGCGCGCGGTCCCGCATAATAATCATTCCGTAATGATTTTTCCGTTCACCGTTGTCGGATATCCCCCGACCGTTATCCCATAAAGTTAATGTTATTTGGTTATTATTATAAATGACGTTAATGCCACAGGCGGTGGCACCAGCATGTTTCAGACTATTATTGAGTGCTTCCCGGGTAATTTGCACTAAGTGAATCGCTTGATGTGAAGGGACGCAGTACGGTGGGACCTGATAATCAAGACTAACCGTGAACCCGAGTTTTTCACTAAATTCCCGGCTACAGGCTTCCAGTGCCGGCCGCAAACCCGGCTCAGTCAACTGCAGCCGGAAGGTCGTCAGTAATTCCCGTAATTGCAGCCATGAGGTATTCAGTTCATTACGCATCTGCCCCAACAATGTCTGCATTTCACCGGGCAGCGCCTCACTTTGCATTTGCAAACAACTGACCTGCATTTTCAGACAAGAAAGGGATTGTGCGATAGAGTCGTGTAGCTCGCGGGCAATCGCTGAACGTTCTTCCATGACCATCAGTTGCTGTTTGCGTTCAAACTGCCGTTCAAGGGCCAGGGTAACGGTCAGCTGCTCCATCAAGGTTAAAATAAACTGTTGCTCATCATTCGTGAGCGTATAGCCTTCCGGCAGCAAAGCAAGCACCAAACCATACTGGGTATGGTTATCGGCCAGACGAAATTTTTGCACTACGCCTTCACCAACAGGTGGGGGGGCTTCACGGGGACAGAGAGTACAGCTCCGGGCCGCGCACTTACTGTCTGGTTGATAAGAATATTTTTCATAGCTCTCTTCATCTTCATATTCATAAACCCGCAGTTCGATATTTTGTAGTGGGGTTAAATGCTGTAACTCATTCAGCACTGAACACAAACGCTGGCATAACGGTGCTTGCGAATGCAGGCGTCGATTGGCCTGATAGAGAAATGACAGTATTTGATTTTTTTGCTCAAGTCCGGTGGTTTTCTCACTCACTCGCTGTTCAAGACTGGCATAACTTGCTGACAGCTCCGCGGACATACTGTTTAAGGCCACCCCTAAGCTCGCCATCTCATTACGCCCCCGGATTTTTACACGGTGGGTAAAATCCCGTTTTCCGATAGCCTTTGCTGTTAGCAGTAATTCTTGCCACGGGCGTATCAATCGCTGATATAGCCAGATAACGGTAAAAATAATCAGCAACCCCATCAACACGGCCATACCCAGTTGGAGCTGCACAATGCGCTGCAAACGTGATTCGGTCATACGATCAAAATTCGTCACTAACCGATCAATCTTCCCGACATAATCAGTAATATATGGTTTAACTTGCTCAATATTTTTCGCTTGCCGCAGGGAGGGAGCTAACTCTTCACGCCAGTAACGCTGCAGTGCCTTTAGTCTGTCTTGCTGAGAGTCCTGTTCTGCTGCGACTTGCAGATCAACACTGAACGTGGTTTTTTCCATCTCCTCTAACAGGGCATTATCTTGTTCATTTAGCGGAACTGCTGCCAATAAACGATAGCTTTGCATACGCATCGATCCCGCTTTATTGATTGCGTGTGCATTCCCCTGAATCCCCTGAGCCAGCCAGCCGGAAAGACTCATGCCCGCAACCCCCAACAGCGCCAATACCAACACAATTAAGGCCAGTTGGTTGAACAGAGTGAGTGGTGTCAATAAACGTTTAAGCATGAACAAAGGATCTCCGGGGCAAGAGAAAAGCCAGTCAAATATTCTCGGACATTAGTCGGAGTATACCCATACTCCGTAAGGATTACTCACTAATTGCCAAAGGCGGTATATCAAGATACAGACTGACAGCGAATCGTTTTCAGCCATGTGAAAAAACACACTATTTTCCGTGTTTTGTATTACTCACTAAGAATGATGTCTCTTTTTCAGTTGTTAATCTGATAGGTTGTCCCTTGATTCACATCAATTTTAATTCCTGGTGAATACCTAATGTGACGAGATTTACCCACACTTTTTGAGGTGTTTATGTCTCAGTCACCCGATAGTCGCCAAAACACGGGATCTCTTATCACCGAATGGAGACCAGAAGATCCCGTATTCTGGCAAAGCAGAGGGCAAGGTATTGCCCGACGGAATTTATGGATTTCAGTACCCTGTTTATTGCTTTCGTTCTGTGTCTGGATGCTATTCAGCGCCGTTGCGGTTAATCTGAATAGGGCCGGTTTTAACTTCACCACCGATCAACTTTTTATGCTAACCGCACTCCCCTCTGTTTCCGGTGCTTTATTGCGGGTGCCCTACTCTTTTATGATCCCGATATGTGGTGGCCGTCGCTGGACGGCATTCAGCACCGGGATCCTGATGATCCCTTGTCTGTGGTTAGGCATAGCGGTACAAAACCCGGAAACGCCGTTTAGCGTGTTTATCACTATCTCGTTACTCTGTGGTTTTGCCGGGGCAAACTTTGCTTCCAGCATGGCGAATATCAGTTTCTTCTTCCCGAAAGCCAAACAAGGTGGAGCCCTGGGTATTAACGGTGGGCTGGGTAATCTGGGCGTGAGCGTGATGCAGCTGATTGCGCCGCTGGCTATCTCACTTTCTATGTTTGCGGTCTTCGGCGGAACGGGTATTGACCAGGCAGATGGCACAAAGCTATACCTTGAAAATGCGGCATGGATCTGGGTGCTACCGCTGGCAATATGTACGCTGGCGGCCTGGTTTGGTATGAACGATCTGGGAACATTTAAAGCCTCTTTAAAAGAGCAGTTACCGGTGCTTAAGCGTGCGCATTTATGGATTATGGGCGCACTCTATCTGGCAACCTTTGGTTCGTTTATTGGCTTTTCTGCCGGTTTTGCCATGCTGGCAAAAACCCAGTTTCCTGATATCAATATCCTGCATTTTGCTTTCTTTGGTCCGTTACTGGGTGCTTTAGCGCGCTCCGCTGGGGGTGCTATTTCCGACAAATTCGGCGGAATTAAAGTCTCGCTGATAAACTTTATCTTTATGGCCATTTTCAGCGCACTACTCTTCCTCACACTGCCTAATAACGGGGTTGGGGGCAGTTTTATTGCCTTCTTCGTGGTGTTCCTGATGCTGTTTTTAACCGCGGGTCTGGGGAGTGGTTCTACCTTCCAGATGATCTCAGTTATCTTCCGCAAATTAACCATGGATCGCATCAAAGCACAGGGAGGAAGTGAAGATCAGGCGCTACGTGAGGCCGCCACTGATACCGCTGCAGCGCTCGGCTTTATCTCCGCGATTGGCGCCATTGGTGGATTCTTTATTCCTAAAGCATTCGGAACCTCACTGGCATTAACCGGTTCTCCCGCAGGAGCGATGAAAATCTTCCTCGTGTTCTATGTCGTTTGTGTGGTGGTGACCTGGGCTGTTTACGGCCGTAAATCTTCAAAATAGTGCAACCGAATATCGTAATTTATGGTGCGGCTCAGGCCGCACTTTGATTGCTGACAAAGAAGGAAAAAACGTGGTTTTTCCTTCTTTGTGGTAAGCCGCCGAAAATCAATAAATTGATTTTCCTTGTTTTTATTAGGCGGTCTTTATTTATTCAGAGTTAACTTAAGGTTTTTCATCATTCCCGGTGCGGCTCAGGCCGCACTTTTTTATCTTAAAATTCCCTGTATGAATGGCTGCACCATTCACTTCCTCTTCTCCGCTGAGACTTACCCCTTAATAACTGACAGCCTCAATCGCCATCACCACAATCAGGTATTTATTATAAAAAACATATTATTTTCAATTGATTGAGAGAGGTTAGCCTATTGATACTTTAGTGGTATATATCCCACGACCGCCTCAATCATCCCTTTCACAGTTGATCGTTATCAATTATCCACGCAATGAGTCGGGATATCGTGCAAATCAAATAAGCAATGTCGTATTTATAAGATAGAGCCTCCAGGCTCCACATCAGGAGAACACCGATGAGCAAGTTTCTTGACCGGTTTCGTTACTTTAAACAGAAAGGTGAAACTTTTGCCGATGGACATGGCCAGCAGCTCGATACCAATCGTGACTGGGAAGAAGGCTATCGCCAGCGCTGGCAGCATGACAAAATTGTCCGTTCCACACATGGCGTAAACTGCACGGGCTCCTGTAGCTGGAAGATCTATGTTAAAAGCGGCCTGGTGACTTGGGAAACTCAGCAGACCGACTACCCTCGCACGCGTCCGGATATGCCCAACCATGAACCACGTGGCTGCCCGCGTGGTGCAAGCTATTCCTGGTATCTGTATAGCGCCAACCGCCTGAAATACCCTTTAATGCGTAAACGCCTGATCAAACTGTGGCGCGAGGCGAAAACAAGGCACGCGGATCCAGTGGATGCCTGGGCTTCCATCATCAACGATCCCGAGCAGGCAAAAAGTTATAAACAAGCGCGTGGTCGCGGCGGATTTGTCCGTTCAAGCTGGCAGGAAGTGAATGAGCTGATTGCCGCGGCAAACGTCTTCACCGCCAAAACTTTTGGCCCTGACCGTATCGCTGGCTTCTCACCTATTCCGGCCATGTCGATGGTCTCTTACGCTTCTGGCGCGCGTTATCTGTCTCTGATAGGCGGGACCTGTCTGAGTTTCTACGACTGGTATTGCGACTTACCTCCTGCATCTCCCATGACTTGGGGTGAGCAAACCGACGTACCGGAGTCCGCAGACTGGTATAACTCCAGCTATATCATTGCCTGGGGTTCTAACGTTCCGCAAACACGTACTCCTGACGCCCACTTCTTCACAGAAGTACGCTACAAAGGCACCAAAACCGTTGCTGTCACGCCAGATTATGCCGAAATAGCCAAACTCTGCGATCAGTGGCTGGCACCTAAGCAAGGTACTGATGCCGCGATGGCGCTGGCGATGGGCCATGTGATGTTACGTGAGTTCCATCTCGATAAACCGAGCCAGTACTTTACCGATTACGTGCGTCGCTATACCGACATGCCGATGCTGGTAATGCTGGAAGAACGTGACGGATTCTATGCTGCAGGGCGCATGTTGCGTGCCTCTGATCTGATTGACGGTCTGGGCCAGGAAAATAATCCGCAGTGGAAAACTGTCGCTATCGATAGCCAGAATGGTGAGTTACTGGCACCTAATGGTTCGATTGGTTATCGCTGGGGTGAAAAAGGCAAATGGAATCTCGAGCAACGTGATGGCACCAGCGGTGAAGAAGCTGAACTACGTTTAAGCTTGCTGGGCAATCATGATGATGTCGCAGATGTCGGCTTCCCTTACTTTGGTGGTGAAAGTTCAGAGCACTTCAATAACGTGAAACTCGACAACGTGTTGATGCATAAACTGCCAGTGAAACGTATTTCTCTGGCGGACGGAAGTTCTGCGCTAGTCACTACCGTTTATGACCTGACGCTTGCAAACTACGGCCTGGATCGTGGTCTGAACGACGAAAACTGCGCCACAAGTTATGACGATGTCAAAGCCTATTCCCCGGCATGGGCTGAAAAAATTACCGGTGTTTCACGTCAGAACATCATCCGTATCGCCCGTGAATTTGCCGATAACGCCAATAAAACCCACGGCCGTTCGATGATTATCGTCGGTGCAGGGCTGAACCACTGGTTCCACATGGACAGCAACTACCGTGGTCTGATCAATATGCTGGTGTTCTGTGGCTGTATTGGTCAAAGCGGAGGCGGCTGGGCCCACTATGTTGGCCAGGAAAAACTGCGCCCACAAACGGGCTGGACCCCGCTGGCATTCGCCCTCGACTGGCAGCGTCCGCCGCGCCATATGAACAGTACCTCATTCTTCTATAACCATTCCAGCCAGTGGCGCTATGAATCACTGAAGGCTGAGGAGTTGCTGTCCCCCCTGGCGGATAAATCCCGCTACAGTGGCAACCTGATTGATTTTAACGTGCGGGCTGAACGTATGGGTTGGCTGCCGTCATCGCCTCAGCTTAATACCAACCCACTGACCATTGCGAAACAGGCAGAAGCGGCCGGTATGAGCCCGGCGGACTACACCGCTCAACAGCTGAAAAGTGGCGAGATCCGTTTTGCCGCTGAGCAGCCAGATGCGGGTAACAACCATCCACGCAATCTGTTCGTCTGGCGCTCCAACCTGCTGGGTTCTTCCGGTAAAGGCCATGAGTACATGCTCAAATATCTGCTGGGTACTGAGAACGGTATTCAGGGGAAAGATTTGGGCCAAGAAGGCAGCGTGATGCCGGAAGAGGTCGAATGGGTCGATAACGGACTGGATGGCAAACTGGATCTGGTCGTCACCCTGGACTTCCGCCTGTCGAGTACCTGTCTGTACTCCGATATTGTGCTGCCAACCGCTACCTGGTATGAAAAGGACGATATGAATACTTCGGATATGCATCCGTTTATTCACCCTCTTTCTGCTGCCGTGGATCCAGCCTGGGAGTCAAAAAGCGACTGGGAAATTTATAAAGGCATTGCCAAAAAATTCTCTGAAGTTTGTGTCGGACATTTAGGTAAAGAAACCGACCTCGTGACTTTACCTGTCCAGCATGACTCTGCCGCGGAGCTGGCGCAGCCACTGGGTGTGGTGGACTGGAAAAAAGGTGAATGCGACCTGATCCCGGGTAAAACGGCGCCACATTTGGTAGCGGTTGAACGTGATTATCCGGCCACTTATGAGCGCTTTACGTCGGTTGGTCCATTGATGGATACCTTGGGTAACGGTGGCAAAGGGATTGCCTGGAATACCCAGAAAGAGATGGATCTACTGCGCAAACTCAATTACACCAAAGCCGAAGGTCCGGCCAAAGGCCAGCCGATGATCAACTCAGCGATTGATGCCGCAGAAGTGATCCTGACCCTGGCACCCGAAACTAACGGCCAGGTAGCTGTGAAAGCCTGGGCTGCTCTGAGTGAGTTTACCGGACGCGACCATACCCACCTGGCGATTAACAAAGAAGAGGAGAAGATCCGCTTCCGCGATATTCAGGCCCAGCCGCGCAAAATCATCTCCAGTCCGACCTGGTCCGGCCTTGAAGATGAGCACGTTTCTTATAGTGCCGGTTATACCAACGTTCATGAACTGATCCCATGGCGCACCCTGTCAGGCCGCCAGCAGCTTTATCAGGATCATCAGTGGATGCGTGATTTTGGTGAAAGCCTGCTGGTCTATCGTCCACCGATTGATACGCGTTCGGTACGAGGCGTGATGAATAAGAAGTCCAACGGCAACCCTGAGAAAGCGCTGAACTTCCTGACCCCGCACCAGAAATGGGGCATTCACTCTACCTACAGCGATAACTTGCTGATGCTGACCCTGTCACGCGGCGGTCCGATTGTCTGGATGAGTGAAATCGACGCCAAAGATCTGGGCATCGAAGATAACGACTGGATTGAAGTATTCAACAATAATGGCGCCCTGACAGCACGCGCGGTAGTAAGCCAGCGAGTTCCTGAGGGTATGACAATGATGTACCACGCCCAGGAACGCATCGTGAATATACCGGGCTCAGAAATAACTGGCCAGCGTGGTGGTATTCATAACTCAGTGACCCGTATTAGCCCGAAACCGACCCATATGATCGGAGGCTATGCCCAGCTGGCATACGGCTTTAACTACTATGGCACAGTCGGTTCCAACCGCGATGAGTTCGTTGTTGTGCGTAAAATGAAAAATATTGACTGGCTGGATGGTGAAGGCAATGACCAGAAACAGGAGAGCGTAAAATGAAAATTCGTTCACAAGTCGGCATGGTGCTGAATCTTGATAAATGCATCGGCTGTCACACCTGTTCTGTGACTTGCAAAAACGTCTGGACCAGCCGTGAAGGTATGGAATACGCGTGGTTTAACAACGTCGAAAGTAAACCGGGTACCGGTTATCCCGCTGACTGGGAAAATCAGGAGCAATGGAAAGGTGGCTGGGTACGTAAAATCAATGGCAAGTTACAACCGCGCATGGGTAACAAGGCCACGCTATTAGGCAAAATCTTCGCCAACCCACATTTGCCGGGGATTGATGACTATTACGAGCCTTTTGATTTTGACTACCAGCATCTGCACAACGCACCGGAAGGAAAGCATCAGCCTATTGCCCGCCCGCGTTCACTGATTACCGGACAACGGATGGACAAAATCACCACCGGCCCTAACTGGGAAGAAATTCTTGGCGGTGAGTTTGAGAAACGCGCCAAAGATCAGAACTTCCAGAATATGCAGAAGGCGATGTACGGCCAGTTTGAAAATACCTTCATGATGTATATGCCACGCTTATGTGAACACTGCCTGAATCCGGCCTGTGTCGCAACCTGCCCGAGCGGCGCTATCTATAAGCGTGAAGAAGACGGCATTGTACTGATTGATCAGGATAAATGCCGCGGCTGGCGGATGTGTATCACCGGTTGCCCGTACAAAAAAATCTACTTTAACTGGAAAAGTGGTAAGTCAGAGAAGTGTATTTTCTGCTATCCGCGTATCGAAGCCGGAATGCCAACCGTTTGTTCCGAAACTTGTGTCGGCCGTATTCGTTATCTCGGTGTGTTGTTGTATGACGCGGATGCTATCGAACAGGCTGCCAGCACTGAGAATGAAAAAGATCTCTACGAACGTCAGTTAAGTATTTTCCTTAATCCAAACGATCCGGCGGTTATCGAACAGGCGCTGAAAGATGGCGTGCCACAGAGTGTTATCGATGCGGCGCAGCAGTCTCCGGTCTACAAGATGGCTATGGACTGGAAACTCGCCCTGCCACTGCATCCGGAATACCGCACCCTACCGATGGTCTGGTACGTGCCGCCGTTGTCGCCGATTCAGTCTGCCGCTGACGCAGGTGAATTACCCCATACCGGTATTTTGCCGGATGTAGAAAGTCTGCGTATTCCGGTGGAATATCTGGCGAACTTGCTGACCGCTGGTGATACCGCTCCGGTATTACGCGCACTTAAACGCATGATGGCTATGCGCCACTATAAACGTGCTGAAACCGTAGAAGGGATTAATGATACTCGCGCCCTGGAAGAGGTTGGCTTAACTGAAGCTCAGGCACAAGAGATGTATCGCTATCTGGCAATTGCCAACTACGAAGATCGTTTTGTGGTGCCGTCCAGCCATCGTGAGCTCGCAGCAGACGCTTTCCCTGAGCGTAATGGCTGTGGTTTCAGCTTTGGGGATGGTTGCCATGGTTCAGACAGTAAATTCAATCTGTTCAATAGTAAGCGTATTGATGCGATTGATGTGTCCAGTAAAACGGAGACACGTTCATGATTGAACTTCTGGTTATTTCCCGTGTGCTTGAGTATCCGGATGCTGCCCTGTGGCAGCATCAGCAGGAACTTCATGAGGCGTTGGTTGAAGGTGAAGCACTGACCTTACAACAGGCCGCTCAGCTGAATCAGTTTATTGCTGACTTATGCCGTCAGGATCTGCTTGATGC
Organism: uncultured Cedecea sp.; assembly: GCF_947498825.1. GTDB lineage: Bacteria > Pseudomonadota > Gammaproteobacteria > Enterobacterales > Enterobacteriaceae > JGM124. The sequence continues at coordinate 6,716 of NZ_CANMLV010000026.1, read as the reverse complement.
CCAGGCAAGCTACAGCGAACTCTTCGACAGAGGGCGTGCCACATCACTATTGCTTTTTGAACATGTGCATGGCGAGTCTCGTGACCGTGGCCAGGCCATGGTCAATCTGATGGGCCAGTACCAGCAGGCAGGCATGGAGATCGATAGTCGTGAACTGCCAGACTATCTGCCGCTGTATCTGGAATATCTTTCTCAGCGAGACGAGTCAGAAGCCCGTGATGGTTTACAAGATATTGCGCCAATTCTGGCATTACTTGCAGCACGCCTGAAGCAACGTGAAAGCGGTTATGCAGTGCTGTTTGATGTGCTGCTTAGCCTGTCACAAAGCAATGTTGCTGTTGAGAGTGTGAGCGAGCAAATCGCCGGTGAAGCCCGGGACGATACCCTTCAAGCTCTCGATGCGGTCTGGGAAGAAGAACAAGTGAAATTTATTGCCGAGGCGGGTTGTGGAGAGTCTGAAATTAGCCAGCATCAGCGCCGTTTTGCCGGGGCCGTTGCGCCGCAATACCTGAATATTGGGGGACAATAATCATGCAATTTCTTAACGTGTTCTTCTACGACATTTATCCGTATCTCTGCGGCACCGTGTTCCTGATAGGAAGCTGGTTGCGTTACGATTACGGACAATACACATGGCGAGCAGGTTCCAGCCAGATGCTGGATCGCAAAGGCATGAATCTGGCTTCGAATCTGTTCCATATCGGTATTCTGGGGATTTTTTTCGGACACTTCTTTGGCATGCTGACACCACACTGGGTGTACGAGCCGTTTCTGGCTGTCGAAACAAAACAGAAACTGGCCATGATTGCCGGGGGGATCTGTGGCGTGATGACGCTCGTGGGCGGTTTGTTACTGCTTAAACGCCGCCTGTTCAATCCCCGGATCCGGGCAACTTCCTCCACGGCGGACATTCTGATCCTCAGCCTGCTGATGATTCAGTGTGCTTTAGGTTTACTGACCATACCCTTCTCAGCTCAGCATATGGACGGTAGCGAGATGATGAAACTGGTGGCCTGGGCACAAACCGTGGTGACCTTCCGTGGTGATGCCTCTCAGCATCTCGACGGTGTGGCATTTATCTTCCGCGTGCATTTGGTGCTGGGTATGACCCTGTTCCTGCTGTTCCCGTTCACCCGTCTGGTGCACGTCTGGAGCGCACCGGTGGAATATCTGACCCGCAAATATCAGCTGGTTCGTACACGCCGCTAAGCTGAATGATTGATGTAAAAATACCTGGCGAAAGCCAGGTATCAGATTGCTGACAAAGAAGGAAAAAACGTGGTTTTTCCTTCTTTGTGTTATCAGCCGAAAATCAATGAATTGATTTTCCTGTTTATTTTCATAAATAAGCGCTGAGAATTAGATATCACTTTAGCTTTGTCATCAGTCTCATACCTGGCGAAAGCCAGGTATTTTCTTGGTTCAGATAGCCTCTGTATTCAGAAGTATTTCCGCAGATACTCCGTTAAGCACAGGATAGCCATCGCCTGGCCATAGGGCATAGAGGTCAGTGGGATTTGACGATAAAACTCCAGATTACTGCCCATGCCGGTGCCAAATGAAGTTTGTAGCAACTCACCTTCCGGCGAGATATTTTTCACAATGCCCCGGATTGCTTTTTCCGCTACCTCAGCGTACTCAGCCTTCACATAACGCCTGCGTACCGCTTTCAGAATACCGTAGGCAAATCCAGCCGTGGCAGATGCCTCAAGATAAGAATTCGGATCGTCGAGCAACGTATGCCAGAGACCGCTACTATCCTGACATTGTGCCAGAGCTGAAATCTGGGCATTTAATACCTGAACGAGATAACGGCGTACGGCATTATTTTCAGGTAAATCGACTAACTCAAGAAAATCCGGGATCACAATGGTTAACCAGCTATTGCCGCGCGCCCATCGGGCATTCGCAAAGTTATGGTGTCCATCGTAGTTCCAGCCGTGAAACCACAAGCCTGTTTCTCTGTCCATCAGGTTTTGTATATGCAGTAGAAACTGATATACCGCTTCTTCAACATATTCAGATTTATTCAGCAACTTACCAATTTTTGCCAGCGGCAATACCGTCATCATCAGCGTATCGTCCCACATCTGCTGATGGTTTTCTTCTGCCAAAGTGATGTGCTGCATGCCGCCATGGTCAGTACGCGGCATTTCGTTCATCGCCCATTCCGCCCAGTTTTCTAACCAGGGTAACCATGCCGGATTTTTTGTCTCTTCATACCGGTATGCCAGAGTCAGAAACGGTGACATAGTATTCACATTTTTAGTGGTTGCACCTTCTGCGAATCGGTTGGTAAACCAGCTATCAATAATATCGCGCATCGCCTTATCGCCGGTCTGGCAGTAATACTGCCAGATACCATAAAGACCTACGCCATGCGTCCATTCCCAGCCCGCCCATCCTTTGGTATCAATGATGCGCCCGTCATCCAGTCGCAGTAAAAACTCACCCGTCGTATCCTGAATATTGACCAGGTTATGTGTCACTTTCTGGATTAATGCTTTCAATTCATCCCGGGTGATAAAATGCTCTGGCTGACGTAATAGCGGACTCTGTCTGACAGGCCAAACTTTCATAATGTTAACCTCTGTTATATGTCGAATTGAGTACCGCACTGTCCTTCAACAAAGGTGCTGCGGGTTTATTGCGATTCAGATAACCGATATTGTTATTACCCCACAATGATTCGTAAGGCATACCGGCAAGCATTTCTACCGTCGCACGGGCCTGCGGTGTTGCTGTTTCTGGCATAGCACGACCCGACTCACGCATTTTTGCCGTTTCTTCACGTAATACACTGTGTGTTTGTAAATTCAGTTTAAAACGCAGAGAAACCAGGAAACCGCACAGCAGAACAGCAAGAGTGCCCACGCTCAGAATCACCAGTATGGTGTCGCTGACTTCAGCAGACTGAACTTTCTGACCGCTCACAAAGCCGGACATTTGCATGATAATCCCCACCAACATTATCGCTCCCGCCTGAGAGGCCTTACGTGTCAGGGTCATAATGCCCGCAAAGATCCCTTCACGACGCTGGCCGGTAATAACTTCATCCACGTCAGCAATATAGGTATAGGTATTCCACGGAACATAGTTGATGCCCCCACGTCCCAGACCCGCGACTGCAGAGATCAGCAGTAACAATGAGTAGATATCACTCAGACCCGCGTAATACAGCAGGGCATAAGAAAGAGAAGCCAGACCAAATAACACCACAACAACACGGTAGGATGGTGCAGCCCCGAAACGGATACAGAGTGGGATCATGGCTATCACTGCAATAAACTGGAAGATGGCCATTGTGCCCAGCAAATTAGATGCCACAGAGGCTTCCTGCATCAAAACGAAAACGACGTAATAGGTGAAGACAGCGTTAAAAACATCCTGCGCAATATATCCACCAAGATACATTCCCAGATGCTGACGGAAAATTTTAATACGCAGAGTCGAACTTAATTCGACAAACAAACGGGTAATGCTCTGCCGTAGAGAGAGTTGTTTCTTTTCTTCTTCTGCACGCAACGCGGCTTCACTCCACTCCTCACGCGGACGTTCCCAGGTAAAGAACCAGACAAAAATCAGCATCACCGCACACAGTATGGAGAAAACTAAACTGGCGTAGAAAAAGGAGATAGCATTGTCTTTCCCAAAATGGGTGAGCAAGACCCCAGGCAGGAATGAAGCGAGGATCGCCGACATTTGTGCCATAGAAATACGGGCGCCCGAGAATTTGGTTTTCTGTTTGAAATCATCCGTCATTTCCGGTACCAGCGTCTCATACGGCACCAGAATCATGGTATAGACAATATCAAATACCAGGTAGGTCAACAGGTAATACCAAAAATTCATATCCCCTACCCACATCAGGGAATAACTGAATACACAGGGAATACCAAGCAAAATAAAGAACTTTCGACGACCAAAACGTTTACCAAGCCAGGTTGTACCAAAATTATCCGTCATAAAGCCCATTAACGGACTAATAACCGCATCCAGTACCCTTGCCGCGGCAAAGATAAAGGTTGCTTCTATCGGGGTAAGTCCACAAAAAGTCGTGTAAAAATATAAAAGCCAGGCTGCTGTAAGGGCGGTAGTTCCCGCCCCCAGGAAGTCACCTGACCCATAAGCCAGATAATTTGCTAAGCCAATTTTACGTGTTTTCATTGCCACCAACCTTAATCAATTTTAGGGAACTCCCTGTAAGCAAAGATCATTCAGGAGTGGATACGCAGCTACAGTAAAAGCATCAAACGCTTGATACCTTTCTATTTCTGCCACCCAAAAGGGGTAAATGGCAAAAATTCAAAGAGTCTCCTTATGCTTGTCACTAATTTATAAAATAACGTTTCTTTTAAATAAAAACGATGGGTCAATTTAATTGTCACAATGACAGATAAAGAAAATTTTTAAAAAGAAATTAATTCCACATAGTTATTTTGTGGATTTATACCCAAAATAATTCGAGTGACTTGTAGACGCGCCTCACGCCCGCAATTCCCAGAAAACTTGAAGTACGACGGGATATTAATAACCGAATAAAATGACTTTCTGTAATCCTGTCAGTACAACTCAGGAACAGACAGCTATTTTGCTGGCTTACTCAGGAGGAAATGTTCTATTTGAATACGTATTACCGTGGTATTGCGGTCAAAAAAGATATTGCGCTTTCAAACTGAGTGTTTATTTCAGGATCCTAAAAGACGTGACAGTTATCCTTTCACAGGAAGCAAAAGTCGTTTAGATCAGGTTATTACCATCAACCATTCGGTCGTCATGTTTGCAGACGATTTGCAATTCACAGACAAAGTCCATCTCAAACCTCCTGTCAGACAGGAAAATATGACGCTGGCGAGTTAAAAGACCTGCTGACAAAGTACGATATGAAAGTGACATCGACCCATATTCAACTGAACGACTTCGAAAATGAGTTACCCGAACTTATCGCTTACAACAAAACCATTGGTAATGATGTGCTTGTATTGCCTTATTTAAATGCAGACGTTCGCCCAACAGATGCTGCTGGTTGGGCTGCATTAGGAACAAAACTGAAGGGGATATCAGAGCAACTCAAAGCCGAAGGACTGACTCTTGCTTATCACAATCATAATGATGAATTAGAGCGCTTTGGTGACAAGTACGCGCTTGAGATTTTGCTTGATGCTGCAGGCCCGGATGTAAAAAGCGAGCTTGATCTGGCGTGGGTGACGCGTGCGGGTGCCGACCCTGTCGAAGTTCTCAAACGGCTACACGGTCGCATCTATGCCGTTCATGCAAAAGACAATATCGAAGGATTAGTTGGGACGGGTATGGACGGCTACAATACGCTTCCTGAAAGTGGCTTTGCCGATGTCGGATCCGGTGTCATGGACTGGGAAGCAATCATTCCGGCAGTCTATGCGTCTGGTGCTGAACTCTACTTGATTGAACACGATAATCCGAATGATGCCGCTCAGACCATCGCTAACAGCATGAAGTTTTTGAAAGAAAACGTTCATCTGCGCCCTGACTTCCGCATTGCTGCGACCAACTCAAACCAGAAAGCAGTAGCCGAAGTTATCAACGATATGGCGCCATTGAGCGATGTTTACAGTGCAACATATCTGGCAAATGATGGCGTTTCTTCTGCATTAGAACAACTGACAGGATCAAGCAATGCTTCAGTGCAATCAATTCTGGTTCAGGATACACAGCTTTTCCGTAGTGCGATCACTAATCGTCTTCGTAACGCTTCAGAGCTGAAGACACCGACAGAGACACAAAATAACGCATTCTGGATGACGGGGCTGGGTTCTAAAGGCTCCTACAGTCATGGCCTTGACAGAAATGTCGGGGGGTTATTGATGGGGGCTGATGCAACAGTATTTGATACATGGACTGTCGGTTTGAGCGGTGGATATAGCCGTACCAAGTTTGACGAATCATATTCATCAGGAAAAAGTCATGACTATCATGTCGGCATCTATGGTGGAACCAAAATAAACGCGCTGTCTTTCCGCTCAGGTTTTGGCTATACCAGACATAGCATTGAGACAGACCGTAGCGTGAATATTGCGGCGATGGGCGATTCGTCGCTATACAATACACTCTCCTCAGATCGTAATGGAAATACTTATCAAGTTTTCGGTGAATTAGGCTACACGATTGGTACCGATCAGCTGAGCATCGAACCCTATGCAGGCCTTGCTCATGTCTGGTCTAAAACAAACAGTTTCTCAGAAACAGGAGGGGCTGCTGCGCTCACGTCAAACGGCACCTCTATGGATACGACCTTCTCCACTTTAGGTTTCAATGCACAGACGGCGTTTGACCTTGCTGGCGTACCCTCCGTTGCTCGCGCCGGACTGGGCTGGCATCATGCCTTTGGTGATATCACTCCGTCCACCAGCCAGCGCTTTGCCTCCGGTGACTCATTCACCGTGACCGGCGCCGCAGTAGCTAAAAATGTGGGGATGATGGAAGCCGGTATCGATTTTAATCTTACCTCAAGCGCTGTGCTTGGCATTTCGTATATTGGTCAGCTAGGGTCGGGTGTGCATGAAAATTCTGCGAACACCCGTTTAACCATTAATTTCTGATAAATACTGTCACAAGGGTACGGTTTTATTCTCCATCCGGCGTTCCCCATCAACGTGGGGAGCACATCGAGTAGGAGGCAGGATCACTCCTGCCGTCCTCTCACACCACCGTACGTACGGTTCCGTATACGGCGGTTC
>NZ_CANMLV010000025.1 GCF_947498825.1 uncultured Cedecea sp. | reverse complement strand
CATGAACCGCCGTATACGGAACCGTACGTACGGTGGTGTGAGAGGACGGCAGGAGTGATCCTGCCTCCTACTCGATGGCGCTAAATATGGCGTATAACGCCTTGAGAGCTATCCTACAACGACTGTGGTGCGCGATAACGGCTCTCTACATAAGTCGGTAAAATCACCAGGCAAGAGTAAATCGTTGTTGCGGTCAGTCAGGAGCGGTCACAAAGTCTTAAAGCTGAGCCGGGATTAATGTATCAGGAATGGAGAACAATAGTGCAGCGGCAAGTGCCACAATCGATACTGGTGCGAATGATGAAACAAAAGCAGATGATATTACCTGTCCATTATCCTGATTACCTTATTTATATTAAAGACTGCCTGATAAGTGAGTTAACAGCCATTATGCGGGGGTAACTCACTTAATGGGGTAAATACAATAGTCTTAATCTCATAAGATGATATTCAGATCTTTTCACCAGAAGCAGAATATATAACCGCTGTTGACAATGCAGGGCACGGCAGGAACCAATAACTTTATTGATAAACTGATGTAGATAATGATAGTTAAGTGTAATGAGTTTGAGTGTGGTGATGTTGAAAGGATATTATTCGTGCTGGAGAAAAGAAGGCCTGCATATATGCAGGCCGTTGGGGTTTACCACTTATATTTACTGGAGTCTTCCCAGTCTTTCATTTCTTTTTCGACCTGCTCTTTGGTATAGCCGTAACGCTCCTGAATACGCCCGGCAAGCTGGTCTCGTTTACCCTCGACGACGTTCAGGTCATCCTCAGTTAGTTTGCCCCATTGCTCTTTCACTTTACCTTTGAATTGTTTCCAGTTTCCGCTGATGCGATCTTGATTCATTATTTATCTCCAAAGTTAAATTGTCACGGGTTTTGCTAGATGACTATTTAACTATAGTGGAGTCAGAGTATTTATGTGTGTTCTTTTGTAACTTTAATTTTAATTATCTTTCTGGAATTTTATTTTACGGATACTTCTGGTTGTATATTTGACTGGCGATATTTTTGTGGGTGTTATTTTTACTTGCTTTCTTTATTCGTGGAATTTAATCATCAATACAGTATGAAGTACTTTCGAAAGTAATATTGTTGTTTGGTTTTTTTGTCTGTCACAATGAAATTCACCACGAAAACATATTCAGTGTCTGTGATGAACTTCGTTATATCGCTGTTGCTGGAGGCTCTTTCAGCGCGGCCTGTCAGATAATGCTGGCCGCGCTGAACATTGCATCCAAGGGAGGGATGACAGCTTTATATTTTGGGACTATTTCGCTCCGACATTCTTTTGGACTCGTTAATCCGCAGTCCGCTGACAATAGCGGCCAGTACGGAGAAGACACCCGCGAGGATCAGCGATGCGTACGTACCATGGTGAATAAACAGGTTAAACAGCAGAGCAACGAGTGCCGCACCACTGCTTTGACCCAGTAACCGTGCAGTTCCCAGCATTCCACTAGCACCACCACTACGCCCCTCTGGCGCGGAAGAGATAATAGTGTGGTTATTGGGAGACTGGAACAGTCCAAATCCTGCTCCGCACAGAGCCATGCGCCAGATAATTTCGCTGTCAGTAGGGTTCGCCGGAAGCAGGGCGAGAGAGAACAAGCCGACAGCCATGGCCAGCATCCCGACGGACCCCATTAGCCCGGAATTAACCCGCCCAATGAGATATCCCGCCAGTGGTGCCATAACCATAGTGGCAAGAGGCCAGGGAGTGAGTAACAGGCCTGTATCAACCTCGCTGCGCCCCAGTACGCTCTGCAGAAAAAATGGCAATGAGACAAAAGCCAGCATTTGCGCCGTAAAAGAGCAAACTGAGGTAGCCATAGAAAGTGAAAAAATAGGGATCCTTAATAAATCAACCGGTAGTAGCGGTACCGGAAGTCGTAACTGGCGGCGAACAAAGAAATAACCAATCACCAGGAATGCGATAACTTCAGCAGTAATTAACAGCGCTGACTGCCCCTGAGAAAAACCACTGATAGCAGAAATCAGCAGGCCAAACGTTGCAGCGTTCATCAACGCACTCGGAATATCAAAGCGCTGCTTGGTGGCTGTGTTATTGGCTGGCAAATAGCGCAGAGAGATAAGCAACGCAGCCAGGGCAATAGGTACATTAATGAGAAACAACCAGTGCCATGAACCCCATGTGAGAATCGCAGCGGCCACTGTCGGTCCGGCTGCCGAAGAGACGGCAACCACGAAAGAGTTAATACCCATGCCTCTTCCGAGCAGGCTTTTTGGGTATATGAGACGAATCAGAGCTGTATTCACGCTCATCAACGCAGCACCGCCTAAACCTTGCAATATACGGGCAGCCGTGAGCATCGACAGTGAAGTGGAGGCGGCGCAGAGTATCGATGTCACACAGAAGACAGCCAGTCCGCACTGATAAACTCGACGGTGACCGAAGATATCACCCAGAAAAGAGAGCGATAACATCGAGGCAATTATGGCTATCTGATAGGCATTCACAATCCAGATAGATTCAGCGGGAGTGGCATTGAGGTCATGAGCTATGGTGGGTAAGGCAACATTGGCGATCGTACCATCAAGCACGGCGATGGTAATTCCTAAACCCACGGTCAGTATTGCGCCATAACGCTGTGGTACGGGTAAACCATCTAACGGTTTTTTTTCCATATTCAACGAATTCTTTGTCAGTTCTGTGTAAATATATCAGTTTAGCATCAAAATATAAGAAATCTGTCGCAGATTCGTGCGTAGAAACAACAGAGTGATTGCGATGATAGCCGCTGCATTTTATAATAAAAAAGAGTTCTGATTTTTATAAAACACATGCGGTAGAGGTGATAAATGGCTCTTACAGATCTGGATAAACAACCCGATTCTGTATCTTCAGTGCTGAAAGTTTTTGGTATTCTGCAAGCGCTTGGAGAAGAACGTGAGATTGGTATCACCGAGTTATCGCAACGCGTGATGATGTCAAAAAGCACGGTATATCGTTTTTTGCAAACCATGAAATCCCTGGGGTATGTTGCTCAGGAAGGGGAGTCCGAAAAATATTCTTTGACTCTCAAGCTGTTTGAACTGGGTGCTCGGGCTTTACAAAATGTTGATTTAATCCGCAGCGCTGACATTCAGATGCGTGAACTGTCGCGTCTGACCAAGGAAACGATTCACTTAGGTGCCTTGGATGAAGACAGCATCGTTTATATTCACAAAATTGACTCGATGTATAACCTGAGGATGTATTCGCGTATTGGACGTCGTAACCCTTTGCACAGTACTGCTATCGGTAAGGTGTTACTGGCCTGGCGTAATCCTGAAGAGGTAAAAGAAATCCTTGCAGATGTCGAATACACCCGTAGCACTGAACGTACCATTGCGAGTACTGAAGAGCTACTGGTCGTGCTGCAGACGGTGCGTGAGCAGGGATTTGGCGAAGACAATGAAGAACAGGAAGAAGGTCTGCGTTGCATTGCAGTACCCGTTTTTGACCGTTTTGGCGTGGTCATTGCCGGGCTGAGTATCTCATTTCCGACGATTCGCTTCTCAGAACAGCGGCTTCATGAGTACGTTAAAATGTTGCATGACGCTGCTCGGGCTATTTCAGAGCAAATGGGCTATCACGACTATCCTTTCTAATAAAAAACCGCAGCTCATACACACTGAGTTGCGGTTTTCTTACGCTTCTTCAGACTAATTTATTCACTTCAATTATTTCGCTATCATTTTTCCGTTTTATAGTCAGAAACCGTGTTTCTGATGATAAAATGCGGCCGTTAGCAGAATCACGACTGAAACGGCTATATATGCGGAGTGACGTGTGAAAAAGTACAAGTGGGTGATTGTATTGGCCATACTGGTTGTCTGTGTATTGCTGTGGACTCAGATGCTGAACGTTATGTGTGACCAGGATGTGGCATTTTTCATCGGTTCTTGCACTATCAACAAATTTATTCCCTGGTAGCGATTTTTCTCTTTCCTCCTCAGGTGTAGAATAGTGTTTTTATTGAGGTGGTTGAAATGAACGAAGTGGCATGGTTTTCTGCTGACACAATCAATATTGTGTCACTGGCGGCGTCTCTTGTGGTACTGCTGTTAGTCGTGTTGTTATGGTTTTTTATGAATCGTGCCAGTCTGAGAGCGAACGAGCAGATTGCTCTACTTGAGGAACTGGTTGATTTACAAAAACGACAAAACAGTTTGTTGCGTCGTCTGTGTGAAGCTAACGAACCGGAAACGGTGGTTGAGACAGTCAGTGAGACGCTCCCGGAAGATGACTTGGTGAGAATGGTGGCTGAGCGTTAATTAAACAAAAATAAGCGTGGGGCGCAGTTGCGTTATGTGTCAGTTGCACTGATAACCCGAAGAATTTTTTGCCGAAATAAACGGACTGTTCAGGATATAAAACCGAAAAAAACTCGACTGGCCATAATATGACCAACGCCTGTTAGCGTTCTGCCAGCAGGCATTATTTAACACCATTAGAGTGCTATGTCTGATAGTACATAATAGCATCGCTATTTATCAGGTATTAATTCATAAAAAGAGAGTAAAGTATTTTTATTAATGCTTAATATATTATGTAGTATGAGGAAGGCTATTCTATTGTCTATAAAAGAGCCAATAGGTAATCGTTATGCTTAGCATGATTTTTTCTTAGACGATAGTTAATTATCATAAAGATATACGATGAAGATCTAATTTTCTTGCGTCTTTTTCTAGACGACAACAATGCTTTAAGTTATGGTTATATTGTTGTTGGAACTTGCCGGCGGTACGCGTTGTTGCTGCAAGTTTTTTGGTAAGTGCGCATTCAAATAAAGTGAGTTGTTTTCTAAAAAATCACTTATTTTTATGAGTTTGTGCATCAGATCGATACATGTTTAAAAATGGCTTGCCATTGTTAACGTTGTATGTGATAACACGTTTGGTCAAACGAGGTCACTTCTGGTTATGTGTGGCATTTTCAGTAAAGAAGTTTTGAGTAAAAACGTTGTCGTTGAATACCGCTTCTCTGCCGAGCCTTATATCAGTGCCTCATGCAGTAATATCGTTGTTTTATTTATATAGTATGCCTGCGGGCGAAAAACACTCTAAGGAATTTGCAAAATGGCAAAGATTAAAGGTCAAGTTAAGTGGTTCAACGAATCCAAAGGTTTCGGCTTCATTACTCCAGCTGATGGCAGCAAGGATGTATTCGTACACTTTTCTGCAATCCAGGGTAATGGCTTCAAAACCTTGGCTGAAGGCCAAAACGTTGAGTTTGAAATCCAGGACGGCCAGAAAGGTCCTGCTGCAGTTAACGTAACTGCTATCTAATTGCATCTTTGGTCTGTATATACCCTGATCATTTAAACTATGACGGTATAGTCCAGAGCTAAGATAAAAGCCCCATTTAAATGGGGCTTTTTTTATTTTTGTGTTAAATATTTATGAAATTTATATATAAGTATTATTTACTCTATAACACGAAAAAACCGACGATAGTCAGCATATGGTCTGGTGAGGTGATGGATACGTTTTAATCAATAGTTGGAATTGGCATATAATGATGGTCGTGGGGAATTAAGCGTTTATTTTGTGATTTATTACACAGATATGACAAATATGATGGTATTGCATAGCCCCCGACTCCACAATGTTAACATCGATATAACTTATTCATTCAGTCATATTGTATAATAGGCTTGGTACGCCTGCAGGTATTATGTTACGTCAGTTCAGGATGGTCAGATGTTATCTGGGGGGGATTATCTTGTCTGACAACATATCCATGCATCTATTCTTATCTCCGGTATTCATATCCGCTCTATTTATCATTTGGACTCATCTGCTCGTTAATTAGAGGCGGTTGCTTTTTTACCTTATATATCCGTCATACTTAAAGTTGCCTGGCTGCTGCCTGCGTTCAGCCCGCCGAATCACAGGGTTTATCTATGCTCATCGACGGGCTGAACTGGGAGCCCACAAGCCACTCGAATTATTTTTGGTATATCAAGTTACTCGGTATTGTAGTTTGCGCTGCGCTGATTCGGCTGTACACTTAGCCCTCTTTATGAATACTGGAGTGTCTGATGTCCTGGCTTTGTCCCCTATGCTATTCCCCACTGGTTCAGACGGCAAAGAGCTTTTGCTGCGATAACAGACATCAATTTGATGTTGCCAGAGAAGGGTATCTCAATTTATTGCCTGTACAGCATAAGCGCTCAAAAGAACCGGGGGACAGTGGCGAAATGATTCAGGCGCGCCGTGCCTTTCTGGATGCAGGACATTATTTGCCGTTGCGAGAGACTATCAGCGATGTATTGCAGCAACTCTCTCCTGAAGTCCTGCTAGATATAGGATGTGGAGAAGGGTACTACACAGGGGCATTTGCAGAAGTCAGAGCGGGTAAGGGAGGGGAGACCTACGGTCTGGATGTCTCGAAAGTCGCGATTCGCTATGCTGCCAGGCGCTATCGGGGCGTGCGTTTTTGTGTGGCATCCAGTCAGCGATTACCTTTTGCGGACGCCAGCATGGATGCCATTATCCGGATTTTTGCCCCCTGTAACGCTGCAGAGCTGGCTCGAGTTGTGAAGCCAGGAGGCGTAGTGATTACCGCGACCCCGGGGCCACGGCATTTGTATCAGTTAAAAGAGCTTATCTATCAGCAAGTCGAGTTACATCATGAGGTATCGGAAGAGATGCCTCATTTTATCCTGAAACAGACTCTGCAACCGGCCTGGAATATGGCGTTATCCGGTGAACAGGCCGTGACCTTGCTGCAAATGACGCCCTTTGCCTGGCGTGCGCGCGCTGAGGTATGGCAACAGCTAAATCACGCTGTTCACTTTGCCTGTGAAACCGATTTTGTGGTGCGGGTATGGGAAAGAGAGAAGGATAACCCGTAAATGTATGCGCCTGATCCATTCGGGAGCCTTTGAAAAAAACAAAGCGACGTCATCACCGTCGCTTTGTGCGTAAATATCAGGACAGGGTGACGGTCAGGCGGTTAAATAGCTATAGATGATTTCCGCGCCAATACCAATCAGAACAATACCGCCGAGAATTTCTGCACGTTTACCGAACATTGGGCCGAGGAAGCGGCCAATCATTAAACCCAGCGTTGACATAATTGCAGTCGCACAACCGATAGCCAGCGCGGTAACGATGATATTGACTTCAAGGAAGGCAAGGCCGACACCCACCGCCATTGCATCCAAACTGGTGGCAATCGCGGTAGTCACCAGCAGCCAGAATCCATGGCGATGGATTTTGGGGGTGTTTTCTTCAGGGTTATCACGAAAGCCATTAATCACCATCCGGCTGCCGAGAAAGGCCAGAAGAATAAAGGCAATCCAATTATTCAGCACCATAACAACTTCGTTGGCCAGGTAGCCGAGTCCCCAGCCAATCAGCGGCGTAAGGGTTTCAATTACGCCAAAAATAAGGCCGGTGCGTAAAGCTTCAGAAAATTTAGGCTTATGAAGTGCTGCACCTTTACCAATGGAGGCAGCGAAGGCATCCATGGACATACCAAAGGCAAGCAAGATTGTGGCGGAAAAGTTCATGAAACAACCTCAGCTGGGAATATCCATATGCACGCAGTCCATCCCCAACTTACGATGGTGCGCGCCTATGGTCTCGCCTACTCAGAATACTGAGGCGTACATGCCACGTTTTATCACCTGTTGGTAAGAACGAGTATGTTGACATGTACAAATCCATACAGGAAATCGGCTACTCCCCACTGACGGGTGCAACCTTAACATATTTTTTATCTTTAAAACAACTATTGAATTTTATTTGATTATAAATCAGCGCGTATGTTGCTGTATTTTAATTCACTTATTAACACTTGGTTAAATATAGCATTGTCTATATATTAGTGCTGAAAAATGCAGCGGAAATATAGACAATGCTATAATTTCAACTCATTGAGTTGTAATCATTATTTTATAAATTTTCTCCAGATCGTCAATATTCCTGACGCGAATGAGCAGGCGCCTTTGCTCTAACTGTATAACTAATACGCCATCTTCAGATAAATTCATTGCCTGAATACGGCTATAGCTAATCCAGACATTGGCGAAAAAAAGCCCCTCTGATTTCAGTAATAATTTCGGTTTCCTTATCCATGAAATATAAATGGATAATAACATCAGTGCACAAAGTAACCATGTTGTGATCAGCGTTCCTTGTGTTGATATATTGTTATAGATAAGGATGGCAACAAGCACCACAAAAATAGAACCATCGATGCGGTTACGACGTAGCAGGGGAACGCAGAGTAATGTTTTTCCATGGCGTTTATCCATAATGAATTCATCATGAATAGCCCAGACCAGCAATAAAACGATAAAAACAATCAAGACCAAATCAGTTAATGTCATAACATACATCTCTGACAGAAATATTATCGGGGCACCAACGTCCCATAAACTCAAATCCCCTGTGATGATTTTCTGATTTGACAAGCTTCTCAGGGAAAAAGAAACGAACAAGAGGGAGACAATGTCTCCCTCTTCATTTATGGCTTAACAGGGGGTAAAACCCTTGCAGTTCTCTGCCATTTACACACCGAGCAGGCCAATAGCATAACCGACAATACCCAGTACGAAGAAGCCCATGATAATCCACAGCGCGTTGACTTTCTTACGTAATAGCCACATACAGCCGAAGGTCAACAGCAGCGGTACCAGACCAGGCATTAACTGATCAAGGATTGTTTGTATGGTAGTAACATGTACGGCACCGGTTGGATCGGTGATCGTCGAAACTACCAGCGGTATATCGACATGGGTCCATTTATTGACCAATGCCCCCATGACAAAGAGGCCAAGAATGGACGCCCCTTCCGTCATTTTTTGCAGGAAGCCACCACTCATATCCTTAACGATATCGACACCTTTCTGATAACCGTAAGCAACACCGTAATAAAGGGTTAACAAACGAACAATGTTAAACAGAACAAAGAACAGTAACGGTCCGAGCAGACTTCCGCTCATCGCGATACCGGCACCGAGGGCCGCAAATACCGGACGAACGGTACCCCAGAAAATAGGGTCACCGACACCCGCCAGTGGTCCCATCAGACCTACTTTCAGGCCGTTGATTGCCGCGTCATCAATAGGTGCGCCATTGGCACGTTGCTCTTCCATGGCCAGCGTTACCCCAAGAACCGGGGCTGCTACGTATGGCTGGGTGTTGAAAAACTCAAGGTGGCGTTTAATGGCCAGACGACGTTCTTCGTTATTCTCCGGGTATAAACGCTTAATCGCCGGAACCATGCAGTAACAGAATCCAAGTGCTTGCATACGTTCGAAGTTCCATGAACCCTGGAACAAGTTTGAACGCCAGATTACGCCACGAACATCACCTGGTGTCAGTTTCTTTTCAGTTGCTATTTTAGTTGTATCAACCATTTCTTTCACCTTTAGTCGAGTTCGTTATCGAGGTCGTTAGCGGCAGCGGCACGAGTCGGCTCACCTGCAGAACGGTTATATTTCGGGCTAAGCTGAATGTAGAGAATAGCCATGACAGTACCAATTACACCCAGAGCAACCAGGTTGAAGTTGGTAAAGGCAGCAGTAACGAATCCTAAGTAGAAGAACGGCATCAGGTACCCTGCGCGCATCATATTGATGACCATCGCATAGCCGACCACCACAATCATGCCACCGGCGATATTAAGACCACTGGTGATGACTTCTGGAATGGCGTTGAGCATTGACTGTACTTCGTTAGTACCCACAGAAATAGCCACGATGACGGCAGGAACAGCAACACGCATTGCTTGCAGGATCAGCGCTGACACATGGAGCCAGGATATTGCCGACAGATTACCGCTTTCAGCGGCTTTGTCCGCTGCGTGCTGGAAACCAACGGTAATGGTACGCACAATGATGGTTAACACCTGGCCTGCAGCCGCCAGAGGAATGGCGAGGGCAATACCTGCGCCAATGCTTTGATGGCCAGCAATAACCAGAATAGTTGAAATAATGGAAGCCAGCGCGGCATCAGGTGCTACAGCTGCCCCGATATTCATCCAGCCCAGCGCTATCATTTCCAGGGTACCACCGATAATGATACCAGTAGTCATGTCCCCAAGAACGATACCGATTAAGGTACAGGCAACCAGCGGGCGGTGAAACTGAAATTCATCAAGTATGGAAGCCATACCCGCAATACTAGCGACGATAAACACCAGCACAATCTGAAGAATAGTAATCTCCATTGTACTTCTCCTATTGGTGATGACTTAAGTGTGAAATCTGAGTAACTTATTTGACTAAAATATCGTTAGTTAACTTTAGCAATAAGATCCATCATTTTAATTTTCTGGTCTGAAGATACTTTTCGTGCCTCAAGCTCAATTCCACGTGCATTTAATTTATTGAAAGCTTCAATATCCGTAGCATCGATAGAAATTGCGTTATTGACCTGTGTTTTTCCTTGACGGAATGCCATACCACCAATATTAACACTGGTAATTTTAACCCCGGCTTCGACCAGACGAACCACATCGGTCGGATTAGTAAACAGCAACATGACTCTGTCTCCTGCATACTTAGGGTTATTGTAAACGCGGATCATCTTCTCGACGTCAACAACGTGCGCTGTCACTCCGGGAGGTGCGACTTGGGTCAGTAATGTTTTACGCACGGTATCGGCCGCTACTTCATCGCTGACAACAATAATGCGTGTAACATTGGTTTCTTTCGTCCAGCGAGTGGCGACTTGTCCATGGATCAAACGGTCATCGATACGGACCAAACCAAGAACCATGTAGTCATTAGGTCCCATGGGTTTAGCGGGCGCCGCTGGTTTTGGTGCTGTCGGAGCGGGTGTGGTTTTTTCTACTGGCGCCGCTTTGAGGGCTTTTACACCTTCTCTGCCTGTTTCAACGGCCAGTGCAACGAGTTCATCAAAGGAAGGATTATCATCGCGAGCCATGAGTGTTTCCACTAACATGGGGATATTGACTCCGGCAATCACTTCATACTTTTCTTTATCAACAACAATCCTGCTGGCGGCATTAAATGGGCTGCCTCCCCAAGTGTCTACTAAGAACAGCACACCTCCAGATGTATCAAGTTTTTCCAGTTGCGCGTTATATTTAACGATCAATGTTTCGGCATTTTCCCCAGGAACAAAATCTATCCAGCCGACATTCTCTTGCTCGCCCAGTAACATCTCAGCAGTCTTAAGCAGTTGCTCTGCTGCAAATCCGTGTGTGCCTATAACAATAGCAATAGTCACTTGCTACCTCCTATTGTTGCGATGACGTAGCTCATAATGAGCACCAATGTTCGTAATAAGTGTAGCGAAACGATTCAAATTGCGTGGTCAATAAAGTAACTAATGACTCACATAATTTATTTTAGGCTGTGAAAAAAATAATTTATGTGATGAGGATCCGTAATTTAGAACTGTTGTTGCATAATATTTTCGTAGCGTGAAATAAATCTAATTAGTCTCCATTTTCAGGTAAAGAAAGCTAAATCTTTGCCAAACCCTACCCGGCTTTGGTATTGTTAGAGTCCGTTTAACTGTAAGGAGTAAGGGGCTTTAGCCCGCTCTATGGACCGTCACCGACGTCTTTTCATCTCCGGGACTTCACTGTTCCCCTTCCATATCGGTACTTCAAGGCCGGAAAACCATTCCACTTTTCATGCTGTTCTTGCTTCTTTTCAGGCAAGATCTTGTGCTGTCTGCGACAGGAGTAAGACATGGAACTGTTGATGGACCCACAAATATGGGTGGGACTATTTACACTGATCGTGCTGGAAGTTGTACTGGGTATTGATAACCTGGTGTTTATTGCTATTCTTGCTGACAAATTACCGCCAAAACAAAGAGATAAAGCTCGCCTGATCGGTCTGTCTCTGGCCCTGATTATGCGTCTGGGTTTATTGTCGGTGATTTCATGGATGGTCACGCTCACCAAACCGATATTCTCAGTCGGTGATTTCACGTTTTCCGGCCGTGAACTGATCATGTTGGCTGGGGGACTGTTTTTGCTCTTCAAAGCAACAACAGAGTTACATGAGAGGTTGGAAAATAAACAGCATGATGGTAGTCATGGGAAAGGCTATGCCAGTTTCTGGGTGGTCGTCGCACAGATAGTTGTGCTTGATGCCGTGTTCTCGCTGGATGCCGTGATTACGGCAGTCGGTATGGTGAACCACCTTCCGGTGATGATGGCTGCAGTGACCATTGCCATGATTGTTATGCTGCTCGCATCGAAGCCATTGACTATATTTGTCAACAAACATCCGACGGTCGTGGTGTTGTGTTTGAGCTTCCTGCTGATGATCGGCTTGAGCCTGGTTGCTGAAGGCTTTGGTTTCCATATTCCGAAAGGTTATCTGTATGCCGCAATTGGTTTCTCAATTGTCATTGAGTTTTTCAACCAGATTGCACTGCGTAACTTTATTCGTAACCAGTCACGACAGCCGCTGCGTGCTCGTACCGCCGATGCTATCTTGAATATGATAGGCAACAAACGCAAAGAGAATGATCCCATCCGGGAAGGCAACAATACGATAAAACCGATTGAAGCTGAAACCTTTGCCGAAGAAGAGCGTTACATGCTTAATGGTGTACTGACCCTTGCTTCACGCTCTCTGCGTAGCATTATGACACCAAGAGGAGATATTTCCTGGGTCGATGCACTGAAAACGGATGAAGAAATTCGTGAGCAATTGCTGGCATCGCCACACAGTTTATTCCCGGTATGTCGGGGTGAACTGGACGAAGTTATCGGTGTAGCGCGAGCCAAAGAACTGCTGGTGGCGCTGGACAAAGGTGATAATGTGGCAGCGGTTGCTGCTCAGTCTCCGGTGATTGTGGTACCTGAAACCCTGGACCCGATTAATCTATTAGGCGTATTACGTCGTGCACGTGGCAGCTTTGTTATCGTTAATGATGAGTTTGGCATGGTACAAGGTCTGGTGACTCCGCTGGATGTCCTGGAAGCGATAGCCGGTGAGTTCCCTGATGCTGATGAAACACCAGAAATCGTGCGTGATGGTGATGGCTGGCTGGTAAAAGGAACGACGGATTTACATGCTTTGCAGCAACGTTTGGATATCAACACGCTGGTCAATATTGATGAAGATATTGCCTCGATTGCAGGATTAGTGATTGCGGTAAATGGCCAGATCCCGAAACAAGGTGATGTGCTGGAAGTTGCACCGTTAAAAATACAAATCATCGAAGCCAATAACTATCGTGTTGACTTAGTGCGCGTTGTTAAAGAATCCCCGGCTCACGAGGACGAAGAAGGCTAAGTCAGGTAATGTCCGCTGTTTTCTGGCGGGAGATCACCATGTCATGGTTCTCCAGCCAGTAGGGAAACTGGGTCAGTGGCATCGGTTTAGCATAGAGATAACCCTGTAACAGGCTGACGCCTTGTTTGCGTAAAAAATCAGCCTGTTCCGGGGTTTCCACCCCCTCAGCAATCAGTTCAATATTTAATCGATGACCCAGTGCGATAATCATATCGGTCACTTTCGAATTGACGGCATCTGTACCAATCGCTGCAGTAAAACTCTTATCTATCTTCAGTATATCTGGACTCAGTGTTTCCAGGTATGCCAGCGAGCTGTGTCCGGTACCAAAATCATCAATGGCCAGTCTGACGCCTGAATGATGTAGATCCCGCACCACTTGATGGCTAACTTGGGGCAGAGCATCACGTTCGGTGAGTTCAAGAATAAGGATCTGCTGAGGATGAGCCGGGAACCAGTAACGACTGAGGTCCTCAATGATCGCGCCATTTTTAAAATGACGAGCCGCGACATTAAGACTGATATGAAATCCATTCATTTTTGGTAGCTGGTCGAGATATTTAACCGTTTCACGTAATACAAAGCAGGTAAGTGGGACGATTAAATTAAGTTGTTCCGCCAGAGGAATAAAACCATCGGGTGAAATATTACCCTGACGTGGATTATGCCAGCGTAAGAGCAGTTCAATACCGACACATTCCCCGCTATCGGCATGGATCAGTGGCTGGCAATACACTTCAAATTCACGCGCGGCCAGGCCCATATGAATTTCATGGAAGAAACTCATTCGTTTCGCGGTCATAAACCATGCACAGGTTCCTGCCAGTAAACTAAGCACAATAGCCAGCGGCAACTGTGAAGGTAAATTATTGAGAGCCAGAATTGTGGCAGAAGGACCTACGGTGGTAATGGAAAAGGGATAGTGTTCTGAAAATATATCCTGGCGTACCTGATCTGCTGATACTTCAATAGTGTTAACGATTCCATGTGTGTATTCAAAATGTGAGTCAGCAATATTAAGAATCGTTTTGTCTATCCATGGAACATCAGTGTACTGAATAAATCCTGCCAGCATGCTCAGGTTAATCACTTGTATCACGCCGTCATTGCTATGCGTGGGAACAGGACGCCATGAAATCAAAATAGGTGAACCTTTATTGATTAAGCGATCAATGCTCAGTAATAGCAGAGGAGTCGGTGTGGGTAATCGGGGATGCATGGTCTGAATATTATAGTCAGTGGAACCAAAGACGCTGGAGCAATAGATAATACCGTTTTTTACCAGGGAGATAGAACGTACTGTAGGGACCCTCGCGGTATGTTCCCGTAATGTTCGTTGAACATTTTCGCAGGGCAGCACCATAAGCGGCAAAGCATCCTGAAAGAGCATATCAAAAGGAGCAAGCAAGGTTTCGACAGTGGAAACAGCGCGTTCACTAAAGTGTAAAAGACGCTGTTCATTTAACTGGCGTTCAGTAATAAATTTTATTGTCAGAGTCAGCACAAACACCAGGGTCGTAAATAAAATACAAACAATCAGCCGTCTCCGCCGATAGTCAGAAATAACCCGCTGTGCTGTTTGCATGCCAAACCACCTTGATTGGTTTTTACATACCCTGAATGCGCCCTGTTAACATTGTAGTGGGCGATGATTAAGGAGACGAGTAAATAGCGGTAATATAAATAAAAAAACTGAATTTCTGATGGCCAGTAGCGCTAAAACGGGTAATCGGTTTCACGGGGGAGTGATTCTGATGGTAAACAGGTGAATAACAGGACGAGTCTCTGGTACAAAATAAGATAAGTTAGTGTATTCTCGTCATATTTCGCGCGATCTGGCATTGTTTTGTCAGTCAGGCGAATAACACAGTTTGTTTGCGCGCATCGCCTGCCTGGACTGAGGCCTGAAAGATCCTCTCTTGTTAGTTACACTGAACTTTAATCGCCAATCCCCCCTGGGAAGTTTCACGATATTTGGCGTTCATATCCTTTCCTGTTTCATACATCGTTTCAATCACTTTATCCAGCGAGACGCGTGGTGCACTGGTCCGGCGCATTGCCATACGCGTGGCATTGATGGCTTTTACTGAGGCGATGGCATTACGCTCGATACATGGAACCTGAACCTGTCCGGCAACCGGGTCACACGTCAAGCCTAAGTTGTGTTCCATGCCAATTTCTGCCGCGATACAAACTTGCTCCGGGCTGGCGCCAAGGATCTCCGCAAGCCCGGCCGCCGCCATAGAACAGGCAACACCGACTTCACCCTGACAGCCTACTTCGGCACCGGAAATAGAAGCATTCATTTTATACAGTGCTCCAATGGCGCCAGAAGCGAGGAAGTAACGAATATAGATTTCCGGGGTAACAGGCTCAATAAAGTGATCATAATACGCCAGAACAGCAGGAACTATTCCACATGCACCGTTTGTTGGCGCCGTGACGACACGACCTCCTGCTGCATTTTCTTCGTTTACGGCGAGGGCGAACATATTTACCCAGTCCACGACATTCATCGGGTCGCTGGATAATTTATCACTGGAAACCAGCAGACGGCGCAGAGCAGAAGCACGACGCGGAACACGTAGCGGGCCAGGTAATACGCCTTCGGTAGTCATACCCCTGTCAATACAGGCTTGCATCGTATTCCAGATATCAGCAAAATACTGCTCAATTTCTTGCTTGCTGTGCAGGGCGAGTTCATTTTCCATTACCAGACCGGAAATCGAGTGTCCGGTTTGGTGGCAAAATTGCAGCAGTTCTTCGGCAGAGTTGAAAGCATAAGGGACGACAATTGCAGTTTCATCGACTTTGCCATAATGCTCAGCATCAACAATAAAACCTCCACCGATGGAGTAGTAAGTTTTGCTGTAGATCTCTTTTTCGCTACTGTAAGCATGAATGGACATCCCATTTTCATGCAAAGGGAGATTGGTACTATGGAAACGAATACCATTGTCAGCCGGGAAATCGACTTCGTGAGCACCGCTAGCCAGCAGCAGACGACCACGGGACTCAACATCCTGAATAAAACCGGGAATGGAATCTATCACCACATTGTCAGGGCGATTACCTGCCAGACCCATGATAATTGCGATATCGGTGTGGTGACCTTTACCGGTCAATGAGAGGGAGCCATAGATATCCACGGCTATACGCGTCGTACTGTCCAGTAATCCACGTTCGACCAGATCATCGACGAATTGTTTACCGGCTTTCATTGGACCCACTGTATGTGAGCTGGAAGGGCCAATACCGACTTTGAACATGTCGAATATACTAATCACAGTAAAACTCCTCTTAAGGCGTTCGTTGCCGAACATGATGCTTTGAAATTGCTATGTCATAGTTTAAAAATTTATTGGTTCCACCGGTAAACTATTCACATGAATTAAACTAATCCATTAGCACAAATCACCTAATGACAACAAAAAGTGATCAAAACATTGACATAATATAGTCCAGATTAGCGCCTGAAAGTGTTATCTGTATTGCAGTTTACCTGTAGGGACAGGGTGCGAATGATACTGGCTGTCATTCCCCAGACGAAATAACTCTCGTACCAGGAAAGCCAGACGCGATGGGGTATTTTTCGACGTTGAATATCGAGTGGATGATACCGTCCGGTTGTCAGCGCTTCTTCAAGCGGCATTTCAAAAATGGCGGCGACTTCATCAGCACTTGCTTGTAGCGGAACATCAGGTGAAATAATGCCCAGGATCGGCGTTACTCTGAAGCCAGTGACACTGTCAATGCTCGGCAGGCGACCAATCACCTCCACTGCCTGCGGTGGGATAGCGATTTCTTCATAGGTTTCACGTAATGCAGTGGCAATTAATGATTCATCGGTCTTATCGACCGAGCCGCCTGGAAAAGCCACTTCACCCGGATGTTTACGCAGGGTCAGTGAACGTTGCGTCAGTAATAGTCCGGGTTTTGGACGTCGAACAATGGGTACCAGTACCGCAGCTTCGCGCTGATGGTTGACGGGAGGGCGACTGTCCGGCTGTAATAACTGAAAACGGGCAAGAAAATTATCCAGCGTCATACCTTAGCTCTCCAGCAACGGCAAAATGCGATTCACTTTATCAAAAGTCTCCTGGTACTCTGCACTTTCATTACTGTCAGCAACAATACCTCCGCCAGCAGAGCAGTAGAGTTTGCCTTGCTCTGCGGTCAGGGTTCGAATAGTGATACTGCTGTCCATATTGCCGCAAAAACTGATATAGACCACAGAACCACACCAGGCATTGCGCCGCTGCGGTTCAAGTTCTTCGATGATTTCCATTGCCCGAACTTTAGGTGCGCCAGTGATAGAGCCGCCCGGAAAGGTTGCACGGAGTAAATCACAGGCATTGAGTGTATCGGGTAACACCGCTGTGATTGTGCTGACTAAGTGATGCACAGCGGCAAACGGCTCGACCACAAATAATTCCGGTACTTTAACGCTGCCTGGTCGTGCCACTCTGCCAATATCATTTCTCAGCAGATCAACAATCATTAAGTTTTCTGCCCGATCTTTCGGTGATGATGCCAGTTTTAATGCTTGTTCTTTGTCTGCCTGTGGGTCAGCCAGTCGGGGTAACGTGCCTTTTATTGGCCGGGTTTGAATGTGTTTATCTTGTAAACGTACAAAACGTTCCGGCGACAGACTTAGTATTGTACTGTCAGGGAGGCGCAAAAAAGCACTGAAAGGTGCGCGGTTAGCCTGATTGAGTTTTTCAAAGACTTGCCATTCATCACCCTGATAGCTGGCACTAAAACGCTGGGCAAGATTAACCTGATAGCAGTCACCACTACGCAGATATTCCTGAATTTTATTGAATTTTATTCCATACTCTTCACGGCTCATATTGGACTGCCAGGCGCTGGTCAGATGAAACGGAGGCCGCGAGGATAAGTCTGGAGCATCAAGGTAAGCGAGGCGCTTTTGGATATCACCCCAGCTCACCAGCGTCAGACGCTGGAGTTGGTTATCAGCTATCAGTGCCCAGTCATAAATCCCGATGGCCATATCCGGGGTATGCAGACTTTTCTCTGCCTGTTCGGGAAGAGTTTCAAAGTGACGGCCTAAATCATAACCGAGCAATCCCACAGCGCCGCCACAGAAGGGAATATCTGTCTGCGGAACACAGTTTAATCCATAACTATCAAGCGTGTTTTGTAGCAGTACCAGAGGACTGTCGTCGGAAGATTCGGTGACTCCTTTACGCTGTATTTCCGTTGTTTTCCCGCGAGTGACGAGCGTCGCCAGTGGGTCTGCAACCATAATATCAAAACGACTATACGGATGGTCAGAGCAACCAGAATGTAGCATCATCGCCCAGGCCTGATGAGACTGCCGTTTAAAGTAGTGCTGTACGGCATCTGCTTGCCAGGGGAGAATATGAAAAACAGGGGACTTGGTCACTTTCATTTAATGGGAACCGATTACCATAAACATCATTAAATCTTGTCAAAGGAGTTTAACATGATTTCAGGATTACCTGCGCTTAGTCATGAACAGCAGCAACAAGCCGTCGAGCGTATTCAGGAGCTGATAAGTGGCGGAATGAGTAGCGGTGAAGCTATCAGTATTGTTGCTAATGAAATTCGGGCTACGCATACAGGAAGCCATATTGTCGCGCGATTTGAAGATGAGGACGAAGAAGAGGAGTAACAAGCCAGCAGTGACATGATTTATACCGTCGAATCACACCTCTTATCTGTGTTCATCGACGGTCCGGACCGGGCGTTATAGCGCCGCGATGATTTTTATTTCCACCTTATACTGTGGGTGCATCAGCCCAGCCTGTACGGTGCAGCGTACTGGCGCATGACCAGCAACGACCCATTCATCCCAGGCGCGATTCATAGCGGCAAAATCGTCACCATTTGGCAGAAAAATGGTGGCATCCAGAATGCGCGTTTTATCACTTTTCAATGATGCCAGTAACGTGTCGATTTGTGCCAGAGTATTCGCGGTTTGCTGGTAAGCATCGGCATCCAGATTTTCCGGGACACCAGTGTAATAAACAGTCTGATTGTGGATAACAGCATCGGACCACCGGTCTTCGGGTTTTATTCGCGTAATGCTCATGGTTTTTCCTTGATAGTAAACAAATCACGGCACACAGACTGCCATAACCTTTGTTCTGGTTCTACAGGGAAACTGGATTAAACTTGCTATGGCTGACATAATCACTGGCAATTTAACCAGGGGGTAATGTGACGGACGATTTTGCGCAAGATGGCCAGTTGGCGAATGTTATTCCGGGGTTTAAACCACGCGAAGCGCAACGGCAGATGGCGGAAGCGGTAACGAAAACCATTGCTCAAGGCGGTACGCTGGTAGTGGAGGCGGGTACCGGAACGGGTAAAACCTACGCCTACCTGGCCCCGGCATTACGCTCCGGAAAAAAAGTTATTATCTCAACGGGCTCCAAAGCACTGCAAGATCAACTCTATTCACGTGACTTACCCACGATTGCCAGCGCACTCTCTTTTACTGGCCGCATTGCTCTGCTGAAAGGGCGCTCTAACTATCTCTGTCTTGAACGACTTGAACAGCAAGTGCTGACCGGAGGTGGTCTGGCGGAAGAACTTCTGAGCGATATCGCACATTTACGGCATTGGGCCAGTGCCACAGAAGAGGGGGATATCAGTAGTTGCAGTGCAGTGGCTGAGGATTCCACCGTCTGGCCACTGGTCACCAGTACCAATGATAACTGTCTCGGCCAGGACTGTCCGGTCTATAAAGAGTGCTTTGTGGTCAAAGCGCGTAAAAAAGCGATGGATGCCGACTTAGTGGTGGTCAACCATCACTTATTTATGGCTGATATGGTGGTGAAAGAGAGCGGTTTTGCTGAACTGATCCCGGCGGTGGATGTCACTATTTTCGATGAAGCGCACCAAATTCCCGATATTGCCAGCCAGTACTTCGGCCAGTCGCTGAGCAGCCGTCAGTTACTGGATCTTGCCAAAGATATTTCTATTGCCTACCGAACAGAGGTACGTGACGTACAGCAGCTACAAAAAAGTGCTGATAGTCTGGCTATGCGGGCGCAGGATTTTCGTCTGCAACTGGGTGAGCCAGGCTACCGGGGAAATCTGCGTACCGTACTGGCAGAACCCGCGATTCAACGATCGTTACTGTTACTGGATGATGCCCTCGAACTGTGTCATGACGTGGCAAAACTCTCACTCGGACGGTCAGCCCTGCTGGATGCGGCTTTTGAGAGAGCGGTTATTTATCGTGGGCGAATTAAACGACTGAAAGAGGTTAATCAGCCCGGATATAGCTATTGGTACGAATGTAACGCCCGTCATTTTACGCTGGCGTTAACGCCACTTTCGGTGGCTGACAAGTTTAAAGAGGTGATCAGCGAAAAATCGGCCAGCTGGGTCTTTACTTCTGCAACCTTATCGGTGAACGATAAACTCAGTCACTTCACCGAACGCCTGGGCATTGAGCAAGCAGAAAGCTTGTTGCTTGCCAGCCCGTTCGACTATGAAAAACAGGCGTTGCTCTGTGTCCCTCGTGGGTTACCTGAACCTAATCGTCCTCATGGCGCAAAGCAGTTAGCCCATTTGTTGCGTCCGTTAATTGAAGCGAATAATGGACGATGTTTTATGCTATGCACTTCGCATGCCATGATGCGCGATCTGGCTGAACAGTTTCGTGCCACTATGACATTACCGGTGTTGCTCCAGGGAGAGACCAGTAAAGGGCAGTTACTCGAACAGTTTGTTCAGGCCGGTAATGCTCTGCTGGTTGCGACCAGCAGTTTCTGGGAAGGGGTGGATGTTCGCGGTGATGCCCTGTCACTGGTGATTATCGATAAACTTCCCTTTACCTCACCTGATGATCCATTACTGAAGGCCCGTATGGAAGACTGCCAGCTACGTGGCGGCGATCCCTTTGCTGAAATTCAGCTGCCGGATGCCGTTATTCAGCTAAAACAAGGTGTCGGGCGATTAATTCGTGACGTTGAGGATAGCGGGGTGATTGTTATCTGCGATAACCGGCTGGTGATGCGGCCTTATGGTGGCGTCTTTCTTAACAGTTTACCGCCGGCTCCCCGGACGCGGGATATTAATCGCGCTGTTGCATTCCTTAACACCCTCCCTGAGCGGTAATTATCGCCAAGCTATGGTATGCTACGCGCCGTTTTTTTGAACTTATTTTTGCCAGAGGCTCGAGGCATGCGAATTTTAGCCATCGATACCGCAACTGAAGCTTGTTCCGTTGCACTGCAAGACCCTGAGGCGTGTTACGCCCAATTTGAACTCTGTCCGCGTGAACATACGCAACGGATCCTACCGATGGTGCGTGATATCCTGGACCGTGCCGAAACTCGGTTAGCGGATATTGATGTACTGGCCTATGGTCGTGGGCCGGGAAGTTTTACCGGCGTACGTATCGGCATTGGTATTGCTCAGGGACTTGCCCTCGGAGCAGAATTGCCGATGGTCGGTGTCTCGACACTGGCAACGATGGCACAGGGGGCATGGCGCCGCACTGGGGCAACTCGGGTACTGGCAGCGATAGACGCCCGTATGGGAGAGGTTTATTGGGCAGAATACGTGCGGGATGAAGCTGGTGTCTGGCAGGGTGAAGAGAGCGAAGCAGTATTAAAACCTGACGCTGTTGCCAAACGTTTAGCCGGACTGAGCGGAGAGTGGGCGATTGTGGGGACCGGCTGGCAGGCCTGGCCTGATATGGCAAGTCAAAGCGGTCTACAGATCCGTGATGGTGAAACGACCCTGCCAGAAGCTGAAGATATGCTGCCTCTGGCCCTTCTGGCTTTTAATGCCGGAAAAGCGGTCGCGGTTGAAGAGTCGGAACCTGTCTATTTGCGTAATGAAGTGACCTGGAAAAAACTGCCAGGTCGTGAGTAATCACTGGAAATTATGCTCTTTCCCTGCTGATAAAGTCAGCAGGTATCCGCTTCTGGCTCGATATATTGAGCTTTCTTTTGATAACTTATTGTTGTTTTTTGTTTTAAATCACGGCTTACTCCGTGATTTATTGTCATTTTCACTCACAAAAAATGAGTGATGTACTTCGCAACCTTTGAACAGGCTAATAAACAAACTGGTACGCTGAGTTAATATAATGTTAATGAAATGGTGCGGCCGAGGTGTGCGATGACAATAAACAGTGCAATTAGAGGTGTGTCCTTGAACAAGGTTTGGCTTAACCGCTATCCAGCCGATGTACCGGCAGAAATTAATCCCGACAGATACCAGTCTCTGACTGATATGCTTGAGCAAGCGGTCGCGCGTTATGCTGATAAGCCTGCTTTTATCAATATGGGTGAAACCATGAGCTTCCGTAAACTGGAAGAGCAAAGTCGGGCATTTGCCGCCTATTTACAGCAAGGGCTGGGGTTGAAAAAAGGCGATCGTGTGGCCTTAATGATGCCAAATTTACTTCAGTATCCGGTGGCCTTATTTGGTGTATTACGCGCCGGTATGGTGGTAGTAAATGTCAATCCGCTCTATACCCCGCGCGAACTGGAGCATCAGCTGTGTGACAGCGGGGCCAGTGCGATTGTTATTGTCTCTAATTTTGCCCATACGCTCGAGAAAGTCGTCAGTCAAACCCAGGTAAAACATGTGATTTTGACCCGACTGGGGGACGGGCTTTCGATAGCAAAAGGGACGTTAGTAAACCTGGTCGTTAAATATATCAAACGTATGGTGCCGAAATACCATTTGCCAGGAGCTATCTCATTTCGTCAGGCATTGCAGAGCGGTGAAGGTTTGCAGTATCTCAAACCGGATATCGCCAATACCGATCTGGCCTTTTTGCAATATACTGGCGGTACGACCGGTGTTGCCAAAGGGGCTATGCTGACCCACCGTAATATGCTGGCCAACCTGGAGCAAGTGAAGGCGGCCTATGGTCCACTGCTTGAAGAAGGTAAAGAGCTGGTGGTTACTCCATTGCCGCTGTATCACATTTTTGCTCTGACAGTGAACTGTCTGTTTTTTATTGAGCTTGGCGGCTGTAGCCTGCTGATTACTAATCCACGTGATATCCCAGGCTTTGTGAAGGAGCTGGGGAAATATCCTTTTACTGCGATGACTGGCGTGAATACCTTGTTTAATGCGTTATTAAATAATAAGGCATTCCAGCAGCTCGACTTTTCCTCTCTGCATCTCTCTGCCGGGGGCGGTATGCAGGTACAGCATGTCGTCGCTGAACGCTGGGAAAAACTCACCGGGCGTTTTCTGCTTGAGGGATACGGTCTGACAGAGTGCGCGCCTTTAGTCAGCGCCAATCCACATGATATGAACTACCACAGTGGGTCTATTGGCTTACCGGTTCCTTCTACCGATGTTAAGCTGATTGACGACAATGGTCTTGAAGTTACGTCAGGTGAGCCGGGAGAACTCTGTGTTAAAGGCCCGCAAGTGATGGAGGGATACTGGCAGCAACCCGCAGCTACGGCTGAAGTGCTTAAAGATGGTTGGTTACGTACCGGGGATATCGTAGAGATTGATGAGCAAGGCTTTATGCGCATTATCGACAGGAAAAAGGACATGATCCTGGTCTCTGGTTTTAACGTTTATCCGAATGAAATTGAAGAAGTGGTAATGCAGCACGAAGGGGTACTCGAAGTGGCTGCCGTAGGGGTTCCTGCCGGTGTTACAGGTGAGGCCGTGAAAATCTTCGTGGTTAAAAAATCACCCGATCTCAGTGAGCAGGAACTTATCATTTTTTGCCGTCGCCATCTTACCGCCTATAAAGTGCCAAAAATGATAGAATTTCGTACTGAACTGCCGAAATCCAATGTTGGCAAAATTTTACGACGAGAACTACGTGACGAGACGAGTGTGACAGGTAACAATACAGTCTAAGCGTAGAAGTCTGCCTTCGGGCATAAATCTAAGAGAATAGAATTTGAATTACCAGATGATTACTACTGATGCCGGGCTGGCTGCTGTCTGTGAAGCTGCCCGGCAGTATCCTGCGTTAGCACTGGATACCGAGTTTGTTCGCACGCGCACTTATTATCCGCAACTTGGTTTGTTGCAAATGTATGATGGTGAAACCATTTCTTTGATTGATCCTCTGACAATCAGTGACTGGTCTCCGTTTAAAGTGCTGTTACAGGACCCCGGGATCCAAAAATTCTTACATGCGGGTAGCGAGGATCTGGAAGTTTTTCTGAATACCTTCGGCATGATGCCCGAACCTTTTATTGATACTCAGATTCTGGCTTCATTTACCGGCAGGCCGCTGTCGTGTGGTTTTGCTACTCTGGTTGAGTCCTTCACCGGCATTATGCTGGATAAAAGCGAATCACGTACAGACTGGCTGGCACGTCCGTTATCAGAACGCCAGTGCGAATATGCGGCGGCGGATGTGTTCTATTTACTGCCGATAGCCCACAAACTGGTTACCGAAGCCGAAGAGGCGGGCTGGCTGGCTGCCGCGCTTAATGAATGTCGCCTGATGCAGGCCCGACGTCAGGATATTCTGACGCCTGAAGAAGCCTGGCGTGACATTAGTCAGGCCTGGCAGCTACGCCCTCGTCAGCTGGCATGCCTGAAAAAGCTGGCGGCCTGGCGGCTGCGCTGCGCGCGCGAGCGGGATATGGCGGTGAATTTTGTGCTACGGGAAGAAAATCTCTGGCAGGTTGCTCGTTACCTTCCAGGTTCTCTCGGCGAACTGGCTAACTTGGGACTCAGCGGTACCGAAATTCGTTTTCACGGTAAAACACTGATAGGTCTGGTCGCCGAAGCAGAAGCCTTATCTGAGAGTGAACTACCGGCCGCACTGGTAAATCTGGTGGATATGCCGGGTTACCGGGCATTATTTAAGACTATTAAGGCGACAGTACAGACTGTCAGTGAAACCAGCGGACTAAGCGTAGAGCTGCTGGCCTCTCGTCGCCAGATCAACCAATTACTTAACTGGCATTGGCAACTGAAACCTCAGTCGTTACAACCGGAACTGGTCAGCGGCTGGCGTGGAGAACTGATGGCTGAAGCATTAAATCAGCAACTGGTCGGTCATTAAACAGATAAGTTACCGGAATCTAAATAGTTCCGGTAACTTTTTATCACGCTGTGGCACTCGTCGTTTAACCTGACTTAGTTACTTCATCCGTTTCAGGTAACGTCACGTTCAGCTCCAGAACGGAGATATCATCACCCTTTTGTTCAAGAGCAACGGTAACCATTTCCGGATCTATCTGCACATACTTACAGATGACCTCCAGAATATCGCGTTTCAGTTGCGGTAAGTAATGAGGTTCGCTGTCGCCCCGGCGACGTTCTGCCACAATAATCTGCAAACGTTCTTTAGCGATATTAGCCGTACTCTTTTTCCGCGAAAGAAAAAAGTCTAAAAGTGCCATAACTTATCCTCCGAAAAGGCGTTTGAGGAATCCTTTCTTCTCTTCTTCTATGAAGCGAAAAGGGCGTTCTTCTCCAAGTAAGCGCTCAATGGTATCCGCATAGGCTTTACCTGCGTCAGACTCGGTATCCAGAATCACGGGTTCACCTTGGTTTGATGCCCGCAGAACTGACTGATCTTCAGGGATAACACCCACCAGAGGAATGCGCAAAATTTCCAGCACGTCTTCCATACTCAGCATATCCCCTTTACTGACTCGACCAGGATTATAACGTGTCAGAAGTAAGTGCTCTTTGATAGGAGCTTCACCTTTTTCAGCGCGCAGTGATTTAGAAGACAGAATACCCAGAATACGGTCAGAGTCCCGAACGGAAGAGACCTCAGGGTTGGTGGTAATAATGGCTTCATCAGCGAAATAGAGCGCCATCAGCGCACCGGTTTCGATACCAGCAGGGGAGTCACAAATGATAAACTCAAAATCCATCGATTTAAGGTCTTCCAGCACCTTAGCGACGGCTTCACGAGTCAGCGCATCTTTATCGCGAGTCTGTGAGGCTGGCAGAATAGAGAGATTTTCAGTACGTTTATCACGAATCAGCGCCTGATTTAATGTTGCATCGCCCTGAATAACATTAACAAAGTCATATACTACACGGCGTTCACAACCCATAATCAGGTCCAGATTACGTAAGCCGATATCAAAGTCGATAACGACAGTTTTATGTCCCTTCTGAGCCAATCCTGTAGCGATGGCTGCGCTAGACGTGGTCTTGCCCACGCCCCCTTTACCCGATGTAACTACAATAATGCGTGCCATGAGGAGTTCCTTGTTATAAAGGGCTTAATATAAAGGTTGAAAGAAAAGCGCGCCTTTAATCAGATTCAGGCGAATCGCTTTTCCATAATATTCAGTCGGAATTTCATCACTCAGCCGATACTCACCCGCAATAGAAACCAGTTCAGCATTCAGATGAGTACAGAATATATGAGTATCAGTATTGCCACTGGCGCCAGCAAGCGCACGCCCACGCATCATCCCGTAAATATGAATATTACCATCTGCAATTAATTCTGCACCTGCACTGACGTGACTTGCGACAATCAAATCACTATTTTGTGCATAAATGCGCTGTCCGGAACGAATCGGTGTATCAATAAAGCGTGTTTGGGTGGACGGCGCAGCGACTGAAACGGTTTCCGGAACCGGAACAGGTACAGCTACTTCACGCTCTCTTTTTTCTTTGCCTTCATTCAGCAACGGTAATCCGGCATGGGTAATTGCGGCTTTCAGTGACGCATCTTTACAGCCACTGATCCCGACAACATGCAATCCGGTGGCGACCACAGCCTGTTGGATCTGCTGCCAGTTAACCGTGGCTTCAAGACTTGCCACATTTAATACCACTGGCGCATGTTTTAAAAAAGCCGGTGCCTGGGCTATTTTTTCTTCCAGAGCTTGTTGAATGATCTCTGGCCGGGAGTCGTGTAAATGAACGACCGAGAGTGTGAAACTGCTCCCTTTTAACTCGATTGGCGTATTTGACATCCTGACCTTACTCAATTCAGTTTCAATTCCCACAATTGTGGGACGATATTCCGAACTACACAAGGCATGTTATAGTTCTCAATATATTCAGGCAAGTCACAGACCGACTAAAACAGAGTAAAAAACATGTATTGTGTGATCTATCGAAGTACGAAGCGCGACCAAACATATCTGTATGTTGAGAAAAAAGACGATTTTTCACGCGTACCGGAAGCCCTCATGAAAGGTTTCGGCGCGCCAGTACTTGCCATGATATTACCGCTGGATGGCAGTAAAAAATTGGCTAACGCTTCTCTGGATAAAGTTAAAAATGCTCTCGAGCAGGACGGCTATTATTTACAGGTTCCGCCGCCGCCAGAAAGTTTACTCACTATGCATTTGGGAAATATTCCGAAAAAGTCTTAGGGGATAGTTATTCAACGGTCAGGAACATCAGAGTGAGTATTTTTATATTCATTTCGTTATTTCTGCTAACGCAACTCAGACATCATTATTAACGGCGATTTCAGGGGGAGAAAGACATCATGTATCAACATCGTGACTGGCAAGGGGCGGTACTGGATTTCCCAGTGAGTAAGGTTGTTTGTGTTGGCAGTAATTATGCTAAACATATTAAAGAGATGGGTAGTCAGACTCCGGAAGAACCTGTGTTGTTTATTAAGCCTGAAACAGCGCTATGTGATATCCGTCAGCCTCTGGCTCTGCCCCAAGGGCTGGGGGAAGTTCACCATGAAGTCGAGCTTGCTGTATTAATCGGTTCAACGTTAAAACAGGCAACTGAAGAGCATGTTCTTAAGGCCATTGCAGGTTATGGTATCGCACTGGATTTGACGCTACGCGATTTGCAAAGTGATTTGAAAAAAGCAGGGCGTCCGTGGGAAAAGGCTAAAGCCTTTGATAATTCGTGCCCCATTTCTGGTTTTATTTCCACCCGTGAATTTACCCAGGATCCACAGAATATTCCTCTCAGCCTGAAAATTAACGGTGAGATCCGCCAGCAAGGATCAACTTCAGATATGCTGCATAAAATCATTCCACTAATTGCCTACGCCAGTCGATTCTTTACCCTACGTGCAGGCGACATTATCCTGACCGGTACACCTGAAGGTGTGGGGCCGCTGGCTAAAAATGACGAACTGGAAGTCGCTTTTGCGGATAAAAGCCTGAGCACTCGTGTTTTATAGCTCTGTTGCCGCCAATCGGCGGCAATACTTGCCTTCTTAAGGTATACTGTCTGCATCCGTCATGATTCAAGTCCCCAGTGTCCGGCTCATCGCAATCATAGCGTTTATTTATGCTCATCGATGCGCTGAACTCTGCACCAGTGGGGCATTCGAATCATTCCGGGTAGATAAAGTACTGTTTGTATTACCTGAAACCCTTTTTAATTATCTTATGCAGGAACCGTTATGACCGCAGTCCCCTTCTGGCAAAGTAAAACCCTTGATGAAATGAGTGATGCCGAATGGGAGTCGCTGTGTGATGGCTGCGGCCAGTGTTGTCTTCATAAACTGATGGACGAAGACACCGATGAAATCTATTTCACCAATGTGGCTTGCCAGCAGCTCAATATCAAAACCTGCCAGTGCAAAAATTATGAACGTCGTTTTGAATATGAGCCAGATTGTATTAAGTTAACGCGAGATAATTTGCCAACCTTCGAATGGTTACCCCACACTTGCGCCTATCGATTGCTGGCTGAAGGTGAATCACTTCCCAGCTGGCATCCACTGTTAACCGGCTCTAAAGCAGCAATGCATGGCGAGCGTATTTCTGTCCGTCATATTGCGGTCAGAGAGTCAGAAGTGGTCGACTGGCAGGATCATATTATGAATAAGCCTGAATGGGCTGATTAATTGCTTGATTTTAAAGGTAATGATGGTTGCTGGTTTGAGGCTTGGGGTATATAGGGGGTAATTTAAGTTAAATTCCTCTTCATTAAACCCCTCAACAAAAAGAATCTTACTGTCACCCTTGCGAACTTCTGATAAAGAAAAGTTGCTCAGGCCAGCCAGTGCGAACTTCGTTTAATCTATCAAATGTTATTCTGCGTAATGATAAGGAGAGCGGGTTCCTGCTGGTATTAAGCCTGTATTTATGATAAGTGATGCGCTGATTTATTCGTTTTGCATTAACCACATATTTACTGGGTGTAATCTGGCTGTTATATTTTGTCTGTTAATGACAATGGAGGCAGTGTGAAAAGGATTATTATTGTTGCTTTAATTTCGATGTTTTTAAGCGGGTGTGGCACTTTTCTCAGTCGTGACCCATTCTTCAAGAATGAAGGCGTCTATCCAGCAACACGCTTTGATGCTGAAATGATTAAAGAATCAGAGTCCCCATACCCAGTCTTTTTCGCCATGGATATTCCAGTATCTTTCGTTACTGACACGCTTTTAATACCTTATGATTTATTAAGGTAATAAGGCAAGGGACGACCAGAAGAGGCTTTGGAACGATGGGATGGGACCTGCCTCGCCGTTACACACTCACTTTTCCGATGCCCGGCGTTAAAAAGCGCCACCTGTGGTAAACACATCCCGCCTGAATCCTCGTGTTTACTGCGGAGGGTGAGGGTGGCATATCGTTATAGCGCATTGCAGAGCAAAACAGATTAAGCCGACTGCAAGATGTGAAAGGTGGCTATACGGCTCAGCGATCGGAGGGATGTTAAATCATGAATCATCATAATGACGCCCCAGAATCTCGTATGGCTGATATTTCTGAAGGCGCGCACATGAAAAGTCAGTGACCAAGAAGTTTCCGATTATTAAATAACCAGTGGCGGTATGAACTATAATTTCAGGTAACCTGACGGGGAACTACGCACGAGGTTAAATATGCTTATCTTTGAAACTGAAAATGCAGCTGGGTTTGAAGTGTTACAGGATGGTGAAATAATATCTCTTTCAAACAAAGGCGGTTACATTGAAATGGATAAAGACCAATTATTGGCACTGCTTGCTATGGCTGTAGGCTGGGCTGAGAACGGGGAGCCGCTACATTGAGTAATCACATAACTGAAATCATCCAAGGGTCGCAAACAGCGGCCCTTTTTATTGGCCTGGAAAAAATGGCGTGGAGGAATTGCCATTGGAGTGACAACGAAGAAACAATGGTTTTTTCCTCCGCAATGAAACCATGCGAAGTACAGTTATAAACTCAATCCTCTCTAGCGATTGACGCAAAGTCACTGCACGAAATCTACGTTTAAGAAGCTTGGCGACTATATGCTCATCACCATCCAAACCAGCCCGGGCGACTTGGGCCATTCACTCACAAGTCTGACAGTTCTATATACTTCCCGCATCCCCAGCCCTCAGAAGCGACTTTGTTTGCGACATATTCAGCTTGCATAATCCTGCCTTGTTGTTCGAGCAAGGCAATAAGTTTTTCTGCTACGGGGTGGGCAGGGTAATAGAATTTTATTCCCGGATGCGGCATGCCCATAATCCGGAGATATTCATCGCAGTCGTGCTTATGCTTATTTATCATTGCAGCCATGACAAGAGAGGATATCGCGACGGCTTTTTCTGATAGCCAGATGGCGTTGTTCAGATTGTCTTCATTATACCCAGACTCGTAATAATCTAACACTTTGTTTTTTATGGTAAAGTGAAGGTTTACGATTTCTTCTGATGGCATGTAAAATATACGGGCTATCGAATCAGCAGTTTGTTGCATAAATTATTCTTACCGCGCACAGGATTGAACTCTGAGTGTTTGATAAAAATAGCACGAAAGCCCACTCCCCTCTCAGCTAAACAGTAAAAAAACGGGATATTGAGATGGGTTTTGATTTGGGAGGTGAGTATTCTCACCCTCCCATTTCTCCTGAACGATTTAATCAGGAAGGTGAGTTCGCTTCCCGTAAGGAAAGACGTTTAGCCACAGAGCAGTCAAGGCTCAGCGGGCCTCCACCTTGCACAATCAGCAGCAGACAAATCAAGATATAGGCAGATTCTGGCAGGTAAAAAAGCCAGCTATACCAAGTAAGCAGATTGAGGTTTGGCGGGATTTGGTGCAAGGCGACGGTAAATAGTGCCACCAGGCTGATTATCATCAGCACCAGTGCGTTCAGACGTGTCAGGAATCCTGCTGCCAGCAGTAACCCGAATAACGTTTCGCAGCTGGCAACAAAAACGGCCATAACTGCCGGGAACGGAATGCCTGCTTCCGTAATCGTTTCCAGCATTAAGGCCTGATTTTCTGGTATAAAGACTTTATTAAAGCCCGAGGCAAAGAAGAACATACCGAGGGCGATACGCATTATTGCGAGTGGAATAAAGTGGCGGTTACTTGATGTCTGGAACAAAGCCAGCAAACAGGTCATAAACATTCTCCCTGGTTTATGAGATTTATTGTCAATTACAGATGGGTATTTACCCGCTTCTGACGCAGAGCAAGATTATATCCTCTCAGATACGCTGCGCGGTTGGAACATACTGAAAGTGGTGCGCAGGTGCAAGCAGAAACAAAAATCACATGCCTCTGTTTTTGAATATATACCCGTCATACTTCAAGTTGTCTGTGCGTTGGCTACATTCATCCACCTGAATCACTTATCCTTGCAAGCTTAGTGGGACCTCGCACTTGCTACCTGCACGCAACTCGAATTATTTTGGGTACAGAGAGCCGGGGAGTCTGGTATGAATGCTGTATGTAGGGGGGATTTGGGGATACAGGGTAAGCGTCTGGTTCTGAGTGACAATAGTGACGACAATTATCCCATAACTAAATGATGGGACTTTTATATCCGCCAGTTTGCGTTGCCCGGGCTCATTCAGAACCAGAGCAACATGTTGGATATTCATGAATGCAACGGCACATTGTTATCGCCGTGAAATAAAAGTTTATTTTTTACTCAAGTTGATACGGTGTTTGATAACCAGGTAAACCAGCGCGACAAAGGCAATAAAGGCAAAGCCATTCGTGACATAGAGAAACACAATCGCATCACCTATTTTCTCATTAGCGATAAGCCAGCTGGCTACCGATAATCCGCAGGCGATGCCGAATATCCATGTGAGGATCCAAATCAGTATTTTCATTTTTAACTTACTCGCATTTATTATTCGAAATGTGCTAACACTCTAAATATATTTCAATATGGTGTCGATGGTTAGTGCTTTTCTCGCTGAGACGAAAATATTTCTACTACAAGTGGTAGAACCCTTGTTGACTGTTATCTGTTGGTTAAATTAATGTATTTTATCGCAATCGGCAGGGGAGTAACTTGCAGCATGGCGAAAAATGGATAATCTTTAAAGGGGGTATCATCCGTTCAGGGTGATCGTACTAATTATAATGTAAGGAAAGCAGAATGAACCTGAAGAAATTTTTTATGATGATTTGCGTTGTGATGTCTTTGGGCATGACATTAACCGCTTGTGCCCCGACACCCACTCAGGAAGGTACGGGAGGGTATTTTGATGACTCTGTGATCACTGCGAAAGTAAAAGCTGCGCTGTTGGGCGAAAAAAACATTAAATCAACGCAGATCTCTGTTGAAACCTTCAAAGGCCGGGTGCAATTAAGTGGCTTTGTTTCCAGTGACCAAGAAGCGGCATTAGCCGTGAAAACTGCGCAAACAGTTCCGGGAGTGAGAACCGTTATTAACTCTATGCGCCTTAAATAACGAATCACCAAAAAAGATGGCGTTTAAGTCATCTGTTTTAGAAAACCCATCGTGTTGCTGCCGATGGGTTTTTTTATTGTTCTCGTTATTGTTGTGACAAAAAACTCACCTTTTTGGTGATTTTTTAAGCGATGCACGTTCGCGATCAGTGATTAAACAGGCCGCGTTTTTTGGGCTTCACGAACTGTGCAATCACTACCAGTACGCCAATAATTAAATACGCCGCAAAAATACCAATTAGCCATTGTGGCATCTCAAGTGATAAAAATGACCACTGTAATTCGGCACAGTCACCGCTGGCAACAAAGACTTGTGGTAACCATTTATCAAGCGGTAACCATTCAGGAAAGCGCGCAGCGAAATCGCAAGTCGCAAATGGAGAAGGGTGCAATTGTATCATTGTATGCTCCCAAGCCAGTTGCAATCCTTTCCCTGCACTGTAAAGCCATATAGCAATAGCGCCATAACGCAGTGGTGATTTAGGTGCGATTGCACCCAGTAAACCCGCGCCCATCACACCAAACAACGCACAACGTTCATAAATACACATCACGCAAGGGTGCAGGCCTAAGCCATGCTGAAACCACAATGCGGTTAACTCTAAAGCGAAAGCAGTCAGTGCCATTAACAGCCATGCCCCACGTCCACGTGAGCACTGGTTTAAGTATTGCAACATAATCAGGATCCCTGCAGCATGCCTAGATTCGGCAGTGTAAACGAAAAACTTTTTTGTGCCAGTAGAATAGATGAAAATATCTCGCTTACTGAGGGCATTACTTCCGGGTTGTCGTCAGGGAAACGAAGGTATTTATCCATCCTCTATTCTATACGTAAACAGTGTAAATAATTTAATAAATTCAAATCAATATGTTATTTTTTCTGCGGTGGGATTGTCAGGTTCCGTTTACACCGATGAGCCAAATAACTGGCGGGAAGTAAATGGCTCACTGACTGCATAGAGGCTGTCGATTTTTTGGGGGCTGACAGACAGAAAACTGAGTGATAACGCACGTCTGTCAGATATTTCGATTGTATTGGGCGTCTCAGATCATTTATTTATATTCATTGTCTTTCCGAACACAGTTCTTGCCAGCGACTTGAATTATTTTGGTGAGAGAACGTATATTTGGACGCTATCTGGGATTCATGCTATCTGGTATGATGAGTATAATTGGCAAAACCTGCGTAATGGAAATTTTACCATGGTCATCAAGGCACAAAGTCCAGCGGGTTTCGCTGAAGAGTATATTATAGAAAGTATTTGGAATAGCCGTTTTGCTCCAGGATCAATCCTTCCTGCGGAACGCGAACTGTCTGAACTTATTGGTGTGACAAGAACCACGTTGCGTGAAGTGCTTCAGCGTCTTGCCCGGGATGGTTGGTTGACCATTCAGCACGGGAAACCAACCCGTGTAAATAACTTTTGGGAAACCTCCGGACTGAATATTCTGGAAACTCTGGCTCGTCTGGATCATGAGAGCGTCCCGCAGCTTATCGACAATTTATTATCGGTAAGAACCAATATCTCTACCATTTTCATCCGCACGGCTATCCGCCAGCATCCTGATAAAGCCCAAGAGGTATTGTCTCAGGTTGCAACTGTCGATGATAACGCCGATGCCTTTGCCGAGCTGGATTATAATATCTTCCGCGGACTGGCTTTTGCTTCAGGCAATCCTGTATATGGTCTGATTATTAATGGTATGAAAGGTCTGTATACCCGGATTGGCCGTCAATATTTCTCCAATCCAGCTGCGCGTCGACTTGCGCTGGATTTTTATCATCAACTGGGCAAACTCTGTCAGGATGGTTTATACGACCACGTTTTCGACGTCGTAAGAAGTTATGGCCGTGAAAGTGGTGAGATCTGGCACAGTATGCAGAAAAATTTACCCAATGATGTGGTGATGCTCGGCCGTTAAAGCAAGCAGTATTGCTGCAGTCAGTCGCTACCCTGAAAAATTTTTTCAGGGTAGCTGATAAAAACTCCCACCTTACTTTACGCCTGAATCTGTATCCTGAATGATGCGAGTTGCAGGATAAAACGTAAACGTTTCGAGTAACGCGAACCGTGCGCTTAAGTGGGCCATCATTCGGGGGAACGAGTGCCGCCCTGTGCATAAAACGTGAAGTATGACGGGGAGGTTATGTCACACTCCGGTTCGGACAACGGCCCAGTAAATCAACGCTTAAATCTTCATTTTGCTGTTCCAGCACGACGTCAAATCCCCATAAACGATGGACATGCTTCAGTACCTCTTTGTATCCGTCGTCCAGAGGGACACGATTATGCGGAACATAACGCAAGGTTAGTGAACGATCTCCGCGTAAATTCACATTCCAGACCTGAATATTCGGTTCCAGATTACTGAGGTTATACTGGGCTGAAAGCTGATGTCGGATCTGGCGATAGCCTTCCTCGTTATGAATTGCAGAGATCTCCAGATAATTGTTTTTATCATTATCCAGTACCGTGAACAGCCGAAAATCCCTCATGAGTTTCGGTGATAAAAACTGACTGATAAAGCTTTCATCTTTGAAGTCCCGCA
Source organism: uncultured Cedecea sp. (assembly GCF_947498825.1). Lineage (GTDB taxonomy): Bacteria > Pseudomonadota > Gammaproteobacteria > Enterobacterales > Enterobacteriaceae > JGM124. Next base: position 41,296 of record NZ_CANMLV010000025.1, on the reverse strand, counting down.
TAGCAAAGTGCAGCGTTTCCAGCCAGTCTGAACCGGCAATATCCGGGAACCAGTATTTATCCTCTTCGGTGGGGGACTGACAGATACGTTTGATATCCTGGAACATTGCAAAACCCAGCGCATAAGGATTAATGCCACTGTACCATTGGCTATTATAAGGCGGCTGGAATACTACATTGGTATGGCTGTGGAGAAACTCCATCATAAACCGTTCGCTGACTTTGCCCTCATCATAGAGATGATTGAGCAACGTATAGTGCCAGAAGGTTGCCCAGCCCTCATTCATCACCTGAGTTTGTTTTTGTGGATAAAAATACTGACTGGATTTGCGTACAATACGCATGATTTCACGCTGCCAGGGTTCAAGTAGCGGGGCATTTTTTTCCATAAAATAGAGCAAGTTCTCCTGAGGTTCAGAAGGAAAACGGCGTTCAGTTTCAATCGTCACTTCTTCTTCACGACGGGGCAGCGTTCGCCATAAGGTGTTGACCTGACTTTGCAGATAGGCTTCACGGCTCTCCTGACGTGCTTTTTCTTGTTCCAGAGAAATTTTTTGCGGACGTTTATAGCGATCGACACCATAGTTCATTAAGGCATGGCAGGAATCTAACAGACGCTCGACCTCATCGACCCCATAGCGTTCCTCGCACTGACTGATATAATTTTTGGCAAAGATGAGATAATCAACAATAGAGCTGGCATCTGTCCAGCTACGAAATAAGTAATTATTTTTAAAGAAAGAGTTATGGCCATAACAGGCGTGAGCTATCACCAGTGCCTGCATGGTCAGGGTATTTTCTTCCATTAAATAGGCTATGCAGGGGTTAGAGTTAATCACGATTTCATAGGCCAGCCCTTGCTGACCATATTTATAGCGTTGCTCGGTCTCTATGAATTTTTTACCAAACGACCAGTGAGAATAATTAATAGGCATACCAATACTGGAGTAGGCATCCATCATCTGTTCGGAGGTGATCACTTCTATCTGGTGCGGGTAGGTATCAAGTCGATATAGCTTTGCGACCCGGTCTATTTCGGCGAGGTATGTCTCGAGTCGTTCAAATGTCCAGTCGGGGCCATCACTCAGACGATCGGTATCCTTTGCGGCAGAATCAGTTACAGTTACCATCAGCGCACCCTCTTTATTATCGACCCTGAATCCAGAGTCTCAGTTTAAAGAATAGACAACTTATTGAAGATATACCTGTTCTGTATTTTTTTCTCCACATTTTATCGCCGTCATTGCTGAGTGTTGTTGCACCAGTGCAAATTTGTTCAAATGTTTGATCGAAAAATACCTGAGTTCCGCTTTTTGCATTTCTCAACGAGTAACTAATGGTTGTTCTGTTGATACGGGGCTTTGCCATTTGCTCTGGTGCAGAACAATATTGATGTGCTGGCTAATATTATTGCACCTGAAATTTGAACGCTTATTAACCGCGAATTGGCATTAACGGAAAGGGTATTATGAAAAGTCTCAGCAGCGCTTTTTCGCCGTACCGCATGGGATAAAACAGGGGCTGGCATGAAGAGGATATCAACATCATAATTGTCAACTACCATGGTCATCAGACAAATTGTCTTCATACTTCAGGTTGCTTAATCATTGTTTCTGCTGTGTTGAGATTCTGTATCCATTCCTGGCGTAAAATATCGAATTTTTTCAGTTTATAAGATAAAAAAACTTTATGTTTTTTGCTGTTTATTACGGCGCAGGCTGTGATTTTGCTCACCTTAATGGCCGTAAGTATTGAATAACATTTTCATCTGGGTTATCAATTTGTAATCAGATTATTATTCTTACGCAAACCGTGAGGTCGAAATGCGAATTGTTGTGCTAGGTAGTGGTGTTATTGGCGTGACCAGTGCCTGGTATTTAAACCAAGCCGGTCATGAGGTGACAGTCATTGACAGGGCTTCAGGGCCGGCGCAGGAGACCAGTGCCGCGAATGCGGGTCAGATCTCACCCGGTTATGCCGCTCCCTGGGCCGCACCCGGCGTACCACTCAAAGCCATCAAGTGGATGTTCCAGCGCCATGCCCCTCTGGCGATGCGCCTTGATGGCACGCCATTCCAGTTACAGTGGATCTGGCAGATGCTGCGCAATTGCGATGCCCGACATTATAAAGAGAATAAAAGTCGGATGGTACGGCTGGCAGAATACAGCCGCGACTGTCTTAAAACGCTGCGTCGTGACACTGATATTCAGTATGAAGGTCGCCAGGGAGGAACGCTCCAGCTTTTTCGTACGACTGAACAGTTTGATAATGCCGCGAAGGACATTGCCGTTCTGCAAGAGGCTGGCGTTCCTTTTGAACTGCTGGCGGCTCATGAACTCAGTCGGGCCGAACCCGCTCTGGCGGAGGTTGTACACAAACTTACCGGTGGATTGCGTTTACCGAATGATGAAACCGGTGACTGTCAGCTTTTCACCCAAAACCTTGCAAAAATGGCTGAAGCGGCAGGGGTCACGTTTCGTTTTAACTGCCAGATTGATCGTTTGTTATATGAAAATCAGAAAATCTACGGGGTAAAGTGCGGCGATGAAATCGTAAAGGCAGATGCTTATGTGGTAGCGCTAGCCGCGTATTCTACCGAACTACTGAAGGGTATCGTCGATATTCCAGTCTATCCCCTCAAAGGTTATTCTCTGACGTTGCCGATTAAAAACGCCGCTGCTGCACCGGTCTCTACCGTTCTGGATGAAACCTATAAAGTGGCGATTACGCGTTTTGATAATCGTATTCGTGTTGGGGGAATGGCGGAAATAGTCGGCTTTAATCAAGGCTTACTGGAGACCCGACGCCAGACCCTGGAAATGGTCGTTAACTCCCTTTTCCCTGACGGTGGGCTTGTTGAGCAGGCGACATTCTGGAGCGGGTTACGTCCTATGACGCCTGATGGCACGCCTATTGTTGGGCGAACGCCTTACAACAATTTGTGGCTCAATACGGGACATGGCACTCTCGGCTGGACAATGTCTTGTGGATCAGCGCAACTGCTGAGTGACTTGATGACAGGGATAACGCCTGCAATTGCTTATGATGATTTAGCGGTGGAACGCTACTCCCCCGGTTTTACGCCAACGCATTCTCTCTCGCCATCCCGAATTCATCAGTAAGGAGCAGACATGTCCCGTCCACTTGTTGCCCGGATAGATCTGTCTGCGCTACGTAATAATCTGGCTGTGGTACGCCGTGCGGCCCCACACGCCCGCATTTGGTCAGTGGTAAAAGCAAATGCTTATGGTCACGGGCTTGACAGGGTCTGGTCTGCATTAAACCAGACGGATGGTTTTGCAATGCTGAATATCGAGGAGGCGATACTGCTACGAGAACGTGGCTGGAAAGGCCCTGTATTGATGATGGAGGGGTTTTTTCATTCCGATGAACTGAGCATATTTGATCGATACCGCCTTACCACTGCACTACACAGCAACTGGCAGCTTAAAGCCCTGGAAGCGGCAAAGCTGTCAGCGCCGATAGACGTTTATTTAAAAATAAACAGTGGCATGAATCGCCTTGGATTTGCCCCTGGCACGCTGACAACCCTCTGGCAGAAACTGCAAAACATGACCAATGTCGGCGATATGACGCTGATGACGCATTTCGCGGATGCCGAATCGCCGGATGGAATAACAGCGCCATTACACTGTATTAATCAGGCGGCGGAAGGCATAGATTGTCCCCGCTCGCTGGCGAACTCTGCCGCAACACTGTGGCACCCCGAAACCCATTATCAGTGGGTGCGGCCCGGGATAATCCTCTACGGTGCTTCACCCAGTGGTCAGTGGCAGGATGTTGCCACTACTGGCATTCAGCCAGTCATGAGTCTGGAAAGTGAGATTATTGGTATCCAGCAATTACAGAGTGGAAGCCGGGTTGGCTATGGCGGTCGCTTTAGTGCCGCAGAGCCACTGCGGATTGGTATCGTAGCGGGAGGTTACGCAGATGGCTATCCCCGTCTGGCTCCGGATGGTACACCGATTTGGGTGGACGGTGTACGCACCCGGACGCTCGGTAAAATCTCTATGGATATGCTGGCGGTTGATTTAACACCCTGTGAACACGCCGGTATTGGCAGCCGGGTAGAGTTATGGGGAAAACAGATCAAAATTGATGATGTTGCAGGTCAGGCAGGTACGGTTGGTTATGAGCTAATGTGCGCTTTGGCACCACGCGTTCCGGTGATGACGGACTAAAAATAGTAGGGCAGTAAAGTCGCACTGCCCTTGTCAATTCAGTCTTCGGTTTCCATCATGCGTAAGCCAATTTTGCGGATTTGCTTATCCTCTTTTTCTGCTACTGTCCAAATCATGCCGGCAAAGGTAATCTGATCGCCCACGACAGGAGTCGATCCCAGCATTGACTGAACAAAATCGGCTAATGATTGCTGAGGGTTAATATCCTCCTGGAGTTCCAGTCCGTAAATTGTGGCTACGTCATCCAAAGGCGTGCTGCCCTCAAGAATAAAATCACCGAAGAAACGCTGTTGAAGCTCGGCTGGTGGAGACTGACTGAACAGCTGACCCAGTATGGGGATATCTTGTTCACGGCCAATCACACACAGGACATCGCCCTCTTTGAGCCGGGTTCTGCCTGTGGGATGCAGTAATTTATCATGGCGAAATAGCGCAGCAACTTGGGTCTCTGGAGGCAGAGGCAAGTCACGTAAGGCGGCACCGATACACCATTTATCGGCACTGATCTTATAGGTGAATTGCTCCCATGTACTTTCAGAATGAATATCTATCCCGGCCCGTGAAAGAGGGTGCCCGACGGGAGGAACCACAACTTTGGCTTTTTTTGCGGCCCATCCCAGCGAAGTACCTTGCAGCAGTAAAGAAACCAGCACCACAAAAAAGGCAATATTAAAGAACAGTCTGGCATGATCCAGCCCTGCCATCATCGGGAACACCGCCAGAATAATTGGTACTGCGCCTCGTAGTCCGACCCAGCTAATAAAAACACGCTCGCGGAAATGAAAACCGCGGAAGGGCAGTAATCCGATAAAAATGGAGAGCGGGCGTGCAAAGAAGATCATCCAGGCAGAGAGCAGCAAGGCCGGGACCATAATAGCCAGTAAGTCGGAAGGATTTACCAGCAGTCCCAGGACGAGGAACATACCGATTTGTGCCATCCAGGCCAGGCCATCAAATGTTTGCAAAATACCAAAACGGTCGCGAATATGATTGTTGCCCATGACAACACCGCAGAGATACACAGCCAGAATACCGCTGCCTTCCAGGGCGGTGGTAACGGAAAAGACCATGATGCCACCGCTTAATGCCAGCATAGGATACAGGCCTTGAGGAACGGTGATGCGGTTGATCATTTGCAGTAGCAGGTATCCCCCACCAAGGCCCAACAGAATACCCAGACCAAACTGCTGAATAATATGGACTAAAAACATCCAGTCGAGCCCGACATGGTGGACCTGAATCATCTCTATCAGGGTAATGGTCAGAAATACGGCCATCGGGTCGTTGCTTCCAGACTCTATCTCCAGCGTTGCGCTAACGCGTTCGTTAAGCCCTTTACCGCCAAGCAGTGAAAATACGGCGGCGGCATCGGTCGAGCCGACAATAGCGCCAATCAGTAATCCTTCCAGCCAGTGAAGATTAAACAGCCAGGCGGCAGCTATACCGGTAAGTCCGGAGGTTATCAGTACGCCGACAGTGGCAAGAGAAAGCGCGGGCCCTAATGCAACACGAAAGGAGCTGGCCTGCGTTCGCATGCCGCCATCCAGCAAGATAACGGCGAGAGCAAGGTTACTGACTAAGTAAGCCTGCGGATAGTTATCAAAAGGGACGCCCCCCAGGCCATCAATACCAGCCAGCATACCGATAACCAGGAAAATAACCAGAATAGGAATACCAAGACGCGAGGAAAAAGAACTAAGCAAAATACTACAAGTGACCAGAACAGAACCTAAAATAAACAGACTAATGATTGTTCCTGCATCCAAGATATTGAATCCCCTACAACATATTTTATTTTGATTGGAATAATAACACTAAAAACAATAATGAGGCATATCAAAAATGGCTTTCAATACGGCTCACGTCAGATAAAACGGGATGACCACTGAGCGTCAGTGATGCCTGCTTCCCGTCATGAACTAATTCTCCCAGCGCCCCCAGTGGCAGCGTGACGGTTTTGAGTTCATGACCAAAAGGTAAACCCGATAAAACAGGAATAGTCAGACGTTGCTGTAATAACTGACACATGGCGGCAAAATCATATCCGTCATCGTAATCAGAAAGTGTTGCTCCGTTAAAACTACCGAGAATAAGGGCTTTTTGACGAGCCAGAATACCGGCATGATGAAGCTGAAGTAGCATGCGTTCGACACGGAACGGATGCTCATTAATATCTTCCAGAACCAGGATACCCCCTTCGATAGCCGGTAACCACGGCGTACCTGTCAGCGAGCAAATCATCGCTAAATTACCACCCCATACCGTACCGCTTGTTTGTAACGGCGAGGCATCACACTCCCAACGGAGAGTAAAACGAGGGGTACTGACTGCGTGCCAGAAATTATACCAGGTAAACTCATCCAGCGTTTCAGCGCCAAAATTTCCTGCCAGCATTGGACCACTGAACGTAATAGTACCGCACTGTGCCAGCAATGCCGCTTGAATGGCGGTGAAATCACTGTGTCCGCAGATAACTGGCGTCCTGGCGCGTAATGCCGCACCAAGCAGCCCAAAATCAATCCCTGCCAGTAAGCGGCTGGCACCATACCCACCGCGTACCGCCAGCACGATATCTGTTTCGTCAGAAAGTTGGGCAAGAGCGTTAATTTCCGCCAGGCGTTGCTCATCGCTTCCGGCGAAGCGTTGGAAACGACGGGTAATTATCTGCGGATTACTGATTTGATGCCCCGCTTTTTGCAAACGCTGTATCCCCTGCGCAGCAGCAGTTTGATTGACACAGTAACCAGAAGGGGCAATAAGCTGAATCAGAGACATTAACATTCCTTCCTGAAAATGAATTCGTTATCATGCCGTGAACAGAGGCGATTGTCATGGCCGCTATGCGGCTGTTTCATCCGGTCATCAGACATTAAGCCATTCGGCGCGTTCTCTGACACTACCGATAAGCATATACGATGATTCAGGGCATTGACCCGCAATTAAGGATACATGACGTGAAACTAACGGGATTACTTGCTCTGATTCTTATTCTGGCCGGCTGTTCCAGCACTCCCCCCCCAAAGCAAGCCGAATGGGATCCAACAGTGCCTGTTCGTGGAGCATTGACCTGGATGCCTATCTCAGAGCAAACAGGTCAGGAATGGGGGGTGAATCCTCGAGTAATAACGGCCATTATTGCTGTTGAAACTGGCGGTAACCCGCGTCTGGTCAGTGCCTCAAACGCTATCGGGTTGATGCAGATTAAGGCCTCGACGGCGGGCAAAGATGTCTATCGCCATATGGGGTTACCGGGGCAACCTTCTGATGCTGAGTTAAAAGATCCCGTACGTAATATTACCATTGGAACTGCCTATCTGAGTGTACTGGAGAACGGAATTCTGAAAGGCATTAACGACCCGGAAGTCATGCAATATGCGCTGGTGGTCTCTTATGTTAACGGGGCCGGGGCAATGTTACGCACGTTTGATAACGATCGTCCAACTGCGATTGCAAAAATTAACCGACTGAATGTTAATGAGTTTATGCGGCATATTGAAAAGAATCATCCTGCACCTCAGGCTCCGCGTTACCTTTATAAGATAACGCGCGCGATGGAAGTTCTGTGATTATTTAACCCGATTCGCTTTTTCTCGGGCAATATGCTCAAGGGAAAAAATAATTTTCTGCAATTCGCGTTCGAGCGACGAGTTAACATTTAAGAAGCGAAAACTCAGACGTGGAGTGGTGATAGTTTCATTTTTACTGTCTACCACTTTGCGCTCTGAAATCGTCACCAGCTTCATATCAAAATAGAACTTGCCCCACTGTGCGAGGTCCATTTCCACTTGAGTAAAACGGCTGCCTTCGGTCAGACTTTCAGGTACAGGTCCTTCAACCAATGCACCCAGACCGCCAAGCGACAGATCGCACAGGCGAAAAGTAAAGGGCTCGTTGTCAGGTAGCAGAGTCCGGCAGTAATACCGAGGTTGCATTGGTGCGGTAATACGAAAATATTCCCGGCGCTGAACAAACCACAGTGAAGAGGGCAGCGGGGCGCTGAATGCCGGCAGATTCTGCCAGGTTTCGATGGTTAAACCCGGTAGCGAAAACTCCACTTTAGCCCCTGCGGTCTCAGCAGAAAACGCAATATGCATCGCTTGTTGTACTTTTTGATTTTCGCTTTGCTGGCTACCAAAATCGAGGATAAAGCGCTCGGGAGTCACATCCAGAATTTTACTGATAAACTGACCAAGTGGCCATGTCAGCCTGATGGCAACCTGACCCCGCTGCAGGTCACGAAGTACGCCCATAACGGCAAGCGGAGATTGTTTCAGAAACTGCTCGTGATAGTGACTCAAGACTAACGCCCTTAAATTGCTGCAAATGGGATGGGTAGGAAGAGATATCGGTAAAATCTTGCGGATCTTTATAGGATTTTCTTGTTAAACAGAAAATATTTCACACAGTACTGCTTCTGAAACAGCCAGAAGCCAGCAGATAACTATTCAGCCAGTGAAACGCTGACTAAACGTTTTTAATTTTAAAATATATATTTCTTTCAATTAAACATTCGTCTTCATGAAATGACCTCCCTGAGGAATAACACGATATTATGATACTAAGCTCACGCATGATTATTTTTAGAGGTTTTTTGGGGGGATAAGTAAGCCTGGGAGAAAAATTAAGCTAATCCGGTCCTGCGTTTGCCTTCTGTTGATGTATCTGCAGTGATTTATATGCATTATAACGGGAACCATAATACAACCGGTCTTCGCCTTCCGATAATCCCTGATACATCAAGATGTAAACTCCGTTTTTAATGTGAGTCTCGTGAAAGGGAACCTGTAAAACAGCCTTATAAAAGCTATTCGATCGCTACATTGTAACTAAATATTAACAGTCGTGAAGTGGGCGAAATTATTATCTTATTGGTTGCTATATATAATATTTTTTTATTGCTGAGATTAATTCCACACTAAAAGTGAATTTTCTTTTTTTAATTAAAAAAAGCGCATGAAATAACGCTTGAAAATGTAGTCGATATTTTAAAATAAAGTAAAGCATGGTTAAAATAACGTGAAAATATTCACTCACGATGCAATTAAATGACTATGCCTGTTATGAAAAAAGTCCTTATTTCGCTGACTTCATGTGCGTTATTAGTAAGCTCAGCCAGTTATGCCGAAACGCAAACCACACAGAAAACGGATTTCCTGTTAATTGGCGGTGGAATTATGAGCGCTTCACTGGGAACCTGGCTTCATGCGCTTGAGCCTGACTGGACCCAGGTGATGGTTGAGAAACTTGATGGTGTTGCTCTGGAATCATCTAACGGCTGGAATAATGCCGGAACCGGGCACTCTGCTAATATGGAGTTGAACTACACGCCGGAACGTGCGGATGGTTCTATTGATGTCAGTAAAGCGCTGGAAATCAATGAACAGTTTATGATTTCTCGCCAGTTCTGGACGGCACAGGTGAAGCGTGGTGTGCTTAACTCCCCACATTCATTTATTAACTCGACACCCCATATGAGTTTTGTCTGGGGAGATAAAAATGTGGATTACCTGGGAAAACGCTATGCTGCCTTGCAGAATACGACGCTATTCCAGGGAATGAAATTCTCAACCGATCACGAACAAATTAAACAGTGGGCGCCGCTGGTGATGGAAGGGCGTTCTCCTGAGCAGAAAGTGGCGGCCACCTGGACACCCGTTGGCACAGATGTTAACTACGGTGAAATTACCCGTCAGTTAATTGGCAGCCTGAAAAAAAATCCTAACTTCTCACTCCAGACATCTTCGGAAGTCACTGAATTTGAGCGCAATAAAGATAACTCATGGCATGTGACCATCAAAGATGTTGTCAGCGGGGATGAGCATGCGATTGATGCGAAATATGTCTTTATTGGTGCCGGTGGTGGTGCGCTAAAACTGCTACAAGAGACCGGAATCGAAGAAGGGAAGAACTACGCCGGATTCCCGGTAGGTGGCTCTTTCCTGATGACCGAAAATCCGGATATTGCTAAACGTCACTTGGAAAAAGTCTATGGTCAGGCTTCCGTGGGGGCTCCTCCGATGTCTGTGCCACACCTTGATGCACGCGTGATTGATGGTAAGCGAGTGGTCTTGTTCGGGCCCTTTGCGACTTTCTCTACCAAGTTCCTGAAAAATGGTTCTGTTTTTGACTTACTCAGCACCACGACCTTCGGTAATGTGTTGCCGATGAGCAACGTAGGTATCGATAACTTTGATCTCGTCAAATATCTGATAAGCCAGGTTATGCTGGATGATGATGACCGCTTTGCTGCGCTGAAAGAGTATTACCCGAGCGCACGTAAAGAAGACTGGAAACTGATTCAGGCAGGACAACGTGTACAAATCATCAAGAAAGATGAGGAGAAGGGCGGTATTCTGAAGCTCGGCACAGAAATTGTTATCGATAAAGAGAAAACCGTAGCGGCACTGCTTGGGGCTTCACCTGGCGCATCGACTGCGGCACCAATTGCCTTGAATGTGCTGAAGCAAATGTTTCCGGAACAATTTAAAACCGCAGACTGGCAGGATAAAATCCATCAGATAGTGCCAAGTTATGGGCAAACGCTGAACGGGAATGTGGCCTTGACGCAGAAGGTATGGAATGACACTGCCGAAACGCTGCAACTGACAACGCCACCCGTGATCCCTGGTAATATGGAACAGAAAGCAGAGCCACAAGCTGTGGCGGCACCAGAAAAACAGCCGGCAGATATTGCCCTGTAAGACTGATGTTAAAAAACCGGAAAACATGAATGTGTTTTCCGGTTTTTCTTTTTCATCAAAACAGAATTATTTTTAGTCCTGGTTTCCCATCCGCGCTGACAAAGACTGGGAAATATCCATCAAAGCACTACCAGTAAGATCGATAGCCTCTGTTGTTGCCTCTATTTCCAGCATACTAACCGCCAGTCCGGCAATCGCTTTGCCTGAAAAATCATAGACCGGCGCACCGATACATAACATGCCATCACGTATTTGCCCGTTATCAATTGAAAATCCTCGCTGGCGGGTTGTTGCCAGTTCAGCCAGCAGTGCACTTCGGGTTGTCACACTGTGCGGCGTGAGCGACTCAGGCCAGCGGTCAGTAAAACGCTGACTCACTTCCTCGTCGCTGAGGGTACTGAGCATCGCTTTTCCGGTTGCGGTAAAGGGGGCAGGTAAACGCATACCAATGCGGAAAGTAAATCCCAGAGCGGTATTGCTATTGGCGCAGGCCAGGTAGATAACCTGGGTTCCTTCCAGTACTGTTAACGTGACGGTGAATTGATTTAACTCCTGCCGTTCATTGAGTAACTGCTGAAACTCCGCGATCAAATCGGTCTGACGTAAAAAACCATTCGCCCAGGACATGGTATGAGAGCCTAAAAGATAGGTACCAGCATCAGAGCGATGCAACAGACCTAACTCCACGAGCGTGGCACATAGACCATGCACCGAACTCTTTGGCAGCCCCAGAGAGGTGACAATATCTGTAAACGTGGGTGGATTTTTTAATTCACTAACCAGATCAAGTATTTGTACTGCACGCCTGAGGGCAGGCGCACTCCCCACGGAATTCTCACCAGCAGAAATTTTTGGCATTTGATCTCACTTTGCTAACAGAAAATTGACGAAAAGTTAAAATAAGTGCTAGAGTTCAATGTATGGAATATAGTTCAATATACTGAACTTGTCAACTAAGTTACTGAGGAGAACTTATGACAGACCTACGAGATCCCGCTTTATTCAAACAGGCGAGTCTGATTAACGGGGAATGGCGTACGTCCACTAATAACAGCACCTTCAGCGTACAGGATCCTGCTACCCATGACGTTGTGGCTGAGGTGACGCGCCTTGAGAAAGCTGATATCGAACTGGCTATCAGCGCTGCAGAGCAGGCACTCCTTAGCTGGCGGAAAAAAACAGCGAAAGAACGCAGTGTATTGTTACGGCGCTGGTTTGATTTGATTGTTGAAAACACCGAAGACCTTGCGACATTAATGACGGTTGAACAAGGAAAACCTCTTGCGGAAGCACGGGGTGAAATCAGCTATGCCGCTTCCTTTATTGACTGGTTCGCTGAAGAAGCGAAACGTACCTACGGAGAGATTATTCCTTCCCCTCAGGCTGACAAACGGCTGCTGGTGATTAAGCAACCGGTGGGGGTTTGCGCCGCGATTACACCGTGGAATTTTCCGGCAGCAATGATCACCCGTAAAGCGGCCCCGGCGCTTGCCGCAGGCTGTGTAATGATTGTCAAACCTGCTGAGCAAACGCCACTCACCGCGCTGGCTCTCGGTGAACTGGCGCAACGTGCGGGGATCCCTGCCGGCGTACTCCAGATAGTCACCGGTGATGCAAAAATGATTGGTGGCGTACTGACGAAGAGTGATGTGGTGAGGAAACTTTCCTTTACCGGATCGACCGGAATTGGTCGCCTGCTGATGGCCCAGTGTGCTGATACGGTTAAACGTGTCTCGCTGGAATTGGGGGGCAATGCACCTTTTATTGTTTTTGATGACGCAGACCTGGATGCCGCCGTTGAAGGAGCGGTGCAGTCAAAATACCGCAATGCCGGACAAACCTGTGTTTGTACCAACCGTTTTCTGGTGCAGTCAGGGATTTATCCGCAGTTTGCCAGACGTCTGGCGGAACGAGTTAAGGCCCTGAAGGTGGGGAACGGCCGCGACGAAGGGGTGGTCATTGGCCCGTTGATTGATGATGACGCCGTGAACAAAGTGATTGACCATATTGAGAATGCCAGGGCGCTGGGCGCGCAGGTTTTGACCGGCGGACAGCGCCATGCACTAGGGGGCTATTTCTTTGAGCCTACGGTACTGGCGAATGTCACTCCGGACATGAAAATTGCCCGGGAAGAGACTTTTGGCCCGGTAGCGCCGTTGTTTGTTTTTGACACTGAAGAGCAAGCGATAGCCATGGCGAATGATACAGAATTCGGCCTGGCTGCCTATTTCTACACGGACAGTAATCAGCGTATGTGGCGGGTTGCAGAGGCACTGGAATACGGCATGGTGGGCCACAATACCGGTCTGATTTCCAACGAGGTCGCCCCATTTGGCGGAATCAAACAGTCAGGAATCGGTCGCGAAGGTTCCCGTTCTGGCATCGAAGAATATCTGGAAAGTAAGTATATCTGCACCGCTGTGGGCTGAGCCAACAGCGCTCTCTTTATTCACCGAAATATACGTCTGTAGCAGAGGAATTTAACATGACGACGGTTATGCAACCTTTTGAATTTAACACTGTGCCCTCCATGCTGGTGGAGTGGTCCGGTGCGCAACGATTAGGCGAAATTCTTGCTTCCCGATTCAGTGAGCGCCAGGTGCTGGTGGTGACAGATGCGGGGTTGGTTAAGGCCGGACTACTGCAACCTGTAGAAGCTTCTCTGCGCCAGCACGGCTTCAGTGTGACGGTTTTTGATGAGGTAATTGCCGATCCGCCTGAAGCGATTGCCCTGAAAGCGACAGCACTAGCACGAGCACAGCAGATTGAACTGGTTATTGGTCTTGGTGGTGGGTCATCGCTGGATGTGGCAAAACTGGCGGCGGTGCTGGCAAAGTCAAGCCAGCCCCTGTCTGAGCTGTACGGGATTGGTAATGTACAGGGAGATCGCCTGTCGTTAGTCCAAATTCCAACCACAGCAGGTACCGGTTCAGAAGTCACGAATATCTCAATTCTCACGACCGGTGAAACCACAAAGATGGGAGTGGTTTCACGTCAGCTGTATGCCGATTTTGTGTTACTGGATGCTAAATTGACCGTAGGCTTACCGGCAATACATACAGCAGCAACGGGCATTGATGCGATGGTGCATGCGATCGAGGCCTACACCGGTAAACATAAAAAGAATCTGTTGTCGGATAACCTCAGCCGTGAAGCGCTGCGCCTGATAAGCCAGCATCTGGTGACGGCGTGTCGTGATGGCAGCAATCGTGCGGCCCGTGAAGCGATTTTGCTTGGAGCAACCCTTGCGGGTCAGGCATTTTCTAACTCACCGGTAGCTGCAGTACATGCCCTGGCTTATCCGCTGGGTGGGCACTATCACATTCCCCACGGTCTTTCTAACGCCCTGATGCTGGGTGCGGTTTTGCGTTATAACAGCCAGGCCGCGGCGCCGTTATATGCCGAACTGGCCGACGTTCTTAAGGTGGCGGGAGAGGGCAGTGTTCAACAGCGGGCGGATGCTTTTATTGCTGAACTCACGCGCATAATGGATGACAGCGGCGCCCCACGACGCCTGCGTGATGTTGGCGTGACAGAGGAGTCTCTGGCCCTGCTTGCCAGTGATGCCATGAAGCAGACCCGTTTATTAATGAATAATCCCGTTGATGTCACCGAGGCAGATGCCCAGGCCTTGTACCGGGAAGCATTTTAAGACGATTTATCTCATGCGACACCCTACAACCTTATATAAGGATAATAAAAATGACCGATATTCGCCTGTATATGTTTCAAACCGGTTCCCTGAAGTGCAAAGTGCACAACATTAAAATGAACCAGGGTAACGGTGCTGATTATGAAATTCCGGTGCCTTTCTATCTGCTGACGCACCCGGACGGACACACGATTATTGATGGCGGCAATGCCGTTGAAGCGGCGCTCGATCCTGTCGGCCACTGGGGAGGAGTGACCGAGGTTTACTGGCCTGTGATGCGTGAAGATGAAGGGTGCGTGGCACAGCTTAAGAAAATGGGAATCAACCCTGAAGATGTGCGCTATGTGTTGCAGTCTCACCTGCATCTTGACCATACCGGAGCCATAGGACGTTTCCCGAATGCTACCCATATTGTTCAGCGTCGTGAATATGAATATGCCTTTACCCCAGACTGGTTTGCCGCCGGAGGATATATCCGTAAGGATTTCGACAAGCCGAACCTGAAATGGCAGTTCCTCGACGGCGAAAATACCGATCTCTATGATATTTATGGCGACGGGACATTAAAAACGATCTTTACCCCGGGCCATTCTCCGGGACACCAGTCGATTCTGGTGACTCTGCCGAATAGCGGTAGTTTATTACTGGCGATTGATGCGGCTTATACCACCGACCACTGGGACGAGAAAGCCCTGCCAGGCTTTATGTCGTCTGCGGTTGAAGCGGTTCGCTCTGTGCAAAAAATGAAAGCCATTGTTGACCGTACTCAGGCCCAGGTCGTTACCGGGCACGATCCTGATGCCTGGCCAAGCTTCCGCCATGCGCCGGAATATTACGATTAATCGCGGTTAACAGGCCAGCCCTTAACAGGGGCTGGCATTGATTAAAAGCTATCGGGGCATAGCCAAAAATCGGCTCTACTGCTGCAGTTAACTGGCGGGCAGCATGACCTTCGATGCTCAGGATATACCAGCCGCTGTCTTATCCGGACTCTGCGCGCCAGTCGTTTTTATCGACCCGTACTGAGGAATGCTGATGTGATACCGGTTAAAGTGTCATAACCATACCCAATACAATAAGAAAAATGATGCATTATCAAAAGACTGTATTGTTTGTAGGGTATCTGACAGCACAATCATTTACCCTTTCACAGCCGTTTATTTCCCGGTTTTTATTGCGATAATATTTTTTCTGACCCGTATTATTCGACTTTTTTTCTTTTTTTAGCGAATATCACTGCTTTTTCCGATAAAAGCCAGGCAGACCTCCAGTTCTAATAACCCCATCCAAAATAAAACTCTTAAATCATTGATATTTCATGCTTTACCTATACTTCAATAGGTAAATGTTTCTGTGATGTTTCCATATGTAAAAAATATATAATAAAGAAGAGAATTTGTGTTATTTGTGATTTTTAAATTAAATAAAAAGAAATGGAGTGGCAATCATGTTGAAGCAAGTGGCTGTTGCAGTGGGGTTAGCCTGCGCGAGTTTACCCGCCCTGGCGTATGAAAATGGCAGTTATGCCCGTGAAACCTTAAATACCCTGATCAATGATTATCCGGGACGCTATCGTGGTACCGAAAACTTTGTCGGTGCGGCGAACTGGATGGAACAGCGCATGGGGCTGGGTTATACCACCGAGCGTCAGGATGTTAGCTGGACTGTAGGGGGCACGCAGCGTTCATCACAAAACGTCCTGGCCTACAATACCGGCCTGAGCAGTGACTACATTATTACTGGCGCACATTTTGATACTTATTTCGGGCGCCCGACGTTGCAAGGTGTCGATGATAATGGGTCGGGTGCATCGGTATTGACCGAAGTTGCGCGTAATTTAAGCGGTATTCAGACTGAAAAAACTTTGGTCTTTGCTGCCTTTGGCGCGGAAGAAGAAGGGCTGCGTGGCTCACGTGCGATGGTGCAAGAGTTAATCACCCAGAACCGTGTTGAAAATCTGAAAGGGATGATCAATATCGACAGTATGGTGACCGGCGACAAACTCTATGCTCACTCTGGCGTTAACAGTGTGGCGGACCCTGAACTGGCTAAGTTGCGCGAGCAAATGCTGCGGATTGGCAAAGAGTTAAATATTGATATCACCACTAACCCTGGCGGCGATCCTGCCTATCCTGCCGGAACCGGATGCTGTAGCGATGGTGATAGTTTTGACCCACTCAATATCCCCGTGCTGTACCTGGAAGCAACCAACTGGGATCTCGGTGACCTGGACGGTTATACCCAAACCGATAACCCGGCTATTCCTGGAGGAGCCACCTGGCACAATCCTACTCGTGATAACGAAGCTTTCCTGAACAGTGCCTTGGGTCAGGAACGTATTGATGAGCGTTTGCGCGATGTTTCCCGTTTATTAACGCGTTTGTTACTGGAAGCTTCCAGTACCGATCTGCTGCACTCCGCTTATTCTGCGGCAGCCATGCAAAATGCCTTACAAGATAGCCTGAAGCGTCAGCGCGAGTCAGTCAAAGACTTGACCGACAAACGCTGGCTGGTACTGCAAAACGGTACCCGTAGTGTCGATACCCTGGACCATGTGGTGGGTGTTGAAGGTACAGCCTACCCATCAAGTGGCTTCGATAAAGGACCTCAACAGCGCTCCCGTCAGGCGATGCTCTATGGGCTGGTGGACTACCAACTGGTAGAGGAACTGACGGTTGGTGGTGCTTTAAGTCTGTTGCGTAATAAAGATAAACTGGATCGCAATGGTCACCTGGACAGCGATACCTGGCAGGTCGGTCTTTACGGTTTATACAATCAAGCTGGTACTGGCTGGTTAGGCAGCGAAGTGACTGCCGGACGCTCATCTATTGATACCCGTCGTTCAGTATTCCTGCAGGCCAATAATGGCCCGGTCCTGTTAGATAACCAACTGAATGCCAATACCAATGCCCAGTTCTTTGCTGCCCGTCTCAGCGGTGGGTATGACTTCTCCTATAATGATGTTCGTACTGGCCCGACAGCCGGACTGGACTATGCCCACTACCGCGTTAATGGCTTTGATGATAAAGGTGACCTGCGCACGGGCGTACGCTATGAGAAACAGAATCTGAATTCTGTTGAAGCGAGTTTGGGCTGGCGTTTATATGGCAAAGTTGACCTCTCTAACACCATGTCACTTCAGCCTTATGCCACGGTATCCTGGGTACGTGAAATGGGTGACGGTCTGAACGCAAACTTCACCGTTAAAGACCATGCTGATGGTGTGAGTCGCCGCATTCATGTCGGTAAAACCGATAAAAACTTTGGTCGTTCAAATGTCGGTGTTCAGTGGCTGGCGAGCGAAAACATCAACCTTTATACTGAAGTGAGCAGCCGTTTCGCGCATAAAGATGGCGAACAAACGCACTACAATCTCGGTGCACAGTGGCAGTTCTAAGCCTAATTGCCTGATTGAATCACCGGGGCTTTTTAGTCCCGGTTATCCGATGGCGTTGTCTGATTAATCTTTTCAATAGCAATAATATTTTCAGCCATCGTTTCACCCAGAACCTGTACCGCTGCTGAAGCATCTCTGTTTTTTATGGCGAAATAGACTTTAATATGGGTATCAACACTTTCCAGAGTAATGCCCAGAGCACGGTTCAGCTCTTCGAGATAGTAGTAATAGCTCTCTTTTATCGACAACATCACGTTATAAAACACTTTGTTTTGTGATGCTTTGGCTATTGCCAGATGAAAGTCGAAATCAGCTTCTGAATATTTTTTATAATCGTTCTTATTCACCAGCATCTGATTAAGCGCTTTTTCCAGATCAAGGATATCGTCTGGTGTGGCATGAATGACTGCAAGCTCTATACATTTGAATTCTACCGTCTGGCGAAAGACCATCATATCGTAGAAGGCTTCTTTGCTGAGATTCATCACCGGGCGTAATCTGCTGTTCAGGGTTTGTGGGGTAAAGTCCTCACTGATATAGCTTCCGCTGCCTTGGCGAGTGATAACGACACCCAGATCCCGTAATCGCTGTACCGCGCTTCGGACACTGACCCGACTGACATTTAACGCACTGCATAGTGCCTGCTCCGACGGCAAACGGCTGCCAGGCGTCCAGCTCCCGTCCATGAGTTTTTGTCGTAACTTTTCAAAGACATCATTCACGACATTATGTTTTTGTGTGGACTGCATGTTCAGCAAAATTATCCTGTATTGAGATTTCAGACTGCATGACGGCAGTATATAACAGCTCAGCATAGAGCATGAAACAAACCATATTGTCATACATATTTATCGAGATGATATCTCTTTGTAAAGGGATATAAATCTATAGCGCAATGCATTTTTTTATTATTAGTGTAAAATAACTTATTGTGTTTAATGGGTTTTTTATTTAACTGAATCTATTTTGTGATCCTGTTTGCAGAAATAAATGTGCAGCGTTGATTTTTAACGCGGCTGAAATCATGCTCTCACCTCTAAGTTGTCATACATATTTTATGATAAAAACAAGAGGAAAAGACTATGCATGCGTTATTTGATCTCAAGGGCAAAACGGCACTGGTAACCGGATCGGTTCGTGGCCTTGGTCTGGCTTATGCCCGGGGACTGGCATCGGCAGGAGCGCGCGTAATCCTCAATAATTCCAAGGGTGTAGGGCTGCAAAATGCTGTTGATCAGCTACGCAGTGAGGGCTATGACGTCCAGGGAGCTGTCTTCGATGTTACTGATGAAATCGCGGTAGAAATCGTTTTTTCCGAGTTTGATGCCCAGGGAATTGAGATCGATATTTTAGTCAATAATGCAGGCATTCAATACCGCAAGCCTCTGGTAGAAATGGAGCTGGAAAACTGGCAGAAAGTGATAGATACCAACCTCACCAGTGCTTTTATTGTCGCGCGTGCAGCGGCTAAACGCATGATCGCGCGTGGCAAAGGCGGTAAAATTATCAATATGGGTTCACTGACCAGTCAGGCAGCCCGTCCGACCGTTGCGCCTTATACGGCAGCAAAGGGTGGGGTAAAAATGCTCACCTGTGCCATGGCTGCTGAGTGGGCACAGTTTAATATTCAGACCAATGCGATTGGTCCGGGTTATATTCAAACTGATATGAATAAAGCCTTGGTTGACGATCCTGATTTTGATCGTTGGGTGAAAAACAGTAATCCGTCCCAGCGCTGGGGCGACCCAAAAGACCTGGTGGGTGCGGCAATTTTCCTCTCATCTTCAGCATCGGATTATGTTAACGGACAGATCATTTATGTGGATGGTGGCTGGCTGGCGGTTCTGTAACCTCATCTGACAGTTTGCTACGCTTCAGAATTAGCAGCCAGGCACGATTGAATGACTGCCTGGACGCAACCCGATAACAGGTCTGCCACGGCGGGTTAAGTTAAAAGTCAGTACCCTCCGCGATAAGTACATTGCCAGCGAAGAAAATTCGCTGGCGTTTGACTGTCGGCGTAAGAATATTTTATCATCAGAAAACAGCAACATTTCAACTGAGGTATTCGTCCAATGCGTAATTAATGCCCGCCGTCAGCCTTGACGGTCTGTTCAGAGCTCCCTGCGGGAGTTGAATTGGCGCATTAATTTTAAGGTTATCGCATGACGAATACGTTACTGACGCTGGAAGGCGTTTCTCTGGTTTTGCCTGACGGCAAACCTCTTTTTTCCCATATCAATGCGCAGTTCGACGCACGCCATACCGGTATGGTGGGGCGAAACGGCGTGGGCAAAAGCCAGCTGGCGCGCATTCTCGCGGGGCGAGTGATGCCGACTTCCGGGACGTGTTATGGTTCTGAGAAGGTTCGCTATCTGGCCCAACACTTGTCGCCCGAGAACTATCACACTGTGGCGATGTTAGCCGGTGTTGATGCTCCACTCGCAGCCCTGGCCCGGATTGAAGCCGGGAGTACCTGCCAGGCTGATTTCGATTTAGTGGCAGATAACTGGGATATCCGCCAGCGCCTGCAAATACAGCTTGCTGCAGCAGGGCTGGATTATCTTTCACCCGAAACAGCCACCCACAGACTCAGTGGCGGAGAAGCGATGCGGGTGGCATTAAGTGGCGCTATGCTTTCTCAGCCTGATTTTTTAATTCTTGATGAGCCCACTAACCATTTGGACAGTACCAGCCGCGAGGCCTTGATGCAGCAGCTGGCCTGCTGGCCCCAGGGATTGCTGGTCATCAGCCACGACAGGCGATTGCTCCAGCAGATGGAGAGGATAGTTGAACTTTCATCGCTCGGGTTACACAGCTACGGCGGTAACTATGATATTTATCAGCAGATAAAAGCCCGGGAAACCGCTGCAGCAATGCAGCAACTGGAACATCTTAAAACTGAGCGGAAACGGCAAGAACAGGCGTTACGCGACAAGCGTGAACGGCTTGAAAAGCGGCAGTCTCGTGGCAGCCGTCTCGGTAAAGAAGCCAATCAGGCGAATATTTTGCTCGGACGCCAAAAGGCGCGCAGTGAGGTCTCGGCTGGAAAGCAGGAGAAACAAGTTGCAGAAAGCCAAATCCGGCTTAATCAGCAGGTGCAGAACGCGGCCAAAAATATTGAGCATTCCCCAAGAATTGTGATGCACGATCATTCAATTTTTTCGGGGACACATCAAGTTGCCAGGCTGAGCGAGATTACACTGCCTTTTGCCCCCGCACCGTACGATACGCTGGACCTGACTGTCTATGGCGGGCAGCGAATAGGGATCAGGGGGCCGAACGGCTGCGGTAAATCCACATTACTCAGAATCCTCGCAGGCCAGTTAAGCCCTGTTTTGGGGACCTGCGATATTCGGGGGAAAATCGCTTATCTTGACCAGCAACTCTCGCTTCTTGATCCACAGCAGAATGTGCTGACTCAGTTACTCAAAGTGAATACCCAGGCCGGAGAGTCCCGGTTACGCATGCAACTGGCACAGCTCGGTCTTGATGCGACACATGTCTCATTACCCTGTGGTCAGCTCAGTGGGGGAGAGCAACTTAAAGCCGCTCTGGCGACGGTTATCTATGCCAGCCCACCGGCATCTTGTTTGCTGCTCGATGAACCGAGTAACCATCTGGACCTGGTTTCCCTTCAAGCGTTAGAGCAACTACTTAATCAGTATTCAGGTACTTTGCTGGTGGTGTCACATGACGATGTGTTTCTCAGTCAAATTGGCCTGACACACGGGTTGGTTGCCGGGAAGAACGGCTGGGAACTTATGCTGGTGTGAAATCAGAAACCTGCTCTTCAAAGGGTGAAGAGCAGAGGGACTGTTTATTTAGCGGCTAATAAACAGAGTTTTCTTGCCACTTGATAAGACGCTTCAAAAGAGCTCAGGGGCAGAAACTCAAAACGTGAATGGAAATTATGTGCGCCAGTGAAAAAGTTTGGCGTTAATAATCCTTTTGCTGACAGTGCAGCACCATCAGTTCCCCCACGCATAGGGATAACTTTCGCCGGAATATTCAGGTCGTCCAGCGCCGTAAATATCAAATCAATAGCTCGGCGATCGTCAGTAATCGCATTACTGATATTACTGTAAGTATCACTTATCGTATATTTGACGTGAGCGGTAGGATACTGAGCGGAAAATTTTTCTGCCACGTCGATAATCTGCTGTTTTCTTTGGGCAAAACGCGCTAAATCAAAGTCACGAATATTGGCTTTGAGCACCGCTTCGCTTTGGCTGGCTTCCAGTCCATTAAACCAAATATAACCTTCCCGGCCTTCAGTGTGTTCCGGCGTCTGTTGTCGGTCAAAATGACTGATATAATCTGTGGCCATCAGCAGAGGGTTAACCAGCACACCTTTGGCTGACATCGGATGGCTGGTAACGCCAGTAAAGGTGATTTCAGCGTGGGCGGCATTGAAGTTTTCATAGACCACTTCACCGATTTCGCAGCAGTCAATAGTCCAGGCAAAATCGACATCAAATCTTGCCAGATCAAGTGCTTTCGCACCACATAAACCGATTTCTTCGTCAGGAACAAAAGCCACCACAATATCCCCGACTTGATCCGTTGCGGTTAAATTCTCCAGCAAGGTCATGACCACAGTAACCGCGGCTTTATTGTCCGCACCCAGTACGCTAGTGCCATCACTGAAAATGATTTTTTCTCCGGCATAACGCAATATTTCCGGGTGTTCATCGACTTTTAACCAAATATCTTGCTGTTGATTCAGGCAAAGATCTTCTCCGGTAAAAGATAATATTTGCGGATGAATTTCTGCAGCCAGCCCCACATCAACGGTATCAATATGGGTAATAAAACCAATTCTCGGCGCACCCGGAACATTACCCTTTCTCACCGCTGTCACGGTAGCAAATTCATCGATAATAATATTGTCAAGTCCCAATGCCTGTAATTCATCCGCCAGTGCTTTTGCCATTTCTTTTTGCCCGACAGTACTGGGTAAAGTATTAACCCGAGGGTCGCTCTGACTGGTAATGGCTAAATAACGAAAGAAACGTTGTGTCAGTTGAAACTGTAACGGAGACGACATAATTGGGTCCTTATTAAAAATAGCAGTACCTCAGTATCTGAATTTAATGTTATTTATGGCAAGGACTTTTGTTTTTTTTTGTGGATTACAGAATTAGGGAACAATATGACGACAAAAATAACCACTCTTGCTATGACCATAACCGCCTTGACATTCAGCGCCAGTGTTGCTGCAAATACGCTGGTCTTTTGTTCCGAAGGTTCGCCAGAAAATTTTAATCCACAGTTGTATACCTCCGGTACCAGTGTCGATGCCAGCGCAGTACCGATTTATAATCGACTGGTGGATTTTAAAGTCGGTACTACAGAGTTAATTCCAAGTCTGGCTGAGAGCTGGGATATCAGTGAGGATGGTAAAGAATATACTTTCCACCTGCGTAAAGGGGTGAAGTTCCAGAGTAATAAATTCTTTAAACCAAGCCGGGATTTCAATGCTGATGATGTTATTTTTTCGTTTATGCGACAAAAGGATCCTCAGCATCCCTATCACAAAGTGTCGAATGGTAACTATTCAAACTTCAACAGTATGGAGTTTGCGAAGCTTATCACCAGTATTGATAAAGTCGATGATAATACCGTGCGCTTCACGTTATCGCGACCTGACTCCCCCTTTATTGCCGCACTGGGGTGGTATTTTGCCTCGATTCTTTCCGCAGAATATGCGGATGCAATGATGAAAGCAGGGACACCTGAACGTGTCGATATGGAACCTGTTGGCACCGGGCCTTTTGAGCTCAAGCAATACCAAAAAGATTCCCGTATTCTCTATACTGCTTTCCCGGAATACTGGGAAGGAAAAGCTAAACTGGATCGTCTGGTATTCTCTATCACGCCTGATGCTGCAATCCGTTATGCAAAACTGGAAAAAAATGAGTGCCAGGTGATGCCATTCCCGAATCCTGCAGATCTGCCACGGATGAAGGAAAATAAAAATATTAATCTGATGAGTAAATCGGGCCTGAATACCGGTTTCTTATCTTTTAACACGCAAAAAGCGCCGTTTGATAATGTGAAAGTCCGCCAGGCGCTGGCAATGGCAATCAATAAACCGGCGATCATTGAAGCGGTATTTAATGGCAGCGGCAGCCAGGCCAAAAACCTGCTCCCGCCAGGGGTGTGGAGTGCTGACGATAAACTGGAAGATTACGCCTACGATCCAGAGGGAGCAAAAGCCCTGTTAGCCGAGGCGGGTTACGACCCGGCGACCACGATTGATCTCTGGGCAATGCCGGTTCAGCGCCCCTATAACCCTAACGCTCGTCGTATGGCAGAAATGATTCAGGCAGACTGGAAGAAGGTCGGCGTGAATGCCAAGATTGTGACCTATGAATGGGGCGAGTATTTGCAACGTTTGAAAAATGGTGACCACGATGCAGCATTAATGGGCTGGACGACGGCGACCGGAGACCCGGACAACTTCTTTGGCCCGTTGTTCACATGCACCGCAGCACAAGGTGGTTCTAACTCGGCTAAATGGTGTTATCCGCCGTTTGATAAACTGATTGAAGAAGCCCGTGCGGAAAGTGACCAAAGCAAAAGAGCGGTTATCTATCAACAAGCTCAGCAGATGATGCATGACCAAATGCCGGCGGTGATGATAGCGCACTCGACTATCTTTGAACCGGTCAGAGTTGAAGTTACCGGCTATGAAATTGACCCGTTCGGGAAACATATTTTCTATCAGGTAGACAAAAAATAGTCAGACCAAAGCTCTTCACCCTGAGTGAAGAGCTTTACTTGATTCAATTATTGCTAGTCTATTATTCGATAAAATACCAGCCTAAATAAAAATAATATTTATTATCCCACAATATATTTTTCAAACGTCGATATTATCCTCAGTGCGTTATATTCTTTTTTACAGATGCCCGTTAATAAATCCCGTTACCATATGAATGAGAACGGTTTTTATTCTTAATGAATCCTTAAGTTTTAAAAAAAGATTTTTTTATTCTCTGACGGAACAATGCCAGTGACAGCTTGTCCACAATAGCGAAAATAAGAAGCTCGGTATTCGTTGATAGTAGTACGTTTTATGTACTGGCGATATTGGCGTTTTATGACCGTTTTCTTATTCCTGGCAGGGATAACCAGGCTGACAATAATATACCGAGTTTTGATAGATGAAATCCTTAGTAAAGTATGGAACGGCATTTGGTCTTTGTTTTATCTTGCTGTATTTGCTTCCTCTGGACGGACGGGGATTATGGCAGCCAGATGAAATGCGTTATGCCGAGATCAGTCGCGAAATGTTGCTCTCCGGAAATTGGATTGTGCCTCATTTCCTTGATTTACGTTATTTTGAAAAACCCATTTTAGGTTACTGGATAAACACCTTCAGCCAGTTTGTCTTCGGGCATAACAATTTTGCCGTCCGTCTGGGATCGGTATTCTGTACGACACTCAGCGCGTTGCTGGTGGCCTGGCTGGCGTTTCGCATGTGGCGTGATAGGGCTGTTGCTGCGTTGTCCGGCGTTATTTTTCTTACCTGTTTCCTGGTCTATGGTGTCGGAACCTATGCCGTTCTCGACCCGATGGTCACGCTATGTCTGACGGCGGCAATGTGCTGCTTTTGGGCAGCCAGCACGGCAACCACCACGCCTTCAAAGATCCGGGGATATATTTTACTCGGTTTAGCCTGCGGGCTGGGGGTCATGAGTAAAGGATTTCTGGCGCTGGCGATTCCGGTGATCGGTGTTTTACCCTGGGTGGTACTACAGAAACGCTGGCGGGAAATGTTCACAGTTGGCCCGATAGCGGTGGTGAGTGCAATACTGATTGTCTTACCCTGGGCATTATTGATTGCTAAGGCTGAACCTGATTACTGGCGTTATTTTTTCTGGGTTGAGCATATCCAGCGTTTTGCAGAAGATGATGCCCAGCACAAAGCCCCGTTCTGGTATTACATTCCGATATTCATCGTCGGATGTATGCCGTGGTTAGGCTTATTACCAGGAGCGCTGAAGCGTGGATTTCAGGAGCGTAGTGACCAGAATGCGCCCTTTTATCTGCTTGGCTGGGTCATCATGCCATTGCTGTTTTTCAGTATTGCCAAGGGAAAATTACCGACTTACATTCTGCCCTGTTTTGCACCTTTATCGATATTAATGGCGCGACATGCCGTAATACTGGCAAAAAATAAGGCGCGAACATTACGGGTTAATGGCTGGCTGAACCTGTTATTCGGTCTTACCGGTTTCGCCATTGTACTTGTTGCTCTGGCGCCCTGGGGATTCACGAAACATACACTTTATGATACCAGTGAAGTGAATAAGGTCATGACAGGGGGACTGGCGTTTCTTATCTGGGCGCTGGTCGGGGCCGTGGCAATCTTTCACAGTGAACGCCGCTGGTTTTGGGTTGCTTTATGTCCGCTGGGTATTGCTCTGCTGGTAGGACAGTCGATCCCCAATACCGTGGTGCACTCAAAGCAACCCCAGGCATTTATCGAGGCGATACGTCCGCAACTGACAGACAGCCAGTATATTCTGGCGAATAATACCGGTATTGCTTCAGGTATTGCCTGGGAAATGAAACGCAGCGATATCGATTTATATAACTCTGAAGGTGAGCTGAGATATGGACTGACTTATCCGGGTAACGAAGACCGCTTCACTACACCGGCAAACTTCCCCCTGTGGCTGGAAAAACACCGCCGTAGCGGTAATGTGGCACTGGTGATACTGCTCTCAAACAGGCGGAACCTGGAAGAGCTGGCACTGCCTCCGGCGGATGAAACTTATAGCGATGGACGCCTGGTGTTATTGCAGTATCTGAAACAGCCCTGATAGCGAATAAACCAGCTCCTGAGGTCAGTATAACCTCCATGCTTAAAGAGCACTCTCTCCGACTGAAATCGTTACCTTCGATATGAATACACCGAGACCGTGTAATCAGCCACTCTGGCATAAACTTGGACAACTGTGATAGTTTGTCTAAGTTATAGCGAAGTCACTCATCGGGGGAATAGATATGAGATTATGGCCTGTATTGACTGCCGGGGTGATAGCCCTGACGCTGGTTGCCTGTAAATCACCGCAACCTCCTGCCGGGGTTACGCCGATAACCGGGTTCGACGCCAGTCGCTACCTGGGAAAATGGTACGAAATTGCCCGGCTGGAAAATCGTTTTGAGCGTGGGCTGGAGCAAGTGAGCGCGACCTACGGAAAACGCAGCGATGGCGGGATAAGCGTTTTGAACCGTGGCTATAATCCGGACAGCAAGGAATGGCGTGAAAGTGAAGGTAAAGCCTATTTCACTGGCGCACCCACAACCGGCGCGTTAAAGGTCTCGCTCTTCGGGCCGTTCTATGGAGGTTATAACATTATTGCTCTGGATGATAACTACCAGTACGCGCTGGTGAGCGGACCGAATCGTGACTATTTGTGGATCTTGTCGCGCACGCCGACCATTCCGGATACCGTGAAATTGAATTATTTGCGTATTGCCAGTCAGCTGGGGTTTGCCACTGAAAATTTGCTGTGGGTAGCACAAGACTAAATCACCTCCGATGTCTGTGGGGGAAGGGGCAGAATATTTATCTGTAAATGCTCATACCGGGTCTGTGAGAACGCTGTTCGCTGTTTTTTTCCTCTTCGGGGGTTGCCGGGCAGAATGTTCGCTTTATGATAAGACCGAAATTTGAAAAAAAAGAGAACGTGCTATGCAACATATCATTGAAGGTTTCCTCAATTTTCAAAAAGAGGTCTTCCCGGAGCGTAAAGAGCTATTCCGTAGTCTGGCTTCCAGTCAGAATCCTAAAGCATTGTTTATCTCCTGCTCAGACAGTCGTCTTGTCCCTGAACTGGTGACCCAGCAAGATCCGGGGCAGCTGTTTGTGATACGTAACGCCGGTAATATTGTACCTTCATTCGGCCCGGAGCCGGGTGGCGTATCAGCAACGATTGAGTATGCAGTTGTTGCTTTGGGCGTGACGGATATCGTTATTTGTGGTCACTCAAACTGCGGCGCTATGAAAGCCATTGCTTCCTGCCAGTGCCTGGATCCAATGCCTGCTGTTGCCCACTGGTTACATTATGCCGATGCGGCAAAAGCGGTAGTGGATAAGAAACACTGGGATAATGAAACCGATAAAGTTAACGCTATGGTGGAAGAAAACGTTATTGCGCAGCTGAATAACATTAAAACCCACCCTTGTGTTGCTGTAGGCCTGCGTAATAACGCTATCCGGTTACATGGCTGGGTTTATGATATTGAGAGCGGTGTGATTCGCACTCTGGATAAAAACAGTAAAAACTTTATCTCATTGGCTGATAACCCTGAAGCCTTCTTTGAGTAATTCCTGAGTGACAGGGCGTTTCCCCGCTGTTATTTCAGGACAGCGGGGGAGCTGAAAACCTTGATCGCTGACGGGCGTTACTCATTACCCCATTGATTTAAAAATGTCGCGATATCATCAATACGCTGCGTGTCGATATCTGCTTCATTCGCCATCTCTTGCTGAGCTTCTTCGCTGATTTCTTCGTTATTCATTAAACGTGTGATCAGTAACTGGAAATAATGCGCCAAGGCATCACGCTCAGCGTCGCTGACAGGCTTTGCCGATTCGTTCGCATACTCGTCGACAATATCGTAAAATTTTAGTGGAATTTCATTGCTCATACGTTGTCCTGAAGGGCATTAATGACTGCCTGTTTACAAAAAAGAATTGTCACTAAGTCTTGAAGCTGCACTGTATCACGCTACTTGCCGTCACTCTATTTCAGACGTGGAAAAAACCTTCGGGGTGACTGACGACAACTTTGTTTCTGCCCGAAAATTTGGCTTCATACAGCGCTAAATCGGCTTTGCGTAGTGCGGTATAAACATCATTGTTGTTATCCGTAAAACTTGCGACACCCAATGAGACTGTCACTTTATGGTGATACGGAAAATCAGTATTTTCAATCTCAACACGAATATGATCGGCAATTTTGGCTGCTTCATCCAGTTCGGTATAAGGGAGTAATATCACAAACTCTTCCCCACCAAAGCGGCAGACTACCTGTTTACGGGTGCTCAGATTACAGAGTCTTTCACTGAATTTAATCAGTACCGCATCGCCACCCTCATGGCCATATTGGTCATTCACTTTCTTAAAATGGTCAATATCAATAGCGATAATGCAGTGCTTGCTGGCATGCGCATACCGTTTTAACAGTGTACCGAACCCTTTACGGTTATACAGGCCGGTAAGGGTATCCGTCATGGTTTCATCATTCAGGGCGTTTACCCGCTTGGTGATGTTTGACAGATGCTGATTGAGTGCCTGTTTGAGATGTTCTGCCTCCCGGTACCAGACGTTAATTTTGGCCAGTTTTTTTGCTGCGGCCAGGCTATCGTCTTCTTGTGTTAAATCCGCGAGTTTTTCCAGTGGCGTGGAGATTTTGCCAGCAAAGATGATGACCGCTGTGACAGTTATCAAGATGATAATAAGGGTAAACCAGAATGCATTGATCACGGTTTGCATCAGAATACGGGAAACGCTCTCTGATGCGCCTGATATCACCACCTTCCAGTCTGCTTGTTTCAGGCTGGCGTAACCGACAAGGTTGTTGCCATCATTAAAAAAGTGTCCACTGGCATCGTTAATTTTTTGTATTTGCAAGCCAGGAATAAAATCCAGCTCGCCTTTCACTAATGCCGGATCGCGATTAAATATGATCTTACCATCGTTATTGATAACACTGACATCAGTTGTCTTTTCATAAAAATGCATACTCAGAATATCACTGAGCATGCTCTCTTTTTGCAGATAAATACTGCCACCGATAAAACCAATATAATCGCCGGCAGAGTCAAACAGGGGTTGAGAAATAAAGACAACATAGTTACCCGCAGCCGAGAAAAAGGGCTCAGAGATAAACAGTTTTTTCGTTGCCAGGGCTTTTTGGGTGGCGTCTGAGCGCAGTTTTACCCCGACAAGCTGCAGGCTTTCAGGAGAGGCGGCAGCAATAATGGCATCGTTATCCACTATCACTACAGAGTTGAAAAAACCGGACTGTAAGCGCAGTCTTTCTGCTTCGTCTCTTAAATGCTCTCTGTCATTCAGTGAACCTATTTTACTGGCACTATACGCGAGTTCGCGCTGCGCTGTCGCAAGGTATCTGTCAGTGGTATCAGCCAGTTTTCGGGCATACGCAAGATTGTTTTCAAGTAACCGATTTTCAATATCTCTTTTCTGGAAAATGGTCAGTCCACTGAGCAGTAACAGGGACGTGAGCAATATTCCTCCGACAGATAACATCAGCATGAGGGTGCGCAGATGCAGTTTTTTCCTTGGCATATGTTTTCGTATCTAAAATATTTTCTCTAGTATCAACTTTTTTAAGTGGAACATAAACAGCTTCTGTAGACCGTTGTTTTCAATGCAATGCATTAAAAAATTTCTCAGATTGCTAACCCCTTGGCGGTGTTCAAATACTCGTATATTTTTAGTTCTGAGACGTGTTTTTATATGATTAACTGTTCTTGAATAAATCTTACAACTTCCGCTTTTTAATCACATTCCCGATTTATGTCTTACGCGGTATTGTGGCGGGTATTTTTTAACTGCCTTAGTTTGCGATAATTTTGTGGCGACATACCGACATACTTATTAAAGCTGCTATAAAAACTGCTGCTGGAATGAAATCCTGCCGTCAGGGCAATATCAAGAATCGATTTGTCAGTATCACTTAACAGGGCGCGTACATGGTTAATGCGCATCGCAGTGATATATTGCTTCATGGTTAACTGCATGACCCGCTGAAAAATACCCATAGCATAGTTGGGGTTCAGTTTTACATGTTCAGCAACATGCTCAATGGTCAGCGGCTGATCAAAACTTTCACCAATAAACTCCAGCATCTGACTGACATAAAACTGCGCATGGCGTGACACATTATTCCCCTTACTGTGTATGCGGGCCATTTTGTTAACTTGAATGGGCTCCCAGCCCGACAGGCTAAGACGTTTTAGCATCAGCCCAATCTCATCTACGGTTAACTGGCGGATTTGCGCATTCGCATTGTTAAGTTCCTGCTGCCAGCGCAGGACTTCAAAGGGACTCAGTTGTTGTGCTGTCAGTGAACGAATCACCAGCCCATGGGTAATGTGATTGATAAGCTTTCTGTCTAGTGGCCAGGAGAGAAAAAGGTGCATCGGCAGATTAATAATCGCCATTTTCTGACAGTCGCCCGGATCGATTAACTGATGGGGAGTACAGGCCCAGAATAGCGTGATATGCCCCTGTTTAATCTGCACCACTTCGTTGTTGATCAGATACTCTACGTCACCGTCAAAAGGCACATTCACTTCGACCTGACCATGCCAGTGACAGGACTCCATCAGATGTGGCACGCGTAGCTCAATATCCATGCGCTGATATTCGGAGTAGAGCGACATTGGGCTGCGGGTATGACTGTCGGTACTATTGCACATATGCGGGTCGGGTGGCAGAGCGGGTGAGCGGGTATCCATGCGAGTCTCCGGTTCCTGAATTATCAGGAATTGTCGCACAAGCCATAAAATTACATTGTGAACCTGGCGTAATTTTAGGCTTATCATGCGTATAAATATTCTGAATTCTCTTCTTTCCTGGCTAAAACTTCCGGAAAACTCAGATAACCCTTCTTGGGGAAAACAATCTGAATTTTCCGGAATGCTCGGTCTGAAAGAGGGAAGAGAAGCGTCAGTTTGCATGTCACTCTGAGATGGTTAATCTGTCACTCGGAGAAAAGAAATGTCAGCACCTAAGATTACCTTTATTGGCGCAGGCTCAACCATTTTTGTCAAAAATATACTGGGAGATGTGTTTCATCGTCCGGCTCTGAAATCGGCCCATATTGCCCTGATGGACATCGATGAGAACCGTCTGGAAGAATCACATATTGTTGTTCGTAAGCTGATGGATTCCGCCGGAGCTCATGGCAAAATCACCTGTTATACGGACCAAAAGGCCGCACTGCAAGGTGCTGATTTCGTGGTTGTGGCTTTCCAGATTGGCGGCTATGAGCCCTGTACAGTGACGGATTTTGCCGTCTGCAAACGGCATGGGCTGGAGCAAACTATCGCCGATACCTTAGGTCCTGGCGGAATTATGCGTGCCTTACGTACCATCCCGCATTTATGGCAAATCTGTGAAGATATGACCGAAGTCTGCCCGGATGCCACGATGCTTAACTATGTTAACCCGATGGCGATGAACACCTGGGCGATGTATGCCCGTTATCCGCATATCAAACAGGTCGGTCTGTGTCACTCAGTACAAGGAACCGCTGAGGAACTGGCGCGGGATTTGGCTATCGATCCGGCGTTGCTGCGTTATCAATGCGCAGGGATCAACCATATGGCCTTCTATCTTTACCTTGAAAAGAAAAATGAACAGGGTGAATACGTCAGCATCTATCCTGACTTGCTGCAAGCCTATGAAGCCGGACAGGCACCGAAGCCCAACATTCACGGTAATCCGCGTTGTGAAAATATCGTTCGTTATGAAATGTTTAAAAAGCTGGGCTATTTTGTCACCGAGTCTTCTGAACACTTTGCCGAATATACACCGTGGTTTATTAAACCCGGACGTGAGGATTTGATTGAACGCTATAAGGTGCCGCTGGATGAATATCCGAAACGTTGTGTTGAGCAGCTAGCCACCTGGCGCAAAGAGCTGGAAGAGTACAAAACCGCTGAACGTATCGATATCAAACCTTCCCGGGAATATGCCAGTACGATTATGAATGCGCTGTGGACGGGGGAGCCGAGTGTTATCTACGGCAATGTGCGTAACGACAATCTGATCGAAAATCTGCCCTGGGGCTGTTGTGTCGAGGTGCCTTGTCTGGTGGATGCTAACGGTATTCAACCGACCCGTATCGGCACTCTGCCTTCCCATCTTGCTGCGTTAATGCAGACCAATATCAATGTGCAAACATTACTGACGGAGGCGATTTTAACCGAGAATCGTGACCGCGTTTATCATGCCACGATGCTTGATCCTCATACCTCCGCAGTACTGGGTATTGAAGAGATCTATGCCCTGGTTGATGACTTGATTACCGCCCACGGAGACTGGCTCCCCGCATGGCTGCATCGTACCTGATGACCAACGCCGGGTAGATTACTCGGCTCTGGATAGACCTAATAACAGAAGGAGGGCGCTGGTAACAGCGACCCGGTACCCTATATGAGCATATCAATTACAACAAAACTCAGTTATGGATTTGGGGCATTTGGTAAAGATTTTGCGATTGGTATCGTATACATGTATTTGATGTATTACTACACCGATATTGTCGGATTATCCGTTGGTCTGGTCGGTGGCCTCTTCCTGGCAGCACGGATCTGGGATGCGATAAACGACCCAGTCATGGGCTGGATAGTCAACGCAACCCGTTCGCGCTGGGGAAAATTTAAACCCTGGATACTGATTGGAACGATTACCAACTCCATCGTCCTTTTTTTGCTGTTCAGTGCCCATCTGTTTGAAGGCACTACTCAAGTGGTATTCGTTTGTATCACCTATATCCTCTGGGGCATGACTTACACTTTGATGGATATCCCCTTTTGGTCGATGGTGCCGACGATTACGCTAGATAAACGTGAGCGGGAACAACTGGTGCCTTTTCCTCGCTTTTTTGCAAGCCTTGCCGGGTTTGTCACGGCTGGTGTCACTTTGCCCTTTGTCCACTATGTCGGGGGGGAAGACAGAGGATTCGGCTTCCAGATGTTTACCCTGGTGCTGATCGCTTTCTTCGTGGCCTCGACTATCATCACTTTGCGTAACGTTAAAGAAGTCTATTCGTCTGACAGTGACGCAACTGCCGACAGCAGTAAGCTGGGGTTAAAAGCGATTGTGGCCCTGATCTATAAAAACGATCAGCTCTCTTGCCTGCTCGGCATGGCACTGGCTTACAATATTGCCTCGAATATCATTTCCGGTTTTGCCATTTATTACTTCACTTATGTTATTGGTAATGCTGACCTGTTCCCGTATTACATGTCTTATGCGGGTGCCGCCAATTTGCTGACCCTGGTATTTTTTACCCGGCTGGTAAAAACCTTATCGCGCCGGGTACTGTGGGCTGGAGCATCAATACTGCCGATCCTTGGCGGCGGAGTATTGCTATGGATAGCCCTCTCAGGGTGGAACAGTATTTGGTTGATTTCTCTGGCAGGGATCTTACTGAATATCGGCACTGCACTGTTCTGGGTATTGCAGGTGATTATGGTGGCTGACACGGTCGATTACGGTGAGTACAAGCTTAACGTTCGCTGTGAAAGTATCGCGTTCTCGGTGCAAACCATGGTGGTGAAAGGGGGATCGGCATTTGCGGCCTTTTTCATTGCCCTGGTACTTGGCTTGATAGGCTATGTGCCGAATATTGAACAACATGCCAGCACCATTCTCGGCATGGAATTTCTGATGATTGGCTTACCGGCATTTTTCTTTCTTATCACGTTATTCCTGTATTTCCGACTCTATAAGCTGAACGGCGATATGCTAAGAAAAGTGCAGATCCATCTGTTAGATAAATACCGTAAACGTGAGATCCCGGCAGCACTGAAGCCGGTGAGTCTTCATATCAAAGGCAATCCTGAACTCAAGGCGTAAATATGGAGTGGATCTCTGCCATTGGTTATGTCGCAGCAAGTTTAACGACATTATCATTTTTACCACAGGCGGTTAAGGTGATAAAAACCCGTAATACTCAGGGGATTTCTGGTCTGATGTACGCCATGTTTGTCTGCGGCTTGATGTTGTGGTTTTGCTATGGCTTGTTAATTGAGGATCTGGCGATAAGTGCGGCAAACTTCCTCACACTGCTTTTTGCTTTGCCAGTTTTGGTGATGAAGTATCGCCTGGGATAGAACGTCCGGCAGGGAAGCCTCTTACTCTTGATTAATGGAGAAGGATATCAAGGTGATTATTCCGGACAGCACAGCGCTAGCGCTGAAGTTTGCTGACGCTCAACTTTCAGAACCGGTACTTGGTATGGTTGATATCCATATAAATGCACGGTTTGATTAGCAGGGTTAGTCTTCAGACTGATGCTGCCGCAAAGACTCCCGGTGTGGTACCAAAGTGCAGGCGAAAGTATTTAATTAAATGGCTTTGATCGTAAAAACCAACGTCGGTCGCGACCTGGGCTGCATCTGCGCCTCTGGCCAGTAACCTTTTGGCTCTTACCAGGCGTAGCTGGGTCAGATACTGATGAACCGATAAACCGGTCTGAGACTGAAACGTTCGCATAAAATAGAACTCACTCAGACCCGCGACCTCGGCAATATCTTTGATAGCCAGGGGTTGCTGGTAGGCACAATGTAAAAATTCAGTTGCCCGACGAATATCCGCTCTGAGCGTTTTTTTTACCGCACCCGGCTGGTTGCGTTCACCATAACGACCAACCAGCATATTCAGTACCTGATACATCAGACACTCTTTTTCCAGTGGGTCACTGTTTGCGTCAAGCAGGGCCGAAGCCTGTAACATTTTTTTGGCCATTAGCGGATCGTAGCGCATACCTTCGCCGCCAAAGTTGACCTCACCCCGGCCGCCAATTGCTGTTTCAGCGACTTCGTTAATCAGTGCGGCTGACGGATAAAAGGCACAGTAATCCCAGCCTTCGTCACGTTGTACGGCTTCACCGGTATGAACTTCACCCGGCATTATCACCATGACCGTACCTGCGGAAGCCACACCACGCTCGCGGCAAATCCGGGTCCGCTGGGAACCACGCGCAAAGGCTGCAATCACATACTCATCATGAAAATGTGCAGGATAACTGTGGTCATAACAGGAGGCGCGCAGGATCTCCATCCCGCCATACAGTTTACTGTCATGCCAGAGGTTAATTTCATCCCGCATTTTCTTCATCAAACTGACATCCTTTCATCATCAATATTTTCACCAATGCGCAGGATTTTACTATCGCACTTTTGACAATTTCTTAATATTACCACTCAGTAACCCAGAGTGAGATTATTTGATGTTGATAACAAAAAGTCTACCGGATACCAAGGGCCGGACGGAATTCAAAGCAGGAGTGATAGCCTGTTTACCCACCATTCCAGGCTACTGGAGCATTGGTTTTGCCGCGGGCGCGATTGGTACGTTATCCGGATTCAGTACCCTGGAAACGGCGCTACTGGCCGGAGTGTTATATGCCGGTTCAGCACAGTTAATGTTTTATTCATTGTGGGCGGCCGGCGCTGAGGTTGCCTCGGTAGTACTGAGCGTACTGCTGGTGAATCTGCGTTATCTGTTAATGAGTTCGGCGATCAGCCTCTTTTTTCGGGATTATTCGTCACGGCAAAAAATACTTAGTGGACTGCTACTGAGTGATGAAACCTTCGCGGTTGCCGCACAGCTCGGGAGTGAGCGAGGGGCCATCTCCTGGGCCTGGATGTCCGGACTTAACCTGACTGCATGGCTTAACTGGATCCTGGCCTGTGTGATTGGCGCAGAGCTGGCGTCATCGCTACCTGCATCTTTAATGGAGGGACTGAGTTTTAGTCTGGTATCCATGTTTATTGGTCTGGTGCTGGCTATGTGGTATGCCAGTAAGCGTAAGATTCTGGAAACGTTAAGTATTATCATCGCGGTATTAATAACTTTAGTAATGGCTGGTAAAACTGATATGAGTATCGTAGTGATGGTCGCGGCATCGATTGCAGCAAGTCTGGCGACTCTGGGTTTAAAGCTATCGGGTAAAAAGGAAGCCTGAGATGGAAAGAAATATTCTCCTCGCGATCCTGCTTTCGGCGCTGGTTACCGGCTTGATGCGGACGGTTCCTGTTTTATTACTATCCCGATTTCGCCTGGCTCCAGGGTTGCAGCAGTGGCTGAGTTTTATTCCTGCGGCAATGATGGCGGCGATTGTCTGTGCTGAACTGCTTGGTAAACCGGCTTTGACCAGCGACGGTTTCAGTATTTCACTGCTGGCAGCGATTGCTGCGATACTGGCAGGTATCGTGACGCGCAGCCTGTTCGCCACAATAATTGTCGGTATGGCGGCGTTTTCTGGGCTGAGCTATTTACTGATATAGCGCGTTATCTCTGTTTTTACCACGAGGCCTGTTTCCAGGCCTCTGGGCTAAAAGAGGAGGTTTTTCAGCAGAGGAAAGGCTGTCACCCTCAGAATACTAAATAGCATCATCGACAGGCTTGCCGCGCCGAATCGCACTACCTTTTCAGATTTTAACCTGCCAATTTTATATTGAATCCGGGACAGGGACTGCCTTTATTCACCAGACCTTGGTTTATTCTTCAGTTGGCTTATTTTTATTATCAGATCATGAAATTAAACAGCTCTGCCAGTGTAGCCAGGAACATAAAAAACATTCTGAATAGATAAAAGGTTAGATTCACTGCCGTACAGGCAGCTTAAGCTGAAATAGATATCACCAGTAAGATATCAAGAGAAAGGGGCAGGCAAGCAGTAGATTTCGGCTGTCACTCCCAGCCTATTGCCGTGCTTTTTTTGTCTCTTTTGTATCAGACGGAATACCGGCTTCAGACTTGATTTTTTCAATCGCCGTGACATTTTCCGACATCGCCTCATTGAGGACTTTCACTGCGGCACTGGCATCGCGTTCTTTAATTGACCGGTAAACCTTGATATGGGCTTCCACGCTTTCAAGCGTAATACCCAGGGCGCGATTGAGCTCTTCCAGATAATAATAATAGATATCTTTAATCGAGTTCATCACGTTATAAAATACGCTATTGTGCGATGCCCGGACGATCGCCAGGTGGAATTCGTAATCGGCCTCTGAGTATTTTTTATAGTCGCCTTTATTGATAAGCATATTATTCAATGCCTGCTCAAGCTGGAGAATATCCTCTTCGGTGGCATGAATAACGGCGAGTTCAACGCATTTAAACTCCACGGTCTGGCGGAAGATCATCATATCGTGGAACTCTTCACGGCTGAGATGCATTACCGGGCGAGGATTTTTGCTCAACATCTGAGGAGTAAAGTGGTCGCTGACGTAGCTGCCGCTACCTTGACGAGTGACCACAATACCCAAATCGCGAAAGCGCTGAACGGCACTGCGCACACTGACCCTGCTGACATTAAACGAAACGGTCAGTTCAGCTTCAGAGGGCAGGCGATTGCCGGGCATCCAACTGCCATCAAGCAATTTTGCGCTTATCTGCTCATAAACTTCATTGACGACATTTTGTTTTTGAATGGATTTTATACTCAATTTAGGTATCCGTGTAGGTGATGAAACGCCACAAAATATAGCATTTAAGGCAATAAAATGTTCGCCGGGACGAGTATACCTGAGTTCCGGATGTGACCTGGAGCACCTTTGCTGTCAGTACGTGATTGTTCAGGCCAGAAAGTTATCATGTATTTTTCTTTTTGCATAATCTGTATGACAACAAGTTTGCTTTTTTGGTTTTTATACATAACAAAAGGAAATTTCATACTGATAATTTAACATTTATGATAATGAAAAATTGTATTTATTCTTCGATTTAACTGTATACCTATGATTTACATCCATTTAATTGGTCATCGTTTATTCTGTTGATCCATGTCACAGAATAGAATATTTAACATTCCTCTCCTGAATAAGCGTGATATAAAAGCGTGAATATGTAGGACGACTTACGTGTTGTTGTGGTTTTATTTACAACAAATGTGATGTGCAGCCAATTTGCTGAACTGAGGAATGCGAGTGAGTAACCTGAAAATTACCAATGTAAAAACGATTCTGACAGCACCTGGTGGGATCGATCTGGCCGTTGTAAAGGTCGAAACTAACCAGCCGGGCCTCTATGGTCTGGGATGCGCAACCTTTACCCAACGTATTTTTGCCGTGAAGAGTGCCATTGATGACTATATGGCGCCATTTTTGATGGGTAAAGATCCGACGCGTATTGAGGATATCTGGCAGTCTGCGGCGGTAAGCGGTTACTGGCGTAACGGGCCTATTATGAATAATGCGCTGTCTGGTGTGGATATGGCGCTGTGGGATATTAAAGGCAAACTAGCCGGGATGCCGGTCTATGACCTGCTTGGCGGTAAGTGTCGCGATGGTATTCCGCTGTACTGCCATACCGATGGTGGTGATGAAATTGAAGTGGAAGATAATATTCGCGCCAGAATGGAAGAGGGCTACCAGTATGTTCGCTGCCAGATGGGCATGTATGGTGGTGCGGGTACTGAGGATCTTAAACTGATTGCCACTCAACTGGCACGGGCGAAAAATATCCAGCCAAAACGCTCACCACGCAGTAAAACACCAGGTATCTATTTTGATCCGGATGCCTATGCCAAAAGTGTTCCACGTTTATTTGACCATCTACGTAATAAACTGGGTTTCGGTATCGAATTTATTCATGACGTGCATGAGCGCGTTACCCCCGTGACGGCGATTAATCTGGCTAAAACGCTGGAACAATATCAGCTCTTCTATCTTGAAGATCCGGTTGCACCGGAAAATATTGACTGGCTGAAAATGCTGCGCCAGCAATCCTCAACGCCCGTCGCCATGGGTGAACTGTTTGTGAATGTGAATGAATGGAAGCCTTTGATCGATAATAAACTGATCGATTATATCCGTTGTCATGTCAGTACTATCGGCGGCATTACGCCTGCGAAGAAACTGGCGATTTACAGTGAACTGAATGGCGTGCGCACAGCCTGGCATGGACCGGGAGATATCTCACCCGTCGGTGTTTGCGCCAATATGCATCTGGACATGAGTTCACCAAATCTCGGCGTTCAGGAATACACGCCAATGAATGATGCATTGCGTGATGTTTTCTCCGGTTGTCCGGAAATTGACCAGGGTTATGCCTATTTGAACGATAAACCTGGTCTCGGAATTGATATTGATGAAGCGAAGGCCGCGAAATATCCCTGTGAAGGGGGAATTCCGTCCTGGACAATGGCTCGCACACCTGATGGTACGGCATCCAGACCGTAATATTCAGGCATTAAATACAAGCCCATTATTATCTGATTTCTTTAAGAACAATATATTCAATTAAATCCGAGGTTACCTATGTCATTAATGAATTATAAAAATATCAACAAGTGGGTTCTGGCGGGCGGTCTGGCACTCAGTACGCTGATGACGGCCATGGCAGTCTCTGCCAGTGACGTTAAACCCGCCCGCCTGGGACACTCCTTTACCGACACCCACCCACGCGGTGTTGCCATGCAACGCTTTGCTGATACGGTGAAAGAAAAGAGTAACGGCGAAATTAAAATCGATATTTTCAGTTCCGGTACCCTCGGCTCTGAACAGCAGATGCTGCAGGCTATCCAGAGTGACACCCAGCAATTCTATATGGGGGCATTATCGCCGCTGGCCGGACGTCAGAAAGAGCTGCAAATCTTTGACTTCCCGTTCCTGTTCCAGAGTGATGAAGAAGCTGCACAAGTTCTCGACGGCCCGGTCGGGCAAAAAATGCTCGAAAGCCTGTATAGCATGCGCATGTATCCCCTGACCTGGAGCGGCGGTGCTTTCCGTGACCTGGCCAATAACAAGCATCCGGTGACCTCACTGGAAGATATGAAAGGCCTGAAAATCCGTGTGATGCCAACCAAGGTGGCTATCGACAGCTTCCAGGCCATGGGCATTAATCCGGTTCCTCTGGCGTACTCAGAGGTATTTACCGCCCTGGAAACCGGCGTGCTGGACGGGCATGAGCACCCGGTGGTGGACATGTATCAGAACAAAGTCTACGAAGTGGAGAATAACCTCACCACCACTAACCATGTCTATACCCCGGTTGCGCTGGTGGTATCCAAAAGATGGTTTGACGCTCTGAGCCCGGAACAGCAGGCAATCGTCAGAGAAGCCGCAGAAGAAACCCGCACCTTCCAGCGTGAGCAGGAGATAAGCCAGGTGGACAACGCCCTTGAAGAGCTGGCGAAACACGGCATGAAAATCAGCACCCTGTCCCCTGAAGAGATGGAAAAAATCCGTGCCGTGGTGCAGCCGGTATTCGACAAGCACACCACAATCATCGGTACTGAGTTTGTAGAAAACTTTGTCGCCGAGCGTGACAAGGTGCGCCAGTCCTTAAAGTAAACTGATGCGTAAGCCTGCCCTGAGATGCCCTCGTGCATCTCAGGGACGGTGTGACGGAATTATCTTCCTGGAGAGAGTATGCAGTGGCTGATTAATCTTTTTTTTAAAGCACTTGAAGCGGTGATGGTGCTGTGCATGGTCTGCATGATGGTGATGGTGTTCGGTAACGTGATTATGCGCTACGGCTTCCATTCCGGTTTTCCGATTTCAGACGAACTCTCCCGGTTCTGTTTTTTCTGGGTGATTTTCCTCGGCGCGAT
>NZ_CANMLV010000024.1 GCF_947498825.1 uncultured Cedecea sp. | reverse complement strand
TCCAGCCAGCCCAGTAAGTCCTGCCAGAGTGCATCCATATCCCACTCATAGCGGCGTGCCAGTACAGTGAGATCCCCCTCCCCCTGCTCCAGCAGTTTCAGCAACCAGTGCTCCGGTAAAATTTCCGCGTGGGCGCGGGTTTGACAGAGCGAAGCTGCGCCTTCCATCGCACGTGCACAGTAAGGATTCAGACGTCTCAACAGGCTGGCTGGGTTTTCCATGGCTTTCTCTCTTTATGCTGTTCCAGGGCACGCTACCGCCCTTCGCTGTTTCCCGTAGAGGGGACCAAAGCGCATACGGTCGGGCTGGCAGAGTGTATTTTTGCTGAATGTCCGCTTGCGGCAGACTCTCAGCAAAAATGAAAAAAGCGGGCAGAGAAACCTGCCCGCGGGTGACTTACGCTGTCGCGCGTTCGTTCCAGGAATCGGAATGAATGATGTTGCCGTCTTTGTAGGTCCAGGTGATTTT
Source organism: uncultured Cedecea sp. (assembly GCF_947498825.1). GTDB lineage: Bacteria > Pseudomonadota > Gammaproteobacteria > Enterobacterales > Enterobacteriaceae > JGM124. The sequence goes on along the minus strand of NZ_CANMLV010000024.1, from coordinate 81,050 downwards.
TTCGTAGCGCAGCTCAAGCCGCTCCAGGTGGTTGTGCTTCTCTTTAGAAGGATCCTTGATGTCATGCATCACTGGATTGACTTTCACCACTTTGACGTTTTCCAGCGTGGTGTTGAAGTACTCCACTTCCTGGCCCGCGTCATTGATGCGATACCACTTGAACTCTGCAGACTTCAGGGTTTGTCCGGTGGTGACAGCCTTATAAAGGTACGGGCTGGAAGAGTCGATTTCCTTGGTGAACAGGAAAGGTGTGTGGATACGGGTACCGGTTAGTTTGCCGGTGTTATTGTCGGTCGGTATGTACAGGTTATGCTCCTGCGCCACCACTTCGATGCTGCCTTCGCGATCCTGAACATCAACAGACCCTTTGATGTCCGCGCCGCCGTCGTCTTTCAGCCAGAGATAAACAGGAATTGCCATAGAATTACTCCCTATTGTGTTGTAATGCGCCACCATCCTGCAATGACGCTTCAGTGTGGCCTGGTATCTGACAGGCATTGGCCTGGGGTACCAGACTGATTTCGACACGGCGATTGAGCCCACGCCCCTCCGCTGTGTCATTGGTTGCTACCGGTCGGCTTTCGCCGTAGCCTTGCACCGCAAAACAACTTTCCGGTATATCACCGGTGTCACGCATCCAGTCGCGCACCGCTTCGGCACGTTTCTGAGACAGCGTCTGGTTCAGTTGCGGGTTGCCAGTGTTATCAGTGTGCCCGGCCACGACAATCAGCCAGCCCGGCTTGGCCTTAATTCCGACCAGTGAATTAATCAGCATTTTGGTGGAACCCGTCTTGAGTACGGACTGACCGGAGTCAAACAGCGATATGCTGTCGAGTCGGATGATTTTCGGGGTCGGTAGTGTAGGTTTCGGTTTCGGTTGCGGTTCAGGCTGTACCGGTGGTTGCGGCGGAATATAAGAGCGGATCGCATCCAGAACGGGAATACGCAAGCGCTCTCCCTGATACAGGCCGAGACCCAAGCCCAGCGGAGCGCTATGGCGTGCCCAGTCATCCAGCTGAGTGGCATCTTCACGCAGCACCTTAACGGCGGAGGACTTCGACGCGTCGTCATCCATCGGGATATGTTCGTATTGTGTGATATCGAAACTGACTTGATGCAACAACTGGTGGTTATTCCAGCCGCTGCTTAACAAGGCTGCCACCGCAGCAAGGGTGAAAATAGCAATAGCACAGCGGCAGGCCCTGGCACGCGAAGTTATTCCCTGCCCTTCCGGCAACAGCGGCAGCACGAAATCCGGAAACAGTGACGATCCAGTGCTGCCCGTACCTGCAGGCTGCCAGCCGGCTACCCGCTGCATGGCGGTATGGCGGGCCAGCCATGCAGTCCAGACAGAAGAGTCCAGGCTTCCGGCAAGAACCGGCCCCATTCCCCAGAGTACGGCCCTGGGCGTAATCGCCGGGATATCCGGGTTTTCATCCATAAATACTGCTTTGACATGCGTATAGAACCACCTCATCAGGCTGTTCATCAGCACCTGTTGTTGCATGGCCATCCCCCCGCCGGTGGTGACCCATGCCGCAATTGAACTCGGAGGGGAAGACTCACGCCATACGTGGATCCTCTCTCCCGGAATAGCCGTCTGCCAGATCGTATCCTGTATCATGCTGCTACCCGTCCAGCCACTGAGCACCAGCGGTATGCTATACCCGGTCTCCTTGCGCAGCTGGCTGATTTGCCAGCGCAGCGCCAGCAGACGACTGGCCAGCCGTTCCGTGTCGGCATGCTGCTGCGGACAAACACTGACCATCACGGACAGCTGACGCCCCCAGTGCGGGCGCATCCACAGTACATGACGGGCAACGTGCTCCAGATCCTGATAATCCTCCACCCGGATCCAGCACCCCTGGGTGACGGTGAGTACTGAAGAGCCCTTAGCCCAGGTTTGGGACACATCACCGCAAACCAGCACCACAGGTTGACGATAAGAGGATTCAGGCAGGGCATCCAATTGCAGGGAGGATTCATATTCCGTGCGACGGCTCACCACATACCAGAGCGCGGCAATCAGCCCCAGTGTGGCAATCCAGATACATACCGCGGCCAGCATGGTGACCGGCAGGAAGCCCAGGCAGACTATACCGCTCAGTAATGCAGCCCACAATGCCAGCCCACATCGCTGTACGAGGCTCATTTTACAGCCCCAGGCAGCAGGGTCAGCAATGTCTGATTAAGCCAGTGATCCAGTCCCCACCAGAGTGCAATAAGAATAATGACGCTCAGAGCAATACGTACCGGCCAGGAGGCCAGCCAGCCTCCCATACTCCATCCGTTCTGACTTTCTGCCAGGATCGGGTGGTTATGTGGATAACTGAACGGCGTCACCTGTTCGCCCAAGGCTGAGACGAGTTTCTGACGTTCCGGATCGTTCAGGGAACGGAAGTTTCCCAGAAACCCGAGCATCATCACGCGCTGAAAACACGTCAACACCGCACTGTCCGGGGCCGGCTCACGCAGCACATCACGCATCCGATCGCACAGGGTATCGCCGGCATCCATGGTGCCGAGAAAATGTCCCTGCAGCGGAATGTTATACCACTGCACACAGGCATCATCGTCCACTCCACGGCCTTTTACCGTCTCATCGAGCAGGGCACACTGGGCGGTCATAATATGCCGGCAACTGGCTTCGTCCAGCCCACTGGCTTTCAGTTCACGCTGCACGCGCTCTACATCGGCAATGCAGCGCTCCCACAGAACCAGACCTTCTCCGTCCTGAAACTGCGGGCCGTGACGCAGGCTGATGACCTGCAGCCAGGTATCCTGCAGCAATGCATCAATATCAATGGACGCGGCAGCACCGCGTTTATCTTCATTCATGTTCTCAGTACCGCAAAGAGTTCAAGTTCAAGATCACCGAGCATTCCGGGGACATAAAACATGCAGGTTCCGCCCTGAAGCATTTCAGCGCCCAGCGAATGAGAGAGATCAAGACTGAAATACTGGTTTTCCAGACGTAGCGGAATAGCAGCCGGAACATGGCGCAGGGGCACCAGGGGGACACCCACGCGGGAAGAGTTCACTATCCCCCGCACATGATCAGGGCTACCCACTTTGCACTGGCGTGGAAACTGTTCCTGCAGCTGTGCCGCGGGCATCGGGGAGCGTACCGACAGGTAATAATCGGCGCCTTCACGCAGACGAGGATCGTGCAGGCGGGCCTGCCAAAAGTGCAGCCGTGGATCATAGTCGAGTTCCAGGGCAACCACGCGTGACGGCAGGCTGGCTTCGAGCAGGTCGCCGAGCAAATCAAATAGCGGCGGAAATACCCTGTTAAGATGCTCGTGCTGCCAGACAGGAATGGCGCTTACCTGATGTTCCAGAGAAAATGTCAGCAAGCCCCCCGCCAGGCGGGCAAGTTCCGGATACAAACGCTCCGGCGGGCTTTGCAGATTACGCTGAAACTGGCCGAGGACAGGCTCCGCGCTGTTCAGGGCGTTGAGTAACCAGAACAGGGACACATCGGCCACGGCAAAATCCGCCATGCGTTCATTGCTTTCACGGCGCATCGACATCAGTCGGGTCAGGCGGGTGCGCAGCTGGGTCATCAGCTGTTCCAGTTGAAGCACCAGCCAGCGACTTCCCTGGAGGGTCAGAAGCGGAGGAAGAAAGGTCTCGTCAAGTTGCCATCCGCCCTGGGGATCCTGTTGCACGCGGGCAACCGGGCAGGTCAGATAATCACTGTTGTTCTGGTGAGCAAAGCGCAGCGTCAGCTCCGGCTGGATCACCGCAATCTGACGGGTGTCCTCTCCGAAAGTATTGCGAACATCCCGCCAGCGCTGGCGATAACGCACCGGGCGATCGGCGGCTTCATCTGGTTTCAGACAGTTACCGCCGTTCGCCCGCAGCAGTGGCAGGGCCAGCACCACGACCACACCATTCGATTCAGCACTTCCTAGCGACAACACCGGAGGCAGGTCGTCAGCATTGTCAGTGTCAATCAATGTGCCGTCCTGAAAACGGATATGCAGATGACGAGCCTGCAGACGTCCCAGCTTTAGTGCTTCCGGTTCGAAGGTAGCCTCAATCATCCCCCAGGGATGGCTGAGGCCCAGTCGGGCGATACATTCCGCAGACCAGGCCGTGTATGCGGCCTGTTGCTGGAAGTGCTGGGGAGAGACCATAACGCCTCTGCCCCATAGCGGTTGTTCCGTTTTCATCGGCTTCCTGCCTTTAGATTATGCTTTCGCCTTTGGCATCTGGGAAACCAGTGACAGGTTGACGTCCATGCCTTCGACCTGGAAATGCGGTACCGCGTACAGTTTCACGCGGAAGAAGCCCGGGTTATCTTCGATATCTTCCACGGTCACTTTCGCATCACGCAGGGGGTGGGAAGCCTGCAGCTCGTCGCCCGGATCGGTCATTTCGGTGACCAGACTGCGGATCCAGGTGTTCAGCTCCAGTTCCAGCAGGCGCCGGTCTTTGGTGGTCCCGATATTTTCACGCTGGATGAGTTTCAGATAATGCGCGATACGGGACAGCAGGAATATATACGGCAGACGGGCGTTGATCCGGCTGTTCGCCGTGGCATCGGCGGTGTCATACAGGGCCGGTTTCTGGACGGAGTTCGCCGAAAAGAAGCACGCGTAGTCACGGTTTTTATAGTAAGACAGCGGGATAAAACCGAGGCTGGAAAATTCAAATTCACGCGTTTCCGGGATCATCACTTCTGACGGGATTTTCACCTGATTGCCGGTGCCCAGGTCATACAAATGGATAGGCAGGTCTTTGACTGCACCACCCGCCTGCGGGCCACGAATTTGTACACACCAGCCATTGCTGATAAAGCTTTTCACCATATTGGCGGCAAAGGCAAAGGAAGCGTTGGTCCACAGGTATTTATTGTGGTCAGGACCTTTCACTTCTTCAATGTAGTTGAAGCTGCGTACCGGCACGGTATCCGGGCCATACGGCAGACGGCCTAACACACGCGGCATCACCAGGCCGATATAGCGGGAATCGTCGCTCTCACGGAAGGATTTCCATTTCAGGTATTCCGCCCGGTCAAAATAGTTGCCAATATCTTTAATTGCCGCGACCTCTTCCATGGAATCTTTCAGGAAGAATTTCGGTCCCGCAGAGCCGATAAACGGCATATGAGCCGCAGCAGACACTTTAGCGATATTGCGCAGCAGCGCCACGTCTTGAGCTGAGGCATCAAATTCGTAAGCAGAGATCAGGGCCGCAATCGGCTCTCCGCCCGGACTGTCATACTCAGCGGTATAGGTATGCTGATATAATCCGCTCTGCACCACTTCAGGGGCATCTTCAAAATCCTGGCGTAAATCGTCTTTCGACAGATCCAGCAGCTCAATTTTGACGTTCTGGCGAAAATCCGTTTTATCGACCAGAGATTTCAGACCGCGCCAGGTGCTTTCCACTTTCTGGAATTCATCATGGTGCATCACCGCATCAAGCTGGCGGCTAATCTGAAAATCCAGCTCAGCGATATGGTGGTCGATAAGCGTCTTGTCCAGTTTTTCAACTTTTGAACCCGATTTTTTCAGGCATTCGAGAAACACCTGCATTCCTGCGGTCAGGCGCTCATCTGCTGTCGCATCCGACATCGCCTGTGCATCCTGCCAGATATCCAGCGCGCTCAGCTCGGATACCGGGTTCAGGTTAATTTTTTCAAACAAAGAGGCATAGACGCTACCCGCTTGCTCCAGCACCACACTCTCGCCGCCCGCGGCATGTTCATTTTTTACAGACATCAGCATTCCTTAATTAATCCGTTAAATTATCGTGATGGTTATGGCTGTTTAGGCGCCAGGGCAGACAGCTCGCTACGTAGTTCAGCGCTGAGTGCCGGATCAAGCAGAATTTTTTCCAGTTCTTTGCGGAAAGTCTGGTTATCCAGCAGGTTCGCTTTCAGGTCGCGAAGAAGACTACGCATGGCGAGCATGGCTTTCAGCTGAGGGATCTGGCGGGCAACCTGTTCTGGCTCAAAGTCTTTCATTTCATTGAAAGAAAGGTTGATACGTTCCTCACTGCCGTCACCGGCAAGGGTATTCTCAACATCCAGGCTGACAGCCGGAGAATAGCCTGCCATCACGCTGTCGAAGTTATTCTTATTGACGTTAACTTTTTCACGTTCAGATACCGGACTTTCTTCGGCACCGTTGCTGTAATCCCCGACGACCATCAGCTTAAGAGGCAATTCAACTTTCTGCTTTGATTTGCCAGTGTGCAAACTCAGCTGAATATTGACGCGAGCCTTAGGAATTTCTGACTGATAAGAATTAGACATAGCTGTTCCCGTTCTGTGCGTTATAAAAAAGTTAATTTTCAGCACGCAATAAATGTGAATGACTGCCCTTGTCTTTAGTATGAGAATTAAAGAAAAAGAACATCCTCTTATATAACAAGCTGATATATTTTTTTGTGAGCTATCCTAATTTAACTTACCTGGATAACATGTGATAAATAGATTTTAGGAATGTTCGACAAGTTATTGGAAATAAAATTTTGTAACACAACTTTACAGAGCATCAATATCAGATAATTCTCCCACAGCTATGATTTGTAAGAAAATTCCCACAACACCCCTACAAACCCTGTGGTGTAAGGGATTGCATGAAAGGCATTTATTACGAAACAAACGTATGTACAAAAAAAGTAGGTTTGTAAATTTTTAAATTTCTAAACATGACAGAAAAATAGCGCCTATAAATAACTCTTTGGTACTAAAAAAATACCCCCTCTACGCCAACTTCCTGCTGATGTTTTATTCCATAATAAAATTCTTGTGGAATTTTCTTAAGAAAAATGAACTCTTATTAAAAAACTCTGCGATAAATCCTGGTGCTTTGATAAATCCCGATAAAGATTCAAATCATTATGGCGCAGGAATAATACATCCGTTGTGAGGATTTGAGGATTTGAGGATTTGAGGATTTGAGGATTTGAGGATTTGAGGATTTGTAAGCGTCCAGCGAGAACCGTATTGACGTAAGAGGATTATTCCACTGGCAGAGTGATACGCCAGGGTAGCAGTGCACTGACCCGGTTTACCGGCCAGTCAGCTATCGCATCAAGAACATGTCGAAGATAGCGATCCGGATCTACACCATTCAGTTTGCATGTCTCTATGAGGCTGTACAGGAGCGCTCCGCGCTCAGCTAGCATTTCCTGAAGCGCTCGATAGCTGATACCGTATGCAGTACCAATGCACGGCCCAAAGGATGATAACCTTGGTAAAATGACGACCTTTAAATACATTCATACAAGGAGCCTTAGTAACAAAATAGTCAATTTAGCCTATCAGTCACTTAAACTTTGCAACAGTGCCTTGCATATCGTCTGTAGCCCTTGATATCAAGGGCTACAAGTCAGCCTCGGGCATTTCAATGAAATGGGCACAGAGCACCCATCACCGCTAATCGAATGTAGCAATCAGCCAGGCAGAACCTGTATAGTCGCCTGCAACCGCATCTGTGCCTTGAATTCGGCTTATTATTTTAATCGTCATTAGTTCTTTAATATCAACTTTAAAATCTTTACCCGTCTGGCCCGTGCCTTCATCAACCATCGTCAACTCACTGTAGATTTTATTCTCACTGTTCTGACTGTTCACCATGGGTAGTCGTTTTTGTGGATCATCATCAGTGGCATAATCAAGCCGTAATCTAACTTTTGTTAACTCGGTGAATTCACAGGTATAAAACACCCTTTCTGATACCTCACTGTCATAATTTAACGCATTCAACCGCCCGTGACGTAAATTAACGGTATCTGCCTGCCCTGTACTGCTCATTGTTGTACAAGAAGAAGGTACGTTTAATGTCGAAGAACGCAATCGCATTGGTACTGTGCTCTCATTCAATGACCAAGATGCAAACGTTGGCGACGTAAGAGGTCTCATAAATGCACGTACATAGCCCGCAAGTGGCATAGCGGGGACAACCACCTGACCATCAATAATTTTATCATTAATGTAGAATCTCAGTGTCAATGGAAACTGCACGGCAAAAGCATATGTCTGCTCTGTTTTATAAGTAGCATTTATTGAGGTAAGATCAGAGCAAGCAATAGAGTCGGGGATATGAGTCCAATCGGCCATTTTAGTGTCAACCGTCATGATGAGGTTGTTATTAATACGATAGGCTTCTTTGCCTTCGACTGTTGTACCCGCGGAAGGTACATAAATGAATAGCTTATGATAAGCAGAGCCTGAAGGAATATCATAATTATTCGTTCCACCCCATGTGGTACCCAGACACCTTACCGATCCTGCTACGGTAACAGAGTCAGTATCTGTATTGCTAACTATTATCGGGTTACCTACGCGATAATAGCTTCTGCCATCAGTACCAACAACCGGGTTAGGACTGACTGGAGAGTCACTCTTGAGCTGAATTAAATATCCATCATTTGGGTTAGCGATCCGCGGTGCATAGTTTGCTAACGCAATGGATGGCAACAATAAGCTCCCCAATAAATAATAACAGAATGGAATTAAACGCCAACAAAGCTTCTTTTTAGAGACGCTGCCATTTTTTATTATTTTTTGAAGCGGCAGCCACCATTGAGTAAGTTCCATACCTTTTAGGCTCAACATGATAAAATACCCTACTAGTTATACGTCACAGAAAAGGTGACTATTGAAGTAAACTTCCCCAGTTCCAGTTGATTGACAGGCTCTGCGCTAACTAATTGCGCTTGTAAATCCATGCGATAGAGGGTTGCATCAACCTGCTCCGGGTAAATACGTTGCTTTTTGCTCACTTCCAATGCCCGAACGGTTCCGCCTGTAACTTCTTTAAAATCAATACCAAGCCCGTCGGTACTGGTTGCCAGTATATTTTTCCCGTTATATAACAAAGTACTTCCTCCTTTTGGATTCAACACTATTGCTAACGCCTTGCTGAAATCACAGCCTGAGATGTAAATCGAAAAATCCTTCGCCGACGAGGTTGTGTTGAGATTTTCAGGATTAAGGGTACCAAAACCAATTTTCAGCGGTGATTCACTATTTTCACTGCGAATATTGCAAGCAGGAGAGACCATTGTGGCGGTGACCTCAATGAAAACGTCAGCATGACTCTCTAATGAGGCAAACAACAAAAATAACCCGAGAGGTTTCTTCATCTTATTGAGTATTTTCACTATTCATACTCCACATTGAAAGTCGCGATACCTGAAAAATCACCGATTCTGGCCTCACCTGTCGCGGGTTTGCGGACAAAAACACCAAAATCAAACTGTTGTAAACCCTCGACAACAGTGACATTACCGATGGTCATCGGCTCATTCCAGATAATGGGGTTTCCATCCTTATCGACCAGTCCTAACAGGACGCCGCTTTCACCAGAGGTTGTTAAAAAATCCACCCCACCAACACTAACTAATTCATTGTTTTTCCATGTTATTTTGATGCTTTTTTGTAAATCTATATCACTGCACTTATCAATAGCAATGGTAAAAGGGGTGACATCGCTCTTTTCATTCTCATTAATAAATTGCCTGCGTAAGTTATATATCGTGATATTTTTATTCATTGACTCTGTGGCAACGGTGCACGAGCTACCGATAAGTTCACCGCTAAATTCAATATCTAAGAAATTGGCAGCCAATACTTGAGACTGCCAGCCTAAAAGAGCGGCAGGAAAAAGCCAAAAAAATCTCGTAACCTTATTCATAGCTCACCTCTAAACGTAATGTACGACTCCCTTCCATCACCAAGGGAATATGAATTGGGTTACTACCATTTAATAATGAAAGAGGATAAGACACAGAAGATAACCGATGCTGCGCATTATAAAATCGGACAGTGACAGGCGTTTTGGGCGGGGAATCATGCAGATTCATGTCCTGGTAATCCTTTCCTGCTCCGCACTCTGTCAAGGTCAGCGCTTTATTAAAAGATAAATTACAAGGTGCATTAAATAATACCGCGCTCACCTCTATTCTACCCTGATGCAGCAATTCATAATCCGATTGATTCACCGGTGTATTCGCAACAGGGCTTGTCGCCATGACAAGTTGACTAAATACACAGCCAACAAGGAACAATGTCGCTTTAAACCATGCTGATTCTATAAAGTCTGTTTGTTTACTCATCATCCTTTCCCCGTTGAGGAATACGCCTGTCAATTACTGTTCGCCCGTTACCGTGCAAGTGCCACCCTGGCAACGAAATGCCAGTGTTGGCTTACCGCCATAATCATTGATATAAGTTAAATAAGGTGTGGACAATACCGGAGAGGCGACCTCATGAATTGATTTTGGTGGCACCATCACAACGTCAAAAGCTTTTTGTTCAGAATTAGCTTTACTATTCCCTAGCCCAATCACCGTCAAATTAAACGGGGTCGTATTATTGATACGATAACCTTTCGCCGTTTTAGTTAATGTTACTTTATGCGCCCACTTAGTCTCCGACTCAGGCAAAATGCCAGCTGGTCGATAAAACAATTTGACTCGCGATTGCAGAGCAATTTGTAAGGTATTTCCATCGACGGATTTTGGCGGCACTTCACGCAGATTGAAGTAAAAGACAGATTCTCGATCTTGGGGTAACTTACCCAATTCAGGGGTCGTACTTAAACGCACTAAACTGGTGCTATTCGGCTCAACCCGCTGTAACGGCGGGGTTGCCAGGATCGCTCCTTTCGTTAACTTATTGCCCTGCAAGTCTTCGATCCAACTTTGTGCTAAATAAGCTTCTTCGGGGTTATCGTTAGAAATGGTGACATTAATCGATTTTTCTGTCCCAGGAAAAACAATACGTGTTCTGTCTAATGTAACCGCGCTATAAGCATTGACAGCTGAGGTTAATACAGTAATAGCAACAAGTGTGCGACATAAGTCTTGACCTAAATTAAACATAATTGACCTCATGAAACTGATTAAATGGTTATTTTACCAACGGTACATTTGCAACTTTATTAGGCGTACTGCAAGGCAACAATAACATGCCAGATGAAGACTTTAATTCTTCAGGCAGTAGGGCTTCGCATTGCTTCTTACCAGCCCAATAAATAAATATCTTTTCTTTTGGTGCAATTCCGACTAACCATGTCACACCGTCTTCGCCGACAATACCCAATTCGCGCTCATCGCCATTACGCACACTGGCACCAAAAGGAGGGGGTTTGCCATTACTCAATGTTAAAATGGCAAAGAGTTTGTCCCCTTTCATGACCGATAAAGTACGGTAGCCAATGGCTCCTTTTGTTAAGGTTATATCGGTCGTTGATTCCAGCGTCTCTAAATTCTCAGGGAGTTGACTGGTATTAATAGATGCCGTCGACTTACGATAACTATTGACATTAGGAATTACAGCAAGCCCAAATCGGTTTGTTTTGATCACACCGCTATCCAAGGGAACATTGCTGACGCCTGGTGTTTCAATCATTAAACGAGTACCACCATGTGCTGACTGATGTAAGGCAACACCTTCTGCAGTTGCCGTGATACCACTGTTAATAGCTGCACCAAAACTACGGTATTGCTGCGGAACATAACTGGCGTTAGCAGATAATTTAGCCATAGAAAGATTGCGCGAATAGTACCCGCTGATACTGGACTGGCTGTCCATATTTTGTCCATGGTTATACCCCACATTCAAACTGTAGTTATCCCTGTCGCTATAGCCGCTATAACCGACACTGTGGTTGTATTGGGCATTACCGCGCGATCGTGAATATAATTCTGAGAACGTCACATTGTGCCCACTATATAGAGGCACGGATAAATACAGGTTAATTGCATCATCTTTATATTTATTGTTACGCTCTGTTCGTGTCGCCGATATTGAAATATTGGCATCTTGCTGGGATAAACCCGGAATACTAATATTGGTGCTGGCATATAAACCATATTGAGTCTGTGGTTTATCTTGCCAATAGGTACTGTACTGATAATTCAGTGATACACTGAATTTATCAAAGTACTTATTCAAATAAATTTGATAGTTTTCTTTTGGCGCACGCCCCACATTACCTGTACGATCTTGATCCATAAATTGGTTTAATGTGCGGTATTCTTTATCCGCAAACCGATACCCGGCAAAAGTAATATCTGTGCGCAAATCATTAAATGATTTTGCATAATTCAGGCGATATGAACGTCCCTGCAACATTTCACTGGATAAATGCGCGAATGACTGTGTCAAATCAAATGACAACGCACCAAATGCAAACAAATCCCGACCAATACCGATGGCTGCGGTTTGGTAATTTCCCGACAGTTGTGACCCACCATACAGTGACCAAGCGTTCGATAAACCATACGAAAATTCGCCACCCATTACCGGATTGCCTGTTAACTTGTGCCAGTTATAGCGAGTTTTACCGGCGACCAACTTATAAACAAGGCGTCCCGGTCGGGTTAAATAAGGAAGTGATGCCGTATTGATACTGAATTTTTTCTCTTCGCCGTTTTCTTCACGAACCGTAACATCTAATATCCCACGCGTACCGCTGTCTAACGTATCTATACGAAAAGGACCGGGTGGAACAGTGGTTTCTAAAATAACGCGATCCTGGCTACGCACAATAACCGTTGCATTCGTATTTGCCACACCAATAATTTCAGGGGCATAGCCAACTAATTTTGGCGGTGACATGTTATCGTCAGTTTCTAATGAAATACCCGTGTACTGCCATGATTCAAACACATCCGAATAGAAATAGTTTTCTCCAAGGGTTAAAACAGAAGCCAGTTTCTTTAATGAAGTAAAAGCATACAGGCGACTGAAATCGAAATTACTCGTTTCTTGTGAATGACTGCCACCATATTGTTTTTGATAGTTTGCGTTATAGTCCCCACGAAAACGCCAGGCACCGAGGTTAACCCCTGCGGTTCCGTTGGTTGATAAATACGTCCGTTTACTGCCTCTGTTTTCCTCGGTGACAGACGCATTGGCATTGTAATCTACAAATGCACCATTGGCCCCTTCCTCCCACAAGGCCGGCGGTATCCAGTTAGGATCACGGTATTCCATCCATAACTGCGGAATAGTGATTTTGAGTGATAATGCAGACAATTCGACGGTTGTTGTCACCCCCTTCAGTGCGGAAAGGTCAAGACACTTTCCCTCACTATAATAGGTCGTTACTTTTTGTTTTGCGGAGTCTTTCAGTCCAAGAAGATCAAGTAAATTAGCCGGAATGCAGATCGCCTGAGCTTCAGCATGTTGCCGGGAATGTTGTTCAGAGATGTTAATATCGCGTGGCAAACCCAAACGCTGCCCGTTGACAAAGACAGTCAAAACATAGTGTCCGGGCGGTACATAACCGGCAACGGAAAATCGACTCATATCAATATTTTGTATATCTTCCGCGTCCAGCACATCCGTATTGAATTCTGAAGAATACACAGAGTATGAGCTGACGCTCATTGCCAGTAAAATAGCCTGCTTTACTTTGCTAAGTTTGAATATCATGTACTGTACCGTCCCAAAGACACCAAGAAAGGAAAACGACCTCAATGAGATAATTGAAGAGACATCTCTGTGCTTTATTGATAATCAATAAAAAAACGAACGAGTCCCCGATAACTTCCTGCTTCTAAAGGTTTTCCTGTCAACTCCAGTTGTAAAAAATAACGTAAAAAAAGAGTTTCCCCAGATTTACCTTGACGTAATACACTGTCAAACAGGGGATAGGTTTCCCCTGGTATCAACATATTTTTTGTGTTATCAAGAACGGAGACCCCTAAACCTTGGGAAGGACCTTGTAAAATAAAAGCGTTGATATCGTTAGCATTTTGACCGTCAAAACGTATCATCCATGTTTTGCTATCGATTACGTTATAAACATTGCCACAATCACGTAATTCAATTTCAAATGGTCGAATACGTTTTTCACGCTCGACCACAGCTGATAACATCGGCATTGTTAAAGATGAAAAGTCGACCGCTTGATAGCGATCCTTCATCACAATTGAGCAAGGGGTTGAAATCACACTACCCACAAGTTGAGTGACCCCTTCATTACGCATGCCAACCTCTTTTGCAGCTAAAGCAGCCGTTATGCTCAAAACAAGCAAAAAGAGACTCCCTGTCATTTGTAAACCAATACTTTTATAAACAGTCACTCGTTTCTTCCTTACAGACGTAAATAGGATCATCTGCCTTATCCGCTGGCTTCGACTGTTGACAGACTCTGTCTGAAGATAGTCGTAGAGATTGTTAAATAAAAACACGTGTTAGCAATTGATAGTAACGAAGAGGCGGTAATAAAATCCGAGTCCTCTTCGTTAGTTACATAGACCGACAGGCTTGACTGACAGTCAATTTACCGGCTTACTGGTAAGTAATACGGAAGTTAGAGATTGCCGAGAATGTACCTTCAACAACAGATTCGTTTGCATCAACAGCTTTAGCTACTGCTGTAAAAGTTAATGTATTGTCGCCAACTCTATTTTCAATTCTGGATAAAACATCTTTTGCCGTTCCGAATTCAAAACCGTCAATCATAATACCCAGGTTGTTCGTATTACCTGTTGAGGTTGCCAGCATAGTGTTAGCTGCATCTGCATAGTTTTGGCCTGTGAACACGAGTTCCATTGTGTTCACAGCAACCGCATTACCGTCCCCATCTGTAAAATAGTTATCAAAGTCACAACCGGTAAATTCAATGTTGAATTTTTCTTCTGCACTGTTACCACTTTCCAGTGCTTTACGGGATAGTTGACCAAAATCGACAGTTTGATTCAGTGAGGACTGCGCGATGTTACAAGGCGAGTTGACAACTGTTCCTTTAAAGTTGACAACACCAGTGTTTTCCGCCATTGAGCTGAATGGAACAACAGATGCAGCAAATAAAGTTGCCATTGCTAATTTAGTGAATTTCATTTATTTTTCCTTACTAGTAAAAGATAAATAGAAACCATACACAGATTATAAAACCATCGGTGTAAATTTCATTTTCTGTTGATAATACAAAGTTACATCATGAATAAAACCATCATCCCTGACAATTTAAGTCCTTTATTTCTTTACTAACAAAATTCAGAGCAATGACACCCCCTCTGAAAATGTTATCAGTTAACATTCAGCCTCAACCAAGTTAATTTTTATGTTCACGCATTAATAATTCAGATTAAAAATATCGACAATCAGTCATTTTCTTTTTAAAAGACAATAAAACGCCCCGTCCGAAAGACACTTAAAAAATCATCATAACTAAATTACTTCATCGCAAAAGCACATCATACCAGGTGTTACCCCGTATTTTTTAATTTTAAACAACCAAAGACCAATAAGGCTACGACAACGGTAGTTATATTTATTTGTGAGTCATCAAGCACTAAGTCAGTGCACATTATTTTTCCGATTTTTATTTTTTTATTAAAAAAATAATTACATACGTGCGTATGGTGGCAGTCCCGTATTTAAACATGGATAATCATCATCCACTTCCAAATTATAACGCGCAGCAATACCATTAGAAATATAATCAAAGAAGTCATTTAAATTAAACGCATACGAATTTAAAAAAAACACCATAAAACTGAGTGGGATAACTGTTTCACCGCGTTCATAGCGGGAAATTTGTTGTTGACTGACACATAACAATTTACCCATTTGTTTTCCAGTTAACCCACGCTCAAGGCGTTTAGATTTGAAGTAACTACTCATTAACATATTTAATCTGTCATCGATAATTTGTCGGTCATTCATGTTTCCCCCCTGAGCCTTGTAATGTTTTGTTGGACAGATTTAATCAGAATAGTCGCATTGCGTAAAATCGATTAAAACGTTCAAAAAGCGTAATCACGATAGTTTAAATCTATTAGTGTCAATTTATTGATCGGAAATGGTGATCAATTCTATCTTAAATATAATATAAAATATTGATTTAAATGATTTTTGATTAAAATCAATATCATTGTATCGGTTGTGTTAATTAACTGATAATACGCTTTTTATGCGTATGAAAAGTCGAATCTAATTTATTTCAATATGAAAACAGAACTTTAAATCGCCACGCCAATAATAAATGGAATATAACCCCACTCACTTGATAAATACAGATAATAATCACTACAACCCTGGCCATAATCTGGATTCATTCACTACAAAAAGGCTTAATAACAAGAATGAAATGCTAAATAAACATTAACACAACAATTTATTGATTAAATGTTACAGGTTTTGTTTTTAAATAACGCATCCGTATTGGATATATTGTCTCACTAGCTGATTTATGGGAGGCAGATCGAATAAAAAACACCTCATAAGCACTGAACTTTAATGCTTAACACCCGACGTATAAAAATGCCTGAGCCAAATATAAACGCCAAAGCAACCGACTGTCGGAACGGGAACAGTCATGCAATATTCTATGAAATGGAAGTCAAACAGGGTGGAATGGAAGAGAGCAAGGTTAAAAAATTAAAATAACCGGAAAATACCTCCCGGGCGCAAGAATGTTTTGTCGTCGTCATTATGGAAAATCACGCCATAAGGGTGCTTTATACAATGATGAACTGAACGACAGTGGGGGAAACCCGGTATCGGATGATTAGCAACCTCACGCTGTCTGCTTATTTTTAGTGAGGGTTAATATAACTTAATCTGACTGTGCCCTGTGCTACGAGGCTTGAGGGTCTGGCATATTTATATGACCATGTATCAGTGGGAATAAACTTGCCAGATGTTCCTCCTCAGGTATTTCGCCCGACAGGTGAAGATGTGGCAGCACCTCCTGCATGTCAAGCCTGTTCAGTAATACAACCACATTGCTCACCAGGCCAAGAGCACTCAATTGATAGCCTTGCCCCCCAGGGTACAAAACTATCAGCCGTCACTGATTGTCTCTGAGGTGGTGATAGAGCTCTTAGCGAGAAATTCAGCCAGACCAAAGAGCGGCTTTCCAGGCTGTATAACTTCTTTAAAGGTATGCCGGGTAATCATGGCGACTATTACAGTACCGAATACAACGACAAAGAAGGCTTTGGTAAACATTCCCCAGGGAAGAAAGTCGCGGTATCGGTAAATCTTACGGATTTAATCACGCAGAACAGCTGGAAGATGACGGCACTTCGCAGGAACGGATTAATCAGCTTATCGATATCCTGTCTGAAGGGGGAGAATATCTGCTGACAGTGGCCCATTACTGATGCGGGTCACTGTCAGATTAATACTTTCGGCTACATGTTCCTCTGTCGTTTGTTGTTACTTGTGAAGCTCATCTGCCTGGCGTTTCAGCATCGTCTCGTGGTGACGTTTTTCACTCATCATGACGATAAACAGTAAGATAATGGCCAGCACGCAGCCTCCGACCATCACGATAAATCCACCATTCCAGCCAAAGAAGTCAACGGTATAACCGACAATCGCGCTCGCCGCGACAGAACCGCCCAGGTAACCGAATAATCCGGTAAAGCCAGCTGCGGTACCTGCTGCTTTTTTCGGTGCCAGTTCCAGAGCATGTAAGCCAATCAGCATTACCGGGCCATAGATCAAGAAACCGATGGCTATCATACAAGCCATATCAACATTCGGATTACCGATGGGATTTTGCCAGTAAATAATGGTGGCGATAGTCACGAGTGTCATAAAAAACACGCCGGTTGCGCCTCGGTTGCCGCGGAAAACACGATCCGACATCCAGCCACACAGTAGCGTGCCGGGAATACCGGCATATTCATAGAGGAAGTAGGCCCAGGAAGACTTATCGAGTGAGAAGTCCTTCACTTCTTTCAAATAGGTAGGTGACCAGTCGAGGATGCCGTAGCGCAGCAGGTAAACAAAGACGTTAGCAATCGCGATATACCACAGCAGCTTGTTTGGCAGTACATAGCGCATAAAGATTTGCTTCGCGGTGAGCTCTTCTTCTGCCTTTTCGTTATAGTCATCGGGATAGTCGTTTTTATACTCTTCAACTGGCGGCAGGCCGCAGGACTGCGGGGTATCACGCATTAATGCAAAAGCAATTAACGCCACAATAATAGCGCCAAATGCGGGCATATACAGCGCCGACTTCCAGTCATTAAACCAGGCCATACCCAGCAGAAATAAGAGTGGAGGTAAACCGCCACCAATGTTATGAGCACAGTTCCATACCGATACAATGCCGCCACGTTCTTTTTTCGACCACCAGTGCACCATAGTCCGTCCACAAGGCGGCCACCCCATTCCCTGGAACCATCCACAAAGGAACAGCAGTACAAACATAGTCGCAATGCTCGACGTCGCCCAGGGGACAAAACCCATAAATAACATGACGGCGGCGGCCAGAATCAGGCCTACCGGGAGGAATATGCGCGGATTCGAACGGTCAGAAACGGAGCCCATAATGAATTTAGAAAATCCGTAAGCAATCGAAATTCCCGACAAGGCAAATCCCAAATCACCACGAGAAAACCCCTGCTCAACCAAATAGGGCATCGCCAGAGCAAAATTCTTACGTACCAGATAATACGCTGCATAACCAAAGAATATTCCCAAGAAAATTTGCCAGCGGAGCTTGCGATAAAGTGGGTCTATTTGCGCCGCCGGTAAGCGTGTTTTATGTGGCACAGGTTTAAAGATACTCAACATGTAAAGCCTCCATGACCTTCTATCCAATTAGGAGTGCACAGTGAAAATTGTGCAAACAACTCGGCTGTTTCCAATACAGCCGGGATGTTAAGGAAAGAGCCAGGACGCTAATGTGAATTACGCCACATATTTAACAATGGACGCTCGAAATTGAGCGATATATTCATATTAATTTTCGAATTAAAACAAAATTGCTCAAAATCAAACAAGTGATGTTTTTAATGTGGCTAAATGGTAATAAACGAACCGCATTGGGAAGCAAAATGAAAACGTGTGATTCGCAAACAAGTGATGTAATTATCATTGGTGGAGGTGCCACAGGGGCGGGAATTGCGCGTGACTGTGCATTACGTGGATTGCGGGTCATACTGGTGGAACGTCATGATATTGCCACCGGTGCCACCGGTCGAAATCACGGTCTGTTACACAGTGGCGCACGCTATGCGGTGACCGATGGGGAGTCAGCCCGAGAATGTATTAGCGAAAATAAAATTCTGAAACGCATCGCGCGTCACTGCGTGGAGCCAACCGGGGGGCTGTTTATCACCTTGCCGGAAGACGAGCTTTCGTTTCAGGCCAGCTTCATTCGCGCCTGTGCAGAAGCAGGCATCAGTACCGAAACTATTGATCCCAAACAAGCGCGGATTATTGAGCCTGCCGTTAATCCGACATTAATCGGGGCAGTGAAAGTCCCGGACGGCACAATCGATCCCTTCCGCCTCACCGCGGCCAATATGCTCGATGCCAAAGAGCACGGGGCGACTATTTTAACCGCCCATGAAGTCACCGGACTTATTCGTACCGGAACCAGAGTGCACGGAGTAAATCTGCGTAACCATCTGACTGGTGAAACACAGTCTCTGCATGCACCAGTCGTGGTTAATGCCGCCGGGATCTGGGGACAACGCATTGCTGAATATGCCGATTTACGTATTCACATGCTGCCCGCGAAAGGCTCCCTGTTAATAATGGAGAGCCGTATTAACCAGCATGTGATTAACCGCTGCCGTAAACCTTCCGATGCCGATATCCTGGTGCCCGGCGATACGATTTCACTGATTGGCACCACTTCCCAGCATATTGACTATAACGATATTGACTGCAATCGCGTAACCGCCGAAGAGGTAGATATTCTGCTGCGTGAAGGGGAA
The DNA here is from genome assembly GCF_947498825.1 of uncultured Cedecea sp. GTDB lineage: Bacteria > Pseudomonadota > Gammaproteobacteria > Enterobacterales > Enterobacteriaceae > JGM124. The sequence goes on along the minus strand of NZ_CANMLV010000024.1, from coordinate 61,385 downwards.
AAACTGGCCCCTGTCATGGCGCATACCCGTATTTTACGCGCCTACTCTGGTGTACGTCCGCTAGTGGCTACCGATGACGACCCAACCGGTCGTAATATCAGCCGTGGTATCGTCTTGTTCGATCACGCTGAACGTGACGGTATGGACGGATTTATTACCATCACCGGCGGTAAATTAATGACCTATCGCCTGATGGCAGAATGGGCGACTGACGCAGTTTGCCGCAAACTGAATCATCATCGCCCCTGCACCACCGCGGATATACCACTGCCGGGTTCGCAAGAATCAACCGAAAGTACACTTAAACGCGTGATCTCTCTGCCCGCCCCGCTACGCGGCTCTGCCGTCTATCGCCACGGCGATCGTACTCCGACATGGCTTAGTGAAAGCCGTCTACATCGTAGCCTGGTCTGTGAATGTGAAGCGGTCAGCGCAGGCGAAGTGCAATATGCCGTCGAAAATTTAACCGTCAATAGCCTGTTGGATCTACGTCGCCGCACCCGTGTCGGCATGGGGACCTGTCAGGGGGAGCTATGTGCCTGCCGTGCCGCAGGTTTACTACAACGTTTTAATGTCACCACAGCCGCACAATCGATAACTCAGCTTTCTGACTTTTTGAATGAACGCTGGAAAGGGGTACAGCCCATCGCCTGGGGAGATGCGCTACGCGAAAGCGAATTTACTCGCTGGGTCTATCAGGGATTATGTGGCTTAGAGAAGGAGCCCCCGCATGAACTTTGATTCGATAATTATCGGCGGTGGTCTGGCCGGTTTACTCTATGGTCTGCAACGGCAAAAAAGTGGCGCACGCTGCGCGATTATCACCAAAGGTCAGAGTGCCCTGACCTTCTCTTCGGGTTCACTCGATTTACTCAGTTATCTACCGGATGGTCAACCTGTCACGGATATCACAGCCGCTCTCGATGCATTATGTAAACAAGCCCCACAGCACCCTTATAGCCTGCTCGGCAGCCAGACCGTACTGCAACTGGCGCAACAAGCACAAAATCTGTTCGCAGAATCTGGGGCTCGCTTGCTGGGAGATGTCCACAATATCCAGCACCGCGTAACCCCCTTGGGGACATTGCGCCCCACCTGGTTAAGCTCACCAGAAGTGCCACTCTGGCCCCTGACCGCCAGACGCGTTTGTCTGGTAGGGATAGCCGGATTACTGGATTTTCAGGCACATCTGGCCGCTGCGTCTCTGTCCGAACAAGGAGTGATGGCCGAGACTGCCGAAATCTGCCTGCCTCAGCTGGATATCCTGCGCAATAACCCCACTGAGTTTCGCTCGGTCAATATTGCACGCTTATTGGATCAAGAGGCCCAGTGGCCATCGCTGTACGAAGCGCTGCTCCCCATCTCCAGAACCTGCGAAATGATGATTTTGCCAGCCTGTTTTGGACTCGCTGATGAGCGGCTCTGGCGCTGGTTAAATGAAAAATTTCCCTGCTCCGTGATGCTACTTCCCACTCTGCCACCTTCTGTTCTGGGTATCCGTCTGCAAAACCAGTTACAACGGCAGTTTGTTCGTCAGGGAGGCGTCTGGATGCCAGGGGATGAAGTGAAGAAGATAACGCTTCATGAGGGGGTAGTCAGCGAAATCTGGACGCGTAACCATGGTGATATTCCCTTGCGACCGCGCTTTGCCGTACTGGCCAGCGGTAGCTTTTTCAGCCAAGGGCTGGTCGCCGGTCGCGACGGTATCAGAGAACCTGTCCTCGGTCTGGATGTACAGCAAACCGCCACCCGCGCCCAGTGGTATCAGCGTGACTTTTTTGACCCACAGCCCTGGCAGCAATTTGGTGTTATCACCGATGAAACCTTCCGTCCCTCGCTGGCGGGTAACACCATCGATAACCTTTACGCCATCGGTTCAATACTCGCTGGATTCGACCCCATAGCCCAGGGATGTGGTGGTGGTGTTTGTGCCGTCAGCGCATTGTATGCCGCGCATCATGCAGCCATGGTGAGGAGATAAGCCATGAACGATACCCGTTTTGAAAGTTGCATCAAATGCACAGCCTGTACCACTGTCTGTCCGGTAAGCCAGGTTAATCCGCAATATCCGGGACCTAAACACGCCGGGCCAGATGGTGAACGGTTACGCTTAAAAGATGGGGCACTGTATGACGAGGCATTGAAGTATTGTATTAACTGCAAACGCTGTGAAATCGCCTGCCCGTCAGATATCAAAATCGGCGATATAATTCAGCGCGCGCGGGCAAAATATGACACTACCCGCCCCTCAATGCGTAATTTTATCCTCAGCCATACTGATCTGATGGGCAGTATCTCGACGCCATTTGCACCAGTAGTGAATACCGCGACCTCACTTAAACCCGTACGCCAGCTGCTCGACTATGCATTAAAAATTGACCATCGCAGGACGCTGCCAAAATACTCTTTTGGCACTTTTCGCCGCTGGTATCGCAGTGTTGCTGCACAGCAAACGCAGTTTGAGGATCAGGTTGCCTTCTTTCACGGCTGTTTTGTCAATTACAACCATCCCCAGCTTGGTAAAGATTTGGTTACCGTTTTAAACGCCATGGGAACCGGGGTACAGCTGCTGAATAAAGAGAAGTGCTGCGGTGTTCCGCTCATTGCCAATGGCTTTATGGATAAAGCGCGTAAACAGGCGGTCAAGAATGTCGCATCCCTGCGAGACGCCATTGAGGGAAAAGGTATTCCGGTGATAGCCACCTCATCAACCTGTACTTTTGCCCTGCGCGATGAATACCCGGAAGTACTGGATGTCGATAATTCAGGTCTGCGTGAACATATTGAACTGGCAACTCGCTGGCTCTGGCGTAAGCTGGACGAAGGCAAAACATTACCGCTGAAGAGTCTGCCATTAAAAGTGGTTTATCACACTCCCTGCCATATGGAAAAAATGGGTTGGACGCTCTATACCCTTGAACTACTGCGAAAAATTCCGGGACTGGAACTGACCGTCCTGGATTCACAGTGCTGTGGAATTGCCGGAACCTACGGTTTTAAGAAAGAGAACTATGCCACATCGCAATCTATCGGTGCCCCCCTGTTCCGTCAGATTGAAGAGAGTGGTGCAGACATTGTCGTCACCGACTGCGAAACCTGTAAGTGGCAGATTGAGATGTCCACCAGCAAACGCTGCGAACATCCCATCACTTTGCTGGCACAAGCGTTAAGACAGACACTTTCTGACAAGGATTGACATCCTCCTCCGCCTAAAGACGGAGAAGTCTACAGCGTTCAGACCGAGCCCTGAGGCGTGCCGAATCACAGAGTTTATCTGTGCTCATCGACGTGCTTCACTTCGTGCCTACAAACAATTCGAGTTATTCTGGGAGAAGATAAATCAGTGATTAAGCGTTTCTTAATCACTGATTATTGCTAATGCAGGCCAAACTCAGCCATCAGTTGCTGGCGTAGCGCCACAAAGGCCTGGCTACTCCGTTCTCTCGGGCGGGCCAACGCAACCTCGATAATACGAATCGCATTGCCTTTTTCCTTGGGTAATACCAGCACTCTGTCAGCCAGATAAATAGCCTCTTCCAGATCATGCGTCACCAGTACCATCGTCAGGTTACCGCGTGCGCGGATCCGCTCCAGCTCTTCCTGCATGGTAATACGCGTCATAGCATCCAGTGCGCCCAAGGGTTCATCCAGTAACAGAATTTCAGGATCGATAGCCAAGGCTCTGGCAATACCGACCCGTTGCGCCATGCCTCCGGAAAGCTGTCCTGGCAGGGCACTCTGATACTGTTCCAGCCCTACCAATTGAATCGCCTGTTTTGCTCTCTCCCGTGCCTGACTGGCCGAAACGCCTTGAAGATCAAGTCCGAAGCGGACATTATCCAGTACGGAAAGCCAGGGCAGTAGCCGGGGTTCCTGGAAAATCACCGCCCGTTCACGACTCATTCCCTGAACTTCGCGACCGTCAATAGTCACCTCTCCGCCGTCCGGCTCTTCAAGACCTGCCAGAATACGCAGTAACGTGGTTTTACCGCAGCCACTAGGACCAACGATAGCCATGCTCTGCCCTCCTTCAATATGTAAGTTTAACCCCCGAAACACATCGAAGGGTTTTCCCTCAAGCGAGAACGCTTTATGCAGATGCCGGATGGTGATTTCACCAGAACGGATAGATTCTGTTTGCATATGCCCCTCCGGCTAAACTTTAAGCAAAATATCGCTGGTTTTTAGCTGGCCTTTGTTAATCACGCCGCCCCGCTCAAGAATATCAATCCAGAACTGAATATCATGATCTTCAGCTCGTCCTCCCGGGCGTACGCCATAACCGGTAAAGTACTGGGCCAGTTCCGGATTTTCGCCACGGGCTTTTAGCTGTCTGGCCAGTATTTCGCGGGTTTTCTCTGGGTTCTCGCGGGAAAAATCGAGGGCGCGGGCTGACTGGATAACAAAATCACGCGCGGCCTGTGGGTGCTGTTTTACAAAATCAGCGCTCAATACCGTAAATCCTCCGGCAATCGGCCCCAGCACCTCGGTATCATTAAATACCGGACGCAGCCCGCCTTTACTCCGGGCCGCACCTTCAAAGGTGGTCTGCCAGTAACCAAAGGCGGCAACATCCACTTGTCCCGAACGCAGAGTCTGCTCTAACTGTGGGCCCGGCACCACCACCGGACGTGCGGCACGTTCAGGAAGATTCACCTGATGCAGCGCTTCACGCAGGGTATAGTCAAGATGAGCCCCTAACGTATTGATAGCAATACTTTTACCCGCCAGATCCTTCACCGTTTTAATCGGACTGTCTTCACGGACATAAAAAATAGACTTGGTTTCATCATCAATGCCGTTAGTCGGATACGCGGCCACGAATTTGTTACCACTGGCAATCGCATTGATAACTGCGGGCGTCGCGGCAGAACCTATCTCTATATTGCCCGAAGCAAGAGCAAACAGTGACTCCGGCCCGCCGCTGGCATAACCGACATTTTTAATGGTAATACCGGTACCTTTAAAGTAGCCCAGAGCATCAGCCAGTTCATGGGCCGAAATTCCCCCATGACTCGGCATATAGCGCAGAGTGACATTATCCTCGGCGCTGGCGGTAAAACTGGTTGCAGCCATAAGCAGGGCGGCACCCGCTATTAAAGAACGCGAAAGCTTCATATTCTGGTGTCCTGTATAAAAAAGAGAATGAGAAATTACCGGCTACGGGGATTCCAGCGACACAAACGACGCTGCAACAGAACCAGAAGGGTGTTAGTTAATAGCCCAGCCAGGGCAAGAAGAAGAATAGAAGCAAACATCAACGGTATTTGGAAATTATACTGGGCGTTAATCACCTGAAAACCGACGCCTCGATTGGCACCAATCATTTCTGCGGCAATCAGCAGCAGCAGTGCAGTGGTCGCGGATAAACGCAGGCCAACAAAAATACCCGGAATGGAAGCCGGAACAATCACCCGGTAAAAGAGCGTCAAACGCCCGGCACCAAAGGTTCTCGCCATCTCAAGCAGTTTGCTATCAACCTCTTTAACACTGCTGATAGTCGAAAGTAATACCGGGAACAGCGCCGCCCAGAAAATAACAAAGACTTTTGAGGTTTCACCCAAGCCAAAAATCAGAATAAATACCGGGTACAGCGCTAAAGCAGAGGTCTGGCGGAACAGTTGCAGGATAGGATCAAGCGCCTGCTCAATCACCCGGCTTTGCCCCATAAACAGTCCCAGCGGGATACCGATAATCACCGCAGAGAAAAATGCCAGGCCGGCACGCTGCAGGCTGATAGTGATATCACCCCACAATGACCCCGAAACGATCCCTTGACAGAGCGCACGGATGACGCTGTCCGGAGGGGGCAATACTGCCGGATTTAACCAGCCAACATGGCTGCCTGTCTGCCAGAAGGCAATAAACAGCAGTAATAAACCATAGCGCGAAGCCAGGTTCAGGCTGTGCTTATAAGTGAGAGTGAGCGCAGGGCTGGCAATAATTTGCTTCTTTTTACCGCTTACCCGCGGGGGATAAATAAGACTCATCGATTCACTCCTCAGGCAGACTTAGCTTGGGGGAGACTATGGCGATTCACACCATAAGGGAGCCCCAGATTGTCGCGTAGCGTGGTTCCTTCGTAAGCGGTGCGGAATAAACCACGCTTTTGCAGAACAGGCACCACTAAGTCGACAAAGTCATCAAGCCCACCGGGCAGCCATGGCGGAAGAATGTTAAAACCATCGGCAGCCTCATTTTCAAACCACTCCTGAATAATATCCGCCACCTGCTCAGCACTACCGACAACGGTAAGATGACCGCGAGCAGTCGCCACCCATTGATATAATTCACGAATAGTAAAATTATGCTCGTCGGCAATCTGACGGATCAGTTCCGGACGGGACTTCATTCCCTCTGTAACAGGAAGGGGCGGCAGCGGGCCATCCAGGTCAAAATCCGCCAGATTAATACCGCCACCCACTAAACCGTTAAGTAACGAGATACCGTCAGATTCGACAATCAATGAGGTCAGCGTGCGGTATTTTTCCTGAGCTTCTTCCAGAGTACGCCCGATAAAAGGCGCAAGACCCGGCATAATCAGTAGATGATTAGGATCACGACCTGCAGCGCGGGCACGATGTTTAATATCCCGATAAAATTCCTGGGCGGTATGCAAATGCTGATGGGAAGTAAAAATCACTTCTGCCGTTTGTGCGGCAAGGCTACGCCCGCTTTCTGACTGGCCCGCTTGCACAATTACCGGATGCCCCTGAGGGGAGCGCGGGACATTGAGCGGTCCCTGTACTTTAAAAAAGCGCCCCACATGGTGAGTGGCGTGAAGTTTATCCAAATCTAAAAACTGGCCGCTGGCTTTATCACGAATAAATGCATCATCTTCAAAGCTATCCCACAGCTTTTTCACCACCTCAACATGCTCTCTGGCGCGTTGGTAGCGGTATTCATGGGGATGCTGAGTATCAAGATTAAAGTTCCTCGCCGCTGCTTCTGTCGCCGTGGTGACAACATTCCAGCCTGCCCGGCCACCCGATATCAGATCCAGTGAGGCAAATTTACGCGCCAGGTTATAGGGTTCTTCATACGTCGTCGAGGCTGTGGCAATAAAACCGATATTTTTGGTTAAGGGAGCCAGCGCCGAAAACAGCGTCAGAGGTTCGAAGCCGGCCACTTTGGCACTGCCGCCCTCGGAACCACCGGCAAAAGAGGCCGCCAGTCCATCTGCCAGAAAATAGGCGTCGAATAATCCGCGCTCTGCGGTCTGGGCCAACTGGCGGTGAAACTCAAACTGTGTTGCACCATCAGAGGGCTGTTCCGGATGACGCCAGGAAGCAATATGCTGCCCGCCGCCGGGGAGAAATGCGCCGAGTTTAATCTGTCTGGAGTTTGTCATGTGATCGACCTTTTATTGTTCTGTGCAGGTTGAAATCCAGACTAACAATCGCGTGGCAAAAAATTGAAATAACAAATTCTCAGGTCATTTTCAGCTTTTTAGCTAACCGATGGCTTATGCACCTTGCAGGGCTTTTCTGACGTGATGGTGATGACGAGGGTTCCTCTTTAATACCTCACTTTTTCGGCATCCATATTGCTAGCACTATTGCTATCCTGGCACAGGAGTTGCTTGAGCTATCTCTTCTACCCCTTAAACGAGGAAGTTTGACTATGTCCACACCAGACATTATTTGGGAGCTCAATACACACCGGCGTTTTGACTGGCGGGCTGCCCATCAGACGCCAGAACTTTCCTGGCCCAACGGGAAAAAAATGGCGTTGTATATCGCCATTAATCTTGAACACTTTGCTTTCGGCAGCCCCGAGGGGGCAAAACTCTCTCAGGTGGCAAACTCGCTGGATATCCTTAATTACAGCTGGCGGGATTACGGCAACCGGGTTGGCGCCTGGCATCTGGCCGATTTATTCGAAACCTTAGCCATTCCCCCGGCGGTTATCTGTAATACCGCCATCATTGATTACTGCCCGGACTTGCTGGAACGCTGGCTTGCTATTCCTGGCAGTGAGCTGATAGGCCACGGCCATACAAACTCACAGCGCCAGGGTGACTTGAGTCCGGTCAATGAAGAGCGGTTAATTCAGTATTGTCAGCAGCGATTAACAGATTTTCAGGGTAAACCAGTGGATGGCTGGTTATCTCCCTGGATATCTGAAAGTGAGCAAACCCCTGATTTCCTTAAACGCCAGGGCTTTAACTACAACCTTAACTGGGCTCATGATGATATGCCAACCTGGATGCAAACAGAGGAAGGCCCGCTGTTATCTCTCCCCTACCCGCAAGAGATTAATGATATTCCGACCATTATTCCTAACGGAGCCTCTATCAAACTGTTCTGCCGCATGATTGAGGATCAGTTCAGTGAGCTGAAACAACGCAGCCTGCACAGTACACAGATAATGGGCATTGCTTTACATCCTTATATTGTCGGTCAGCCTTTCCGTTTTTATCAGCTAAAGCAGACCCTGCGCCATTTGATGGAACAACGCGATGATATCTGGCTGACCACCCCTTCAGCTATCGCCCGGTCGTTTTCGTCCCAGGCATCATAAACAGACAAGACAGGCACCATTCAGGAAGCAACTGAACTAAAAAAGTGCAAACAGATGAGAGTAACAGCCTGATAAATCCGCCGTACTGGCTTTTAAGTCCCATAACATCAATCCCTGGGCGGGCCGCGCCTCTGATCGCGGAATTCAATCAGAGCCAGGCAACCTGGCACCGTTATTGCAAATATCAGTCATATTGCTAGCAATATTACTAACACAACAACTGGGTGATGAATGATGAAAAAACTACTGTTATCGCTGTTGATTGGAAGCATGGTTACCGTGACTTCACACACTGCCAGTGCAGAGAATGTTATCCGCTGGGCAACCGATGCTGATATCCCCACTCTTGACCCGGATGCCTATGCTTCAACCAAAGCATTAACCTTTCAGAACCATATTTATGAAGGTCTGGTACAGCGTGATCAGGATCTTAAGATCCAGCCTTGGCTTGCAACAAGCTGGGAACAGCTGGACGATACCACTTTGCGTTTTAAACTGCGTAAAGGGGTAAAATTCCACAATGGTAATGAGTTTACTGCCGACGATGTGGTGGCCTCTATCGCCCGTATTACCGACCCGGCCTCCGGCGTACGGGCCAATGCCTCGACAATCAAAGATGCGGTAGCCGTCGATAAACATACCGTTGATGTTCACCTGGTGAAAAAAACCGGTATTGCCCTGAATGAATTAACCGGGGTGATGATTATGAGCCAGCCATGGCTTGCTGAGCATAATGCCTTGAAACCGACAGATATCAGTCAGGGAACCGAAGGTTATGCCACCAATAATACCAATGGTACTGGCCCTTATATTTTGCAAAGCCGTCAGCGTGATACCCAAATGGTGCTGGTCAAAAACCCGGAGTGGTGGAATACCAGTGCAGGTGGCAACATCGATAAAATCATTTTTAAACCGGTCACCTCAGATGCAACCCGCCTGTCCGGTTTATTAGCCGGGGAATATGACCTTGTGACGTCGGTGCCGTTACAGGATATTCCGCGCCTACAAAGCAATCCGAAATTGAATATGCAGGTCAGCCCTTCACTGCGTGTTGATTATTTAAGTCTTAATCTTCGTGACCAGCTGAATGCTAAAAATGATAAAGCAGAAAACCCGTTAAAAGATCTTCGGGTGCGTCAGGCCATGCTGATGGCGATAAATCGTGAGGCCATTACGCAAAAAGTGATGCGCGGTTTGACTGTTCCGACCGATAACTATTTAGCTCCAGATATCCCCGGCTATAATGCCGATGCCGCACCAAAGATTAGCTATGACCCGACTAAAGCGCGCGCTTTACTGGCGGAAGCGGGCTATCCGAACGGTTTTAACCTCACCTTCGATTGTCCGGAAGGCACCTATATTAATGCCGTTCAGTGGTGTCAGGCGGTACAAAGCTACTGGTCAAAAATTGGCATAAAAACCACGCTGAATATGCATCCAGCCAGCGTTTATGATCCGATTATTGTTAATGGCCGGACTGATGTTGGCGTGCTCGGCTGGGCTAACCTGCCAATTATGGACCCCTACAGTGTCGCCGTTCAGCTATTACACACCAATGACGGCAAAAATATGGGGACCTTTAATATTCCTCGTTACAGCAATCTTGAGGTAGACAGCCTGATAGACCAGTCTGTCGGCGAACTGGATAATACCAAACGTCTTGCCTTACTCAGTGACGCGGTGGGTAAAGCAAACCAGGACTTGCCATTCTTACCGATGCATTTTGAACCGGTGGTCTGGGCTGTAGGCAAAAATATCGACATTAAACAAACCCCGGATAATATTCAGCGTCTGTGGTATGCGACAATAAAACAATAATAAACGATGGTTTAATCGTTTATATAAATAATATTTTCGGCCTGGCAGGCAGTGATTTATAGCCAGCAGTATAACGGTAGATATTTTTCTTTTTGCTGATTCTATTAGCAAAGGAATCGCTGTCGCCGATACGGATATACCCGTCATACTTCCAGTTGTTTGAGTGTTGCCTGCATGAGGCGCGTCTACAAGCAACTTGAATTATTTTGGATATAAATCGGTTATTCACCAGGCCCTAATTTAATACTGGAGGCAATAATGTTTTTCTTATTGCGGAAGCTATTTCAGGCATTTTTTTTACTGATCGGCGTTGCGCTGATCTCGTTTATTCTTTTTCAGTATCTTGGTGATCCGGTCGCTAATATGCTGCCAGAGAGTGCCACCCAAGCAGAAAGATTACAGTTGCGTACCAGTCTTGGATTGAATGATCCGATGTTCGTTCAGTTTCTGAATTACATCACCCGTTTAATGCACGGTAATTTTGGTATTTCTTATTATAATCAACTGTCAGTGTTTCAGTTAATTATGGAGCGCCTGCCAGCGACTCTGGAATTAGTTTTTGTCTCTATCACTATCGCCTTGCTGGTCGGTATCCCGCTCGGTGTCTGGGTCGCTATATCACCGAATAAATTCATGCGCGAAGCGGTGCAAATTATCTCTCTGATTGGCGTTTCGCTCCCCTGGTTCCTGATTGGCGTATTGCTGATTATTGTCTTCTCAGTCTGGCTTGGCTGGCTGCCTTCCAGCGGACGCGGAGAGACAGTAAAGATAGGCTTCTGGAGCACCGGACTGCTGACCGCCACAGGACTTAAGGCCCTTATTCTCCCCGCTCTGTCCCTGGCATTATCGATGATTACTATCATCATGCGACTGGTGCGAACCGAAATGCTGGAAGTGATGAAAACCGAATATATTAAATTCGCCAGGGCACGAGGAATAAAAAATCATCGTATCTGGTTTTATCATGCACTGAGAAATGCATTATTACCGGTCGTCACCGTGATTGGCCTGGAAATTGGCGGGTTAATTGCTTTTGCTATCGTCATTGAAACTGTCTTTCAATGGCCAGGAATGGGGCTGTTATTAATCCAATCGATTAACTATGTGGATGTCCCGGTATTATCCGGATACCTGCTATTTATTGCCTTTATTTTTATCGTTATCAACACCATCGTCGATTTATTGTATTACTTGATCGATCCGCGTATGCGGGCACAATAAGGAGCAATAATGCAACCTCAACATTATTCCCAGAATGAGACCAAAGAGAAATTAGCAACGCGTCTCCTCACCCGCTGGCGGACATTTTCTGATAGTGATTTTGTCTGGTTATTCTGGCAAAGCAAAAGTGCCGTGATTGCGTTTTTCTGTTGTCTGCTGATTCTGTTCTGCTCTTTATTCAGCCACTGGATAGCGCCGCATAATGTTTTTGATACGTCCAGTTTTGATTTAATGGATTCTGAGCTACCACCTTTCTGGATTAACGGCGGTGACCCGAAATTCTGGCTGGGTACCGATGTGCAAGGACGGGATATCCTTTCGCTGATGCTTTATGGTCTTAATATTTCACTGATCATCGGCGGATTAAGCGTGTTAACCGCAGTGATCCTCGGTGTCACATTAGGGGTTTTAAGCGGTTATTTCGGGGGCATCGTCGATACCGTGATTATGCGCTTCGCCGATGCCATGCTCAGTATTCCCACCATTATGTTCACCTTACTGGTGAGTGGTGTGGCACGCGTAGTGATCCCTAAAGAGTATATCGGTCACTTTGCCCCGATTATCCTGATAGGCGCTATCGCCTTAACCGGCTGGATGCAGTATGCCCGTACGGTACGTGGTTTGACGTTACTGGAAAAAGGCCGTGAGTATGTGATGGCCTCACAAATCAGTGGCGGTAGTCCTCTGCATATCATGCTGCGCCATATCGTCCCAAACGTGATGCGTCCGGTACTGGTGATGGCGACATTACATCTGGGTGTCGCTATTTTAACCGAGGCAACAATGTCGTTTCTCGGTGTCGGTATGCCGCCGGATCAGCCCTCACTAGGGACCCTTATCAATGAAGGTAATCAGTATCTGTTTTCCGGACAGTGGTGGACAGTGCTGTTTCCGGCAAGTTTGCTGGTTATCCTGTCTTTGTCATTTAACGTACTCGGTGACTGGTTACTGAATACGCTGAACCCCAAACTCCGTTAAGAGGGCAGCCTGATGACCATTTCCCCTTCTTCACTGCTGGAAGTGAAAAATTTAAGTATTGAATTTCTACACCGCAAGGGCAATTTACAGGCGATTGCGGAGCTGTCGTTAACCATGCAACCAGGTGAGATACTCGGCATGGTGGGTGAATCAGGTGCCGGTAAATCCCTGACGGGTTCAGCGATTGCCGGACTGCTCCAGAGCCCAGGACGTATTCGTCAGGGCGAGATTTGGTTTAATGGTGGACGCATCGATACGCTCGATGAAGAAGCGCGCCGCCTGTTGCGAGGGAAGGCTATCAGTTGTATTTTCCAGGATCCGCTGACCAGCCTTAACCCAGTGCTTACCGTCGGACAACAGCTGATTGAAACCATCAGAACCCACCTGCCCCTGTCAGCCAGTGAAGCCGAGGCACGGGCTATCGCTTTGCTTGCCGAAGTGGGTATTAACAGCCCCGAACAGCGAATTAATCAGTATCCCCACCAGCTTTCTGGCGGTATGCGCCAAAGGGTAGTCATCGCGCTGGCATTATGTGTCGATCCACAACTGGTGATCGCTGATGAGCCCACCACAGCACTGGATGTTTCAGTCCAGGCACAGGTTTTAAGCTTATTGCGGCGGCTATGTGAACAGCATGGTACTGCGGTAATGCTGATAACCCATGATATGGGCGTAGTGGCTGAAGTCTGTTCCCGTGTTGCGGTGATGTATGCCGGGCGTATCGTTGAAACCGGTCCGGTTTCCGAAGTGATTCGTCGCCCGCAACACCCTTATACCCGGGGGTTAATCAGCGCGATTCCGTCCATGCGTGAACGCCGGGAAAACCTCACCCAGATTGATGGCGCAATGCCACGGCTCAATGCCCTGCCACAAGGCTGTGCCTTCAGTCCTCGCTGCCCTCATGCCAGCACCAAATGTCACGAACAACAGCCCGTCATCCATCCTCATCATGGGGTGCAACTGGCCTGTTTCCATCCACAGGAGAGTCCATTATGAGTGAATCATCAGCGCATGATATTGTGACCGTTCGCGATCTCCATATTCGCTTTAATCTCGGTCGTGAGAAAAAAACCTCGCTATTTCGCCCGGCAGCAAAAAAGGAACTGCATGCGGTACGGGGAATTAATCTGAACATTCGTCAAGGTGAAACCTTCAGTATTGTCGGTGAGTCCGGCTGTGGAAAATCAACGGTCGCGCGCGCCCTGGCGGGAGTTTATAAACCGTCTGACGGTGAGATTCAATTTGCCTGGCAAGACAGTGCCGCCCAGGGTAACCGTGAGCAGAATGGCACCCAGATGATTTTTCAGGACCCTTATGCCAGCCTTAACCCACGCTGGCGCATAGGGCGATCCATTGCGGAACCGCTGATGCTGGCAAAAAAAATCGGCAATAGCCGCCAGGCGCGGCAATATTGTGGCGAGTTACTGGAGCAGGTTGGACTCTCTGCCCGGGACCTGGACAAATTTCCTCATGAGTTTTCCGGGGGACAGCGCCAGCGCATCTCAATTGCCCGCGCTCTGGCCACACAACCGAGCTTTTTAATTTGTGATGAACCGACCTCGGCTCTGGATGTTTCCGTTCAGGCTCAGGTCCTTAACTTGATGAGAAAGCTCCAGCGCGAACATGGGCTGACCTATTTCTTTATCAGTCATAACATGGCGGTGATTTCGCATATTTCTGACCGTGTCGGGGTGATGTATCTGGGGCGTATCGTCGAGCAAGGTAGCGTAGAGGAGATTTTCGCTCGTCCCGCTCATCCCTATACGCGACTTTTGATTGCCGCAATTCCACAGTTCGATAACCCGGATGTGATACGCGAGCCCATTCGGGGTGAAGCGCCAAGCCCCCTGGCTCCACCTCCTGGCTGTGCTTTTGCGCCACGCTGTCCTTATGCAAAAGAGCGTTGTCATCAGACTATGCCACCTACCCATAGTCTTAGCGATCATCACCAAATCGAGTGCCATTTCCCCTATGAAGTGATGGCGCACCACGACAGTATTCCGTTAGCACAGGTATCTTAAATGAAACAATATTTGCTCACAGGGGTCACCCCTTTTAACCGTCAAACGCCTGTTGATTTACTGCTTGAGAACGGGGTGATTGCCGCCAGGGGGGAAAAATTATCCGCCAGTGACCACGCGACCATTATTGATTGCCGGGGGCTGCAGCTTTTCCCCGGCTTTGTCGATGCCCATGCCCATCTGGATAAAACCTTACTGGGCCGGGATTGGTACATTAATGATGTGCCTCGCAGCCTGGGGGCAATGATTGAAAATGAGCGTCATTATCGCAAGCAGCAGCAACCCGATGCTCAGCGCCAGTCAGAACGTATTGCCCGCCGGGGGATAGCCAGTGGCACCTCGTTTATTCGCACCCATGTCGATATTGATAATGAAATTGGCCTGGCTAATCTCGAGGGGGTGCTGGAAACGCGCCGAAAATTAGCCGGTTATGTCGATATTGAAATCGTCGCCTTTCCACAAAGCGGGATTTTGCAAAACCCCGGTACCGAAGCACTGCTCGACCAGGCTTTGTCCATGGGGGCGGAATTAGTCGGCGGACTTGATCCTTGCTCTTTTGACCGCGACCCCAGAAAACACCTGGATATTATTTTTGAGCTGGCCTGCCGGCATAACAAAAAAATTGATATTCATCTTCATGAGCGTGGCGAGCTGGGGGCATTCAGTCTGGAACTGATCCTTGAATACACGCGCCGCTATCAGAAAGAACATAGCGTCACGCTCAGTCATGGCTTTTGTCTTGGTATGGTGGACGCCTCCCGGCAGCAGTATTTTGCCGAACAGATGGCCGAGCTGGGCGTGAGTGTCGCCACGACGGCACCTTCCGACGTGGCAGTTCCCCCCTGGGAGTGTCTCAATGACGCAGGGGTTGCCATTTGCGCAGGTAATGATGGGGTACGGGATACCTGGAGTCCCTATGGCAATGGCGATATGTTACAGCGGGCGGTAACGATGGGACTGCGCTATCGCTGGCGTAAAGATAGCGAAATTCTGCGTGCCGCCAAAACCATTACCGAAGGCGGGGCCCGGGTGATGGACGTTAAAAATTACGGGCTTGAGGTCGGCTGTCGGGCTGACTTGGTACTGGTTCCCGGCAGAAGTATGGTCGAATCACTGGTGGAGCTGCCAACGGCTCGCAAAGTCTTTAAGCATGGCGTATTGATTGCTGAAAATGAGGAGTGCTTATTTTGACAACAACTGTAACCCGTATTCGCGCCGCCTGGGTTGTCGGCTACCAGCACGGCGATCACTGCCTGTATCCTGAGGGTGAAGTGGTTTATCAGGGCGATAAAATTCTGTTTGTCGGTCATGACTATTCTGGTGCGGTTGATGAAGAAATCAATGTCGGCAACGCCCTGGTGGGGCCCGGATTTATCGATCTCGATGCACTGGGCGATTTAGACACTACCGTACTGGCGTTTGATAATCAGCCTGGCTGGCGTAAAGGCCGGGTGGTAGCGCATGACTGGCAGCGTCGGGATCTCTATAGTCGTAGTCAGCTTGATTTCGCTAAACGCTATGCCTACAGCCAGTTACTGCGTAACGGTATTACCAGCTTCGCGCCAATTACCTCAATTCTCTATCGCGAATGGGCCGAAGAGTTTGATGAATATCTGTATGCCGCTGACGTTGCTGAATCGCTGGGTGCGCGTGCCTGGCTGGGTCCGGCCTTTATGGCGGGATACTATGTCACCGATGAACAAGGCCAGGTCAGTCGCCGGGAAGACCGTCAGCGCGCTCTCCAGGGACTGGAAGATGCCGAACGTTTTGTTAACCGTATCCGGCAACGCGGTGTGCCGACACTCAGTGCCATGCTGGCCCCGGACAGAATTGAAGGCGGCGACCTGGCCTGGCTCAACGACCTTGCACAACTGGTCAAGACGCTTGCCTGCCCCACCCGCTTGCACTGTTGTCAAAGTGAACTGGAGATCAATGAAATCGCCCGGCGTTTTAACGGTAAAAGCTCGCTGGCGCTGCTGGAGGAGAGCGGACTATTAAATCAGCATATGTTGCTGCCTCATGGCCAGTATTTAGGCGGGGCTCAACCTGATGCCGGACGTGTCGGAGAGGATATTGCCCGCCTGGCGCGTTCGGGGGCAACCGTTGTCAGTTGCCCACTGGTCTCTGGCAGGCATGCAAAATATATGGAGTATTATCCACGCTTTAAGCAATCCGCTATCAATATGGCGCTGGGAACTGATACCTTTCCACCCGATATGTTTAGCAATATGCATATGGGCGTGGTGTTAAGCCGGGTGGTGAGCGGCGATATTTCCGCTGCGAATAGTGCTGACTATTATCGCATGGCAACGCTCGGTGGGGCCAAAGCACTGGGCCGCGATGATTTAGGTCGACTCGCCGCCGGGTGCCAGGCCGATATGGTGGTGATTGATCTTAATCAGCCTGCGTTAGGACAAATTTTCGACCCTATCGCCGCGCTGGTGCTTAACGGCAATGGTCGGGATGTGAAAGGCACCCTTGTCGCCGGACGGAAAGTGTTCTGGGAAGGCGAAATGGTCCAGGCCGGATTCAGCCTTGATGCATTGCATGCCGAGTCTCAGTCTGTGTTTCAGCATATTATCAGTACCTATCCTGAGCGCACCGTCGGTCATCCTTCGGTCGCCGAGATTGTCGCGCCGACCTTTCCTCTGCATCAGAAAGGAGCCCGCCATGGCAAGACGTTATCTGCTGAATAATGTTCGTTTAGAGTCTGGTTTTGTGCGCGATAACGGATGGGTTCAGCGCACGATAACGCAGGAATATACTCTTGAAATAGAGGGGGATAAGATTATCGCCCTCTATGAAGGAGACCACGATGATCCGGGTATGGACCGCGTGAATGGCGAGGGGCGGCTACTGCTTCCCAGCACCCGGGATGAACATATCCATTTAGATAAAACCTTCTATGGTGACCCCTGGCGCGCCGCTCGGGGAAATAATGCCGGGGATATTTTTCAGATGATAGCTCTGGAAGAACAGTTGCTGCCCAGGCTTCTGCCAGACGCGCAACGGCGCACCCATCGCTTGCTACAACTGTTGCAGGAAAAGGGAACGACCCATGTACGCACGCATTGCAATATCGAACCCACCAGCGGCCTGCAAAGCTTACTGCAGCTACAAGAAGCCCTGATCCCCTGGCGCGAACAGATGCATTGTGAAATTGTCGCTTTCCCACAGCATGGATTACTACGCTCTAATGCCGTGACCTTGATGAAAGAGGCTATGTCGCTGGGCTGTGACTGGGTCGGTGGTCTTGACCCTGGCAAAGTGGATGGCGATATGGTGCGCTCTCTCGATATCACTCTTCGTCTGGCACTGGAAGCGGGAAAAGGTATCGATTATCATTTACATGAAGATAAATCGACAGGTATCGCCTGTATTCGCTATTTGCTCAATGCGCTGAGAAAAGAGCCGTTTCTGCAAGGCAAGCTGACGCTCAGCCATGCTTATTGTCTGGCGCAGACAGAAACCGCAGAACTGAGCGAATTAGCAGATGAAATGGCAGAGCTTGGGGTTTCACTGGCAAGCGGGATCCCACTTGGGAAATCCGTTATGCCACTGCCATTTTTACGCGAAAAAGGCGTATCCTTGTTGAGTGGAACCGATAGCGTAACCGACCACTGGTCGCCCTTTGGATCGGGAAGTATGCTGGACAAAACCTATGACTGGGCAAGGCTTTACACGCGTGGCGATGAGTTTAGCCTGAATCGCTCGCTGGCTATTGCCACCGGCAATTGTCTGCCTCTCAATGAATGCGGCGAACGCGTATGGCCAGTAGTCGGTGATGAAGCCAGCTTTATATTAATGAATGCGTCCTGCTCCGCAGAAGTGGTCGCCAGACAGATTGCCGTTGATGCTGTCTATTTTCGTGGGAAAAAAGTCTGGCACAAGGCATATACCCTAAATAATTCAAGTTGCTTGTAGGCGCAGAGTCAATTCTGGCGATGAGCATAGATAACCTATGTGATTCGGCAGAATTGACGAAGGTAACGCCCAAGCAACTTGAAGTATGACGGGTATAAAAATGGATAAAAAAGCATGAGTAAAGTATTGACGCCAAAACAACGGGAAGTAAATCGGGTAGTAGACGCGCTGACACTGGCAATCGGCCAGCATAAATTACGGCCAGGCACGCGTCTTATTGAAGCGCAAATCGTCGAGTCTCTCCAGGCGAACCGTAACCATGTTCAGTCAGCCCTACAACGTATGTCGAACCAAGGCATTGTCACAATTGAGCCTAATCATGGCGCGATGGTCGCACGTCCTACGGCAAAGCAGGCCCAGGAAATCTTTTTTGCGCGCAATATAGTGGAGTGCGCCATTATTTCCTGCATCACCCCCGAGAAAATGGCCCGTTTTGCCAAAGAAATCGAACAACAGCAACAGGATGAACACTGTTCGTTACTTAGCCAGAACCACCGGGATACCGTACATCAATTAGGGGAATTTCATGCATTGATGTCACGTATCGCTGACAATAACGTATTACGCGATATTCTTAATAACCTGATGGTAATGAGTTCGCTGATTATGATGCTCTATCAGAAAGACATCTCAACCCATTGCCAGTGCGATGAGCATCAACAGATAATCGAAGCCTTACAGGCAGGCGATTGTGACCTGGCGCAGCGGTTAATGCGCGATCACTTAGCAGCCCTGCAACAGCAGCTGGATTTTGATGAAAATGCGGTTAATGGCCTGAGCGTTTACGAGGCTCTCGCCCAGCATTAAAATCAGGCCCGCCGAATATTATCGCCTGTGCGGGCAATTCGGCGAGCTGAATGAGTGGCGTTACAGTTATATTGTCACCCGATCCCTGACCCGGTCCTGTTCCATATCTTTACCTGCCCCTCTTTGTATAATTTCTCCCCTGGACATCACCAGGTAGTTATCCGCGAGTTCAGCAGCAAAATCATAGAACTGTTCAACTAACAGTATTCCCATCTCACCCTGCTGCGCCAGTTGACGAATAACCGCACCTATCTCTTTAATCACCGAAGGCTGGATCCCTTCTGTGGGTTCATCGAGGATCAGTAACTGAGGTTTACTGGCTAACGCCCTGCCAATCGCCAGCTGTTGCTGTTGACCGCCGGATAAGTCACCGCCTCGTCGGTATTTCATCTCTTCCAATACAGGAAACAGCCGATAAATATCCTCGGGGACGCGATGGCTGTCGGCTCCCGAAAAGCGCGAAAGCCCGAGCAGTAAATTCTCTTCCACTGTCAGTCGGGGGAAAATATCTCTCCCCTGGGGGACATAAGCAATACCGGCCTGAACACGCTGGTGCGGTTTATAGCGATTAATCCCCTTTCCCTGCCACTGGATCTCTCCGGTTTTCACCGCTAATAAGCCCATCAGACACTTTAACAGGGTGGTTTTGCCAACACCGTTACGCCCTAACAAACAGGTAATTGCGCCATGTGGCACTTCAAACGACAGGCCGCGCAGAATATGACTGCCCCCGTAATATTGATTTAACTCTTTAACCTGTAACATATTAGCGCCCCAGATAGACATCGATTACACGGTCATCTGCCTGTACTTCTCGCAGTGACCCTTCCGCCAGTACCTGTCCCTGATGTAATACCGTGACATGGTCGGCTATCGATTCAACAAACCCCATGTCATGCTCAACGACCATCAGAGAGTGCTTTCCCGCTAATCCCCGGAACAATTCAGCCGTGTACTCGGTTTCCGCATCAGTCATACCTGCTGCAGGTTCATCAAGCAGCAAGAGATGCGGGTCCTGCACCAGTAACATACCTATCTCAAGAAATTGTTTTTGGCCATGGGATAACAGTCCTGCCTGGCGCTGGCTGGAGGCCTGCAAACGCAATAACGTCAGTACCTCATCAATCCTGTCCCGCTGTTCGCCGTTTAAGCGAGCACGCAGGCTGGCCCAGACGGTCTTGGTGGTTTTCAGGGCAATCTCCAGATTTTCAAATACGCTGAGGGCTTCAAACACCGTTGGCTTTTGAAATTTTCGGCCTATCCCGGCCCGGGCAATCTCCACCGGGGATAGCTGGGTCAAGTCGATGTCCTGGTCATAGGTTATCTGCCCATTATCCGGTTTTGTTTTGCCGGTAATCACATCCATCAACGTGGTTTTCCCCGCGCCATTGGGTCCGATAATGCAACGAAGTTCACCAATACCGATATTCAACGACAGGTCGGTTAAAGCACGGAAGCCATCAAATGAGACGTTAATTTTATCCAGCATCAGCACCGGGTCACGCTGTTCCCGGTGAGCGTCGTTGGGATAAATTTGGGTATAAAGCTGTTCAGTCATTACGCCTCCGACGGAATAAACCCACCACGCCATAAGGCAAAAACAGCGTGACCAGAATAAACATCAAGCCGAGGAAAAAGAGCCAGAACTCAGGAAAGGCAACGGTAAACCAGCTCTTGGCACCGTTAACAATCGCCGCCCCCAGCACCGGGCCAATTAACGATCCCCGCCCACCGAGCGCCACCCAGATGGCGGCTTCAATCGAGTTGGTTGGCGACATTTCGCCGGGGTTAATAATGCCAACCTGAGGAACATATAAAGCACCTGCCAGGCCGCATAACACCGCGGAAAGCGTCCAGATAAACAGCTTAAAACGCTGCGGATCGTAGCCGATAAACATCACCCGGTTTTCTGCATCACGCACTGCGGTCAGGACGCGTCCAAATTTGCTGCGCGCCAGCCGATGACCGAGCCACAGGCTGAACAGCAGTAATAAAACTGTGGCAATAAATAAACCAATGCGCGTAGAAGTTTCCGTCAGGGTAAAACCAAGCAAAGTACTGAAGCCGGTAAAGCCATTATTACCGCCGAATCCGGTTTCATTACGGAAGAAAAGCAACATGGCGGCATAGGTCAGCGCCTGGGTAATTATCGAGAAGTAGACCCCTTTAATTTTTGAACGGAAGGCAAAAAAGCCAAAGATAAAGGCCAGAATACCGGGTACCAGGATGATGAGGCACAGGGTCCAGAGAAAAAACTGGGTTCCGCTCCAGAACCAAGGCAATTCCTGCCATGACAAGAAAGAAGCAAAAGCAGGCAACCCTTCTCCGGCACTCTGTCTGACCAGATACATGCCCATCGCATAGCCACCAAGCGCAAAAAACAGACCATGCCCCAGCGAAAGCAACCCGGCATAGCCCCAGACTAAATCCAGGGCTACCGCGACAATGGCATAGCATAAAATTTTACCGACCAGCGTCAGGGTATAGGTCGATAAGGCTAAGGTATGATCTTCCGGTAACAGCGCCAGAAAAGGCATCAATAGCAGGGACAGTATCAACAACAGGCCCAGTCCTTTGGTCAGGCAAGGGGCTTTTTGTATTAGCGTTACGGTAAATGGCTGGCGCATCAGTCAATCACCCTCCCTTTGACAGCAAATAATCCTTGCGGACGTTTCTGAATAAACAAAATGATGATCAGCAGAATAAGGATTTTGCCCAGCACCGCCCCCATCTGTGGCTCAAGAAACTTGTTAAGAATACCCAATCCAAAAGCTGCGATAACCGTTCCCGCCAGTTGCCCGACGCCGCCGACCACTACCACCAGGAAGGAGTCGATGATATAGCCCTGCCCTAACTCCGGGCCGACGTTGCCAAGCTGAGATAAGGCAACGCCACCGAGACCGGCAATGCCCGAACCCAGGCCAAAAGCCAGCATATCCGTTCTTCCGGTAGGCACACCGCAGCAATCCGCCATCTGACGATTCTGGGTCACCGCTCTGACACGGAGCCCAAGACGGGTTTTATTCAGTATCATCCAGGTCAACATCAGCACGATGCCGACAAAAATAATGATGGCGATACGGTTATAAGGCAGTACCAGGTTTGGCAGAACCTGCAGGCCACCAGACAGCCAGCCCGGATTCGCTACTTCTAAATTCTGGGCACCAAACAACACACGGATCAGCTGAATTAACATCAGGCTGATCCCCCAAGTCGCCAGCAGTGTTTCCAGCGGGCGACCGTAGAGATGACGAATCAATGTTCGTTCAAGCGCCATACCTGTCAAGGCCGTCACAAAGAAGGCGGCCGGAATAGCAAACAAGGGATACCAGGCCAGCCACTGGGGCGCAAACTGCTGAAACGCCCCCTGGGTAAGCCAGGTGACATAGGCGCCAATCATCAGCATTTCGCCATGAGCCATATTGATAACGCCGAGCAAACCATAGGTAATCGCCAGGCCTAATGCCGCCAGTAAGAGAATGGAACCCAGCGATAAACCGGCAAAAATCTGCCCCAGCCAGTCACCCCACTGCAGACGCGACTGAATGGCCTGCAAACTTTTCTCGGCACCGGCGCGGACGCGGGCATCCGGTTCATTAGCTGTCTGTGTCAGCGCGGATAATTGTGACTGCATCGCCGGGGAGCTTGAGTGACCGAGCCGCTCAACCGCCTGCAGACGCACTTCCGCATCGGGGCTGCTTAATTGCAGGCGCGCCGCGGCCATGGTCAGAATCTCTTTTACCTGGCTGTCTTTTTCAGCGGCAATCCGGCTTTCAAGCAGTGGTAGCTGAGCGGTTACCCCATTCGCCTGCAGCGCACGGGCGGCTTTTAATCGGGTGCCTGTGTCATCGCTGATAAGCTGATGGGCGGCCAGCGCGCTGGCAATCAGTCCCCGCAGGCGGTTATTAATGACTATTTTTTTCACCTCTCCTGCTGGCTGCTGAACACTATCAAGAGGGATTAGCTGTTCTTTCTGCTGCAGGAAGGGCTGTTTATTTTCGTCAATGACCACCGTTTCATTCCGCAAGGCTTCCAGTAGCGCTAAGCGCTGTGGCTGCGGGGCAGAAGCCCACTGTTCAAGTAACAGAGCCTGCTGGCTGCGACTGGCGGCAGTAAAATCGGCACTCTCTCCCGCCAGAACCAGCCAGGGCAGGAATAACAACAGATAACCGAGGTAGCGAAGAGTCTTCATCTTTCAAACCTTGTAACAACGGGCAGCATTACCCGGCCCAATATCAGGACCGGGTCGTTCAGGTTTATTATTTTGATTTAACAGGATGGTCAGGTTTTTTATCGTTGCCAGCGATATAAGGGCTCCAGGGCTGGGCGCGAACTGGCTGTTCTGTCTGCCATACCACTTCAAACTGTCCGTCAGGGCCCACTTCGCCGATCATCACGGGTTTATGGAGGTGGTGATTGGTTTTATCCATGACCAGGGTATAACCATCCGGAGCTTTGAATGTCTGCCCAGCCATGGCGTCACGGACTTTATCAACATCGGTGGTACCGGCTTTCTCTACGGCCTGCGCCCACATATTGAGGCCAACGTAGGTCGCTTCCATAGGATCATTGGTGACGACAGTATCGGCATTAGGCAGGTTTTTCTTCTTCGCATAGGCTTTGTAGTCTTCAACAAACTGCTTGTTTGTCGGGTTATCCAGCGACTGGAAGTAGTTCCATGCCGCCAACTGACCGACCAGCGGTTTGGTATCAATGCCGCGTAATTCTTCCTCCCCCACCGAGAAAGCAATCACCGGAATATCGGTGGCTTGGATCCCCTGGTTAGCGAGTTCTTTATAGAATGGGACGTTAGAATCACCATTAATGGTGGATACCACCGCAGTTTTACCGCCGGCGGAAAATTTCTTAATATCAGAGACAATGGTCTGATAATCGCTATAACCAAACGGGGTATAGACTTCCTCAATATCTTTATCCGCTACCCCTTTTGAATGCAGGAATTCGCGCAGAATTTTATTAGTGGTGCGAGGATAAACATAATCGGTGCCTAACAGGAAAAATCTTTTCGCCGCGCCGCCGTCTTCACTTAATAAATATTCAACTGCCGGAATAGCCTGCTGGTTAGGAGCCGCTCCGGTATAGAAGACGTTAGGTGACATCTCTTCACCTTCATACTGTACCGGGTAAAACAGCAGACCGTTGAGTTCTTCAAATACCGGCAGGGCTGACTTACGGGAAACCGAGGTCCAGGCACCAAATACCGCAGCCACTTTATCCTGCGCCAGTAACTGGCGTGATTTTTCAGCAAACAGCGGCCAGTTTGAGGCCGGATCAACCACCACAGGTTCTAATTTCTTCCCCAGAACACCGCCTTTGGCATTAATTTCATCGATAGTCATTAGGGCGACATCTTTTAAAGGCGTTTCAGAAATAGCCATGGTGCCAGACAATGAATGCAGAATACCGACTTTAATTGTATCTTCCGCCTTTGCCCCAAATGACAGGCCAAGACTGACTACCGTCGCACAAAGTCCCATAGCGTTAAACAATGAACGTTTTTTCATGCTGCTAAGCCCTCAGAAATATCAAAATAAGGAATGAATCGTCATAAAGTAAAGTCATGCCGGTTATTTGCACTGCGTCACTCAAGTCGGACAATCAAACCAATGTTCTTCGATATTCATAAAAGCAAAGAGCGTGCCAATAGATATCACACTGATAAATAAGAAAATAAAATCACACCTCACCAAAACTGCACCAAGGGAATAAAACAGAGTGCAAGAGGTGCACCATAATGAATCAAATAACGGAAGGGGAGATAGGGTAATAAAATATAAGGCATGAACTCAGTAAAAAATAACAACATTAATAAATATGAAATGACGCTTCAGATGATATTTTCTCTCCTTTTATTATTTGTCACTACTGTGCTTATCAGCCTGAATATCGCGTCAAAACAAGGATAACCTCGCCATGAACGAATTAATACAGAACGCTAACGCCATCAAGTAGCGCTTTGAACGTCAATATTAGGAATTTACGCAGGTGATGTCGATATTTCCTAGCCAATTGGTTTCTGCAATTTCTGTGTAAAAAATCATAATAAAACTTACAATTAACGCTATCATTAGCTTCATGACATTGTGATAAAAACCCCTTACCTATGATAGTAGTGACCAGTGTATATTAAACTTATTAAAATCACTTACTACACCATAAGATATAAAAACAACAGCAACATAAACCAATATTTGATTTAATACATATATTTTAAACTGGATTGAGATTAAAATTCAGTCAAATATCTTTTTGTGTTATTTATTGATAATTTATCTTGCCATCATACAAATGAATATTTAACTTAAGGTAAGTTTACCTTTTTGTGCTATTAGTCGTATTAACTCATTATGATAAAAATTATTCGTATTATTTTGCTTTTACCTTTAATTGTCTTTACTGAACCCTGTTCTTCTGATCCCTTATTATTTCCAGCCAATAGAGACAGTATTCAGTTTGAACAAAAAAGCCGCTTAGAATCAGAAGTTCAACAACGAGAAGCCCTTGAAAATCAAAATACCGTTACGGTGGACTCTACACTAAAAAGCGCCGGTGATGACACCCTATGTTTTAAAGTGAGTCAAATTGAATTAGTGAATATTTCAGTATTTGCATCCACAATGAATGAACGTTGGATTTTACCGTATCAAGGTCAGTGTTTATCCTTAGAAGCGATTCAAAATCTTACTAAACAAATCACGAATGATTATATCAAGAAAGGTTACATTACCTCCCAAGCATTCATTCCTGAACAAGACCTGTCTAACCAGCACTTACGCATTCATGTGATCGAAGGGCGTATTGAATCTATTACTATCGAAAACTCGCCACCTCAATTGGTCATCATGACCTTTCCGCATCTGACAGGAAGTATCTTGAATTTACGGGACATTGAACAAGGGCTTGAGCAACTTAACCGCTCTGCCTCAGCGCATTACACTATCGATATTCAGCCGGGTTTTGAGTCAGGTTACTCACGAGTAATTATTCAGAAACAGGCTCGCAATATACCGTTAAGTAGCCAGTTGAGCATTGATAATACTGGGAATAAATCGACGGGAAAGCAATTGCTGGCCGGAGGTTTGACGGCGGATTCCCTCTTTGGATTGGGTGAGCAATGGTCATTAAATGCCAGTACCGATACTGACTTTAGTCGTTCTCATCACAGTCGTTACGCTGTTGCTGCAATCAATGTCCCTTATGGCTATTGGTCTTACCGTTACCAGTTTTATCGTAATAATACTCTACAATCGTTTCAGGCATCGGGCCAGCAATATCGTTATGAAGGGAAAAACACCAACCAACAATGGGATATCAGCCGCTTAATTTATCGTGATAGCAAGCAGCGTTTAACCTTACAAGGTAGTTTAAAACATAAAAAAGCCAATACTCAATTGGCTTCCCAAACGCTGAGTATTAGTAGTCCAACGTTAACCTCCATCGCTTTGACGCCTCAATACAGTACCACCCTCGGACAAGGTTATTTCACGTTTAACCCTGTTGCTGAATGGGGGATATCCGCCTTTGGTGCTTCACCGGACACGCTTGCGAAAGACTCACCGCGCAGCCATTACCGGAAACTCAGTCTAAGTAGCAGCTATCAATATTATTTTTCTAATGGCATAACCTATTTAACCTCGTTTTACGGTCAATACTCGCCCGATAACTTATACGGTATTGAACGCATGAGTATTGGCGGACAGTATTCTGTTCGTGGCTACCATGAGCAGTCCTTGAGTGGCAACCGAGGTGGATATTGGCGTAATGAAATCAATAAAGACATTGCAAACACAACAATTGGACAACTGAGTTTTATTGGTGCGTTAGATTACGGATTGATTGCCGCAGACAAATATCACATTGAACATGACACCCTAGCAGGGGGGGCCATTGGCCTCTATTTTACAGGCAACACCCTGTTTTATTCGCAGTTTCTAATCAGTAAGCCTTTGCATTATCCCTCACAACTTAAACCAGACAATTGGTCCACATATTGGTCGGTCTCATTCTCTCTATAGCTTTGCGTTTTTAAAGGATTATTTATGCTAAATGAACAACTACCTTCACTGCCTAAGCGATTATTAAGTTACACCATTATTTTCTTAACAGCCGTCTACCCCTTACACCCCGCCAGGGGAGCTGCCATGACTGCAGCAGATAAAAATACTCAAATCAGCCAACAAAATAACGCTCCAATTATTAATATTGCCACGCCGAACGGAGTGGGGATATCGCATAATAAATTTCAAAACTTCAATGTGGATAAACAAGGTGCTGTACTCAATAACGCTACCGCTAATGTGAATTCCCAAGTCGCCGGGCAGATTAAAGCTAATGCGAATCTAAAAGGAAAATCAGCCAATCTGATTATCAACGAAGTAACCAGCAGTAGCCGATCAGAATTACAAGGTAAGCTGGAAGTAGCAGGTAAAGGTGCGAGTGTCTTAATTGCCAATCCAAATGGTATTACCTGCAATGGCTGTAGTTTTTTGAATACCCCAGCTATTACGTTGACCACAGGTAAACCTATTCTGGATAACAAGGGGGCTTTGTCTACGGTTGAGGTAAAAAAAGGGAGTGTGATTATCGGCACAAATGGCATGAATGCCGAAGCCCAAACCTATGCCGATATTATCAGTCGAGCCACCGAACTAAACGGGCAAATCAAAGCCAAGAACCTGACTTTGATGCAAGGTACTAATCGTGTCGACTTTCAAAAAGGCACCGTGACACCGATTGCGGGTGAAGGGGCAAAACCAAGTGTCTCAGTCGATACTAAGACATTAGGGGGAATGTATGCCAATCAAGTTAAATTGGTCAGCACTGAGGCCGGGGTGGGGATTAACCTCAGCAACATGCAAATTAACCAAAATGATCTGACGTTAACCGTTGATGGCAAAATTACCCTTGCAGATAATATCCAAGCCCAAAAAGATATTAATGTCAGCACCAAAAACCTACAAATTAACGCGAGTGCTAAAATAAATGCCGCCAAAGATATCACGCTGGCCACCAATACTCTCGTCAATAATGGGCAAATCACCGCAAACAGGGACATGCGTGTCTTCGCCGAGTCCGTCAGCAACACGGGCAGCAATGCACTTATTCAGGCACAAGATAGTCTGTGGATGCAAAAAAATGCCAAGGGGGATTTAAGTACACTGGTTGAGAATAAATCAGGAACGATAAAGGCCAATATGGGTGATTTGGTTGTTCGAACAAAAAAACTAGACAACCAAAGAGAGACACTAAAACTTGAGGTATCTAAAGTTCAGGGCGCACCCGGCAGAGAGCTGAAGGATGAACATCCTAGAAATTCACCAGAGGAAAAACTTAATTCATATGGAATTGAAAATGTTCTAATCAGTAAATTAGGCGTGGTAAATAATGATAAATATAAAAAAAATTGGTTTGGTATCTTAGATATCAGAGGATGGAATGACGACACTGACAAAGTTATATTTATAGAAAAACAAAGCATTGCACTTAATAAAAACTCTCAACCTGCTGTTTTATCTGCAGGGAATAATATATATTTAAATGCGAACACACTAAACAATCAACAAAGTATCATTACTGCAGTAAAAGGAAATGCAATTCTTACGGGAGTTTCATTAACTAACAATGAAGTTCAATCAGGAGAACTAAAAACCTTTGACATATTACATTATACTGGACGTATAACAAACCCTAACAGTCCATTTTATGACGTTAAAAACAACACGATTAATACACTTAAATCCTGGGATACGAAAGAAAGTTATGTAGGTAAAATAAGTGCCGCGAAAAATATTGTTTTAGATTTTAACGATAGCGTGACATTTGAAAATAAAAACCCACTTATTAACTCTGTTCAAAAAATACAATCAACTGAATTAAAAGAAGTATTAAATGCCGGAAACATTATAATCAAGTCAGCTAGCATCGTTTTAAATGGTATTATTACAGCTAAAAATGATCTATCGCTTATTGCTAATGATAATGTAAAACTAGTAAACGCACGGCTAAGTAGTCAAAACAATGCAACATTGCTAGCTAACGGAGAGATATCAATTAGAAACTCTAACATTAGCGGAAAAAACATCAGCTTATTATCAAAAAACGGAAATGTTAATGCTGCGAATGATTTTTCTTCAAGTGTTAATAAAACCCCTATCATTACAACATTGAATGCAAAAGATAATCTAGATATTAATAGTGGGGGAAATATAAACCTAACAGATATAATAATTGGTAAAAACAATAAAACAACCCTTTCCTCCAGCGGAGGGATTACAATAACAACGAATGAAAACAGTGTTTATTTTTTAAATGGCTCCCCTAATTATCTCTCTGAGAATAATAGAGGCGCCATAAAAAACCTCAACAGCCAAAAAGATATTACAATCTCTGCATTAAAAACATTAAATATAAAAGGAAAAATATTATCATCAGGTGGTAACATAGCTATAACCGCAGGTCAAGACATTAACTTAGCGCCAAGAAAAATTGAAAGCAATGATAGTAATGCTTATAAAACGACTCGCTACCCAGAGTTACGCTCTCAACTCATTGCTAATGGCCATATCACGTTAAATGCAGCACGTGATATGGATTTACAATCCATCAACCTTCAATCTAAAGATAAAACCACTGTACTTTCAGGCCGTAATATTAAATTAACCGCAACGGCCTATTCCTCCATCTCTAACCCAAATGAAGATAACCAAAATGTACATTATGTGACCCCAACACTTTCAGGTGATAAAGGCGTTACATTAGCTTCTAACGGTGCGTTAACCGCACAAGGTAGTACAATCAAATCCCTTGGCGACATCACTATATCAAGCGGGGGAAATATTAGGTTAGAGTCGGTAAAAACCCATTATCGAAAACAAGAAGGCACACGGTTAGAGGATTTATATCGTCAAATTGGCACTACAATTAACAGTGGGAAAATACTGACTATTTTGTCTGAAGGGAGCATTCTTTTCCAAGCCTCCAGTCTAATAGCAAAAAGTACAATAGATGTTGCAGCCAAAGGCGGGTATCTCTACGCGCAAGCCATGGAGGAAACCAGTCACTACGAAGAGAGCGGTAAAAAATGCAACAAATGGACTGCCTGTATAACCAAAAAAGAAGTCAAAAAAACCCGCAGCGAAACTACCAATAAAGCTACTGAGTTTATCGCTGGCGGGAATATTAATCTGTACGCCAAGGATGACATCACGTTAGAAGCCACCAAAATTAATGCAGGCAAGAATGCCAAGATAACCAGCAAAACCGGTAAAGTAAATTTCAAAGCAGTGAAAAACACCACCTTTGAACAAGTCGTTTCTAATTCGAAAGGATTCTATATAAGCCAACGAAATAAAGGCTATAAAGAAGACACGTGGATACTACCTTCCCTGCACATTGGTGGTAAGCTGACCATCGATACAGCAAAAGGCATCACTGCTGATATCAAAGCGAAAAATGCTCAAAGTTTACAAAATGCCTTAAATTCACTCGGACAAACCGAAGGAACAAAATGGTTAGCAGGGCTAAAAGACCGCACAGATGTACAGTGGAATTTAGTTCAAGATGCATATGACAGCTGGGATTATAAAAGCCAGAGCTTAAACCCTGTTGCTTCTGCCTTGATTGCGATAACTGTTGCGGCAATGACATCAGGTACGGCCTCACAATTTGCTGCCTGGGCAGCATCGGGAACAAGTGGAACTACGGCCGCAGTTATCTCAGGCGCAGCCTATTCAGGTATGACAGCCCTCTCTACACAAGCAGCAGTCGCACTGGCTGAAAACCAAGGAAATCTATCCAAAACGCTTAATTCGCTTGGTAAAAGTGATACCGTTAAATCCATCATTACTCAAATGGTGATTTCAGGAGCGCTCAATGGCCTTGATGCCAAAATGGAATGGACTAAAGGTAATCCCGCAGATACTAAATTACCACTATTAAGCAATGGTGATTGGAATAAAGTCGCCCAGCGTGTTGCTGCACAATCCGTAATTAGTTCAACCGTGAATACCACGATACAAGGTGGTAGCTTTACCGATAATTTTAAGAATGCCCTACTCAGCAACATCGGAAATCAAATTAATGCAGAAGGTGCAAAACTGATTGGGGATAAAGGAGAACTACTCACTGAAGCAGGAAAAACTATTCCTCATGCAGCTGTAGCGGCAATTAGTGCTGAAATCAGTAATAGTAATGTTAGAGGCGCAATAGTCGGTGTTTTAGCAGCCCAAATAGCAGGAATTACGATTAATGATAATCTTGATAAGACTGATAACTGGCAAGAGCAGCAGGCACAAATTAGCCGCATAGCAGGGGCTTTTGCAGGTTTAATCGCAACAGGCAAAGCAAATGGCATTAATAGCGCTGCGAATTCAGCTGAAATTATAGAACGTTATAATCGCCAACTCCATTTAGAAGAAGTAAAAGCTGTTAATGAACTTGCCAATGGCGATAAAAATAAGCTAGAGCGATTATTAGCCTCATCGTGTCGTAAAGTAAATTGTATTGCTCAAGAGTCTCTCGCATCCTCAGATAGAATTTACTATGAATCACTCATGAAGAAGTACCCTAGTACTTATATTGAGGATTCTTTATTAGCTGATTATTGGATAACAAAAGAAAGGAAAGTAGTTGGAAACTATCCTGCTTTTGGTGGATATGAATCTATAAAACTATTTACTTACTCTAAAACTGATAGTTCAACTGATATAGATGCATTTGTCTTTAATCAATGGATTGAAAATGCAAGTAATTATACAGGATGGGATAAAAAGACTTTAGAAGACTTATTTTTTGCTGCTTCTATAGGAGCAATGGGAATCACTAAGCAAAAAAATACTATAACAATAAATAATCCTGTTAATTTCCATACAGATAAGTTTAAATATCTATTTGGCCATGTTACGAGTGGGGATCATAACAGCAGCAGAACAAATCAGCTAGCTAACACCATGAAAAAACTAGGAATATTTGAAGACGACATCGGAAAAAATATCCTTACTGAGCATTTTAAAGTAACACCTCAGCTGAAAGACAATACAATTAAGACATATGAAAATAATTGGGGTAAGTTTGAAGAACGCGAGTCGTTTCTTATTGGCCCATCAGGTAAAGCTACCGTTTTCCATACTACATATAAAATAGAAAATAATGGCGATAGGACTTTTGTAACAACAATCCCTAAAGGTGAACAATGAGCATTTATAAATACCCGGATAGCATAGAATTACTTGAATTCTTTGAAAATGAGCCTTTTTACACGAATTTAGATGACGGCTTAACTTTTGGCTATGAATATAGTAAAGGCGATATCTCCCTTCTCTTCTATTTTACTATATTAGAAGACAGTGCAACTCTTATATTAAAAGTTAGAGATATAAAAATCGCAACAATAAATATCAACAATGTCAATAAGATAGAGATTTCTGGCGATAAAATCATCATCACTTCAGTAGAGGGACGCAATGAGCAAATATTTCATGCACAAATAAAGCCATCAATACTAATTAAAAATAGTTACTGTTGAAACATTACTAATAAAGTAATGGTGACCCAGAATAATGCTAACTATGGGCAGTGCGACAGTACTGCCCAAAAAATAGAGCTGTTGCAAACGTTATGAAAAATGGGCTTGTTGCAAATAATAAATTAGCTGTATTAGCTCATTTTTAGCTCAAGGTTGGTGGACTCTTTCCTGTAAGCATCTCTGTAAAAAG
This sequence comes from uncultured Cedecea sp., assembly GCF_947498825.1. Classification (GTDB taxonomy): domain Bacteria; phylum Pseudomonadota; class Gammaproteobacteria; order Enterobacterales; family Enterobacteriaceae; genus JGM124. The sequence goes on along the minus strand of NZ_CANMLV010000024.1, from coordinate 28,360 downwards.
AACCATTCACTTTTAGAGATCTTCCGACATACTGAATATGTTCCCAGAGGAGATCACCATGCGTAAAGTACGATTCACCGAACATCAAATCATCGCTGTTTTGAAGTCTGTTGAAGCCGGTCGAACGGTGAAAGATGTCTGCCGTGAGGCGCTATTTCAGAAGCCAGCTATTACAACTGGAAAGCAAAATATGGCTGAATGGAAGCGGCTGATATTAAAAAAATCAAAGAGCTGGAAGATGAAAACAGGCGTCTCAAACAGATGTTTGCTGACCTGAGTCTCGAATGTAGGGCACTGAAGGACGTTATTGAAAAAAAGCTTTAAAACCAGTGATAAAGCGTGAGCTCGCCAGTTATCTGGTCACGCAGTTTGCAATGAGCGTACGTCAGGCATTGATGGAAGCGGCTGAACGCTATCCGCGATACGGTTTTAAAAAGCTTTTTCAGGTTGTTCGTCGGCAGGGGAACATCTGGAACCATAAGCGTGTTCACCGTATTTACTGCCTGCTAATACTGAAGTTTCGTCGCAAAAGAAAGCAACGCTTACCGGTACGTAATCCTGCACCGCTGGCAACACCGAAGGCGCTTAACCAAATCTGGTCGATTGATTTTATGCACGATACGCTGACATGTGGCCGACATTTTCGAACATTCAATGTCGTTGGTGATTTTAACCGTGCAGCACTGGCTATCGAAATTGACCTGAATATTCCGGCGCAACGTGTCGTCCGGGTACTGGACAGGATAGTGGCTAACCGCGGATATCCACTGAGGATGGACAACGGACCTGAACTTGTTTCAATTACCCTGGCGCAATGGGCCGAAGAGTATGGCGTGATACTGGAATTTATCAAGCCGGGCAAGCCAACACAGAACGCGTTTATAGAACGATTTAATCGAACGTACCGGACCGAAATACTGGATTTTTACCTGTTCAGAACATTGAATGAAGCAAGGGAAATCACCGAGCGCTGGTTGAATGAATACAATAGTGAGCGACCTCATGAACCCCTAAATAACCTGACTCCGGCAGAATTTGCCCGAAGTCATCAAAAAGGTCCGGATCTATGATTTAGCCTAGAACGGATATTGGGGAGGGATCATGATCAGAGGATAAAAAAATAGCCCACCCCATTACCTTATGCTGAAAATGGGTGGGCTGTTTATTTGCTATCGCTTACCGGGTGCCGGTCTCTGACGTTCCGTTATGAAGGCCTTCGTCAGTCCCTTTCCAGCCATGTAATCGTACAGAAGAAAGATGACGCTTGTCGTCGGTAATCATATCACTGATTAAATGATGGCCTTTTTTCAGCATTTCGGCGCGTGTTGTCAGGCTGTCATCCTGAGAGAGTTCTTCGAGTATCTGCGTATTATAGCGGCGGAAATGATCGCTCATCTCTTTGGCTTCATAGGCCCCAACCCCGAGTGCTTTCAATGCGTCCCGCCCTATACTCAGCGCGCTTTCAAACACTTCACGCTGCGGGTGCTCAATACCAGCACGGCGTAATGCCACGTAGTGCTCCACGTCTCGCGCACGCGCCAGCTGTAAAAGATGCGGGAAGTTATCATTGACCATCTCCGTCAGCGCCAGGCTATTGTCCGGATCGTCGATAGCATTGATAAGCAGCCTGGCTTTATGGGCACCGGCAGATTCCAGTAAATCTGGTCTGGTGGCATCCCCGTAATAGACCTGCATGCCCAGTTTGCGCAATATTTCAATATGATCAGGATCGTGATCCAACACAATGACCTTAACATTCGCGGTCATCAGCAAGCGCCCGGCAATTTGTCCGAAACGACCAAAACCGGCAATAATCACCGCCGGGGCCTCTTCATCAATCACATCTGCGGGTAAGCTCTCTTGTTTCTTCCGGCCTTCAGCCGCAGAGAGCAGCAGCAGTAACAATGGCGTAATCGCCATCGATAACGCGGCAACTAAGATAAGCATCTTAGCCCAGTTGTCATCGAGCACCTGCGCACTGTTGGCCACGCCAATGACCACAAAAGCAAATTCACTGCCCTGTCCGAGTAACACGGCATACCAGCGGCGTTGCAATTTGGCTACGCGGGTGATGCGCGCCACCAGCCATAAGGTGAATAATTTGATGACAAGAAAGCCCGCCAGGAAACCGAGTACACGCAAAGGGTTCTCAAATAGCGTTCCGAAATCGACAGACATGCCAACGCCCATAAAGAACAGGCCAAGTAGCAGTCCTTTAAAGGGTTCAATATCACTTTCCAGCGCATGGCGATACTCTGAACTTGCCAGCAAGACGCCTGCCAGGAAAGCCCCCATCGCCATAGAGAGACCGGCATTTTCCAGCAAAATGCCGAAACCAAATACCAGGAATAAGGCAACGGCACTGAACACTTCTCTGACCCCTGAACGGGCAACAAAGTGCAAAATAGGACGAGTAATATAGCGCCCCAGCAAGACAACCAGCACTAAGGCAGCAACAATTTTCGCAGCGGAAATACCTATGGAATGAAGATCCATCGCGCTACCACTGCTCGACAACAGTGGAATAATGGCAACCAAAGGAATGGCAGCAATATCCTGCAGTAACAGGACTGAGAAGGTTGAACGACCAACAGGCGAGGTCAGCAGATTACGTTCATTCATCGCCGCCATGGCTATCGCGGTGGAAGAGAGTGCCAGCGTAAAACCGATAAGTAATGCGACGGGCCAACCCAATCCCATCACCATCGAAAATACAGAAAGGCCGAGACCACAGATAACCATCTGGAGACTACCGCTGCCAAACACGTCCCGACGTATACTCCACAGGCGCTTTGGATCCATCTCCAGACCAATAATAAACAGCATCAGGACAACGCCAATTTCCGCAAATTCGAGAATAGTGTGTACGTTATCGACGAATTTGAGTCCCCAGGGTCCGATAATACAGCCAGCAATCAGATAACCCAGTACCGAACCGATACCAATACGAACAGCCAGCGGCACAATAAAGGCAGCGGCTCCCAGGTAAACCAGGACTTGTTCAATGCTATGACTATCCACGCTCGGCCTCCAGCCATTCAACCAGTCTCTGTTTATAGTGTTCAGCGCCGCGCTGTAATTCACCATCATCACCGGCAAACGCGTTATGCACGGCAAAAGGGGGAAGCCAGTTCATTCCGCAATAGAGTGCGGTTGCCTGTAAGGGCTGGGCCAGAATATCGAACCCAGGGTGATCGCCCAGAGAAAAATGACCAGCGTTTCCACCTGTCGAAACCGCCCAAAGAAATGATTTTCCTTGCAATTGTTTACCTTCATGACCATAAGCCCAGCCATAGCTCAGTACTTTATCCAGCCATAATTTGAGCAGAGGCGGCATGCTGTACCACTGCATCGGATGTTGCAGAATAATCAGTCTGGCTTCAGAAAGAAGCTGTTGTTCACGGGCAACGTCTATCGAAAAATCAGGATAGTTATCGTACAGAGAGTGGATCTTTACCTCAGGTAGCGAACTCGCCTGTTCCAGCATAAAGCGGTTAGCATGAGAAAAATTCGCATAAGGGTGAGCATAGATGATTAAAATCACAAAGAAATATCCATAACATAGCGGTACAGAAACAATATTATATCTGGGAGGAGAGCGATACAGAGAACGGAGAAAACAACGGTGTGCTATTTTTATCAACGTAGCCAGCCGCCCAACATTCGACCTCGCCGGGGGGATCTGCACAAAGGCCAGAGAGAGTGTGGTTTGATGGACGTTGCTGTTGAGTAGCGGGGATAGTCAGCGTTTTCTGAAACGCTTTCCGTAGTAAAAATCCACCTCTTGAAGAGGTGGCTTTACAAGGGGCCCCCTAAAAGGGGGCTTCATTCGTTTTAATCCTGTAACAACTCCATTTGCTGTTCGTATTCTTGGGCCTTCTTATCCTGATGCCTTACATATCGTCTGATAATTTCTTCGTTCACTCCCATCGTATCGACAAAATACCCCCTTGCCCAAAAATGATTGCCCCAAAGTTTTTTACGTATATGCGGGAATTTGTTGTAAAGACGAATAGCACTGCGTCCTTTCAGGACGCCCATCAGTGTAGATATCGATATTTTCGGCGGGATCATTACTACCAGATGAACATGATCTGATTGCACATTTAGCTCCAGAATCTCGCAATCCTTCATGTTGCACAGAATATAAATGGAACGGTAAAGCTCTTTACCTAGTGCGCCTGTCAGGATTTTGAAACGATATTTCGGTGTCCAGACAAGATGGTATTTGCAACGCCAAAACACATGTGCTGAACTTCTATAGCTGCTCATGTCAGTGATTTCCTTCTTACTTGTGGTGAGTAAGCTGGAATTTTCTGGCATGGGCTTCTTTCAGGCTATAGCCTCACAGGAACAATCACCACCTCCCGAGGAGGTGGTTTAAAGCTGACAATAAAAAAATATTCGCCGAAATATTATTTCGACGAATATTATTAATCAGATAAAAATATAAACCTGAGTCAGGATGGAAAGGGTATCATTCCCATAAATAGCAGAGGAATTCCCCCTGCCAATTAGAACAGGTATCTGGCACCTAAAGTCAATTCTTGTGATTTTAAGTGCGCTTTCATCTGCTCGTCTTGCAGACCTCTGACATTAGTAAAATTATTCATACCGCTTTCAACTTTACCTAAATCAATATAGCGATAACCCAGGTCGAAGCTTAATTTATCAACTGGCTCATAGCTGATACCGGCGCCGACAGAATAGGCCAGGTTAGTATCGGTATTGCTATTGAATTGATTCGCAGTCCGGTTCTGCCAGCCAGATGATTTCACTTTTGCAATACCCAGACCAACGGTGCCATACAGGGAAACGCCCTGATAGACTTCGTAGTCACGATATGCGTTCAACATCAAACGCTGGGACTCGGTTTTATGGTGGTTCAGACTGGTAGGGAATCTGCTGGAACCACTGGTATACTCACTCTTTTTCTTAAAGGTATATTCACCTTCGGTACGCCAGCCATTACCGTACTGATAACCGGCAGCGATTGAACCGTTATAGAAGTTATCTTTGTCTTCACCTGCCATAAACTGGCCAATGCCCGGACGGCTGCTGGTGTCCATGCTGTCAGCTTTTTGCCATACTTTGCTCAGACGAGCGGCACCGTAATAGCCTTCATCGCTTACTGCTGCCATCGCGCTTCCGGATAATCCAGCAAAAGCTAACGCCATTAACGAAAGTGTTAATTTTTTCATTAGAAAGACCTTTTATTTTTAGCTATTAAATAGCTGCCAGAATAGATATATCCAGAAAGCATAGAATTATTTAGCATGATATCATTAGCCAGATAACAAAAATAAATTCTGAAACAGGAAAATACCATTATGTCAGCATTGAAAGAGATTCAAGTATAACGAACACACATAATATAGGGTTAATACTAGTTTATTTCTTCGGAGAATCACAAGCGTTTATTTTGAGCTTATTTAGTGAATTCGTTTTGTAAATTATATTAAATACAACTTACGTTTAATATTTATTTATTATTAGCGATTAATTTAAGGAGTATTCTTATATATTCACCAGGAAAAATCTTGCATTTAACAAAACAGATACCCTTCAAGAGCATATAAACCACATGAAATTAACAAAATAACACCAGAAAACTAACAAAAGGCAAAGTGTAAAGAAATTTCAACTATCATTCCCCAGTATGGAAATTAAACAAAATGATGTTTTTTTGTAAGCCATATGGCGAAAAAGACCTGTCAGCAGAGACAATACGGGGGAGGAAGAGGCGTAACTTCCCTCCCAAATGACAGATTCAGCCTGTCGATAAGCACAGATAAACTATGTGATTCAGCGGGTCGGAGACAGGCAGCGCTCAGGAAACTTGAAGTATGACGGGTATATATCGCGAATGTTGATGTTTATCTTGCTTCAGGCGAGCCATTGCGAAGTGCACGTTCTTCAGAGGCTTCAGAACAGCACATCAACAGATTGCTGATGCGTGTTAATTTTACGGAAACCGTGCCTCGCCAGAGAAATAACTTGAGTAGCACATGTTTTTGGAACCTATAAGATTACATCTGATTTTTTTACTGTCCTATTTAATCAAGAGTACTCGTTATAATTATCTTTATTGACAATTATTGGCATATCAAATCCATAACAAAAAAACATTTATTATTTTAAAACACCATCTTAACAATTTAATAGCGTCATCATTAACTGGAAATTACCATCATATATCCATAGTGTTTTTTGGAAAATAAAGCACAACTATCAACACTCTTAAATTATTCAAATTAAGAGTGTTGATAAAAACTGAAAGCTATGGCAGATTTTTATCAGTAACTCATCAAAGACATTTCAAATCCCGTTACAGTATTCCGGGAAGAACGCTCACAGTATCATTCAGTATTCTGATTTATCGCTAAAAAACCTGCATGAATAACAATTCTCATGCAGGAAGCATTATATCTGGCAGTGAAATAAAATCATATCAGGCACTTAGAGCTATCACCGTAGGCGGACATTGTTGCAGACAGTTTGGACCAAGAGTGCGCGGACAACCGGAGCGTACACGCAGTACGTGAGGATTTTGAGCACTGCCCGGGGCCAGAATGGCAAATAAAATAGCCTGATGGGATAAACTCTTACTGACTTAACCGGTGTTTATTGCATAAGGAAATGCATCTTGAACCGATACGCTCTGTTAATTGCACTCCCTCTGGCTTGCTTTCAAGCCATTGGAGCTACGTCTTCAGTACCTGCCCATATCGCTTCAGAAGAAGAGCAAGCCTGGGTATTTCAGCTAAGCCCTTTTATCTGGGCGGCGGGGTTCAGTGGCAGAATGTCCCCTTTCCAGCGTGGAGAAACCGTTGACGTTAAGCAGTCTTTTTCTGAAGTACTGAGTAACCTTAATCTGGGGAGTTTTACGAATATCTGGGCTCGTAAGGGGCGCCTGGTATTTTCAGGTAATATTATGTATGCCGACGGCACTGACCGCAGGAGATACAATAATTTACCTGCATTTCAGATACCGGGGATGACGGGTGTTATTCCTCAAGGTACACATATCAGCGGCAGAGCCGACACCACACAGTTTATTACCACCATGATGAGCGGCTACCGTATTATTGATAATTCCCATTATACCCTCGATATACTGGGCGGAATGCGCTACTGGTACATCAAAAATAACGTCAGAGTTAACGCCAGCCATCCTACAATAGGGGAGCACCGCGTCTCTTACGGCGAGTCATTCTGGTGGATAGACCCGCTTGTAGGGGCCAGAGTCTTTGTTCCTCTCGCTGATAATATTTCTTTTATGTCTGAAATTGATGCAGGAGGCCTGGGGGTCGGCTCAGATTATACTTGGTCACTTCTGTCTACGGTGAATTATACTTTTGCCAATAATATTACGCTATCAGGGGGCTATAAGGCTTTTAAAGTTAATTACGATCGCCAGGGTCATGTTCATGACATATTACAAAGCGGTCCGGTACTGGGACTGACGTGGAGTTTCTGATTTAACTAGCGAAGTCGAGCGAAAGCGGCAAATAAGAGAATCCCGATGAGCTTACTCAAGTGAGTGATTCGGGTGAGCGAATGCAGCCAACGCACGTACAGCCTGAAGTATGAATAGAAAGCCCTGTCATGATGGCCCCGGAAATCGCTGAAGACTTTATTTTTTATCACTGACAACAGCGGTCATATCTTTAGTGATAATCAGCGGGCAATTATGACAATATTCAACAGGTGTCGTAGCTTTATAATAGAAACAACAGGTCCGACGAAAACGGATTTGTTCTCCGGTGATAGTTTGTTTAAGTGGTCGGTTAAAGCGTTTTAATGGATTCCAGGGCAGACCAAAAACTGTGGCATCAGCCTGCTTCAGTAACCAGTCGTAATCTGTCCGGCGGCGTTGCTCCTGTTGCGGATCGAGCCCATCCATACGCCCCTGGTACAGGGAATAAACGCGAACCGCAACATTCTCCCATAGTATGTGCATCGGGATATCACCGACTCGCGACAAAACGTCCAGTAATGGCACAAAAAAATCTTTAAATAATGCCCCAACAATCTCTTCACGCCATTGCTCACGTCCGACAGCAGGAGCGTTCCCCTCCTTCATATCAGCCGATAATGACGATGTCCATAGCCCGTTGTCATGAGCATATTCCAGCTGACAGCCTTCGAGTGACAGAACCAGGCCTTTATCAAATACGCTCATCGCATACAGCACATTCCCCGTGACAAGGAAAGCGAGCCGTTTAACGAACAAAGAGGCAGCAATTCCCAGGTCTGGGGCCCCCGTCAGCGGCATTATCGTCGTTAACATCTGACGACAGTTATCAGTATCCAGTAAAGAACGTGCGCTGAGGCTGCGTGCATCAGCCTCACTACGTTTACGCAGACGAAAACAGGTTTGTAAATAGGTACGTTCAGCTAGCGTTAACATTTAATGCACCAGGAAACGGAATACACAGAGGCGTGTTGAAAAAGGGATCATCGATAATCTTGCAGCGCAAATTAAATACGGTGTTCACCAGTGTCTCATTCATAATTTCTTGTGGTGTTCCCTGAGCATAAATACCGCCCTGGTGTACTGCGACAAGATTGTCAGCATAACGACAAGCCAGATTAAGATCATGAAGCACCATCACGATGGTTTTATTTTGTTGTTGATTTAGCTGACGCAACAATTCCAGAATCTCTATCTGATGAGCCAAATCTAAATACGTCGTCGGTTCATCCAGCAGCAGATAGTGGGTATTCTGTGCGAGCGTCATGGCTATCCAGACTCTCTGACGCTGCCCGCCAGACAAAGCATCTACAGGTGAGTGCTGTAATGTATAAGTATCCGTCAGACACAATGCTTCATCGACCTGCTTTTCATCCTCTTCTGACCATTGTCGCAACCAGTTCTGGTAAGGAAAACGACCAAGGCTAATTAGCTGTCGAACCGTCACACCTTCCGGCGCAACAGGTGTTTGGGGCAAAATCGCCAGTTTGCGTGCAATCTGGGCTGTGTTACTGGCATGAATATCCTGCCCCTCTAAAATGACCGCACCGGACTCAGGTAGCAGTAATCTTGCCATAGATTTCAGTAACGTACTCTTACCGCAGCCATTGCTGCCGATCAGCACTGATATTTTCTGTGCCGGCAAGGTTAAATCGAGATTATCTATCACTTTTTTCTGCTGATAGCTGATACTCAGATTTTGGGTTAAAAGAGACACATTTTCTCCATCAGGTTATGTCCGCTGCCGAATAAGCAACCATAAAAATAACGGGGCGCCAGCCAGGGCAACAAAAACACCGGCAGGCAGATCGGCGGGAAGAAAGAGGGTTCTGGCAATCAGATCAGCGATAATCACCATTCCTCCTCCACAGCAAGCCGTTACCAACAGCTGGCTAAAAAATCCGTTGCGAATAATCAGTCTGGCAAGGTGCGGCGCAATCAATCCCACAAAAGCCATGGCTCCCACCAGTGAAATCGCGCCCCCAGCCAGAATCACGCAGGCGAGAAGTAATAATATTCTGCGAGGATGTATCGAGACGCCAAGACCTGTCGCAAGGTCATCATGCAACTGAAGGACTTTCATATAGCGAAACAGTATCAGTAAAATCGGTAGCGCCCATAAATAGATACCCAGCAACTGGCGCACTTTCTCCCAGCTTGCAGCGTAGACACTGCCACTCAGCCATACCCAGGCGGAAAAAGTCGTTGTCAGCGGACTAAAAACTAAAACCAGTGTGACTCCGGCCCCCGCAAGAGCCGAAACGCCGACACCCGTAAGCACCAGCCTTAAAGGGGTCGCCCCACTACGCCAGGAAAGCAGAAAAATAAACCCTACGGCGACTGCAGCCCCTGTCATTGCCGCATAGGGCATTGCCGTGCTGCCGTATTGAAGACTAAAAAAAGATAACCAGATTAATGCCCCTGCGCTGGCTCCCGTCGTGACCCCGAGCGTATCGGGGGATGCTAAAGGATTACGTACCAGAGCCTGCATAATTAATCCGGCAATACCTAGTCCACTACCCGCCAGTAAGGCCAGAATGATCCGCGGAAGCCGCAGTTCATGCAAAATAAAACTCTGGGCGCTGCTATCAGGTTCAAACAACAATCCTAACGTTTGAGACAGGCTAAAAAAAACCTCTCCCATACTCAGAGCAGCAACAATAATCAATAGCGTGGCAGTACAGCACAGCAGGAAAACAGGTAACAGAGACGGCGAGTATTCACGCCGCAATGGGCCGATACGGAAAATCTGACTATCGGGCATATTTTCCTCCTCGCTGGGCGAGCAGAATAAAGAATGGGGCACCCATTAGCGCGGTCATGACTCCGACGGGAACTTCCTGCGGTAAAATGATAACTCGGGCAATGATATCGGCAGCAAGTAACAGTAAGGCCCCCAGCAGCGCACAGGCGGGCAAAGAGCGACTGAGATGACTGCCAAACAGTTGGCGAGCGATATGCGGTACAATAAGCCCAATAAAACCGATATTTCCGGCAAGGGCGACAGCACAACCCGCCAGACCGACCACCATGATACTGGCGAATAAACGTACCCGCGCAATATTCTGGCCTAAGCCACGGGCGATATCCTCTCCGGCATTCAGCACGCTCATCTGTCTGGCAAACAGGCAGGCTGCGATAACCAGCACGCTTCCCAGCAACAGGACCGGGTAGATACTGGCACCGTCACTTCGTACCAGACTTCCCGCCAGCCAGAAAAGTATGGTATCAAGGCTTTCCTGGTCTACAACCAAAATAGCCTGCGTGAAAGCGTTACAAAGGGCTGTAATTGCGACACCTGCCAGTACCAGACGCAATGGATTCAACTGCCCGTTACTGACTTTACTGGCAAACCACACCAGTGTTCCGGTGGCACATGCCCCGCAAAAAGCCAGCACTAAACTACTTGCCGGACTATTCATGGCAAAGAAACTGCCGGCAAAAACGATAAATAATGCCGCGCCAGCGTTTACCCCAAACAGTCCAGGAGATGCCAGCGGGTTGCGCGTCAAGGCCTGCATTAACCCTCCCGCAACCGCAAGAAATGCCCCTACCCCCATGGCCAGCAAAGTTCGAGGGATACGAGAAGTGTGAATAATAATGTCAACAATACGTGTGGGATCACTCTGGAATAACGCATTTATCAGCTGCGTTAAAGAATAAAAATGAGGGCCTGTCATCAGACTGATCGTTGCCAGAATAACCAAGGCAACAATCCCTGAAAATAATCCCTTTCTCATGTCTGACTCCCGGATAACGCCCTGTCAACATCGTTGAGTATTTGATTCGCGCCAAGAATACCGCCAGATAAACTCCAGGGAACGCTATCAACCTCCCACAACTGATTGTTTTTTACGGCTTTTAACTGCTGCCAGAGAGGATGAGCAACCAAATTATGGTACTGGCGAGTAATTGCCGGACTGTTGGCGCGTAATAAAATAAAAAAGATATCCGCATCCAACAGTGGAATATTTTCCATGCTGGAAAAACGTAACGAAGAATTACGCGTCTGAACATCTTGATCCTGCCAGCCAAAACCCAGCTCAGACATCACCGTTCCCGAAAAGCTATGGGCGGTGTAGCGACGAATATGATCAGGGCGAATTTCAATTACTGAAACCTGGGGAGGAGGTGAAGAAGTAAACTGTCTGGCAACTTTTTCACGCAATATGTCTGTTCGTTTTGACCACGTGTCCAGCAGCCTCTCGCTGCTCGCCGTTAGCTGCAAGCTGTCCGCGACAACCTGTAACGTCTTCTTAAATTCAAAAACATCGTCTAACAGCATCACCGGAGCAATCTTTTTCATTAAAGGCGCGACATCCTGGTGACGAAAGCGAGAAGCAAAAATAATATCAGGTTTAATCAGTGCTATTTTTTCAAGGGATGGCTGAGTTTCTAAACCTAACTGTGGGACACCAGAAAGAAAAGGACGCAAATAGCGATAAACCGGTTTTTCTGCCCAGGACTCAACAATACCGTCGGGAGTCACACCGAGTGCAACCAAACTGTCCGTTGCCCCCTGGAACAAGGATACAACGCGTGGCTGACGAGAAGGTGCGGCAAATAATGCGGGTGAGACACTGCCTAATAGAAGCGCCTGCAAACAACGGCGGCGCAAAAGAGAAAACGAATAATTATTTTTCATTATCAATGATATTGCCCCCTGTAACGGGGGCAGTCCTAATCAAAAATCAATACTGTAACCCAATGTCGCAGTACGGCCTCGTCCGGCAAAGTAACGATCCGGATCGACCGAAGCGCTTTGCGAATAATAAGTGATATATTGTTTATTCAGCAGGTTACTGACACCAAGACTTAACTTACCATAAGGCAGTCGATATGCTACGGCGGCATCGACTAACGCATAACCAGAAAAGTCTTTATTTTGGTCATCAAAGGTTTTACCCAAAGCCCAGTTGGCCTGTAAAAAAGTACTCAACTTTGGATCCCAGTTGGCAGACCAGCTGGCAATAATGCGGTCAGGGGCAATATTTAAACCATCCAGTTTCGAATCAAGTTTACCATCGCCATTGCTGTCATAACGTCCGCGCATATGTGACCATGCCAGGGTCAGTTTATGATCCGCATTAGGACGATAGCCTGCGCTAATCTCGGTACCATCGATTTCGGTTTTTTCACGACGAGCGACAAACGCATCACCCAGTAACTCAACCCGACTTCCCAGTTTTGACGTTGATTTATAGTAGCTGGCTTCGAAATCAAACGCCGACTGCTGGATCCGGAAACCGACTTCACTGTTTTTTGTGATGATCGGCTGCAAACCTCTGTACTCATCCAGTTTGACACCTGGGGTATCAATACCCCGCAACACGCGGCCAACATCAGGCACGGTAAAGCCTTCATTGTAGCTCGCAAATACACTAACGGGCTCAAACACCGTCCAGACAATGCCCGCATTGTATAATGTCTTATTAAACGTAGGCGTCCCGCCTTCAACATTCACATTATCGTTGGCCCATACCGTTTGATAGCTGTCAATATTCAGACGGGCATACTCATAACGTACTCCCCCGCTTAATGTCACAGAGTCTATCGGTGCATATTCGAGTTGCAGGAAAGGAGACAGGTCGGTGTATTTGATTTCAGGAACATAAGTCCGCTTAGTGGACCACAGATCCTGCTTTGAATTATCAAACAAAGTATCGAAGCCAACGGTCGCTTTGACTTTGTCATCCCAGAGATCGTCTTTTGTCAGCGCAATTTTACTGCCGTATTTATCAGTAAAAGCACGGCTCTGATCGTAAAGCGTGCCGACAGGCGCAATGGTCGGATCCTGGAATGATGAGGAGTTTGTCGCACCGAATAACGCTTCATAGCGCTGATAATAGAGCAGCGCGGTGAGTTTCATGCCGGCAAAATCATAATTATCGTACGTTGTTCCCACCGTCCAGACGTCGTTATGCGGCGCGCTGCCTTCCGGAGTCCCTTTAACGGATGTAGTCAGCAAGCCCGCGGCACGATCGCCTCTGACACTCAGATAATTATTTTTATTTTTCAGTCGATAGCGGTTAAGACTTAACTGTATCCGCTGATCGTTGTCCAGCCAGTAGCCCACTTTTGCCAGCATATCCCAGGCACGAGAATCCATCAGATCTCCCTGAGTATTATCAACCCCGATAGCGTGGTTATCAGCATCTTTGAACAATCCCTGATCTTCATAACTCAGAGCAAACATATAATCGAGATACTCTTCGCTCCCATTCACGCTGTAGTTGGTCTTATAAGAAAGCGTATTGTGGTCAAGCTCTGAGGTAGGCGTTGTGGTTTCGATACTGAAATGCTGATTTACTTTACCAGGCTGAGCACGCTTGGTAATAATATTGATAACCCCACCTGTAGCCCCAATACCGTTACTCGCATTCGCCCCTTTAATCACTTCAATACGCTCGATCATTGAGGCATCAATCGTATGCATTTCACGCCCAGTCGGACGTAACGGATTCGATTGCGGAATACCATCGATCATCACTAAAGGGGTACGTCCTCTGAGGGTTTCACCGCTGCCCGACATTTTTTGTCTGGAGGGAGAAAATGAGGGCAGTAAGTTACTGAGGATCTGCGAGGTATCTGACGTCAGCTCTCGCTGCTGCGCTATCTCTTTTGCCGTAATGATTTGAATTACCTGAGGGGAATCATTACTTGAACCGTCGTTACGAGTCGCAGTGACAACCAGTTCATCATCACTGTTTGCCGCAGACTGTGCATAGGCAGAGGAAGTCAGACACAACGCTATCGCGGTACATAAGGTGCTCAATCTCATTAAAACAACCCTTAAATTATCTTATGGGCTACCCCAAAAGGGCAGTCAGACAGAGGAAATTTTCATATTTTGAATGAAAATGATAATTATTTAAACTTTTATTTTCAATATGTAACTATAAATTATTGAAGGATCTCCAAGTCTCCCTGAAGATAAGAAGGATTAATCGGACGATAAATACTTAAATGTAACGGCAATAAAATGCTGACTGACAGAAAGGGAAATATCCAGAATATTGAGGTGCTGTGAGATTTTATTTCTTCGTAAGTTTGCCTGTCAGGTACCCGGAATAGCGGTGTTATGCTTAACCCTGACCCGCATTATGTTGTAATAAAAAAACAAATATCGTATAACAAGCTTCTCCGAGGGGTGTCCTGTAATGGGCTGAGATGGCAGTTGTTATGCCGAACCCTTTGAACCTGATCTGGGTCATGCCAGCGAAGGGACGGGTTGTCAGGCACAGCTGTGCTTTGACTCTTCACACCGCCGCGCACCCCGGATCTCCACCTTTTTTTTGGAGATCTTATGTCTGTTTCAATGTTCGAATATGGTCTGTTTGGTCGTCTGCGTCAGAGCGCCGGCCAGGACTGGCAACACTATGTTTCCCACCCTTTTTTACAACAACTTGGCGCAGGTACTCTGCCAGAAGTCGCCTTCCGCCGTTATCTGACTCAGGACTATTTGTTCCTGATACATTTCGCCCGCGCTTATGCTCTGCTGGCTGGCAAATTTCATACCCTGCCTGAAATTCGCGCGGCCGTCAGATCGCTGAATCATATTGTGGAGGAATTACCGCTGCATGTAGGTTACTGCGCCGGGTGGGAACTCACTGAGCAGCAAATGGCCGCTGAACCAGAGGCTCGTGAAACTATCAACTATACCCGCTATGTACTGGATATTGGCCATACCGGAGATGCCCTTGAGTTGCTGGTTGCCCTGCTTCCTTGTGTGGCAGGCTATGCGGAGGTCGGGCTCCAGTTGCTTCGTGACCCGAACACGGTCATGGAGAACAATCCCTATGCTTCCTGGATGCAAAACTACAGTGATCCTGCTTATCTGGACGGGGTTAAAGCTGCGATAGAGATGCTGGACCGCGTCGGTCAGGAGCGAGGAGCAGACGCGCGTTTTGCACGACTCAGTGAAATCTTTACCACCGCGACACAATTGGAATCCGCCTTCTGGCAGATGGGGCTCAACGCAGCTAAAACGCCCGGGGCGGCAGCATGATCATGACTTATCCAAGGCCTGGGATTGAAGTGCGTGATTTGACGCTCCGCTTTGGTTCTCGGGTTATTTTTGAAAAACTCAATTTCCATATTGAAGGCGGAACCTTTGTTGCTATGCTCGGGGCCAGTGGCGCAGGTAAAACCAGTCTGTTGAAAATTATTGCCGGGCTGACTACCGCGACTTCAGGTTCAGTCATTGCCAGCGATGGTCTGCCTGTCTCAGGACGGATTGCCTATATGGGTCAGCAAGACCTGTTATATCCCTGGCTGAGCGTTATGGAAAATATCACTCTGGGTTCCCGGCTGCGCGGTGAACAAGCGGACCTGACGTGGGCGACACACTTACTCGAACGTGTCGGGCTTGACAGTCACGGTAACGATCGCCCGGCTGCGCTTTCAGGCGGTATGCGGCAGCGGGCCGCTATTGCACGCACACTGTATGAGCGCCAGCCCATCGTCCTGATGGATGAACCCTTTTCAGCACTGGATACCCTCACCCGGACGACCATTCAGACGCTGGCGGCTGAGCTTTTGGCTGACCATACAGTATTACTGATAACGCATGATCCAATGGAAGCCTGCCGACTCAGCCATCGTCTGCTGGTGTTATCGAGACATCCGGCAGGTATTGATGACAGCCATCATATCAATGGACAGCCACCCCGAGCCCCCGATGATCCTTTTCTGCTCAAAAGCCAGGCCGCGCTGCTACAGCAGTTAGTGAGAGGGGCAGAATAGTGGCTCAACCAGACAACCGCCTGGCTCGCTGGGGACGAGGAGTTACGGTCTTTACTGGCCTGTTAGTACTCTGGTGGCTGGCAACCAGAGGTTCTATTCCCGCATTTCTGCTCCCTTCCCCTGTTGCCGTGGCGCAAGCCTTATGGCAGGGACAAGATTACCTGGCTTATCACACGCTGGTGACAGTCTCGGAAGTATTGAGTGGTCTGGTACTGGGTGTTTTGCTCGGTGTGTTACTGGCTCTGGGGATGATCTACTCCCCACGTCTGCAACGCTGGCTGATGCCACTGGTTCTCACTAGCCAGGCAATACCGGTGTTTGCTCTCGCGCCACTGCTGGTGCTGTGGTTCGGTTTTGGTATGAGCGCCAAAGTGACGATGGCAGTGTTGATTATCTTCTTCCCTGTCACTTCTGCCTTTTTCGATGGACTGCGGCGCGTTAACGCTGACTATCTCGATCTCGCCCGTACTTTAGGCGCTTCTCCCTGGGCGCAACTGCGTCATGTCCGGCTGATGGCAGCTCTTCCCGCCTTTGGCACTGGTCTGCGAATGGCTGCGGCGATTGCGCCTATCGGCGCCATTATCGGTGAGTGGGTCGGTTCTGCCGAAGGATTGGGCTATTTGATGCTCAATGCGAATGCACGTATGCAAACAGACCAGCTCTTTGCTGCGCTATTCATTCTTATCCTGATGACAGTACTGCTGTGGGTAGCGGTTGATAGTCTGCTAAATCGCCTGGTGAACTGGGAAGCCCAATAATTCTGTTTAACTTAAGAGTTTAAATATTATGAAAAAAAATCTGTGCGCTCTGTTACTGACAACCGTCATTGTCACCCCCGTTTCTGCGACAGAAAAGGTCTCTCTGATGCTGGACTGGTATCTCAATCCCGATCATGCCCCTGTTATCGTTGCTGAGCAAATCGGAGCTTTTAAAGAGGAAGGCCTGGAGGTCGAAATCGTACCGCCGTCCGATCCTTCACTGCCACCGCGGCTGGTTGCGGCTAAAAAAGCGGATTTTGCGATTACCTATCAGCCACAGTTGCACTTTTTTGCCGACCAGGGGCTACCGCTGGTTCGTGTAGGTACCCTGGTGAATACTCCGCTAAATACGATAATCACTCTGGACAAAACGATCGCTTCTCCGGCTGACCTCAAGGGTAAAAAAATCGGTTATTCCGTCTCAGGGATTGAAGAAGTGACGCTCGGGACCATGCTAAAAAATCAGGGATTGACTCTGGCTGATGTCCGTCCTGTTAATGTCAACTTCCAGCTCAGTGGTGCACTACTGGCAGGACAAGTTGATGCTGTTATCGGCGGTTATCGTAATATTGAAGCGCTGGAATTACAGCTTCAGGGTAAAGAACCGGTGGTATTTAATATTGAAGATTACGGTATTCCTGCCTATGACGAACTGATTATCGTGGCCAACCGGGATGATGTAGCCCAGCCCAAAACGGCCAAACTCCTTGCCGCGCTAAAAAAAGGACATGACTATTTACAAGCGCATCCGGAAGAAACCTGGAAAGCGTTTGCCAGCAGCCACCCGGAGTTAAACAGCGAATTGAATCATCAGGCCTGGCTGAAGACATTGCCACTCTTCGCCAGTAATCCTGCTCATCTGGATACCGCCCGCTATCAGGCTTACGAGCAATTTCTGTTTGATAATGAGCTGATTAAGCACATCACCCCAATTGAAAAATACGCTATTGAGATTAAATAGTCCTCAATTGACATTCTCCCCGTCCTAAAAAACGGGGAGCCCTGACCTGCCTGAATCAGCTCGCTGAGTTCTTGCTTCAATGAGCGCCGTTGATATCGGCGTTCTCAGTATATGCCTGCCCAGTCACTTTACTCAGACAAAAAAGAGCCAATCACAATACCTTGAGATTTCAATAAGTGGTGAATTTCTGTCGCCATAGCTACGGCTTCCGGCGTATCACCGTGCACACAAATCGACTGCGCTTCGATAGCGGTAAACTTGCCTTCTGTCGAGAGGAGTCCACCTTCGGTCACCCATTGCAGCATACGCTCTGCCACCTGTCGGGTATCGTGGATCACTGCGCCTGATTGCTGACGGGATACCAGAGTACCATCAGAGTGATAAGCTCGGTCAGCAAAGGCTTCTGCAACCGTTTTCAGACCTTTTTGTTGTGCCAGGCTTAATAAGGGCGAACCTGCCAGTCCCACTAAGGGTAATGCTGGATTGACGGCGAGAATAGCGTCAATCACCGCCAGCGCCTGGCGTTCGTTATACGCTATCGTATTGTAGAGCGCACCATGAGGTTTCACGTAACGCACTTGAGTTCCAGCCGCCAGGGCCAGACCTTGTAATGCCCCTATCTGGTAGATAACGTCAGCCGTCAACTCTTCACTGGCAATATCCATATTGCGCCGCCCAAAACCGACCAAATCAGGATAACTGACATGAGCACCAATAATAACGCCCTGTGCCCTGGCCGCTTTGAGCGTCTTCAGTAACTGAGCCGGTGAACCAGCATGGAAACCGCAAGCAACATTCGCACTGCTCACCAGGCGTAAAATAGCAGCATCATCGCCGAGCTGCCACTGACCAAAACTCTCACCCAAGTCACTATTTAAATCTATTTTCTTCAGCATCAGTTTTTCTTTGCATTAAAAGATAAAAAAATACGTCACGATATGACCTGTTCACCCGGCTATTTTACCTGTTCAGTCACGTGAATAGCCCCCACAACCCCAGGTTCAAAAATAACTTTTCTACGAACATTTAATCTGTAATCATTTAATAAATATATATTTTTTTATAACTTTCGTGAAATCAGTTTATCCATCATCTGTATGTCACTGAGAGTGACTCTCATTTATAAACAATTCGGTTCATTTTAACTGACTGATACGTTGATTAGTCCGCGCTTTAAAACGATCAGTGTCACAATTTTGAGACACTTGTTTTTAATTTATGCTTAAGAGTACATTAGCGCCATCGGAGTAATGATGACCTTTTTTGTTTAATGTTTGTGCAAAAACACGGAGCGATACTAAGTGAAATACTTTCTGATGGGTACTTCGTTCATGGTGATGGTATGGGCAGGCACGTTCTTCTTCATGATTGAATAACGGACAGCAAACAGTACAAAAAAACGACAGGTTTACCAGCCTGTCGTTGTTTTAAAGAAGAGATTCCGCACGCAGTTAATCAGTCAAATCGGCGTTATTTTTCGGGCTATTCGGCAGTAATCCATCATTACGGAACATGGTTTTTATCCCACGGACAGCCTGGCGGATACGGTCACTGTTTTCAATCAAGGCAAAACGGACATGCGTATCACCATACTCACCGAAACCAATCCCCGGGGAAATACAAACCTTCGCATCCTTGAGCATTTTTTTAGCGAACTCCAGCGATCCCATTTCCATATAAGCATCTGGTATTTTCGCCCAAACGTACATTGATGCTTTCGGGCATTCAACCATCCAGCCTGCTTCATGCAACCCTTTTACCAGGACATCGCGACGACGTTTGTATTGCTCTGCGATGTCACGCACACACTGCTGGTCTCCTTCCAGAGCAGCAATAGCAGCCACTTGCAGAGGGGTAAAAGTACCGTAGTCGTGATAGCTTTTGATTCGCGCCAAAGCACTCACCAGTTCCTGATTTCCCACCATAAAGCCAATACGCCAGCCGGCCATATTGTAACTTTTAGAGAGGGTGAAGAATTCTACCGCAACGTCCCGAGCGCCAGGTACTTCCATAATCGACGGGGCTTTCCAGCCATCATAGACAATATCAGCGTAGGCTAAATCGTGGATCACCAGTACATCGTAGCGCTTAGCCAGAGCAACGACTTTCTCAAAAAATTCCAGTTCCACACATTGTGCAGTTGGGTTAGACGGGAAACCGAGGATCATCATTTTGGGTTTCGGATAACTTTCCCGAATCGCACGTTCCAGTTCGGCAAAAAAGTCGATACCTTCAACCAGCGGGACAGAACGAACCTGCGCCCCCGCGATAACAGCGCCATAGATATGAATAGGATAACTGGGATTAGGCACCAGTACCGTGTCACCATGATCAAGGGTCGCCAACATCAAATGTGCCAGACCTTCTTTAGAGCCTATCGTGACAATGGCTTCCGTTTCCGGATCAATATCAACGTTGTACCTTTCCTTGTACCAGCCCGAAATAGCTCTGCGTAAACGTGGGATGCCGCGTGAGGTTGAATAACCATGCGTATCTTCACGCTGCGCCACAGCACAGAGTTTTTCAACGATATGAGGAGGAGTCGCACCGTCCGGATTACCCATACTAAAATCGATAATATCTTCGCCGCGCCTACGCGCAGCCATTTTCAATTCAGCGGTAATATTAAATACATAAGGGGGAAGACGATCGATACGCGAAAAATGACGCTTTGGACTGGAGTCAGCCATAAATTCCTCTGATTACGTGAGCGCCCGGACCGTCCGAGCGACGCTGCCACATGAGGTGGCATAGCGCTGACAATAGCCTGAAATAAAACAGGTTGTCGAGAGGGGACTGAGAATATATTTACTCATTAGACCAGGGGAGGATGCAGAATGAATTAGCGAAATACATCAATAAACAGGAGTTTAATAGCGGTATATTCTACTGGAAATGCAAATCATCTTATAACATAGGGTAGTGATGTGAGAACAGGCACCGAAATGCCTGTATCAATGATTGCTTTTGATATATCACGAAGGGATTAGAGCACTTTACCCAATACCTGGCGCAGATGCGCACCCGCACCTAAAAGGCCTGGCTGATCGTGGGCAATCAAATAGACCGGAATATCTTTGACGTACTCTTTAAAACGCCCTTTATCTTCAAATGCAGCCCGGAAACCTGATGCTTTAAAGAAGTCCATAAAGCGCGGCACAATCCCCCCGGCGATATAGACCCCGCCAAAGGTTCCCAGATTCAGCGCCAGGTTGCCACCAAAGCGCCCCATAATCACGCAGAACAGTGACAGCGCCCGACGGCAATCGGTACAGCTATCGGCCAGAGCTCGTTCGGTAATATCACTCGGTTGGTAGTTTTCCGGCGTCCGGTTATCTGCTTTAACAATAGCGCGATACAGGTTAACTAATCCCGGACCTGACAGAACACGTTCTGCTGAAACATGACCAATTTCAGCGCGTAACACTTCCAGAATAATGCCTTCTTCTTCGCTGTTCGGTGCAAAATCAACGTGCCCGCCTTCACCCGGCAAACTTACCCAGCGTTGATCAACATGAACCAAGTGACTCACGCCCAAACCGGTACCGGCTCCGTAGACGGCAACGGGTTTGCCAGCAACGGGAGCACCGCCCCCAAACTGAATCAAGTGCTCAGGTTTAATCATCGGAATCGCCATCGACACCGCAGTGAAGTCGTTAATGATTTCCAGAGTATCCAGACCAAGGTTATTTCTCATCTCCTCGATAGAAAAAGCCCATGTGTGGTTAGTCATTGCTACCCAGTCGCCAGTAATAGGGCAGGCAATGGCAATAGAGGCGTCTTTGATTGTGGCATCAATCGTAGTCAGATAATGAGCAACAACCGCTTCAAGGCTGGGAAAATCCAGTCCGGAAAAGGTCTTTATCTGTTCAATATCGCCATTATCCAGGCTACATAACGCCAGACGCGCATTAGTGCCCCCGACATCTCCCACCAACGCATATTTGGTCATGGTTTAATCACTCCAGTAAAGTCACAAATCATTCTTTCGCTACTGTAGATTTTGCCCGCTTAAACAACAAGACGATCGTTCAGGAAGCACGTAAAAAGTGAACTGGATCACATTCCAAGGCGACTCGATTCAGCTCGCGACGGGGGTAGGGTTTGCGTGACACAGCGATGAGAAAACTCTGATCGACGATAAATTAAGAGTTTTGGCAATATCCGGTTTGATTGTTACCGATAATATGAGATTACAGGCCATTGGGGGCCGATGTATATCCAGGAGTACAAAATATGCTAAAGCCACTGATGCTAGCGTTAACGTTATTCATCAGCGCGCCTTTTATGGCCAATGCCGCTGAAATAACGCTGCTTCCTTCGATAAAATTACAAATAGGTGACAGAGACTATCGAGGAAACTACTGGGACGGCGGAAAATGGCTCAATAGTCGGGACTGGCATGACCACTATCGCTGGCAAAAAAATAGCTGGCATCGTTACAACAGAGGCTGGGAGCGTGGTAGAGATCGGGGTCGTGATAGCTATATACGTGGCTATCGTGATGGCTATCAAGACAGAAAGCATAGCAAAGGCAAAGGCCGCCATCACCACCGGCATTGATTTTTTGGCAGGGATTAAATTCCCTGCCTTCTGCCTTCTTAATCGGTTAACGTCGCGAAGATAAGCCACATATTTAACGCAACCACGATAATCACAATCATCCAGACAATCATGCGCATATAGTGCGTATTGACTAAATCACCCATCAACTTTTTATTATTAGTAAATAACAGTAACGGTACCAGCGCCAGAGCAATACCGAAACTCAGCAATACCTGACTCATCACCAGTATTCGCGTCGGATCCAGTCCTAATAAGATAACCACAAAAGAAGGGATCATGGTTACCGCTCGGCGCAACCAGAGTGGGATATAAAAATGCACAAATCCCTGCATCACGACCTGACCGGCCAGTGTTCCGACCACAGTAGAAGAGAGTCCGGCAGCCACCAGACTCAAACCAAAGATAGTTGCCGCAGCATGGCCCAGTAATGGCTCTAGTGCCTTATAAGCATCTTCAAGTTCGGCAACACCTGAGTATCCGCTGAAGTGAAATGCCGCCGCTGCGGTTGCCATCATCGCAATATTGACAAACCCGGCAATGGTCATGGCAATGCCCACATCCCATTTAGTTGCCGAATAGCGTGCAGCCCGCCCCCCCGCCTCCTGCCCTTGCGTCAGAGACGAATGAAGATAAATAACGTGTGGCATGATAGTGGCACCCAGTACTCCGGCCGCCAGAAATACCGCTTCAGAATTTGGCAGAGTGGGCATTAACATGCCCTGCCCAAGTTGCACCATATCAGGCTGGGAAAAAATCAGCTCAACCAGATAAGCAGCTGCCACAAACAGCAGTAAGCCAGCAATAACGACTTCCAGAGGCTTCTGCCCGCGGTTTTGTAACATCAAGATAAGAAAGGTGGCAATTCCTGTCAGCACTGCGCCCTGAAGTAGCGAGATCCCCAGAATCAGTTTAAAACCGATGGCTGCACCAATAAATTCCGCGAGGTCGGTCGCCATCGCAATAATTTCCGCCTGAATCCAGTAAAACCACACCATGGGTTTCGGATAATTATCACGAATGTGCTCTGCCAGGTTCTTTCCTGTCGCGATCCCAAGTTTTGCCGATAAAACCTGGATTAACGCCGCCATGATATTAGCCCAGACCACAACCCACAGTAACTGATAACCAAAACGGGCGCCTGCCTGGATGTTCGTAGCAAAGTTCCCCGGATCAATGTAGCCAATCGCTGCAATAAAGGCAGGTCCCATTAACGCCAGACGTAATTTGCGACTTGTTCGCCCGGTGCTATGTTTAATGTGACGTTCGCTCACTGCGTATCTCCGGGATATAGCCTTTGCTATATTTAATGCTAACAAATTATAACCAGCCGACAAGTGTAACTTAGAGGAGTTAGACGGTATTTAAACGAAAGGATGGACTAACTATCAGAAAAAACGCAGCAGTTCATATGATATTATTTGAGCAACAGGTAACATTTATCCACATCTATTAACATAAACTCGTCATTCTTTCAGTATATGTAAATTGTATGGCAGATCACTATTTTGATTTTGAATTATAGAACATTCCTATTTTGTGGAGCGGATCTCATTTTATTGTTTCCTGTTACATAGAATGTGCAACGAAACTAAACTTGCCTCAAACTCGGAGCAAATATGTCCCATATTCTGCATTTCATTTTAGCGCTTGCTGTTGTTGCACTGCTTGCTATCTTGGTCAGTCCTAACCGCAAACAAATACGCATTCGCTTTATTATCCAGTTGCTGGTTATTGAAGTGTTACTGGCCTGGTTCTTCCTGACTTCAGATGTGGGTTTAGGATTCGTTCAAGGTTTCTCCGGCATGTTCGAGAAGCTCCTTGGTTTTGCCAACGAAGGGACTGACTTTGTCTTCGGCAAAATGAACGATGAAGGCTTGGCGTTCTTCTTCCTGAAAGTACTCTGCCCGATTATCTTTATCTCTGCTCTTATCGGTATTCTGCAGCACATTCGCGTGCTACCCATTGTTATCCGCGCTATCGGTACCGTGCTTTCTAAAGTCAACGGTATGGGTAAACTGGAATCATTTAACGCTGTCAGTTCATTGATACTTGGACAATCTGAGAACTTTATTGCTTATAAAGATATTCTCGGAAAAATGTCACGTAATCGCATGTACACCATGTCCGCTACCGCTATGTCGACAGTTTCTATGTCCATTGTCGGTGCATATATGACACTATTGGATGCCCAGTATGTGGTCGCAGCGCTGGTATTGAACATGTTCAGCACCTTCATTGTTGTTTCTCTTATCAACCCTTACCGGGTTGATGAGTCAGAAGATAAGCTGGAAATGACCAATACTCATGCAGGACAAAGTTTCTTTGAAATGCTGGGTGAATATATTCTGGCAGGTTTCAAGGTTGCAGTTATCGTTGCAGCTATGCTGATTGGTTTTATCGCCTTGATTTCTGCGCTGAACGCACTGTTTACTACCGTACTGGGGATCTCTTTCCAGGAAATTCTCGGTTATCTCTTCTATCCTATTGCCTGGGTAATGGGTATTCCAGCAAGTGAAGCGTTACAGGTAGGTAGTATCATGGCAACCAAACTGGTTTCGAATGAATTCGTTGCTATGCTGGACCTGAAAAATATTGCCAGTACTTTGTCCCCTCGTTCAGTAGGTATCCTGTCGGTATTCCTGGTATCCTTCGCTAACTTCTCATCTATTGGTATTATCGCCGGTGCGATTAAAGGCCTGAATGAAGAGCAAGGTAACGTGGTATCACGTTTCGGCCTGAAACTGCTGTATGGTTCAACGCTTGTAAGTATCCTGTCTGCTTCTGTTGCAGCACTGGTTATCTAATACCGGGCATTGTCTGATTTTTACAGCGTCTGAGATTTGACCTAAAAACCGGGACCTGATTGGCCCGGTTTTTTGTCGTTTAATGACGACCAAGAGGTTTTTATATCGTACTCAGAGAAAACTTTCGGATAATAATAAGAAGAAGAACAACTAAAATTGATGGGGAAGTGTGCAATTACATCGCAGAAAATAACTTCATATAGATTTCGAATATCTGCAATACAAAGCAAAAACCCCCGCAATTGCGGGGGTTCGAATATGGTGGAGCTAAGCGGGATCGAACCGCTGACCTCTTGCATGCCATGCAAGCGCTCTCCCAGCTGAGCTATAGCCCCATATTGTTGGTTTTACTATGGTTCAAATCTTGCTGGTAAAGATTTGGTGGAGCTAAGCGGGATCGAACCGCTGACCTCTTGCATGCCATGCAAGCGCTCTCCCAGCTGAGCTATAGCCCCAGACCATATAACCTTGTCGTGCTGACGGTCGGCATAATATGAAACCCATCATAGGCTGTCAACGGCAAATTGTTTTTCCGCGCTCGATCGCCTAAAAAGTCATCGTCCTGAGTAAATCCTGATTGCATCAAGTCGCATTGTAGTTAATTCTGTCACAGTTTGAAGTAAAGTACTTCAATAAAATAAACAACTCCCCTCCCTTCAGGAAATGAAAAGGAATCACTGTGCTCAAGGAAAGAATGACACCCGAGGAATTAGCCATAGTTACTGGTTACAGTCGCCAAACCATCAACAAATGGGTACGAAAACAAAGCTGGACCACCTCACCCAAACCGGGAGTCCAGGGTGGTAAGGCCCGTCTGATCCATATTGATGAACAGGTTCGAGAGTTTATCAATAGCGCCAGACGCGTCACTGATAATCAGGTTCGCTATAACACCAATGATACACCACTGGAAAATCTGCTGTTAAATTCACTCCAGCAAATGTCAGATAGCGAACAACAAAGAATGGCTGCGATACTATTGCGGGACGGTATTGCAGGTGTATTGACTCGACTGGGAATCAGAGATGAGTAACCTGTTTAGTCATTGGACTTGGACTGAGATTATGCAGCTATATACCCAAAATAATTCGGGTTGTTTGTAGGTGCGAAGTGAGGCTCGTCGATGAACATGGATAAATTATGTGATTCGGCGCGTCTCACACACGCAACATCCAGGCAACCTGAAGAATGATGGGTACAGATATAAAAAGGTAACAGAGGGAGAGGTAACCATGTCCTCTGTTACTAAAAATAGTCTTTGAGCCGGCAATTTATGCCGGCTATTCAGAACAGAACGAACGCTTACTGTCCTTCACGCTCACTAATAAACGCCAGAGCTTTTGTAATACGTTCTATCGCACGCGTTTTTCCGATGGCGTGAACAGTCACATCCAGACCCGGCGACTGGCCACCGCCCGTTACAGCGACGCGTAGCGGCATTCCCACTTTACCCATACCCACTTCCAGCTCATCAGCAGTTGCCTGAATCGCCTGATGGACATTTTCAGCGCTCCAGTCTGTAATAGCCGCTAATTTGTCACGCACGACTTCTAAAGGCTGACGGGCTACCGGACGCAGATGTTTTTTCGCAGCATCAGCATCAAATTCAGCGAAATCTTCATAGAAATAGCGGCAGGTCTGGGCCATTTCTTTAAGTGTCTTACAACGCTCACCCAGAAGCTTAACTAAATCAGCTAATTGTGGACCAACGCGCGTATCAATATTTTCCTGCTCAATATGCCACTGAAGCTGAGTAGCAACATATTCTGGCGGCAAATGATTGATATAATGATGGTTAAGCCACTGCAACTTTTCTGTATTGAAGGCACTCGCTGACTTACTGACAGAGTTCAGAGAAAATAGCTCTATCATTTCTGCGCGGGTAAATATTTCCTGATCGCCATGGGCCCAACCCAAACGCACCAGATAGTTGAGCAAGGCTTCCGGTAAATAACCATCATCACGGTATTGCATCACGCTGACTGCGCCATGACGTTTGGATAATTTTTTACCGTCATCACCATTAATCATCGATACGTGTGCATAAAGTGGAACCGGCGCATTCAGCGCTTTCAGGATATTGATTTGACGTGGTGTGTTATTGATATGGTCTTCACCACGAATAACGTGAGTAATTTGCATATCCCAGTCATCAACAACCACACAGAAGTTATAAGTTGGTGCGCCATCAGTACGACGGATGATCAGGTCATCAAGTTCCTGATTACTGAATTCAATAGGACCACGAATCTGATCGTCAAAAATCACAGACCCTTCTTGCGGGTTGGCAAAACGAACGACACAAGGCTCATCTGCTGCATGCTCATGAGTATCGTGGCGACAATGACCGTCATAACGCGGCTTTTCGTGATTCGCCATTTGCGTTTCACGTAGCTCATCTAAACGCTCTTTGGAGCAATAGCACTTATATGCTGTTCCGGCTTCCAGCATTTCATCAATCGCTGCATTGTAGCGGTCAAAACGTTTAGTCTGGAAATAAGGACCTTCATCCCACTCAAGGCTCAACCAGTTCATACCATCCATAATGGCTTCGATGGCTTCAGGGGTGGAACGTTCGAGATCTGTATCTTCGATACGTAATACAAACTCACCATCATTGTGACGAGCAAAAAGCCAGGAATAAAGAGCGGTACGAGCACCACCGACGTGGAGATAGCCAGTCGGACTTGGCGCAAAGCGAGTTTTGATTTTCATTAAAAGGCCTTAATTACGCAGAAATGCCGAAAAACGACAGTTGCCAGGGAAAGTTCACAATAACATTCTATCACTGTGGGCTAATTCCTCAATGTTACAGCCCGGTAAGAGTGATATTCCTGATGATTTGATGGTAAACAAAACACTGCTAAGTCTTTCTTGCCTACATCGTTTATTTTTAAGACTAACAGAAAAAAACTTAACAAAATGCGTTGACTCAGTTTCAACTATCCCTATAATGCGACTCCACACAGCGGGGGTGATTAGCTCAGCTGGGAGAGCACCTCCCTTACAAGGAGGGGGTCGGCGGTTCGATCCCGTCATCACCCACCAC
>NZ_CANMLV010000023.1 GCF_947498825.1 uncultured Cedecea sp. | reverse complement strand
GGTGCATCCGGGAGGATTCGAACCTCCGACCGCTCGGTTCGTAGCCGAGTACTCTATCCAGCTGAGCTACGGATGCAAAATGGCGGTGAGGCGGGGATTCGAACCCCGGATGCAGCTATTAACCGCATACTCCCTTAGCAGGGGAGCGCCTTCAGCCTCTCGGCCACCTCACCACACGCCTCTTACGAGACACGCCTCTTTCGAGTTGCTTTGAAGAACTTGTCATTTGCTCTTCGTCGCTGCGATGGCGCACATATTACTTTCCCCGGTTTATAAGTCAAACATTTTTTCCAGAGTATTATCCGATTGAACACTTCACAGTCAATTAGTGCGTTATGACGGCAAAAAGAGTGTTTTATCAACAGGAATGTTTGTACAGAAAAGCTTAAGCAGAAATAAAAATGATGTCTGTCAGATAAATTAGTAGCCCAAAGACAGCCGGAAATTAGCAGTCTAAAGACAGTCGGACAGGCAAAAACCACTCAATAAGCGACAGTAAGCGGCGAGTCAGAGCAGAAAGAAAAGACGAAAAGAGTCATGCAGAGAGATAAAACAACAAAGAAAAAGTGCTAAGAAGTAGAGAAAAACGATGAGGTGAAAAAAGACGCGCCTCGCGAGTTTATCGAGCGAGACGCTTTATGCTTAGAAGTTTGTTTGTTGAGACTTTTCAGCCTGAATGCGCTGGTATATTTCTTCACGATGCACGGAAACTTCTTTAGGGGCATTCACGCCTATGCGAACCTGGTTTCCTTTTACCCCAAGCACTGTCACGGTCACCTCATCGCCAATCATAAGGGTCTCACCAACTCGACGAGTCAGAATTAACATTCTTTGCTCCTTGAAAGATTAAAAGAGTCTGGTCGCTCTATCCCGGCATTATCCATCATATAACTCCAAAAAGTAAGCAATAACAAACATGACATCACTGCATTACATTCTGCTATGAGTAAGTTTAGCCGATATATACTATTGTAACCTGACTTTATTTTTATGAACACGCTGTATTTATCATGAATATGCCACAACAATTGTCCGTTGTGGCATATATTTACACAGTAATTATGTTCAGAGTTTTGCTGTAACCCAAGCTTCAACCCCAGCTAACGCAGCGGGTAAAGCATGACTATCAGTGCCTCCGGCCTGTGCCATATCAGGACGACCACCACCTTTTCCACCAACTTGCTGGGCAATCATACCAACCAGCTCGCCAGCTTTAACTCTGTCAGTAACGTCTTTAGACACCCCGGCAATCAACGAAACTTTGCCATCAACGACTGTCGCAAGCACGATGACGGCAGATCCCAGCTGATTTTTCAGGTCATCAACCATAGTACGTAGTAACTTAGGCTCAACATTACTGAGTGTACTCACAAGTAATTTGACGCCTTTAATATCAACGGCCTGACTAGAAAGACTGGCACTTTCCTGAGAAGCCTGTTGCGCTTTCAGTTGTTGCAGTTCTTTCTCAAGCTGACGATTGCGTTCCAGCACAGCACGAACTTTATCGTTAAGACCCTGGGTATCACCTTTCAACATCTGGGCAATATCATGCAGTCTGTCGCTTTGTTCGTGGAGAGTAGCCAGCGCACCTTCACCCGTTACGGCTTCAATACGACGGATACCTGCTGCAGTGCCTGACTCGGCGCTGATACGGAACAGACCAATATCACCTGTACGTGATGCGTGAGTTCCGCCACAGAGTTCAGTGGAGAACTCCCCCATGCTGAGAACACGGACATTATCGTCGTATTTCTCACCAAACAGGGCCATAGCACCTTTTGCTTTCGCCGCTTCCAGATCCATGATCTGTGTCTCAATCGGCAGGTTACGACGAATTTGCGCATTGACGATATCTTCAACAGCGCGAATTTCGGCAGGTTTCATCGCCTCAAAATGAGAGAAGTCGAAACGCAGGCCCTTATCATTAACCAGAGAGCCTTTCTGAGCAACATGAGTGCCCAGTACTTGGCGCAGAGCAGCATGCAGTAAGTGCGTGGCTGAGTGGTTTAAACGAATGCGATTACGATACTCCAGAGAGACGTCAGCCTGAACGTTTTGGCCCACTTTTAAACTGCCGCTTGCCAGCTTGCCCAGATGGCCAATTGCCTGACCATATTTCTGCGTATCAGCAACAACAAACTGCGCGCCTTCAGCATTCAGCGTTCCGGTATCGCCTACCTGGCCGCCAGACTCTGCATAGAACGGGGTCTTATCAAGAATGATAACCGCTTCATCATCTTGATTAACCTGTTCAACAGATTTGCCATCAACAAAAATAGCGCTGACAGTCGCGTTAAAAGAGAGGTTATCGTAGCCCTTAAACTCAGAAGCACCGTCAACACGGATCATGGCATTGTAGTCAGCCCCGAAACCACTGGCATCACGCGCGCGGCGACGCTGCTCTTCCATTGCGGCTTCAAAACCTGCTTCATCGACCGTAATGTTACGCTCACGACAAACATCGGCGGTTAAATCAACCGGGAAGCCGTAGGTATCATAGAGGCGAAAAGCCGTTTCACCATCAAGCACATCGCCTTTCAGGTTAGCCAACTCTTCGTCAAGCAAGGCCAGGCCACGCTCAAGCGTACGCGCAAATTGCTCTTCTTCGGTTTTTAAAACCTGTTCAACCAGCGCTTGCTGCTGCGCCAGTTCTTCACCTGCGCTACCCATTACGGCAACCAGCGGAGCAACCAATTTATAGAAGAAGGTTTCCTGCGCTCCCAGCATATTACCGTGGCGAATCGCACGACGGATAATACGGCGCAGTACATAGCCCCGGTTTTCATTCGATGGCGTGACGCCGTCAGCAATCAGGAAGGCACAAGAACGAATGTGGTCAGCAATAACGCGCAGCGATTTATTCGACAAGTCTGTAGCGCCTGTAACCTCAGCAACAGCCTGAATCAAACGCTTAAACAAATCGATATCGTAGTTAGAGTTCACGTGTTGCAATACCGCAGCAATACGCTCTAAGCCCATACCGGTATCAACCGAAGGTTTCGGTAACGGCTGCATAGAGCCATCGGCCTGACGGTTGAACTGCATAAAGACGATATTCCAGATCTCAATATAGCGATCGCCATCTTCCTCAGGAGATCCCGGAGGTCCACCCCAAATATGGTCGCCATGATCGAAGAAAATTTCGGTGCAAGGACCACAAGGCCCTGTATCACCCATCTGCCAGAAGTTATCAGAAGCAAAAGGAGCGCCTTTATTATCGCCAATGCGAATGATACGCTCGCGCGGCACGCCCACTTCTTTTTCCCAAATCTCAAAGGCCTCATCGTCACTTTCGTAGACGGTTACCCAGAGACGTTCTTTTGGCAAATTAAACCATTGTTCGCCGGTCAGTAATTCCCATGCGAAGTTAATAGCATCATTTTTGAAATAGTCGCCAAAACTGAAGTTACCGAGCATTTCAAAAAAGGTATGGTGACGCGCGGTGTAACCGACGTTTTCCAGATCGTTATGCTTACCTCCCGCACGCACACAACGCTGAGACGTGGTGGCTCGGGAGTAACTACGCTTATCCAGACCCAGGAAAACATCTTTAAACTGGTTCATTCCGGCGTTAGTAAACAGCAAAGTCGGATCGTTGTTTGGAACCAGGGAGCTACTCGCTACAACCTGGTGGCCTTTACTTTGGAAAAAATCGAGAAACGCCTGACGGATCTCAGCGGTGCTCTTGCTCATAAATATCCTGAAATCAAGCTAACAAAGAGTTATAAACCAGTGCTGATGGCCTTTTTTCACTATCAGAACTCGTTTACCTGGGAAAAAGTGGGAATAAGATAAGTTTTCTGGCGAGGGAAGTAAAATCCCGTCTGACACTAATCGACAAAAATTCAGTAGATATTCTGAATGTCTTCCATAAAAAAGCCACGATAAAGCAAAAATCTCTGCACTTTAACCCGCTTTTGCCACTCGTCGGGCAGAGGGGTGCCAAATTTACGCTCGGCCGTTTCTTTCGCTTGCTGGCCCCAGTCTATTTCACAGGCATACAATACCTCTTCCCGAATCTCCCTGCTAATACCTTTCTGTTGTAGTGACTGACGAATGGATTGTGGCCCGTATCCTTTACGACTACGACTGACAATAAATCGCATCGCAAACTGTCGGTCATCAAGCCAGTTTTGCTGATAGCACCAGGCAATCACTTTTTCGATATCGTCGGCTGAATAGTCTGTTTTTTCTGCTTGCAGCCCGAAAGGGGCGGAAGTTACTGGCGTCGTGAGCTTACGTCTGAGTTCCTGTTCACTATGATCGCGCATAGCAAGAATACGAACTGCTCTGTCACACAACCGGGAAAAGGGACTACGAGAAGATGAGGGTAACTGTTCAGACATCATAAAACAGGCAACACTGAGTAGTGATAACGGATAATTAAAAAGACACGACAGGTCTCAGGTGTGATAACGCGTTCGAGGGGTATGATAATCCCCCTCGAATACGCCTGGGATATTTTAAAAATCGTCAGAGGCTTCCATTGCATTACTGTCGTTTTCATCAACAGTAAAATCAGGTTTGCTATCCGGATTGTTCAGCAATGTCTCACGCAGTAATTTTTCAATTTCCTCAGACATTGGTTTGTTTTCCTTCAGGAAATTACTGGCATTAGCTTTACCCTGACCAATTTTTTCGCCTTTATAGCTATACCATGCACCGGCTTTTTCAATCAGTTTATGCTTAACACCTAAATCAACCAGTTCGCCGTAGAAGTTGATCCCTTCCCCGTAGAGGATCTGGAATTCTGCTTGTTTAAATGGCGCAGCAATTTTGTTTTTTACCACTTTAACGCGAGTTTCACTACCAATCACATTATCGCCGTCTTTTACCGCACCGATACGGCGGATATCAAGACGGACAGAAGCGTAGAATTTCAGAGCGTTACCACCGGTGGTAGTTTCCGGGTTACCAAACATCACGCCGATTTTCATACGGATCTGGTTAATGAAGATAAGCAG
The DNA here is from genome assembly GCF_947498825.1 of uncultured Cedecea sp. Classification (GTDB taxonomy): domain Bacteria; phylum Pseudomonadota; class Gammaproteobacteria; order Enterobacterales; family Enterobacteriaceae; genus JGM124. The sequence goes on along the minus strand of NZ_CANMLV010000023.1, from coordinate 76,872 downwards.
GGTATTAGACTGCTTCAAGTTACCTGCCAGCTTACGCATTGCCTGGCTCATCATACGTGCCGCAAGACCCATATGAGAATCACCGATCTCACCTTCAATTTCGGCTTTCGGTGTCAGAGCGGCAACGGAGTCAACGATGATAACGTCCACCGCACCAGAACGTGCCAGTGCATCACAAATTTCTAATGCTTGCTCACCGGTATCTGGCTGGGAACACAGCAGGTTATCGATATCAACGCCCAATTTCTTGGCATAGACCGGATCCAGCGCATGTTCTGCATCAATAAACGCACAGGTTTTACCTTCGCGCTGTGCTGCAGCAATAACTTGTAGGGTTAGCGTCGTTTTACCTGAAGATTCAGGCCCATAAATCTCTACGATACGCCCCATAGGTAAGCCGCCAGCACCCAGAGCAATATCCAATGAAAGGGAACCAGTAGAAATGGTTTCTACGTCCATAGTACGGTCTTCACCCAGACGCATGATGGAGCCTTTACCAAATTGCTTTTCAATTTGACCAAGTGCTGCCGCTAACGCCTTCTGTTTGTTTTCGTCGATAGCCATTTCTACTCCTGTCATGCAGTATCAAGCGAGATTCGCTATTCTGCGTTTTCGATACGATTTTATTGAATCAATTATACTGTACAATCATACAGCATCAAGCTTATTTTTGAGAAAATAATTCCACAAAGTTTGTAATGCAAACTCCGTTGCCTGATGGCGAACGGCATCACGGTCACCCGTAAAGCGGGTTGTTACGGTAAAAGTCTGCCCCTGCTTATCTACAAAGCCAAACCAGACCGTTCCTACCGGTTTTTCTTCACTACCACCGTCCGGTCCGGCAATGCCGCTGACCGATACCGCATAATCAGCCTTAGCCGCCTGCAATGCCCCGAGGGCCATTTCACGCACTACCGGCTCACTCACCGCCCCGTATGCTTTCAACGTCTCAGGGGTAACACTGATTAATTGCTGTTTAGCCAGATTGCTATAAGTCACAAACCCCCGATCAAACCACGCAGAACTCCCCGGGACATCGGTTATCACTTTTGCTATCCAGCCTCCTGTACAGGACTCTGCTGTAGTGAGGGTGGCGCCACATAATTCAAGGGCCTGGCCAATCTGCTTACTTAACTCAAATAATGTGTTCTCTGTCATATGGATTCCAATTTTAGGCATATCATCAAACAACCGAATAGCATTTTACTCAAGCCTCAGAGGATTACATCTGCTTATGCGACGAAGGTTCCAAAGTGATGACATTAAATCTATGCGGTTAAAATCAGCAGTACCATATATGGCTATTTTATGGGTATCAGGAAGAAAAATCCGGCAATTAAAAACAGTGATGAACACCTGATAGAAAAATGAACAATCAACACAAAAAATAAAACCATCGTAAAGAAAACAGATCGATATTCATTTCAATAAAGATACCCCCCTCCTCCCATATTAAAATCATCCCCCATTCTAAATTTAAACCCTACGCGGTGTTTAAATGACAAAAAATGAGCTTCAAAAGCCACACCAGAAAAACAATAACCAGTTAATTTAATTGAAAAATAAAAATAACAGAAAACATAAAAAGTCACCGCTTCAACTTTTCCTGATAGAAAAATTTTTTCCTTCATGAAGATCACAAGGTAAAAATTGTTTTCGTGAACGGCATCTCAAAACGCAACTTTACTCTCGACGCCTACTTGTTTAAAAAAAAAACCTACGCTTAAATTAATCAACTTCACAAATATTTGTAAACTTATAATGTTCTTCACTGGTTGTTTTAAGGGGCTGTTATGTCAAAAATCAAGTTCGCTACTCGTCTGAATTCTTTTGCATCTGGGGCTCATCTTTACTGGCCTGATTTACAGGGAAAACCTTCTGTTTTGCAGATGATCAAACGAGCAGGGGAAGTCAAAGGTCTGACACATCTGGATCTGAACTATCCGCAGCATATGACAAGCGATATCAATACTATGCGTCGGGCAATTGAAGATGCAGGTTTGGCAGTCAACGGCATGCAAATGCGCTGGGATGCCCCTCAATTCAAAATCGGTGCGTTCACTAACCCTGATCCTAAAATCCGTCGAGAGGCCATTGAACTTACTAAACGCGGTATTGATGCTGGCCGCGAATTTGGCTCAAAACTGATGACGCTGTGGATGGGGCAAGATGGTTTTGACTATTGCTTCCAGGCTGATTACAAAAAAATATGGGAAGACGCGGTCAGCGCGGTCAGAGAAGTTGCAGAGTATGCACCAGATGTTGATGTCAGCATTGAGTACAAACCGAATGAACCGCGTGCCTATAGCATCTTCCCGAATGCTACAACTTGTTTATTGGCGGTAGAGGAAGCGAGCTGCCCGAATCTCGGCATTACTCTCGATTTCGCCCATGTCCTGTTTGCCAATGAAATTCCTGCTTTTGCCGCAGCCATGGTTGCACGTCGTTCACGCCTGCTAGGACTTGATCTTAATGACGGCTGGGGAAAACGTGATGATGGTCTGATGGTCGGTTCCGTCAACCCACGCGCCACATTAGAGTTCCTCTGGCAAATGCAACGTGATGGTTATCAGGGAGCTTACTACTTTGATACCTTCCCGGATGCAAGCGGTCTCGACCCTGTGCGTGAGGCAGAGACAAATATCGCCACCGTGATGCATCTGCTGAAAATGAGCGAACAGCTCAATAATAATAGTGCCCTGCTGGAAGCTATCAGTCGTCAGGACGCTGTTGCGTCTCAACAAATTGTGAATGCAATTATGTTGAGCAAATAATAAAAACTGGTCGAAGACTGGATAACCGATGTAGCCAACATAACGAGAAAAAAGGTCTGAAAATGAAAAAAATATTACTCTCTGTACTCGTTTCTTCCCTGTTCTGCACTAGCGTTTACGCTGCCAAGCTAACGCCACTCCAGTCTGATAGCGAACCAGACCGCACAGATTGGTCACAACTCGAAAGTAAATACGGCCCATTACCAGAAATTGATCCTAAATTAAAAATTGGTGGTGTATCAAAAACATTGACCAATGAGTACTGGCGCTTGTTAGGACAGGGATACCAGAATGTCGCGAAAAAATACGGTTTCACGGTTGAATACCAGGCAGCTGCAAATGAAAATGATCAATTAGGCCAGCTTGCTATTGCAGAAACAATGATCTCCCAGGGCTTTAATGGCCTATTAGCTTCACCGCAAACCGATATTAATTTAGAACCGGCACTGGAAAAAGCCAGCACAAATAATATCCCTGTCGTCAACGTAAATGATGCTGTCATGCCAAATGCACAGCACTATGTTGGTAATGTTCAAAAAGATAACGGTGTTCGTGTCGCACAGTGGTTTATTCAACATTATCCACAAGGCGGGAAAGTAGCCGTGATTGAAGGACAACCAGGTGTCTATGCAGCAGGCCAGCGCACACGCGGTTTTAAAGAAACATTAGACAGTAACGGTAAATTCAATATTGTCGCGAGTATTCCGGCAAACTGGAGCCGAGAACAAGCTTATAACGCTGCAACCACTATTCTTCAACAACATCCAGACCTGATAGGTTTCTATGCCAACAATGACACAATGGCTCTCGGTGTCGTTGAGGCCGTTCGTGCAATGAATAAAGCTGAGCAAACAAAAGTATTTGGTACTGATGGTATTTCAGATGCATACGCATCTATCAAACGCGGTGAACTTACCGGAACAGTTGACAGCTTCCCTGTACTCACGGGTGAAGTTGCAATGAATGTCATATTACGTTTGAACAATGGCCAGAAAATATCACGCGTAGTCGCCACGCCACAAGCACTGATAACCAAAGAAAACGTCGAGGCATTTTCCACCGAAGATCAGGAAAAATTGCGTCAACTATTAACTCAGCAGTAATAAGTAAGGTAGAGAGTGTATGGAACAGTATCGCTTAATGATGCGTGGCATCAGCAAAACTTACGGCAGTGCTGCTGCTTTACAGAATGTCGATTTCTCTGTGAAACCTGGTGAAGTTCATGCCCTTATTGGTGAAAATGGTGCGGGTAAGTCTACCCTGTTGAATATTCTGTCTGGGGTACGCGCAGCAGATAACGGTGAAATTAGTGTGAATGGAATACCTGTATTGATGAGTAATCCACTCAGTGCGCGTCATGCGGGTATTGCAATGATTCACCAGGAATTACAGCATGTTCCAGAACTCTCTGTCGCACAGAATATGTTTCTTGGTCGCCCCATAACCAAAGCAGGAGGTATATGGGTCGACCGGAAAGCACAGGTTGCACGAGCAAAACAAATTCTGTTGCGTCTTGATCCGTCAATTGACCCTAATGAGCCCATCAAAAATCTGAAAGTCTCACAACAGCAAATTGTTGAGATTGCTCGCGCCATGCTTGATGACGCTAAAATTATTGCCATGGATGAACCGACATCAAGTTTGACGCCTCGTGAATTTGATCGCTTGGCAGAGTTGATTTCAGATTTAAAATCAACAGGCGTTTCATTGATTTACGTTTCACATAAAATGAATGAAATTTTCAGAGTTTGTGACCGGGCCACTATTATGCGTGATGGTAGCCAGGTAGGTGTTGTTAACATTCATGATGAAACCGAGGAAAGTATTGTCGCCAAAATGGTGGGGCGAAAAATAGAAAAACTCGGGCATAACTCATACGTTACCGACAGAGAAGTGCTACGTGTTGAAAATCTCTCCCGTGATAAACATGTTCAGTCAGCAAATTTTAGTGTTTGTGCAGGAGAAGTACTGGGTATTGCGGGTCTTGTAGGTGCAGGACGTACCGAGTTATTAAAACTTATTGCCGGACTGGATAAACGCAGTAGTGGTAATGTTATCGTCGATAATATTCCAGTACGTAATCATAACATTAAGGATGCAATTCGTGCAGGAATTGGCCTGGTACCAGAGGACCGTAAAAAAGAAGGTATTATTAAAATAAGAGCAGTAAAAATGAATATGGCTCTTCCTTCTCTGCGTCGATTCACTACTGCTGGGTTATTGAATAAGTCTAAGCTCAATCATACTGCACATGATGTCATGAGTGATCTCAACCTTCGTCCACTCGATATTGAAAAAACAATCGGCACACTAAGTGGGGGTAACCAGCAGAAAGTCATCATAGGCCGTTGGATCGCAGCTGATGCAAAAGTATTTTTATTCGATGAACCAACACGGGGAATTGATATTGGTGCCAAGTCTGAAATTTATAATTTAATAGAAAAACTCGCTAAATCAGGCAAAGCAATTATCGTCGTTTCTTCAGAAATGACTGAGATTATTCGAATTTCTGACCGGGTACTCGTTATGCGGGAAGGGAAAATAACAAAAGAATTATCTGGTCAGATGATAACTGAAGAAAATATTGCACGTTTTGCTATTAATGACCTGGAAACTAAATAATATTTTTTCTGTATACCTATGAAGGCTACATTTATGATGACGAAAACAACGAGTCGTTCAGCGACATCTATGCCATCGCTGTTAAAATTTAATTTACGTGATGCCGGTACATTAATTGGTTTACTTATTATTATTGTCACTTTTTCTTTTTTATCGCCTGTTTTTTTAACTGTTCCTAATTTACTTAATATTTTACAACAGTCCTCCCTTAATGCGTTAATTGCTATGGGAATGACGCTGGTCATTATTTCAGGAGGCATAGACCTCTCGGTGGGCCCAACTGCTGCTCTGTCTGCCGTTTTGGGGGCGACATTGATGATCTCTGGTGTGCCAATGCCAGTTGCTCTTCTTGCTACCTTAGGTATTGGTGCCCTATGTGGTATTTTCAGCGGTTCACTAATTGCCTATGCTGGCCTGCAACCTTTTATTGTGACTCTGGGTGGACTTTCGCTGTTCCGCGCTATCTCACTGATCTACACCGGAGGTAGCCCTGTTTTTGGTATTCCTGGGGAATTTCGTAGCTTTATTAATGGAACGCTATTTAGTATCCCAGTCCCTATTATCATTGTCGCCGTTATTGCTCTGGTATTATGGACAGTAATGAATAAAACCCCATTAGGTGAGTATATTCTGGCCATTGGCGGTAATGAAGAGGCCGCCAGAGTCGCGGGGGTTCCTGTTAAACGAACTAAAATGGCTGTCTATGTGATATCCGGAACCCTGGCCTCACTGGCATCACTCATTTTGATAGGTCGACTCGGAGCAGCGGAACCGACTATCGGCAATCTATGGGAATTAGATGCGATAGCTGCCGCTGCCATTGGTGGTGCTTCATTGATGGGCGGGAAAGGTAGCATCTTCGGAACACTGATTGGTGTGATTATTCTCGGTGCATTGCGTAATGGTTTAACATTATTAAATATTCAGGCTTTTTATCAATTGCTTGCCACCGGCCTGATTATTATCATAGCAATGTTGATCGATAGGGCTACCCGAGGCAATTAATGAAGCTAGATCCGCGAGCCATTGGTGCTCAAATCCGCATGCGTCTACCACAACTGACCCCACTAGAGCGTCGTGTGGCTGAAGCAATCACATCGCTGACAGATATCACTGAGCAAACATCATTAAAAGAGATTGCCCAGGAAAATAATGTTTCTGAAGCAATGATAGTTAAGATCACAAAAAAACTTAACTTCACAGGATTCAGGCACTTCAGAAGCAGTTTAATTTATTATAATGAGTCTGAAGTCGCGGGGTTACATGCGGAAATTGAACCTGATGATTCATCGGAACAATTACTGGCTAAAGTATTTAGAACATCTATTCAGGCAATTGAAGAAACAATGTCTATTTTAGATATTTCTGAATTCGACCGAGCAGCAGACATTATATTTAAAGCACGTCATATCGATTTATATGCTGTGGGAGGTTCAGCAACTGTCGCTCGAGACCTGTCCCACAAAATGCTAAAAATAGGCATAAAATCAATGGCCTATGATGACGCAAATATAATGCTAATGTCTGCTGCAGTGCTCTCTGACGATGACGTTGTCATTGCTATTAGCCATTCAGGTTCGACACGTACTGTTAATGATGCTGTCAAACTGGCGGCACGTAATGGGGCCAAAGTAATTGTAATAACAAATTATGCCGAGTCACCTATTGCACGCAATTCACATGTGGTGCTCAACTCAACGTCTCAAGGATCGCATTTACTCGGAGAAAATGCCGCATCACGTATTGCTCAGCTTAATATTCTCGATGCTTTATTTGTCGCTATCGCGAAAAAAGACCTGGTGCGCGCAGAAAAAAATCTTACGAAAACTCAGCATGCGGTTCAGAATCAGCGGGAATTCTAACTATGAGTAAAATCGTCGTCGTCGGTAGCCTCCATTACGATATTATGCTGGATGCCCATCATCGCCCTGAAAAAGGTGAAACTGTAATGGGGACTTCCTGCCATTATAAATTTGGTGGGAAAGGAGGAAATCAAGCAATTGCCGCCGCAAAAGCAGGCGCAACTGTCACTTTTGCCGGTGCCGTAGGTGCAGATGAACAAGGCAAATTTTTGCTACAAACGTTAAAAAATGCTGGCGTCAACTGTGATTCGGTTGAAGTCATCACGACAGTACCTTCCGGAATGAGTGTCGCTATTACCGATACCGAAGGCGATTACGGTGCCGTTATTGTATCAAATGCTAATCAACATATATCGTGCCGTACTTTCCGTGACGATACATTCTGGCAGGATGTCGGAATGCTTATTTTGCAAAACGAAGTGCCAGAAATAACAAATATTCATGCAGCATCAGAAGCACGACAGCGAGGTATTCCCGTGTTAATCAATGCCGCACCAGCACGTCAGTTGTCTCCAGAATTAGAAAAAAATATTAATTTATTACTCGTAAATGCAGTTGAAGCTCGTGATATGAGCAATATTACTGTTGATTCTCTGGATACTGCAGTACAAGCCGCTGAAGTGCTTGCCAGACATTTTCCGCAAGTCGTTGTAACCGCAGGAGAACAGGGTGTTGCATGGTGTGAGGCAGGTAATACCGCAAAAAGTCTGGCGGCAAAGAAAATAGCGCTCATTAGTACACATGGTGCCGGAGATTGTTTTACGGGGGTTTTAAGCCAGGCATTGATCCAACAACGTTCACTCGAAGATGCAGTCATACTTGCCAACGACGCCGCAGCACGGCATGTGTCGCAGCCTCGTAAGTAGCAAACGCAATTTCGCGCTCGCACTACCTTACTGGCGATAATATCCGGCATAACATACCCCAATTCAAATAAAACGAATTGGGGTATTTACGTTTATCTGGCCAGAGCGACTGCCTGACCGAGCTGCCACACAGCCATGGCATAATGAGTACTGTGATTATAGCGAGTGATAGTGTAGAAATTCGGTAAGCCGTACCAGTACTGATAGCGATCCCCCATATCAAAACGCAGCAAACTCGCCTCCTGGTGGTTACCCAGTGAGACTTGTGGACTCAAACCTGATTGTGCCAAAGCAGAGACGCTATATTTAGTTTTAAAGCCATTTGCCAGTCCCGGAACTTGCCCGTTGGCAGGAACAGCAACGACATCGCCTTGCTTCCAGCCATGTGCTTTGAAATAGTTTGCGACACTGCCTATCGCATCTTCTGCATTCCATAAGTTCACATGCCCGTCACCGTTAAAATCAACCGCATACTCTTTAAAAGAAGATGGCATAAACTGGCCATAACCCATCGCTCCGGCAAAGGAGCCTTTAAGTGATAACGGGTCAACTTGCTCATTACGCGCCATTATCAGAAAAGTTTCCAGCTCGCCGGAAAAGTATTCCGCACGACGAGGGTAAGCAAAAGACAGGGTTGCAAGGGCGTCAATAATACGCGTTTTGCCCATCACCCTGCCCCAACGAGTTTCAACGCCGATGATGCCGACAATGATTTCAGGTGGTACACCATAAATCTGGTGGGCACGGTTCAGGGTTGACTCATATTGATTCCAGAATTTCACGCCATTTTGTACGTTATCCGGAGTGATAAATTTACCGCGGTAACGCAACCATGCTCCATTAGGCCCTGGAGCCGGGGCAACAGAGGGAGCCTGTTGATCCATCAGGCGTAAGACATAGTCGAGTTTTTTTGTCTGCGACAGAATTTCATGCATTTGCTGTCTGTCGAAGCCATGGACCTTGACCATTTTATCAATAAATTTTTCAGCTTCAGGGTTATAGGCAAAATCCCCGGTGGCCATAAAAACGGTCTCAGAAGGTTGCAGCAAAAAACCACCTGTTTGCGGCGTGACTTTGGCTACTGGCTGGCTGCTACAAGCAGATAACAGTGCAATGAAGGGGAGCATGACAAATGATGAGTAGCGCATCTGATTAGGTATCCGTATCGTTTTCCAGAAATGCCTCTGAGGTAATGTAATGTTACCCGTTTGCCTGGCTTGTTTATACCCTGAAGTGTTTTCTGTACCGAGCCCCTAAGAGAAATCAGCTCAGCAGAATGTCAATGATATCATCGTGGACCGCCTGCCACTCCTCATCACTGAAGGTATAAAACCTGAATCCTCGCAACGCAAAAGCACCTTCTGTTGCCAGTAATGCCAGGCGCAAACGACGCCCTGCCAGACTAGAGGTGTCGAACATTGCAAACAGGTCTTTATAAAAAACTGTCGTTTCAGCCTGGAAGGCCGGTGCCCGAATAAAGCTCGCCATCAACGCGACCGCACGGGTGATAACCTCAGCATCTTCATTGCGGTTTGCCTCAGCATGGGCATGAATACGCATTTTTGGGCTATCGCCCCATTTAGCTAAAAACTCTTCCACGAACCTGTCGTAATTGGCGACAACCCGGTGCAGCATCGCATCAATTAACGCATCTTTATTAGTAAAAGCATAAAGCACCCCGCCCTTACTGACCTGCGCCTCCTTAGCCACAGCTTCAAAAGTCAGGTTACCGGCTCCTTCACGGAGTACCACTTTCTCAGCAGCGTCAAGTAATATATCTCTGTCTATTGTTTTGTGCCGTCCCATCACCTTATCCTTTTCAATCCGTCCGGTCGGATATATATTTACAGCGGGTTTATTTCAATACAATTGCGCGGTCAGGCGCAAAGAGGTTTTAAGATGTTATTCCTTCAGAATCGATGGTTTATACTGCTATCAGCCCTGCTGGCATTTTTACCTATCATAATCGATATGACCATTCTGCACATCGCCATTCCCTCTATTACCCTGGCGCTAGGTGCCAGTGGAAATGAAGTGTTATGGATTATCGATATCTATCCGCTCATTATGGCGGGACTATTGGTTCCAATGGGTACATTATCTGACAGGATCGGGCATCGGCCTATGCTGTTGGCAGGTCTTCTCATCTTTATGCTTGCCTCACTGGCAGCCGCTTTCTCTCCCACCGCGGGTTTGTTAATCACCTCACGCGTCTTGCTTGCGGTTGGCGGTGCGATGGTAATGCCGAATATTCTGGCCATTATCCGACATACATTCGATGATCCCAAAGAACGAGGTATTGCTCTGGGTCTTTGGGGAACAGTGGGCTCTGCCGGTGCGGCTCTTGGTCCGTTAAGTGGTGGCGCATTGCTCGAACATTTCTGGTGGGGATCGGTATTTCTTATCAACGTTCCGGTCATTTTGGTGGTGCTGTTAATGGCTTATTTAAGCCTGCCGCGTCATACCACATTAATGAAGGGAAGCTGGGCACCTGGACAGTCTCTGGTTCTGATTATCGGCCTGATAGCAACGGTTTACGCGGTAAAATCAGGCTTCAAAGTAGACAGCTCCCCGCTTACCAGCGGTCTGATATTTGCCCTTGGGTTGTGTCTGCTGGTCTGGTTCGTCCGTAAGCAGCTTTCCAGCGCCGATCCGATGCTGGATCTATCCCTGTTTGGCAAGCCTGCTATCTGTATTGGTATCATCATGGCACTGGTCGTCAGTGGTGCGCTGATGGGGGTGGAATTGACCCTGGCGCAGGAACTGCAATTTGTGATGGGCTATTCTCCGCTCCAGGCCGGTATTTTTATGATACCACTCGCTGTGGGCTCTGCATTAGGTGGCCCTGTAGCTGGCTATACCACTGCCTTATGCGGACTGCGCAGCGTAGCGGCAACCTCACTACTGACAGCTGCAGGATGTCTTGCAGGACTGAGTATCAGCGACCTCAGTTACCCAGGCGTCATGGTTATTGCTTTACTGGCCCTGTTGGGTATTTCGCTGAGTATCGGTCTGACGGCATCGTCCATTGCTATCATGGACAGTTCACCCGCTGAAAAAGCAGGTGCAGCCGGGTCGCTAGAAGTGACAGGCTATGAGCTAGGAGCGGGTCTGGGTATCACTTTTTTTGGCGTTCTGCTTTCAACGACCTACGCAAATACGATTGTTTTGCCAGATGGGCTACCGGCAGAAATGCAAATCATTGCGGCCAGTTCAATCAGTGACACTATGGTCATTGCAGGCCAGTCAGGTGAACTCGGAACAGCCCTTGCCCGGGCTGGACGTGAAGCATTTTCCGATGCACACAGCATTGTGCTGCTGACCTCGGCAAGCATGATAGCCATGCTGGCTGTAGTGGTATTTTTTATGTTACGAAATTATCGGGTCTCAGCCGTGCCTCAGTCGCATTGAGGCAATAAGTGATTTTTAAAAAATGGGCGCAGAGTAATGTGCCCATTTTATTTAATCTTATAGTGACTGACAGGTTTCTTAAAAAGAGAGGATTCTTTTTCAGCGCTTTAACAAAGGCTTTCTGTCGAAATAGCCTTTGGCATTGTAAAAGCAAACATCCTGAATCAGCTTGCTCAGCATCGCTTCATCATCAGGAATTTCTCCCTCAATTGCCCATTGTCCCACCAAGTTACAAAGCAGACGCCGGAAATATTCATGGCGCGTGTAAGACAGGAAACTACGTGAGTCGGTTAACATACCAACGAACTGGCTGAGTAGCCCCATCTGTGATAGCTGTGTAAGTTGACGCAACATGCCATCTTTCTGGTCATTAAACCACCAGCCCGAACCAAACTGTATCTTCCCGCCCACACCACCGCCCTGGAAATTACCACACATCGTTGCCAGGACTTCGTTATCTTTAGGATTCAAACAGTAGAGGATCGTTTTTGGTAATTCATCGGCGACATCCAGAGCATCAAGCAAACGAGCAAGGCTCCAGGCGATTGACGTATCACCAATAGAATCAAAACCGGTATCCGGCCCTAATTGCCGATACATACGAGTATTATTATTACGAATGGCACCGAGATGTAGCTGCATGACCCAGCCACGCGCAGCATACTGGCGGCCGAGCCATACCAGCACCGCGGTAGAGAACTGAGCAATTTCATCCTCTGTTAATGTCTCACCTGCCAGGCGTTTACCGAGAATAATATCCAGCAGACTGACTTCCGGAACCGGTGCAAAACGTAAAATATCAATACCATGGTCAGCAGAGCGACAGCCACAAGCATCAAAGTGATCAAGACGACGGGTCAGAGCCCGGCATAAATCAGCGAAGCCGGTAATATTCACATCCGCAGCGGCCTGTAATTTACCGATATAGTCGGCAAAACCATCCTGTTCGATTTTAAACACTTTGTCAGGACGCCAGCTTGGCGCAACTTCAATTTCAAACTGACTGTCCGCAGCTATCTGCTGATGGTATTCCAGAGAATCTACCGGGTCATCGGTGGTTCCGACCATATGCACCTTCATTTGACGCATAATGCCACGGGCAGAAAACGCCTCAGTGGCCAGTTTCTCATTACACTGGAGCCAGATAGCTTCGGCTGTTTTCGGACCAAATAACTGCCCCGTAATGCCGAAAGGACGACGAAGTTCGAGATGAGTCCAGTGATAAAGTGGATTACCTAAGGTTTTGGGTACCGTATCAGCCCAAGCGAGGTACTTTTCCCAGTCGCTGGTTTGTTTACCCGTGATTAAAGACTCATCTACCCCGGCACAGCGCATCGCACGCCATTTGTAGTGATCCCCTTCCAGCCAAATCTGGCCGAGGTTATCAAACTGACGATTTTCAGCGATATCCTTGGGGCTTAGGTGACAGTGGTAATCATAGACGGGCATCTCTGCTGCATACTGATGATAGAGTCTGCGGCCAATTTCATTTTTTAGTAAAAAATCGTCCGTCATAAATGCTGCCATTGTTTCTCTCCTGTGCTGGCGAAGATAGCGATGCCCCAGGGTGTCATTTTTCACTGCATCCAGAGAGAGCGTCGCCATATTGACTATCCGAAATGATTCAACCAGCCTGTATAAACAAGCTACTTACAGGAGCAAAACTCCGGGTGCCACCAAGTATAGACAAACGATAAGATTCGGCTGTTCACACTACGGAAACGCCCAAGCAACTTGAACTATGACAGATATGTTGACCAAAAAGCTGGTAGCAATAGGTATCACAAAAAAGTGTGAAGTAGCACAAGGATTGAAGCGTACTTGTAGAAAGATCAAAAAATACAATTCTGACGGTTCAGTTTGGAGATGTACATCGCACAACTGAGATTTCGGCCATTGCTTTAAAAAATAAACACTAATAAAACTCCGCTTCATTTTATCAGTTAGTTTTTCTTTTATTATCACTCGAGTGCATAAATAAAAAGCAACTCTAAAAGCACAGCGTAACAGCGCAGACGGATAACTCGTCGTTCGTCCGGTTCTGGCTGGTGTATACCCCAAATAATTCGAGTGGCGTGTAGGCGCGAAGTGAGGCGCGTCGATGAGCACAGATAAACGATGTGATTCAGCGCCCTTCACGCGCGCAACAGCCAAGCAACTCAGACACAGATAGCGATAAACGCCGCCTCTTGTCGCAGGTATGTCACTCTATAAGCACTTTCTGGTTCTGCCTGAAGCCTGTTCTGTTCCGGATAACGGCCGGCATCCGGACTGCTCAGACATGTTGATATGTCTATTAATTGATACAATTGATGCATATGAAATTAATCTTCCGTGAAGCTAATCACAATTGTCATCATTCTCGATAGACAATTTTATTGTTTCCAATAATGTTAGGTTATCTTTAATGGGAGACTATATAAAATGTTCCTCTGCTGTCAGACATCTTATATCTCAAAATGGTTTAACATTGACAACCGAATCGTCAATCACATCCCTTAATAGCCTCTGTTAGTTCATTCCTATACTCCAGAACGGGTTTATATAAATCTGTTTTGTCTTATGCATCATAAATTATTTTTGTTTCTATAAAACGGTTATAACTTGGTCTTTCGTGTATTTGATTCATACGAAGAACACTTTATTTCAGTTATACCTCAGAAACCTCAATAACGATGCGAGTATTTATGTTAATTAACTTTATCGATGACATATCAATATCGGTAACGGCATTGCTATGACTCAATTAAAACATTAAGGGCTGTATCATGAATAACTTTAAACACTTACCTGAACCGTTCCGCATCCGTGTTATTGAACCAGTAAAACGTACGACTAGAGAGTACCGCGAAGAAGCGATCATTAAATCAGGTATGAATCCGTTCTTACTGGATAGTGAAGATGTGTTTATTGATTTATTAACGGATAGTGGTACTGGTGCTATTACACAAAATATGCAAGCAGCCATGTTCCGTGGCGATGAAGCCTACAGCGGCAGTCGCAGTTATTATGCTTTAGCAAACGCGGTGAAAGACATTTTTGACTATCAGTATACTATTCCTACTCACCAGGGGCGTGGTGCTGAGCAAATTTATATTCCGGTACTGATTAAAAAACGTGAGCAAGAAAAAGGTCTTGACCGCAAAAAAATGGTTGTCTTGTCCAACTATTTCTTTGATACCACTCAGGGTCACAGCCAAATCAATGGCTGTACTGTTCGTAACGTTTATACAAAAGAAGCCTTCGATACTTCAGTACGTGACGACTTTAAAGGTAATTTTAATCTTGAAGAGTTAGAAAGAGTCATTCTTGATGTCGGTGCCGCACATATTCCTTATATTGTCGCGACCATCACCTGCAACTCAGCCGGAGGTCAGCCAGTTGCTCTGAGCAATTTAAAAGCCGCCTATGAAATTGCTCAAAAATATGACATTCCAGTCGTAATGGACTCCGCTCGCTTTGCTGAAAATGCCTATTTTATTCAGCAGAGAGAGGCTGAATATAAAGACTGGAGCATTGAAGAAATTACCCGTGAAACCTACAAATATGCTGATATGTTAGCTATGTCGGCAAAAAAAGATGCCATGGTGCAAATGGGGGGACTGTTGTGTATTAAAGATGACAGTTTCTTTGATGTTTACACCGAATGTCGTACCCTTTGCGTGCTCCAGGAAGGCTTCCCTACCTATGGTGGTTTAGAAGGTGGTGCCATGGAACGTCTGGCTGTAGGTCTGTATGACGCAATGAACCAAGACTGGCTGGCCTATCGTATTACTCAGGTACAGTATCTGGTAGAGGGGCTCGAAGCTATCGGTATCTACTGCCAGCAAGCCGGGGGCCACGCAGCATTTGTTGATGCAGGAAGATTGCTTCCACATATCCCATCCGATCAGTTCCCCGCCCAGGCTCTGGCCTGCGAACTCTATAAAGTAGCGGGTATCCGGGCTGTCGAAATAGGTTCATTCCTGCTGGGGCGCGATCCTAAAACCGGTGAACAGTTACCTTGCCCGGCAGAATTACTGCGATTAACCATTCCTCGTGCGACCTACACACAAACCCATATGGACTTCATTATTGAGGCCTTTGAGAAAGTTAAAGAGAATGCCAAAAATATTAAGGGACTGACCTTTACTTATGAACCTAAAGTACTGCGTCACTTTACTGCAAAATTAAAAGAAATCGAATAACCGACATCAATAACGGTCATATTTAATATGGCCGTTATCTTTTTAGACAGAACATCATTTAAATACCTATAATAATTCAAATAACGTGCAGATACTGTACTCAGCCAGCAAACAAGCATTAACAGGTGCTCTTATTTACTGAGTTATGTAAACACAGAAAATATATTCTAATGTATTCACGTCACATGAAAAAACTGAAGTGTGATGAATATTAATATTTGAACGATTACCGGTATAAACTCTGCTTATTGATCAATAAGGAAGTGCGATGGAAGAAAACACAAATGCCAGACACTCCTCCTTCTGGGGCATAATGGTTATTGCCGGAACAGTTATTGGAGGAGGAATGTTTGCATTACCCGTTGACCTCGCTGGGGCGTGGTTTTTCTGGGGTGCATTTATTTTAATTATCGCCTGGTTTTCAATGTTGCATTCTGGGCTACTATTATTAGAAGCAAATTTAAATTATCCTGTTGGCTCCAGCTTCAATACTATCACCAAAGATTTACTCGGTAATAAATGGAATGTTTTCAGTGGCATCACCGTTGCCTTTGTACTCTATATATTAACTTATGCTTATATCTCGGCAAACGGTGCCATTATCAGCGAAACCATCGCAATGAACTTTGGTAGTCACGTGAACCCGCGAATTGTCGGGATCAGTACAGCCATTTTTGTTGCTGCGGTGTTATGGGTCAGTTCATTAGCAGCCAGTCGCATCACTTCATTTTTCCTTGGCTTAAAAATCATCGCCTTTGTGGTGGTGTTCGGTTCATTCTTCTTTAAGGTGGACTACTCTATTCTGAGGGATATCAGTAGCGTTGAGGGTAGTGAAAGCTTCTATTTCCCTTATATTTTTATGGCTGTTCCCGTCTGTCTTGCCTCTTTTGGTTTCCATGGAAATATTCCGAGTCTGATTATTTGTTACGGCAAACGAAAAGACAAACTGATCAAGAGTATTGTTTTTGGTTCCTTGCTAGCACTGAGTGTTTATCTGTTTTGGTTATATTGCACCATGGGTAATATCCCACGCGAAAGCTTTAAAGAGATCATCGCTTCTGGCGGCAACGTTGATTCATTAGTTAAATCCTTCCTCGGCACCAATACTAGCGGAGTAATGGAGTTCTTCCTGCTGTTATTCTCGAACCTGGCTGTGGCCAGCTCCTTCTTTGGGGTGACTTTAGGACTGTTCGATTATCTGGCTGACTTGTTTAAAATAGACAACTCAAACTCAGGGCGTTTTAAAACTATTCTGTTAACCTTTATTCCCCCTGCTCTGCTCTATCTGCTATTCCCGAATGGTTTTATCTATGCCATCGGAGGTGCAGGGCTCTGTGCAACTATCTGGGCCGTTATTGTGCCAGCAATCCTTGCCCTGAAATCCAGACAACGTTTTCCAACACAAATGTTTACCGTGTGGGGAGGCCGAATCATTCCGGGTCTGGTCATCGCTTTTGGTGTTCTGGTGATAGCCTGCTGGTTCGGTAGTATGCTCAGCATCCTGCCGAGATTTGGCTGATCGACTGTCATACCATAATCACCAGGTTAAAAATTTTTTAACCTGGTGATTAGTGGTTAAGAACCCTGTTGTTCCACAGGCATAATCACCGGTACATGAGAAGCAACATCCATCGGCAGAATACCGAGTAGGCGCGGATCTCTTTGTACTTCAACTTGATAGGAATAAGGAACAAATCCCGAACGAATATAAAACCGCAGTGCACCAGGACTATCAAAAGTACAAGTATGTACCCAAAAACGTTTGATAGGTCGCGACCATGCCAATTCGGATGCTCGGGACATCAGAGCCCTCCCCAATCCTTTACCTGTCGAGTTACCCACCAGCCCAAAATATCCTAGCTCACACTCCTCTGGCACAGAAAAATCGAGTTCAAGTAAGCCAATATCCTCGCTTCCCTGACGTACAGCGTAGATCTCAACGCTATCCCTGTTGAGGATAGCGGCAAGCTCCTCGTCTGGCATCAGGATCCGTGAAGACCATAACCACTCAGTGCCAATCTTACAATATAAGGTTCGATAAGCCTCAGGAGTTGGAGAGACTAAGGCTTCCAGAGTGACGCCGTCCGGAAACGAAACAGGTTCAGTAAGGGATTTTTCAAACATTTGAAGATTGGTCACCATCGTTGCTATCATGCCTGGGGCCAAATCAGAATAACCGAGAGGTAGAAATTCCTGCCGCTCACTCATATCTTATCACCTTCTTATGATTATTTTTTAAACTCTAAAATGTAGACGTCCTCACTAATGATGAGGAAGACAGGCAAAATCTAACTTATCATACTCAAAAGGAGATCTAATAATGAATGCTCGAGTACAGTGTTTGTTACAAAGAACAAGGCCACGAAAGCTTCACAAATTAAGTTCCGGATACAATGAAACAACTTTCCTATTTTTCGATATAGGGTAATGATGAACTCAATAGTCGGTTAGCGTCTAGGTTCCTCATAAAATCTGAAATAGTACCTTCTAGTCGATATCGCCTGAGTTTTTTATAATTTCCCGTCCATTATTTTAATATTACCGGCAAAAAAAACATCTGGTGAATAATATCATTCATTTGCTAATTACCATTTTTATGAAATGAAGAATATCCATTAACCAGTGAATAACACTATAAAAAATGCGTAGGGACGTATTTCACTAAAATTTATTTTATTTGTGATGCAAATATCCTTATCCACTAACTTTGTTACATCTTCCATTTCATATGAGCGGTTTTATCAAACATTAATCACATTATTTTTTATTCTTCTAATATCACACCATTTCACGTGACTTGTTTCACAATAATTCGCACATTTTCAGATTATAAAACGCTCACCGAATGATTGTTTTATTCTCAATGGAAACACCTATGCCATTTTCTGTGCAGGAAACACTATTTTCTCTTTTGCAGCTCAACGCTATTTCAGGACATGAAGGGGAAGTGGCTGATGTCATGCAAACGGCCTTCAATAAGAACGCAAAAGAAGTCTGGCGAGACCGTTTGGGAAATGTCGTTGCCCGCTATGGCAGTGATAAACCTGACGCCCTTCGTTTGATGATTTTCGCTCATATGGATGAAGTCGGTTTTATGGTGCGTAAAATTGAATCTAATGGTTTTTTACGCTTTGAACGAGTTGGTGGCCCGGCACAAATCACCATGCCTGGATCAGTCGTTACTCTCATCGGTAATAAAGGCCCCATCCCGGGATGTATTGGCATCAAAGCTTATCACTTTGCAAAAGGCGATGAACGTACCCAATCCCCTTCTATCGATAAACTCTGGATTGATATTGGTGCCAGAGACAAAGCTGATGCTGAGCAAATGGGGATTCAGGTTGGTACCACTATTACTTTGTATAACCCTCCTCAACTCCTTGCTAATGATCTTGTTTGTAGCAAAGCGCTAGATGACCGTTTGGGCTGCACTGCGCTATTGGGGGTAGCAAATGCGATTGGTGATAAGCAGCTAGACATTAATGTTTTTCTTGTCGCATCAGTTCAGGAAGAATTCAATATTAGAGGAATTGTCCCTGTATTACGGCGTGTCAGACCCGATCTGGCAATAGGCATTGATATTACACCATCCTGTGATACCCCAGACTTACAAGACTATTCAGAAGTCAGAGTCAATCATGGTGTCGGAATAACCTGCCTCAATTACCACGGACGCGGTACCCTGGCGGGTCTGGTCACGCCACCACGTTTAATTCGCATGTTAGAACAAACCGCTCGCGAGAATAATATTCCAGTGCAACGCGAAGTCGCTCCTGGGGTCATCACTGAAACAGGTTATATCCAGGTTGAACAAGACGGTATTCCTTGCGCCAGCCTGTCTATTCCTTGTCGCTATACCCACTCTCCCGCCGAAGTCGCCAGTTTGCGAGATTTGACGGACTGTATTCGTTTACTGAGCTCTTTAGCTGGTATGCCAGCAGAGTATTTTCCCATTGAGCCTGAGTCAGGCACCATACAAGAGGCACCTTAATTATGAAAAAGATCCTGGTTGCATGCGGAACTGGCATGTCAACGTCCACAATGATTGCTCACAAACTGCAAAATTTTCTGTCAGAAGAGGGTATTGCTGCCAATACATCACAATGCTGTTTGAGCGAGATCCCTCTGAACTGTAGCGGTATGGATCTTATCGTCACGTCTATGCGTATCAGTAATGACTACGGTGTTCCTGTACTTAATGGTGCTGCATTACTAACTGGCGTTAACGATGATGCTTTGAAACAAGAAATTAAGGCTCTATTAACTCAATAACCAGGAGGCACTATGTTTGATTACATCCTGTCTCTTGGCGGTACCGTTTTCGTACCGATCATTATGATAATTATTGGCCTGATTTTCCGCATTCCCTGGTTACAAGCAATAAAGGCTGGGGTCACGGTGGGTATTGGTTTTGTCGGTATGGGGCTGGTTATCGTTATGGCGATAGATAGTCTAAGCCCACCGATTAAAGTCATGATTGAACGCTTTGGTTTGACTCTACATGTCTTTGATGTAGGTGCAGGGCCAGCTTCTGGTATTGGCTATGCGACTGCTATCGGCGCAATGATCATTCCCATTATTTTTCTACTCAATATTGGCATGCTGGTTACTCGCTTAACCAAAACTATGAATGTCGACATTTACAACTACTGGCACTATGCCATTACTGGTACGGTTGTTCAGTTGATTACCGGCAGTCTGATTTATGGGATGCTCGGTGCTATCTGTCATGCAGCACTGTCATTAAAAATGGCGGACTGGACGGCAAAAAGAGTCCAAGCGATTGTTGGGCTAGAAGGAATTTCTATCCCACAAGGTTATGGCTCAAGTTCAGTACCTTTATTTGTACTGCTCGATAACATTTACGAAAAAATCCCATTCCTGAAAGGACGCAACATTGACGCTCAGGATATTCAGAAGCGTTATGGGATGGTGGGCGACCCGGTAATTATCGGCGTGGTGTTAGGCCTCATGTTTGGTCTTGCTGCCGGAGAGGATTTTAAAGGTTGTGCCAGTCTGATGATCACCGTAGCCGCAATTATGGTGTTATTCCCACGAATGATCCGCCTGATAGTTGAAGGATTGATGCCCATCTCCGATGGGGCACGCAAGTTTTTCCAGAAATACTTTAAAGGACGTGAAGTTTATATCGGTCTGGATACTGCAGTAACGTTGGGACACCCAACCACCATCGCTGTTGGCCTGTTGCTTATCCCGATCATGCTTATTCTGGCCAGTATTTTACCAGGCAATAAAGTCCTCCCCTTGGCTGACTTACCCGTAGCACCCTTTTTTATCTGCATGGCCACCGTTATTCACCGTGGTGACCTGATTCGTACCTTGCTCAGCGGAATTATTGTCATGATAACTGTTCTGCTGATTGCCACACATTTTGCTCCGTATTTTACCGAAATGGCCCAGAAAGGCGGCTTTAACTTTGCCGGTGATAATGCACAAATAACGGCGTTATCAGTGGGTAATATGTTTGGTTGGTCTATCTCCGAAATTATGTCACTGGGCATTATTGGAGTCGTTGCAGCAGTCGGTATTGTTGCAACCGTCGTTCTTCTCTTACGTAAACGTGAATTGTCAGAATAAGGAGTTCATCTGAATGAGTTGGTTAAAAGAGGTTATCGGAACTGAGAAAGCCGTTATTGCTATGTGTCATTTACGTGCATTACCTGGCGATCCGGGTTTCGATGTACAGAAGGGAATGAACTGGGTTATTGACCGTGCATACGATGACTTGACGGCATTACAAAACGGCGGTGTGGATGCAGTCATGTTTTCCAACGAGTTTAGTCTTCCTTACTTAACGAAAGTCAGACAAGAAACCACAGCAGCAATGGCTCGTATTATCGGTCAGTTAATGACCGAAATTCGTCTTCCTTTTGGCGTCAATGTGTTGTGGGATCCCATCGCGTCTCTTGATCTTGCAATGGCTACCGGTGGTAAATTTATCCGTGAGATTTTTACTGGAGCCTATGCCAGCGATTTTGGCGTCTGGAATACTAATGTCGGTGAAACTATTCGCCATCAGCATCGTATCGGAGCTGGTCATGTAAAAACGTTATTCAATATTGTACCTGAAGCGGCTGTTTATCTGGGCAACCGGGATATCTGCTCGATTGCAAAATCTACAGTCTTTAACAATAACCCAGATGCACTATGCGTGTCTGGCCTGACTGCGGGTGTACGCACTGATACGGCTCTTCTTAAAAAAGTGAAAGAGACTGTTCCACATACTGTGGTGCTCGCTAATACCGGTGTCTGTCTGGAAAATGTGGAAGAGCAACTGAAAATTGCTGATGGCTGTGTCACGGCAACCACCTTTAAGAAAGACGGTGTCTTTGCCAACTTTGTTGACGAATCGCGAGTCGCGCAATTTATGGATAAAGTTCGGCATGTTCGCCAATAAAAAGAGGATAAGCAAAACGCTTATCCTCTGAAGAAAGTCATACTTTTACTACGGATCCTCGTTGTCTTCGCCAAAAGTATCGACGCGGATCCGTACCAGAGTAACTGGAACCAAGAAGGAGTCAATAATCAATGATCAATGATGTTAAGTGGATACAAGCCCGACGTCATGCAAAGAACTGGCAGCAGGCTATTGATATTGCAGCTCACCCTCTTATCTTATTTGGTGCTGCACAACCTCAGTATCTGGATGGCATTATTGAAAATACCTTGAGCTGGGGACCCTATTATTTAATCGCCCCAGGCGTTGCCCTGCCTCACGCGCGCCCGGAACAAGGAGCAAACCATAACCAAATTACTGTGACAACATTATCAACTCCAGTCGAATTCGGCCATGAGGATTGCGATCCCGTCTGGTTATTACTTTGTGTTAGCGCGATCGATGCCAATGAGCATATCAAAATTATCCAGAAAATAAGTCAGCTTATTGACTCACCAGAAATTCTCATCACATTGCGTGAAGCGCAAACTGACGAAGATCTGTATTCATTAATAGCTAATTCATTAACGGCTAATTAACGGAGGCAACAATGCTCCTTCACCCTTCTCTGGCATCAGCGAATCCGTTGTATTACGGGAGAGAACTGGCTGCATTAGAAAAAGAAACCATCGGTTCCATTCATCTGGATATCGAAGATACCAGTTTCATCAGTAATATTACTTTTGGAATGAAGACCGTGCGAGCTATTGCCAGGCAAACGGCACAACCCCTCTCTTTTCATTTGATGGTTTCCCAGCCTCTCATTTGGTTGCCATGGCTCGAAGAAGTGAAACCCGCGTGGATTTTTGTCCATGCTGAAGCACTGGAAAATCCGTCAGAAGTATTGGCAGCTATCCGTTTAATTGGTGCAAAGGCGGGGCTGGCATTTAATCCGTCTACCGATGTCATGAGTTATCGCTATCTGGCAGCACACCTCGAAGCACTGATGATAATGACTAGTGAGCCTGATGGTCATCAGCAACAATTTATTCCACAAATGTGCGAGAAAATTATCCAAGTTCGACAATATTTTCCGGATACAGAATGCTGGGTTGATGGAGGCATTACACTAACGGTATCAACATCGTTAGCGCAGGCAGGCGCACAACATTTGGTCATTGGCAGAGCGTTATTTACATCTACAGATTACCACTCCACGCTATCTCAATTTACTGCTATTTCAACGGAGTTTGATCCCAATGAATAAAGATCGTCCCAATCGAATCAAACAGATGCTGCATTATCTTTGGCAGCATCGTAACCTCACTACTCAGCAAGCCATTGAACTTTTCGGCTTTGCGGAGGCTACGGTTCGTCGGGATTTTCAGTATATAGCCAATAACTATCCAGGTATGAGCCGCAGCCATGGCAGACTCAATTTTGACGACAGAACCGACGATAAAGAGTACTTATTTGATGTAAAACAGACCCTGCAGAGCAATGCCAAGCGTGAAATTGCCGCCCAGGCGCGCACTCTGATAAAAGACGGCGACTGCTTCTTTCTTGACTCCGGGTCAACCTGTCTGGAATTAGCAAAATGTCTCGTCGATGCCAGAGTCAAAGTGATTTGCAACGATATCAAAATAGCCAATCAATTAGGCTGTTTTTCCCATGTTGAGAGTTATATCATCGGCGGCCTGATCCGTCCTGGCTATTTTACCGTAGGAGAAAGCATAGCCCTTGAGATGCTCAATTTATTTTCTGTGGATCGAGCATTTATTTCCTGCGACGCCCTATCGCTGGAAACAGGGATCACAAATGCAACGATGTTTGAAGTAGGAGTAAAAAAACGCATCATTCAGCGTTCCCGAGAAATTATCTTAATGGCAGATCATTCAAAATTTAATACCGTGGAATCCCACGCCGTAGCGACGCTTTCTTGTATTAAAACCATCATCAGCGACAGCGACTTACCGGATACCCTGAAGTTCCGCTACCAGCAATCGGGCTGCCAGATACTGACACCATAGAGTCATTCGCAGCGTAGCAGCGCTTTCATATCTACTACGCCAGAACACCAATCGATTAGAAAATCATGCTACCAATAAATGCCAGCAGGAAGGCTATCGTTCCTAGCAACGTTTCCATTACGGTCCAGGTTTTGAAGGTAGTTTTCTCATCCATTTCCAGGAAACGATCCTCCAGCCAGAAACCAGAGTCATTGACGTGGGATAAGACAGCAGCACCACCAGCAATAGATACAACAATAAAGCACAAATATAACTGACTAAGCCCAGTCGCCCCCTCAACCATCAGAGCAACCAGTGCCACGGTAGTAGTCAGTACTACCGTTTCAGATCCCTGTGCAACACGAAGAACTGTAGAGATAACAAACGCAGCAACGATCACAGGCATAATCTACAAAACAAAAATACCGAAAAAAATCAATCCATATATAGTGGCAGAGACAAAAACACAGTTAATCTAATTATGAAAGAGGTTCTTGCATCACTCTGCAATCTTAATAACTTCCGCGTAAAATGGTTGTATTGCCTGGTAAAAAGCAATTTTTGACTGTCAGTTTCAGCCACTTTTGAATGATGATCACAAATTTCAGTTTTTTTAATCACGCTCATCACATTCCACGTTTTATCTCTCTTCATTTGGAAATAATTAATATACATTTTACGAGCGATTACTCTAGTAATTTAAAATAAAGGAGTATTTAATGCTGACAATTATTGGAATGTTAATTATTATTACTATCGTAATGCTACTGATGATGGGGAAAACCAGTCCCATAATTGCCATGTCCGTAACACCACTTTTTGGTGCATTATTAGCAGGTTACTCAATTTCTGATATTTCTGGTTTTGTTGACTATGGATTTCAGAAGGTGGGGAACGTTGCTGCTATGTTTATGTTTGGCATTTTATTCTTTAGCCTGATGAAAGATCTTCATATCTTCAATCCTTTTATTCGCCTGATGATTAGCATCACACGTGGAAATGTGATTATTGTCGCCATGGTTACCGCACTGGTCTCAGCCGCCGTACATCTTGATGGTTCAGGTGCAGCGACTTTTTTAATTATCATTCCAGCCTTTTTGCCGCTTTATCGCAGACTAGGAATGAGCCCCTATTTGATGCTACTGATTATGTGCACCAGTATGGGGGTAATGAATATGGTGCCGTGGGGAGGGCCTCTTGGACGGGCCTCTGCCGTTACTGGCATTCCTGCTGCGGCATTATGGCAGCCACTGATCCCGGTACAAATTACGGGTGTTATGGCCTCAATGCTGGTAGCAGGTCTGTTTGGCTTGCGTGAAAAGAAACGTATTGTCCGGGCGGAATTACAAGGAACAACACCCTATGAGCAGGATTCTCTGCTCAGACAATTTGACGAAATCGATGACGATACTGGCTCAGAGAAACCGAAAAAATTCCTGATTAATATTTCTCTGGTCTTAGCTGTGGTAATCAGTCTGGCCCTTGGACTGCTTTCTGCCCCCTATATTTTTATGCTGGCACTATCCGCAGCGCTGATCATTAATTTCCCGAAAGTAAAAGATCAGGTCAGTACGATCAGTCATCATGCCCCGCAGGCATTAACCATGGCTGCGATCATTCTTTCCGCAGGTGTCTTTCTCGGCGTGCTGGGGAAAGGCGGCATGCTGGAGTCAATTGCCCGTGATTTATTGGTGCTTATTCCTTCCAGCATGGTGCATTATTTCCATATCGCAATCGGTATTTTAGGGGTGCCGCTTGATATTTTCACCAGCACTGATGCTTATTATTTTGCTCTGTTACCTATTGTGCAGAATATTGCCGCAAGCGTGGGCGTATCCGCTCAAGATGTGGTTTACGCGATGGCGATTGGTAATAATGCGGGAACCTTTGTGAGCCCGTTTTCTCCTGCAGTCTGGCTCGCCGTAGGTCTTGCCGGTGTCGATATGGGACGCCATATCCGCTACTCCTTTCTCTGGATTTGGCTGTTTAGCTTTATTACTCTCGGTATCGGTTACGGATTGGGATTATTTTAATTATCTCACTTAAAACGATTAACGGCGTCCAAATAGACGCCGTTAATCGTTAAAATAACCACAAGATAAAGATTACTCGCGGATAGTGTCATCCCCGAAGCCAATCCACTTGTAGGTGGTCAGTGCTTCCAGGCCCATAGGACCACGGGCATGCAGTTTCTGAGTACTGACCGCCACTTCTGCCCCGAGGCCAAACTGTGCGCCATCAGTAAAGCGAGTGGAGGCATTCACATAGACCGCTGAGGAGTCAACTTCGTTAATAAAGCGGTTCGCGTTACGTAATGTGCGAGTCAGAATCGCGTCAGAATGCTGGGTGCCGTATTCCCGAATATGGCCGATAGCCTCATCCAGATTGGCGACAATCTTCACATTCAGATGCAGAGATAGCCACTCGTCGCGATAGTCAGCATCTTTCACAGCTTCAACCGCTGCCGGGCCATTGCGCAACGCTGGCAGTGACTTTTCATCCGCATGCAGAGTTACACCGCTGTTCGCCATACGCTGGCTCAGTACTGGCAGGAAACTTTCTGCGATCGCTTCATGTATCAGCAACGTTTCTACCGTATTACAGGTACTTGGACGCTGAGTTTTCGCATTAACAATGATATCCAGCGCCGGTTCGAATTCCGCAGAGTCATCGACCAGAATATGGCACACACCAATTCCCCCAGTGATAACCGGAATAGTCGATTGTTCACGACACAGTTTATGTAACCCGGCGCCACCGCGAGGGATCAGCATGTCAATATAGCGATCCAGGCGCAGCATTTCCGCTACCAGCTGGCGGTCAGGATTCTCAATCGCCTGAACAGCCGCTTTCGGCAAACCACAGGCTTCCAGAGCCTGTTGAATTACTTTTACCGTGGCATTATTGGTACGCCAGGTCTCTTTGCCACCGCGCAGAATCGCTGCGTTACCGGTTTTCAGGCATAAAGCGGCAACATCAACCGTGACGTTAGGCCGCGCTTCATAAATAACGCCAATCACACCTAACGGTACGCGGCGGCGTTCAATACGCAAACCGCTATCCAGTAATCCGCCGTCAATCACCTGCCCCACTGGATCGGCAAGATTACAGACCTGGCGCACGTCATCAGCAATATTTTTTAACCGTGCGGGGGTAAGCTGCAGACGATCCAGTAATGCTTCACTTAAACCATTTTTACGGGCTTCGTCGACATCCAACTGGTTCACCGTCAGGATCTCGTGCGCCTGAGTTTCCAGCGCTTCGGCAATTTTTTCCAGTACGCGGTTTTTTTCACGCGCAGAGAGTAAAGCTAACTGGTAGGAGGCCTCTTTGGCCGCTTTGCCCATTTCATCCAGCATATTCTGCTCCTTATTTAACAATCATGTCATCGCGATGAACAGCAACCGGACCGTATTCATAGCCAAGAATGGCACCAATTCGCTGAGAATGGTGTCCGGCGATACGTCGCAGTGCATCACTGTTATAACGGCTTACGCCATGGGCAATATCTCGTCCATTCAGGCTACGAATTCGAATCACTTCCCCCCTGGAGAAATTGCCTTCGACTGTTTTAATACCTTTAGGCAACAATGAGCTACCGCGTTCCAGCAGTGCAGTGAGAGCACCATCATCGATGGTGATTTCACCCGCTGGAGGCGCGCCAAAGATCCAGCGTTTACGTGTTTCCAGCGGCGATGTTTCAGCGTGGAAGCGTGTTCCTACCGCATAGCCTTTAGCCACATCACTGATAACACCAGACTTGGAGCCCGCGGCAATAATGACATCAATACCTGCACGACAGGCAACATCAGCAGCCTGGAGCTTGGTCCCCATTCCGCCTGTCCCCAGCCCCGATACGCTGTCACCCGCTATAGCGCGCAGCGCATCGTCAATCACATGTACATCCGTTATCAGCTCAGCCAGGGGATTATTACGCGGATCGGCGGTATACAGTCCCTGCTGATCGGTCAGTAACAGGAGTTTGTCTGCATCAGCGAGGATCGCGACCAGAGCCGAAAGATTATCATTATCGCCGACTTTAATTTCCGCCGTAGCAACCGCATCATTTTCATTAATGACCGGGACAATATTGTTATTCAGCAGCGCCCGCAAAGTATCCTGAGCGTTAAGAAAACGTTCACGATCTTCCATATCGGCACGCGTAAGGAGCATCTGTCCGACATGGATACCATAAATCGAAAACAGCTGTTCCCAGAGCTGAATCAGGCGGCTTTGCCCGACCGCAGCCAGCAATTGCTTGGAAGCAATAGTTGCTGGCAGTTCCGGGTAATTCAGATGTTCACGTCCGGCAGCAATCGCTCCCGAGGTCACAATAACAATACGATGGCCATCAGCATGCAACTGTGCACACTGACGAACTAACTCGACAATATGGGCTCGATTCAGGCGACGCGAGCCACCGGTTAATACGCTAGTGCCCAGTTTTACCACTAGCGTCTGGCTATCACTCATTTTTTGCCGTCTCAACAAAATGGGAAAATTTAAAAAATCTATCTGACGTTTTAACAGGACTGACAGAACTTGCCAACAGGCGGGAGACAAAACAGAAAGAAAAAGGACAAGATCTTCTACGCTGCGCTTTTTTTATGACATTTTGATGATTAATAAAATTTTTTTTATAGATCGGAACTTTTTTGCACTCTGTCATAAATCTTTAATCTCTACAGGCTAAAAACTCCCATGAATTTTACTGGAACGCCACGATTTGAACCAAATTGTAGGCTTTAACCATCTTGGGATGAAAAATGAAAAAAAGCACACTGGCAATACTGGTACTGGGTTTAGTTGCTTCGCAGGCCTCTCAGGCTGCTGAAATATATAATAAAAATGGCAACAAACTTGATCTGACTGGACGCGTTAAAGCGTTGCATTATTTCACCGATAATAAATCCGATCGTGGTGATAAAACCTATGCCCGTATTGGTTTTAAGGGTGAAACTCAGATTAATGACCAGCTGACAGGTTTTGGTCGCTGGGAATACCAGTTATCAGGCAACAAAGCAGAAAGTGATTCAGAAGCCGGTAAAACACGTTTTGCCTTTGCCGGTTTAAAATACGGTGATTACGGTTCATTCGATTACGGTCGTAACTACGGTATTCTGTACGATATCGCAGCAGGTACTGACGTATTACCTGAGTTCGGTGGCGATGGACTGGTTAAAACCGACAACTTTATGACAGGTCGTACTACCGGTGTTGCCACTTACCGTAACAACAATTTCTTTGGTCTGGTTGATGGCCTGAAATTCGGTCTACAATACCAGGGCAAAAATGAAGGTAGCCGTTCCGCCAGTAAACAAAATGGTGACGGCTTTGGTACTTCTCTGAGCTACGATATCGGCGATAGCGGTGTGAGCCTGGGTGTTGCTTATACGACCTCCAGCCGTACCTCAACTCAGAAATCTCAGTTCCTGGGGAACGGTGATAAAAAAGCACAAGCCTGGGGTACTTCACTTAAATATAACCAGAATGATATCTACCTGGCTGCCATGTATGCTGAAGCACGCTATATGACACCGGTATCAGGTACTGCGGTTATCAATAACGTTTCCAGAAGCGTCAGCGGTGCTGCTAACAAGAACCAAGTTTTTGAAGCCGTTGCTCAGTACCAGTTTGACTTTGGCCTGCGTCCATCCATTTCCTATGTTCAGTCAAAAGCGAAAGAGCTGAATGGCATTGGTGATGCTGACCTGGTTAAATATATCGATGTTGGTGCAACCTATTATTTCAACAAAAACATGTCGACCTATGTTGATTATAAAATCAACCAGCTGAAGAGCGATAATAAGCTGGGTCTGAACAGCGATGATACCGTTGCTTTAGGTTTGGTCTACCAGTTCTAATTGATGCTTGTCGATAAATAACAGAAAGGGGCTCAATATTTGAGCCCCTTATTTATTTATATCTCACTCTCAGAATTAAACTACCAGGGCCTTAGTCTCTTCTGACAGGTCTTCTGAAGGAACCAGTTCAATATCTAAGGCCACCAGCAGCTCTTTCAGGCGTTTGAAGAAAACCTGTAAGGTATTTTCTACTTGCTTATCAATCTCCTGACTACCTGATGGCGTCGCCGTCCAGTGGCCGTTTTTATCGAATAAACCAAAATGATAGCAGTAAGTCAGCTGATTATTTTGCGATTCCAGTTCCAGCCACCATCCCCAAAATTCACGTTTTTCGGGTGCAGGTTTGGCATTAACACAGACAGCAAGGCAGTCGAAGAAAAAGCGAGAATCCTGGCACTGCTCCTCACGAATATAGGGGCCAAGATCGGTAAACTTTTTTATTAACCGACCTCGCGGATGTCCGTTCACTAATGTCATTCAGTTCTCCTTATATTATTTTACCCTGAGATACTCATTTAAATTAGCTCAATCGATGCTTTATCCATTCAACAATATCCAATAGCGCTTTGTCGAAATTTTTATACACTGGACTGACAGGTATCGACAATAACTTACCGTCAACAGATGACGAAGTTATTAAGCGTGATTCCTCTTCCGGACTAAAGGAATCATTTGCCCAATAACCTGAAAGCATCGGCGTCGGGCAACGACGTCCTAATAATCCCTGGGTTTTAAGTGAGTAGCGATTGAGTTCAATACTCAGATTAGCATCAGAAATATTATTCATTCCTAAACGGCTGGCAAAGACATCAATCAGCATATCCGGGACTTTCTCCTGACGTTTGGGATCGGTCAGTAAGGTATGTACTATCGGCCCCAGGCAGGCTACTGCTTTCAGGCGGTGTGATTCAAGATAAGCTAAACGTACCGCCACATTGGCACCAAAACGGAAGCCAAATGCAGCAACCCGGGTATGGTCTATCCACGGAATATCAGGCAGAGCTTTCAATACTTGCTGATGCAAATAACTGGAATCTTGCGTCAGTTTCCATTTTGAGGAAAAACCAACGGAGGGCATGTCGAGCGTAAGCATCGCAATACCAAGTGGTGCCAGATATTCAGCAAACAGGTTGTAGTAATCACTTTGTAAATTATCCAGCCCGCCGCACATCAGTACCGTCGGGAAAGGACCGCTGCCTTCCTGCGGTATATGCAGAAATCCAGTTACTGTTCCGCCACCTTCAACAGGGAATGACAGTTCACGCAGCCCCCCGGACAGGCGTGGGGCTGCCTCTTCATAAGCACGATTAGCCAGAACCTGGGCTTGTTCTGCCAGAGCATCACCTTTTATATGAGGATAAGCGGCAATACTGTAAAGCGTTGACGCCTTCAGCCAATACTGGCCTGTTTTCTCTTCATCTTGTTCATTACTGGCTCTTTGCTGCCAGAGCATCGCTTGTTTGGACCACTCATAAATCCAGTTACCGCCCCGATAACCAATGACTGTATCCAGCAACTCATCATTCGTGCGTTCCGTTTGCGTGCAAGCGATACGCGCCTGAACATCCAGAATATCTCGAGGATCCACTCCGCGCCAAATCCATAACAGGCGATTAATCATGCGATACCAGTGGGGAACGGTATCGCCGTCCAGCGCAGAATGAACAGTAGAGGCCATATTCGAGTGGGCCCTGCGCACTAAGGTTGAGGTTTCCGGATGTTTAAAACGGGGTTTGAATAAGGTTTCACTAAGATTGGCTTGCGACATCTGTTGTTCTGCCTCGGTAAATGAAAGAAATTACTGTTATTGTACTCTGATAACGAGCAAATAGCCTAAAAGTCACCGAATATTCCTGACAGTAACGCACCAGAGACGATATTACTCAGTTTAATACCTGAGGAACTATGAGGCTATTTGACATAAAGGCTGATAACAGATTCACACGGCATGGCCTGAGGGCGTAAAAAAATACGTTGCGATTTAAGTCCAGCCGGGGGGCAAAAAAACCACACGCTGGTCGCTCCCCACGGGAACGTTAATTCCTGCCGGAACAGAAAATCGCCTCAGAGCAAAGCATCGGTTTCTCCGCTGGGTTCTTTATTAAAAATGGTTCCTGGTGGTATAAAAAAGGGAAGTATACAATTAATATCTTAAATCTCAGGCTCAATGGCAGTGAGACCTGGCATGACAAAAAATGAAATTTATCTTGATATATTGAGTTCATCTTTGCCTTATTTACGTAATATTGCCACACATAGTTTATTCAGGCGAATCAAAGAGCGCTCTGTATACTATGAGACGGAACTGATTCATTTTACCGTCTCCTGGCTAAAGATGAAATTGATAGTGGTGATATTCATTTTTTGAACCACCATTGCAAATATTATTTTCATAATTGCAATCAAGATATCAGCATGCTTTATAATGGTAACATTAAAAACATTTCAAAGCTTTTCTCTATAGTTCCCGAGGAGTTAAAACCTCAACTTATATGGGATGGTCCTGGTGCTAATACTGAATAAATTGATGTGTCGTTATTATCTTAATTCATTGTCAAGCCAACTGAATTATTCAACGGGTTATCTTTATAAAGAGCGTTATTTTTTCAATATACGAAAATCAAGAAACAGGCATTGATTATTTTCTATAATCTTTTGCCAAAATAAATATCAAGACAACCCCAAAATAAAATACCCTGTCAGTATAATGCTGACAGGGTATCGGTTATTTTTCAGAACTGCACATTATGTGCAGTTTTTTGTCCGGAAAATTAATCGCGTCCGGCCAATGGTGGCACAAATACCACGCCCATATCCCAGGGCTGTTCAATCCAGGTATTTTGTGGAATATCGATTACATAGTCATCAACCAGTGGTTTACCCGCAGGTTTGGCAAAAATGGTCACAAAGTGAGCTTTAGGATACATTTCGCGAATCGCGACGGCGGTACCGCCTGTATCAACCAAATCGTCAATCACGATAAAGCCTTCACCATCACCTTCTGCACGTTTCAGAACTGTCAGTTCGCGTTGGTTATTATGGTCATAGCTTGAAATACACACAGTATCAACGTGACGAATTCCCAGCTCACGAGCCAGAAGTGCGCCAGGCACTAAACCACCACGACTTACAGCAATAATGCCTTTCCATTGTTCAGCAGGTAGCAGACGCAGTGCCAGCTTACGGGCGTGAATCTGCAACATGTCCCAAGTGACGACGTATTTTTCGCTCATGTGTAGTGCCCCGGCCGCTCAGTCACGGCTTAAAGATAGGTAAAGAATTTTTGATTGCGCGAGATTATAGATAGCTGGCGACCTAAAAACCAGTGCCACGGATTATCTGCAACAGTTTTTTCTGGCATTCAACCCACACAGAACAGAATAAAATGATATTCTCGACCTATCGCGTAAGCGCTGCTTACAGTGAAAATAAGCCGGATAACAGGGTTTCCGGCCTGCTAAAAAATTGAATTCTGGGAGAGCCAACGTGTCTGAATTGTCTCAATTATCTCCGCAACCGCTGTGGGATATTTTTGCCAAAGTTTGTTCCATTCCGCATCCTTCTTATCATGAAGAGCAGCTGGCAGAACACATTCTGTCCTGGGCCAAAGAAAAAGGTCTTTATACTGACCGGGATACTGTCGGCAATATTTTACTGCGTAAACCGGCAACCCCGGGCATGGAGAATCGTAAAACAGTGGTGCTGCAAGCACACCTGGATATGGTCCCACAGAAAAATAACGATACTCAGCATGACTTTACCAAAGATCCTATCCAGCCGTATGTTGATGGCGAATGGGTCAAAGCGCGCGGTACCACCCTGGGCGCAGATAACGGGATTGGTATGTCCTCCGCGCTGGCGGTCCTGGCCGATGACAGCGTGGAACACGGCCCGCTGGAAGTCCTGCTCACCATGACCGAAGAAGCCGGAATGGACGGTGCTTTTGGTTTACAGCCAAACTGGTTAAAAGCCGACATTATGATCAACACCGACTCAGAAGAAGAAGGTGAGATTTATATGGGCTGCGCCGGGGGCATTGATTTTATTACCACCCTACCCGTCACTCGTGAAGCGGTTCCGGCGGCTTTTGAAACCTTTAAATTAACTATTAAAGGCCTCAAAGGCGGGCACTCAGGTTGTGATATTCACGTCGGCCTGGGCAATGCCAACAAACTGCTGGGACGTTTCTTATTCGCTCATGCAGCGGCGCTGGATGCACGTTTAATCGCTCTGAGTGGCGGTACGTTGCGTAACGCTATCCCACGTGAAGCTTTTGCTACCCTGGCCGTTCCGGCTGCACAGGCTGCCACGCTGAAAGCACTGGTCAGCGACTATTTAGCGACACTGCAAAATGAACTGTCGGCCGTTGAAAAGAATCTGACGATACTGCTGGAGCCCGCGAGCGATGAGCAATCTGCGCTGACATCAGGCAGCAGGGATACGTTTATCCGTCTGTTAAATGCCACGCCTAATGGAGTTATACGAAATTCTGATGCGGTAAAAGGCGTTGTCGAAACCTCCCTCAATCTGGGAATCGTTAACTTACATGACGATAATGCTGAAATTATCTGCTTGATCCGCTCGTTGATTGATTCGGGTAAAGACTATGTGGTGACCATGCTTGAATCGCTGGGTCAGCTGGCTGGCGCTCATGTGGATGCCAAAAACAGCTATCCTGGCTGGCAGCCAGATGCCGACTCGCAAGTGATGCATCTTGTACGTGATACCTATCAGAAATTATTCAATAAAACACCGAATATTATGGTGATCCACGCTGGACTGGAGTGTGGTTTATTTAAGAAACCTTATCCTGATATGGATATGGTTTCTATCGGTCCGACCATCACCGGTCCACACTCCCCTGATGAGCGTGTACATATTGAAAGCGTTGGCCATTACTGGACGCTGCTGACAGCGCTGCTGAAAGCCATTCCGGTTAAATAAACGGCCTGTAATCCAAATACTTCTCATGGTTTTCCGTGAGAAGTATTTCTACAATCCAAGCACTAACTGCCGTTCCAGCTGCGGGTCAAGTAGTGTCACCTGTAAACCAACCAGTCGCACGCCTCTTTCACCTCTGCGCTGATGCCAGACTTGATATGCATGATGGAGTAACTGGGCTTTATCAAGTAACGGCCAGCTATGTTCCTGAGTCGTGAGTTGAAAATCACTGAATTTAAGCTTCACGCCCTGGCGGGCAATCCGTAAATCAGGCCGTACTTTGGCCAGTCGGCGCTCCAGCTCTGGAAAGAGTTTTTCGATTATCTCTTCGCATTCAGACCAGTGATGGATATCGTCAGACAGCGTCCGTTCGACACCAATCGACTTACGCAGGCGATTAGTATTGACGCTGCGTTCATCAATACCCATACAGCGCTCTCGCAGTATGCGTCCCAGTTTGCCAAAACGCTTTAATAACATGGCTAAATCCGCCTGCTGGATATCCGCTCCAGTACGCAAACCTAATTCTTCCAGTTTTTTAACGGTAACCTGCCCCACTCCCGGTATCTTTCCCAAGGGCAAACGGGTCAGAAAATCCGGAACGTCCTCAGGTGTAATTACATACTGACCATTGGGTTTATTAAGATCCGAGGCGATTTTAGCGAGAAATTTTACCGGAGCCACTCCAGCTGAAGCAGTGAGATTAAGTTCATCAAAGATGGCCTGACGGATCTCGCGCGCCATTAAGGTGGCAGAGCCCTGGCAGTGAGAGCTGTCGGTGACATCAAGATAGGCCTCATCCAGCGACAAAGGTTCGATAAGCGAGGTATAACGGGCAAAGATTTCTCTGATATGCAGTGACGCTTCTTTATAGGCATCAAAGCGTCCTGGCAGAAGTATCAACCCTGGACAGAGTTTAAATGCCATTGCGGTGGACATCGCGCTACGCACGCCATATTGACGTGCCGGATAGTTCGCGGTACTGATAACACCACGTTGTTTAGCACTGCCGCCAATCGCAATGGGAACATCGCGCAATTGGGGGTTATCACGCATTTCCACGGCAGCATAAAAGCAGTCCATATCGACATGAATAATTTTACGCATATTCATCTCACCCATAATAATACTGGATAAGTATACAGCCTGTTTTGATAACCTCATAGTCTTGCTTGCGAAAATCAACAGCAATGCTAATGTGAGCGCAGCCTGGGTAATTTTTTCGCTCGGCTTTTTCTTGTCGTTCTGGCACCACCTAACAGATTTATCAAGGAACCCACGTAGTATGCGCAAGATAGTACTCATTGCTGCAATGCTTTTGATGCCATTTTTATCATCAGCAAGCCTGCTTAATACCCCTGTTGCACCGACCGCTAAAAGTAAAGAAATTCGGCAGCAACTAATGGGTTCTCCGGTTTATATTCAAATATTTAAAGAAGAACGAACCCTGGAGCTCTGGGTAAAAATGGGTGCGCAATATACCCTGTTAAATAGCTATGATATCTGTAATTTTTCCGGTGGGCTGGGTCCAAAAAGACGTGAGGGCGATTTTAAAAGTCCGGAAGGTTTTTATACGGTCGAACGTCGCCAGTTAAAACCTGACAGCCGTTACTATAAAGCAATGAACCTTGGCTTTCCGAACGATTACGATAAATACCACGGTTATGAAGGGAAATATTTAATGATTCACGGAGCCTGTGTGTCCATGGGATGTTATGCCATGACGGACGATGGAATTGATGAGATCTTCCAGTTTGTCACTGCCGCATTGGTTTTTGGTCAGCCACAGGTTCAAATCGGTATCTTTCCTTTCCGTATGACCGATTCCAATATGGCTCGCCATAAATACTCTAATTACATTAAGTTCTGGGAAGAGTTAAAACCGGGCTACGACTATTTTTCAGCACATCATCAGCCGCCCGCAGTAACCATTGAAAGCGGCCGCTATATTGTCACACCAGTAGCAACCGCTTCTCTTCCTCAGCCACAGCTGGTATCAAACTACTCGCTCCCCAAGGCAAAATAGTACTGACTGACCTGGCTCAATTCTGTGCCAGGTTTCATTTGCTGTCAGCGGCTGGGTGGCTATCACCGTAACCACATCATCCGGTGTGGTTTCTTCCTGGAAATTAATTTCCACATCGCGATCGATTAATTTCGCCATACCAAACGGCGAACGGCGGGTTATCCAGAACAGGTTCGTGGAGCAAAACGCCATCACATAGCGACCATCGGATAGCAGCATATTAAACACCCCCTTCTCCCGCAGCTCTGATGCCAGTTCGGCGATATAACGGAATACCGCTTCCATATTCCCCGGCGTGCGAGGATAGCGTTGGGTAAGTTTGTGTAATAGCCAGCAAAACGCCTGTTCGCTATCAGTTTCCCCTATCGGGCGGAAGAAACCGGTATCCAGGCGACGATACCCCTTTAATTGCCCGTTATGGGCATAGGTCCAGTTACGTCCCCAGAGTTCACGGGTAAAAGGATGGGTATTTTCCAGTGCCACTTTGCCGCGGTTTGCCTGACGGATATGTGCCACTACGGAGCAGGACTTAATCGGATAATCCTGAACCAGACGCGCAACAGGAGAATGAATGCTGGGATTGGGATCTTTGAAGGTGCGGCAACCTTTACCTTCATAGAAAGTAATACCCCAGCCATCTTTATGCGGACCGGTTCCCCCACCTCGCTGTACCAGTCCGGTAAAACTGAAGCAGATATCTGTCGGCACGTTAGCACTCATCCCGAGTAATTCGCACATAGTCCATCTCCCATCGCAATAATCCAAACCGGGCAAAAATAGCACAATCCCGCAATTTTCATGCCGGGCAGTGACTTTGACTGCCCGTTTCCTGTTATCAAGCCAGATGGTTAACCTTTCGCCATCTCTTTCTCAATCAGCAGGATCAGAATATGAATCACTTTAATATGAACCTCCTGGATACGATCCGCATAGCCAAAATGTGGCACACGTATTTCAATATCAGCAGAACCGGCCATTTTTCCACCGTCTTTGCCGGTCAGGGTAATAACTTTCATCCCTTTCTCGCGAGCAGCAGTAATAGCTTTAATCACGTTGGCTGAGTTTCCTGAGGTAGAAATCCCCAATAAAACATCGCCCTTATGACCTACCGCCTCAATATAGCGAGAGAAGATATGATCATAACCGAAGTCATTGCTCACACAGGAAATATGGCTGACATCAGAAATAGCGATACCCGGAAAACCTGGACGGTTTTCGCGGTAGCGTCCAGTGAGTTCTTCAGCAAAATGCATCGCATCACAGTGCGACCCCCCGTTACCGCAAGACAACACCTTACCGCCCGCTTTAAAGCTTTCTGCCAGCATTACCGCTGCTTGTTCAATATCCCGCAGATTTTTTTCATCTTTCAGGAAATTCGACAGGGTCTCTGCAGCTTCATTTAATTCATTACGAATCAGATCCTGGTACATAGGGAGGTCCTTCAGCATTATTTAAAATTTACCGTAAAGAGTGTACCGGATCGCGCCGAATGCGAGAAGCACCCTGCCTCTCGTTACCACCATCGCAGGAAAATACCTGCACCAATAATGTGAGCAATGTTGTAATTACTTTGTAAACAGATTGCTAAAAGCATCCATTTCCACTACAACCTGTATATCCCATCTGGTCAGACCTCCTACAAGTAAGGAGCATCATTATGTTGATTCTTAGCCTTGCCCTCACTCTCGTTTTGTTGGCTATTCTGTTCTATCACCAAGTTAACTTGGTGCTGAGTAGCTTGCTGCTACTTGTCTGGACGGGTGCTCTCGCCGGACTGGCTATCTGGTCTACATGGGCTCTGCTCCCGGTAGCGATAATGCTTTTCCCGTTGGTAACACCGTTACGTAAATCTCTGATTTCAGAAAAAGTATTTCAGGGATTCCGCAAAACCCTTCCCCCCATGTCGCGCACCGAAAAAGAAGCCATTGATGCCGGAACCACCTGGTGGGAAGGTCATCTTTTTCGCGGAAAACCAGACTGGGAAACGCTGCACAATTACCCTCAGCCCCAGTTAACCGTCGAAGAACAAGCCTTTCTCGATGGCCCGGTTGAAGAAGCCTGCCGTATGGCCAATGATTTTGAAATTACCCACGAACTGGCTGATTTGCCTCCCGAACTGTGGGCGCACCTGAAAAAACACCGTTTCTTTGCGATGATCATTAAAAAAGAGTACGGCGGCCTCGATTTTTCTGCCTACGCTCAGGCTAAAGTGCTGCAGAAACTCTCTGGCGTCTCAGGCATACTCGCTATCACCGTCGGCGTGCCTAACTCATTAGGCCCAGGCGAGCTATTACAACATTATGGCACTGAGGATCAGAAAAACCATTATCTGCCGCGGCTGGCACGAGGTGAAGAGATCCCTTGCTTTGCCCTGACCAGTCCTGAAGCGGGCTCTGATGCCGGCGCGATACCGGATAGCGGCGTAGTCTGTATGGGTGACTGGCAAGGAGAGCAGGTTCTGGGTATGCGCCTTAACTGGAACAAACGTTATATCACCCTCGCTCCCATCGCCACGGTATTAGGGCTGGCATTTAAACTCTCTGATCCGGATAAATTATTGGGTGATACCGAAGATCTTGGTATCACCTGTGCCCTGATCCCAACTCAAACGCCAGGTGTTGAGATTGGCAAGCGTCATTTTCCGCTGAACGTTCCTTTCCAGAACGGCCCTACACGCGGTAAAGATATTTTCGTTCCCATCGACTTTATTATTGGCGGGCCCGCGATGGCAGGCCAGGGCTGGCGTATGCTGGTTGAATGCCTGTCGGTTGGTCGTGGTATCACACTCCCCTCCAATTCCACAGGCAGTCTGAAAAGTATTGCGATGGCGACCGGGGCTTATGCCCATATCCGTCGTCAGTTTAAAATCTCGATTGGTAAAATGGAGGGTATCGAAGAGCCGCTGGCGCGTATTGCCGGTAATGCCTATCTGATGGATGCCGCAGCCTCATTGATTACCTACGGTATTGTCGCAGGTGAAAAACCCGCCGTGCTTTCGGCGATTGTGAAATATCACTGCACCCATCGTGGTCAGCGTGCCATCCTCGACGCTATGGATATCGTTGGCGGTAAAGGCATTATGCTCGGTAAGTCTAACTTTGTGGCGAGAGCCTACCAAGGCGCCCCCATCGCGATTACTGTTGAAGGGGCCAATATTCTGACCCGCAGTATGATAATCTTTGGCCAGGGGGCAATACGCTGTCACCCTTATGTTCTGGAAGAGATGGCGGCTGCGCAAAACAACTCACTGGACGCTTTTGATAAACTACTGTTTAAACATATCGGGCATGTTAACAGTAACCTGGTGCGCAGCCTGTGGTTGGGTATTACTAACGGCCTGACCAGTAACAGTCCAACCCGGGATGCAACTCGCCGCTACTACCAGCATTTAAACCGACTCAGTGCTAACCTGGCACTGTTATCGGATGTATCCATGGCGGTACTGGGTGGCAGCTTGAAACGTCGCGAGCGGATTTCCGCCCGCCTGGGTGACGTTCTGAGCCAGCTCTATTTAGCCTCCGCGGTATTAAAACGCTATCAGGATGAAGGCCGTAACGAGGCTGACTTACCACTGGTACACTGGGGTGTGCAGGACTCCCTCTATCAGGCCGAACAGGCCATAGATGACTTACTGGATAATTTCCCTAACCCTTGGGTCGCTGGCGCAATGCGAGCGATGATTTTCCCGCTGGGCCGTCGCTATAAAGCGCCTTCCGATAATCTTGACAGTCAGTTGGCAAAAATTATGCAAACTCCTTCCGCCACGCGTTCACGTATTGGTCGCGGTCAGTATCTGGCAGCGGTGGAGAATAACCCTGCCGGATTACTGGAAAGTGCGCTACTGGATATTATGGCTGCCGAGCCCATTCATCGCCGTATTTGTCAGGAGCTGGGTCAAAGCCTGTCGTTTACTGGTCTGGATATTCTGGCCAAAGAACAACTCGCGGCTGGCGTTATCACCGCAGAAGAAGCGAATATACTGACTCAGGCAGAAACCAGCCGCTTA
The DNA here is from genome assembly GCF_947498825.1 of uncultured Cedecea sp. Taxonomy (GTDB): domain Bacteria; phylum Pseudomonadota; class Gammaproteobacteria; order Enterobacterales; family Enterobacteriaceae; genus JGM124. The sequence goes on along the minus strand of NZ_CANMLV010000023.1, from coordinate 35,907 downwards.
CGCAGTATTAACGTTGAAGAATTTGACCCCGAAGCGCTGGCAACCAAGCCGGTTACCGAGCCTGAACAGGAGAAACACACCGCTGCGGCTTGATATTTATCTGAATAAAGTACAAGCCTTGGTGAAACGAAGGCTTATCTGAAGGTATTTCACCGGTACTGACAAGGAGCCATATAAGGCTCCTTGTCAGTTGCCTCAACAGTGACGAAAGAATATTTTTTACCTTTGATAAACCCCTTTATACACGCCACACTTCAAGTCGCTTGCATCAGCCCACCGAATCACATCCTTCATCTGTGCTCATCGCCTATCGAACCGTTGTGCTCACAAACAACGCGAATTATTTTGAGTATGTATCTTTGTCAGACCTGTAAGAAAAATCGCACCCAACTTGACCAGCTCGCCGTAGGCAGCGCGCTTTATAACGATCTTTTTTCACACTGATGGTTTAGCTCAGCTCGCAATGACAGTACGTAATTTGACTATTTCACTCAATTCAGAGAAGGCTTTGGTTCGGGCGATTGATTTTCATGTAGAGCCTGATAAGACACTGGCTATTGTCGGAGAATCAGGTTCAGGCAAAAATTTGAGTAGGCTGGCAGTGCCTGGCTTGTTGCCTGCAGAAATACAGCTACAAGGCAAAATTGTCTGTAAAAAATGCTGTTTGTATTCCCGGTAAAAGACGGCATTATCGTGTTACAGTTCAAAAACCTTTAATGATGAGAGCGTTAATTGTGCCCACTTTAAAAGTTTCCCTTTTGCAACAACCCTTAGTATGGATGGACGGTACAGCAAATCTGCGGCAATTTGATCTTTGTCTGGAAAGCGTTACGGGCAGAGATTTAATTATCCTGCCGGAAATGTTTACCACCGGTTTCGCAATGGAAGCCGCACTCCAGTCTCTGCCTGAAGAACAGGTGATTGACTGGATGCATCAAAAAGCGCAGCAAACTCAGGCGATGGTCGCCGGAAGTGCGGCGTTGCAGACTGAACGCGGGCCGGTTAATCGTTTCTTATTGGTTCAGCCCGACGGCACAGTACACCGCTATGATAAACGCCATTTATTCCGTATGGCGCAAGAGCATCATCATTATCAGGCAGGTGAAGAGCGTGTGATAATTGAATGGCGGGGCTGGCGTATTTTGCCGTTGATTTGTTACGATTTACGCTTTCCGGTCTGGTCCCGTAATCGTAACGACTATGATCTTGCTTTATATGTCGCGAACTGGCCGGCTCCACGCTCATTACACTGGCAGACCTTACTGCAGGCTCGCGCAATAGAAAACCAGGCCTATGTCGCAGGGTGTAACCGTGTAGGCACCGACGCTAATGGTCACCATTATCGTGGTGACAGCCAAATCATCAGTCCGCAAGGGATTGTACTGGCCAGCGCCGATGCACATCAGGCCACGCGCCTGGATGCCGCTCTGTCTTTGCATAGCCTTCAGGAGTACAGAGAAGCCTTCCCGGCCTGGCAGGATGCGGATCCGTTCAGCCTGTAGTCAATATATGTATCAGGTTTTTCCTGCTCATTAACCCGCGTTAAAGCCTGATAAAAGATTATCCCCGGCGAGAGCACCATCATCGCTGCCCGAAAGACATATTCCTGGAATAAGTCTGTTGTTTCATTCATGATATTTTCCTTGTCGCTTACTGTTGCAGTGAAATAAAACGATTCAGTAACAATAGCTTGAAGGTAGCTTTATCCGTTTCACGACATAGAGGTTCATCAATAAAAAAGAACGAGAATTTTCTGCCTCTTACCCCTGGAGCGCTCCAGGTCATGCATATGGACGGGAATAACGGGAACATTGTAACATTTCGGGGTTAAATACCAGGTGCCCGATTTTATTTCTGAAAATTTTCCCGGAATGCCGCGCCTTAAGTTATTGATGATAATATTTCTGACCGCCATTTCCTTTGCCAGACTTGGCTGAACAACGCCCATGTCACCTTACTTCCGGCATCCCTTCCTGAATAAACCACATAATCAGGTCTCCTGGCATCCCTGTGCAAATCTGGTTCAGAAAAAACGAGTTTAACCAAGAAGGGCATACCCGAATGAAGAATTTAAGCATTCTCTCAATGTTTAACACCCAAGTAAGATAATTCTCAGCTATCATTTGATATTTTTATCATCTGGGGGGAATCGTATATGTTGGATTATTTTTCCGCGCCCTTTCAGAAAATGACGATTTAAAAAATGAAACGCATCTTGAATTTATCAGAAAAAAGATCTTTCGCGGTAAGTTGCGAGTTAAAATATTATCGCGTAAGATATTTAGAGTTATTTATCAGATTTTCATTCAGGATCGATTTGTATATCAACAGAAAAAATACGTATATTAATCAAGAACAAAAACAATTTAAGAATAGAACCAAAAAGCCGTGAAGAATCTTATTAATCGTGACAAGTCACGATTTAATAATAATGATAAATGCATACATTTCAACAAGTTAAATACATATCTATATTAAAACTCAAAAAAATAAAGAATCAAAACAGATATCACAAAGTTTAATAAAATAAATAAAACCCCGCAGAAAATTAAAATAACGAATGGAAAAAGAAAAGCAACCCATAAATCTAATATATATATGAAAACCAGTTATTTTTACCACAAAATAAACCATGCGCAGTTGATTTATCATGATCAACAGCAAATTGACTTTTGCATTAAAAAACCATACTTTAATTATGGTCATTATTATATGATGCATTATCTAGAAAATAAGGATATTTTTATGAGCGATAAAAAAGTAGTACTCGAAACCTTCATCAAAGCAATAATTAATCGACTAACTGATTTTGATGTTAATACTCTGACCAATCAGACCCCTCTGGAAGAATTAGATCTGGTGAGCCTCGACTTTGTTACTATAAAGGTTGAAGTTAAAAACGAATTAGGCGTTGACATTGATCTAAATGCTTTAGCTCAGGCTGAAGTTGAGACATTTGGTCAACTAATGGACTATTTAGAAACAAGCTATCTTAAGGAAAAGTAATATGACTGCTTCGGTTCATAACTCTCGCCGAGTTGTTATTACAGGCTATGGCGCAATTAGTTCATTAGGTGAAAATAGTGCCGATATTTGGCAATCCGTTCTCGACAAAAAAATTGGCTATAATTTTTATGATGATCCCGGAAAAGGAATTTCTTCCAGAGTATTTGGTAAAATTGATGCCCCACTGAACCTCTCAAAATTTTCAAAAAAGATTTTGAAAAATGTCCCTCGATTTGCTGAATTAGGATTAATTGCTGCAGATGAGGCTATCACAATGGCATTTGGTGAAGAGCAGGAACTTTCTGCACACTATGACCAGCGTGATTGCGGTGTGATATTTGGTACTGGATGGGCAGGATTTGATTGCTCAACAGTTAACTATTATCGCTACAGCGATCCGGATTCATTGTCTGCTTCTGCGCACAGTTGCTTCCAATCTATGCCAAGTATTTGTTCATCGGTTATTTCTGTAAACTGGAAACTGAAAGGTTATCAGAATACGCCTATCGCAGCTTGTGCAACGGGTAATATCGCTATTGGCGACGCCTATGAAGTTATAAAGAGCGGAAAAGCAAAAATGATGATTGCCGGGGGTGGCGAGAGTTTAATGCAACCCTTCACCGTTTGGTCTGTAGATGTATTGGGAGCCTTAACCAAGGAGATGAGCAACCTACGGAAAGCTTGTTGCCCTTTCAGTAAAGACCGAAGTGGTTTTGTTCTTTCCGAAGGTGCCGCAGTTGTATGTCTTGAAAATTTAGAAGATGCGTTAGCAAGAAATGCAACAATTTATGGCGAAGTTGTCGGATATGCAAACCATAGTGATGCGTATGTTAACCTTACGGCACCAGCTCCAGATTTAGTTGGCCGAGTAACAACAATTCAAAAAGCCATGGAATATGCTGGGGTCGGTGTAGATGATATTGACTACATCAACGCACATGGCACATCAACGCCGATGAATGATTATAATGAAACGTTGGTTCTGAAAGAAGTATTTGGCGCGCGAGCTTATGATATTCCAGTATCAAGCACCAAGTCATATACCGGTCATCTCATTGCAGCAGCCGGGGGGATAGAAACAATCTTTTGTTTAAAAAGTATAGAAAACAACATGATCCCTGCCACTATAAACTATGACACGCCAGATCCAACGTGCGATCTTAACTATGTACCAAACGAGCATCTTTTTGAACAGAAGCTTAACTATGCCATCAATATAAACTACGGTTTTGGCGGGGCGAATAGTTGCTTAGTCGTCAAGAGATTTGAGTGATGCTGAAGCAATATTCTTATCACGATATTGAAGAATGGGCGAAATATTCTGGTGACAGGAACCGGATTCATTTTGACAAAGCATTTGCCATTGAAAATGGGTTAAAAGACGTCATTATTCAAGGGATGCTGATTTTACTTGATGCAAAAATGATGATGGTTCCACTCGTTAATGAAGGATCTGAAATAAATTTTTTCATTAAAAAACCGGTTCCCGTCAACACTGATATTGATTTTAGTATTAAAGAGACTCCTAATAAAAAAATTCTAACGGTAGCTGAATTGAGTAATATTGATGATGCTTGTGTAACATCTACAATATTGCAACAAAAACCACCAAAGTTGAATGCTGATGTTAATCAGATTCGAGTGACACCTGAATTTATTCAAACGTATCTCGATTTATTAAAAGATTATTATCCACATATAGTAGCTAACTGGTTGATAATGGATACGTTACTATTTTGTATTTGTTTCAATCAGCAGAAGGATGATTATTTCTATAGACAATCATTAAAAATATCGCAGGATAATGATCGTAATAAAATTACAACTTATCATGCTGCGCAGAAACTTTTTATATCGGAACGATTATTGAATAGTGACGATATAGAATTTAGTGATATCTCTTATGCTATTGAAGAGAAAGATGTCTATGTTCTTGAAGATTCTGCATATAGTACATTCAATATATCAGCAATTGAAAAAAATGAAATTATTTTTCAGTCTTCAATTGGTTGTATCACTAAAGCATGAAAGTGATTATCGATAAATAGCTAACTCTCAGAGTGTAAAATGAATAATAAAAAATTGGTCCTGGTTACCGCTGGTAGCCGTGGAATAGGGGCAGCTATTGTCAAAGAGCTGGTCCAGCAAAATTATTTTGTTGTATTTACTTATAAAAGCAATAAAGACCTTGCCGAAGAATTAGTTAGTTCTTTAAATAAAGATGATACCGTATGCTGTTGTCACCCTTGTGATGTGAGTAATATTAACGATATCAAAGAACTAAGCGATTTTTTATTGAAAAAACATGGTGTTCCTTACGGCATTATAAATAATGCCGGGATAACACGAGATGATTTCAATTTTAGCATGAGCATTGATGCCTGGTTAGATGTTATCAATACCAATTTGAACTCACTTTTTTATATAAACCATTACTTATTAAACGCTATGTTGCTTAAAAAAGATGGTTGCATCATTAATATAAATTCAATATCCGGTCTGAGAGGCAATGTCGGACAAACAAATTATTCTGCGTCAAAATCAGCGCAATATGGTTTTACTAAAAGTCTGGCAAGAGAAGTAGGTAACTTTAATATTCGAGTTAACTGCATCGCCCCAGGACCTATTGCAACAGATATGATTTCGTCCATACCCAAAAAAACATTAGCGCAATTAGTCAAATTAACCCCCCTACAAAAAATGGGTGAACCTGAAGATATTGCAATGATGGTTTCATTTTTATTAGGTCATGGCGGACGTCATATTACAGGGCAAACATTAGTTATAGATGGTGGATTATCGATCTAGTTTTTCAATGTCTAAATGTTAAGGATAATTTTATGGAAATGCAATTTAGAAGCGTACCAAAAGAAGTTTATGATGTGATGGATTTGAACGAAAAATTCAACTACTTGTGGAATCCAGACTCCACATCGTCACTGATTGGCCTTGGTAGCTCTTATGTACTTGAGTTTTTTGAATTTTATGGAGAGCGAATTGGGGATTATTATGACGAATTCATCCAGGATCCTGTACTGAAGGATGAGCGTTTTCCTGTATTCGTTGATCAAGAGAAACGGCATGCAGCGGCCCATAGAAAACTGAATAACTTTATTACCAAGGGCATTGCATCTCCTGCAAGAGAAAAATATCATCCACGCGTTTATGACTTTATGTACGGTGCTTATAAACAATTCGCTGAACCTGTTATTGCAGGCATCGAAAAAGATAAAGCTGCTGGAAAAAAATACGAGGGGGAACACTTTAAGGAAGCTGTGCGTAGCGTCGCTATTTTCGAAAGTGAAGTTTGTATGACAGGCTTTGCTTTTTTTGATAATTTATTTGATAACGGTCGCTTTGAGGCTGTACTCAATATGTCTTCTAATCTTGGTGTTCTTTATCTCTTAGCTTATCACTATGCTGAAGAAATGGAGCACTGCTGTGTTTCTATTGAGGCTTTCGAAACCATCTATGAAGAGCAACTTTGGACGAAAAAATTAATTGATAAACATATTAATAATAGCGATCTGTTATCTCAACAAGTTATTTTATCAACGTTACATGTGGCACGTATGTTGGGTCAAGATATCTCTATTCAGCAAATTACTGAGAGTCTTGCTTTCCAGTATCGAATTCAAGCAGGTAAAAAATATATCACCGAAGGATTCAATGCTCGAGAGCCAGAAATTCTGGCACGCCGAGAATATCTGGTTAATCGCTGGGACAACGAGTGGGAACCTAAACTCTTGGAAAAAATAAAGTCAAAAATTAATGCTGGCAGTCATTAATTTATTTAACAGTGTCGCTTTTATTCAAAGGCGATACTGAACCATGCTAATATACCCGTCATACTTCAAGTTGCTTGGGTGTTACCTGCGTCCAACCCGCCGAATCACATAGTTTATCTATGCTCATCGACGGGCTGAACTGGGTGCCTACAAGCAACTCGAATTATTTTGGGTATAAACACATTTCTGAATGAAAAACGCCAGTGCGATAATAATGGAAAGATGATAATGCATCAAATAAATAAACAAAAAACATTCTGCCTTTCTGATAATAATTCAGTGGATTATCATTGTTTACCACCCTATTCATCAATCTTGCCTTCAGATTCACCTGTTGTTATTTTTTTTAACTGCGAAAAATACTTCACCAATCATATCGATGAACTGATTACAGAACTAAACTTACCTGAATACACTTACTTTTCGTTAGATTTGGAGAGTGGGAAAAGAAGCGTCAAACCTAATGATGGAACATCTATAGTTTCATATCAGGTTTATTGTTTACAACAATTTATTACTCATCTTAGTACTGAATACAATATCAACCAGAAAGATATCGCTATCATATCTCACAGCGAGAACGTGATAGTTGTTTCGTCGTGGATAACTGATCATGCGCCTGATATTCGTTCAGTTGTTTTTTATTCCCCTCACTTTTTTTTCAAAAAATGGGATATTGCTCTGTTTAAGATAAAAAACCTGCTTCATAAGAAAACAGCTTCTCACAGCAATGTCACAGATTACACCGGTGATTATCATTCAAGTAATATATCTCACATTTCATGGCGTAAGCTTAAAGATTACCTTTATAGTGGTCAGCGTGTTATCCGGAATTCATTCGCTTATTTTACACCAACTCTATTTATTTTAACCCAAGCCGATAGAACGAGAGGAATGAACGGACTGCTAACATTTTATACCAGTATTGGCAGTAGTATGAAATCGCTATTTATGGCACCTGATATTTGTTGTAGCCATGATATGGAAAACCCAAAAGATGCAATCATCACTCAGGTGAAAAAATTCTTAATGACAACATTTTCGCTTGAAGAAGAAACCCCTTCGTTATTTGATTCATACCGTCAAGGTGTGACTTGGAATGAATATGAAAAATTACGAAACCCTGAAACAAATCAGTTAAGGAGAATATACTGGGCTTTTCAAAAAATGGCACTAAAACATATAGGGAAATTCTCAGCAGGGATTCAATTAGGTTTGAATACGGGCTTCGATTCTGGTGCTTCTTTAGATTACATTTATAGAAATCAGGCAGAAGGCAGTAACATTTTAGGGAAATTCATCGACCGGTATTATTTAAAGAACGTTGGATGGAACTGCACCAGGATGAGAGGAAAGCATGTTGAAGAGCTTATCTCTTTGGCTATATCCAGATTACTTGAAGAGAAAAAAGAGATTAAACTACTGGATATCGCTGCCGGTCATGGTAGATATATCATTAATGCTTTAGAAAAAACGCATCAACCTATAGAACATCTTCTGATGCGTGATTTTGATCCTTCTAATGTAGAAAAAGGGAATCAGTTATTATCCCAAAAAAAATTCGCCAGTGTTGCATTGTTCGAGCAAGGAGATGCCTTTTCATCTATCGATCTTGCCACCTTACCAAAGGATAGAACGCTGAGCATCGTATCTGGTTTATATGAATTATTTAGCGATAATAATATGGTGCAAACTTCACTTAATGGCATAGCCAATGCAACAGAAGCTGGGGGTTATATTATATACACAACAAAATTATGGAACCCCAAATTTGCTTATATGGCACGCGTTCTTGTTAGCCATAAAAAGGGAGAATATTGGCATTTGCGCCGCAGGAGTCAAAGAGAGATTGACCAAATGGTCGCTATAGCGGGTTTTGAAAAAATCGAACAAAAAATAGATCCCTGGGGGATGTTTAGTGTGGTGCTGGCAAAAAAAGTCGCATAGCTTCCTCGCGGCTTACAACATCCAATAACCAATAATCAATAATCAATAATCAATAACAGGTAAAAAATAAAGCCTCTCTTAAGGAATATATTTCATGGACGATTATCCTCACTTGTTGGAACCACTCGATCTCGGCTTTACTACATTGAAAAATCGAGTGCTTATGGGGGCAATGCATACTGGCTTAGAAGATTTAGCTGATGCACCTCGGTGCCTGTCGGCATTTTATTCTGAGCGAGCAGCCGCTGGCGTTGCCCTGATAGTGACTGGCGGCGTATCACCAAACACCAAAGGCGTATTTTACTCTGGTGGTTCTATATTTAACAAAGAGAGCCAAGTAAAAGATCACCGTATTGTGACAGATGCTGTTCACCGGGCAGGTGGGAAAATTGCGTTGCAAATTTTGCATGCCGGCCGCGATAGCTATCAGTCAGAACCTGTCGCGCCTTCTGCATTACATACATCAAACCCCTTTACTTCTGTAGAATTAACCTCTGATGAAATTGAGGAAACAATTGAAGACTTTGCTCGCTGTGCTCATCTGGCTAAAGCTGCGGGATATGATGGCGTTGAAATTATGGGGTCGGCTGGATACTTAATTAATCAATTTTTAGTGACGCAGGCGAATCAACGCACCGATCTATGGGGTGGCACATATGCTAATCGCATGCGGTTTGCGGTAGAGATTATAAAAGCAATCCGTAAAGCGGTTGGTGATGAATTCATTGTCATTTACCGACTTTCAATTCTGGATTTAGTTAAAGACGGGTCAAATTGGAGTGAAATTGAACAATTGGCCCAGGCGGTCGAAAAAGCAGGTGCCAATATAATTAATACAGGCGTTGGCTGGCACGAAGCCCAGTACCCTACTGTCGTTGGGTGCGTGCCCCCGGCAGCATTTAGTTGGATAACCGCCCGACTGATGGGAAAGGTCAACATTCCGGTCATAGCATCTAACCGAATTAACAATCCTGACGTCGCGGAGCAAGTCCTTGCATCTCGTTGTGCAGATATGGTTTCAATGGCACGCCCGTTTTTGGCTGATGCTGAATTCGTAAAAAAAGTCGAAGAAGGAAGAGCAGATGAAATTAATATCTGTATCAATTGCAACCAAGCCTGCCTTGATATGATTTTCGTCGGTAATATTGCTTCTTGTGTACTCGCCCCCCGAACATGCAAAGAAACAGAGCCCTTACAGACCCCTGCAACACAGAAAAAAAATCTGGCAGTCGTCGGTGCAGGACCAGCAGGCTTAGCATTTGCTATTAATGCTGCTCGCCTGGGTCACCAAGTGACCATATTTGACAGCGATGATGAAATCGGCGGACAACTCAATATCGCACAACGCATTCCAGGGAAAATCGAGTTTCGCCATATGCTGAAATACTTTCATCGGCAGTTAATTTTGCAGGAAGTCAAAATCAAACTGGGGAAAAAAGTGTGTCATACGGACTTGTTAGAATACGATGAAGTCATTCTGGCCAGCGGGATCACTCCCCGAACTCCCGATATTCCCGGGATTGATCATTCCAAGGTACTCACGTATCTGGATGTACTACGAGATAACAAGCCTGTAGGAAACAAAGTAGCAATTATTGGAGCGGGTGGGATCGGTATCGATGTTGCTATGTACCTTAGCCACGGCACAGGATCTGCTGGGCCGACTCCTGAGGAATTCAATCGTGAATGGGGCATCGATAGTACCCTGCAACAACGTGGAGGGTTAGCGCTTGAAGGTCCTCTTACTCCCGACTCGCCTCGCCAGATTTATTTACTACAGCGCAAGCGCTCGCGCATTGGAAAAAAACTGGGAAGAACAACCGGCTGGATACACTGTTTAAGTTTAGAACGACGCGGTGTAATCATGTTAAATGGTGTCAGTTATCAGGCTATTAACAATGACGGACTGCATATCACTCACGCAGATCAAATCACATGTCTTCCGGTCGATAATGTCATTATTTGTTCAGGTCAGGAACCTAATAAGGACTTACTTGAACCACTGCAACAGTTGGGGAAAATTGTTCATCTTATTGGAGGAGCCCATGATGCTAACAAGCTCGATATTCGTAAAGCCATAGAACAGGGAACGAAGCTGGCATCATCGATATAATCTGATAGGTTCTTAATTTCACGACTATTGTTTTAAAAACGATGCACCGAATATCAATCGTTATGATGATATCGCAGAGAAAATCTAAAATAGCTATTTTTTAATTTAAATGACCATGACAAAAAATTCACAGAGTAGAAATTCTTTTTTTACATCAAAAAAGACCTGGAGCCGCTATGATGGAAAACTTCACTGGGCTCAATGTGCCTTTTCTAAAGAACATTATTACCCTGATCTTTTTAAAGATTTCAATATTGTTCGCCCTGTGACGATAGAGAAATCAACAATCAAGCGTCAGGCGGAATTTTTTGCTGGTCGATACGCAGCCAAGCTGGCGCTCGAAAATCATCAATATGCATTAAATACACCATTATCTATACCTACAGGCAAACACCGTGAACCCATTTGGCCTGCTGGTTACATCGGTTCTATTTCTCATTGTTCAGGAATCGCTTTATGCACTGTTGCTTTGAGAAATGAAATTCACTATTTGGGTATAGATATAGAGCACTATATTCCAGAACAGCTTGCTGTAAAAATTGCGCATCAGATCCACACAGAACATGAACAATCTTTGCTAAGAAAAGTGGGTTTATCCTGCAGCCAGTCAACCACATTATTGTATTCAGCAAAGGAAAGTTTTTTTAAAGCAATTTTCCCTCAGGTTGGCGAATACTTTGGCTTTGAATGCATATCTCTCATTGCCGTAAATATGTCTGAGAGTAAATTATTCTTCGAAGTTAAAGATTACTTTCACCGAAGATACTTATTGGAGCCTCTTTATGAGTGCCAGTTTCAACTTTGTTCTTTATATGTAACAACCTTAATCACAAAACAAAAAGTTTAATACGCGTTGCCTTATTTTAGGTGATGTAGTCTGTCGCAAATCGACCGGAAAGTGAAATGTTTTTTTGGAAATTAACTGGGGATAGCAATGGGCAATAAAAGTCGCTCTATTTTTATTTTTATTATTGTCGCATTAATCAGTTCTATTGTTGGTGGTTACTATTACTATCAATCTAAAAAGGATGTAACGCTGACATTGTATGGTAACGTTGATGTCCGAACGGTTAATTTGAGTTTTCGCGTTTCCGGCCAACTCAAGTCCTTAGAAGTTGATGAAGGCGCACGTATTGTTGCAGGTGATAAACTCGGCCAATTAGATGACGAGCCCTATATTAATGCATTAAATCAGGCGAAAGGTATACGAGATAGCGTCCTGGCCCAATTAATGCTTAAAGAGAGTGGCTACCTGCCCCAGGAAATAGCGCAGATCAATGCTGAAGTTGATCAAAAACAATCCGCTTTGCAATATGCAGATACGTTTTACAAACGCCAACAAAGATTAGCGTCTCTTCACGTGATCTCTGCAAACGATCTCGATAGTGCAAAAAGCAATCGAAACCAGGCTCTTTCTGCACTGAATGCGGCTAAAAATAAACTTAAGCAATATACAAATGGCTTTCGACAGGAAGAGATAACTGCTGCAAAAGGGGAATGGTTGCAAGCAGAAGCAGCAGTTGCTCAGGCCGAGTTAGATTTGAAAGATACTATTCTGATAGCACCTTCTGATGGTACCGTTTTGACGCGCACTATCGAGCCGGGGACCAACATCAATGCAGGTAGTAACGTCTTTAGCGTTACCCTCACCGATCCGGTTTGGGTACGTGCTTATGTAAGTGAATCTTATCTCGGTAATGCGATCCCCGGTACGAAAGTGGCTATCTATACCGATAGCCGCCCCAATTCCCCCTACCATGGCACTATTGGCTTTGTTTCCCCAACGGCCGAATTCACGCCTAAAAACGTACAAACACCTGATTTAAGGACTGATTTAGTTTATCGACTACGTATTATTGTTGATGACGCAGATGATGCATTGCGCCAAGGAATGCCCGTTACCATTTATTTTACTGATAAACAGTAGTGAGAAATTGTTATGGATGATGATAATCGCATTCGGCTTGTAGGTGTCGAAAAAAGTTTCAACGATTTAGACTACCCTGCGGTTGAAAGCCTCACTATAGACCTTCATGGTGGGGCTGTAACCGGATTAGTCGGCCCTGATGGTGCGGGAAAAACGACATTAATGCGCATGCTCGCTGGCCTACTTAAACCTGATACCGGGTATATCAGTATAATGGGTTTAGACCCCATTAAAGCGAGTATTGCAGTACGAGCCAATCTTGGTTATATGCCACAAAAATTTGGTTTGTATGAAGATTTGACTGTTCAAGAGAATTTGGACTTATACGCTGACTTACGCAGTGTTGTGGGGGAAGAACGTGAAAAAATCTATCAGCAGCTGCTCGCTTTCACCCATCTTGCCCCTTTCACGCAACGTCTTGCAGGCAAGCTTTCCGGTGGAATGAAACAAAAGCTCGGTTTAGCTTGTACGTTACTGGGTAAACCCAAAGTTTTATTACTGGATGAACCTGGAGTTGGGGTCGATCCTATCGCCAGAAAAGAGCTCTGGCAGATGGTTCATACCCTTGCAGATGAGGGGATGTTAATCCTGTGGAGCACTTCATATCTTGACGAAGCTCAACAATGTAAAAACGTGCTGCTTTTGAATAAAGGTAAGCTGCTCTATTCAGGAAAGCCCGAAACATTAACCCAAAAAATGGTTGGTCGTTCGTATCTGATTGACGTTCCGGCAACACAAAAACGCACGGTGTTACAAAATGCTTTAATGCTTCCAGAAACAACAGATGGCGTTATTCAAGGTCGCTATATTCGACTAATTTTAAAGCCCGACGCTTCTCACGAGAAGCTGTTAAATGCACTTAATATGCAAGGAAACACACTGATTGCCGCACAGCCCCGGTTTGAAGATGCATTTATTGATCTGTTAGGCGGCGGGCCTGCTCATCGTTCAGAATTGGCGGCTATTGTGCCAAACATACCTGCAAACCCTCAGGAAACCGTCATTGAAGCACGTCATCTTACTAAAAGATTTGGTGATTTCGCAGCCACAGACAACGTCAACTTTCAGGTAAAACGCGGAGAGATTTTTGGGCTGCTGGGTCCCAATGGTGCAGGAAAATCAACAACATTTAAAATGATGTGCGCCCTGATCAAACCCACCGAAGGGCAAGCTTTGGTCCTTGGTATGGATTTAAATAGCAGCTCAAATAAGGTGAGACAACACCTTGGTTATATGGCGCAAAAATTTTCCCTTTATGGAAACTTAAAAGTTGGACAAAACCTGAAGTTTTTCTCTGGCGTTTATGGAGTGCCCCGTAAGCGGCAGTTCAGTAAAATTCAGGAAATGATTGATACTTTCAGTTTTAAACCCATCATGAATCAAATCACAGACTCTCTTCCTTTAGGTTATAAACAACGCCTCGCCCTTGCCTGTGCCCTGATGCATGAACCCGATATTTTATTTTTGGATGAGCCAACATCTGGCGTAGATCCCTTAACTCGCCGTGAATTTTGGTTGCATATTAATGGTATGGTGGATAAAGGCGTGACAGTTATGGTCACCACCCATTTTATGGAAGAGGCAGAATATTGCGACCGTATCGGACTTGTTTACCACGGTAAAATTATTGCCGCCGGTACACCTGACGAGTTAAAGGAACAAGTTGCTACTTGCGAGCATCCATCGCCATCAATGGAAGATGTCTTTATCGAACTCATTATGAATTACGACAGACAACAGGAGGCACAATGACCCCTTCTGTCTCTCATTTTTCATGGCGTCGGCTAAAAGCCTTGTGTTGTAAAGAAAGTAAACAAATTATTCGGGACCCGAGTTGCGCGCTAATTGCGGTGCTGATTCCATTGATGTTGCTCTTTATTTTTGGTTACGGCATTAATCTGGATGCTCACGAATTACGCCTTGGCATTTTAATAGAAGAACAGAGTCAGCCGGCACGCGAACTGGTAAATATCTTTGCAGGCTCCCCGTTTATCGATACCGTTATTAGCGACAATCGAAAAGCGTTAATTGATAGAATGCAGTCCGGCGACATTCGGGGAATTATTGTGATCCCTGTAAATTTTGCCACTGAAATTCTACAGGCAGAAGGACATGCTGCCATACAGATTATTACTGATGGTAGTGAGCCTAATACCGCAAACTTTGTCCAGGCCTATGCCAGCGGTGTTTGGAAGATATGGCAACAACAGCAAGGTGAGAACCTCGCCAATGCGGTATCACCATTGATAGAATTGAATATACGTTACTGGTTTAATGAAGCGGCTATTAGCCAGAACTTTATTATTCCAGGAGCCATTAGCATTATTATTACGGTTGTCGGTGCAATTTTAACGTCATTAGTTGTTGCTCGAGAATGGGAACGCGGCACAATGGAAGCCCTGCTTGCAACCCAAATCACTCGAACTGAGTTATTACTTTCTAAATTATTGCCTTACCAGATCCTCGGTTCTTTTGTGATGGTATTATGCATGGTGGTAACGACCGTTGTGTTCAATATACCCTACAGAGGATCGTTGTTAATATTATTTGTCATCACAAGCCTTTATCTCACAACAGTGCTTGGAATGGGATTATTAATTTCGACCATCACTCGCAACCAGTTTAATGCAGCGATGATAGCACTCAATGCAGCTTTCTTACCTGCGATTATGTTATCCGGATTTATTTTTGAAATTGCCAGCATGCCTGCCGTTATTCAGTGGGTAACGTATTTTATCCCTGCTCGTTATTTTGTCAGTAGTTTGCAATCGCTGTTTCTTGCTGGTGATATTTTTTGGGTACTGCTAACGGATATCTTATTATTGATTGCCTCTGCAATCTTATTTATTGGGCTGACGGCGCTGAAAACCCGCCGCCACCTTGATTGAGGTGCACTATGTTTTATCGTTTATACACCTTGATTGTTAAAGAGCTACAATCATTATTACAGGATCCGCAAACTCGTATAATTATGATTTTGCCTGTGATTTTCCAAATGATTTTATTCCCACTTGCCGCTACATTGGAAGTGACAAATACTACCATCGCTATTTTCGACCAAGATGGCGGTAAGCACTCTGTTGAACTCACTCAACGGCTAGCCAAAGCCAGTGCATTTTCGCATGTGTTACTTGTTAAAAGTGATCAAGAAGTCCGCGAAATACTCGATAACCGTAATGCATTATTAGCCGTGCGTTTTGGTCAAAAGTTTAGTGCTGATATCGACTCACTCTCTTCTGCAGATATGCTACTACTACTTGATGGACGTAACTCAAATAGCGCCCAAATTGCAGCTAATTATGTTGAGCTAATTGTACTGCAGTACCAACAGGAATTAACGCAACACCAAATCAAACCCAATAACAGTGAATTGATTGTCCGTCACTGGTACAACCCGAATTTAGAGTATAAGTGGTTTATTGTACCTTCTTTAGTGGCACTCATTACGACTATTGGCGTATTGATTGTGACTTCACTTTCCATTGCCCGAGAACGGGAACAAGGAACACTTGATCAACTGCTTGTTTCACCGTTAACAACATGGCAGATTTTTATCGGTAAAGCTGTACCTGCGTTAATTATAGCAACAGCCCAAGCGAGCCTGGTATTAGCTATCGGGATCTTTTGTTATCAGATTCCCTTTGCGGGCTCCTTACTACTCTTCTATGCCACCATGCTGTTTTATGGCCTGTCACTGGTCGGATTTGGTCTGTTAATTTCCGCATTTTGCGCGACGCAGCAACAAGCCTTCATTGGGGTATTTGTGTTTTTGATGCCCGCTGTGCTGCTGTCAGGCTATATATCCCCCGTGGAAAATATGCCTGTTTGGCTACAAAACATCACCTGGATTAACCCAATTCTCCACTTCACTGAGATTACAAAGGAAATCTATCTTAAGGATGCTGGTTTTGCTGTTGTATTTCAGAGCTTATGGCCATTGGTGATCATTACCATTATCACCAGTTCCGCGGCA
Source organism: uncultured Cedecea sp. (assembly GCF_947498825.1). Lineage (GTDB taxonomy): Bacteria > Pseudomonadota > Gammaproteobacteria > Enterobacterales > Enterobacteriaceae > JGM124. The sequence goes on along the minus strand of NZ_CANMLV010000023.1, from coordinate 19,153 downwards.
TATCACCTTTTTAAAAAGAAGAGCATGTGAGGGAAGGTTTCCCTCATATCCTACCCATTACTACAATACCTTGTGTTGCTTATAGGCGCCCAGTTCAGCCCGTCGATGAGCACAGATAAACTCTGTGATTCGGCGGGCTGGACGCAGGCAACACTCAAGCAACTTGATGTATGACGGGTATATACGATTTCAGTGTTATCACATTGCCCTTATGGCGGCAGCGTTTAACTGGCAGGATTCAGGGAATTAATTTACGTTAAAAACCCATCTGTCTTTACCTGTAACAAGAGCCACACAGAACAGGACGCTACCCCGCCATTTCCAGTTCAAGAAATTCAGCAAGTTGTTGAGGATCTTCACTCTTCATCAGCTGCTGACGGAAATCGGCATGCATCAGCTTGCGAGCCAGTCTGGAGAAAATTTTCATATGTTCACCTTTTTCTCTCTCGCTTACAGTTAGCATGATAACCAGCGAGACGGTGACTTCATCATTCCAAGCCAGAGGCTCTGCCAGACGCATCACTGAAACTGAGCTACTGGAGACGGCGGCTGATTTACAATGCGGGAGTGCAACGGCAAATCCCAAAGCCGTAGAAAAAAACTCTTCACGCTGCCAGATAGCCTTTTCGGCTTCCGGGCCGGAAAAGGTTCGCTGTTCGACTTCCAGATTATCAGTCAGTACTTTAATTACCTCAGCCTTACTGTTTATCGGACTATCCAACAGAATCAGTGCCGGATCAAAAACAGGTTTTGTGATACCAGACGACAAATGCTGCAACTGCTCCAGTACCACACCATCCGCACTATCACACAGCAGTGCCTGCTCAAGCCTCTGCTCACTTTCTTCAATAGTTAACTGGCTCAAACGCATTTTTACCGACGCTATCCGGCTGGCAGACAGGCTAATTTGCCGCAGTCCAGCCCCCAGCAGCAGTGCTAATGCAGCCGGATCGCCGCCCATCTCGCCGCACAGACTGATATCAATTCCGGCTTGCTGTGCCTGTATCGTCATATTTTGTAGCAGATGCAAAAATGAAGGATCGAAGTAGTTATAAAGATGGCGTACCTGGACATTTCCCCGATCGCAGGCAAGAAAATATTGCGCAAGGTCATTACTACCGATAGAAATAAAATCAATATATGGCTTGGCCTTGCTTAAAAAATACAGCACTGATGGCACCTCAGCCATGATACCGAGTGACCAGGTTCCGGTAGCAATACCTTCATTGTTGAGCTGCTGCTGGGTGATATTCAATTGCGTCCGCAACCATTTCACCTCCTCAAGCGTGGTTACCATCGGCGCCATTATATGCAACGGGCCTGTCGCACTGGCGCGTAATAACGCGCGTATCTGGGAACGAAAAATCGTCATAAATGCCGGATACAAACGGATACCTCGCCAGCCAAGGAAAGGATTGTCCTCCTGCGGTACGACAAGATAGTCGCAAGGTTTATCTCCCCCAATATCCAGAGTACGGATCACGACTTTACGCCCTTTTGCCTGCGCCAGTACTTGCTGATAAGCCTGATACTGCTCTTCTTCATCTGGTGGTGAAGTTCGCTCACAAAATAGTAGTTCAGTACGAAACAGTCCGATCCCTTCCGCACCAGCTGCAAATACCGTTTCCGCTTCGGCGGCAAGGGCAATATTGGCGAGCACCGTAATCGGCTGGTTATCCTGAGTGCGCCCAGGCTGTTGTGTTAATGGTTGTGAACGTGCATCAAGACGCCGGGACTTAGCTTCTTCCAGCTGATACCAGCTTTCTGCCTGAGCGTCGGGAGATAACACAGCCACGCCATAGCGCGTGTCCAGCAGGAGCGCCTCGCCACTCCGAATGCGTCCGATATCGGTACTCTCTACGCTTAACAGGGGAATACCAAATGAACGCGCTAAAATAACCGTATGTGAAGTCTCTCCGCCGGCCCCCATAATGACACCTTTGAGGCAGGAACCACGCAGTGCCAGAAACTGGCCAGGGGTAAGAGGTACCGCACTTACCACCACACTGTCATGCCGTAACTGCGTTTGTGGCAGCAGAGGTTGCGTTGTGAGATGAGCGGCAAGACGTAAACCCAGGTCTTGTAAATCCAGTACGCGTTGCTGCAAGTAAGCGTTGCGGCTCTCCCTCAGGGGCTGGCTCAACTCATCCAGTGCCAGTGCCAGAGATTCCAGGGTATTGCGCGCCGGGCGATCGGTCAGTAATGTCTCCTCCATTAAACGGTCGGCCAACAGTTTGCTATGGGCCTGTAGCACTAAAGCAGCGTCACCTTTTGCCAGCCGACACTCTTCATTCAGTTGGTGACGCACCTTCTGCAAAGCCGCTTGCATTTGTTGATAGCGAACAGCAGAAACTGTGACCTCTTCCTGCTGAGCAAGATGTAACAGATCCAGCGTTCCCATATGCACGGCAATACCTTGTGCCATCCCCAGACTGACGCCATTGCCGCGTAGGATCTGTGCTGTCGTCTGTGCCAGGTAGACGGGTAGCGGGCTGGATACTTGAGGAGTGATGCTGGCTGCAGGTTCATCACATCTGGCAAACTCTTCATGAATAAACTGGGATAATGCCTGATGCGCGATCGCTTCATCTTCCCCTTCAAGCCATAATTCGCAGGCATCCTGATACAAGATATCGGTGCCAATCATCGCCAGTACACTACGGGCATCAGCCTTACGATTATTCCGCAGGTTGACAATCTGTACTGATGAAGAAAAGTCGTTGATACGCTGTTCCAGTGCACTGGCAGGTCTGGCATGTAAACCATTCTCCAGGGGGCAGGTAAAAGAAATTTTCAACATGATATTATCCTCTGACTGGCGGGGCTACGAGCCACGAAACGGGCGTACAAGCCGCAACGCCAGGTTGAGATTCAGCCACCGGACTTTCTGCCAGGGTCACTTCACAGATGGTAGCATCGGTTTCCGGGACGCTACGGCGTTGTGTTTGTGAACCGGGATTCCAGCCACGTAAGATAAGGGCATCCTCCCTCTGCGCTTTCTTTAGCGTGCTAAAGTGTAGCGGCGTATCCCAGCGTAACAGGCTATAGTTCGAGGGAAACTGGCGTTGATGGGGGTTGGTTTTAAAACGTGCCCAGCCAGACTCCAGCCAGCCAGAGACAGGGTTACGCCATTGCTCAACCCAGTGCCAGAACTCTGTGTTTTCACCAGCATGTAACGGAATCAGTGCCAGATGAGCCTGAAATATACCAGGAATTTGTGATTCGGGAGAAGGCAACGCCATGCCTGATGCCCGTCCTGGTCGCCATGGCATTCCGGCACGCCCCAGCCAGCCGACACTACGTAATAGCGTAATCGCGATTATTGACGGACGTTCTGCCGGAATTTCATATTCCCGTAGTCCGTCGGTAATCACCCCCATCCCCTGCTTTCCATCATGCATCATCACCAGGTTTTGCATCGGCCAGAGCGAGGCTGGGGATTCATTCCACTGTTCCTGCTGCCAGATATCCAGAGTCGCAGGACGATTATCGCGCTGGATCAGTCCAAACGGCTGGTCAGCGAAGTGAATATCACTCAGTACTTCTGTGGGGATCTCAAGCTGTAGTCGGTGATCTTCCAAGGTGTTATTAACCGTAATCCTTATATCCAACAGTGGGCTCTGGTGTGTCATTGTAATGACCATGCAAACATCAAGCTCGGCGTTACAGTGACGATGATTTCTATCCGCCATAGTGCGCGGTGCGGGAATTGACCAGTCCAGTGTTAAGGTCCCGGCCAGCTCCCCCTGCTGCCAGTCAGCGCAGCGTAATATACCACTCACCCGCCAGTCATCTTCCGGAGGAGAGTAGTTGTAGGTATCACCCGCATCACCGCCATCCACCAGCTGAATTAAATTATTCCAGAGCTTGCCGCTACGTTTATCGAGCAGCACTATCTGCCCTGCTTCCAGGCTCAGTCTTAACCACTGATTTTCCAGTACCGGATGCTCCTCAGCGGTTACAGTAAAACCTGGCGTTCTATTTTCTTGTAAATATAACGTGGTATAGCCGCTCGCAGGCAGGGCCGAGACTTCCAGCAGAATGTCACATTTACGATAGAAAACCGGTTCGCTGCTATTAGAAAGCTCCTGTACTATCACGGACATATCCTGGGTCGTTTCCTGTAGAATTTGCCAGCGGCACGGCAGCCCCTGCTCATCAACGATACGGAATGTTTCACCAGGCAGGTAAAGTGTGATCGCAACCAGTCCGTCACGTGTTGCAGGAAGTGCATTAAAAATAATGATTTTTTTGCCATCCTGCCGGGCATGAATACCACTCGCCAACATCTGCATATTCAGCTCATACAGTTGATCTGCTTTTTCTTGTCCTGCCAGCAGACGCGCCTTAACGATCCCGTTGACGCGGTCAGAATTACAGCCGCCAATACTGTCGTGAGCGTGTGATTTCATTGCTTCACGCCAGATGCTCTCGACCACAGACTGAGGATAAGGTAAGCCCAGCATCCAGTTCACACTCAGTAAGGGTTCCAGCTGACGGCTGACAAAGTTTTCCAGCCTGGCATTCGCCTGTTTGATATCCATACGCGTGGAGAAAATTCCGCGATGCACACGCATATATTTCGGGCTTAATAATTCACCTTCAAACGTTTCCAGCGGCGTATCAGCCAACGAGGCGAAATAACACAGGAAATCGCTACGTTCAAAGCGATACTCCGTTTGTCGGATATTCAGCGCATCCAGCATGTCTGGTACACCATATTCAAAAGGTGACTGGTCATTACCATTCGGGAGTAGCAGTTGTGAACTACGGCTAAAGGCAGCCTGCTTTTTCAGTAACCTGGTCAGCTTTGGCCAGGCCCGATCTGCATCAGTGGGTAGCCATTTAGCAAAGCCGTATCCTTGAGGTAAGACGCTGGTGGTGACTGTGCTGCCATCCTGACTACGCCAGCGGAATTCGCTATATGGCGTGTCATACTCGCTCCAGCCTCGCCAGATAACAGCATTATCAATCGAAAACTGCTTGAGGAACATCGGTAGCTGGGCGCTCTGACCAAATGAGTCAGGCACATAGCCCACAGCCATACGGGCTCCAAACTCATCACAATCGGCCTGCCCCAGCAATAAATTACGGGTAATCGATTCCGCCCCCACGACCAGAAAATCAGTCTGCGTATACCAGGGGCCTATTTGCAGTCGCCCGTTAGCCACCAATGTCTGAATTCGTTCCCGGTTTTCGGGTGCAAACTGAAAATAATCTTCCAGTACCACTGTCTGACCATCAAGTATAAATGGACCTAATGACTCATCCGTTTCGAGACGATTAAGTAGATCTGCCATGAAATAATAAAGTAAGACCTGTGAGTCATTTTCTGTGAAATACCATTCCCTGTCCCAGTGGGTATGTTGAATTAAATGAACCGTTTTCATTCTCTTTATTCCTGTTTTTATACGTACGTATCCGGCACAGATATTTATCTGCGCTCAATACAGGGAAAATAATTAAAACGTATCAATGATACATTTAACGACTGGCTTTAAACTTAGGTGTTTTTACTTCTTTTTTAAGTTCCTGACTTTCTGATTCACCACGGAAAATAAGCAACGATCCAAAAGTAATAATGGCAGAACCACAGGCAATTGACAGTACATAAACAGGCCATTTTTCTACTGCCAGCCAGCCATAAAATCCGGATATAGGTGCATGGTTAATCGACCCCAGCCCTACCGCCATAGCCGCCCCTACCGCAGAGCCAATAACGTTAATAATAATCAGCCTTGGATTTGATAACGCAAAGGGAATCGCCCCTTCTGAAACCCCGATTAATCCCATCAACGTTGACGCTTTACCCGCTTCGCGCAGAGAAAGAGGAAAGCGTGAAGACCAGATCAATGTCGCAACACCGATACCAATCGGAGGAATAATAATCGCGACCTGAGCCGCAGTATTGGGATCAAAAATGCCTGAGGCGAGTAGCGCCATGGCCGTTGTCACAGCCGCTTTATTGACAGGTCCTCCCAGATCAAAGCCCACCATACCGCCAATAACTGCTGCCAGTAAAATCCGGTTGGTGCCAGACATCGACATCAACCAGCTTTCCATACTGTGATTGAGTGCAGCCAGAGGACTGCCGATGAAAAAGGCCATCACAACACACGTCAGCAGTGTCCCACCAACGGGCAGAATAAAAATTGGCCCTGCTGATGCCAGTGATTTAGGCAGTTTAATATAACGATTCAGAGCACGAACAATATATCCAGCGACAAACCCCGCAGCCAGCGCTCCCAGAAAACCCGTTCCGAGGTTTCCTGCCAGCAGACCACCGATCATGCCTGGTGCCAGGCCTGGCTTATTCGCCAGAGCAAAACTGATATAGCCTGCAACAACCGGAAGCATCAGGGACAACGCAAGGCCACCAAAACCATCAAATTTATGCAGCAGCCGGATAACTGTATCGGCTTGCTCATAGCTGGCATCCCAAATATTATCAATACCATAGAAGGATGCACCAATGCGGGCTATCCCCATAAGTACCGCACCAGCAATAATAAACGGTAGCATCCAGGATACGCCGGTCATAATGGCATTTTTAATCTCAACGCCTGTCGACTGCTGGTTATCCGCCTGAAATTTAGCCATGGGACATCTCCTTCTCTACAGCTTCAAATACGGCATCACCAAACTTGATAGGATCCGAGACGCTGCATTCAAGTTTAATCATGCCGTCAAAGCGTTCTTTACCGCTAATGGCAACATCGGCAGCAATAATTACCGCATCCGCACGCATCAGGTCATCTGCGGTAATTTCATTTTCAGCCCCCATACTGCCCTGGGTTTCGACTTTCACCTCATGGCCTCGCTGTTTTCCTGTCACTTCCAGAGATTCAGCAGCCATATAGGTATGAGCAACGCCAGTTGGACAAGCGGCAACACAAACAATGTACATAATGCATCCTCTTAAATTGAGACCAATCGAGTAGGAGGCAGGATCACTCCTGCCGTCCTCTCACACCACCGTACGTACGGTTCCGTATACGGCGGTTCATGTTAACGCTGGAACTGCCGGTGCTGTTCGAGCAGGGACAGTAAGCCCGCACTCCTCAATAACGATACTTTTATCGCCTGATTCATATGGCGGGCTCCCGAGTTCCACCAGGCTCCTCTTTGGTTGCTCGCTGAACGCCACGCCCTTTCTTCCGTTAAGCCCGCTCGCATTAACTTTCTTGCTCGCGTTCCTGTGCGCTTCCATTGCCTCCAGAGAAGGCAGCGTAACTTCCTGTTTATCCAGCTATCCAGCTCTTCCAGTACTCCTTTTACTTCGGTGTAACGGAAGTAACTTACCCAACCTCTGAGGACCGGCCTGAGTTTATTGATGACTGCTTTTACTGACGCCGAGCTGTGCCCTGTGGTCAGGCTGCGGAGTTTATCCTTCAGCCTTGCCACACTCGTGTCTGCCACTTTCAGGCGAACAGATTTATGCCTTGTGACGCTGTACCCTAAGAACTTGCGATCCCATGGCCTTGCCACCGCACTCTTCTTTTCGTTTATCGTCAGTTTCAGCGTATCCGCCAGATACTCACTGATACCCCTGAGAAGATGTTCACCCGCTTTTCGGCTGCTGACATAGATATTGCAGTCGTCTGCATACCGACAGAAGCTGTGTCCACGTCGCTCCAGCTCTTTGTCCAGATCATCTAACAAGATATTCGACAACAACGGCGATAACGGCCCGCCTTGCGGCATACCTCTCACTCGTTTGACTCTCTCTTTATTACTGTCGACACTGTCGGCCTCAAGGTAGCGACGTATTAGTTTCAATAGCCGTGTATCCTTGATGCACCGGGCTATCCGCGACATTAATATGTCGTGATCCACTCTGTCGAAGAACTTTTCCAGATCCATGTCAACTACCCAGCGTTTACCGCTGTTCATGTAGACCTGTGCCTGACGCACGGCCTGCCATGCGTTGCGCCCCGGACGGAAGCCATAACTGGAGTTTGAGAAGGTCGGGTCGACGACAGCGCTCAGTTTCTGCGCTATCGCTTGTTGGATGAGTCTGTCTGCCACCGTCGGGATACCCAATGTTCTCACGCCGCCATCTGGCTTTGGGATATCCATTTTGCGTATCGCACGGGGCAGATAATGTCCTGACATCAATGCACTCTTGATGCTTGCCCAGTGTTCTTTCAGCCAGGGCTTCAACGCCGACACGCTGAGGTTATCCACCCCTGCGGCACCTTTGTTTTCCACCACCCGCTGATAGGCCAGCATCATATTGGCTCTTTCTGTCACCGTTTCGATTGTCAACGGCACTTCCGCTTTCGTTCGCCCACTGACCACCGTGCCAATTTCAGCACCACTAAGCTGCTCTCGCGAATACTGTTCGCTACCCTGGCTGGCGGTGGCAATCACTTGCCCTTGTGCATCATTAATCGACATCGAGTATCCGTGTCCTAATTACGGTTAACATGTTCAGCCCTTCATACTGGTGGTGAGCCGGTACTACTACGGCATCGGCTGACTTCTGACATTCCATCCCGATACCTCTCGATATCGGTAGCACAGTGGCAGAATGGCAGATCTCCCGAGGTAATTCGCGTGACCTTCCTGCATATGTCTGTCGGTTTTACGTCACAGCGTTCCGTGTAAGTATTGGGCGTTGACGATATTAGCCGCCTTACCCCGCTGTGCCGCCTGAACCGCTTCCTGTTCGTCAGACCCGCATTTTGCTTTCAGCTTCCTTCAGATTTCACCTCACGATGAACACCCTTGCCGTTCAGCTAACACTTCCCCTTACCGGGTGTGTAGAGGACTTTCACCTCCAAGTCATCAGTTAACCACCACAGTCAACTGACAGCGCCCGTCAAGGCGCTACGCGCCATGCTCGGCGCACTAAAAAAAAAAGCACAATGGCGAAAACGCGCATTGTGCTTTGTGCAGACAAAACTAATTTTTTAGCCCATCCTTCACTGTCCGAACCGCCCGCATGACGGCAGACTAACAGCTGATACAGGTTAGAATTACGAAAACTAAATACCAGTTCCTCACGTTTACGACTGTTAAGTCCAGGTTCTTGAACCTGTGAACCGGCGTGCGACTGATGATGAAAAGGTTGCTGAATACTGGCACATAATGTCTGGCCCGCACAGTCCCATAACTGCGACCACTCTTTAGCCATTTGTATATCCATACATTCAGCTTCAACAGCATCACTTTCAGCCAGGCTATTAACCGCATTAAACCAGCATAAATTATCAAGCATAGTTTTCATTTTGCGGTCTAAAGACAGCAAAACAAAAAGCATATGTTTGATAATTATGTTTTCAGGCATAACGAAGTCAACTCCACAACCAATAATACTCAGCAAGATAAAATAAAAAGCGCAGTATAACTGTGATTAATTGCACAAACATTTAACATGATAAAAAATGAATTTTATAAAAATTAGAAATAATCCTGTTTCGTTATATTAATCATCATATTTTTTGATTTATTTAAAAAAGGACGCATGATAAAAATCGACTAAATACAATAGCCGTCAATCTGAATGCCACAGGGAAGATAATTTTTTCTAATCGGTTAAGTCGCTAATTAAACCGCGCGGTAAGGAGAGAAAATCAGAAGACTGGGTGTGTATGATACCGAAGACAAAAAGCAAAAAACCCACGCTTTCTCAAGCGTGGGTCTCGAATGTGGCGGAACGGACGGGACTCGAACCCGCGACCCCCTGCGTGACAGGCAGGTATTCTAACCGACTGAACTACCGCTCCGCATTGTCCCCTTGCGGGAACGAGGCGAATATTACGATGTACCTCTTAAAGCGTCAATCATTTTTCTTCTAAAAAAGCGCGTTTGCGCTAAAAACAATCTAAGTGCTGTTTTTTAACGCATTTTCAGATAATTAACTGCGCCACAGGCAGCTGCCGCCTTTCTTCTGAACTAAATCAAGGCGTGATTCATGGGCCTGACATTCTTCTGAACTGGCTTGAATAACCCGTAATCCACCCGCACCACGAACAATGCGCTGAATACCGTCATTCCCGGTTTGCTGCTGACTTTCTCCTTCCATAGCAAAGGTCAGTGATGTCTGTCCCCCCGTCATCATCAAATAGACATCAGACAGGATCTGGGCATCGAGTAATGCGCCATGCAGCGTACGCTTACTGTTATCTATTTCATAGCGGGAGCAAAGTGCATCGAGACTGTTACGTTTGCCCGGAAACATTTTCCGCGCCAAACTTAAACTGTCGGTAACTTTACAGAAGGTCTCTGTTTTCGCTATGCCCCTACCCAGCATCTTAAATTCATAGTCCATAAAGCCGATATCAAACGAGGCGTTATGGATGACCAGTTCTGCACCACGAATGTAATCAAGGAAGGCATCCGAAATATCGGCAAAGGTCGGTTTATCCAGCAAAAACTCATCAGCAATACCGTGAACACCAAAGGCTTCCGGGTCAACCAGGCGATCGGGCTTCAGATAAACATGGAAGTTATTCCCTGTCAGGCGGCGATTGATGACTTCAACGGCACCGATTTCAATAATGCGATGTCCTTCATAGTGGGCACCAATCTGATTCATACCCGTGGTTTCGGTATCGAGGACAATCTGTCGTGTAATAGCTGTGCTCATGGCGCTCATTTGTGTCAGACTTGGTTTTTTTAATCACAGGAAGTCTACCAGAAATGCGAAAGAAGGTAGAAATATTCACCGATGGATCCTGTCTTGGTAATCCAGGACCGGGGGGTTATGGTGCAATCTTACGCTATAAACAGCATGAAAAGATCTACAGTGCGGGCTTTTATTTAACCACTAATAATCGCATGGAGATGATGGCCGCCATCACTGCACTTGAAGGTCTGATTGAACCTTGTGTTGTCGTTCTCAGTACCGATAGTCAGTATGTCCGCCAGGGTATTACTCAATGGATCCATAACTGGAAAAAACGGGGCTGGAAAACGGCCGATAAAAAGCCCGTCAAGAACGTTGATTTATGGAAACGACTTGATGCCGCTCTGAGCCACCATGAAATTGAGTGGCTCTGGGTCAAAGGGCATGCCGGGCATCCTGAAAATGAACGCTGCGACGAGCTGGCACGTAATGCAGCCTCTAAACCTGATCGTGAGGATGTGGGTTATCAGCCTGACGTTTCGGCACCTTGATATTTTCCCTGTATTGTTTGGTCGCCCCAACAGCAGAGCGGATCTGTTTGTTTTTTTGGCGACTTTTAAGTGGGTTGAGTGTCAGAGGAAGCGTACGTTTGCGGGCAATAATCACCTGCATTGTTCCCAGTGCGGGAAAATGGGTACTTAACATTTTCCCGCCTTGTTTATGCCAGGGCAATACCTGAAAACCACGACGATACATCACCTCAAAATTCATCAATGATAACCAGTCAAGCAGCCTCATTGAGGTAAACATACGGCTATTAAAAGGAGCACGTTTACGCAAAACAGGGATCAGTTTACCGACACCAACCACGCTTATCGGGTTATAGCTGCTTATGATCAACCAGCCATCATCAATCAAGACGCGATCTGCTTCACGCAATAAGCGATGAGGGTCTGAACACCAATTTAAAGTATGGGCCAGCAAACAAGCATCAACTGATTTTTCAGCAAACGGCAAATAGAGTGGATTGGCTTGTACTTGCAGATTATCGCCCTGTTGCGCCATATTAACCTGATGTGAGATAGCGCAGTCTTCTGTATTGATTTCTGCGCTCAGGTTACCGATTTTCAACAGATGAAAACCAAAGATTTTGCCAAGCCAAGGGTGTAGTTCTTGTTCCAGCGCCAGTTTTGACTGTCGCCCCCAGGGAAGGGTTTCCCACTGAGTGGGGGCGGTGAGATGGCCTGTGATTCTTGCTGGTTTCATCCATACCTTACTATCTAGTGGTTAAAGAGAGAACGATTCATGAAGCTTACCAGTATTTCCGCCTTCCAGGATAACTACATCTGGGTACTCTCTGATACAGAGGGAAAATGTGTAATTGTTGATCCCGGTGAAGCGGCTCCCGTTCTGAGAGCTATTGCCCAACATCAATGGCAACCTGTTGCCATACTGCTTACCCATCATCATGCAGACCATGTGGGAGGTGTCCGACAGCTGAAAGAAAACTATCCCGAGATTGCGATTTATGGCCCAGCGGAGATTAGCATTCCCGGTCTGACAAAGGTCGTTCAAGAAGGTGATTGTCTACGGTTACTTAATCATGACTTCAGTGTAATAGCTACCCCAGGCCATACGTTGGGTCATATAAGCTATTTCTCTTACCCCTGGTTATTCTGTGGCGATACCCTCTTTTCAGCTGGCTGCGGACGCCTTTTCGAAGGTACCCCCGATCAAATGTATCAGTCTTTTCAACGAATTAATCAGCTTCCTTCAGAAACGTTAATCTGCTGTGCACATGAGTATACGGAATCAAATGTTGCCTTTGCGTTAAGCTTGTTACCAGAGGATGAATACATAAATAGATTTTATAGAGAAGTTAAGGCGTTACGTGCGGAAAAGCAGCCTACTTTGCCCTCAACATTGGCAAAAGAGCGTCAAGTGAATGTTTTCTTACGAACAGAAGATCCTGATTTACAAAGAAAAGCAAAAAAAGATATCTTGTTTCAACAACCTAACAAGATCTTTGCTTGGTTAAGGGCGAAAAAAGATGCCTTCTGAATATTTTGGTTGTGTTGCTGAGCAGACGACGGTATCATCGCTCGTCTTTTAAGCAACCTTAGACACATATATGAAGGCACGAGCGATATTATTCGCCTCTGTCTTGCTGGTTGGGTGCCAGGGCGCTAATAAAAATGATGCCCGCGCTCCTCAGCATGCTCAGAGTCTGTCTACTGGAAGTCTGAGTGAAGCAGGTAAACCTACGGGTCGAGAGACCTACTCGCGTTGGTTAGATGATGGAAGCTTTCTTGCGCAAGATGACAACCTGTGGAGCTCGATTAGCAACCAGCTAGAGATGGAAATACCGGATAACATCCGGGTACGCGAACAGAAACAGAAGTACCTGAGTAACAAGAGCTATCTCCACGATGTATCATTACGGGCTGAGCCGTACATGTACTGGATTGCTGGACAAGTTAAGCAACGCAACTTGCCAATGGAACTGGTACTATTACCCATAGTGGAGAGCGCTTTTGATCCCCATGCGACGTCTAGTGCAAATGCCGCTGGTATTTGGCAGTTTATTCCAAGCACGGGTCGCAACTACGGACTGAAACAAACGCAGGCTTACGACGGACGTCGCGATATAGTCGCGTCAACGACTGCTGCGCTGGATATGATGCAACGCCTGAACAAGATGTTTGATGGTGACTGGCTGTTAACCGTTGCGGCATTTAATAGCGGCGAAGGTCGCGTAATGAATGCAATCAAAAAGAATAAAGCCCAGGGCAAACCAACAGATTTCTGGTCGCTTTCTTTGCCACAAGAAACCAAGCTTTATATCCCTAAAATGCTGGCACTGAGCGATATTTTCCAGAACAGTAAACGATATGGTATTCGTTTACCTTCGACAGATGAAAATCGGGCTCTGGCACGCGTTGAAGTGAACGATCCGGTTAAGCTTGCACAGATTGCAGAAGTGACGGGCATGTCGTTGAAGAAACTCAAGACCTTTAATGCGGGGGTTAAAAATGCCACCGTAGGTCAGAGTAATCAGCAATATGTTATGGTGCCCAAGCGGCATGCACAGCAGTTACGCACCTCTCTTGCCGCTGGTGATATTCCTATAGCACAGGTAGCCAAAGAGACTGAGAGCAGCAACCATGCAAGTCCTGCCGCAAGTAAGCTGTATAAGGTTCGTTCTGGCGATACCTTATCAACGATTGCCTCACGTCACGGTGTAAGCAGTAAATCGCTGCAAGCATGGAACAACCTGCCTAATTCTCGACTAAAAGTGGGTCAGACGCTGAAGCTTGAAAGCGGTAATCGTCGTGTGGCGGCAAACAGCAGTACGCGTCTTGCAGCTAACAATAGCATCACTTATAAAGTGCGTAAGGGTGATTCATTGTCGAGTATTGCCAAACGCCATGGTTTGAACACCAAAGATTTGCTGCGCTGGAACAATGGTAAAGATCTGATTAAACCAGGCGATCAGCTAACGCTGTTTGTTAAAAGCAATCGAAAACCTGCCAGTTAAAGCAGAAGAAAGGCACCTTTTAGGGTGCCTTTTTTATTCAGACTTTACTTGCCTCCAGCATAATAGTATCGCTGGTAAATGAGCCATCACGCTGCAAGTCGTAGTAACGCTTCACTTCATCTGACGCACTTTTCTGATAGGCGCGAATCGCATCCGCCAACACAATCGGCGTACGCATTCTGGCTATCCAGCTCGTAAATTCAAGATTCAGCTTGTCACAGTTAACATGGCGAATCATCAGCCCCGCGTCATTAAACAGTCGCAACCATTCACCACTGGCATAGTTACGTACGTGTGAGGTATCGCGCAGGGCTTCTATGGTTTGTAACCAGATATCCAGCACGGGATATCCCGGAGATAACACATCCATAAAAATAACAGTACCACCGGGCTTCAGAACGCGTTTAACTTCACGCAACGCCTGACCCACATCATGCCAGTGATGTGCAGAGTAGCGACTGATAACCACATCAAAGGTTTCTTCATCAAAAGGAAGGGCTTCTGCATAACCAAGAGAAGTCGTCAGGTTAGTAATACCCCGCGTTTGTGCAGTCTCTGCAACAAGAGCCAACATCTGGCTGGACAAGTCGTATGCGACAACATTTTTGACTTTTGCCGCAGCAATAAAACTGGCATGCCCTGCTCCGCATCCCATATCCAGGACAGCGGCATTCTGAAAATCACCGAGGCGTGCACTGAGACGTTCCAGATCGCGGCCTGAAGCATGCACTGAGCTACTAAGATAAGCGTTAGCCTGGGAGCTAAATTGTTGGTTAACTTTGTCGTGATGAGACTGAATTGCCATAGTCATATCCTTGCAATAAAGAAAAGAGAAGCTGACCGCGGCAGACGTTTACTCAGGCGTGCCAGGGTAAAACTCAACCAAGAGTGGGTTATGATCTGATGCCTTAGTGATCAACACAGAAGCCTCGGCCACTTTCAGACCACGATAGAACACGAAATCGAGTGGTTTACCAAAAGCACGGCTACGATGGTCATCAATAAAACGGACTTGCCGCAAGGTCATTTCACGGGCAAATCGATAAAGCGCATTCATGCGCTGACGGCTCCAGGCATTAAAATCTCCCGCCATAATCACCGGACCGGTATGGTGCGCAATTTGCTCACCAATAGGAGCCAGTTGTTTACTATAGACATCCACCCCAAGGCTAAAGTTAATTGCATGAATGTTGATAACCATTAACAGCCGTCCGTCAAATAATGGATAGACGGTGACCAGCGCTGACTTCGCAAGACGCAAAATAGGCTCACGTTCGCGCAGAGGATAACAGAATACCGGGTGTGTGGCAGAAAGCGTCATTACACCGGAGGGATGCTGTGGCAACACAAATGCGGGAACTTGATCGGCACCAAGATAGTTTTGTGTGGCAAATCCTACCAGTTCAGGTGTAGTTTGTGCTTCCTGCAATAAGACCAATTGCGCATCTTTGCTGAAGGTTTTGAGTACTGATAACCAGTCTGTGCGCTGTTGCTTAAAAATATTCCACACGAGTATGCGTAGTTTATCGGCTCCCGGCAAAGGCAAGCCGGCAGGCAATGCATTGCTGAGAGCAGAGAATGAACCTGATGCAAGAATCCGCTTTGCTGGCTGACCCGCAGTGTAGCGCATGGAATACATTTTTTTATGCACGTTTAGCTGATGACCCCTTTCACTAAAGATATTCAAAAAATTCAGAACTGTTTTAGTTATAGGGATTCTAGCCTAAATTTTCAATGAACTGATAACAGCATTGCCCGGTAAGGCATAAATCATGTCTCTAACACGAGCGCTTATCGAGTTTGCCACTCAAGATAATCAGAATAACGGCAAGAGCAACAATCATCGCACCAATCCATGGCGTCTGAGTCAGACCAAGATGTTGTACCGTCTGCCCTCCAATCACTGAGCCAACAGCGATACCAATATTAAATGCAGCAATATTCAGACCTGAAGCGACATCCACTGCATTAGGCGTATAGATTTCTGCTTTTTGCATTACATAAACCTGCAGTCCCGGGACATTACCAAAAGCAAAGATTCCCATCACCAGTACCGTAAGTAATGCAGGAACAGAAGAATGAACGGTGACCTGCAAAAGTAATAACAGCAAAGCTAATGCAGCGAAAATAAATGTGAGAGCTGGAACGGCCCCCTTCTTATCGGCCAGTTTTCCCCCCCAAATATTACCAATAGCCACCGCAACACCATACCCTAACAGGATCCAACTGACTGATGAAGCAGAGAAACCCGCTAAGTCCTGCATCATCGGAGCAAGGAAAGTAAAGGCGGTAAAGACGCCACCATAACCTAAAGCTGTAATCAGATAAATTAGCAGTAACCGCGGATGAGTAAGAACCTGTAATTGCTCTCTGATGCCTGATATAGCACGGCCTGGTATATTTTTAGGGATCAGGATAATACTGCTTATCAGAGCGATCACGCTGATAGCAGAAACTACCAGGAAGGTTTCTCTCCAGCCAAACTGTTGCCCGATAAAGGTGCCTAAAGGAACACCTGTGACTAGTGCAACCGTCAGTCCACCAAACATAATCGCAATAGCGGAAGCCGCTTTTTCTTTCGAAACCAGACTTGCTGCAATCGTCGAACCGATAGAAAAAAAGACACCGTGCGCCAGTCCGGTAAGTAAACGAGCAATAATCAATGTCTGGTAGTTTGGAGATAACCAAGCCAGTAAATTGCCGAAAGTAAACAGTACCATCAGACCAATAAGTAATTGTTTACGTGCCAGTTTTCCCGTTAAAGCCGTGAGTACCGGTGCGCCAATCGCCACACCAAGGGCATAGATAGAAACCAGTAATCCGGCAGAAGGTACCGAAATAGATAACTGCTCAGCAATAGTGGGTATCAGTCCCACCAAAACAAACTCGGTGGTTCCAATAGCGAATGCACTGATCGTCAGTGCCAGTAGAGCCAGAGGCATAGATTACTCCATAACAAGCGTCATTTGATGACAGGCAGTATGGCTTGATGGTTAAATAACAAAAATAGACAAAATATCAATAGAATTTTGCTTATGGAGCAATAATGAAGGCAACAACAGAAGAGTTAATTGTTTTTGTAGCCGTAGTGGAAAGCGGCAGTTTTAGTCGGGCAGCCGAACAGTTAAATCAGGCAAATTCAGCGATTAGCCGGGCTGTAAAGCGACTGGAAATGAAATTGGGTGTTAGCTTGCTAAACCGTACAACACGTCAGTTAAGTCTGACTGAGGAAGGAAATCGCTATTTTCGCAATGTGCAGCAAATTTTGCAGGCAATGGCGGCGGCAGAAAATGAACTCACAGAAAGTAAAAAAACCCCCCGTGGTTTACTGCGGGTTGATGCCGCAACCCCGGTACTACTACACCTGCTGATGCCTCTGGTGAAACCTTTCAGAGAGCGTTATCCCGATATCATTCTGTCTTTGGTATCATCGGAGAATTTCATCAATTTAATTGAAAGAAAAGTCGATGTTGCGATCCGGGCTGGCCATTTAACAGATTCCAGTTTACGTGCCCGCCCGCTACGCATCAGTTATCGTAAGTTGATAGCCACTCCAGGCTATCTCGCTGAATATGGTACGCCCACTGCCATTACAGATCTGGATAACCATACCTGCCTTGGCTTTACCGAGCCATCCTCACTGAATCAATGGCCTGTTGCATTACCAGACGGGCAGCTAGTTGAGATCAAGCCGGGCATTTCATCCAACAGCGGGGAAACGTTAAAGCAACTTTGCCTGCAGGGGAACGGCATTGCCTGTTTATCAGATTTTATGATCGATAAGGAGATTGAGAGCGGAGAACTCATTGAGTTATTTACCGAACAACGCCTGCCGGTAGAGATGCCATTAAGTGCTGTCTATTATAGCGATCGTGCGGTCAGCACACGTATCAGAGCGTTTGTTGACTTTGTCAGTGAACAGCTACAATCTCCAGGTATGTAATCAGTAAAAAAAGGAACTCAGGCTCCTTTTTTTACATCATCTACTCAGTTGATCAATTGTCCCAGTTGGGAGCCAGACCTTTTGGAGAAACTAAACGATCATTTTTTTCAAGAGCTGCAATTGCCCGCATATCTTCTGTATCCAGTTTTAGATCCAGCGCTTGCAGGTTACTTTCCAGATTGGCGCGTTGAGTTGATGAAGGGATCACGGAATAGCCAAGTGCCATTGCCCAGGCAAGAACCACCTGTGCAGGAGTAGCATTATGTTTCCTCGCAATATTGTTGATAGTTTCATCTCCCAACGCTTTACCATAAGCCAGTGTCATATATGACGTGATATGAATATTATGCTGTCTGGCCCACTCAACTACAGTGCTGTTTTGCAGATATGGGGAAAGCTCTATCTGGTTGGTTGCAATATTTTCAGCTCCTACTGCATCAATCGCCTGCTGCATCAGTGCTACCGTAAAGTTAGAAATACCAATCTGGCGCGTTAAGCCTGCTTCTTTTGCTGCCAGAAGAGCCTGCATAAACTCCGCCACCGGCACAGTATTCTGTGGTGATGGCCAGTGAATCAAAGTTAAATCGACATAATCTGTTTTTAACTTTTCAAGACTTGCTTGCAAGGAAGGTAGCAACTTATCTTTACTGAGATTTTCAGTCCAGATTTTGGTGGTAATAAATAGCTCGGAACGTTTGATATTACTTTCTGCCAGTGCCTGGCCGATAGCGGCTTCATTATCGTAAATTTGCGCGGTATCAATAGCACGATAGCCCAGCTCCAGCGCTGTTTTTACTGATGCGATAACCACGTCATCTTGCAGGCGAAATGTACCAAGGCCGAATACAGGAAGAGTCATTTTTACCTCATTAAAGAAAGTTTTCTGTACGAGGCGGATTATGACGAAAAGAGTTCTATACAAAAAGATCGAACAATGCAGGATACTTTTGCTCTAAAAGCAATAATATGATTTGCAGTGAGGAAATAAAAAAGCCCTGAGTCTATGACTCAGGGCTTAAATAGGTGGCGGAACGGACGGGACTCGAACCCGCGACCCCCTGCGTGACAGGCAGGTATTCTAACCGACTGAACTACCGCT
>NZ_CANMLV010000022.1 GCF_947498825.1 uncultured Cedecea sp. | reverse complement strand
CCCATGCCGAACTCAGAAGTGAAACGCCGTAGCGCCGATGGTAGTGTGGGGTCTCCCCATGCGAGAGTAGGGAACTGTCAGACATCAATTAAGCAATAACCCCAGTCGAAAGGCTGGGGTTTTTTGCGTTACCCGTTATAATTCTCACAGCCCGCATGTTGTCTGCATGGATCCCCCCGAACCATATATCGGCGCATTTAGTTTTATCTGATATAGCCTGCATGATTTACGCTGCAAGAGAGCAACGATGAAAGCCTGAAACCCGCTTATTAAAGGGGCTCAGGCTATTAGGAATGAGTTGAGATATAAAACAGCACGATTATTTGCTGTTATAAAGTAAGCCAATAATACTGTTCTTGTTCACCAGGTTAAATTTAATCACCTGTTCAATCGCACGGCGATTATCACTGGTTAACTTTATCAGCGGGGGGAGTTGCTCAGGCGCTTGTTTAAAACAGAGTAACCGTGCAAGTTTATCCGCATTCCACAAAACGCTTTCCTGGTAGAGAAAAGCGCTCGTTTCGCAGCGTTTGGCATAGATATTAATAGCGGGCAATTGACGCATAGCGATTTGCTGTGCGAGATAGACTAGTAGATACTGTGGGTTACTGATTTTCTGTTGTATTTCTGCGTAGTCACTACGCTCAGAAATCATTTTATAATAGGCAGCGGCACCTAATTCTTTAAGTGGTGATAGTATTTCCAGCCAGAGGGAGATGAATGGGTCCTCTGGTGGAGAGCAAAGAAACCAACTTTCAATGATGGGATAATCCAGATCCGTCGTTGCCGTTTCATTATAGAAGCCGATCAGGTCATAATCGTTTTGTTGATTTAATTCATGAACCCACGACAGATCCTGAAAAAACAAGGTTGAGGCATCAATCCAGATCCCGCCATATTTTTTCAGTATTTCAAGACGGATGATATCCGACTTATTGGCAATAGGGATATCTTCTGCCAGGAACACAACAGGGCTGATGTAGTTACCTAGCGTAGAATCATCCAGCACGACCAGTTGATGATCCGGATTTTGCTCTCTGATCCTGGCGATCATTTTCTGGACATACTCCGAAAGAGTATTTCCTCCCCAGTACATCCATATTTTTTTTGGTATGGGCGGTTTTTTTAAATCATTCCTCAGAAAGATAAGATCATTTTCAGTCCTGGCATCATAGCTGGTCAGGCGTTGCTTTCTATATTTGAAAGCATAACGGTACAGCGATAATGTTTTTTCAAACCGTTTAAAGACTTTTTTCATTACACCGACAATCCAGGTGGATACAAGAAGCTATTTAATTGTTTATGTTAAGCTTTTAGCAAACGATAACACAAGTGGATGTAGCGATGAGGGGAATTATTTACACTCTTGTTTCGTTTCTTCATATTGAGTTTCGCCTTTTCGTCGACAGCTCAGGACGCTGGAGTGAACATATCAAAAACAGGCAGATACACAATTTAAATTACAGTCTCATTTGCTCACCCCGGTCACAGAGTCATCTCTGCTCCCGGGGACTCACAAATTGAGTGCCTTCCTGTGACGCAAATTATTTAGGGTAACCTTCCTTCCTCTGAAGTAATAAAACAGTTGCTGGAACTATCACGAGCGTTACTGTCTTTCAGGACTTAGCTGGTTGGATCTTTGGGCTCAATACCTTGCTGTTCTAGCTTATCAAGATGCTGTTTTCTTGTTAGCTCAGCTTCTTTACGTGCTTTGGCGGCGAGCTCTTCAACCTCTTCCTCGGTAACCAATTCACTCGCTTCATGCATTTTTGCCAGCCCTGCGCTGACATCAGTTTCCAGTGGATCTTTGCTCATAGAAATCTCCTTTCCGAAAAAATAGACTCTATGAGCATAGTTCAATCACGTGCAGTATTTTTGATTATTTGCGCTACTTGCTGAATGGGTGAGGGAGACGTATAAAAGGTCTTTAAGGCCATTCGATGATAAATTTAGTTGTTCCTCTCCCGACACCATACGCAGGAGTTTCGCCCGGTTTCAGATCATACATTTTATAAGACACGTCAAAATTGATGTTTTCCCACGATACCGGCAAGGAGTATTTGGTCCCGGTTAATAAAAGGGGGGCACCGTTTTCTGACAAGTGGAAGGTAACAGAACCTACCGGTATGGAATCATCATTAATCAATGCTAACGCTCGATCTACCTCCCCGGTATTAGAAGTCGTCCGATGATCAGCAGTAACGGATAACTGTATACTCCCGTTAGTGGACGGGTTTACGTTTAAGCAGTTACCGCGAACTTGTATGAGCCCGCTGTCAAACATTTGACCGATACCGGTTTGTCCCCTTACGCCCATCGACGACACAGCGGTGGGAGACACAGAAACAGAACAAGAGTAAGAAGGTACGATTACGGTAGAAGAACTTATCAATGTCGCTCCCCTGCTCTCATTACAAGTAATTCTGTTATATATATCGCCTAGCCCGTAGGTCCCGGGTTTAGCATTGGGTCCTATATATAATCTAGCGCTCAAGGACCCGGACCCCGACGACGTTACTAAGTCCGTAGATGTGAACTGCTCCATCCCCACGGGAATAAAGTAAATGGAGGAATAGGCCGTTAGTATAGTTGAAGGTACATTGGCGGACCATACGCCGTTAGCAGAAAAATTAACCTTATACGCAGTATCAGTAGATCCCAATGCAGCCATAGCGTTCAAAACAGAAGGATTGGTAGAGGTCATTTCCCCCCCGAATACAATAATGACATCGGAATCTGCGGACCCTACAAAGGATCCATGATACAAGCCATCACTGCTAGGTCCCCAACCGTAAGATGTAAAGGAGAGATTAGCGCCTGCAGCGATAGTTACGCTAGCTTTGCGAGAGGTATTACATGTTGTTTGGCTGGACGTTTGATAAGAATCGTTCAACGCCGTATCTCCTACGATCCCATGACCCGTTTTAAACGTACCACCCACATTGTTAGCGGACAGAGCGAAGAATGGACAAACCAAAAAAAAACCGACGCTGGTGAGTAGGATGGATCTTGGTAGCGACCACGGTCTTCGGTCGAGAAGGTCTATATTTGGGGAACGTGAACGGTGTGAACTCGCGAAGCGCGACGCAGATGAGGCGCGTTGCACGGTGCTTGTTTTATTCTCGTCGTTTCGAAACCACCTTTCCCAGCGTTTTTTATACTCCGACACCCGTTGTCTCTGTCGGTCCTTAGGCCAGTGCTGGGTTTGCTCATAAAGCCGTCGTAGTTTTTCTTGATGATTAGCTTCTGCCCTGGGGGCTATATCGGTCACACCTGCATCCGTTAGCCAGGCCCCCATCCAGTCAAAGCCTTTGGCAATTCGTCCAATAAACGTTTTTTCAGGGTGTTTCTCAAAACCAAACTGGTTCAGGTAACGATTCAGTTGTTTTACCTGGCGGCGCAGTGACCAGCGCGTCGGGGTTAAAATCAAAAAATCGTCCATATAGCGAGCATAATAGATTTTTTCTTGCGTGGCAAAATAGTTGTCCACCAGCCAAAGATGCAAGGCACCCATTAAGGGGCTTAATGCACAACTGCGGGCGATCCCTTGTGACGGTGTATGAAAATTTCCGCCTTCTTCGACACTGTAGTGCAAAAATTGTCTTAACAGGGATAACAATGCGGGGCGGGTGATATGAGCTGTTAATTGTAGTAACAGCGTATCGGTATTGATAGCACCATAATACCCTTTGATATCGGTTCGACAGACCCAGCGATAGGCCTTGGTGTTAATCGCTGCTTGTACTCGCTGTACAGAGGCTTGGCCACCACCGTGCCCTTTCAGGTGTTCACATTTTTCATGCAGAGGGATCTCACCCACCAGTTGCAACGCGACCCACTTAAGCGCCAGGGCATCTTCTGCTGACCATATCACCAGGCGTTCATACCCGACCACCCGCATCGGTGATAAACGGTATTCACCGGACTGTAATTGCGCGAGGAAGGTATCCCGATACGCGGGCCAGCGGTAGCGTAAATCCCATATATCGGCATTTTCGGGGGCTGATTTTCGTGTCTGACATAACCACTGCCAGCTTGTGTCCAGACGCAGACTGTCCATGTGCTGTTGTTCACTTATCGTTGTCATCTTGCTGCTCCATCAGGTGATGATTCTTCATCGATCTCAAGGTAAAAATTCAACGTGCTGCCACCGCTGCGGCATTATCTCTGTCCAGGGATACAAGCAGCGGTGGCTTGTGCGATCAGGGCATCTGTTGTATCTGTCTGATTACTTATATCAAAGCTGACTTGGCATTGTTGCTCTGCACTTCCCCCCCATTTAACCATCAGGTCACCCTTCGGTGGTAATCCGGTGAGGTAGACTTGCCCCTCATCCCCGACAATACTGCTGGTCTGGTTAGCTGCATCCGTTGAGATTAATGTCGCAATCGCCCCAAACGGCACATATTTGTCGCCATGTTTTAAGGTCATCAGCACTTTATAGCCTATGCGAGTGGTAAAGTTTGCTTTAACCACGGCACCGTTTGTTGGGTAGATATTGATATTCGATTGCGTTAAGTCGACATGGGGTGGTAGCGTGCTGGGATCTAATCCAATACTGTTTTTATTGTAATCCGACAGGTAAGGCGCCACAGCATAGCCACGCCAGTCGGTTACCGCTGTACCGTTATTGACGCTGACACCACTTGCCCCTGGTGCACTGACCAGTGCCACGGAATTCCCCATTGAACGCGAGAGGGTAGCTCCTTCGGAATGCACCAGTACGCCACCACTGGCGTTCATATTTATGCTCTGAGTGGTGTTGCTATAGCTATAACCTGCACTGAGCGAACCTTTACTGCCCTGGTAACCCGCATTGAGGTTGCTGTTGGCGGTTTGTCCTTGATTGCCCCAGCTTTGTGACGCGCCGTAAGAGAGTTTACCGTTCATCACATTACCGCTCAGGCCGGTGTTATTTCGGATTCTGCCTTGATTATCATGGGTTACAGAGTAGTTGGCATACATCGCACGCATATTGGTATCATGACTAAAAAGACTGAACGGCAGGCTGACATTTAACGACAGTTGACGATTTTCCGGCCAGTCACCGCGCGAATCTTTCACGCGGTCAATATTGTAGTTCACGCCATAGCTGACGCCTTTAATACTGTTATTGTACCCCACTGACATGCCGGTTAACGAGCGGTCACTGCCCCAGTAATCATCGCGGTTTGCCCGTAAATGGATCGATCCCATATTGCCCATTTGCTGGCTGAGCTGGGTTTGAAAACTACTGCGACGACGCTGTAATAGCCATGGGCTGACTCCATCATCCCGTTGATAACCTTGGCTGTTAAACTCACTAAAGTTATAAAAATCCTCGGTGGAATAACGCAACGCGGTTAAGTCCACCGAGGTGCCGGTTGCCATCAAACTTTTTGAATAACGGATACGGTAGGATTGCCCCGTTTTATGGTCACGCTGGTTGCGATTAGCGTAAGTAAATTGCGAAGAAGAGTAAGTCATATCGGTGGATACTGCTCCCCACTCTCCCAGTGACACGCCGGTGCCAGCACTCAGCGACTGGTAGTCACGTGCTAGCAGTAGGCCCCCATAGAGCGTGATATTGTTATATAGCCCGTATACCGCGCTACCCATCATAAAATCAGAACGACGTGAGCTTGTAGTGAGGTTACCATCGTAACGACCTGATGCTAGCTCATACTTCCAGCCACCGGGGCGCAACATCACAGGCAAGGAAGAGTAGGGCACGATAAATTGTCGTTCTGTGCCATCCGCTTCGGTCACGGTGACATCATAGTTCCCCGACAAACCGGAGGGTTGAATATCGTTGATGTTAAAGGGGCCTGGAGCGACATAGACTTCATACACCACGTTACCATTTTGCCGCACTGTGATGCGGGCATTACTGTTGGCTACCCCAGTAATCGCAGGCGCATAGCCACGTAGCTGGCTCGGTAACATTTGCTCGTTTGACACTAATTTTATTCCCTTAAAAGGAATACCATCAAATACGTCATTGCTGGAGCTGGTTTCTCCCGCCACTAAACTGGATCTTAACGCACGGATGTCACGAGAGAGAGTGGTATTACTAAAATCTGTTTGGGTTCTTACCGAACCGGCATTATTTTGTGTTCCATTATATTCTGTGTGTGTATGGGTCAGGGTACTGCGTAGCCGCCATGGCCCGGCATTGGCACCAGCCCGCAGGGAGGCAAACACATTGGTGCTGTCGGTTTTGCTTTGTTGATAGCGAGAACTGGAGCGCCCGGCACTCACATTGTAGTTTGCCATCAAGGCGGGGATACCATCTTCCCACAGTGCGGGGTCAACGGAACCCAATACATTCGACTTCATTGCTACCTGCGGAACACTGATGTTGAGACGCAGGCGTGCCAAATCTAATGACGTCGTGGCTTGGGGTATCAATGCAGCTAAATCCAAAACTGGCGCATTTGTTGGCAATGCCTTTAACTCTGGCGACTGAGCCATATTGACCCCAAACTTTTCAAGCTGTTCTGGCGTTAATTCAGGTACGACCTGTCCTTGCGTATTTTTCACAAACTGCAGGGTATACTGCCCCATATCCTGCTGGTTAATAAACACCGCAACGGTATATTCACCTTCCGCTACCGCACCGGGCTGCGAAAAAACGGATAAATCAACTTCAGAATACGCCCCTGCGACACCTAAAAAACTCGGGTCAAAATAATCATCAGCGAAGGATGGAGTAGTGGCCACCATCAGGCACCAGGCTAAGGGCTGGTACTGACAAAAGAGATATGCGAATTTTTTTTCCGCTGTTTTACAGCTAATTTCCATGGAGTACTCCTGTC
The DNA here is from genome assembly GCF_947498825.1 of uncultured Cedecea sp. GTDB lineage: Bacteria > Pseudomonadota > Gammaproteobacteria > Enterobacterales > Enterobacteriaceae > JGM124. The sequence goes on along the minus strand of NZ_CANMLV010000022.1, from coordinate 81,111 downwards.
CAGTTTTCGCAACATCATCCTGACGGTATGTGGTTGCAGAACATCCAATGTTGTGATCTGCTACATGGCTTTGTGCTTAGCTGTCAGGCAGCTGCTTTTGGTGGATTTTGTCACTCACACCTCCTTTATCGTTAACCACCTGCCATTCGATATTTTTTGGTCTGTTATCGAGTGTCACTGGCCAGTGCTGCTCACTGCGTGGGGCTACCATTCTTGTGCTCCCCAGATCCACCTTATGACTACCCACCGTAAGCCTGTCGAAGGTGATATAAAATGCACTGGGGTTTTTAACCGTGATCCCGGTTGACGTGGGGACAAATTGTAATTGATCATTGATGGTATCCTCATCGAACTGAGGCAGGGTTGCCGGGCGATAAAACAGCTTCACATTGTTTTGTACCGCGATAACCATTTGTGGTGTGGTTGATACATTCTCCGACTTCTCTGCAGGGATCGCGGTTAATGCCAGGACTGCAATTGACTCGCTATCTTGTGGCGGCAGATCGGCCTGTTTTAAGCGCAGCAGTAATGTGACTGTTTCCCCTGGAGCAATACGCTGCAATGGTGGTAAAGCAATAAAGGATTTAGGGCTGGGTTGTGTATCGGCAGCGACAACACCTTCTTGCTTTTGCTCCGTTGCTGCAGGTACCCAAGGCTGTATCCGTGCTTGCAGTAAATAAGATACCGAAGTGTCATTGGTTAGCTGATAGTTCACGCCATTGGTGGCAGTGGATGGATAAATCACGCGGGTATTGTGCAAAGTGATGCCAGTCATACCCAGTTGTGGGTTGTTCGCATGAGCTGAAAAACTCAAACTACTCAACAATAAGTACAAGCTGGCGCTTATCGCCTTATGATTAAGGCTGCCCATTTTTCACCTCCTTCGAGGCTAACACGCCATGGTAGCGGGGGCTCATAGCACCAAAGTCGGTGATGGCAGACCATTCCACCTGGGTTCCTTGCCCTGTAAAGGGATAAGACTGTTGTGAAAATGGCGCTATCATCGGATCATGCTGGCCGATATCCAGGTGTTGCTTATTCACTGTCAACTGAGCGAGTGTCACATAATAGGGTGTGGGGTTCTTCACCTTAAGTTGCCCTTCCATTTTCTGGAAGGTGAGCTGGCTGTATGCTGCCTCCACCGGTATGGGTAATGCGGAGGGGCGATAAAACAACTTGATGATATTACGAATACCAATGGAGACTTGCGCCTGCGTCATATTGGCTTCTGGCTCACCTGCTTTGGCAGAGGCAGGAATAGCTAACAAACTCAGGTAGAAAACGGACTCTCTATCCGCAGGTAACGATGCCGTATTCTGGCGCACGACTAATGCAGTATGTTGGCTTTCCGGTTCCAGGCGAAACAACGGTGGGGTAACCATAAAGGGTGATGTCGAGGTATTTTGCTCTCGATGGTCATTCATCACCTCTGCTTTTACCAGATAGACCTGTGGACTGTTATTCTGTATCGTCACTTTGGCATTAGACTGTGCTGCATCAAACACCACACGTGTTTGGGATAAACGCAATCCTCCTTTTGCATAACTCATTGATGCGCATAATGCCCCCATCATCAGAATAATGACACTGAGTCTGGCAACTGGTGGGGTGAAACGGTGTAACATCATCGAAGACTCCACTCTAGTTGTACACAAAGGTAAAAGTGAGGTTAGAGGTTAATACCCCTCCCCGTAAGCTGGTGGCGGGCAGACAGTTTCCGCAACTTAAAATGGCATTGAGCAGCAAGTCTCCGTTAAGGGACGCCACACTATCGCTGCCGTTTTCAGGCCATGTTTTGGTTGTTATCACCTTGTCACTGGCTAAATTACTGTTTGCCGAAAATGCCGTGTTGCCGGCGGTGGTTAACAAAATGCCATACCCTGTCGTTGTGCTGTTGCTATTGACGAACAGTGTTTTACCGTTAATGGATTGCGTCTCTCCCGTGATAGTGATGCTCGGTGTCATAAAGTATCCCTGGCAATTGCTCAGGTTCAGCATGACATCACTACGTTGTTGTTCCCCTGGGATATCAGCCTGCGGGACGACCCCTTGGTTAAAGGTGACGGTGGCTGGTGCGGTAATATCACAACCACCGCCGTAAAAGGTGGCTGTGAATTGAATATCTTGCTCAGCACGTCCTGCAGCCTGAAGGTGAGAGACGGGTAATAATAGCCCGGTGATGATCGTGAGCCAGGAAAGCTTGTAGATGGCGGTCATGTGTTGCCTCTCCGTTTCAGCGCAAGTCAGCAGGCTTTATTGATATAAAAATTCAAAGGTGAGAGATGCATTAAGCATTCCGCCCTGCAGAGTCGCTGACACGCAATCCCCACAACTGACCGTTGCCGTAAGGGGAATGGTGCCATTTAAACTACTTGCCACCGTGTTGCCCCAGGTTTTCGTTACAGCTGTAATGGTTTTATTGGCTGCTAAGTTGGCATTGGCTTGAAAGTTAGTGTTACCCGCAGTGGATAATAAAATGCCATAACCTTGGCTGGTACTGGTGTTTGATACAAACAAACTTTGGCCAGACAAAGTACTGTCATCTCCCGTTATCTTTATGGAGGGGGTCAGGCCGAATCCATTGCAGCCACTGAGGGTTAAGTTGAATGTTCCAGCAATAGTACTTGTGGTAGTAATGTCTTCCGCGGGGATAGGCTCACCATCCATAATTGCCAGCGTTGCAGGGGCTGCAATATCACATGATCCCCCGACGATACTGGCAGAGATGGTGGTACTTGCAGATGTGGCCGCTAAAGCTGGTGAGGTCATACTCAATACACAGGCCACAGTGGTCAGGTAAAATGGGATTAAGTTATGATTTAATATTTTCATCCAGATATCTTCCTTGAATTAATTTATTGAAATAAAAAATTAAAGGTTAGCGTTGAAAAAAACTGACCAGGCAGTACATTGTCTTGAACGGGTCCCACCAAACCTACCCAAAACACTTCTTCCGTGTGATGCTGATTGGCTATATTTAATGGCGACAATGGCAGGGCTATTCCTCGTTTAATGGCTTTTTCAGGGGAATAGAAATCGCTTAAGGATGGAGAGGAACCATCACTGAGACGTAACATAAATCCCACCCCATTAGGTTCACCATTTAAAAACACAGTGTCAGTCTCGTAGGGGGTATTGCCTTCAATACTCAGCTTGGGGACTAATTCCCTCGTTTTACCCGCACACTCTAATGCAGCACGTAAAGGCTTAATCTCGTACGCTGCGGGTGCACCTTGAAATGCTGATGTACGTTGAGGAGTAAAGATGAGAGAGACCGGTACGCGAATTTCGCACCCTATATCATCGGCGATCGCTGCGCTGATATCCGTTTGTGCAGCAAAAGTCGATGGTAACGTACCTAAATAAAGGAAAATAATGCTGCGAATCAGGTTATTGTACCTTGCCATGAAACACCTCCACACCACCATAGTCATTAATCGTTTTCCATTCCACAGCCCCCTGTTGAGGAACGCGGGAATAGGTATTACGACTCATTGGGGCGATAAGGGTATTACCTTTCTTGACACTGATTGGTATTACCGTATTAGCAATTTTTAATGAATTCAGCGTAATGTAATATGGGGAAGGGTTATAAACGGTAATCCCCTTTTCTGAACGAGTGAATATTAACGATCTCATCGCCTGCTGTTGTGACATTGCCAAATTCGCTGGACGGTAAAATAGTTTGATTATACTCCCCGTTGATATCTGAATGTTTCCACCAATATTGCTTTTGCTTTCTGCCGGGTCTTTATTGCTGGTTGGAATAGCGATGGCCCGAAAATAAAAAACCGACTCTTTATCTTGTGATAATGAGACGTTTTTTTTCATGACTCGTACTTGGTTAGTTGCACCAGGTTCTAAACGAAATAGAGAAGGTGTTACCAGAAAAGGCGTCTCTCCTTGGTCACCATAGGGTGTGGCTAAAATTTGTGAGCGGATTAAATAGGGTGTTGAGGAATCACTGGCGCTGACTATCCCGACACGTTGTCCGGAGGTGTCATCTGCGGATGAAAAAATAATGCGTGTAGCATCCAACGCAATTCCCGCCCAAGTTGAAGCAGATAACCACAGTAATCCCCCCGCGAATAATATGTTTCGCATGCACTATTTCCTTATAAAACCGATCCGTGAAGGTGAGGCAATCATCTGATGCCCCACCTGAATAGTGATGCTTTTAGTTCACAATATAGGCCACCAAAATAGGCGCACTGTAACTACCCGCCTCAGGTGTCATTGTCGTTGTCGCCATACCTACATTGAAGATGTAGCTTCCGGTAGTATTGCCTGCGCCAATAGAGAGAGGAACGCCTTCTGTAATAACGTTACCGGTAGAGTCTTCAATCATAAAGCCGACTGGCTGAGCGCTTTCTGCCACGAACACATTCTGTTCGGCATTGCCGGTAGAGGTTGTACCTTGGACGATGAGTTCTCCAGCTTCACCTGCCGTACAACCGGTTAAAGCTACTGGCATCGCTACAGTTTGCTCGGTGATAGTATTTACGCCAGAGAAACTCGCTCCTGCTTCTCCGACTTTGGTATTAAATGTACCGACATTAAGGGTAGATTTACCCCCATTCGTATTAATGGTGCAGGTGCTTGAGGTCAGGATACCTTGTAAGGTGACTTCTCCAATTGCTGCGATGGCATTGATGCTGGTGGCAGAAATCGAAGCGAGTAATGCTGTGCGGAGTATTAAAGATTTAACCATTTTATTTCCCTCATTAATGGATTAGGAATAAGAGATAAAAAAGCAACCGACAATAAGTTATTGTCAGTGAGCGTTTTTATAAATCCATTAGTCTTATTCCGTGTGAAAAATTACCATGGCAAATATATTATTAAAAGATTATTTTTAACGATGATTTTAACTTCTTGATTCTGATTGAAATATTTATATAAAGATCTTTTTGGTACTTTATGGAAATATAGGGTTGAGGTCATATATAATAATAAATGTAATGTGCTAATAATATAGGAACTTAATGGAAAGGAATTATAACGGTATATAAACTATAGGGAAAATAACAGGAGCATTTTTAACCGATAGGAATTAATTGAAATTCTATTGTTAAAAATTCCAATAGTTTATTTATTGATGATTAAGTGTGATTTTTCATAGTGGGAAAGGGCAGAGAAAATCAGTGGAGTCAGATGAGACATTTATAGCTGATTTTAAGCTGGCACATCAGGCACGACCAAAAGACGTAGCGGGAACGGTTTTTGGTGAATACCTAATGGCGATTTAATCGTGGCAATAAAAATAGATAATGAAGGTGCAGAGCTGAAAATCGATCTGGCTCCTGCGGCTAGACGGGGGGGAACTTTGCAAGCTTTCCAGTATATCGCAGGTATTAAAAAAGGCGCTTCCCCATGCCGAGTAGCGCCTTTTTCATCAACAGCCTAACTGACTAGTATCAGTTCATGCCGTATTTTTTCAATTTTTTACGCAGGGTGCCACGGTTGATACCCATCATTAACGCAGCACGGGTCTGGTTACCACGGGTGTATTGCATCACCATGTCCAACAATGGCTGCTCTACTTCAGCCAAAACCAGCTCATACAAATCATTAACATCTTGACCGTTCAGTTGAGCAAAATAGTTCTTCAGTGCCTGTTTTACTGAATCACGCAGGGGCTTTTGGGTTACTTGATCCTGAGAGTTCACGGTTGAAACGGTCAGTACGTCAGAATTTACGCGTTGTTCGAACATAGTTCTGTCAGCTCTTTATTTCTGTTTAGGCAAAATTTTCGAAGTATGCCTCCAACGCCTCCAGCTGTTCGCTGGCATCCTCAATGGCGTTGAATGTGCGCCGAAACTGGTCACTTGGAGCATGTTCCTGGAGATACCAGGAAACATGTTTCCGAGCAATCCGGTAACCTTTAGCCTGACCATAAAAGTCATGCAGTTCCCGAATATGAGCACAGAGTAAGTGCTTAACCTCTGCCAGAGGCAGGGGAGCAAGCAACTCTCCGGTGTCCAGATAGTGCTGGATTTCCCGAAAGATCCAGGGTCTTCCCTGAGCTGCACGTCCTATCATCAGAGCATCAGCCCCTGTATAGTCGAGCACAGCTCTGGCTTTAAGCGGGTCAGTAATGTCACCATTCGCGATAACCGGAATGGAAACTTTCTGCTTAACTTCCCGAATGCTGTCATATTCAGCTTGGCCTTGAAATAAACAGGCGCGAGTGCGTCCATGAATTGTCAATGCCTGAATGCCACAGTCTTCAGCAAGTTGGGCGATTTGTACACAGTTCCGGTGCTCCGGATCCCAGCCTGTGCGAATTTTCAATGTGACGGGTACATCCACTGCATTTACCACCGTTGTCACGATATCCCTGACCAGACTAGGGTGTTGCAGCAGGGCCGATCCTGCCAATTTACGATTCACTTTTTTAGCCGGGCAGCCCATATTGATATCAATAATCTGGGCACCATTAGCCACATTAATACATGCGGCTGCTGCCATTTCGTCCGGATCACTACCCGCAATTTGCACGGTGCGAATACCCGGTTCATCTACATGGACCATCCGTAAACGAGACTTATCACTGACCCAGACTTCTGGGTTAGAAGACATCATCTCGGAAACAGTTAAACCGGCTCCCATTTCGTAACACAGCGTTCTGAAGGGTCTGTCTGTAATCCCCGCCATAGGTGCTGCGATTAATCGATTTCTGAGCTGGTAATGTCCAATGCGCATGAGTTAAGAAATGACCATACTGTGCCTGCAAGGCGGCGTATATTACGCATTTTTGGCCTGAGATGAAAGGCCAAACTTTGAACAATCTGCTTAAAATACTTTGATGACATCACATATTAACAAAGGTTAATTTAAATTAACTTTTAAAATCAATATGTTGACTGTGAAATGTTGATTTGCGATCAACAAAATATTCACGGAAATTCATACAACTAAGCATTTTAGCAGCAGAACAATAGCAGATAACTTGCTGTAATAATGAACAGTTTCTGCTGTTTTATGCGAACGAGCTCCCATTTTTACTAAACTCGTTCGCAATAGGGTCAGTGCTTTTAGGCTTAAACTTTACGGCCTGTAATACGGCACCACTCATCTTTTTCCACTACCGGCTCCAGCGTAAACAGACCTTCGTAGGCTTCGCAGACACCTGCTGCCTGAGTTGCCAGTACGCCAGATAAGCCGAGCAAGCCTCCCTGTACAGGTAATACACTGATTAACGGAGCCAGCTCGCGTAGCGGGCCTGCCAGGATGTTGGCAACCACGACATCAGCTTGCATCTCTTCGGGCTGATTCTGAGGTAAATAGAGCTCTAGTTTGTCAGACACACCATTACGTTCAGCGTTATCACGGCTGGCCTGAATCGCCTGTGGGTCGATATCAATACCAATGGCTTTCTCGGCCCCCAGCTTCAGAGCGGCAATCGCCAGAATACCTGAGCCACAGCCAAAATCGATGATGGTTTTACCGGCTAAATCAATGCCATCAAGCCATTCCAGACAGAGTGAGGTGGTAGGATGGGTACCGGTGCCAAATGCCAGGCCGGGGTCAAGCATGACGTTAACTGCATTTTCATCAGGCACATCACGCCAGCTTGGACAAATCCATAAACGCTTGCCGAAACGCATTGGATGGAAATTATCCATCCATTCACGTTCCCAGTCTTTGTCTTCCAGTTGCTCTATTTTATGAGCAAAATTTGGGCTCAGCAGCGGGCAGTGCTCAAGAATGGCCACGACTTCCTTCATGTCGGTTTCAGCATCATAGAGACCAATAACGTCTGTATCGCCCCATAAACGCGTCTCTCCTGGCAATGGCTCAAATACAGGGGTGTCATGGGTGTCCTGGAAGGTCACAGATACCGCTCCGCTTTCGATTAACGCATCACCCAGTTCTTCGGCATGTCCACCGGTGGTATTTATTTTCAGTTGGATCCATGGCATAGCGAAACTCTTTATTTATCAGTAGTTGAAACAATGGGATATTCAGGAACATCCTGGCCAAAGCGATTACCTGCCACAAATGCCAGCAAGCTGAATAGCAGTGACGGTACAATCGGATGGAAGCCGTAAAAGTGAATATTAAAACTGGCCAGTACGGCATACAACACGGCACCGACTATCATGCCGCTCAGGGCTCCTGCCGCGTTGGCTTTCTCCCAATAGAGGCCGAGTATCAGTGGCCACAGGAATACCGCTTCCAGCCCACCAAAGGCCAGCAGATTCAGCCAGATTATCATCTCAGGTGGACGCCATGCTGCCAGTAACAGTAATGCACCGAGGATCAAGCTACTGGCTGAAGAAAGCCGCTTTAGTCGAGTTTCATTATTTACCTGATCCGGGCGAATATTCAGATAGAGATCTTTCACGATAGTGGCAGACGATTGTAGCAACTGAGCATTGATCGTCGACATGATAGCCGCCATAGGTGCAGCGAGAAAGATCCCCGCAGCGATAGGCGGCAGTACCGTCACCATAAGGGTCGGGATCACTTGGTCCGGAACGTTGAGATCGGGAATGATCGCGCGGCCTAAAGCACCCGCCAGGTGCATCCCGAACATGAGAATTGCCACGACGATGGTGCCTAAAATAATGCCACGGTGAACAGCTTTACTGTCTTTATAAGAGATACAGCGCACGGCGGTATGGGGCAAACCAATCACCCCAAAGCACACCAGAACCCAAAAAGATGTCATAAATGCCGGAGATAAAATATCGTCAGCACCTTCAGGGGAAACCAGTTTAGGATCGATACGCTGGAGTGTGTCGACCGCATTATGCAGACCGCCAGCCGCATAGATAATGGCGATCAGCAGTAAAATAGTGCCAATCAGCATTACAATACCTTGCAAGGTGTCATTGAGCACGCTGGCACGGAAACCACCAAAGGCAGTATAGAGCGCGATAGTGACTCCAAAAATCAGCAATCCCATTTCGTAGGGAATACCTGCTGCTGTTTCCAGTAGCCGCGCTCCGCCGATGAACTGGACTGTCATCGCCCCAATAAAGGCGACCAGTAAGCTGAAACTTGCCAGCCAGACCAGTAGCCGGCTGCGGTAGCGCGCATAGAGCATATCATTGAGCGTCACGGCATTATAACGACGAGCAAGAATGGCGAATTTTTTGCCTAATATCCCTAATGATAACCAGACAGCAGGTAACTGGATCATGGCAAGTAGTACCCAGCCTAATCCATATTTATACGCAGCACCTGGCCCACCAATAAAGGAGCTGGCACTGATATAGGTCGCAGTCAGTGTCATGGCAAGAACGAACCCGCCCATTGAGCGGTTACCGAGGAAATACTCGTTCAGAAAGGTACCGGTGCGACGGCGACGCATGGCATATACTGAGAGTCCGAAGACTAATAGCAAATAAGCTATCAGAGGCAGAATTACTTCACTGTGCATGATCATCCTCCAGCGGCATATCGCGGAAAAAGACTCTGACCATTAACCAGCACAGTAAAATAAATACCAGAGGGATCAGTAGACAGGACATTTCAAACCAGTGCGGTAAGCCGGTAATACCTTGGGTATTATCGGGTAAATAAGCAGCCAGTAGCCAGGCGGCAAGATATAGCAGCGTTAGCCAGAGCGCCCAGCGCGCTTCTTTATTGGCCTGAACAAAGCGTTTATCCATGATAGTCTCGTGCATTGGTAGCATACGATATGGCTCTATCGTTGCAGATGGGAGTTCAGAAAGAAAAGGGCCGGAAGCATCCGACCCTTTATTGACATCGCTCATGTTGAAGAAAAACTTAGTCCTGAAGACCCAGTTTCTTTTCCAGATAGTGGATATTGGTGCCACCTTTCTGGAAGTTTTCATCGTTCATGATCTTAGTCTGTAATTCAATGTTGGTTTTGATACCGTCGATAATCAGCTCTGCGAGAGCATTTTTCATCCGGGATATGGCGATGTCGCGTGTTTCGCCATAACAAATCAGTTTACCAATCATTGAGTCGTAATACGGTGGAACGCTGTAGCCGGCGTAAATGTGCGACTCCCAGCGAACACCAAAACCACCCGGTGAATGGAAACGGGTAATTTTTCCTGGACTTGGCAGGAAGGTATTAGGATCTTCTGCGTTGATACGGCATTCCACAGCGTGGCCTCGGATATGCACGTCTTTTTGCTTAATGGTCAGTTTTTTGCCAGAAGCAATCAGCAATTGCTGTTTAATTAAGTCAACGCCAGTGATCATTTCTGTTACAGGATGTTCAACCTGAATACGGGTGTTCATTTCGATAAAATAGAACTCACCGTTTTCAAACAGAAACTCGAAAGTCCCTGCGCCACGATAGTTAATGTCCACGCAAGCTTTTGCACAACGCTCACCGATCGCACGACGTAACTCAGGCGTAATACCGGGTGCTGGTGCTTCTTCAACCACTTTCTGATGGCGACGTTGCATAGAACAGTCACGTTCTGCCAGATAAATAGCATTACCCTGGCCATCCGCCAGTACCTGAATTTCGATATGGCGTGGATTTTCGAGATATTTCTCCATATAGACCATATCGTTGTTGAAAGCCGCTTTCGCTTCCGCACGGGTCATATTAATGGATTCTTCAAGCTCGGCATCGCTGCGCACTACCCGCATTCCACGACCACCGCCACCGCCCGACGCTTTAATAATGACCGGATAGCCAATACGTTTGGCATGGGCACGGTTCTTATCTGCATCCTCGTCCAGTGGACCGTCGGAGCCAGGGACGCAAGGAACACCAGCTTTTTTCATGGCGTCAATTGCTGAAACTTTGTCGCCCATCAGGCGAATAGTTTCGGCACGGGGGCCAATGAAAATAAAGCCAGATTGTTCCACTTGCTCTGCGAAGTTGGCATTTTCAGATAAGAAACCATAGCCCGGGTGAATCGCTACTGCGCCAGTAATTTCTGCTGCAGAGATAATCGCCGGGATATTCAGATAGCTTTTTACCGAAGGAGCCGGACCAATACAGACCGTCTCATCTGCCAGTAATACGTGTTTCAAATCGCGATCTGCGGTTGAGTGTACTGCAACGGTTTTGATGCCCAGTTCTTTACAGGCACGCAAAATACGTAGTGCAATTTCACCGCGGTTGGCGATAACAATTTTTTCCAGCATGTTAGCCTCGTTATTCGATGACAACTAGCGGCTCGTCAAACTCTACCGGTTGACCATTTTCAACCAGGATGGCTTTCACCACACCAGTTTTATCCGCTTCAATCTGGTTCATCATTTTCATTGCTTCAACGATGCACAGAGTATCGCCCGCATTCACTTTTTGACCCACTTCAACGAAAGCTTTCGCGTCTGGAGTTGGGGTACGGTAGAAAGTCCCCACCATCGGAGAACGTACAATATGACCACTCAATTCTGTAGTAGCTGATGTTTCCATAACCGGGGCAGCGGCAGGAGCAATAGCCTGAGAAAGACCGGGTTGTGGTGCATACATCGGTGCAGCATAGGCTTGTTGCATTGCTGGGAAGCCACTGTTAACTGGTGCACGACTGATGCGAACAGATTCTTCACCTTCAGAAATTTCCAGTTCAGAGATGCCAGACTCTTCAACCAGTTCAATCAGTTTTTTAATCTTACGAATATCCATGAGTCAGTTCCGTACTCTTGTTTAGATGGATTTTGACAAGCGTTTTACCGCTGTCTGAAGTGCATATGAATAGCCATCGGCGCCTAATCCGCAGATTACCCCAACGGCTTTATCTGATAGATACGAATGATGGCGAAACGGCTCACGAGCATGAACATTGCTGAGATGAATTTCGATAAACGGAATATCCACCGCCAGCAAGGCATCACGCAGTGCGACGCTAGTATGTGTAAATGCAGCCGGATTAATCAGAATAAAATCAATTGAATCTTTAGCCTGATGAATTCGGTCAATCAACACATGCTCAGCGTTTGACTGTAGATGGTCCAACGCAACGTCTAAGGCCTTGGCCTCTGTTTCGAGTGTATTAACAATTTCTGATAATGTCAGGCTACCATACTTATCTGGTTCCCGAGTTCCTAACATATTCAAGTTAGGACCATTCAAAAGTAAAATGTTAAATTTACACGACATTGTGCCGCCATCTCCTGCAATTTAGCCAGTAACAGACAAAATATACTGAACTTGTCCGATTGTCATCTCCAGAGTCAAAAAATGAGACTCAGGAAAAACAGAAGTCGCATATTATATCTATTTCGTAGCTTTTGGCAGCTAAATAGTGGTCTTATCAGGGAAGATTATCCACAGCTATCTTGAAACAGTATACTGGGCTCACTTCATGAGTCCAGTATAGCAAGGGATGTTACCGGCGTTTCCATGTGCGGAATTTCTTGTAACGTAAGGCAAGTAACACCAGTGCAGCCAGAGCATAAAGCAGAGGTTGTGGAGACAATACCTTCACTGACCAGATAAAATGCACGGGTGCCAGAATCAATACCAGATAGACGGCGTTATGTAATTTTTGCCAGCGAGAACCCAAACGTTTCATTGCGGCTTGAGTGGATGTCAGGGTTAGTGCGAATAAAATCAGCCAGCAAATAATCCCGATAGTCAGGTAGGGACGAGTCACGAGTTCGCTCCCTAACAGATTAAGATTATTGATGCCAAGCTCCAGTACTGAGTAACTGACCAAGTGTAGTGTAGCCCAGACAAAACACCACACTCCCAACAGGCGTCGAGTGCGTATCAGTAGTGGTTGTTTACCATATCGCGCCAGTGGTGTGACGACCAGCGTCGCCAGCAACAATTTCAGCGCCATCAGGCCGGTAAAATGCTGAATATCCTTTGCCGGGTCGGCGCTAAGCGCTCCCTGGCTAGTGGCGTAAACCAACCAAACCAGGGGCAGAAAAGCCGCCAGATGCAGCAGGACTTTAACCCAGAGTATCTGCCTGGCCGTCAAACGCATTCAGAAATTCTCCTTCAGATTAAGACCACGATATAAGGAAGCAACTTGGTCGGCATAGCCATTAAATAGCTGAGTTGGCTGGCGTTTTACATCCAGTATCCCACCTGAACCAATAAATCTTTCTGAAGCCTGAGACCAGCGTGGATGATCCACATGAGGGTTCACATTGGCATAAAAACCGTACTCATTCGGAGCGCCCATATTCCAGGTTGTAGGGGGAATATCACGCACTAGTTTGATACTGGTAATTGACTTAATGCCTTTAAAACCATATTTCCAGGGAACTATCAAACGTACTGGTGCGCCATTCTGTGGCGGCAAGGCTTTACCATAGACGCCAACGGTCATCAGTGTCAGTGGATGCATGGCCTCATCCAGTCGTAATCCTTCTACGTAGGGATACTTTAGCCCCCCACCGATAAAGCGATCTTTCTGTCCCGGCATTTGCTCTGGATCATACAACGTTTCAAACGCAACATATCGTGCATTGCTGGTGGGTTCAGCCAGCGCAAGTAGCTTACTCAGTGGAAAACCAATCCACGGGACCACCATCGACCAGGCTTCTACGCAGCGCATACGGTAGATTCTTTCTTCCAGTGGAAAATGCTGGTGAAGGTCATCGAAATCCAGTGTGACAGGTTTAGCCACTTCACCGCTGATGGTGAGCTGCCAGGGGTTAGTTTTGAGTGAACCAGCATTCGCTGCAGGGTCTGCTTTATCTAACCCGAATTCATAAAAATTATTGTATCCCATCACCTTATCTTCGGGCGTCAGGGCAAGCGTTGATTGCCATTGTTCTGGCTGGCTGAAGGTTAGTGGCTTTCCTGCAGGCGCAGGAGGACGATCATTACCTTTAAACCAGGAGAAAAGGTCAGCCTGAGCAGGTTGCGGTAAGGTCAGGGCTGCGGCACTCAACCCGAGTGCCTTTAGAACCTGGCGGCGTTTCATCATAAAGACAGACTCAGGCGTAACGTCAGATTCGTTAAGATGGGTGATTTTTTTCATAACGCTCTCCTTAATACAAGAACCCTAGTATGGGGGAGATAAACTGCACTGGCTAATATGTCACGAAAAATTGAAATTTAGACCCGGACTCAATTAACCGGGTCGGTATTATCCACGGTTAGTCGATTTTGACGATTGTGCGTCCGCGGACTTCATTATTTAAGATGGCATGAGCATATGCTGATACTTGGTCGAGCGTAATTTCAGTTGCTGCCTGCTGATAAAAGCTTTCAGGTAATTCTCTGGCAAGACGTTCCCAGGCAGCAAAACGGCGTGCTACCGGTGTCATCACCGAATCGATACCTTGCAGTCGCACATTTCGCAGAATAAACGGCATCACCGTCGTAGGAAGTGACGTCCCTCCAGCCAGACCGCAAGTCGCAACACAGCCGCCATAATTCATCTGGGCCAGTAAGGTAGCTAATACTTTACCACCGACAGTATCAATAGCACCTGCCCAGGTTTGTTTTTCCAGCGGACGCGAGTCAGAGAAGGCATCGCGATCCAGAATGCGTCCTGCTCCCAGTTGCTGTAAATATGAGTGAGTGCTGCTTCTGCCTGATACTGCGGCAACCTGGTATCCTAAATGATGCAGCAACGCGACGGCAGTACTGCCTACGCCACCACTGGCCCCGGTAACGATAACTTCGCCACTTTTTGGGGTAACGCCTGCATCCTCCAGTGCCATAACGCAAAGCATGGCCGTAAAGCCAGCCGTACCTATTATCATCGCTTTCCGTGCATTCAGTCCTTCTGGCATTGGGACTAACCAGTCGGCATTGACGCGGGCTTGTTTTGCCAGACCTCCCCAATGATTTTCTCCAACTCCCCAACCTGTCAGTAAGACCGGTTGTCCGGCGTGGAACTGGCTGTTTTCGCTACTGGAAACGCGCCCCGCAAAATCAATTCCGGGAACCATTGGAAATTGGCGGATAATTTTTCCTTTACCGGTGATGGCTAGCGCATCTTTGTAGTTCAAATCGGAGTAATCAATATCAACAGTGACATCACCTGCGGGTAGTGCAGAGGGATCAATCGTTTTTATCTCGGCAAGTGTTTGACCTTCATTCTGTTCCAGAACTAACGCTTTCATGGGGGACTCCTGAGTGGGGCATTGTAAATCGAGTTATCAATCTATACTGAATACAGCGGTGCAATGAAGATTCATCTCAATGAATGTGCTGATTATTACCGCTATATTTGACTGTTTTTGGATTTATCTGCCGTAATTAATTAATGGTTAGGGTCGATGACAGAACATTTTATCTTTATTTATCAGGGCCAGCATCGGGATGAAATTAACGACAAAGCTTTCAGTTTTCATAGCCTTGTTAACCGGATTAACGGTTATTTTGACCGTGGCTGGTAGTTCATTGAGCTTTTTATACTTGATTCAGGAAAAGGCTGAACAGCGGGTTACCGCTGTGGCATCAATGATTGATATTCATTTAGTTTCAGCATCGCCCGAAACTCTTGAGTCCTGGCTTAAGGAGGAGATGATACAGTCTGCTATCACCGAAATTCGTTTAAATAATGAAAGCGGCGATCTATTCAGATATCAACTTCCCGCTAATATCTTGTCGCAGATACCACACAGCGATCTACGTAATCTTACTATTCATTTAATTCATCATCCGGGGATGAGTATTAGTCTGGCTTATCATTATGTTATCCCGAGCTATTTTTATGCTATTCCACCGGTTATCCCTTTTATCATCGCGATGCTCATTATCATTTTTATCTTATTGTGGTTTCTGTACTGGCTAAGAGGCGTACTACTGGGACAGGAGCTACTGGAAAAACGGGCGAGTAAAATTCTGGAAGGCGAGCGAGATATTGAAGTGAAGAGCACGGTTTTGGAATATCCGCATTCAGCCAGTAGAGCATTAGATGTATTACTGGCTGATTTGCAGACAGTCAATGAACAGCGCAATCGTCTGGATACGTTAATCCGTACTTTTGCGGCTCAGGATGCAAAAACGGGTCTCAGTAATAGACAATTCTTCGACAACCAGCTATCGATACTATTAGAAGAGCACGCCCAGGCAGACGTGCATGGTATGGCTATGCTCCTTCGCCTGCCAGACTTTGAACATCTGCGAGAGCTTTGGGAAAGTGATGTTGTTGAAGATTATCAGTTTGTTCTGATTAATCTGTTATCGACCTTTGTCATGCGTTACCCCGGTGCGATTCTGGCGCGCTATTTACGTAATGATTTTGCAGTACTGCTACCGCATCGTAGTTTGAAAGACGCCAATAGTTTTGCCAGTCAACTGCTTCATTGTGTTGATGCTCTGCCCTCTACCCGAATCGTCGATAAAGACAATGTATTGCATATTGGAATCTGTTCCTGGCGCAATGGACAAACTAAAGAGCAGGTGATGGATCAGGCAGAAATTGCTGTCCGGAACGCGGTGTTACAAGGCACAAATAGCTGGTGTGTTTATGATGAGAGTTTGCCTGATACCGGACGTGGAAGTGTTAAATGGCGCACTTTGCTGGAACAAATGTTAAAACAAGGTGGGCCGCGATTTTATCAAACTCCGGCGGTTAATCGCCAGGGCGTTGTGGTTCATCGGGATATCCAATGCCGTATTTTGGATGGTAAGCAGGAAATACTACCCGATGAGTATATGCCGATGGTCGAACAGTTCGGTTTATCTGAGCAATATGACAAGCTTATCATCTCTCGTTTATTGCCATTACTGCGATTCTGGCCGGAAGAAACTATGGCGATTCAGGTTTCTCTCGACTCATTAATACGTCCTTCTTTTCAGGACTGGGTCCGGAATTCGTTAATGCAATATGAAAAATCACTGCGTTCGCGGATTATTTTTGAACTTGCAGAGGAAGATGTATGTCAACATATCAGTCTGTTACGTCCGATAATCAAAACCATCACGACATTAGGTGGGCAGATAGCAGTTATTCATGCAGGATTAACGGTGGCCAGTACCTCTTACATTAAGGTTTTGGATATCGAATTGATTAAACTGCATCCTGCTGTTGTAAGAAACATTGGCAAACAGACAGAGAACCAGCTGTTTCTACAGAGTTTAGTTGAAGCATGTCACGGGACGCATGCACATGTGTTTGCGTCAGGCGTAAGAACGCTGAGTGAATGGCAGACTCTGATGGATAATGGCGTAGCAGGCGCGCAAGGCGATTTTATTGCCGCGGCACAGTTACTGGATAATGACGTGAAAAAATATTCTCAAAGATACTCGGTTTAACCTGCCGTTTGACATTATTTCACGTAGAATAACGCCCGCTGTATCTTAAGGGGACATGATGGTTTGCCTTAAGATTATCACAGCCGTTTTAAATCGTTTTGTTACTGTGAATGAAACGTTTATTTCATCATGTGTGCTGTATTTTTGAGCACACGACGCCAGAATGTTTCAGAAATGTAACAACTGTAGCGAAGTGTACTATTTTTCACCGTTGTAGAGCAGTTCTTCGCCTTGTCGCTACAACGAGTGGTTGCTAAAGTAAGCGGATCTTTATCTGCCCCAGCTTTCAGGATTATCCCTTAGTATGTTGAAAAAATTTCGTGGCATGTTTTCTAATGACTTGTCCATTGACCTGGGTACCGCGAATACCCTGATTTATGTTAAAGGACAGGGCATTGTATTGAATGAACCATCCGTTGTGGCGATTCGCCAGGACAGAAGTGGTTCGCCAAAAAGTGTTGCTGCTGTGGGTCATGAAGCCAAACAGATGCTGGGTCGTACGCCAGGCAATATCGCGGCTATTCGACCAATGAAAGATGGTGTTATTGCCGACTTTTTTGTGACTGAAAAAATGCTTCAGCACTTCATCAAACAGGTTCATAGCAATAGCTTCATGCGTCCTAGCCCACGCGTACTGGTTTGTGTACCTGTTGGTGCGACCCAAGTTGAGCGTCGTGCTATTCGTGAGTCAGCTCAGGGTGCGGGAGCTCGTGAAGTCTTCTTAATTGAAGAACCTATGGCTGCGGCTATTGGTGCTGGTCTTCCGGTTTCTGAAGCAACGGGTTCGATGGTTGTTGATATCGGTGGGGGAACCACTGAAGTTGCCGTTATCTCTCTGAATGGTGTGGTGTACTCATCTTCTGTACGTATTGGTGGTGACCGTTTCGATGAAGCGATTATCAATTATGTACGCCGCAACTACGGTTCTTTGATTGGTGAAGCGACCGCAGAACGTATTAAGCATGGTATCGGTTCAGCTTATCCGGGTGATGAAGTCCTTGAAATCGAAGTGCGTGGTCGTAACCTGGCAGAAGGTGTACCACGTGGTTTCACCCTGAATTCGAATGAAATCCTCGAAGCATTGCAAGAGCCACTGACCGGTATCGTCAGCGCTGTGATGGTTGCGCTGGAACAATGCCCGCCAGAGCTGGCGTCTGATATTTCAGAACGCGGTATGGTATTAACTGGTGGTGGGGCGTTGCTGCGTAACCTCGATCGTTTGTTGATGGAAGAAACGGGGATC
Source organism: uncultured Cedecea sp. (assembly GCF_947498825.1). Lineage (GTDB taxonomy): Bacteria > Pseudomonadota > Gammaproteobacteria > Enterobacterales > Enterobacteriaceae > JGM124. Next base: position 62,752 of record NZ_CANMLV010000022.1, on the reverse strand, counting down.
CCGGTAGTAGTTGCAGAAGATCCATTGACCTGTGTTGCTCGTGGTGGCGGTAAGGCTCTGGAAATGATCGACATGCACGGTGGCGACTTGTTTAGCGAAGAGTAATAGCCTCGGTACAAGGGAGCCTGATGGCTTCCCTTGCTTGTTGGTTCGGGAATACGCATAGCCTATGAAGCCCATTTTTAGTCGTGGCCCGTCGCTGCAAATTCGCCTTGTTCTGGCGGTTTTGGTGGCGCTCGGCGTCATTATTGCCGATAGCCGCTTAGGGGTGTTCAGTCAAATTCGAACATACCTTGATACTGCTGTCAGCCCTTTCTATTTTGTTTCTAACGGCCCTCGTGAATTACTCGACAACGTGTCTCAGACATTAACTTCGCGTAGCCAGCTGGAACGTGAAAACCGTGTTTTACGTCAGGAACTGATCCTGAAAAACAGTGAACTGTTGATGCTGGGCCAGTATCGGCAGGAAAATACGCGTCTGCGAGAACTGCTCGGTTCGCCTTTGCGCCAGGACGAGCAAAAAATGGTTACTCAGGTCATCTCTACGGTGAGCGATCCCTATAGTGACCAGGTGGTTATTGATAAAGGCAGCATTAATGGCGTTTACGAAGGTCAGCCGGTTATTAGCGATAAAGGGGTGGTTGGTCAAGTGGTGGCGGTGGCGAAATTCACCAGCCGGGTACTGCTGATTTGTGATGCCACGCATTCGCTGCCCATTCAAGTATTGCGTAATGATATTCGGGTACTGGCTTCAGGTACGGGTTGTAGCGACGATCTGCAACTTGAACATTTACCTGCCAATACTGATATTCGTGTCGGTGATGTACTGGTGACCTCAGGATTGGGCGGACGTTTTCCTGAAGGTTATCCGGTGGGTGTGGTGTCTTCTGTCAAGCTGGATACTCAGCGTGCTTATACCGTGATTCAGGCCCGCCCAACCGCAGGATTACAGCGTTTACGCTATTTGCTGTTGCTGTGGGGAGCTGATAAAGAAGGGGACATACCTATGGCGCCTCATGAAGTTCATCGCGTCGCTAACGAACGATTGATGCAAATGATGCCGCAAGTATTACCTCCTGCTGATGCTATGGGGCCTCCTGCGCCGACTCCAGATGCCGCACCTGCTCCAACTCCGGCAAACGGGGGAAATACACCCCGTACTACTACAGCGCCAACAGGGAGTCGCTAGTGGGACGTTATCGCAGCCAGGGTCGCTGGGTTATCTGGATCTCTTTTCTTATTGCGCTGCTGCTAGAAGTGATGCCATGGCCGGATGATTTGAAATTATACCGGCCCGATTGGGTATTACTGATACTGTTATACTGGATCCTGGCCCTGCCACATCGTGTTAATGTCGGAACCGGTTTTGCGGTAGGCGCGATTATGGATTTGATCAGTGGCTCCACCTTGGGTGTGCGTGCGTTAGCACTCAGTATTGTAGCCTACCTGGTGACGCTTAAATATCAGTTATTCCGTAACCTTGCTTTATGGCAACAAGCATTAGTCGTGATTTTATTATCCCTGGTCGCTAATTTGATTGTTTTCTGGGCCGGTTTTTTAAATGCCAATGTCGCCTTTCAGCCCGCTGTTTTTTGGAGTAGTGGGATCAACGGTATTCTTTGGCCGTGGATTTTCCTGCTAATGCGTAAAATTCGCCAACAATTCGCTGTGCAATAAAGGTAATTATGATTACGTTATATCTGGCATCTGGATCGCCACGTCGTCAGGAACTTTTGGCCCAGCTGGGTTTGGTTTTTGAGCAGATAGTTCCGGGTATTATTGAGCAGAGACAGCCACATGAAAATGCGCAGCAATATGTTCGACGCCTGGCGCGTGAAAAGGCTCAGGCGGGTGTTGCCATGGCTAAACAGGATCTCCCTGTGCTTGGGGCTGATACTATCGTGGTGCTCGAAGGTGAAATATTAGAAAAACCACAGAGTACCGAACAAGCTGCTCATATGCTTCGTCAGCTATCAGGACGGCAACATAATGTCATGACCGCAGTAGCAATTGCAGACAGCGCTCAAGTGCTGGAAAGTCTGGTCATAACTCAGGTGATGTTTCGTTATTTATCGGAACAAGACATTAGTGACTATATCGCCAGCGGCGAACCTATGGATAAAGCCGGTGCCTATGGCATTCAAGGTCTTGGTGGCGCTTTTGTCCGAAAAATTAATGGTAGTTATCATGCAGTCATGGGACTACCGCTGGTGGAAACAAATGAATTGCTGAGTGATTTTCACGCGTTACGGAATCGACGAGGAAAAGATGACGGCTGAATTATTGGTCAATGTGACTCCATCAGAAACGCGGGTTGCTTATATTGACGGCGGAATACTGCAAGAAATCCATATTGAACGTGAGTCACGTCGTGGAATTGTCGGAAATATCTACAAGGGTCGTGTAAGTCGAGTGCTGCCCGGTATGCAAGCGGCATTTGTAGATATTGGCCTTGATAAGGCAGCGTTTCTCCATGCTTCCGATATCATGCCCCACACGGAATGTGTCGCCGGAGAAGAACAAAAAAATTTCCACGTTCGTGATATTGCAGAGTTGGTACGCCAAGGCCAGGACTTGATGGTACAAGTGGTTAAAGATCCGCTAGGTACCAAAGGTGCCAGACTCACTACTGATATCACTTTACCTTCACGTTATCTGGTATTTATGCCGGGTTCTTCACATGTGGGTGTCTCTCAGCGTATTGACAGTGAAGAAGAGCGTGAACGTTTAAAACGTATCGTCAGTGATTATTGCGACGAACTGGGCGGATTTATTATTCGTACCGCGGCGGAAGGCGTCTGTGAAAGCGATTTAGCTTCTGATGCGGCATACCTGAAACGGGTCTGGACCAAGGTTAGCGAGCGTAAAAAACGTAATCAAACTCGCTATCAGATGTATGGTGAATTGGCTTTGGCGCAGCGTGTATTACGGGATTTTGCCGATGCAGCACTGGACAGAATTCGTGTTGACTCACGCCTGACCTATGAATGTTTGCTGGAGTTCACGGCAGAATATATGCCAGAGATGACCAGCAAAATAGAACACTACAGTGGCCGTCAGCCTATTTTTGATCTCTACGATGTTGAAAATGAAATCCAGCGGGCCCTGGAACGTAAAGTTGAGTTGAAGTCTGGTGGCTATCTGGTCATTGATCAGACAGAAGCGATGACGACTGTTGATATCAATACCGGAGCATTTGTTGGTCATCGCAACCTTGATGACACGATATTTAATACCAATATCGAAGCGACACAAGCTATCGCCCGTCAGTTACGGCTGCGTAACCTTGGTGGAATTATCATCATCGATTTTATCGATATGAGTAATGAGGATCATCGCCGCCGGGTGCTGCATTCTCTTGAACAAGCGCTGAGTAAAGACCGCGTGAAGACCGGGATCAGTAACTTTTCACAGCTTGGCTTGGTTGAAATGACGCGTAAAAGAACGCGTGAAAGCGTTGAGCATGTTCTGTGTAATGAATGCCCAAGCTGTCATGGTCGTGGTACGGTAAAAAGTGTTGAAACAGTCTGCTATGAAATTATGCGTGAAGTGGTCCGTGTGCACCATGCCTATGACTCCGATCGTTTCCTGGTTTATGCTTCTCCTGCCGTCGGTGAAGCGCTAAAAAGTGACGAATCTCATGCTTTGGCTGAGGTTGAAATCTTTGTTGGCAAACAGGTCAAAGTACAGATAGAGCCGCTCTACAATCAGGAGCAGTTCGATGTGGTTATGATGTGAATCCTTCCTTGGGATTTGTGCATTATGCTGTAATAACAAGGGGAAAGATGTGAGGAGACTGCCAGGCATACTGTTGCTTACTGGCGTGGGACTGATTGTTATTGTTGCATTGCTGATCAGTGCGCTACGGTTAGTGCTACCGCATCTGAACACATGGCGTCCTGCTCTGTTGGAAAAAATAGAGCAGGCAACAGGTGTGCCTGTTGAAGCCAGCCATCTTGAAGCCAGCTGGCAAAGCTTTGGCCCTACCCTCAATGTTGAAGATATTCAAGTGCCGCTGAATGAAGGGGGCGAGCTGAAGATTAAACGTGTCTCTCTGGCACTGGATATCTGGCAAAGCTTGTTGCATGCCCGCTGGCAGTTTCGCGATCTCACTTTTTATCAGCTACAAGTGCGTATCAATACCCCGTTCAGTTCAGAGGGGGGAGGCGATGGTCTCGAAGCCAGTAAAATAAGCAATCTCTTCTTGCGTCAGTTCGATCACTTTGATCTTCGTGACAGTACATTTAGTTTTCTGACCCTTTCGGGGCAGCGCTCTGAGCTCTCTATTCCGCAACTGACCTGGCTTAATGAGCAGAGTCGCCACCGCGCTGAAGGTATGGTGAGTTTGTCGAGTTTTAACGGACAACATGGGGTTGCCAATGTTCGTTTAGACTTGCGGGATGAGAATGGCTTACTGGATAGCGGCAAAATCTGGTTACAAGCAGATGATGTTGATGTCAAACCTTGGTTTAGTCATTGGATGACCGATAATCTCTCTTTGCAAAGCGCTCGTTTTAGCCTGGAAGGCTGGATGGATATCAATGGCGGGGAAATTCGCGGAGGGAATATCTGGCTGAAACAGGGGGGCGCGAGTTGGGAAAGCGAAAATAACACTGAACACCATCTGTCCGTCGATAATCTGACAGCACAGATCAGTCGTGAATCTTCGGGCTGGGAACTCGTTATCCCTGATACTAATATTACCCTTGATGATCATGCCTGGCCAAAAGGACGGCTGGAGCTTGCCTGGCTGAACGGGCAAGGTAACACGCGAGGTGAAGAAATTCGGGTTCGTGCCAGCAATATGGAACTTGCTAACTTCAATGGACTCATGCCTGTTGCCACGCGTTTTTCTCCTGAGGTGGTGAAAGTCTGGAAAACGATGCAGCCGCAAGGGCATATCGCGACGCTGGCACTGGATATTCCATTAGACCACCCCGATCAGACACGCATGCAGGCGAGCTGGAATAATGTCAGCTGGAACCAGTGGAAATTAGTACCCGGCGTTGAGCACTTATCGGGAACGGTGAGCGGGAGTGTGATGAATGGTAAGCTGGATGTTCAGGTTATTGACGGCAAAATGCCTTATGAAACGGTATTTCGTGCACCGCTGAACATAACCAAAGGCACCGCTTCATTGCTGTGGAAAAAAGATGCTGAAGGTTTCGAGCTCGAAGGCAAAAATATTGATGTTCAGGCTATTGCCGTTTGGGCCAAAGGGGATTTTCGTTATCTACAACCGGCGCAGGGTGAACCTTGGTTAGGTATTCTGGCAGGTATCAGAACCAATAATGGTGCTGAAGCCTGGCGTTATTTCCCGGAAAATCTGATGGGTAAAGAACTCACTGATTATCTGAGCGGTGCTATCCAGGGTGGACAGGCGGATAACGCGACGCTGGTATTCGGCGGTGACCCTGGTTTATTTCCTTTCAAAGATAATGAAGGTCAGTTCCAGGTTTATGTTCCACTGCGTAACGCGACCTATGCTTTCCAGCCCGACTGGCCGGCGTTGAAAAACCTTGATATCACCCTTGACTTCCTTAATCAGGGGCTGTGGATGAATGCGGATAAGGTCGCGCTTGGTGGTGTTACAGCACGCAACCTGACGGCAAATATTCCTGACTATGATAAAGAACAACTGCTGATTGATGCGGATATTAATGGTCCGGGTGCGGCAGTAGGACCCTATTTTAAAGATACGCCTCTTGATGACTCCCTGGCTGCCGCCCTCGATGAACTGCAAATTAGCGGCGATGTGAATGCTCGCTTACATCTTGATATTCCCCTCGATGGCGCAATGACTCTGGCTTCTGGCGAGGTTACGCTGAAAAATAATGACCTGTTAATTAAGCCTCTGGAAAGCACGCTGCACCGTTTAAGCGGAAAGTTTAGTTTTTCTAATGGTGATTTGCGTAGTGAACCGCTGCAGGCTACTTGGTTTAATCAGCCGGTTGACATAGATTTTTCTACCAAAACAGGGGAAAAAGAGTATCAAATTGGTGTCAATTTGAGCGGGGACTGGCTGCCAGGCAAGATAAATGTCATACCTGATGAGATCAGTAAAAAACTCAGTGGTCGTATGGGCTGGACAGGTAAAGTAGATATCTCGCTTCCCTATAGCGGCGATGCTAAATATCAGGTCAATCTGGCGGGGAACTTAAAGAATGTAAGTAGTCACTTACCTTCACCATTGAATAAATCGGCAGGAACAGCTCTGCCAGTCAATATTGCAGTCAAAGGATCGTTAAAAGAGTTTACCCTGAACGGAAATGCGGGGGCTGACAATCACTTTTCCAGCCGCTGGTTGCTCAATAAAAATCTGATTCTTGATAGCGCTATTTGGGCAGCGAACAGCAAAGGGATCCCCGCACTGCCTGAATCAAACAGCATCGAACTCTATTTGCCCGCTATCGCCGGAGAAGAATGGCTGGGCTTATCAAGTCAGAATAAAGCTCATGTTACCGATGATAGTATTGTGTTACCACAGAAGGTGACATTATATATACCGGTTTTGACTTTAGGTGGACAACAGTGGCATGACTTGAGTGTGATGACACAGCCGACGCCTGGCGGATCAAAAGTGGTTGCTAAAGGACGTGAACTTAACGGCACGCTGGAAATGCATAAAAACGCAGCCTGGCAGGCTAATATCAATTATCTCTACTTTAACCCTGAGTGGGCGATGAAGAGTGATACAGGCGCTGATAACAGTATATTTTCATCATCGGCTATTGATTTCCGTAGCTGGCCTGACGTTTTGCTGCGTTGTGCTGAATGCTGGTTATGGGGGCAGAAATACGGTCGTATTGACGGTGATTTAATTGTTAAAGGCGATACTCTGAAACTGGAAAACGGTTTGATAGAGGCTGGGTTCGCCCGGTTAACTGCCGAGGGGGAGTGGGTCAATAAACCCGGCGGTCTCCGTACGGCCCTAAAAGGGAGCCTTACGGGGCAGAAGGTGGGGCAGACGGCGAGTTTCTTTGGTGTGAGCATTCCGCTTCAGGAATCTTCTTTTGATGTAAACTATGATTTGTATTGGCGAGATGTCCCTTGGTCTCCTGATGAAAGCTCGCTGAGTGGGATTTTGAAAATGTCACTGGGGCGTGGCAGAATCGAGTCGGTTGGCACTGGTCGTGCGGGGCAATTACTTCGTCTGGTCAGCTTTGATGCGCTATTGCGCAAGTTACGTTTTGATTTCAGAGATACTTTCGGGAGTGGTTTTTACTACGACAGTATCAATAGCACCGCATGGATAAAAGACGGTATTTTCCATACCGATGATACACTGGTGGACGGCCTGGAAGCGGATATCGCCATTAAAGGTGAAATGGATTTAGTGCGGCGCGAGCTTAATCTCGAGGCGATTGTCGCACCGGAAATCTCTGCCACGGTCAGTGTAGCGACGGCATTTGCGGTCAACCCTATTGTTGGTGCTGCGGTATTTGCGGCGAGTAAGGTACTAAGTCCATTATGGAGTAAGGTTTCTATCCTGCGCTATAGCATCACAGGCCCGATGGATAAACCGAAAGTTGATGAAGTATTACGTCAGCCGAAAATGAACGAAGCCAGATGATTTGCTGTGCGTGGAGAAATAACGGCACACATAAAAGTTATACCGTCATACTTCAAGTTGCCAGGGCGTTGCGTGCGTGAGACGCGCCGAATCACATAGTTTATCTATGCTCATTGATGCGCCTCACTTCGCGCCTACAAGCAACTCGAATTATTTTGGGTATATATTCATTATATTTCAAATCTGCGGGCCTGTTTTGCTGGACTGATTTTGCAGTTTTATCAAAATATCAGTCAGTGATTAGGGTTGTCGTGACTTGAACTATCCAAAGTTCCACCCTTTTTCGCCTTGAGCGATAAGTAATAAGAGTAGCGAAACGATGAGTCTGAACCTGGTAAGTGAGCAACTACTGTCTGTGAATGGCTTAACCCATCAAGACCTGTTTTCCATTCTCGGTCAGTTATCAGAGCGTCGTCTTGACTATGGCGATCTCTATTTCCAGTCCAGTTATCATGAGTCATGGGTACTGGAAGACCGTATTATTAAAGATGGCTCCTATAATATCGATCAGGGAGTCGGTGTCCGTGCTATCAGTGGCGAAAAAACCGGTTTTGCTTATGCCGATCAGATTAGCTTGCTGGCGCTGGAACAAAGTAGCCATGCGGCACGTAGCATTGTCAGTGAACAAGGTAATGGGCGTATTCAAACTCTGGGGGCGGTACAACATGGTGCGCTCTATGCCAGTATTGATCCGTTAACCAGTATGACGCGTGAAGAGAAGCTCGATATTCTCAAACGTGTTGATAGTGCTGCTCGTGCAGCCGATAGCCGTGTACAGGAAGTGACCGCCAGTCTGACGGGCGTCTATGAGCTTATCTTGGTTGCCGCAACGGATGGCACACTGGCGGCTGATATTCGCCCGTTAGTCCGTTTATCGGTCAGTGTTCAGGTTGAACACGAAGGAAAACGCGAACGCGGTTCTACCGGCGGCGGCGGTCGTTTCGGTTATGAATACTTCCTTGAAAACGTCAATGGTGAAGTGCGTGCTGATGCCTGGGCAAAAGAAGCCGTACGTATGGCTTTGGTTAATTTGTCCGCGGTTGCCGCCCCGGCGGGTATGCTGCCGGTGGTACTGGGTGCTGGCTGGCCGGGTGTCTTACTGCATGAGGCTGTCGGTCATGGACTGGAAGGTGACTTCAATCGTCGCGGTACATCAGTGTTTAGCGGAAAAATAGGGCAACAGGTCTCTTCAGAACTTTGCACCATTGTTGATGATGGTTCGATGCCTAATCGCCGTGGTTCAGTGGCCATTGATGATGAAGGTGTTCCGGGCCAGTACAACGTGCTGATTGAAAACGGTATCCTGAAAAGTTATATGCAGGACAAGATGAATGCGCGCCTGATGGGTGTGCCGCCAACAGGCAATGGTCGCCGTGAATCCTATGCACATTTACCGATGCCGCGCATGACCAACACCTATATGCTGGCAGGTAAATCAACCCCGCAAGAAATTATCGAATCCGTAGAGTATGGCCTCTATGCGCCGAATTTTGGCGGTGGTCAGGTAGATATTACCTCTGGTAAATTCGTCTTTTCTACTTCCGAGGCTTATTTGATTGAAAACGGTAAAGTGACGACACCAGTCAAAGGGGCAACCTTGATAGGGTCCGGGATCGAAGCGATGCAACAGATCTCGATGGTCGGTAACGATCTGGCCCTCGATCAGGGTGTCGGGGTTTGCGGAAAAGAAGGCCAAAGTTTGCCGGTAGGTGTTGGACAACCGACTCTGAAAGTCGATAATCTGACCATCGGTGGTACTGCTTAAGCTTTCACTTATCCCCTGAATAATTCTCGCTGCTCCCAGGCGAGAAGCTCCGGCCGTCGATGAGCACAGATAAGCTATGTGACTCGATGGCCAGAATACTGTTAACACTCAAGTAACTTGAAGTATGACGAGTACAGGGGCGAATGCATTTTCGCCCTGTCTTTGCTTAAATTTCCTAACATCCTCTCTACTTTGGTTTTCTTCTGTGTAATGGTACAAAAATTGATTTATAGCATTCTCTGGATAACAGGTTTTTAATAACATTATTATAGTGTAATTAACGCTGTGTTAACCGAATATACCCGTCATACTTCAAGTTACTTGGGTGTTGCGTGCATGAGGCGCGCCGAATCACATAGTCTATCTATGCTCATCGACGCGCCTCACTTCGCGCCGACAAGCAACTCGAATTATTTTGGGTATAATAGATTAATTTCAAATTGTTTCTTATTGTAAATTGCTGTTGAGCATTCGCTCTCCAGTACTCTATTGCAGGACTAAAATGAGTCTGTTTCCCGTCATCGTAATATCTGGCCTCTCTTTTCCGCCAATATTTTTCGAGTTGATTTTGTCGTTGGCACTATTTTGGATAGTCCGCCGATTGCTGACCCCGACCGGTATTTATGATTTTGTCTGGCATCCGGCCCTATTTAATACCGCCTTGTATTGCTGTCTTTTTTATTTGATTTCGCGTCTGTTTGTTTGAGGTCTTTGTGAAAATTTTCGTAAAAAATATCTCTCGTCCTGCGATAACCTTAGTGTTGGTGGTTCTGGCCTTCATCGCTATTTTTCGCGCATGGGCGTTTTACACTGAATCACCCTGGACGCGTGATGCCCGCTTCTCTGCCGACATTGTCGCTATTGCGCCGGATGTTTCTGGTTTGATTAGCGAAGTGAATGTTCACGATAATCAGCTGGTGAAGAAAGATCAGGTGTTATTTGTCATAGACAGAGAACGTTATCAAAAAGCGTTAACTGAAGCACAGGCCGATGTTGATTATTACCAGGCGTTAGTCACGGAGAAACGTCGTGAAGCTGGTCGACGTAATAGCCTTGGAGCCAATGCTATATCGCGTGAAGAGATCGATCAGTCCAATAACGTACTGCAAACCGCTATTCATCAATTAGCTAAATCGGAGGCATTGCGCGACGTTGCGACTCTGGATTTACAGCGCACGATTATTCGTGCCCCGGCTGATGGCTGGATAACTAATCTTAATGTCTACGTGGGAGAGTTTATTACCCGTGGCTCTACTGCCGTTGCTTTAGTCAAACAGAATTCGTTTTATATTCAGGCCTATATGGAGGAAACCAAGCTTGACGGTATTCGTCCGGGATACCGTGTACAAATCACTCCATTGGGAAGTAATCGGGTACTGCGTGGAACGGTTGACAGTATTTCTGCTGGGGTCGCTAACGCAAGCAGTGTAAGTGATGCCAAAGGCATGGCGAGTATTGACTCTAATCTGGAATGGGTTCGTTTGGCTCAGCGTGTTCCGGTGCGTATTCATCTCGATGAGCAGCAGGGGATCCTTTACCCTGCGGGCACCACGGCAACCGTTGTGGTAACCGGTGAACAAGATCTGGATACGGAACATGATTCATTTTTTATGAAACTTCTGCACCGCATTCGTGAGATCGGTTGAGCCAGCTAAGTATGTATCATATTTCTACACTGCATATCCGCTTTGCAATTAAGCTGGCCTTCGCCATTGTACTGGCGGTTTTCATTGGTTTTCATTTTAACCTTGATACCCCGCGCTGGGCCGCGCTGACGGCAGCACTGGTTGCTGCCGGACCGGCTTTTGCGGCCGGTGGTGAGCCTTATTCTGGTGCGATTCGTTATCGTGGTATGTTACGTATTGTCGGTACTTTTATCGGCTGTGCAGCCGCTTTAATTATTATAATCTCACTGATCAGAGCACCAGTAGTCATGCTATTGGCATGTTGTTTATGGGCGGGATTCTGTATCTGGATCTCTTCTCTGGTACGTGTTGAAAACTCCTACGCATGGGGGCTGTCGGGTTATACTGCTTTAATCATTGTCATCAGTATCCACACTGTACCACTGACGACGCCACAATTTGCGATTGAACGCTGCAGCGAGATAATCATTGGTATTGTCTGCGCTATTGTTGCTGACTTACTTTTTTCCCCTCGCTCGATTAAACAAGAAATAGACAGAGAGCTGGACAGCTTGCTGGTGGAACAGTATCGGTTAATGCAGCTCTGTATTGCCCATGAAGATAAAGACGAAATCGATAAAAGCTGGGGGAATCTGGTTCGACGGGTGACTGCATTAAACGGTATGCGCAGTAACCTACAGATGGAGTCTTCGCGCTGGGAACGGGCGAATCGGCGTCTTAAGGCGATTAATACCCTGGCTTTGACACAAATTACCCAAGCCTGTGAAACCTTCTTGGTTCAGAATCTACGTCCGCTGGATATTACGCCTTCGCTCAGACAGGTCTTTGCAACGCATGTTGAAACGGCTGCAGATGTACACAGGCAGCTGAAAAAATTGCGTCGATTAATTTCCGTGCTGGGAGAAAAATCCACGCCAGTATCGATCAGTAGCTGGGTTGGTGCCTCAACACGTTACTCATTACTCAAAAAGGGCGTTATCACACATGCTCCGATAAGCAGAGTAGAAGAGGAAATTTTACAGGACGAAGTGGTTGTCAAAGTTGAGTCAGCCGAAGGGCATCACGCGATGATCAACTTCTGGCGTACCACTATTTCCTGCATGTTGGGCAGTTTGTTCTGGTTATGGACCGGATGGACGTCTGGCAGTGGGGCAATGGTGATGATAGCCGTCGTAACGTCGCTGGCTATGCGTCTGCCTAATCCCCGGATGGTGGCGCTTGATTTTGTCTATGGCATGTTAGCCGCACTTCCGATAGGCGCGCTCTACTTTTTGGTTATTATGCCTTCGACCCAGCAAAGCTTTTTATTGCTCTGTATTAGCCTGGCATTACTGGGTTTCTTCATTGGTATTGAAGTTCAGAAACGGCGGCTTGGTTCCCTTGGCGCACTGGCGGGTACCATTAACATTATCGTACTGGATAACCCGATGACGTTCCATTTTAGCACTTTCCTGGATAGTGCTCTGGGGCAAATCGTCGGTAGTATCCTGGCGCTGTTGGTGATTCTGCTGGTTCGCGATAACTCTAAAGAGAGAACTGGACGCACGTTGCTCAATCAATTTGTTTCGGCTGCGGTCTCTGCACTGACGACCAATAAAATACGCCATAATGAGAACCATCTGCCCGCTTTGTATCAGCAACTATTCTTATTGCTGAGTCGTTTCCCTGGTGATATCGACAAGTATCGTCTGGCACTGACACTGATTATTTTGCATCAGCGTTTGCGTGATGTCGCGATACCGGTTAATGAGGAGCTATCAGCTTTTCATCGCCAGTTACGTAAAACGGCGAACCGGGTCATTGCAGCGAGTAATGACAGTAAACGGCAGCGAGAGTATTTACTGTTGCTGGCTGAACTGGATGTCTATGAAGAAAAACTACAGCAGTGGTCAGCGCCACCACAAACCATAGAGCTGGTACAGCGTCTGAGCCTGATATTGCATAAGTATCAGCACACGCTTATTAATGCCTGAGCGACGTCAGATATATCGGGCTCCCCGCCATGTGTTATGGCGGGAACAGCCGAATGATTACAGCTCTTGCTCAAACAGCACCAGAATCGCTTCGTAAAGCTGTTTCACTGAGAAATTGCTGGTAGGGGTGGTAAAGATCGTATCATCCCCGGCAATAGTACCGAGAATACCTTCGGATTTACCGAGAGAGTCCAGTAAACGGGCAATTAACTGAGCCGCACCAGGGCTGGTGTGTATCACAACGACGGCATTGTTATAGTCGATATCCAGAACCAGGTTTTTTAACGGACTGGAGGTAGTAGGCACCCCTAATTCTGCGGGCAGACAGTAGACCATTTCCATTTTTGCATTACGTGTCCGTACTGCCCCGAATTTGGTCAGCATACGCGATACTTTGGACTGATTGATATTTTCAAAGCCATCGTTCTGTAACGCCTGAACGATTTCTCCCTGCGAACTGAATTTCTCTTCTTTAAGCAAGGCCTTGAAAGCTTTAACTAATTCATCTTGTTTCGAAAGAATACGCATTCTTTACCTGCCATAGGGGGGATAAAGAAAATTATTATGCGTTTTAATGAATTTTTATGCAAATCTCGAATGGTAAAGCGAGTTGAAAAAATATTATAGAAACGAGTGATCTTATCAGATTTTGTTATCGACGAACATGCATGGCTCACGACTTAAAAATAAGCATTAAAGTAAACCGAATGTTATTAAATTGATGTTGTTTTGATGTCCCCAGGCGAGTAATGTAACGGCGGTTGATGTAAACCACATCAGGTCGTGACCTGGCGGTTCTGGCGTTTTATTCCACCTGGAAAGTAAGTGCAGCAAAACGTGGTCAGGAATTGCAGAATATCGCAGTCTTGAAACGAAAGGATTGTAATTACCCACTCTCAGGATTATGGTCGCCATCGCAGGATGTTACGGCATGATTTAGCTACCCATAATAAGGAGTTTTAGGATGAAAGTTGCAGTCCTCGGCGCGGCAGGCGGTATTGGCCAGGCGCTTGCCCTTCTACTCAAGACCCAACTGCCTTCAGGTTCAGAACTCTCTCTGTATGATATCGCACCAGTAACCCCTGGCGTTGCGGTTGATCTGAGCCACATCCCTACCGATGTGAAAATCCAGGGCTTCTCTGGTGAAGACGCAACACCTGCGTTGGTAGGTGCGGACGTTGTCTTGATTTCTGCTGGTGTTGCACGTAAACCAGGCATGGATCGTTCTGACTTGTTTAATGTGAATGCCGGTATTGTGAGAAACCTGATCCAGCAAGTGGCAGTGACTTGCCCGAAAGCCTGTATCGGAATCATCACTAACCCAGTGAACACCACTGTTGCGATTGCGGCTGAAGTGCTGAAAAATGCAGGCGTTTACGACAAAAATAAACTGTTTGGTATAACGACCCTGGATATCATCCGCTCAAATACGTTTGTTGCGGAGCTGAAAGGCAAGAAACCAACGGAAATCGACGTTCCGGTTATCGGCGGCCACTCAGGCGTGACTATTCTGCCTCTGTTGTCTCAGATCCCGGGAGTGAGCTTTACTGAGCAGGAAGTCGCTGACCTGACTAAACGCATCCAGAATGCGGGAACTGAAGTGGTTGAAGCGAAGGCCGGTGGCGGATCGGCAACACTGTCCATGGGACAAGCCGCTGCACGCTTTGGTCTGTCTCTTGTACGTGCACTGCAAGGCGAAAGCAATGTGGTTGAATGTGCTTATGTTGAAGGTAACGGTGAATATGCCCGCTTCTTCTCTCAGCCGCTGCTGTTAGGTAAAAACGGCATTGCCGAGTATAAAGCCATTGGTACCCTGAGCGCTTATGAGCAAGACGCTCTGACCGGTATGCTGGATACCCTGAAGAGTGACATTAAGCTGGGCGAAGAGTTTGTGAAGTAAGCCTGAGTATTATCGGTGTGAGAGCAAATAAGCTCTTAGCCCGAGAAGAAAAAACGGGAAAACATTGTTTTCCCGTTTTTTATGGTTGTTCGACAGCAGTTAATTAGTTAACAGCGGGATATTCCTGAATAGTGACAGGTAGGGTGAGTTTCTTATCGTCACGTATGACTTCAACATCAATAACCGAACCCGGGCGAATTTCTGCGACTTGATCCATGGTCTCAAGCACCGATACCGCAGGTTTATGATTGACTGAAAGAATCAAGTCTTTGGCCTGAATACCAGCGGTAGCCGCGGGTCCATTCGGTGACGTTTTACTGACCATAATTCCTTGTAGCCGTTCTATACCCGTGGCAGGGGCATTACGCGGCGCGAAATCCATGCCATCAATACCGATATAACCACGGATCACCCGTCCATCACGAATCAGTTTTTCCATGATTTTGGTTGATAGCGCGGTAGGAATAGCAAAGCCAATGCCTTCTGGTGTCTCACCGTCATTACTTTTGTCAAATGACAGGGTATTAATACCAATCAGTTCACCCAGCGAATTGACCAGCGCACCGCCGGAGTTTCCCCGGTTGATCGAAGCATCTGTTTGTAAAAAAGACTGCCTGCCAGATGCACTAAGGCCGACTCGTCCAGTGGCGCCAATAATTCCCTGGGTGACTGTCTGGCCAAGGTTATAGGGGTTGCCAATCGCCAGCACCACATCGCCAATATGTGCCTGTCGCTTGATATTAATAGGGATGGTGGGAAGATTGGTGGCATCAATTCTTAATACAGCAAGGTCTGTCAGACTGTCAGATCCGACTAACAAAGCTTCAAATATACGACCATCTTGTAGTGCGACAATGATTTGATCAGCATCGTTGATGACATGCTTATTCGTAATGATATAGCCGCGACTGTCCATAATAACGCCAGAGCCGAGCGTTTTTATATGCAATTCTGGCTGGCCATTGTTTCCGGCGCTACGGTTATAGACATTGACGACAGCAGGAGCAGCGCGACGTACCCCTGAGTTAAAGCTCACCGGGGTGTCATCGGTGCTATCAAATGCTGACGGGGTAAGCGGGCTAATTGTTTGTCGGAGTGAAGGTATTGTGAACAACAATAAACCCGCAACAATTATTCCTATCACCACTGAACGAAGTATCTTCAGAAGCATAGTGTTTAATTAAATCGTAAGAGAGGCCGATAGAGTAACATAAGTGGAACGGGCAGGTAGACCTGACATGCCCGTTTCCTCGGTTAGTATTAACGCGCCAGGATATAGATACTGTTGTCGCCACGGATAATATGTAAGGCGATAATCGCAGGCTTGGTATCTAAAACTTTACGCATTTCGCTTAAATTATGTACCGGATCGCGGTTGATCGCGACGATAACGTCATCTTTCTGCAAGCCTGCCAGTGCCGCAGGTGAACCTTTTTCTACATTCTCCAGCAGGACACCTTTAGTCCCGTCTTTTAACTGCCCATCGCTGAATGAAGCTCCCTGTAGTGCGGGAAGAATCGACTCCAGACTCGTGGTCGCCTCTGGGCTTTTATCCAGGGTTACATTAACGTCAAGAGGTTTTCCATCACGTAACAGACCTAGTTTAACTACTGTACCGGGTTCGGTGGTGGCAATTTTGCTGCGCAATTCAGCAAAGCTTTGGATCGTTTTACCGTTCAAACTGGTAATAACATCGCCTGCTTTGACGCCCGCTTTTGCCGATCCGGAGTCAGGTATCACTTCACTGATAAAAGCACCGCGCTGAGTATTGAGTTTAAAGGCTTTAGCAATGTCAGCATTCAGCTCTGTGCCTTTAATACCCAGTAAACCGCGTTTAGCTTCACCGTACTGGATAAATTGTTTAACCAGGGTTTGCGCCATATTGCTAGGGATGGCAAAACCGATACCAACGTTACCCCCACCAGGGGCCAGAATGGCGGTATTAATACCAATCAGCTCGCCGTTAAGGTTAACCAGTGCCCCGCCAGAGTTACCTTGGTTAATTGAAGCATCAGTCTGGATAAAGTTTTCCAGACCTTCTAAATTAAGTCCACTACGACCAAGGGCAGAAATAATACCAGAGGTTGCCGTTTGTCCGAGACCAAACGGGTTGCCCACAGCAACAGTAAAATCACCGACTCGCAGGCCATCAGAGTCAGCCACTTTGATTTCTTTTAAGTCTTTGGCGTCCTGTAATTGTAGTAAAGCGATATCGCTTTGCTTATCGCTACCGATAGCTTTAGCATTAAACTCGCGTCCGTCATTGAGTTTGATTTTGATTTTATCTGCGCTATCAATTACATGATTATTCGTCAGAATATAACCATTTTTGGCATCAATAATGACACCTGAACCTAATCCCCCCAGGCCACGCGGCACTTTTCCTGGCGGGAGCGGCGCTTCGGAATCCGTAGCAGGTGCGTTGCGCTCAACCTGGACACTGACAACCGCAGGAATAACTTGCTCCAGCATAGGCGCCAGGCTAGGTAATACAGGCTGCTGCGAAGGGACATCTGTAGATGTTGAGGCTAAAGCCAGAGATGAAGCACTGAGTGTCACACCGATACTTAGCGCTAATACACTTAACAGCCGTACTTGTTTTTTCATTAGATGCAGGCTCTCATGACAATAAGGAAAGGGGACACATACATTGTGAAAGTATGGCTTCCAGAAACAAAACCCAGATGGCCGATGCACAGAAAAACTGTGATTCGGCCATCTGAATGAAGCTTACTCTGGGGCCACTAAGTCCCCTGAGCGAGATACCGATTAGTTACGCTTGGCGCCATTACGCAGTAAACCCGAAGCGCCTTCTGAGTAATCGCGAGGGATCTGAACCGGAGCTTGATCGTTGCTCGCCTCTGATTCATTAAGACGTGTACGGAACGGATTGGTTTCCGCTGTCATACCTGGCAACAGGCTGCTGGAGCTTTTCGCCATGTGCTGATAAAGCTGGCGATAATCACCGGCCATTTTGTCCAGAAGTTCTGCACTATGTGCAAAATGACTGACCAGTTCTTCACGATATTCTTCAAGCTCTTTTTTGCTTGCTTCCAGCTCATATTGAAGGTTTTGTTGTTGACGCAGTTTACGATTACCAAAACGCATCGCGGTGGCACCAATGATTAGGCCCACAACTAATCCAATAAGCGCATATTCCCAAGTCATGAACATCTCCCGTTGTCTTGTGATTCCATTGGGTACTGTAGCCACTATAACCGTTAATTTAAGAGAAGTGGAATCTTGCCGCAGCTTCGCTTAGGGTAGAACGGCCTTTTTGCGACAACTGTAGTAAACAGCTATCCGATTTTAAAGGAAATACTAGGATACCATGCAAAATACCTCTCCCCTATCATGCTATCAGCAAACCTTGTTACAAGGTGATTATCAGCCTGATGATGTGCAACGTAATGCCATCACTAAACTGGATACGATATGGCAGCAGCTTATCTTACAAAAACCTGAGCCTGTGCCAGGCGGTCTGCGTGCTCGATTTGGCAAGCTGCTGAGTAAAAATCGTGTTCCAGCGGTTCAAGAGCCTGTCCGGGGGTTATATATGTGGGGTGGCGTCGGCCGAGGAAAAACCTGGCTGATGGATATGTTTTTCCAGAGTTTGCCTGGTGAACGCAAGTTAAGGCTGCATTTTCACCGCTTTATGTTACGGGTTCATGAAGAATTAACGCAGTTACAAGGCGAAAGCGATCCGCTGGAGAAAGTAGCAGACAGTTTCAAAGCGGAAACTGATATTTTGTGTTTTGATGAATTTTTTGTCTCTGATATTACGGATGCCATGCTTTTAGGGACGCTGATGAAAGCCCTTTTCGCACGAGGTATTTCGTTAGTCGCAACATCCAATATTCCGCCTGATGAACTGTATCGTAATGGTTTACAGCGGACGCGCTTTTTGCCTGCTATCGAGGCAATCAAACAGTATTGTGATGTGATGAACGTCGATGCTGGCATTGACTACAGGCTGAGAACCTTGACCCAGGCTCATATCTGGCTGTCACCTCTAAATCAACAGACAGCCGGGCAGATGGAAAAACTCTATACTGCGCTGACGGGGGTGATTCGTGAGCCAGGACCTGTGATGGAAATTAACCACAGACCGTTGGCGACACTCGGCGTGGCCAACCAAACCCTGGCGGTAGATTTTACGACCCTTTGTGTTGATGCCCGTAGCCAGCATGATTACATTGCCTTATCGCGTCAGTTCCATACGGTGATGCTGTTTAATGTGCCCGTGATGAATACCCGTAACGAAAATGAAGCCCGACGATTTATTGCGCTGGTAGATGAGTTTTATGAACGGCATGTCAAACTGATTGTGTCTGCACAAACAGAACTTTTCGATATTTATCAAGGTGAAAAACTTAAATTTGAATTCCAGCGCTGCCTGTCGCGGTTACAGGAGATGCAAAGTGAAGAGTATTTGCGCCTGGAGCACCTGCCTTAAATGTCTATCCCCGTCATACTTCGAGTTGCCTGTGCGTTGGCTGCGTTCGTTCACCCGAATCACTTACCTATGTAAGCTCATCGGGATTCTCTCACTTGCCGCGTTACGAGACTCATAGATGAGTCTCGCCCTGACGGGCCAACGCTTTGCGTTGTTCAAAACGTTAACGTTTTGTCATGCAACTCGAATTATTTTGGGTATAATTATGGCACAAAAGACAAATTAGGGTCGATTTTTCGAAGCGACTTCTCTATAATCTTGCGACCCCACGTTACAACCAAAGTTTTTTTCCCGAAACTTTTGTCGTGCCGGCATAGGCTATTCGAAGGGGTAGGTTTGCTGGACAATGTCGTGTGAGCCTCAACTGATTTTAAGCGTTTGGGTGTTCACCAACGTGTAACTATATATTGGGTAAGCTTTTAATGAAAACTTTTACAGCTAAACCAGAAACCGTACAGCGCGACTGGTATGTTGTTGACGCTGCTGGTAAGACCTTAGGTCGTCTGGCTACTGAACTGGCTAGCCGTTTACGCGGTAAGCATAAAGCGGAATACACTCCGCACGTTGATACTGGTGATTACATTATCGTTCTGAACGCTGACAAAGTTGCTGTAACTGGCAACAAGCGTACTGACAAAGTGTATTATCGTCATACTGGTCACATCGGTGGTATCAAACAAGCGACCTTTGAAGAAATGATTGCTCGCAGTCCTGAGCGTGTGATTGAGATCGCGGTTAAAGGCATGCTGCCAAAGGGTCCTCTGGGCCGTGCTATGTTCCGTAAACTGAAAGTTTACGCAGGCAACGAGCACAACCACGCGGCACAGCAACCGCAAGTTCTTGACATTTAATCGGGATTATAGGCAATGGCTGAAAATCAATACTACGGCACTGGTCGCCGCAAAAGTTCTGCAGCTCGTGTTTTTATCAAACCGGGCAGTGGTAAAATCGTAATCAACCAACGTTCTCTGGAACAGTACTTCGGTCGTGAAACTGCCCGCATGGTAGTTCGTCAGCCGCTGGAACTGGTTGAGATGGTTGAGAAGCTGGATCTGTACATCACTGTTAAAGGTGGTGGTATCTCTGGTCAAGCTGGTGCTATCCGTCACGGTATTACCCGTGCGCTGATGGAATATGATGAGTCTCTGCGTTCTGAACTGCGCAAAGCTGGTTTCGTTACCCGCGATGCTCGTCAGGTTGAACGTAAGAAAGTCGGTCTGCGTAAAGCACGTCGTCGTCCTCAGTTCTCCAAGCGTTAATTGTTTTCTGCAAATTTGCAGAACAACAATGGACAGCAAACAAACACCGAAGAGTTTCTCTTCGGTGTTTTTTTTTGCCCGGAGATAAAAAAGCCGATATCAGAAGAACTGATATCAGCTAATATTTTTCTGCATTATTGTATAATGACTAGCTTACCGATTGTTTTTCCTCAATGTTCTTATTACGGTGTGCCATTTCCTCGGCACTGATACCGGGCAGCTCTATCTTCAGCACATAGGTCAGAAAAGCGTAGATACTCGCTCCTGTCACCATTGACACAATCACCCCCAGACTGGCTGAAGCAAATACGCTATTACGCGTTTCTGGAGTCAGCAGGAAACCGACCAGGTGTGCAATATAAGGATCGCTTGAAGTAATAGTGCCGGTCCCCACAACGGTAGCAATCAGTAAGGACAGCAATGCAGTCCAGCGACCATCTCTACCGCCATCCCCTGCTTTATTCGCCATATCCACCTTCCAGCCAAGACGTCTTTGTCGATAAAAATCGACAAGCTGGATAGCCCCAGCAGAGCCCATAACTACACCAATAGCGATCAGGAATGATTGAAAAGTGGCAAGGAATGAATCAGAGATAAACATCAGATAAAACGCGCCTAATCCGATAATGACAGCATTGATTGTGGTCGTCGTGGCTCGGCTGACCGGAAGCCCCATTGCCAGCAAGGCAAGCCCTGAGCTATAGACACCGGTAATGGCAGCCGAGAGCAGAGATACAATAATAACAATCGAGAAAGGGACATAAAACCAGAGCGGCAGTAAATCAGTCAGAGACGTAATCGGTGAGTTTGCGGCAGCCGCACTGAGTGTTGGGTTACTGTCAGCCAGAAATGCGCCGAGCATCAGTAAAATACTCACTGGCAAAGCAATACCAGACGTGGTCCAGAAGATGACCTTTGAGGCCGGCGTTTTGCTGGGTAAGTAACGAGCAAAGTCACCACCGTAGTTCAGGAATCCCAGCCCTACCATGGTCATTGCCAGTACGACCCCCCCTATCCAAGTGAATAAGTCTCCATGAACGGCAGTCTGACCCAGTTTATCCCAGTGAATATGCGGTACGATTAACAACACAAAAACAATGCTCATCAAGCCAGTGACCCAGGCGATGTACTTCTCAACCTGCATAATCAACTGATGGCCATAAACGGCGACTGACAGGGTTAAAGCCAGGATAAGAACAAACCAGCCAAGCACACACAATAGTGCTGGCTGGCCGTTTGCTTGTGCAAAAATGGCAGGCCAAAGTTTCGCTGTCAGGGATGCCCCCGTAGTTGATGCCAGGGTAATCAGCGTGATTTTCCAGCCCATATTTGAAATATAGGCAAACAGGGTAGGGAATTTATTACCATGATAACCAAAACAGAAACGCGTCTGCGTTAAGGTGGGCAAACCGGTGCGAGGCCCGCCTACTGCCAGAATACCGACCAGAAAACATGACAGCAAATAACCAATAATACCGGCACTGATAGCCTGCCAGACACTGAGTCCCAAAGAGTAAACATAGATTCCGTAGGTGATGCCGAGGATTGAGACATTCCATGAAAACCAGACTGGGAAAAGCCCGGAAGCATGACCATAACGTTCAGATTCAGGGACAGCATTGACGCCATTAGACTCAACTTTCAGAGCAGTTGTGGCGGGTTGTGTGGTGTTTTTCATTCAAGAACCCTTATGGAATAGGCTAATCACAATAAATTGCGGTTTCTAAAGCGAGCTCAATCATTTTGTCTAGCGTGGCTTGTTGCTGAAGGGCCGGAACTTCCTCTCCTGTCAGACTGTTAATGCAAGGCGTCAACAGGCTCAGTGCTTTGGCCCGATACTGTGCGGCAAGAGTGAACAGGGCGGAGGTTTCCATTTCAACGGCGATAATGTTCATCTTGTTTAGCAACTGCAACATGCCTTCTGGCTTGTCATACAGCAGGTCATTGGTGAAGGTATTGCCAAATTGGGTTGGAATATGACGTTGCTGTGCGACTTCCCAGCACAGACGTAATAACCCGAAATCAGGAACGGCAGCGTAGTCATAACCGCCGAAGCGATCCCGATTAACCGAAGATGAGGTCCCGGCTCCAGTTGCAACGACCACAGCCTGGAGGTCAGGGTTCTCTCCGATGATGCCGCAGGTGCCAATGCGGATCAGTTTTTTAACGTTAAAAGAATTAATTAACTCATAAACATAGATAGAAACAGAAGGGATCCCCATGCCATGTGCCATGACGGATACAGGTTTGTTGCGGTAATAACCGGTAAAACCAAACATATTGCGAGCATCACAGACACGCTTTGCATCTGTTAAGTAGGTTTCAGCAATATACTGGGCACGTAATGGGTCGCCTGGCATGATAACGGCTGCAGCAAAGTCACTTGGATTTGCATTAATATGTGGTGTCATCAGACTCTCTCTCTTCACTGAGTTCAGGAGTACAGTAGAAAGAGCTGTGAATTGAGAAAAAGGCAAATGTCCGGGTGTAGATGATTTTGATCACAAAATTGATTTTTCATGCGGTTTAACGTTTAAAGGCAGCATGAGTTCAATGCCAGCAAGGTAGAATAGCGACAGGATCCACGGGCAGTCTCATATTTCATTTTTCGCTCTTATTTTTCTACCAGGCTGAGTAATTCTGGAATGTTAGCGATAAGCGCAATAAGCTCAGACCTTGAGTCAGGTATAAAAGACATGGTGTATCGGAGGTCGGTAACAGATGAGTCTGCTTCAAGAATATGCTCAGAGGGGCTATCAAACTTTGCGTGAAGCGGTGCTGTCGGCGCCTTTAAAAAAAAAGATTTTGGCCCTGGCGAAGCTATTTTACGGCAGGGCGAAGAAATAAAAGCGTTGTACTGGATAACGCTGGGCGAATATACCATGCATTATCATGCTGATAATGGAAAAGTCTTCAGTCTCGGACAGCGTTTTGTCAGCGATACTATTATTGGTGAAATTGAGTTTCTGACAAAAACACCCAGCCAGTTTTCAGTTATTGCCAATGACGCAATGACGGTGCACGTTATTCCATTAGCCATGATGGAGAAAATTTTACTGACTCATGCCGAGGTGGGTATTTGGCTAAGCCAGCTACTTTCTATCAGCTATCAGCGGGGTATGGCAAAAACCATGGAGCGTTTCTTACAACCGCTGGTATTTAATATTATGTCAGATATTTATGAACGTTATCAGCAAAACAAACCTCTGGTCGATTTCTCTCAAGTTTACCGGGAAGCTGAGCGCTTTGGTTGTTCAGAGCGTAATTATCGCCGGGCGATCACTCAGCTGATTAATGAGCAGTATATTCGTAAACAGGCCAGTGAATATGTAATTTGCGATATAGAGAAGTTTAAAAAAATACTGATCAATGCTTCCTCTGTTAATTAAATCGTTCAGGTTTACCGGATAAATCACCTGGGCAATTTATCCGGTTCGGTATATTTACTGGCCGTATTTTATTGTTTATCTTTCGATTGTCTCGTTAATTTCACAGCTACCTGCCATTCGTGCCATCGTTTTTGGAGTCGTTCATGACGTGCCATATCAGGCTGAAAACTCAGATGTTCAGGTAAAAATTGGCGTAATTCCTCGATAGATATTTTTAATAACGCTTTGCGTGCGAGCAGAGCTGTACCGATAGCGGAGAGCTCCGCCACATCGCTACGCAGCACCGGGCACCCGAGAAGGTCGGCCTGGTATTGCATTAACCAGCTATTTTTGGTTGGTCCGCCGTCTACCATCAGTGCCGTTAAAGTAAAATCCTCGCGCTGGCGCATCACCATCACCACATCAGCAATCTGATAAGCGATGGACTCCAGTGCAGCACGTACCAGATGTGCGCGTTTGACTCCGCGACTGAGACCACTTATGACTCCACGTGCATTTTCATCCCACCAGGGCGCACCCAGCCCGGTAAGCGCGGGAACAAAGTAGACGCCTGATGTCGAGTCAACCGAAGCGGGTAACAGGGTGAGTTGCTGTGCCAGCTCTTGTGGCGCGAGCATATCCAGTCCGGTACTTTCCACCATCCAGGCAACCGCATCACCGGTATGGGGAATATTTCCTTCCAGGCCATAAACCAGCTGTTCCCCGTCATGCCAGGCAACGGTAGTGGCGAGACTATCAACATCATACTGAGCCGAGCTGACGGGAGCCATCACCGAAGATCCCGTACCGTAGGTCGCTTTCACACAACCCGTAGCCCCCAGACCGTGCGCAAACAGGGCGGCATGTGAATCACCTAGCATTGCCAGCACAGGAATACCGTCGGGGATCCCCTGGCATCCCCGGGTGTAACCAAAGTGTCCACTCGAGGGTAAAATATCAGGAAGTGCCTGGCGCGGAATCGAGAAAAGCGCCATCATTTCATCATCCCAGTCTGCGGTATGCAGATTTAATAGCTGAGTGCGTGCAGCATTGGAATAATCACAGTGGAAAGACTCTCCCCCCGTCAGATTCCAGAGCAACCAGCTATCCACCGTCCCTAAACAGATTTCGCCTTGTTCAGCCTGCGTAAAACCATCAGGTACTGACTCCAGTAACCAGCGCATTTTTGACGCAGAGAACAGCGAGGCGACAGGTAAACCCGTGACTGCTTTGATCTGTGCTTCTTTGCCCTGTTCACGTAACGACTGACAGAAAGGTGCTGTACGTGAACACTGCCAGGTGATTGCCGCAGAAAGAGGGCGTCCGCTATCACGATACCAGCCTACAGCGGTTTCACGCTGATTACTGATTGCCAGCCCAACAATATTTTCTGCGCCCACTGCGGCAATAGCCTGTGATACAACATCAACAGAGGCCTCAATCAGCAGCTCGGCTGGCTGCTCTACCCATCCTTCCTGCGGAGTGGTGATAGTCAAAGCCCTGGAAAAGGATGCGACTATTTTGCCGTTGCTATCGAGTGCCACCGCTTTAGCATTTGTTGTGCCCTCATCGAGGGCAATGATAATTTCTTTACCGGCCACAGTTACCTCATTGATGCAGATAAGTATCAACGCCACCTGACATATTTTGTCTTATTATTTTTTTTGTGCCTGAAATAGAGCCGTCGCCTGTTTTACAATCCCAGCTGCATCAATTTCATGGTAAGCGCGTGTTGATGCGCGATCGGCTGCGATGGCATATCCACCATCAGGAATACCCAGTCGACGCAGCGGAATGGCACATCCTGCTTCGGCCAGAACTTCGGCCACCAGACTACCGACTCCGCCATTGATATTATGTTCTTCTACGCTGACAACGGCCTGATGCGGTTTAAGGATCTCCAGTAACTGTCCGGTATTACAAGGACGAATAGACGGTACATTGATAACCGTGGCTTCAATACCGTTTTCTGCTAATTGTGCGGCAGCGGCAACAATTTCATGTACTGTTGAGCCCATTGCGACCAAGGCAACATCATTTCCCTGACGTAGAACATCAATTTGTCCTGGGACGAACTGATATTTTTCATCATGGAGCTCAGGCAAAGCTTTACCATCAAGACGAATATAGACCGGGCCTACATGCTCCAGGGCGTAATCAATTATCTGCCGGCATTCAATCGGGCAAGAGGGCGCGTATATTTCGATATTGCCAAAACCGCGCAGAACAGCAATATCATCAATACTGTGGTGAGTACTGGCTAACGGGCCGTAGCTGGCTCCAGAGTTGAGACCAAATAGCTTCACGTTGGTATTGTTGTAGCAGATATCGATTTTAATCTGTTCGTTAGCGCGAGAGATTAAGAAAGGCGCTGCGTTACAGGTGACAGCAATTTTTCCTCCCAGAGCCAGTCCTGCTGCAGTACCTACCAGAACCTGCTCGGCGATACCGACGTTGACCAGACGCTCGGGGTATTTTTTGATAAACGGTGAAATCTTGGCGGTTGATGTAGAATCAGCGACAACCGGAACCAGATCTACACCGCGATCAACGGCATCAATAAAGGCATTCACCATCACGGTGGCGAGATGTTCACTATTACTCATCTTTTAGCTCCTCGAGCGCTAATGCTATTTCTTCACCTTTTGGTACACGGTGGTGCCATTCAGGACGTCCCTGAATAAAGGATACCCCTGCGCCCTTGGTGGTATTAGCGATGATGACATGTGGTTTACCGTTAGGTTGTAAGGCTTCCAGAGTGGCGACGATATCGGCCATATCATTGCCATTACATTGGGTCACCTCCATACCGAAGGCGCGCCATTTCTCATCCAACGGGTCGGTATTCATAATGTTTTTCGTCGGGCCAGCAAGCTGTAGATTGTTTTTATCGTTAATGATAAACAAATTATCCAGCTGGTAATGCGCAGCGACTAGCGCGGCTTCCCAGTTACTGCCTTCAGCGAGTTCACCATCGCCTGTCACAACAAAGACACGGCGTTTGCTGTTGTCACGTTTTGCTGCCAGGGCTATTCCGACCGCAACCGGCAAACCATGTCCCAGGGCGCCGGTATTCAATTCCACGCCAGGCGTTTTATGGCGTACCGGGTGTCCGGGTAAATGTGAGTCAGCATGCTGATAGGTGGAGAGCCACTCTACAGGGATAAATCCGGCCTCTGCCAGCACACAATAATAACCGCCCACTGCATGCCCTTTAGACTGGATATAGATATCTCTTTCTTTGCTGTCTTTCAGTTCCACAGAGCAGTTAAGGATGCGAAAGTACAGGGCAGTCAAGATTTCAACTTGTGACAAATCAGCGCCGGTATGACCACCCGCCGGGCTTTCAGCATTGAGCACAATAATGCGACGGCGGATCGCACGTGCTTTTTTTTCTAAACCCTCGATGGAGAGCGAAAACGGATTCATAAAACACCTCTCGAATGTTAATTCCTATCTGAATAAATATTCAGTCTGGGTGAAAAAGAGCGCCATTTGTTCATTACCAGCTCTATAAGTGGCAGAAACAAACGATTATTAGGCGCTCAGAATATATATTCACTCATGATTTATTATCCATGGATGTAAGATATGCTCTGTGAGGGGGTTTGTCTACGACTTGTACAAGCAATCTTCTAAGAAAGAGAAAAGGATCACATTTGAAAGGGGCGCAATAGATTTCCCTGCTTGTTATCTATTCGGCAATGCATAAAAATACAGGGATAAAATTAAGGAGAATGCTATGTCGAAGCAGGATGAACAGCGCTTACTGGTAAAAATAGCGACCCTTTACTATAGCGAAAATAAAAAACAGTCCGAAATAGCCTCATTTCTACAGCTATCGCAATCTTTCGTTTCAAGAGCACTGACCCGCTGTCAGAAAGAAGGACTGGTAAAAATTACAGTGGTGCAACCGACGAATATTTTTGTTGAACTGGAAAAAGAGATAGAGACGCGTTACGGCATTCGCCAGGCTATCGTCGTTGATGCTGGTGAAAATGCCGGTAATGCACAAATAAAGCATGCTATTGGCAGTGCGGCAGCTCACTATGTTGAAACGCGTTTACGACCGGAAGACTGGGTCGGTATCTCTTCATGGAGCACCACCATTCGTTGCATGGTTGATGAAATGCACCCCCAGAGTATCCACGCCGCAGGAGTGATTCAGTTACTTGGCGGGGTTGGCCCTAATGGGAATGTGCAGGCTACTATTCTGACTCAGCAACTGGCGGCCCATCTTGGATGTGACGCATGGCTACTTCCTTCACAAAGCTTTGAGCACTCGGTTGAAGAGCGTACCCGTCTGGTGAATAGCCCGGATGTGGCTGTAGTCGTGGAAAAATTTGCGAAAGTGGATATGGCGATAGTCGGAATTGGTGAGCTCGAGCCTTCCCAGCTGCTTAAAAACTCAGGTAACTACTATAACGAAGAGATGCTCCAGTTGCTGGCTGAACGTGGCGCTGTGGGCGATATTTGCCTGCATTATTATGATGAGTCCGGTAAACCCGTATTAAGTCATGAAGAAGATCCGGTGATTGGTATGGAGCTGGAACAAGCTCGTGCCTGCCAGCATGTGATTGCTCTGGCGGGTGGGCTGGAAAAAAGTAAGGCGATTCGCGGGGCACTGAAGGGTAATTATATTGATGTGCTGGTGACGGATTTTGCTACCGCGCGTAGTTTAGTCACAGCATAAAAGAGGCGCCGAAAAATCGGCGTCTCTTTCCGCTATCTCACTCAGAGCTAACCCGGCATTTAATGGCAACGGGGACCTCTATGTTGGGTCATGACGGCAAGGATATCACTCTGACTGATGACATCGGCGGTTTCGATCTTCACACTTTTAACCTGATAGTGATATTCCGTGCCGGGGGTCAGTCCGGTGATATCCAGGAAAGTGAAAGATGAGGCTTGTGAGTATTTCAGTGTATTATTTTCATAGATATCATAACGTCTGTCCGGGTGCGGTGCACTCGGATAGAGATTCCCTTGCAGCCATTCCAGCAGCAGACTGGTTTGCGTGATATTGGATGCGCGCAGGTTATATTTGTCCTCGTGTCTTTCTGTGGTAACGGCAAGGATATCACTCTGACTGATGGCATCGCCGGTTTCGATCTTCACACTTTTAACCTGATAGTGATATTCCGTGCCGGGAGTCAGTCCGGTGATATCCAGGAAAGTGAAAGATGAAGCTTGTGAGTATTTAAGTATATTATTTTCATAGATATCATAACGTCTGTCCGGATGCGGCGCACTCGGATAGAGATTTCCTTGTAGCCATTCCAGCAGCAGACTGGTTTGCGTGATATCGGATGCACGCAGGTTATAGCTGTTATGATAACTTTCAGTGGTGACAAAAATAATATTACTCTGACTGATAACTTCACCCGTGCTGGTATTTACACGTTTAATCTGGTAGCGATATTCTGTTCCAGGGAGCAGTTCGGTGACATACAAAAACGGTGAGTTTGTGGGGCGAGAGTATTTTTGTATGTTATTTTCATAGATATAATAAATTATATTGTAGTGTGGTGCTTCCATCGAATCATTTTGCCATTCTAACAGCAGGCTGCTTTGTGTAATACCGGTTGCACGTAAGTAGTATCTGTTATCAATGTTTCCCATGGTATATCTCCAAATATCTTAAAATAATTAGAGGGTAAATAGAAATGAATAAGATAAAAGAAAGTGCTTTATTTGATTTAATGTATTAGTTAAATCGCATCAGGTATATTTTTTATACTGATTGAGTATAAGTACTATTTAGCGAGCTTTTTAATATTAATGATTTTACTATACAAAATAAAAACTCTACTAATGCAATTATTGGCATGATGATGCTAATAATTAGTTATACCCGTCATACTTCAAGTTGCTTGGGTGTTACCTGCGTCCAGCCCGCCGAATCTCATAGTTTATCTATGCTCATCGACGGGCTGAACTGGGTGCCTACAAGCAACTCGAATTATTTTGGGTATAGACTGGTATTGACCGGCCAGAAATTAAAAAAAGCGCATAATCGGTAAGTACCGATCTGGCCTGTCAAATATTTTGTTTTACGGGGAGGGGGATGATGAGTATTGCGATAATCCCCGGAGAGTGAATATCTTCCGGGGATCGGTCTGTTTTTAAAATACGGAAGGTTATTTACTTTCGAAGGCGGTCTTCTGTGCGACAACCGCTGCCTTCTGCTGCATTCGGTTTTGCATCTGGTCGATAATAACCGCCAGAATGATAACTAAGCCTTTAATAACCATCTGCCAGAATTCACTGACACCCATCATTACCAGCCCGTCGGCGAGAAAACCGATAACAAATGCTCCGATAATCGTACCCAGAATGGTTCCGCGTCCGCCTGCCAGAGAGGTTCCGCCGAGCACTACAGCGGCAATAGCATTCATTTCAAAGGCAGCTCCGCTTGCTGGATGGCTTGCCAGCAGCTGGGCGGAAACGACTATCCCGGCAATGGCAGCACAGACACCTGAGAGGGTATAGACCAGAATTTTAACCTGCTTGACCTTCACGCCTGAGAGCTCTGCTGCACGCTCGTTATCACCTATGGCATAAACATGGCGACCAAAGGGCAGGCGGCGAGCAATATAGGCGATAACCAGTGCCAGCACGATCATCATCCAGATAGCCCATGGAATACCAAACAGTGAACCGGCGCCAATTTCATCAAAACCAGTGTTACCCAGCTGTGGGTTTCCGGCTAAACCCGGAAAGGTTTGCCCGTCGGAGGTGAGCATGGCTGCACCACGTAATACGTACATGGTTCCCAGAGTACAGATAAAGGGGGCGACACTATAGCGAGTGATAATCCACCCATTAGTGGCCCCAATAAAGGCGCCTATGAGTAATACAATGGGGACAATCACCCAGACACTTGGGAAGATAGCGATGCCGAGCCACGGGATCACAATTCCTTTAGTAATAAGCCACCCTGCAACCATTCCACACAGGCCAAGTGTTGCCCCAATTGAAAGGTCGATGCCCGCGGTAATAATGACAAAAGTAATGCCCAGTGCCAGGAAGGCATTGATAGCAATATGCTTAATCATGATAATCATACTGCCAGCAGACAAGAAGCCCGGAACGGTAATGGTAAAGAAACCTACAATTAAAAACAGGGCAATAAAGGTTCGCAGTTTCAGCAGTAGCAGCAGAATACTTTCGCGAGAGAGTGATGTTCCACCTGACGGCGCAATAGCCGCGGATTGTGTCGTTTTCATATTAAAACCCCTGAGCACTTGCTGAAACCAGCGCGGATTCTTCGGCGCGATCGCGGATAATATCTGCGGTCAGTTTGCCGCCGGACATCACCAGAATACGATCGGATATCGCCATAATTTCTTTGAGATCGGAAGTGGAGAAAACCACCGCAATACCTTGTTGAGAAAGTTTTACCATCATGCGAAAAACATCGGCTTTGGCACCAATATCAATACCGCGGGTTGGCTCATCGAGAAAGAGCACCTTAGGATTGGTGAGCAAAGAGCGACCGATGACGACTTTCTGTTGGTTACCGCCACTCAGGGCCTGAATTTCAACATCAGGTGAAGAAACTTTAATGGAGAGATTACCGATGGTGCTGGAGATAACCGCCTGTTCTTCACTGTTTGCGATAGTCAATCCGCGTTTCAGACGTCGCCAGAGACTGGCAATGGTCAAATTGTTGGCGACGGAAGAAATGGGGAAAATACCGGTACGTTTACGATCCTCTGGCACCAGACTCATCCCCATACGGATACGTTCAGCAGGTGTTAAACGCTGCGGCACCGGTTTACTGTCCAGCCACAGTTTTCCCAGGTAGTTGCGTTCAGTCCCTAGCATGCATTCAAATAGCTCTGTGCGCCCTGCACCCATCAGACCATAAATACCGACAATCTCCCCGGCATGTACTTTAAAGCTCACATCATTAACCACCGTATTTCCGGCGGCGTTAACATTGGTAATATTTTCTGCTTCCAGAACTGGTGCACCAAAGGTACGTCCTGGACTGAGAAAATCGGTCACGGGTTCACTACCAAGCATTTCCCGGACAATCCAGGGAACATCGATATCGGCCACTTTGGCTTCAGACTGAAATTTACCGTCACGCAGAATCGTGATGACATCACCTATTGCCATCAACTCTTCCAGACGGTGCGAAATATAAATAATCGATACCCCCTGGCGAGTCAGTTCACGAATAACGCGAAACAGGATCTCGACCTCTGTTTTACTCAGGGCAGAAGTCGGTTCATCCAGAATGAGGATATCGGCATTATCTGCCAGGGCTTTGGCTATCTCTATCAGCTGTTGTTGGCCTACTTTGAGATTCCCTACCAGCTCCCGAGGTGACAGAGGTTGATCAAGACGTTTCAGTAATTCAGTCGCACGTCTTTCTTGCTCAGCTTGATTAATGGGGGCGATCCCCCTTTGTAGCTCACGCCCCAGAAAAATATTCTCAGCAATGCTCAGGTTTTCAAACAGGTTTAGCTCCTGATGCACCATGCCGACACCATGAGCGCTTGCTTCACGAGTGCTGGAAAAATGCACCGGTTTACCATTCAACAGAATTTCTCCCACGCTGGGTTGTTGAACACCAGCAAGGATTTTCATTAACGTTGATTTACCTGCGCCATTTTCCCCGATGATGACGTTGACCTTACCGCGCCAGACGTTGTAGTCGACGTTGTCCAGAGCGACGGTACCGGGGAATAACATTGAAATACCGCGGGTACGCAGAATAATGTCATCAGTCGCTAAGTTACTCACGGTTGTGTCTCCTGTTTCAGTTCCAGCGCCGCCGCGTTTTGCGCAGTACCATTATTTAATGTCACGGCAAAGCGAACGCTGACAGGTTTACCCACCCAACTGGCATCTATTTTTGGTAGCTGTTTTACCGCTTCGCGGTTATAGACGCGGGAAAGCTGAGCAAACTGCACCTGGTTGGTAAAATCTTCAAATACAAAGCCTGTTGCGTCACGAATTGCATTGCCCTTGATAACTGGGCCAACTTGAATAACCAGCGGTTTACCATTGATGCTGACGGTGAATTTTTGTTCACGTTCGTCACTGGTATTAACCTCTGTAACAGGTGTTTCCAGATGAACAAAATAACTTTCTGGTTTCTCTCCAGATGCGGTTAACTTGCTTTCCAGCGAACTGGCATCAAGAGCATGCTGGTTCGCGGCATCGATAACACGGGATTGCCAGGTTTGTTGCGCTATCTGCTGTGGAGTCAGATTATCGAAGCTATGCTTCGCATTGGGGTCGGCAGGCAGAACAGGTTTGCCGTTTTCATCCAGATCTACCACTGTGCAGGCTGTTAGCAACAGGACGGTACAACTTATCAATGCACCGCCCCATTGTTTTAAGAACATAAAAAATCCTCCGCCTTACTTACTTGCTAAGGTTAAACATGCTGAGTTTGTGGGCGTTGGAGTCATCGATCAGGACGCAATCCATCAACTGTTTTTCAGTCTTCTGTGGTTTACCGTTTTTCAGATAATAGTCAGCCTGCTCAACAGCCATTTGTGCCTGTTCCCAGCCTGGTTGCAGTACGGTGGCTTTGATATTGCCTTTATTAATAATGGAGTCGCGGGTGTAGTCACTGCCATCAAAACCCACCACGATGACATCATTTCTACCTGCGGCTTTCAGTGCTGCTTCTGCACCTAATGCCATGGTGTCATTACCGGAGATAACGCCGACGATATCCGGGTTAGTTTGTAGAATGGCTTCCATACGGTTGAACGCTTCGGTTTGGCTCCAGTTAGCGGTTTGCTGTGCCACCATAGTCATATCGGTATAGTCGTCCAGGACATCGTGATAACCCTGGGAACGAACGCCGGCGTTGGTATCTGACTGACGGCCCAGCAATTCAACATACTTGCCTTTACCGTTCAGCAGTTTGGCGAACTTCTCGGCACCGAGTTGTGCGCCTTGATAGTTGTTGGAGACGATTTGTGCTACAGCAACACCCGTTTTATTGATTTCGCGATCGATCAGGAAAGCAGGAACCCCCGCTGCTTTTGCCTTTTCGAGTGGACCAACGGTGGCATCAGCACCGGCGTTATCCAGAATGATGGCTTTTGCTTTACGGGCGATAGCGGTCTCAATGAGTTGGTTCTGTTTATTAACATCGTCATCATGAGAAGCAACCAGTGTGGTGTAGCCAAGTTCTTTTGCTTTGGCTGCAGCACCGTCAGCTTCTGCTTTAAAGAATGGATTATCATGGGATGGAGTAATGATAACGATCAGGCCGTTGTCGGCAGCGTAGAGTGATCCGGAAGTGGCAATCATTGAAGCGAACAGTACGGATTTAGCAAAGGTAAATTTCATTTTTTTTCTCCATATTGAATATTTATTCAAAAATGATTTATTATTCCATTTAACGATAAAGCTGAGTTGGGGGACTGTCTATAGTTCGCGCAGGTAATTTTTTAAAAGGAGAAAAGGATCACGCTTCATGAAGTAAAAACAGACGATGATTCGGGCATCAGGCAAGTATTAACTCACGCCTTAAACGTAGATCATTATTTATTTTTATATATATTTATCAATTGGTTATGTGGTTTTTGTTATCGTGAATTGAGATAATGTCACTCAGAAAAGAGATCCAATTCATACTCTGGATATCTCTACTATTTGAGAAAATTTGCGGTGAAAGATGAGAGATATTTTAAGTGGTTGATATTCCTGATATCGGATGGTTGTTTACGAGGGTGTTATTTTCCGCTTTAAGCCGATTTTTATGTCACTAATTTATATTATTGCCTCTAACATCATGAAATAAATGTATTTATTTGCAAATTAATAATGTGATCCCCACAAAGGCAGTAAAATCTGGTAAACTAATAGCCAATTTTCTGCCCAAATATTGATTTCTGCCGCAGCTTAAGCGATGGCGGCATGCCGTCTAATGTTGGGTCATAAACTATCGGAATAGTCGCCATTTGCGACTATTCGAAGTGATTTTCTGGATAAACTTGGAGGTTCTCATGGCTGTCGCTGCCAACAAACGTTCGGTAATGACACTGTTTTCCGGTCCGACTGATATCTATAGCCATCAGGTACGTATTGTCTTGGCTGAAAAAGGTGTTAGCGTTGAAATTGAGCATGTGGAAGCGGATAACCTGCCTCAGGATCTTATTGATCTTAACCCGAATCATAGCGTACCGACCTTAGTCGATCGTGAACTGACGTTGTGGGAGTCTCGTATCATCATGGAATATCTTGATGAGCGTTTCCCGCATCCTCCTCTGATGCCAGTTTACCCGGTTGCTCGCGGTGAGAGCCGTCTGTATATGCACCGTATTGAGAAAGACTGGTATACGTTGATGAATGTCGTCATGAACGGTTCCGCTCATGAAGCTGATGCTGCTCGTAAGCAGCTGCGCGAAGAGCTGCTGGCTATTGCTCCGGTATTTACTCAGAAGCCATTCTTTCTGAGTGATGAATTCAGCCTGGTTGACTGCTATCTTGCTCCATTACTCTGGCGTTTACCGCAAATGGGCATCGAACTGACGGGTGTGGGTTCGAAAGAGATGAAAGGTTATATGACACGCGTATTTGAACGTGATTCGTTCCTGGCTTCATTGACTGAGCCAGAGCGTGAAATGCGTTTGCAAACGCGAGGCTAATTGATGGAAATATCGGAACTGTCTCCGCGTCGCCCCTATTTATTAAGGGCCTTTTATGAATGGTTACTCGATAACGATTTAACGCCACACGTTGTTGTGGATATTTCGTTACCTGATGTGCAGGTTCCACTGGAATATGCGCGTGACGGGCAAATTGTTCTTAATATCGCGCCTCGTGCAGTGGGCAATCTTCAGTTAACCAACGATTCGGTAAGTTTTAGCGCGCGTTTTGGCGGTGTTCCACGTCAGGTCTACGTGCCTATGGCAGCGGTTCTTGCCATTTATGCCCGTGAAAACGGCGCAGGAACCATGTTTGAGCCGGAAGCCGGTTACGAAGAAGATGCCGAAAGTCATAATGATGACGACGAGTCAACTTCTGAACCGCTGATGCAGGTGATTGACGGTGCTCGTGATGACCAGGACGATTCAGATAATAATCCTGATGACGAGCCGCCGCCACGAGGTGGTCGTCCGTCACTGCGAGTAGTAAAGTAACTGTCCTGTAAAGTCAGGTCGTTTACGGTTTATCAAGGCCTGAGTTCGGTTAACGGATTCAGGTCTTTTTGTTGTACGTCTTGATGGATTTTCTCACAATCTTTTTGGGAAAATATTCTGATTATTTAAGAGCTGCTAATTACATACTGTCACTCTCTGAATTCAATATCATATTGTTTGATAACATAGTCTGTTCTGAATTCAAAATCGATGAAGTTAAAAATATTGCTCTTATTAATGTCTTCTTTGTATTTTAAAAAATATGTTCAAATGATTTACGCACCGTTTTTCAGATCAATATTCTTTAATATGTGGTATATTTTTTATCAGAATTTGATCTGTTTTCAGAGACAGATGAAAGTGTTGCCGGGATGCCTGAAGATAGAGAATGGGTTATATATAAAAATATCCCACGAACATAACGAAAGAAAAATATATGTCATCTGTATCGATAAAGCGAGAGTTATACTCTGCTTGCCATCATTTTCAGAAATAGTATTCAATTCGTAGTGTGGAATTAAATATTATCATTATGTCTCGCATTTTCCATTTTGGATGTAAATACTCGTTTTTTAAGAATGAAATGGCCTGATAATCAGGTTATCAGGCCATTTTTACTTACACTTCCAGGTAGTTCATAATGCCGTCAGCGGCTTTACGACCTTCAGCGATGGCCGTTACCACCAAGTCGGAACCACGAACCACATCGCCACCGGCAAAGATTTTCGGGTTACTGGTCTGGAAGGCATTTTCACTGCCTTCAGGAGCCAGAACGCGTCCCTGACTATCCAGGTTAACATTGTGCTTCTCAAGCCATGCCATGCTGTGTGGACGGAAACCAAAGGCCGTCACCACCGCATCAGCAGGCAGGATATGCTCTGAACCGGCAACGATTTCCGGACGGCGACGGCCCTGCGCATCAGGAGCACTGAGTTCAGTCCGGGCAACTCTCACCCCACAGACGTTACCATTGCCATTAATCTCAATGCCAACTGGCTGCAGGTTGAACTGAAACTCAACGCCTTCTTCGCGTGCATTTTTCACTTCACGACGTGAGCCCGGCATGTTTTCTTCATCACGACGATAGGCACAGGTCACATGCGTTGCTCCCTGACGAATTGAGGTACGCACGCAGTCCATCGCAGTATCACCGCCACCCAGAACCACGACACGCTTACCAGCCATATCTACATAAGGGGACTCGGCTGTTTCACCAAAGCCCATAATATTGCGGGTATTGGCAATCAGGAACGGCAGCGCATCATAAACGCCTGGTGCATCTTCGTTTTCCAGCCCGCCACGCATCGACTGGTAGGTGCCGACACCGAGGAAGACTGCATCAAAGTCACTGAGCAGCGTTTCTATCTGAACATCACGTCCGACTTCTGTATTGAGCACAAACTCGATGCCCATACCGCTGAAGATTTCACGACGTTTGCTCATCACATCTTTTTCCAGCTTGAAAGCCGGGATACCGAAGGTTAACAGGCCACCGATTTCTGGATGACGGTCATAAACCACAGCTTTAACACCGCCACGGGCCAGGACATCGGCACAAGCCAGACCAGCAGGGCCGGCACCAATAATCGCGACACGTTTGCCTGTTGGCTTAACGCCTGTTAAGTCAGGTTTCCAGCCCATCTCAATCGCTTTATCGTTGATATAGCGTTCGATATTACCGATGGTAACGGCGCCAAACTCATCATTCAGGGTACAAGAACCTTCACACAGACGATCCTGCGGGCAAACACGCCCGCAGACTTCTGGCAGACTGTTGGTCTGGTGTGATAATTCCGCAGCTTCGATAATGCGCCCTTCATTCGCAAGCTTTAACCAGTTTGGAATATAGTTATGAACCGGGCATTTCCATTCGCAGTAAGGGTTGCCGCAGGACAGGCAGCGATCTGCCTGTGCTTTAGCCTGACCTTCTGAGAAAGGTTCATAAATTTCAACAAACTCAATCTTACGGATTTTTAACGCTTTCTTCGGCGGATCAACACGCTGCAAGTCGATAAATTGATAAACGTTCTGACTCATCTTGACCCCTTACTGCGCCTGCACCCGCAGCTCAGCTGCGGAACGACTACGGTGACCTAACAATGCTTTAACATCACTAGACTTCGGTTTAACTAAGGCAAATTTCGCTGCAAACACTGGCCAGTTAGCCAGAATTTCTTCGCCGCGTAAGGAGCCCGTTAACTGTACGTGTTCGGTAATCAGACCACGTAAATGTTCTTCATGAATTGCCAGATCTTCTACCTGCAACAGCTCAACCAGTTCTGGGTTAACGCGCTTACGGAACTCACCGTCTTCATCCAGTACATAGGCGAAACCACCGGTCATACCTGCTCCGAAGTTCACGCCAGTCTGACCAAGAACGCAGACAATACCACCTGTCATATACTCACAGCCGTTATCGCCAATACCTTCTACCACTGTGATAGCGCCTGAGTTACGTACCGCAAAACGCTCGCCCGCACGACCTGCTGCAAACAATTTACCGCCAGTTGCACCGTACAGACAAGTGTTGCCAATGATTGTCGCTTCATGTGCACGGAAGGCAGATCCTACCGGTGGACGCAGCGAGAGTAAGCCGCCTGCCATCCCCTTGCCGACATAGTCATTCGCATCGCCGGTCAGGTGCAGTTCAACACCACCTGCGTTCCAGACGCCGAAGCTCTGGCCTGCGGTACCGTTAAAGTGCGCTTTAATCGGATCGGCCGCGAGACCCTGGTCACCGTTAGTCTGGGCAATATAGCCAGACAGGGATGCACCCACAGAGCGGTCGGTATTACGAATATCAAACCAGAAGGTTTTGCTTTGTTTCTCATCGACATACTGCTTAGCCTGGCTTAACAGCCGCTGGTTAAGCTCCCCGTTATCAAACGGTGGGTTATGTTCGGTGCAATACACTGCTTTGCCTGGCGCTGGAGTCGCGGTTTTCAGCAGGTCAGAGAGATCCAGACGCTGTTGTTTCGCCGTAAAACCTTCCAGTTCTTTTAACAGATCGGTACGACCGATTAAGTCAACCAGGCGTTTAACACCCAACTGTGCCATCAACTCACGGGTTTCACGGGCGATAAATTCAAAGTAATTGGTCACTTTGAACGGCAGACCGTGATAGTGGTTCTTACGCAGTTTATCGTCCTGAGTTGCCACACCAGTTGCACAGTTATTGAGGTGACAAATTCGCAGATATTTACAACCCAGAGCCACCATCGGACCGGTACCAAAACCGAAACTTTCAGCGCCGAGAATAGCGGCTTTGATGATATCGAGCCCGGTTTTCAGACCGCCATCCACTTGCAGGCGAATCTTGTGACGCAGACCGTTTGCCACCAGAGCTTGTTGCGTTTCGACCAGACCCAGTTCCCACGGACAGCCTGCATATTTCACAGAAGAAAGCGGGCTGGCGCCGGTACCACCGTCATAACCGGCGATGGTTATTAGGTCAGCATAGGCTTTGGCGACACCTGTTGCGATAGTACCCACACCCGGCTCAGAGACCAGTTTGACTGAGATCATCGCTTTTGGATTGACTTGTTTAAGGTCAAAAATCAGCTGTGCTAAGTCTTCAATCGAATAAATGTCATGATGCGGTGGTGGCGAAATTAAGGTTACCCCTGGTACTGAGTAGCGTAATTTAGCGATGTAAGGGGTGACTTTGTCCCCTGGTAACTGGCCACCTTCGCCGGGTTTCGCACCCTGGGCGACTTTGATCTGAATAACATCGGCATTCACCAGATAAGCTGGTGTGACACCGAAACGACCGGAAGCAACCTGTTTGATACGGGACACTTTATTGGTGCCGTAACGCGCGGGATCTTCACCGCCTTCACCGGAGTTAGAATTACCGCCAATACTGTTCATCGCTTCAGCCAGAGATTCATGCGCTTCCGGGCTCAGAGCACCGATTGACATGGCTGCGCTGTCAAAACGTTTAAACAGTTCACTCGCGGGTTCAACTTCATCGATTGATACCGGGGTATCCTGAGGATTAAGAGCAAACATATCGCGCAGGGTGGCGACAGGGCGCTCATTAACTAACTTGGAATATGCCTGGTAGTCATTATAGTCGGCTGTTTGTACCGCTTTTTGCAGTGTTTGTACGACATCCGGGTTATAAGCGTGATATTCACCGCCGTGGACATATTTCAGCAGTCCACCTTGGTCCAGCGGCTTACGAGCCAGCCAGGCACGCTTGGACAGATTCAGTAAATCTTGCTGGAAGTCAGTGAAGCTGGCTCCACCGATACGGCTCACTACACCCTGGAAGCATAGATCAACCACGTCATCATGCAGGCCGACGGCTTCAAACAGTTTAGAGCAGCGATAGGAGGCGATAGTCGATATGCCCATTTTGGACATTATCTTATACAGCCCTTTATTAATACCGTTGCGGTAGTTTTGCATCACGACACGATAGCTTTTCTCGATAGTACCGGTATCAACCAGTCTGGCCAGTGATTCATAGGCCAGATACGGATAAATTGCGGTAGCACCAAAACCAAGCAGCACGGCGAAAT
The DNA here is from genome assembly GCF_947498825.1 of uncultured Cedecea sp. GTDB lineage: Bacteria > Pseudomonadota > Gammaproteobacteria > Enterobacterales > Enterobacteriaceae > JGM124. Next base: position 22,164 of record NZ_CANMLV010000022.1, on the reverse strand, counting down.
GGTGCGGGTCACGGGCACTGGCGGTTTCGACGATAATGTTCGCATCACAACGCAGGCTACGTTCTACCAGACGTGTCTGGATAGCACCGACCGCCATCGGCGCCGGAACCGGGAGTCTGTTTTTTGCGATATTGCGGTCAGATAGCACCAGTAATACAGTGCCACTGCGCACCATACGTTCGGCTTCATCACACAGTTCTTTTACCGTTTCATGCAGCGATTGCTCATCTGCGTTATAGGTAATATCCAGCGTGTTGGCCTGATAGTATTGTTCTTCTAAAGAGGTCAGCTGTTGGAAATCAGACCACAGTAAAATCGGTGATTTGAAGCTCAGACGATGAGCCTGACCTTCGGCTTCGCAAAATACGTTCATCTCACGGCCGATACTGGTAGCCAGTGACATCACGTGAGCTTCACGCAGCGGATCGATTGGCGGGTTAGTTACCTGCGCAAACTGCTGGCGGAAATAATCATAAATAATACGCGGCTGACTGGAGAGGACCGCAAATGGCGTATCGTCACCCATTGAGCCGACGGCTTCCTGACCATTTTCACCCAGTACGCGGATGATGGTATCCAGCTCTTCGTTGCTGTAGTTAAACTGTTTTTGATAACTGGCAAGGGTGTCATCGTCCAGAGAACGTGAACCCACCTGGTCATCAGGTAAGTCTTCCATTGCTATCAGACGACGAACGTTTTTCTCCATCCATGTCTGGTAAGGGTGGCGGCTTTTTAAATCGTTATCGGTTTCGCCTGAATGGAGAATACGACCGGCGCGGGTATCAATCACCATCAGTTCGCCAGGACCGACGCGCCCTTTTTCAACCACTTCATCAGGCTGGTAGTCCCAGATACCGACTTCGGAAGCACAGGTGATCAGTTTGTCTTTAGTAATCACGTAACGTGCCGGGCGCAGGCCGTTTCTGTCCAGGTTACAGGCAGCAAAGCGGCCATCAGACATAACGATACCTGCCGGGCCATCCCAGGGCTCCATGTGCATGGAGTTAAAGTCGAAGAAGGCACGCAGTTCCGGATCCATGTTCGGGTTATTCTGCCAGGCTGGCGGAACCAGTAAACGCATCGCGCGTACGATATCCATTCCGCCTGCCAGCAGCAATTCCAGCATATTATCCAGTGAGCTGGAGTCTGAACCGGTTTCATTGACGAAAGGCGCGGCTGACTGCAAATCAGGGATCAGTGGTGTCTGGAACTTATAAGTACGAGCTTTAGCCCACTGACGGTTACCGGTAATGGTGTTGATTTCACCATTATGTGCCAGATAGCGGAAAGGCTGTGCTAATGGCCAGCGTGGTACGGTATTAGTCGAGAAACGCTGGTGGAACAGACAAATCGCTGACTCCAGGCGTAAATCGGCAAGATCCAGGTAGAAACGCGGCAGGTCAGCCGGCATACACAGACCTTTATAAATATTAACGACGTTGGACAGACTACAGACATAAAAGTCTTTATCCGCCAGCAGACGTTTTTCGATACGGCGACGTGCTATAAACAGGCGACGTTCCATATCACGCGGGCTCCAGCCAGCGGGTGCGTTAACAAAAATCTGTTCAATACGCGGCAGAGAGGAGAGGGCTATTTCACCTAGCACACCTTCATTGGTCGGCACTTCGCGCCAGCCAACAATAGACAGGGTTTCGTTTTGAAGTTCTTCTTCAACCACCCGACGTGCCGCACTGGCGAGTTCAGGATCCTGGTTTAAGAAAAGCATGCCAACGGCGTAATTTTTTGCTAAACGCCAGCCGGATTCTTCGGCAACAATACGGAAGAAACGGTCCGGTTTTTGCAGCAACAGACCACAACCATCACCAGTTTTACCATCGGCAAGGATTGCCCCACGGTGTTGCATGCGTGCGAGTGCGTGAATCGCAGTACGCACTACTTTATGGCTTGGCTCGCCTTCTATATGGGCAATCAGACCGAAACCACAGTTATCCTTCTCAAGGGATTTGTCGTACAACATAATCAGTGAACCTCCCCAGGCTCTGCGTGACTCCTCTGTCCGGTTATACGTAGGCACAGTTAGGGTGCGGCAACGGGATGAGTGCATATGGCACCTGCCCGTGTGTCGCCTTCTTGTAGCCGACGTATCCGGTTTCGCAAGGGTTGAACTTGCTAACGAGGGAATCTCAATTACTGCATAAATATGATGAGTGAAACACTCATCCAGAAAGCTTCCAGCGGATAACCACGTTATCGGGAAAGCGCATACACGTCAAATAGCATTGCTTTGTCAGGGGAATAGAATGCTTGCTATTTAATGTGTTTTAAATCAATTGCTTATATATTTTATTGCTAGCGCAGGGTTAAGTGAATGCTTTGTTTTTTGTGATCTTACTCACTGTTTGTGAGCGTTTTTAATTTAACATTCCTCTAATATATTTGATATTTTTAGGATTAAAAACTATGTGCAATGTCAATTGTGAAGTAATTAGCTGTTTTTTAGGATTTTATAACATTTTACAAAGTTAAATGGTGAGATATAAGAAAAAGCTATTACTGAGGACAGACTAAATCTGCAGTTTATGTGCATTAATATGCAAAAGGTATAGCTCCGCCGTGACTGTTGATCTGTGTCATCGTCAAAGTTATGTAGAAATGGCAGTATAATTCCCCATTTATTATGGGGATGTACCAGATTATTCTATTCACTAAATTAGTCAATAGATTTATTGGGTATTCTATCTGTCTTTTTACAGCGCAATAACGGTATGTGAGCAGAAGAAAGAGACAAGAATCATTCCAGGCTTTAAGTCTGGGCTGTTGCTCATTTTGCGGTATATTTAATGTCTCTGTGGTAAAGGAAATCACCAATGAAACAACTCCGAAGATTAGCGCAGTATTACGTCGATTTAATGGTCAAGCTCGGTCTGGTACGTTTTTCTCTGCTGCTAGCCTCGGCCTTGGTGGTGACAGCCATGGTCGTACAAATGGCGGTGACTCTGTTGATGAGCGGGCGGGTTGAGAGTATTGATGTTGTACGCTCTATTTTCTTTGGTTTGCTGATTACGCCTTGGGCGGTTTATTTTTTATCGATAGTCGTCGAACAACTTGAAGAGTCCAGGCAGCGATTATCGAAAATGGTCGATAAGTTAGAAGAGATGCGCGAGCGAGACCTGAGCCTTAATGTACAACTGAAAGATAATATTAATCAGCTGAATTTGGAAATTGCTGAGCGTGTTAAAGCAGAGACCGAGCGTCATAACATGCTGGAACAGCTTAAAGTTGAAATGCAGGAACGTGAAGTGACGCAAATCAGACTTGAGCAACAATCCTCTTTTTTACGATCCTTCCTTGATGCTTCGCCAGACTTAGTTTTTTATCGTAATGAAGACAAAGAGTTTTCAGGCTGCAACCGGGCAATGGAGCTACTGACGGGGAAAAGTGAAAAGCAGCTTATTCAACTGAAACCTCAGGATGTCTATTCTGCCGATGCAGCATTAAAGGTGAACGAGACGGATGAGAAAGTCTTTCGTCATAACGTTTCTCTGACCTACGAACAGTGGCTTGAATACCCGGATGGACGTAAAGCCTGTTTTGAGATCCGTAAAGTGCCCTACTATGACCGTGTGGGGAAACGTCATGGTTTAATGGGCTTTGGACGTGATATTACCGAACGTAAGCGCTATCAGGAGGCTCTGGAGCGGGCCAGCCGGGATAAAACCACCTTTATTTCCACTATCAGTCATGAACTCCGTACCCCACTTAACGGTATTGTTGGCCTGAGCCGTATTCTGCTTGATACTGAATTGACGGATGAACAAACTAACTATCTGAAAACTATCCATGTTTCAGCAATTACGTTGGGTAATATTTTTAACGATATTATTGATATGGATAAGCTTGAACGTCATAAAGTTCAGCTTGATAACCAGCCAATAGATTTCACCAGTTTCTTGGCTGAACTCGAAAATCTCTCCGGGCTACAGGCGCAACAGAAAGGACTGACTTTTGTGATGGAGCCGCTGCTTCCCGTGCCCCACAAGGTGGTCACTGACGGAACTCGACTGCGTCAAATCTTATGGAACCTTATTAGTAATGCGGTGAAATTTACTTCTAAGGGGGGACAGGTTACGGTGCGTATTCGCTATGAAGAAAACCAGAGCCTGTGTTTTGAAGTTCAGGATTCAGGTATTGGTATCCCTCGGGACGAGCAAGATAAAATTTTTGCTATGTATTACCAGGTCAAAGATAAGCATGGCGGTAAACCGGCAACCGGTACTGGTATTGGACTTGCGGTATCACGCCGTCTGGCAAAAAGTATGGGGGGCGATATTACCGTGAGCAGCACTCCAGGTGAGGGGGCCGTATTTATGCTGAAAGTCCATGCACCGAGTGTTGCTGAAGAAGTTGAAGATACCCTGGATGATGATATGCCGTTGCCAGCTTTACATGTTTTGCTGGTAGAAGACATTGAGTTAAATGTCGTGGTTGCCCGCTCAGTACTGGAAAAACTGGGCAACAGCGTTGATATTGCCATGACCGGAAAAGAAGCGCTAGAGATGTTTGTTCCTGGTGAATACGACTTGATACTGCTGGATATTCAGCTACCAGATATGACCGGTATGGATATCTCGCGCGCACTTAATCAGCGTTTTGATAAAGCGTCACTCCCACCGCTGGTGGCATTAACGGCGAATGTGTTAAAGAATAAAAAAGAATATCTCGACGCCGGTATGGATGATGTACTGAGTAAACCGCTGGCAGTGCCCGCATTAATGTCGATTATTCGAAAATACTGGGATGCGCAGGATACTGAAGGCACTCTGGCACCGGTGAATACCGTTGCTGAAACAGAGAAGGCTTTACTCGATATTCCAATGCTTGAACAATATATTGACCTGGTAGGGGCGAAGATAATTATCGACGGGCTCCAGATGTTTGAAAAAATGATGCCTGGATACTTGGATGTGCTCGACTCTAATATGACTGCCAGAGATGATAAAGGTATTGTTGAGGAAGGACATAAAATCAAAGGTGCAGCAGGCTCGGTAGGTTTGCGTCATTTACAGCAAATAGCCCAGCAAATTCAATCACCAGACTTACCCGCATGGTCTGATAATGTCGGTGAATGGATAGAGCAGTTAAGACATGAATGGCAGCATGATGTGGATGTCTTAAAAGCCTGGGTTGCTGAGGCTGGAAAAAAATGACCCCGGCGAAGCCGGGGTGCGCGAATACGGCGCCAACACCAGGGAAAATGACGTTGTACTTTGATTTGTTGCTTGATTTGTGTAGTACAACCATTAATCGAATCCTTGTCGCACTATACCCGTCATACTTCAAGTTGCCTGGGTGTTACCTGCGTCCAGTCCGCTGAATGACATAGTTTATCTATGCTCATCGACGGGCTGAACTGGGAGTCTACAAGCAACTTGAATTATTTTGGCTATATACAAGATAGCAAAGATTTGAAATGTTGTTATATAAAGCCGAAAAATGCGTTAATTATTGTTAATAAATTATTCCAGTAAGCTTGTATGGGAAGGAACAGATGAAAAAAATTGGCGTAGTGTTGAGTGGTTGTGGTGTTTACGATGGCAGTGAAATTCATGAAGCAGTATTAACGCTGCTGGCGCTCGCCGAATCAGAAGTTGAAGCCGTTTGTTTCGCACCAGATAAAACCCAGTCTGAGGTGATTGATCATCTGACGGGAGATAAGGTTGAGCAACAACGCTCGATACTGCAGGAAGCAGCACGTATTACCCGAGGAAATATTCGGCCTTTACATGAAGCAAACGCTGAAGATCTTGACGGATTAATCGTCCCCGGCGGTTTTGGCGCCGCAAAAAATTTAAGTACTTTTGCGACCGAAGGAATCGATTGTACGGTAGATGATGACTTTACCAGGCTGGTACGTGACTGCCATGCTCAAGGGAAACCCTTGGGTTTTATGTGCATTGCTCCCGTTATGTTACCTAAAATTCTTGAGATCCCGCTACGTATCACCATCGGAACAGACATCGATACCGCAGAAATGCTGGAAGATATGGGGGCTGAGCACGTGCCTTGTCCGGTAGACGATATTGTGGTCGATGAAGAGCACAAAGTGGTGACGACACCCGCTTATATGCTGGCAACGCGTATAAATGAGGCAGCAGCGGGTATCAATAAACTGGTCTCTCGTGTACTGGTACTGGCATGACAAAGCGGCGCTTTACTCTGTTTCATAGGCTAAAGCGCATTATTTTGCGTGCTGTTCTGGCTATTATCGGATTATGGTTAGCCGGAATAGTGCTGTTTAGTTTGATACCGGTTCCCTTTTCAGCCGTGATGGTTGACAGGCAAGTCAGTGCCTGGTTAGAGGGGGATTTTAGCTATCGGGCGCATTCTGACTGGGTCAGCATGGATGATATTTCTCCGTGGATGGGGCTGGCGGTCATTGCTGCCGAGGATCAAAAGTTTCCCGATCACTGGGGCATTGACGTTGGTGCTATCGAGAAAGCGCTGGCTTACAATGAACGTAACGAGAATCGTGTCCGCGGTGCCTCGACAATTTCACAGCAAACGGTGAAAAATCTTTTTTTGTGGGACGGACGTAGCTGGGTGCGTAAGGGGCTGGAAGCCGGATTAACCCTGGTGACGGAAGCGGTCTGGAGTAAAAAACGCATTTTAACCGTATATTTGAATATTGCTGAGTTTGGTGAGGGGATTTTTGGTGTTGAGGCTGCGGCCCGGCATTACTTTAAAAAATCGGCCAGACAGCTCACTCAGGCAGAGGCTGCGCTGTTAGCCGCGGTACTCCCTAATCCGATACGGTTTAAGGTGAATGCACCATCAGGCTATGTTATTCAGCGTCAGCGTTGGATTTTGCGCCAGATGCGCCAGTTGGGCGGTGAGTCATTTATGAAACAGCATAATCTGCAGTAAAAAGGGGAAAATGAAGACCTGATTAGTCTTCATCGAATCCTGCATTGAATAAGGCTATCACAGCGGCCAGCGCCTGCTCTTCCTGAGGTCCACTGACTTCGACTTCGATATGCCCCCCCTGTGAAGAATCAAGCATCAATAAGGCAATCACACTACTTGCTTCGGCTTCGGTACCCGCTTCATTACGAAGCAGCACTTCAGCATCGAAGCTCTGTACCAGCTCAAACAGTTTCATCGCCGGGCGGGCATGCATGCCCAGCTTGTTAGTGATTTCAACCGTTTGCTTTACTGTCATGATTTACGTTTTTCTAACGTTCTGTGGCGTGACTGGACATTTTTACCGCGTGAACGAAAATAATCTGCAAGTTGTTCTGCAATATAAACCGAACGGTGTTTACCCCCGGTACAACCAATAGCGACCGTCAGATAACTACGGTTATTAGTTTCCAGCATCGGTAGCCATAACTCCAGATAACTCCGGGTCTGGTAAATAAAGTTATGGACCTCAGTATGCCTGTCAAGAAAAGCGGCTACGGGACGATCGAGACCTGTCATTGGGCGCAATTTAGGATCCCAGTGAGGGTTTGGCAGAAACCGCACGTCAAAGACATAATCTGCATCTATCGGGATCCCATGCTTAAACCCGAACGACTCAAATACCATTGTCAGTTCACGTTCACGTTTGCCAAGCAGACGAGTACGGAGCATCTCGGCCAATTCATGTACTGACATTTCCGATGTGTCGATAATCAGGTCTGCACGGGACTTCAGAGGCTCAAGTAAATGGCTTTCTTCATCAATAGCACTTTCAAGCGAAAGATTCTTGCTGGATAAAGGATGCAGGCGACGTGTATCACTATAACGTCGAATCAGTGTATTACGATCGGCATCTAAAAAGAGCAGCTGCGGAGTAAAGTCATCCGGCAGATTATCCATAGCCTGCTCAAAAATTTCCGGTGATTCTGGCATATTACGCACGTCGATGCTGATTGCCGCTGAAATTTCACGGCCACTTAGCGTCTTTGCCAGTTCGGGTAGTAATACGACCGGCAGGTTATCCACGCAATAAAATCCCATATCCTCCAGTGCGCGCAGAGCTACAGATTTCCCCGACCCTGAAGTACCGCTAACGATCATCAGTACCATATGCTCACTCTCCAGATTTAGCTGTCTTTTCTGTCACAACATTTTACTCGTTACGGGTATCATCAACAGAGGTATTCGTGTCTGTGATGATATTGTAGAGATCCGTATCATTACTCGCTAACCGTAAGCGCCGACAGATATTTTTATCGGCCAGCCGTTTTGCGACCAAGGACAGAGTATGCAGGTGCGTTTTCGTCTGTCCGGCTGGTACCAGTAAGGCGAAAAGTAAGTCTACGGGTTGATTATCTATCGAGTCAAAAGCGATAGGCGTTTCCAGCTGAATAAAAACCCCGACAGCTGCTTTTACATCCTCTCCAATTTTTCCATGAGGAATCGCAATACCATTACCAATACCGGTACTTCCCATACGCTCACGCGTGAGAACTGCCTCAAAGACAACCTGAGAGGGCAGGCCGAGTTGTTTCGCTGCCAGTTCGCTGATAATTTCCAGCGCACGCTTTTTACTTTGGCAGTGGACGACACTACGGGTACATTCTTGGCTAAGAACACTGCTCAATTGCAAAATGGAATCGTTGTTTGTCATAAGTTCACCTAAGCATTTTTATGCGAACGGCCCGTTACCGGAAGTAAACGGGCCGATAAAGCACAGTGAATGCCTGGATTATCAATGTTGTTTTAATTTGTCTTTATGTTTAGTTAACTGACGAGCTAATTTGTCAATCAGACCATCAATCGCGGCGTACATATCCTGACCTTCTGCACTTGCGTGCAATTCCCCACCGTTTACATGTAACGTAGCATCCGCTATCTGAGTCACTTTTTCTACCTTTAAGACAATATAAACCTGGTTAATTCTTTCGAAGTACTGTTCCAGTTTTGCAAACTTGGTATTCAAAAAATCACGCAGAGCATCAGTAATTTCTACGTTTTGGCCAGTAATGTTGAGCTGCATATTGTCTTCCTTATCAGTGGAGTCAAACGAGTTTTTTACGCTGATTTGACGGTGGGATGGATAAAGACTCTCTATATTTCGCAACTGTTCGGCGAGCAACCATAATACCCTGTTCGGAGAGTAATGAGGTGAGTTTACTGTCGCTGAGTGGTTTCGCCGGGTTTTCTGCCGCAATCAGTTTTTTAACTAATGCTCTGATTGCTGTCGAGGACGCTTCACCGCCCCCCTCTGTATTAACATGGCTTGAGAAAAAGTATTTTAGCTCAAAGATACCTCTTGGGCTGTGAAGATATTTTTGCGTGGTCACGCGCGAAATAGTCGACTCATGCATTTCAACTGCCTGAGCGATATCGGCGAGTACCATGGGCTTCATATGTTCGGCCCCATATTCAAAAAAGTCTTGCTGTTGCTCGACAATACAGCAACTGACGCGAAGTAGCGTATCATTTCGGCTTTCAAGACTTTTTATCAACCATCTGGCATCTTGCAGATGGCTACGAATAAATTGCGAGTCGCTGTCATTACGGGCGTTATTATTGCCCATTGCAGCGTATTGCTGGTTAATTTTAAGACGCGGGATACTTTCTGAATTTAACTCGACAGTCCATTTATTCAGGTGTTTTCGTACCAGAACATCAGGAATAACGTATTCAGGTTCATCCATCTGAATCGACTGACCCGGACGAGGATCCAGCGACTGGATCAATTCGATAGCCTCTTTCAGAACCTCTTCTTTCAGTCGGGTAAGACGCATCAGATTACGGAAGTCATGATTCGCTAACAGGTCCAGGTGCTCACTAACGATAAGGCGCGCCTGGGCTAAGAATGGCGTCTCTTTCGCGTACGTCGATAGCTGAACCAACAGACAATCTTTTAAGTCCCTGGCTGCAACGCCGACCGGGTCAAAGCGTTGGATACGTTTAAGAACCGCTTCTACCTCTTCGATAGTGATTTCATCATCACCTAAACTTTCCAGAATATCCGCCACTGAGACGGTGAGATACCCCGTATCATCAACCGCATCAACAATGGCGGTGGCAATGGCGGTATCGGTATCAGAGAAGGGGGTCAGAGAGACCTGCCATGTCAGGTAGTCTTGAAGTGACTGAGTCGTTTCGCCTTGATAGACCGGTAACAGGTCATCAATGTAGTCTGTACCTGTTCCGGAAGGTGTACCCGCCGTGTAGATTTCATCCCAGCTGGCATCCAGCGGCAGCTCTTCTGGCATATCTTTTTGTTCAAGTGCTTCACGCGTATCCAGGCTGTCAGTGTCTGCCACATTCTGAATATCAATTTCATCATGCGGATCGGTTTGCTCAAGCAAAGGGTTACTTTCCAGTGCTTGCTGGAGCTCTTGCTGAAGTTCCAGCGTCGACAACTGCAGCAGGCGAATGGCCTGTTGTAGTTGTGGCGTCATAGCAAGCTGTTGGCTAAGCCGTAATTGCAAACCTTGCTTCATAATCAGTGTCAGTATCCTTTATACATGCGTCGCGTCACGGAGTCAGAGCCTGAACTCTTCTCCCAGGTAGACTCGTTTCACCTGCTCATCTTCCAGAATTTCAGTCGGCGTTCCATGGGCAATCATATGCCCCTGACTGACAATATAAGCACGTTCGCATACTGCCAGCGTTTCACGCACATTGTGGTCAGTTATCAGAACACCGAGCCCGCTGTCGCGTAAATGCTCAATAATACGTTTGATATCCAGAACCGAGATCGGGTCAACACCAGCAAAGGGTTCATCTAGCAGAATGAATTTTGGGTTTGCTGCCAGGGCGCGAGCGATTTCAACACGTCGACGTTCTCCCCCGGATAGTGACTGCCCCATACTGTCACGCAGGTGCTGAATATGGAACTCTTCCAGCAGCTCATTGGCGCGGTCGTCACGCTGTTCTGGCGTCAGATCATCACGTATCTGTAATACTGCCATCAGATTATCAAAAACGCTCAGATGACGAAAAATGGATGCTTCCTGCGGCAGGTAGCCGATACCTCGACGCGCCCGGGCATGCAGGGGTAATAAACTGATATCTTCATCATCAATGATGATATTGCCTGCATCACGCGGTACGATGCCGACAACCATATAAAAAGTGGTCGTTTTACCGGCACCATTGGGGCCGAGAAGGCCAACAATCTCACCTGAATTAACCGTCAGGCTAACGTCTTCAACGACACGTCGTTTCTTGTAGGCCTTCGCAAGATTTTTTGCAATTAAGGTTGCCATAACGAATTAGTTACTCTTCTGCTGCGTCGATTGCTGACCGTTTTTATCCTGTAACTGGGAAGGAACAAGAACGGTGGTAACGCGTTTGCCTTTATCACTAAACGCCTGCATTTTCTGCTCTTTCACCAGATAGGTTATCTTGTCTCCTTTGACATTGCTATCCAGTTGCTCAAGATAGGCATTGCCCGTCAGAGTGACAAAATCTTTTGCCAGCTGATAATTCAGTTTAGAAGCTTGCCCTTTCACCGGTTTTCCGTTGTCTTGCATCTGATAAAAAGTGGCTGGATTACCATAGGCATCAATGACTTCCTGCCCTTGGGTTCCACCTGGTCGTGTTACTACGACTTTATCAGCATTAATTTTTATCGTGCCCTGAGTAGCAACAACATTTCCGGTGAAGGTAACAACATTACCGTCCATATCCAGTGATTGCTGATCAGACTCTATGTGAATGGGTTGATTGGTATCCCCCGTTAATGCCCATGCTGAAAACGGGGTCACAAACAGTGTACCGATCAGTACAAGGCTAAGGCTGAGTTTGTTGCGTCTGGATTTCATAAGAGGTTTTAACCTTTTCAATCAGCTGGGCGGTTTTATTGCGAAGATTGCCACGCATTTTCATTCCGCTGGAATTAAAGCTGGTACCATAAAGTGTCACCTGGTCATCAGACGAGATATCCTGGGTGGTTAAATTGATACTGGCGTTATCAGTGGTAATTTTACGCAGCTGCGCATCGGGTGTCAGCGCATTGACCACAACATTACCGTATAAATAGAGCATGCGCTCATTGGTGAGTTTCGCGCGATCGGCTCGGATCTCCCAGGTAGCTAGCTTCTTTTCATCATATTGAGTCATCACCGGCTTCGTGAACCATGATGTAGAATCTGCCGAAAAATATTCAACATTTTCTGTTATTAACCGATAATTCAAGCCACCGGCAAGATTGTAAACTCGAGTAATTGCCTGTTCGCTGGTATAGGTTGGCTCATCATTATTGACGACAATCGGTTCATCTTTATCGATACCCGTGATATTCAAGCCAATCAAAATTATAGCAATTATTGATAGAGAAATAATAATCCAGCGTCTGGTTCTACTCATATAGATAGCCCTTTGGCCTCATCAAGCAAGCCCTGTGACATCAGGATCAGATCACAGACTTCCCGCACAGCACCACGCCCACCGTTAATACGTGTAACGTAGCTTGCTTTGGGCAGTAAAAGAGGATGTGCATCAGCGACAGCAACACTCAGCCCCACTTGTTCCATCACCGGCCAGTCAATAAGGTCATCACCAATATAGGCAACTTGGTCAGCAGTTAAATTCAGCTCAGATAATAGCTGACGATAGGCAATCAGTTTATCGGACTGTCCCTGAAAAAGGTGAGAAATACCTAAAGTTTGGCAACGATCTTCCAGTAATTTAGCTTTGCGCCCGGTAATAATAGCCACCTCAATACCTGAAGTGAGGACACAACGCAGGCCGTAACCGTCACGCACGTTGAAAGCCTTGAGCTCTTCACCGTTATTTCCCATATAAATCAGGCCATCGGACATCACACCGTCAACATCCAGAATCAGCAGGCGTATCGCCGCAGCACGTGCCATGATTTGTGCGCTCACCGGCCCATAGCAGGTATTCAGTAGCACATCACTGTTACTCATTAATACGAATCCTTAATTAAACTACGCCTGCACGTAACATGTCATGCATATGTATTACGCCCAATAAATGATCGCCATCTGCCACCATTACAGAAGTAATATGGCGTGATTCCATCAAATTCAATGCATCCACTGCAAGCGTGCCCGGGCGAACGCGAATTCCGCCTGCTGTCATGACATCTGCAATACGTAAGGTGTGTAAGTCAGCACCCATATCGAATACCCGACGCAAGTCACCATCGGTAAAAATACCTTCGATCTTCATCAGATCATCGCAGATTACCGTCATTCCCATATTTTTCCGGGTGATTTCCAGCAAGGCATCACGCAGCGAGGCCTCTTTACTGACATGAGGGATTTCTGCACCAGTATGCATAATATCACTAACCCGTAGTAGCAGTTTACGGCCCAGTGCACCACCGGGATGCGAAAGAGCGAAATCTTCAGCGGTAAAGCCTCGCGCTTTTAAAAGGGCTACAGCCAGCGCATCTCCCATTACCAGGGTTGCGGTGGTACTTGAGGTTGGTGCCAGACCCAGAGGGCAGGCTTCCTGTGGCACATGAATACACAGATGAATATCCGCGGCTTTTCCCATTGCGCTTTCAGGTCTGCCCGTCATACAAATCAGTGGGACTTTCAGGCGTTTTAATACCGGTATCAGTGCCAGTATCTCGTTTGATTCGCCTGAGTTAGATATTGCAATCACAATATCTTGAGGGGTCACCATTCCTAAATCACCGTGGCTTGCTTCACCGGGATGAACAAAAAATGCTGGCGTACCGGTGCTGGCAAAGGTTGCGGCTATTTTTTTTCCAATATGACCAGACTTGCCCATGCCCATGACGACCACCTTACCTGCACAATCAAATATTTTGCGGCAGGTATTTGAAAAATCGTCATTAATATACTGTTCCAGCTGTGCCAGACTTTCACGTTCAATGTGGAGGACATCTTTCCCTGCCTGTTGAAAGTCAAAGTCCGTAGCTAAGTCTGTCTTGAGCATAATTTTGTTTTCCGTTCTATCCGACAACAGGCGGTGCGAAACACCAGAGCACCACAACCCATATGATATACCCACAGATTAATAGCGCACCAATCTGCTTGCCGACCTGCCGGGGTTTTCGCCAGCAAAGTATGGCAAACACAGCACTCACTGCTAACATCAACCAGTAATCGCGGGCAAAAGCGAGTGGGTCAAAGTCGCCGGGTGCTACGAGCGCTGGGATCCCGAGTACAAAAACAATATTAAAGATATTGGAACCGATAATATTGCCAATAGCGATATCATTTTCACCTTTACGTACCCCTGCAATGGCAGTGGCCAGCTCCGGCAGGCTAGTACCAATAGCAATTATGGTTAAACCGACGACCAAGTCACTCACGCCAAAGTAGTGGGCGAGCACTGTGGCGTTATCAATCACCATTTGGGTGGCAATTGGCATGATGACTAATGCAACACCAAGCCATAAAAAAGCGACGGAAAGGCTGCCTTCTTGAGGTAACTCTGCGGCTTGTTCACGAGTGAGTTTATCACTGCCCGTTCGCTCAGCAAGACGACCTATCCTAATAATAAACAGCAGGTATAATACGGCGATAACCAGCAGTAAGATGCCTTTTATTTGACTGAGTTCACCGTCGAATAAAAACAGGCCTGCGAGCAGGCTGACTAACAGCATCAGGGGCAGTTCCCGGCGCAGAATATCGGAGTCCACGGCGAAAGGGTGCAACATCGCGGCCAGCCCAAGAATAAGCATAATATTGGTAATATTCGATCCAATAGCTGTTCCTACAGCCAGATCGAGTTGTCCATGCAGGGCGGCTGCGCTGGCAATAATGATTTCAGGCAGTGATGTCCCTATACTGACAACTGTCATACCAATAATTAATGGAGAAACCCCTATGCTGCGGCACAGTATTGCTGCCGAGAAAACTAAGCGATCGGCACCATAAACCACCAACAGCAAGCCGATAATCAGTAAAGCCATCGCTAACAGCATGACAAATCCTTTATAAGGTATAGCCATCAACTAATGAACCATGAAGGCATTTCAAATGTTCATCGTTGTAAGTATTGTCCATCATTCCTAATTTTGACTTTATACGGTAGAAAAGTAAAACAAATGCCAGCTTTCGCTAACCTTGGTAGGTAATATTCTGTAAAAATGGTGGGTAGTGACTTGGTTTTAAAGCCATGCTTATCGCCAGGCTTATAAAAGGAAAGATAATGAATCAGGCAGAGGCGAATCTTGTTGAGCTCCAGGGGGTCAGTTTTACCCGAGGTAATCGACAGATTTTTGACAATATATCGCTGACTGTACCACGTGGGAAAATCACTGCGATTATGGGGCCGTCGGGAATCGGAAAGACGACGCTCTTGCGCCTGATTGGCGGACAGATTGTGCCAGATAGCGGTAAAGTTTTGTTTGATGGCGAAAATATTCCCGCTATGTCACGCTCGCGACTGTTCACCGTCCGTAAGCGTATGAGCATGTTATTCCAGTCAGGAGCACTGTTTACAGACTTGGATGTATTTGAAAACGTCGCTTATCCTTTGCGCGAACACTTACGGTTACCCGAACCTTTACTGCACAGTACGGTGATGATGAAACTGGAGGCAGTCGGATTACGCGGAGCCGCGAAACTCATGCCTTCTGAATTATCTGGTGGGATGGCGCGTCGTGCCGCTCTGGCGCGTGCTATTGCCCTGGAGCCGGACTTGATTATGTTTGACGAGCCTTTTGTCGGACAAGATCCGATAACTATGGGGGTGCTGGTTAAGCTGATTTCTGAACTTAACAGTGCACTGGGTGTTACCTGTGTGGTGGTTTCCCATGATGTTCCGGAAGTGCTCAGCATTGCCGATTACGCCTATATTGCTGCTGACAGGCATATTGTCGCACAAGGCAGTTCGGGCGAACTCCATGATAATCAGGATCCTCGGGTACGACAATTTCTTGATGGCATTGCGGACGGCCCGGTTCCTTTCCGTTATCCTGCCGGTGATTATCAACAAGATCTTTTATTCGGAACAGGGAGTTAAGTTTCATGTTGCTAAATGCACTGGCATCTCTGGGGCGGCGTGGTTTGAAAACTTGCGCGGCATTCGGACGTGCCGGATTAATGTTATTCAATGCGCTGGTGGGTAAACCAGAGTTTCGTAAACATGCCCCGTTATTGATGCGTCAGCTCTATTATGTTGGCGTGCAATCGATGCTGATTATTATCGTCTCAGGTGTTTTTATCGGTATGGTTCTGGGTTTACAGGGCTATTTGGTACTGACAACCTATGGCGCCGAGTCGAGTTTGGGCATGCTGGTCGCACTCTCCTTGTTACGTGAACTCGGTCCGGTGGTCGCTGCACTGCTATTTGCCGGACGCGCGGGTTCTGCGCTTACCGCAGAGATTGGTTTAATGCGTGCGACTGAGCAGCTCTCCAGTATGGAGATGATGGCAGTTGATCCATTGCGACGTGTCGTGTCACCACGTTTTTGGGCCGGGATCATCTCTTTACCTCTCTTGACGCTGATTTTTGTGGCCGTGGGGATCTGGGGAGGAGAACTGGTTGGCGTAAGCTGGAAAGGTATTGATACCGGCTTCTTCTGGTCAGCGATGCAAGATGCCGTATCCTGGCGTATAGATTTAGTAAACTGCCTGATCAAAAGCGTCGTGTTCGCGATAACTATTACCTGGATTGCGCTGTTCAACGGATACGATGCGATCCCGACTTCCGCAGGTATTAGCCGGGCAACGACACGCACAGTAGTGCACGCCTCACTGGCCGTTTTGGGCCTCGATTTTGTGCTAACAGCACTGATGTTTGGGAATTAAGTTCATGCAAACAAAAAAACTAGAAGTTTGGGTGGGATTCTTTGTACTGGTGGCGCTGGCCGCTGTCGTATTTTTGTGTCTCAAAGTGGCCAATATTACCTCATTGCGTAGCGAACCGACTTATAAGATTTACGCAACATTTGACAATATCGGTAGTCTAAAAGTGAGTTCGCCAGTGCGACTGGGTGGTGTGGTGATTGGACGTGTTGACGATATTCAGCTTGATCCAAAAACCTACTTACCGCGTGTCACGTTAGATATTGAGACACGTTATGATCAGATTCCTGATACCAGTTCTTTATCTATCCGTACTTCTGGCTTACTGGGTGAACAATTCCTTGCGTTAAACCTGGGCTTTGATGACCCCGAGTTAGGTTCCAGTATTCTTAAAGATGGTGGGACGATTCAAGACACCAAGTCGGCATTAGTACTCGAAGATCTGATTGGTCAGTTTTTATATAAAAGTGGTAGTGGTGATGGAGAGAACCCACCTGCTGAGCAGGGTAATAATGCCACTCAAGAGCCGCATGATGTTGCCCCTCATGCTAATGCGACGAACTAACCAAAGAGGAAAGTAATATGTTTAAGCGTCTCGTAATGATTGCCGTGCTGGCATGTGCGCCGTTGGCTGCCCTGGCAGCAGACCAGACTAATCCTTATAAGCTGATGAATGAAGCCGCAGAGAAAACCTTCGAGCGTCTGAAAGCTGAGCAGCCGAAGATCCGCCAGAACCCGGACTATTTACGTGAAATTGTTGGTGAAGAGCTACTGCCTTATGTGCAGGTAAAATATGCGGGTGCGCTGGTATTAGGACGCTACTACAAGGAAGCGACTCCGGCACAACGTGATGCCTACTTCACTGCGTTTGGCGACTATCTGAAGCAGGCGTACGGCCAGGCTTTAGCGATGTATAACGGTCAGAACTATCAAATTGCTCCGGAAAAACCATTAGGTGATGCTGATATTGTTGCTATTCGTGTTTCCATTACCGATCCCAATGGTCGTCCGCCGATTCGTCTTGATTTCCAGTGGCGTAAAAACAGCCAAACTGGCAACTGGCAGGCATATGACATGATAGCGGAAGGGGTCAGTATGATTACCACTAAACAAAGCGAGTGGAGCGATCTGCTGCGCACTAAAGGTATCGATGGTCTGACAGCCCAGCTTCAGGCGATTTCTCGTCAGCCTATTACCCTGGATAATAAAAAATAATGGGGCAGCTGAGCTGGCAACGAAACGACCAGGTTCTGCGCCTGGAAGGTGAACTCAACAGTGAAACACTGTTACCGCTTTGGCAGCAGCGTTTAGAGGCTGTTTCAGGTGTCACTGTTTTTGATGTCGGTGGCCTGATTCGTGTCGATACGGCTGGGCTGGCATTGCTGATTCACCTTATTGGAGAGGCAAAGCAGCAAGGAAATGATGTTGAGCTACGCCAGATAAGTGAAAATTTACACACGCTGGTGCAGCTTTACAATTTGCCGGAAAGTCTGTTCCCACACCGCTCAGCCTGATAATTTTCATCAGATTATCATTAAGGCCCTTGAGCGTTTCGTTTGAGGGTTTTTTTTGGTTATTTATGCGGGGGCAACTTTCCACTAAGATGGGAACCCTTTTTCACTAATCGATGAATATATAGCCATGGAAAATCATGAAATCCAGACCGTGCTGATGAATGCACTGCCCCTTGAAGAAGTCCACGTTTCTGGTGACGGCAGTCATTTCCAGGTGATAGCGGTGGGTGAGTTATTTGCTGAGTTAAGTCGTGTAAAAAAACAACAAACGGTTTATGCACCCTTAATGCCATTCATTGCCGATAATCGCATGCATGCGGTTTCAATCAAGACCTACACGCCGGCAGAGTGGGCGCGCGATCGTAAACTCAGTGGTTTTTAATCCGTCAGTATTAGCTGATGGCCACAATTTCGATTTAAAAGAGAACAGTTGCAATGGATAAATTTCGTGTGCAGGGGCCTACCCAGCTCAGTGGAGAAGTGACCATTTCCGGGGCCAAAAATGCCGCGTTACCGATCCTCTTCGCCGCATTGTTAGCCGAAGAGCCTGTTGAAATTCAGAATGTACCGCATCTTAGAGATATTGATACTACCATGAAGCTGCTCGCTCAGCTGGGTACGAAGGTAGAACGCAATGGCTCGATTTTTATCGACGCTAGCGAGGTTAATATTTTCTGTGCGCCTTATGAGTTGGTCAAAACCATGCGTGCTTCTATCTGGGCTTTAGGGCCTTTAGTTGCACGTTTTGGGCAAGGGCAGGTGTCATTGCCTGGTGGCTGTGCTATTGGTGCGCGTCCGGTAGATTTGCATATTTCAGGCCTGGAACAACTGGGTGCTGAAATCAAGCTGGAAGAAGGTTACGTCAAAGCCTCTGTACAAGGGCGTCTGAAAGGCGCGCATATCGTAATGGACAAGGTCAGTGTGGGTGCTACTGTGACCATTATGAGTGCGGCTACCTTGGCTGAAGGAACCACGATTATTGAAAACGCTGCTCGTGAGCCGGAAATTGTCGATACTGCGAACTTCCTTAACACGCTGGGGGCAAAAATCACGGGTGCCGGAAGTGACCGTATTACCATCGAAGGCGTCTCTCGCTTAGGTGGCGGCGTTTATCGCGTACTGCCTGACCGTATTGAGACTGGAACCTTCTTAGTCGCGGCGGCAATTTCTGCGGGCAAAATTATTTGTCATAACGCACAGCCCGATACGCTCGATGCGGTACTGGCAAAATTACGTGAAGCGGGTGCTGAAATTGAAACCGGGAAAGACTGGATCAGTCTTGATATGCAGGGTAAACGTCCAAAAGGCGTCAGTATTCGCACTGCACCGCATCCGGGTTTCCCAACCGATATGCAAGCGCAATTCACCTTGCTGAATCTGGTTGCAGAAGGAACGGGTGTCATTACCGAAACGATTTTCGAAAACCGCTTTATGCATGTTCCTGAATTAATTCGTATGGGTGCACATGCAGAGATTGAAAGTAACACCGTCATTTGTCGCGGTGTCGACAAGCTCTCCGGAGCACAGGTAATGGCGACCGATTTACGTGCTTCAGCAAGCCTGGTACTGGCAGGATGTATCGCCGAGGGTACGACAATTGTCGACAGGATTTATCATATCGATCGCGGTTACGAATGTATCGAGGCCAAACTGCAGGCCTTAGGCGCGAATATTGTACGCATCAGCGACAAAGAATAATTTTATTGGGCAGCATTATGAGC
The DNA here is from genome assembly GCF_947498825.1 of uncultured Cedecea sp. GTDB lineage: Bacteria > Pseudomonadota > Gammaproteobacteria > Enterobacterales > Enterobacteriaceae > JGM124. Next base: position 2,265 of record NZ_CANMLV010000022.1, on the reverse strand, counting down.
TGGTAAAAGCCAGTTCACCGATAAACAGGGAGATGCTTTCATCTCCCTGAAAATATTCTTCCTGAACAACCACTCAAGCTGATATCGAATCTATGGCGTGAAACCGCCAGAAAAATCACTGACAGCAGGCTGCCCTGAAGAATAACCTGCAGCAGGTAACTTTTACGATTTTTTGACATCTTAATACAGATAACAGACAACTTGCGGATTAAAGCGAGCAAGAATGGACTCAATTTATTGATAAGGAGATTGACCATGAGTCTGAAAAGTATTGTGATGCTACTGTCCCTGTTTTCGTTGCCATTTGTTGCGAAATCAGCGCCTTCACTCCCTGAAGTCAGCGTAAAATCTGAACTTGCTTCACCGGTTGTATTAGCAGGGAGCCAGGATAAAAATTATCTGAAAATATCGTTGATCGGTTATCCCCTCGAAATTGAAAAACGCAGCCCTATTAACCTGGCATTAGTTATTGACCGATCAAGCTCTATGGCGGGAGATCGTATTATCGATGCCCGAAATGCCGCGATCGCTGCTGTTAATATGCTCAACAGCGATGACACATTGTCGGTAGTCGCCTATGATTCTGGCGTTGAAGTTGTGATCCCGGCGACGAAAGTCAAAAATAAAGAGCAGTTGATTAATCAAATCAGAGCCAGCATTGAACCTCGTGGTATGACGGCTCTGTTCGCGGGGGTGAGCAAAGGCATTAATCAGGTCAGCAAATATCTGGATAAAGATCAGGTCAACCGAATAATCCTGCTGTCGGATGGTCAGGCAAATGTTGGGCCAACCTCTAACAGTGAACTGGCCGACTTGGCGAAGATCGCCGCTAAGAAGGGGATAGCCATTACAACTATTGGTATTGGTAACGGTTACAATGAGGATCTGATGACGACAATCTCTGGATACAGCGACGGTAACCACGCCTTCGTTGAGCACTCCAGCGATATGGAGAAAATCTTCGTCCGCGAATTTAATGATGTGATGTCTGTGGTTGCTCAGGATGTTGAGGTAGCGATTAAAACAGCGGATCAAGTGATCCCTGTTCGTCTGCTCGGCAGGGAAGGCGATATTACAGGTAATAAAGTCAAAGTTAAGCTTAACCAGCTTTATTCTAACCAGGAAAAATATGTCCTGCTGGAAGTTATCCCGGCGAAAGGCAGCAATGCCGAAACGAAGCCCCTGGCAGATATTAATGTCCGTTATGTCAACCTGGGAACGAAGCAAGTTGATTCGATTAATCAAAAAATAGATTTACGTTATAGCGATTTAGCTCAGAAGGTTCGTGAGGAACAGCATGACGAGGTTCTGGTTGACTCTGCTATCCAGAAAGCTGCCATTGAGAGTGAGCGTGCTGTAAAACTGATGGATGAAGGGAAAATATCAGAAGCAAAAGAGGTTCTAAACCAGAATGCCATCATATTAGAAAGCTTGCCGCTTAATACTGAAGTTGCTAAAGAAAAAGCAGATTCCAGCGCAAAAAATAACAAAGATATGCTGAATAAAATAGACAGTAGCGACAAAAATACATGGAGAAAAGAGTTGAAAGAGCAAAACTACAATATTAAAACCCAGAAAAATTGATGTCATATGATAGTAGAGTGAGCTCCCTGTTATTCCGGTATATACAGGGAGCTCCGGGAGTCTGATGAGTATGCGAAAGTCCAGAGTATTGATGTTTTCTGTCATCATTACCATCGTGGTTTTTAGCCTGATAATTTATTTAGGCGTGCGTACTCTTGAGCACGAAGTTCTGCTCCGTCATTATCAGTCCCAGACGTTGGCGCAGACGCGAACTACGCAAGCTAACACCAGTATTATGGCGATTCTGCAACAAAAGGCGACCCGCTTAAATGCCATCGCTGACTATATGCAACGCGATAACCGATCCCTGAAAGAGCTCCTTGATAAAGACAGCGATATCGACTCAATCTTTATCCTACGGAAAAATCATCTGTTGTATCCTGACCCACAGCAGCTACTGAGCCAAAAAGAACTGGCCTGGGTTCAGGTCATCATGCCAATAGTCAACGATCCCTCTTTGCTTTACAGCCACAGCATTAAAAATGAGCGGGATATACCGCAGTCCGGTTGGTTTCTTAACGACGAGCTCCAGAATCCCCAATTGATTTACTGGCACATTGACTGCTCCCCGCCCTGAAGGACGGGGATTCCCAATTCACAGAGCCCAACCTAAACAGCATTAAGCGATTCAGGAATGACAGACTCTCCAAGGGCTAACACCGCAAGACCTGCGGCTTTTAT
>NZ_CANMLV010000021.1 GCF_947498825.1 uncultured Cedecea sp. | reverse complement strand
CTGGCAGTAGCGCGGTTTTTACTGTCGGTCAGCGCACGTTAAGCCATATTCTTGTTCTCTGAGACGTCTTTTTCCGGGTGTAAATCTTTTCTGGTTATCTGTTCTGCCCGCGTGACGATAATACCGCGGGCATATTCTCTGTCCGTGGAAAAGCGATAACGGGCTGGTTATTTATTTGTTTTTCCACGCGGGTGTAAACCAGGGTGTTTGCGTGGCTCCTGTCAGAACTCACCCCTGCACAGATTGCCGACCGCTATGATATACCCATAAAAAAGATCAGTATGTATAAGCGCCAGCTAATGAAAACTGGGTGCCACATCGGATATCAATATGTATAAGGCGGGCTTAAAATACACGCATAGGTAAAGGGGAAGGATTTCGTCATAATATCTCCTGGCGAGAGAGCGTGGAATGCATACCCATTTTCCTCAACCAAAAGGATTTGGTTATGAGTTCTATAGATCAGTTTGCTGTAGAATCCCGTAGACCATGTTTAACAAAGGAGTTCGCATGCTAAAGGTCATTGCTGAAGATTTTATCAAACCCGAGTGCGTCGATACCGTTCTCCCTTTATACCGCAAACTCATCGCGGCAACGAAGCGAGAGCCACTGTGTATTGCTTATGATTTGTACCGTGATGAAAAGGATCCGGGACATTTTATTTTCATTGAAGAGTGGCCTGACCGGGCAGCACTCGACGCACATTGCGCTAGCGAGCATTTCACTCAGCTTGTTCCTTTGATTGATCAATACGCGCGTAAAGCGGCGCAGTGCATACTAATGGATAGTCAGGTGTAATTCGCCCAAAATCTCATCTACCTTAGACCGACTTAACTGATTTAACAGAACAGGAGTTAGCTGAAAAAACAGCGGGGTGAAGCAGTTATCTTTGGGCATTGCTTTAGTGAACAGATTGGTGGTGAACTGGATGCCGGATTTCTGTTAGCCGGATTTATCGAAGATAAACAGCCTCACCCCCGTTTTCTGATTGAACATTATCTGTCCTCATTTCTGGCGGCTTACGCCATCAAGCCGTAGTCCGGCAAAGCAAATTACGACGTCATCGCATTAAAGTATCGTCGAGTAACATACTGTTTTATTTATGGTGTCACCTGCCGATGTTGCCGAGCTGAATGCTTTTATCTGCTGAGCGATATTGTAAGCTTAGCGGCTAAATGAGTATGATTTTTTTGAAAGCCAAGGTAACCTTAACGTTTTCCTGAAAAATCAATAAGGGGAAGGATGTTTGCTTCACTTTTAGAAAAAATTGGTCACATCGATGCATCAGTTGTACTGTGGGCTGAAAAAGTACGTATGCCGGGCTTATTTGATTTTTTTAAGTTTACAACATATGCCGGTACTATTGCGGTAACGGCAATAATAGCAGTCATTACATCGATAGCACTCATTCGCCAGCGTAAGCGAATTTATATTTTATATTTATGGTTAGCATATGTTGGTGCAGAGGTTACCACTTGGGCTATCAAATATATGGTGAATCGACCTCGACCAGAAATCATTGCAGGTGTCAGAGAGTTCAACCCTTCTTTTCCAAGCGGACATGCAACTGCGGTGACTAGCATCGCGCTGTATATTACATATGTGCTGGTGAAATCAAGTTCAAATATTAAAACGAAAACATCCTGTGTTATAGGCGCGTTTTCTATTATAACGTTTGTATCATTTAGCCGAATATACCTTAACTTACATTATCTTAGTGATGTTGTGTTTGGGTTCCTTATCGGCCTTTTGTGGGTTTCAATTGCATGCTGTTTTTGTGAAAAATCGCTCTCAAAGATACAGGGTGAAAGATGCGGGCGTAACAGATAGTTTGGCGGTATGGACGAGGCAGAAGTTAAGTTTCTCTCGCTTAGCTAATTGCGTTTTGCGTGATAAGACAAGGTGAAGATGGGCCAAGCTTTTTGCTTGCGGCTTCCAGAGAAGCTTCAACCCTGGCTGAAGGTTATCCTGTCTCGACCACCGTTGACCTCGCTACGGAACCTGTTATATCCGAACGAACGGCTTGGCATCAGTTACCTTTTTGTTGTTAATCATCACACTGTTCCCTAATACTGGACTAACAGACTGAATCTCTTTTTAACGCTTCATTGCTTTCCTTCATTATAAGAACAATTGCGAACTTACGCTTTTTATCCATAGCACACTTTACCGCACAACTAACTGACCCTGTTAACACACGTCTTGATAGCACGGATAGTTTGTGATAACAACATTGTTGACACTATCAACAATGGATTTAAAAATGTCTTCAGTTCATGAAATACGAGCGGAATTACGTTATCTGGTAAGGGAGCTTGGTCTGCTCAGTAAAGACTGTTTTCACTCCGGCTTATCGTTAACACAGGCCCATATTCTTACTTATCTCTCCACGAATGGGCTGACCTCATTTAATGAACTTAGCCTTCAATTGAACATGGATAAGGCCTCACTGAGTCGAATACTGACGACCCTGATAACTTGTAATTATGTTGAGACTATCCCTGTTAATGGGGATAAGCGACGCAAATACTTCCAGCTCACACCGGAGGGTACAGACCAGTTGATAAGAGCAGAAAAAGCAGCGGACAGTGAACTGAATTTTATTAATGAGGAGATGAAAAAGGATGAAATAACAACAGTAACTGAGGGATTGCGTATGCTCCGCAAAGTGGCTTTCCTGCGTAATGTCCGCCATGAATCGACCAGAATTCAGATTGAATGCTTACGTATTAACCGTTACGCAGATGTTCAGCAACTTTTGCTTCATATTTTTACTGAAGAACAGAACATACCGGAAGAACTGATCCCCATTTCTGAAAATTACCAGAGTAAGTGGTGGGTGGCACGAGCCGGGGAATATCTGCTGGGCGCAGTAGCGTGCTGGCAGGAAAATGAGCAGTATCACTGGGGACGGTTTTGCGTTGATCCGGCTTATAGAGGACTCGGGATAGGTAAAAAACTGGCCCTGAAGTCCCTTCAGGATATGTTCCTCGAATGCAGTGAAGTGATCATAGACGCCCGCGATATTACGGTAAACCTTATCAGGCAGTTTGGCGGAGAGGTAACGGGAGAGGCGCGTAATTTTTATGGCATGGCGGTTACACCAATGAGACTGGAAAAAAAACGGTTTGAAAGTCTGTCAGCTACTGCCCGGAAAAAGCTGCTGCCGATGTCCGGCTAATCCTTGTAGCGTTCTGAGCATTTTGACAGCTTGGGAGAGGAAGGGAATAACGTGTTCTCTGCAGGCTTTCATTCGCGCTGCCGGTGTCCATTCTGCTTCAGCGGCAACTGTCGATGATCCTCGTTTAGCCGTTTCCCGAAGAGTTTTAAGAATGTGGTGTGGGGTGATTTCACTGATCGGGCGCTTACCGATTGCAGGGAAAACCACACGTTCAAGCGGGCTTTTGCAAGTTTGACAGCGTTGTTACGAGATGAGTTGAGACGTTATGAAATGAAAAATCCACGCAACTGCGTGGATTTTATGGGGTTTCACCGTCTTCTTGAGATTCAATGAAACCTCATGAGACGACAAATTTAATTAGACGTTGAACAAGAAGTTCATCACATCGCCATCTTTAACGATGTATTCTTTACCTTCTGCACGCATTTTGCCGGCTTCTTTAGCTCCTTGCTCACCTTTGTAGGTGATAAAGTCTTCATAGGCAATGGTTTGGGCGCGGATAAAGCCTTTTTCAAAGTCGGTGTGGATCTTGCCTGCAGCTTGTGGCGCAGTGGCACCGACAGGAATGGTCCAGGCGCGAACTTCTTTAACGCCGGCGGTGAAGTAGGTTTGCAGATTGAGCAGGGTGTAGCCGGCACGAATAACACGGTTCAGGCCCGGCTCTTCGATACCCAGTTCAGCCATAAATTCTTCGCGATCGGCATCGTCAAGTTCAGCAATATCCGACTCAACAGCAGCGCAGACTGGAACCACAACGGAACCTTCGGCGGCAGCAATAGCGCGGACTTGATCAAGATAAGGGTTGTTTTCGAAACCATCTTCGCTGACGTTGGCGATATACATGGTCGGTTTCAGCGTCAGGAAGCTGAGATAGCGAATCGCGGCTTTATCTTCATCGCTTAAATCCAGCGCGCGCAGCATACCGGCATTGCTCAGATGTGGCAGGCATTTTTCCAGCGCTGCTTGCTCAGCTTTTGCGTCTTTATCGCCACCTTTGGCTTTTTTCTGTACCCGGTGCAGGGCGCGTTCGCAGGTATCCAGGTCAGAAAGAGCCAGTTCAGTGTTAATGATGTCGATATCTTCAGCAGGATCAACTTTACCCGCCACGTGAATAATGTTGTCATCTTCAAAGCAACGTACCACATGACCGATCGCTTCAGTTTCACGGATATTGGTCAGAAACTGGTTACCCAGACCTTCACCTTTAGAAGCGCCTTTAACCAGACCCGCAATATCGACAAATTCCATGGTGGTTGGCAGAATACGTTGGGGTTTAACGATTTCAGCCAGCTTGTCCAGACGCGGGTCCGGCATAGGTACTACACCGGTGTTCGGCTCAATAGTACAAAAAGGAAAGTTGGCAGCTTCGATGCCTGCTTTGGTGAGCGCGTTGAACAGGGTGGATTTACCGACGTTTGGTAAACCAACAATACCGCATTTGAATCCCATGGTTTAAATCACCTTAATATATTTATAATCAATGAATTAGTTTGTTTTCATTGAAGAAATGTAGTCAACTTTATCTATTATACACTTAAAGCCGGGTAATCGGGCGCAGAAATGCTTTTCTCTGCGATTAAACGACGCGATTACTGGGCTTTAAAAGTGTGTAAACGGCTGGTTGCTTTGGCCTGGCCTTCTTTTAGCCAGACATCAGTGCAGCGTGTTGCTTCGTCAATGGCATCATCAATCAGCTTTTGCTCACTGAGTGGTGGTTTACCGAGAACAAAACCGACGACTTTGTTTTTATCACCCGGATGGCCAATACCGACCCGCAAGCGATGAAATCCGGGATTATTACCCAGTTTACTGATGATATCTTTCAGGCCATTATGCCCGCCGTGACCGCCACCGAGTTTAAATTTTGCCACACCAGGTGGTAAATCCAGTTCATCATGAGCAACGAGGATCTCTTCTGGCTGAATGCGGTAAAAATTAGCCATGGCGCTGACGGCTTTACCGCTCAGATTCATAAAGGTGGTAGGCACTAAAAGCCGGACATCTTCACCTGCAATATTAAGACGCGCCGTGTAACCGTAAAATTTGGCTTCTTCTTTTAACGGCTGATTATGCCTGTCAGCCAGTAAATCGACATACCATGCGCCGGCATTATGGCGGGTGGCTGCATATTCCGCGCCCGGGTTAGCCAGACCGACAATTAATTTAATGCTCACATTAACTTCCTGACAAAACGGTTCAGAGCCGGATAGTTTACTGTGCTGATGCCCGGTTGACAAAGTGCAATAATTTTTCACTGACAGCACAGAAAGATAAATTTAGTTTAGCCCACAACTGTGATCTGCCCCGCAAGCCTGAGGTCTGACCTCGGTTATACTACTGTAAAGATTATTAAAGAGATAATTGGTGAGTCCGTCAGCCCGATATTTAGCGGAGGTGTGTTATGAAACGTAAAAATGCATCAATGTGTGGCAATATCTTTATGGGATTAGGTTTGGTGGTCATGGTTCTTGGATTTGTAGGGGCCGTTATGAATCATGTACCGCAGTTTAATTTACCCCCTGTAGTGGCTTCCGCGGCAGTATTAGCCATCTTTGTAGGTGCGGTTGTGTGGCTTGCCGGAGCGCGTATTGGCGGTCGCGAACATATTGAAGACAGATACTGGTGGGTACGGCATTTTGATAAACGCTGTCGTCGTGACAGTCATTGATTGACTTTGACTGTTAAGCCTGCGGTACGGTAATTATTATCCCGGTGAAATTTGCTGGTGACATAAAAATCCGTGATCTCTCCGGGATTACGGATTTTTATGTCTCTTAATCAATTCTTCTGCCTCTCATCTGAGCTTTTAAGGCAAGTCTTCGTCATAATACGCGGATTAATTTAGCCGGATTTTCTGCATAAATAGCTTTCGCCTCAATGGGTTTTATCATTACAGCATCTGCACCTGTGACCGTTCCATTGCATATATAAGGTGTCAGAATGGTCGAACCGCTTACCACCGTTACCGCATAGCCCGGAACAATAGTCAGCCAGTTTTTGGGATAATCCGGCGCGTCTGTACAGTCTCTCAGGGCGAGTGCAGATATGATGAATCAAACAAAACGCGTACAGAGTTATAAATACTCAGGAGATATTTGCAGTCTTTAAAACGTCGCGGGGAGGTGATGGGAATAACAGCAGAAAACAGGTGAAAAGAAATAAAAAACCCGCTACGAATTGAATAGCGGGCTTAAACACCGTTTGATTAATGCTCAAACATCGCAGAGATAGACTCTTCGTTGCTGATACGGCGAATCGCTTCAGCCAGCATGCCTGACAGGGTCAGAGTACGCACATTCGGAAGCGCTTTAATTTCCGGTGACAGCGGAATAGTGTCACAGACGATAACTTCGTCAATCACTGAATTGCGCAGGTTGTGCAGAGCATTACCAGAGAAGATAGGGTGTGTCGCGTAAGCAAATACGCGCTTGGCACCACGCTCTTTCAGGGCTTCTGCAGCTTTACACAGTGTACCGCCGGTATCAATCATATCATCAACCAGTACGCAGTCACGGCCAGAAACGTCACCGATGATATGCATCACCTGAGAGACGTTCGCACGCGGACGGCGTTTGTCGATAATCGCCATATCAGTATCATTGAGCAGCTTCGCAATAGCACGAGCACGCACAACACCGCCGATATCCGGAGAAACAACGATAGGGTTTTCAAGACCGATCTGTTGCATATCTTCCAGCAGAATAGGGCTGCCGAAGACGTTATCAACCGGAACATCAAAGAATCCCTGAATCTGTTCTGCGTGCAAATCCACGGTCAGTACGCGGTCAACGCCGACGTTTGACAGAAAGTCAGCCACGACTTTTGCGGTGATAGGTACACGGGCAGAACGCACACGGCGGTCCTGACGGGCATAACCAAAATACGGAATAACGGCGGTGATGCGGCCGGCCGAAGCGCGACGCAGAGCATCGACCATGACAACTAATTCCATCAAGTTGTCGTTTGTCGGATAACAAGTGGACTGGATGATGAATATATCACCTCCGCGTACATTTTCATTGATTTGTACGCTTACCTCACCGTCGCTAAAGCGACTGACGGCGGCGTCACCAAGAGAGGTGTACAGGCGGTTGGCAATACGTTGTGCTAGTTCCGGGATAGCGTTACCAGCAAAAAGCTTCATATCAGGCACGAGAAGAACCTCAGATGCGTCCAGTGGTGGAGGGTGACTACCGCAAAATGTGCGGGAAAGGGTAGCACCGATCCATGCGATGTATTTAAAAAAGCATGATGCAACGTCTGAAACAAGGTGACGTTGTCACCAATGCTTAGCCTGCCCGGATAAAGCTTGGTGCAATGGCGAAAGATTAACGCCGCGCGCAACAAACCCATGCAACCAATCCGGGGCCTGCTTAAGCACCTGTCTTGCAGCGTGCTCGGTGTCAAATTCTGCAAACACACAAGCGCCGGTGCCAGTCAGGCGTGACGGGGCGTATTCTAACAGCCAGGAAAGCAGCGCATCAACCTCGCAAAACCGATTTCTTACGATAACCTCACAATCGTTGCTAAATTCACAATTCAGTAAGGTATCTATTGACCTGACCGGCGTTTTGCGCGGTAAGTCGGGATCGGCAAAAACTGCCGGGGTGGCAATACTGACACCTGGATGGGCAACCAGATACCATTTTTCTTCCGGGTTTACTGGCGTCAGCTGTTCACCTACCCCTTCGGCAAATGCTGCATGACCACGGACAAACACCGGTACATCTGCACCTAACTGGCGCCCTAACTCGGCCAGTTCATCTTCGGTACATCCGGTATTCCAGAGTGCGTTTAACACCACAAGTGTCGTGGCGGCATTAGAAGAACCACCGCCTAATCCTCCTCCCATCGGCAGTCGTTTTTCAACGCCCAGATGAGCTCCGGCACCTGCAGGAAGCGTTCCTTTGGCCGCGGTAAAAGATACCAACAGGTGTGCTGCGCGCATAATCAGATTATCGGCATCATCGACCCCGGACAGCGGTGACGTCAGGGCTATCTTGCCATCCTGACGCAGTTCAACCGTCAAGGTGTCGCCATAATCCAGAAACTGAAACAAGGTCTGAAGGTTATGGTAACCATCAGTACGACGCCCGGTGATATAAAGAAACAGGTTTATTTTGGCCGGGGATGGCCAGCGGGTTATCATGGGGTAACCGTCCAGTTATCCATTTTCAATTTAATACGCACATTACCGGTACTGAGTTCCATATTTGATGGCAAAGCCGGTGAAACTTTGCTGTCATAGCCGCTATAAACGACTTTCCAGGTTTTACCTTCTTGTTTATAGCTGAGCTCTTTTAACTGATATTTATCGTCAAGGCGATAATCTGTTGCCTCACCGGGCAGACCCAGCATCCACTGTCTTAAGCCGTTTAGCGGAATGGGCATGCCGGTCAGTTGTGCCAGGGTACGTTCGGCATTCTGAGTGGTATGGCGCTTGCCGTCGCTGGTGGTCAGCTGAACGAGATCTGGCTGAACATTTAGCTCCAGTTCTGTGCTGCCTAATGGATTGGTCAACAGTAAGCGATAACGTTCCGGGCTGGTTTGCTGCCAGTTAAAGCGAGCATAAATTTTTTGGTCGTCAGTAAGATAAGCGAAGGCACCACGTGTTTGATATTGGGTAATTTTCCCTACGGCTTGCTGATGTTGCCGCCATTCTGGTGAATCAGGGCTTTTTCCAGGTTCTGTCGGTGCATTAATAGTACAGGCCGTCAGTACTAAACTGGCCAAGGGTAAAAAGTGTCTTAGACGAAGTCCTGTCATTAACATGATGTCAGCTTATCCATTATTACATTTGGGTCATTATCATTTATGCTAACGGTAGTATAAGAGGGCGTCTACTATCATCTTGTCCTAAATCATAAATAAGCGGAAGCACTGCAATGCGTCGCTCTCTTTTATTGGTGGCTCGCATCCTGTATGATGCGTCAAGAAATCCTTATCAACATTAAGTCTTACTCAGATTCCGATATGAGCCTGCTAGCACTGGGAATTAACCACAAAACAGCACCAATATCGCTGCGAGAACGTGTCACGTTTTCGCCGGATACGCTCGACCAGGCGCTGGGAAGTTTGCTTGCTCAGCCTTTGGTGCAGGGTGGGGTGGTGCTGTCTACGTGTAACCGAACAGAGCTTTATCTGAGCGTTGAACAGCAAGATAATCTTCATGAACAGCTGGTTAATTGGCTATGTGATTACCACAGTCTTAATGAAGATGAAGTGCGTAAAAGTCTTTACTGGTATAAAGGCAACGATGCAGTCAGTCATTTAATGCGTGTCGCCAGTGGGCTTGACTCGCTGGTTCTCGGCGAACCGCAAATTCTCGGACAGGTAAAAAAAGCCTTTGCGGACTCGCAGAAAGGCCAGGCGCTATCGGGCGAACTTGAACGTATGTTCCAGAAATCGTTCTCGGTTGCTAAGCGAGTCAGAACTGAAACCGATATTGGTGTCAGTGCTGTTTCTGTTGCTTTTGCTGCCTGTACTCTGGCCCGACAAATTTTTGAGTCACTCTCGGAAGTGACTGTTTTGCTCGTAGGTGCAGGGGAAACCATTGAACTGGTGGCCCGTCATCTGCGTGAGCATAATGTTAAAAAAATGATTATTGCTAACCGTACACGCGATCGTGCACAGCAGCTGGCAAACGACGTTGGGGCTGAGGTTATTAGCTTGAGTGAAATAGATGTGCGTTTAGCTGATGCAGATATCGTGATTAGCTCAACAGCAAGCCCGTTGCCTATTATGGGTAAAGGTATGGTTGAACGTGCATTAAAAATCCGTCGTAATCAGCCGATGCTATTAGTGGATATTGCCGTGCCTCGGGACGTCGAACCTGAAGTAGGAAAACTCCCTAACGTCTATCTTTATAGTGTGGATGATCTTCAGGCGATTGTTCAGGCTAACCTTGCCCAGCGCCAGGCGGCCGCCGTGCAAGCCGAAAGCATTGTGGTGCAGGAATCCTGTGAGTTTATGGCATGGTTGCGGGCGCAGAATGCTTCCGAGACGATTCGTGAGTATCGTCATCAGGCTGAAGAAGTACGTGATGACCTCACGGCTAAAGCCCTTGCTTCCCTGCAACAGGGCGGTGATGCTGAAACGGTACTTCAGGAACTGGCATGGAAACTGACTAATCGTTTGATTCATACTCCAACAAAATCCCTGACGCAGGCTGCCCGCGATGGTGACCATGAGCGTCTGCAAATCCTGCGTAACAGCCTCGGGCTGGATTAATTCAATAACTCTTATTACAAGGTGAAACACCGCCTATGAAGCCTTCTATTGTTGCTAAACTGGAAGCCTTACAAGAACGTCACGAAGAAGTTCAGGCCCTGCTGGGCGACGCTAAAACTATTGCCGACCAGGATCGTTTTCGTGCGTTATCGCGTGAATATGCACAGTTAAGCGACGTATCAGCTTGCTTTCTGCAATGGCGTCAAGTCCAGGAAGATATTGAGACGGCTGAAAGCATGCTCAGTGATCCGGAAATGCGAGAAATGGCGCAGGAAGAATTAAATCAGGCAAAAACCAGCAGTGAAGAATTAGAACAACAGCTACAAGTACTGTTACTGCCAAAAGATCCCGACGACGAACGCAACGCGTTTGTTGAAGTCCGCGCCGGTACCGGCGGAGATGAAGCCGCTCTGTTTGCGGGCGACCTGTTCCGTATGTATAGCCGTTATGCTGAATCTCGTCGCTGGCGTGTAGAGGTCATGAGTGCCAACGAAGGTGAACACGGTGGATTTAAAGAAGTCATCGCTAAAATTAGCGGTGATGGCGTCTATGGGCGACTGAAATTTGAGTCAGGCGGGCACCGTGTCCAGCGTGTACCGGCGACAGAATCACAAGGGCGTATTCATACATCTGCTTGCACAGTTGCGATAATGCCAGAAATCCCTGAAGCAGAATTACCGGATATTAATCCGGGAGATTTACGTATCGATACCTTCCGTTCTTCTGGTGCGGGTGGTCAGCACGTAAACACCACCGATTCTGCTATTCGTATTACTCACTTACCGACCGGTATCGTGGTGGAATGCCAGGACGAACGTTCCCAGCATAAAAACAAAGCCAAAGCACTCTCGGTGTTAGGTGCGCGTATCCATGCGGCTGAAATGGCAAAACGCCATCAGGAAGAAGCTTCCACTCGTCGGAATCTGTTAGGCTCGGGTGACCGCTCTGACCGTAACCGAACTTATAACTTCCCGCAGGGGCGCGTGACCGATCACCGTATTAACCTGACGCTTTACCGTCTTGACGAAGTCATGGAAGGGAAGATTGATGCTCTGATAGAGCCGATAGTTCAGGAGTTCCAGGCAGACCAATTGGCTGCATTGTCTGAGCAGGATTAATGAATTTTCAGACCTGGATAACCTATGCGGTTACGCAGCTTAAAAATAGCGATAGTCCAAAACGTGATGCACAAATTCTGCTGGGATTTGTGACGGGTAAATCCCGTACATTTATCCTCGCGTTTGCGGAAACAACCTTGACCGATATACAGTATAGCCAGCTGGCTATACTGCTGGCTCGTCGGATTAACGGGGAGCCTGTCGCTTATCTGGTCGGGGAGCGAGAATTCTGGTCGCTTCCTTTGCGTGTCTCTCCCGCAACCTTGATCCCTCGTCCTGATACGGAATGTCTGATAGAGCACGCATTAACCTGCCTGCCATCTCGCCCTTGTCATATTCTGGATTTAGGAACCGGCACCGGGGCCATAGCACTGGCGCTGGCAAGTGAACGTCCGGATTGTCAGGTGACAGCATTAGATGTGGTGCCAGAAGCGGTGGCTTTAGCACGCAGTAATGCCGAAAATCTGGCGATAACCAATGTAAAGGTGTTACAAAGCCATTGGTTTAGCGCGCTTGAAGAGCAACGTTTTGCGTTGATAATCAGCAACCCACCTTATATTGACAGTGATGACCCGCATCTCTCTCAGGGAGATGTGCGTTTTGAACCTAAAAGCGCACTGGTTGCCGATAATCATGGTCTGGCTGATATTGAAATACTGGTCAGTAAGGCACGGGATTTTCTTGAACCCAATGGTTGGTTGATTCTGGAACATGGCTGGCAGCAAGGTCTCGAGGTGCGTCAACTGTTTATTCATGCCGGTTTTAATGACGTGAATACAGGTAAAGATTATGGGGATAATGAGCGTCTGACATCCGGGCGATATATTCCGTAATACAGGCTAAGTATTAAACTAAATGTGCTTTTTAGACCCGAAATGCTGGCTTTTGCCACCGGTTTATCACGATTACGTTGCTGTTAGCTGACTGACGCAGTATTTAGCGTTATTATTTACATTACTTTGGAATTTATTGGCCAGCAAATATCAGTAAAACTACCAAGTATATACCCGAGGGTAGAGTTGGTTATTTGTCTGGACCGGTGGTGCACGATGTCCTTATTGCATTCACCACCACTAAAATATCGTTATTGGGGTAAGTATGAAGTCGTTAGCCGATTTCGAATTTAATCAGGCACCACTTTGTGAAGGCATGATTTTAGTGTCACAACTGATTCGTGATGACTTCCCGGTCGCGGAGGTTAATCGGCAGCTCAGTCAGCTGGTTGCACTGGCGCGTGAAGAGATCTGTGAAGGTCAGCATCCCGATTTGCAACTTCAGAAGTTACTTGAACTTTTTTATGGTTCATGGGGCTTCAAAGATGCAAGCGGTGTTTATCGCCTGTCGGATGCACTATGGCTGGATAATGTATTAAAACAGCGACAGGGCAGTGCTGTATCCCTGGGGGCTATTTTATTATGGGTCGCCGGCCAACTGAATATTCCGCTTATGCCGGTTATTTTCCCGACACAGCTTATTTTACGTGCTGACTGGATAGACGGCGAAATGTGGCTGATTAATCCCTTTAACGGCGATACGCTTGATGAGCATACTCTCGAAGTCTGGCTGAAAGGTAATGTCAGCCCAACGGCTGAATTGTATGAAGAAGATCTGGAAGAGTCAGATAACGCAGAAGTGATCCGCAAATTGCTGGATACATTAAAATCGTCACTGATGGAAGAGCGTCAAATGGAGCAGGCTCTTCGTGTCAGCGAAGTTTTGCTGCAATTTAATCCTGAAGATCCCTATGAAATTCGCGATCGTGGTCTGATTTATGCGCAGCTGGATTGCGAACATGTGGCACTTAATGATTTAAATTATTTTATTGAACAATGCCCTGAAGACCCGATCAGTGACATGATCAAAGTACAAATTAATGCGATTGCACATAAGCAGATAACTCTTCATTAAGCGCACACCTAATTAAGGCGAAGATATGAAACAGAAAGTGATTAACATTGGTGATATCAAGGTCGCAAACGACCTGCCGTTTGTCCTGTTTGGAGGGATGAATGTGCTGGAATCACGTGATCTGGCGATGCGTATTTGTGAACACTACGTTCAGGTAACGCAAAAACTGGGTATCCCGTACGTGTTTAAAGCGTCATTTGATAAAGCCAACCGTTCATCAATTCATTCTTACCGTGGTCCGGGCCTGGAAGAAGGGATGAAAATCTTTCAGGAACTGAAAGACACTTTTGGTGTGAAAATTATCACAGATGTGCATGAAAGCTGGCAGGCTCAACCTGTTGCCGACGTGGTGGATGTGATTCAGTTACCTGCATTCCTGGCTCGTCAGACAGACTTAGTAGAAGCGATGGCGAAAACCGGAGCGGTTATCAACGTTAAGAAACCTCAGTTTGTCAGCCCAGGGCAAATGGGCAATATCGTTGATAAATTTGCTGAAGGTGGTAATGACAAGGTCATCTTATGTGACCGTGGTACGCAGTTCGGTTATGACAATCTTGTCGTTGATATGCTGGGCTTTAGCGTCATGAAACAAGTTTCCAACGGCGCGCCTGTCATTTTTGACGTTACCCATGCCCTGCAGTGTCGTGACCCGTTTGGAGCCGCATCCAGTGGACGTCGTGCACAGGTCGGAGAACTGGCTCGTGCCGGTATGGCAACAGGTCTGGCCGGGCTGTTTATTGAAGCGCATCCGGACCCGGCTAATGCATTGTGTGACGGTCCTTCAGCTTTGCCGCTTGCTAAACTGGAAGGTTTCCTGAGCCAGATTAAAGCGATTGATGACCTGGTAAAAGGTTTTGATGAGCTGGATACAAGCAACTAATTTTGCCTGTTGATGATACAAAAAAGCCCTTGTCATCAGACAAGGGCTTTTTTTTCGTCTGACTTCATCAGGCAAAAATAGTCATTAAATAAGCGGCAAATAACGCCAGGTGCGCTGAACCATTAAGCACGTTAGTTCGACCTGTTGAAAATGATATCTGACATAATACCAACGTCGCCAGCATGACGACCATCTGTGGCATACCCAGAGCAAATATCAGTTCGTTACCGGTTATCATTGCGATAATCGTGACCGCCGGAACAGTCAGAGAAATCGTCGCCAGTACAGAGCCAAAGAACAGGTTCATTGCACGTTGGACTTGGTTATTCAGAACTGCTCGCAAAGCGCCAAGGCCTTCGGGCGAAAGGATCAGTAATGCTATCAGGAACCCAGTGAACTGTTCAGGGGCATTGAGACCATTGAGTAAATGCTCAAGTGGGTTTGCATTCATTTTAGTGACAGCGATAACGGCGATGAGATGAACAATCAACCAGGCAGTGTGCCATACCGAAGAATGGGCTGATGGCTTGCCATGATGTGGGTCGCCATCATCACTTTCATCTTCATGATCGTAGATAAATAAACTCTGGTGTGTTTTGGTTTGGATTAACAGAAACACACCGTACATTACAGCAGAAATCAGGGCAACTAACAGCGCCTGACCGGTAGAGAAGTTCCCTGACGGTAAAGCCATTGGGAACACCAGAACAATGACAGCCAGCGGGAACAGGGCGATAAGATACTGTTTCAGTCCAAACAGATTCAGATACTGTGTCGCGAATTTGCGACCGCCCAGCAACAAAGAGAAACCCACTAATCCGCCGGTCACAATCATAATGATGGAATAAAGGGTGTCACGCATTAATGTCGGGGCTGCATCACCGGTCGCCATGAGGGCAGATATCAGGCTCACCTCAAGAATAACCACCGACAGGCTAAGAATAAGTGAACCATAGGGCTCACCAAGACGGTGTGCCAGAACATCAGCATGGCGTACGACACTAAATGCACTGGTCAGAATAGCGACCAAGGCTAAAATATTGATCCCCACGACAACTGGCAGAGACTGGCTGGAACCCCACATTGCCAGCACTGCCAGGGCAAGTACCGGGAAAATGAGAGAACTCTCCTTATGGCGGGTTTTCACCGGCTCATGTGACATTTTTGACATTAAATGACTCCATTTGTGCAGATCATAACGATTTTATTTTATGCATCAGTGTTTTTAAGTGTAACAATATAGCAATAAGTGAGCTTTTTTACTCAAAATTTACTTTATTTTACTGCTTTTATTTGATTTTTCGTCGAAATCACCATAACTATTTATTTCTTTCTATTAATTCATTTAAAACATCATGATATGTTTTTTATTAACTCAAAATAAGTATGTTTCTGACACTTTCGGGCGGTCTGTGAAACCAGCGTGGCTCTTCTTTCTGTTGTTGATTCTGTACTGAATAAGATAGCCCACAGACGGGTAACTGCAGTACGGCAACAGATAAATACCCGAATATTTTCTTCTTTTTCAGAAATCGCATGATTATCATCGCGGGCCGGGTTTGTATGGAATAATCTCTTGCCCGGGAACCAGTATGGTATCTCATAAGACAGGCAAAAATTGAAACGGAGCATATATCTGAGATTGATTATCATCAGTTAATTGATTAAGGTCATTTTATCAGTTAATTGAATAGGATGATTCAATGTATTTCGGTAAAGGAATATTTGTTGTGATGGAGGCGTAGTGTGTTAACTCGAGATTTCTTAATGAAAGCAGATTGTAAGACAGCTTTTGGTGACATTGAGGAATCAATATTGTGGAGCCCTGAGCAACGCTCCGCTTCTCTGGCAGCGACTCTTGCCGGACGTCCTGACCAAGGGCCAATATGGCTGTTCGGGTATGGTTCTCTAATATGGAATCCTGCATTTGAATATGATGAAGTGGTGCCTGCAACACTTAAAGGCTGGCGTCGCAATTTCTGTCTGCGACTTACCGCCGGACGCGGTACAGCATGTCGTCCTGGGCGAATGCTGGCGCTGACAGCGGGCGGAGAGACCACCGGACTGGCATTTCGTCTTCCTGATAATAATCTTGAAGATGAACTGACCTTGGTTTGGAAGCGTGAAATGATAACCGGTTGCTATCTCCCGACTTGGTGTCCGCTTCTTCTGGAAGATGGGCGACAAGTGAATGCTCTGGTATTTATAATGGATTCAAAACATCCACTATATGCAGCAGACTCCAGTGCTGAGGCGATTGCCCCCCTTATTGCTACTGCCAGTGGACCGTTAGGCAGTAATGCCGAATACTTATTTTCGCTTGAAGAAGCGATGAAGGTGCGTGGAATGCACGATGAGGGCGTGACTGAGTTAGCGGAAAAAGTACGCAGTTATATAACGTAAATCCTGGTCTGTTGGCGAGCTGGTATTGTTGTTCTGTAACAAATGCGCCGCCATCACCGGGCCGGGGTGCCCGGAATAGAAAATGAGTGATGGGGTGGCATCCCCGTTCTGCGATTTAAAACGTGAGTACATTATTAGCCGCAACAACCCATTCGGCCAGCTCGACTAAGGTTCCCGTCTCAACACCATCGACTAAGGGTAGTCTGGTGATCCCACGACCGTCTGCACAGGTCTTGCATAATTTTACGGGTATGCCTTGCGCGGTCAAAATTTCAAGCATTTGTTGAATATTGTAACCCTCGGCAGGTTTTTGCCCGTTAATCCCTGCGGTGACGGCATCAGACATCAAAAAGAGTTTTACTTCCGGACGCGGGGTTTGCTCCCCAAGTGCAATGGCCAGACGTAAACTGTTAAACAGTGACTCGCTGCCATAAGCCGCACCACTGGAGATAATGACGATTTTCTGCACGGATAATCCTCTTATTAAGCGCAATGTCCGAGAAGTATAATAAATTACCGGTGATTGAAAGTTGCGCAGAAACACGATTGAGTCTGATAAAAGAATACGTGACGAAGAAGTTAACGAAGAGAATGGTGGTGGGGGAAGGATTCGAACCTTCGAAGTCGATGACGGCAGATTTACAGTCTGCTCCCTTTGGCCGCTCGGGAACCCCACCACGGGGTAATGCGTGAATATCGTGAGATGGTGGTGGGGGAAGGATTCGAACCTTCGAAGTCGATGACGGCAGATTTACAGTCTGCTCCCTTTGGCCGCTCGGGAACCCCACCACAGGGTAATGCGCGTTACAGGCCTGTTCGTTGTAAAGCGGGCGCATCATATCAAACAATGCACCCCTGTAAAGGCTTTATAGTAACAAAATGAATCGGTTGCCGTTTTTTTGCCCTGACTGCTGGAGCAATAAACAATTAGGGATACAAAGTATCACAGAATAATTGTACGGTTACCGTAGACAAAGACTCGTTGGGTCAGAACCTGATAAAGCGCACGACTGAGAACATTTTTTTCTACATCGCGACCGGCACGCATCATGTCATCAGCGCTGTAGCTGTGATCAACATGAATCACATCTTGCATAATAATTGGACCTTCATCCAGATTATCATTGACGTAGTGTGCGGTAGCACCAATGATTTTCACCCCGCGCTCATAGGCCTGATGATACGGACGTGCACCAATAAAAGCCGGTAAGAATGAGTGGTGAATATTAATGATTTGATTCGGGAAGCGAGAAACAAATTCAGGTGATAATACCCGCATATATTTAGCCAGTACGACATAATCTGGTTGATAAGCTTCAATGGCTTCAGCCATCAGAGCATCATGCTCAACGCGAGTCATTCCTTCATGGCTGACTAACTGGAATGGAATATCAAAACGTTCTACCAGTGTGCGCAGGGTTTCATGGTTACCAATAACGGCCGCAATTTCCACATCCAGACCACCGTAGGCGGCTTTCATCATTAAATCGCCGAGGCAATGTGCCTCTTTGGTCACCAGAATAACAATGCGGCGCTTTCCGGCAGGCGTCAGTTCACGAACAGACCCTTCTGGTAAAGCACTGTCGAGATCGGCAAGTAATGTCGTGTCATTAAAAATGCCTTCCAGTTCGGTGCGCATAAAAAACCGCCCGGTACGATGGTCAACGAACTCATTATTTTGCACGATGTTCAGTTCGTGTTTATAGCAAATGTTCGTGATACGCGCGATCAGACCTTTTTGGTCAGGGCAGATAGTGCGGAGAACTTTACGTTGTAATGCCTGCATGGAATGGTAAGTCCTGTTAGAGTGTCTGCAAAACGATAATGCTTTTTATAGGATTATACTCGTCATACTTCAAGTTGCATGCGCGTTGGCTGCGTTCGTTCATCCGAATCGAAGACCTGCGTAAGCGCATCGGGATTTTCTCACTTGCAGTCTCCTGCAACTCGAATGACTTAGAGCATAAAATAACTACCCGCAGCATTTTTTAAATTTTTTGCCTGAACCACAAGGGCAGGCGTCGTTACGACCAAATGATGGACGTATGCCATCGACATAATACCACCGGTCGTTTTCTTTAAGGAAACGAGAACGTTCAATTATTGCTGTAAGATTGCCGTTTTCCTGAAAACGAGCAACAAAACTGACATAAGCCTCGTTGTCATCTTTCCCGTGGGTTTCTTCAAAAACGGTCAGACCTAACCATTCTGTAGAACCAAAACCTGCGGATAGTTCTGAAACTAAACCCGGATAACGGCGCCCTGGATACCAGCTGTTAACCAGATAATCAGCATCATGCAAAACAAATGCGGTATAACGAGACCGCATCAGCTGTACAGCTTGTGCTGGTTGCTGGTCGGCATTGAGATAAGGCTGGCAACATAGGTTATACTCTTTACCGCTGTCACATGGACACAGTTGCATTACGCATCTCCTGGATAAAGTAATTTACAGATGACAGCAGCTATTATATCAACTGAGCAGTGACTTTACCGCCGTTGAATGATGAGCCCTAAAAATTGACTGATGTAATGATGTAGGTGAGGTCTGCCTGCCAAGACAGGAATATCGAATCTGGAATATCAAATAAATGTGATATTAGTCAATCATATCCATAACAGAGTTATCAAAATCGACAGGGGTTGTGTAATTTTTATACTAAATTCGGCTTCTGACGATTTCCTTATCTGTGCATGCAGGATGCGTGCTTTACTTAGCAAGGAGCTTTCTATCTTGAAAAACTCTCCACAGTTTTTTCATGTTTCTGTGTATGGCATTATAAAATATAAAGATTCTCATTTTACTGATCTTCGTAAATCAAATACGGTTGCTTATTTATTATCAGTACCGATTGTTTGTGAAAGAATTGAACAGATTTTTCCGTTATACGAGAAAAATATTAAACTTGTACAGAGACGCGCTATAGATTTTCCTCTGTTTGTGCTATCAGACGCACCCGTGTATCAAATTAGTACTACAATCATTAGATTGCTTCGACAGACCTTTTGTACTTTTATCGTGATGGAAGGTCTACGACATCTCCTCTGCTGGCATGTGCCCACAGGAAATGATCCCGTGGTATTAGCAATGGTCCGGGCAATGTCAATATTCAGGGTGGAGGGGAAAATAAAGAATGAGTATGTTTTTGTGTTTGTCTCTATGATTGGGGCTGTCTGTTTTACATTTGGCTCAGCCAGTGACAGCGATAATGCACACTTTGTTATGCGGCAATCGAGTGACTTTCAGCCTGAGGATAACTCATGCGACGGCCACTAGAAGGAAAACAGATCCTTATTGCAGATGAAGACGTTGGTTTCGTTTCGGTGCTGGAGAACTATCTTCATTCATTGGGTGCGCTACCGCGGGTTGCATTCGATGGTGCCAGTGCCATGGCTCTGTTTAATAAAATAAAGCCAGATTTACTGATTTGCGATCTCGCGATGCCGCACATGACAGGGCTAGAGTTGATAGAACAAATTCGCCTTCTCGATAGCGAAATGCCTATTTTAGTGATTTCTGCGACTAAGAATATGTCTGAAATAGCGAAGTCTTTGCGCCTTGGCGTTCAAGACGTATTATTAAAACCCCTGAGTGACTTTGACCGACTACGAGAGACCGTTTTTTCTTGTCTCTATCCGGTGATGTTTAACTCGCGGTTAGATGAACAAGAGCGTTTATTCGAGGACTGGGATGCACTTGCCCGGGATCCTGTCGCGGCATCCAAGCTTTTAAAAGAGCTTCAACCCCCGGTTCAGCAAGTGGTTTCCCAATGCCGTATCAACTATCGTCAGTTGCTCTCCATTGATAAACCAGGATTAGTGCTTGATATTGCCCCTCTCTCGGATGTCGATTTAGCCTTTTATTGCCTTGATGTGACGCGCGGTGGTGATAATGGCGTATTAGCGGCGCTGCTACTTCGTGTTTTGTTTAATCAGGTATTACAAGATCAGTTAGTGCAACAACATCAGCGACTACCCGAGCTAGGGCGGTTGTTAAAACAGCTCAATCAGCTATTGCGGCAGGCAAATCTGACCGGGCAGTTTCCTCTGTTAATCGGATATTACCACCGTGAGCAGCGTAACTTAATTCTGCTTTCTGCCGGGTTGAAAGCCACTCTGAGTACTGATAATCAACACATTGAATTGAGTAGCGGACTTCCGTTGGGTACGCTTAATAATGCCTATCCTAATCAAATGAGTCAGCATTGTGACTCCTGGCATTGTCAGATTTGGGGAAGTGGCGGGCATTTGCGCCTAATGTTGTCTACAGAGTGAACGGTTGGACAATAAAGCGTAATTAGTCTTATACGGCGTTATGCGCGGGTGGTAATATCAGCGGCGTTTTTTCGTATTTATCCTAAATTAATAACGACATGGATTAACGGCAGTGTTTAACGTGAAAGCTGATATAATCACATGTCTTTTTGATATTTATACCAAGCCTAAAACTTAAACGGTCCTGGAGATTTTTGATGGCTGCGATTAATTCTAAAGTAACAAAAGCTGTTATCCCTGTAGCGGGATTAGGCACGCGTATGTTGCCGGCAACCAAAGCGATACCTAAAGAAATGCTGCCTTTGGTGGACAAACCGCTCATTCAATATGTCGTGAATGAGTGTATTGCTGCGGGTATTACTGAAATTGTTCTGGTTACCCACTCATCAAAAAACTCCATTGAAAACCATTTCGATACCAGTTTTGAGCTGGAAGCGATGCTTGAAAAACGCGTAAAGCGCCAGCTGTTGGAGGAAGTCCAGTCTATCTGTCCGCCGCATGTCACTATCATGCAGGTACGTCAGGGGCTGGCAAAAGGATTGGGACATGCTGTGTTATGTGCGCATCCGGTCGTTGGCGATGAACCTGTTGCGGTCATTCTGCCTGACGTGATTTTAGATGAGTTTGAGTCCGATCTGTCCCGGGATAACCTGGCAGAAATGATTAGCCGCTTTGATGAAAGCGCTCACAGTCAGATAATGGTTGAGCCAGTGACAGATGTCACTGCATATGGTGTTGTTGACTGCCAGGGCGCAGAGCTTTCTCCTGGTGACAGTGTTCCTATGGTGGGAATTGTTGAGAAACCGAAAGCCGATGAAGCGCCTTCTAATCTGTCCGTTGTTGGTCGCTACGTTCTCAGCGCGGGGATCTGGCCTCTGCTGTCAAAAACCCCTCCTGGTGCAGGGGACGAAATTCAGCTGACAGACTCTATTGCCATGTTAATGGAAAAAGAAACTGTTGAAGCCTATCACATGAAAGGCGTCAGCCATGACTGTGGTAATAAACTCGGTTATATGCAGGCGTTTGTTGAGTACGGAATTCGTCATAAAACACTGGGTGAAGATTTTAAAGCCTGGTTGAAAACGACGCTGGGTAGCCAGAAGTAAGCCAGCAGCAACTCTTCAGAGTGATGTGCCCTATACTCTTTAGCGTGATCCGTCTGTAAAGGCGGGTCACGTTTTTTATATCAGCCTTGTTATCATGACGCTATGCGTTAAGGCTGAACGCTAAAATTTGTTCCTTCCTTGAACAGTATCTCTCTGTGCAGAAAATCAATAGCGACGAATATGGCAAGCGGACAGATAAAATAATCATCCTGCCAGCCACCATCGGTATCAATATAGCCTGGTCGACAGCGGAATCGCTTTTTTAGGGATCATTCCCATGGTTATGCGTCGGCTCAATATTTACGGTCAGGGAGGTGATATCTTAACCTTCAACAACTCAAATCAAGGCCATTCAGATTGTCATTAATCATAAAATATATGACATATTTTAAGCTGTCGTGAAGTTGTCTTCTTTCGTGCAGGCTTGTCGGTGTGTATATCGATGCTGTCTGGCTTAATCGATGTTAAAACCACACGAATTCTTTCGAGTCTGTCTCTCTTAATATTGAGTTATATACCTGGAATTTTTAAGGTTATTTTCAGTCAGTTTCAACGGTAATCCAGAGTTATATCGCTCCCCGGAGATTATCAGCGTGAAGAGCTGTCGCTTATTTAGCTTATTGCCAGATACCGGCCTCATAGTAAAAGGTAATTAGCGACATTAATAAATAGTATTGAAAGTTATATATTAGTAAAACATAAGTTTCCATGAGCGTGCTTTTGTAAAGAGTTCTGAGGCGTGAAATCGTTCAGATGAATTGCCCGCCATGATAGCGTATCTAAACATACCACTAAATAGTTAGTTTTCTGGCTGTCCCGTTTCTGAAATGAAGCCATTTTTTATTTATCGGGAGTGGAGTGGCGCTTTATGGCATTTTCTGACCTTTCTTGAGTTAAAAATGAGCCACGAGAAAAAATTGTGACCTTGGGAACGATTCAATACCGCTTAGCGGTTGTTGTATTGTCATGAGGAATAGTTTGCTGGTTAATATGCCGCCATATTTTGACGTGTCTGGATATAACTGTCTTATCGCTAGCCTTATCATTAGCCTGACAGACAGGGGCCATACCTGAACTGTGGCAGGAATATTTTAACTGGAGAGTGATAATAATCACAATTACCCTGGTAATGGAGCGGGGAGAGGGAGGCTGTCAGTACGGACTTTTGGATAAAAGACAGCATGCAGTATCGCTGAAGGGTAATAAATATTACGTATTGTTTTTTATCTTAGTATTATTATTTCGTTACCGGGGTGACTGAACGATGGGAGGAAAACCGTAACGCGCATCAAGGGCGGTATTGGAACAGATATATCTGAAAATGAAAAATCCCGCCGGGGCGGGATTTTAATAAGCAGCACTTAGGATATTAGAGCAGGAAATCATCCAGTGATTTGCCTTGCTCATCCATTGCTTTCTTGATGACAGCAGGAGTACGACCCTGGCCGGTCCAGGTTTTGGTTTCGCCGTTTTCATCGACATACTGGTATTTAGCTGGGCGGGCAGCGCGCTTGCCTTTACCAGCAGTTTTAACCGCAGCCATGCTGTTCAGTAATTCGTTCGGGTCAATGCCATCAGCAATCAGCATTTCACGGTATTGTTGTAATTTACGAGTACGCTCTTCAATTTCAGCTGCTGCAGCGTTTTCTTCTTCACGACGCTCATTAACAACAACTTCTAATTTCTCCAGCATTTCTTCCAGAGTTTCAAGAGTGCATTCTCTTGCTTGTGCACGCAGTGTACGGATGTTGTTCAGAATTTTAAGTGCTTCGCTCATTTTAGTTATCTCAAGATCATTTATTGGGGTTTGTTGGGGTAATAATAGATCCTTAATTTCCGTTCTGCAATAGAAAATAATGGTGTTGGATAAAAATAAATAGATATATACGCAAATTTAAATGTCGATAACTTAAATTTCCGGAGGCCTTTCTGAATCGGTCAGCCGGGAGAATGCATTTTTTTACCATTGTGGCTTTGATTCTCAGGGTTTGCCATGCAACTCAAATTAGCATTCAGTGATAAATATAATACGGTACTATTATAGAAACGGGGAGCCGGAAACCGATTGCAAATGAAAAGAATTCCACTAATTCATCATGCTAAGGCCTCAAATTAAAGCCTTTTTTTAGTTGTTGTTACAATTAAACATATTTATTGGCGTTGTATAAAAAACCGGATAACCCTGATTTATATATCAGCGTATGTTAACTGAGAGTTATCCAATACCGATGATGCTCAGGAGCCCGCTTAAAACGCTCTTCAGTGATATCGTAAATCGATGGGTATCACTTCGGTTAACTCAGCGGCCGTAAGCAACACACGTTATTTTGGCGATAAATGCTGTGATACAATCTGACAAAGAAATTTCCATTTGGACTCAGGTGAAAGGCATAATGGCACAACTCTATTTTTACTACTCGGCAATGAATGCCGGTAAATCGACGGCACTATTGCAATCCTCCTACAATTATCAGGAAAGAGGGATGCGGACGCTAGTTTATACTGCCGAGATCGATAACCGTTTTGGTATCGGTAAAGTCAGTTCACGTATTGGTCTTGCTTCACCGGCTAAACTTTACCACCAGGCAACAAACTTATATGAAGAGATCCGCGCTGAACATTTATCTGCGCCTTTGCACTGTGTATTAGTCGACGAAAGTCAATTTTTGACCCGCGAGCAAGTTTACGCTTTATCTGATGTTGTTGATGAATTATCTATTCCCGTTTTATGTTATGGACTGCGGACAGATTTCCGTGGTGAGCTATTTACTGGCAGTCACTATCTGTTAGCACTTTCTGATAAATTAGTTGAACTGAAAACCATTTGTTTCTGTGGCCGTAAAGCGGGGATGGTATTAAGGCTGGATAGCGAAGGGCGGCCTTATAATGAAGGCGAACAGGTAGTTATCGGCGGTAACGAACGTTATGTCTCGGTATGTCGTAAACATTATAAGGATGCCTTGGTCAAGGGGTCCCTGCGCGATATACAAATTGAAGTGAGTCGTAAAGGTGAATGAGACCGGAATTATTTGCTGACCTTCTTATTTTCTCCTTATTGTATGTATGAGGCTGCCTGTACCATCAGGTACGGCTGTATGACGTTTACGTGGGGATTTCTTTGGGGAGAGGGGGCAAGCATACCAGAGGCCTTCTGATGGTCTCAGATTAGATGCTGCTAAGGATATTTGTGGCATATGCCCGTCTTTCAGGTCGCTCGGGTATTGCTGGTGGAGTGTGCTGCTGAATTACCTCGTTTATCTATGCTTGTCGATGACCTGAAATTATCGCCTGTAAACAACGCTCATTATTCAGAGCATAAACGGCAGCTGCCTGACAGCCAATGTTATTGAAGCAATGTGTTATCCCTCTTTGACGAGCGAACTGAAGAACGGCTAAATCTGCACCAGAGAGCGTTTAACAGGAAGCCAGCATCTGTTTTGCGAAAGCCATAAACAATAAACCCCGAATATCCTGAAGGATATTCGGGGTTGTCACTATGATGGCGATTGTGGCATCGCCATCGCTTTTAATCAGACATTATTTTTTTGCTTTTCTTTCTGCTTTAGGCGCTGGAGCGGCTTCTTTGACCTCTTCAACACCTTCAACAAAAGCACGTCCGTAGTAGGTATCCAACAGAATCTGTTTCAGTTCAGAGATCAGTGGGTAACGTGGGTTTGCACCAGTACACTGATCATCGAATGCATCTTCAGACAATTTATCTACATGTGCCAGGAAATCAGCTTCCTGAACACCGGCTTCGCGAATAGACTTTGGAATACCCAGTTCAGCTTTAATTTCATCCAGCCAGACCAGCAGTTTTTCAATTTTCACTGCGGTTTTATCACCGACAGCTGTCAGACCCAAGTGATCGGCGATTTCAGAGTAACGACGACGGGCTTGCGGGCGGTCGTACTGACTGAAAGCAGTCTGTTTAGTTGGGTTGTCATTCGCGTTATAGCGGATAACGTTGGAGATAAGCAGGGCGTTTGCCAGACCATGAGGAATATGGAACTGTGAACCCAGTTTGTGTGCCATTGAGTGACATACCCCTAAGAAGGCGTTAGCAAACGCAATCCCGGCGATAGTCGCTGCACTGTGAACACGTTCACGTGCAACAGGATCTTTAGCGCCAAACTTATAAGAGTTAGGCAGGTTTTCTTTGAGCAGTTTCAGCGCTTGCAGTGCCTGACCATCAGAGAATTCACTTGCCAGTACAGAAACATAAGCTTCCAGGGCATGAGTGACAGCATCCAGACCACCGAAGGCACACAGGGATTTCGGCATATCCATCACCAGGTTAGCATCAACAATCGCCATGTCCGGTGTTAATGCATAGTCCGCCAGTGGATATTTTTGTCCAGTTGCATCGTCGGTAACAACGGCAAACGGTGTCACTTCTGAACCGGTACCTGAGGTAGTGGTAACAGCAATCATCTTAGCTTTAACGCCCATTTTCGGGAATTTATGGATACGTTTACGGATATCCATAAAGCGCAGTGCTAAGTCTTCAAAGTGGGTTTCTGGGTGTTCATACATGACCCACATGATTTTAGCTGCATCCATCGGTGAACCGCCGCCCAGTGCGATAATCACATCTGGTTTAAATGAATGTGCTAATTCAGCGCCTTTACGAACGACAGTTAGCGTTGGGTCAGCTTCCACTTCGAAGAAGACTTCAGTTTCAACACCAGCCGCTTTTAAGACAGAGGTGATTTGGTCAGCATAACCGTTATTAAATAAGAAACGGTCGGTAACAATCAGTGCTCGTTTGTGGCCGTCAGTAACCACTTCGTCCAGCGCGATTGGCAGCGAACCACGGCGGAAGTAAATTGATTTCGGAAGTTTATGCCACAGCATATTCTCTGCTCTCTTAGCCACTGTTTTTTTGTTGATCAGGTGTTTTGGACCGACGTTCTCAGAGATGGAGTTACCGCCCCAAGAACCACAACCCAGTGTCAGAGAAGGAGCCAGTTTGAAGTTATACAGGTCACCGATACCACCCTGAGAAGCCGGGGTGTTAATCAGAATACGCGCAGTCTTCATTTTGTCGCCAAAGAACTTCACGCGCTCAGGTTGGTTATCCTGATCGGTATACAAGCAAGAGGTATGACCGATACCACCCATCTCAACCAGTTTTTCCGCTTTAACAACGGCATCATCGAAATTTTTCGCACGATACATGGCCAGTGTTGGCGACAGTTTCTCATGGGCAAAAGGTTCAGACTCATCAACGTCAGTGACTTCGCCAATCAAAATTTTGGTATTTGCCGGTACGCTAAAACCTGCCAGTTCAGCAATTTTGGGTGCAGGTTGTCCTACGATAGCAGCATTCAATGCGCCATTTTTCAGAATGATATCCTGAACGGCTTTCAGCTCTTTACCTTGCAGTAAATAACCGCCATGTTCTTCAAAACGTTTACGCACTGCTGCATAGACTTCATCGACCACAATAACCGACTGTTCAGAAGCACAGATAACGCCGTTATCGAAGGTTTTTGACATCAGAATAGAGGCCACAGCACGTTTGATATCAGCAGTTTCGTCAACCACGACTGGGGTATTACCTGCACCTACGCCGATTGCTGGTTTACCAGAGCTGTATGCCGCTTTTACCATGCCTGGACCACCGGTTGCCAGAATCATATTGATATCCGGGTGATGCATCAGGGCATTAGAGAGTTCAACGGAAGGTTGGTCGATCCAACCAATCAGGTCTTTTGGTGCACCCGCAGAGATAGCAGCCTGCAGTACGATATCGGCGGCTTTATTGGTCGCGTCTTTAGCACGTGGGTGTGGGGAGAAAATGATGGCGTTACGGGTTTTAAGACTGATTAAAGATTTAAAAATAGCGGTAGAAGTCGGGTTGGTGGTTGGAACAATCCCGCAAATGATGCCGATAGGTTCAGCGATAGTAATGGTACCGAAGGTGTCATCTTCAGACAGAACACCACAGGTTTTTTCATCTTTATAGGCGTTATAAATATATTCTGAAGCAAAGTGGTTTTTAATTACCTTGTCTTCCACAATACCCATACCCGACTCAGCAACAGCAAGTTTTGCCAGTGGGATACGCGCATCCGCTGCGGCCAGTGCAGCTGCTCGAAAAATTTTATCAACTTGTTCTTGAGTGAAATTGGCATATTCACGCTGAGCTTTCTTCACGCGCTCTACAAGGGCGTTCAGTTCCGCGATATTAGTAACAGCCATAATGCTCTCCTGATTTTGTTAAACTTTTTTAGTCAATAAGCAGTGCAAACCGAAAGTATAGTCAGCAAACAAAGATAATGTGTTAATAAAAAAATGTTAATGAAATTTTATTAAATATTCTGCGTATTTACTAAAAAAGCTTGATTCAGTTTATCCGGATACTCACTCTGTTATTATCTTTTACCTGTTACCAAGACTAGCGGCTTTTTGAAACATATTATGTGATCTGCGTCACATAAACTCATTGCTGACACCATTCAGCAGTCATTATCCAGGTCTTTGAAAAGACATAGAAAAAAGGTTACAGCCTGATTAACTTTTTACGGTAAAAATTTAACTGGGTGGCAACAAATTTATCCTATCTGCTCATAATTTGCATGATCCTGGTTTTATATTATTAAGGATATAGCCGCGATGGGGGTTTTCTATTACATTACGCTGGTCTTTACAGCCATTTTCACTTTGTGGAGTTACGTGTGACAGAATCTTTTTTAGATCTTTCCACTTATTTTAAATTTTTTATCGGGTTGTTTGCTTTGGTCAACCCGGTAGGTATTATTCCGGTTTTTATCAGTATGACCTGCTACCAGACGGCAGCTGCCAGAAATAAAACCAATCTTACCGCCAATCTTTCGGTGGCAATAATACTCTGGACCTCGTTATTCCTCGGCAACGGTATTCTGCAAATTTTTGGTATCTCAATCGATTCTTTCCGAATTGCGGGTGGTATCCTGGTCGTGACCATTGCAATGTCAATGATCAGCGGTAAATTGGGAGAAGATAAACAGAACAAGCAGGAGAAGTCAGAAAGCGTCATTCGTGACAGTGTTGGGGTTGTCCCTCTTGCTTTACCTTTAATGGCAGGTCCAGGGGCGATTAGCTCAACGATTGTCTGGGGAGTGCGTTATAACAACTGGTGGCATTTGCTGGGCTTTACTTTGGCGATTGCTCTTTTTGCTTTTAGTTGTTGGATGCTATTCCGTATCGCACCCTGGCTGGTACGCATGTTAGGGCAGACCGGAATCAACGTCATCACCCGAATCATGGGCTTACTACTGATGTCTCTGGGCATTGAATTTATTGTGACTGGGGTAAAATCGATTTTCCCGGGACTGGTAGGGTGATTTAACGGCGAGAAGCCGATTATCCTGCCATATATTTATATCCGACAACTGTCTTCGGGCAGTGACCGGATGTAAATAGTTTCAAGCTGAAATGATATAAGTGATTCATCTGTTATAACGACACAATATGCTAAAAAATAACCATTTCGAGAAATTCACTGATATTAACCTGTGCAATCATGTTACTTTTTTTACATTAAAAAATATTGGTTATCATATTGATTTTAAATGATATTTAATTTTATTTGTCGTTTGGAATCCATTCTTACAAGAAAAATAAAGAGAATTACTTAACAAATCTGCAAATTGTATTGGCGGCAGCGCGACGCTTTTGATACTTTTCGTGCAAAATAATTCTCTCCGAAATGATTAGTTTCCAGATGAGAATGATATCGCAGACGATTATCGGTCTATGGAATAGTCTATTTATTACCCGCGACCACGCAATCGATGGGTAGCAGCGAATTGACGATGAGGTCGTCATAAGAACGACCCGGAAATAAAGTCGATGATAGCAAGCAGTACCGGCAAGTTTATCTCTACCAGGAGCAACTTCCTGTGTAAGGTCAAGCCGAATAGGTAACAACAAGTTGACGAATTGATCGACAATTATAATGAGTGGGGTATCAACAAGATGACAATCATTTCCAAAAGAAGCTTAATTGCAGTGAGCATTTTGAGTGCGCTAATTACTGGCAATGTAGCGATAGCTGCCGACGTTCCGGCAGGTGTCACTCTGGCTGAAAAACAGACCCTGGTACGTAACAATGGATCTGAAGTTCAGTCTCTTGACCCGCATAAAATTGAAGGTGTGCCGGAGTCTAATGTTAGCCGCGATATTTTTGAAGGTTTAGTTCTCAGTGGTCTGGATGGAAAGCCTGTTCCTGGTGTCGCTGAAACATGGGAAAACAAAGACGGTAAAGTGTGGACTTTCCATCTGCGTAAAGATGCTAAATGGTCTGATGGCCAGCCTGTTACCGCGAATGATTTTGTCTATAGCTGGCGTCGCCTCGCCGATCCGAATACTGCTTCGCCGTATTCCAGTTATTTACAATACGGCCATCTTGCGAATATCGATGATATTATCGCCGGTAAAAAACCGACTACCGACCTTGGTGTAAAAGCGCTGGATGACCATACTCTTGAAGTGACGTTGGATGAGCCAGTACCGTATTTCTATAAGCTCCTCGTTCACCCGTCAATGTCCCCGGTACCGCAACGTGCCGTTGAGAAATACAATGAAAAATGGACGCAGCCGGGTAATATTATCACCAACGGTGCTTATAAATTAAAAGACTGGGTTGTTAACGAGCGTATCGTACTGGATCGTAACCCGGAGTACTGGGATAACGCTAAGACAGTGATTAACCAGGTGACTTATCTGCCTATCGCTTCAGAAGTGACAGACGTTAACCGTTACCGCAGCGGCGAAATCGACATGACCTATAACAACATGCCGATTGAATTGTTCCAGAAGCTGAAGAAAGAAATTCCTGAAGAAGTGCGCGTGTCTCCTTATCTGTGCACCTACTACTATGAAGTCAACAATGCCAGAGCACCGTTTACCGACCCGCGTGTTCGTACCGCACTGAAACTGGCAATGGATCGCGACATCATTGTTAACAAAGTTAAAAACCAAGGTGACTTACCGGCCTACGGCTTCACCCCGCCTTATATCGATGGCGCTACGCTGACTGAGCCAGAATGGTTCGGCTGGACGCAAGAAAAACGTAACGAAGAAGCGAAAAAATTGCTGGCTGAAGCGGGTTACACTAAAGACAAACCGCTGACTTTCAATCTTCTCTATAACACCTCTGACCTGCATAAAAAGCTGGCCATTGCTGCATCCGCTATCTGGAAGAAAAACTTAGGGGTGGATGTGAAGCTTGAAAACCAGGAATGGAAAACCTTCCTGTCCTCTCGTCGTGAAGGCAACTATGACGTTGCTCGTGCGGGATGGTGCGCTGACTACAATGAGCCAACCTCGTTCTTGAATGCGCTGAAATCTGATAGCTCCAATAACTTTACCGGTTATAAGAGTGCGGAATTCGATAAACTCGTTGAAGAGGCTCTGGCTGCAACGTCAGAAGAGCAACGTTCAGACTTCTATAATAAAGCCGAACAGCAAGCGGACAAAGATTCAGCCATTGTTCCGGTATTCTATTATGTAAATGCCCGCCTGGTGAAACCTTGGGTCGGGGGTTACACAGGTCAAGATCCACAGGATAATGTTTACGTGAAGGATCTGTACATTATCAAACATTAATGGCAAATCGTGGGGAAGTCTGCTGCGTATTCAGACGCGGAAATTCAGACTTCCCCATCGTGTCTTATTTACATCGCACTATAAAGGCACAGGCCAGAAGGTACGGGCAATGTTAAAATTTATTCTACGTCGTTGTTTGGAAGCGATTCCGACGCTTTTTATTCTTATTACTATTTCCTTCTTTATGATGCGCCTGGCACCCGGAAGTCCATTTACCGGAGAGCGCGCGTTGCCGCCAGAAGTACTGGCGAATATTGAAGCGAAATACCATTTAAATGACCCAGTCTATCTCCAATATTTCAGTTATTTAAAACAGCTGGGACACGGTGATTTTGGGCCATCATTTAAATATAAAGACTATTCAGTTAATGATTTGGTTGCTGCGAGCTTCCCGGTTTCTGCGAAACTAGGGTTGGCGGCATTCTTAATGGCTATCGTGCTTGGCGTTTCAGCCGGTGTGGTGGCTGCGTTAAAACAAAACACCAAGTGGGATTTTACCGTGATGGGATTTGCCATGACGGGGGTGGTTATTCCCAGTTTTGTTGTCGCGCCTCTCTTGGTTCTGATATTTGCGATTGACCTGAAGTGGCTCCCCGGCGGCGGCTGGAACGGAGGGGCGACGAAATATATCATTCTGCCGATGACTGCACTGTCACTGGCTTATATCGCCAGTATTGCGCGTATCATGCGCGGTTCAATGATAGAAGTGCTGCACTCGAATTTCATTCGTACGGCAAAAGCGAAAGGCTTGCCTATGCGCCGTATTATTCTGCGCCATGCACTGAAACCAGCCTTGTTGCCCGTTCTCTCTTATTTAGGTCCTGCATTTGTCGGTATTATTACTGGTTCTATGGTTATTGAAACCATCTTTGGTTTGCCTGGTATCGGCCAGCTGTTTGTTAACGGTGCGCTAAACCGTGATTATTCACTGGTTTTAAGTCTGACTATTTTGGTCGGTGCGCTGACGATTCTGTTTAATGCCATCGTCGATGTGTTATACGCCGTTATCGATCCGAAAATTCGATACTAATGCTGGAGTGGTAATCATGTTAACCAAGAAAAATACCGAAGCAGTCGGTAACTTCAGTGAACAGCTGGAGATAGAGGGACGCAGTCTCTGGCAGGATGCCCGCCGTCGTTTTATCCATAACCGAGCAGCCGTAACCAGTTTAGTGATTTTATTCCTTATCGCGCTGTTTGTTACCGTTGCCCCGATGCTGTCCGAATTTACCTATTTTGACGCTGACTTTGGCATGATGTCTGCTGCACCAGAAATGGAGAGCGGTCACTATTTTGGCACTGACTCATCGGGCCGCGACTTGCTGGTTCGTGTGGCTATTGGTGGGCGTATCTCTCTGATGGTCGGTGTTGCCGCAGCGTTAGTGGCGGTACTGGTCGGTACCCTCTACGGCTCCCTTGCCGGTTATATGGGCGGGAAAACCGATTCGGTGATGATGCGTTTGCTGGAAATACTCAACTCTTTTCCATTTATGTTCTTCGTTATCCTGTTGGTAACCTTCTTTGGGCAAAATATTCTGCTGATATTTGTCGCGATAGGCATGGTTTCCTGGCTGGATATGGCGCGTATTGTTCGTGGTCAGACCCTGAGCCTTAAGCGTAAAGAGTTTATCGAAGCGGCTCAGGTGGGTGGTGTTTCCACTCTGAAGATTGTCGTGCGTCATATCGTTCCTAACGTACTGGGTGTCGTGGTGGTTTACGCTTCTCTGCTGGTGCCCAGTATGATCCTGTTTGAATCTTTCCTGAGCTTCCTGGGTCTGGGAACGCAGGAGCCGCTCAGTAGCTGGGGAGCCTTACTTAGCGATGGTGCAAACTCGATGGAAGTGTCCCCATGGTTACTGCTGTTCCCAGCCAGTTTCCTCGTTGTGACACTGTTTTGTTTCAACTTTATCGGCGATGGCTTGCGTGATGCCCTCGACCCGAAAGACAGATAAGGAGGTCCGCTATGAGCATGACGAATACCTCAGCGAAGACCACTTTGCTTAATCAAAAAGATGTATTACTGGATGTGAAAGATCTCCGCGTCAGTTTTTCTACCCCTGACGGTGATGTCACAGCTGTTAATAATTTGAATTTCAGTCTGTCGGCTGGCGAAACGCTTGGTATTGTTGGCGAATCTGGTTCCGGTAAGTCACAAACAGCTTTTGCGCTGATGGGATTATTAGCCGCGAATGGAAAAGTGGGTGGTTCGGCTAAATTTAATGGCAGTGAACTGCTTAATATCCCAGAGAGCGAGCTAAACCGCCTGCGCGCGGAACAGATAGCGATGATTTTCCAGGATCCTATGACGTCGTTGAACCCTTATATGCGGGTTGGCGAACAGTTGATGGAAGTCCTGATACTGCATAAAAAAATGAGTAAGGCGCAAGCATTTGAAGAATCGCTGCAAATGCTTGACGCGGTGAAAATGCCAGAAGCTCGTAAGCGTATGTCAATGTATCCGCATGAGTTTTCAGGCGGTATGCGTCAGCGTGTCATGATAGCCATGGCGTTATTATGCCGACCAAAACTCCTGATTGCGGATGAACCGACAACTGCGCTGGACGTGACCGTTCAGGCACAGATTATGACGCTATTGAATGAGCTTAAACGCGAATTTAATACCTCTATTATTATGATTACTCATGATTTAGGTGTCGTCGCGGGTATCTGCGATAAAGTTCTGGTGATGTATGCCGGACGTACCATGGAATATGGTAGTGCGCGAGAGGTGTTTTATAACCCTGTGCATCCTTATTCTATAGGCCTGTTAAATGCCGTCCCCCGTCTTGATACGGAAGGTGAACTGCTGCAGACCATTCCTGGTAACCCGCCCAATTTATTACGTTTACCTTCGGGTTGTCCTTTCCAGCCTCGTTGTCCTTATGCGATGGAAAAATGTAGCACCGCTCCACCATTAGAACAGTTTGGTGAAGGCCGTTTGCGTTCCTGCTTTAGAGCCGTGGAGGAGTTAGCATGAGTACCGTCGCGGAAGAAAGAAAAGTTCTTTTGGAAGTCAAAGACTTAAAAGTTCACTTTACCATCAAAGATGGCAAGCAGTGGTTCTGGAAACCAGCCAAAACGCTGAAAGCGGTTGATGGTGTATCACTGCGACTGTACGAAGGTGAAACTCTGGGCGTAGTAGGGGAGTCGGGTTGTGGTAAATCGACCTTTGCCCGCGCGATAATCGGTCTGGTAAAAGCCACTGAAGGGCGCGTTGCCTGGCTGGGTAAAGATTTACTGGGAATGAATCCCGAACAGTGGCGCGAAGTTCGCAGTGATATTCAGATGATCTTCCAGGATCCGCTGGCATCGCTAAACCCGCGTATGAATATTGGCGATATTATTGCCGAACCTCTGCTGACTTATCATCCGCAAATGCCGCGCAAGGAAGTTCAGGAGCGGGTTAAAGCAATGATGATGAAAGTGGGCCTGCTGCCTAATTTAATTAACCGCTATCCCCATGAGTTTTCGGGCGGACAGTGTCAGCGTATCGGTATTGCCCGCGCGCTGATTCTTGAACCGAAACTGATTATCTGCGACGAGCCGGTCTCAGCTCTGGATGTGTCGATTCAGGCCCAGGTGGTTAACTTATTACAGCAGCTGCAACGCGAAATGGGGTTATCGCTAATCTTTATTGCGCACGATCTCGCGGTAGTTAAACACATTTCCGATCGTGTTCTGGTGATGTATTTGGGACATGCAGTGGAGTTAGGGACGTATGATCAGGTCTATCGCAGTCCTCTTCATCCTTATACTAAAGCCTTGATGTCAGCGGTACCTATCCCGGATCCTGATTTAGAGAAAAATAAGGTTATCCAGTTGCTGGAGGGTGAGTTGCCTTCACCGATTAACCCACCTTCAGGATGTGTCTTCCGTACCCGCTGTCCGATTGCCGGACCTGAGTGCGCCGTTACCCGTCCTGTGCTGGAAGGCAGTTTCCGTCATGCAGTTTCTTGTCTGAAGGTTGATCCGTTATAGTTTTCCTGACGGAAAGTGCGGTCTTATAGTAGGGGAGATAGGTTAAGTTATCTGCCAGACAATCAAACCCTTGTCTCAGTTGCACCGAGGCAAGGGTTTTTTCATAACGGGAAACTTATTTAACCCATAGGATCACAACACCAGACAGAAACCAGTCTTACCCGAAAGCGCATAAGCCGTTCGTTAATAATTACTACCAATCCATTGTTTTTCAGCGTTTAATAACCCTCACGTCGATTCCGTTTACTGGTCTTCTCTGGCTGGATATGACGGCCAGTCTTTTTTATCTGTGAGGCTCTCTGTGCTCAGACATTTTTCATCTTTTCGTCGTCTGATGTATCGCTATCTCTTCGATCAGGCAACCCGCTCTGGGCGATGCGTGGAAGCATTCTGTGGCATATTGGCGCTATTGAGTGTTGTTGTTATTTTTATTGAGTCCAGTATTGGAAAAGATACCAGTCTGAGTCTGGATGAATGGTACATCTTTATTGGCGTTGAGCTGTTTTTTACCCTGATGTTTACACTTGAGTATATCCTGCGGGTGATCAGCTGGCCAAAACCGGCGCGCTATATCTTTAGCTTCTGGGGTTTTATTGATCTTGCGACCACGATCCCGCTCTATGTACTGTGGTTATGGCCGGAACTTTCCGTTCATTACTATTTTGCCTGGCGATCGATGCGTGCCATCCGCGTGCTGCGTATACTGAAATTGCTCCGCTATATGCCTGCTTTGCACAGCCTTAAACAGAGTATTATTAACGCCAGTCACCAGCTAATTCTGTTCTTCTCGTTCATCATCGTCGTTATGGTGGCATCGGGGGCGATGATGTTCGGAATAGAAGGGAAGACCAACGGTTTTGATAGTCTGGGAGCCTCGGTCTACTGGGCGATAGTCACGGTGACCACGGTTGGTTATGGCGATATTGTACCTCATACGGCATTCGGGCGTTTTATGGCTTCAGTGCTGATATTGGTAGGTTATTCCGTGGTGGCTGTCCCAACCGGTATTCTGACGGCGCAAATGTCACAAGACTTGCAGAAGAAAAATCGTCAAAGAGCCTGTATCCGCTGCCATGAGGACGAACACGACTCCAGCGCACACTACTGTAAAACCTGCGGCGAACACTTGCCGACCCTTGATAAAAAATAGCGCACGAAGTCACCGAGACAAGAGCGATAAAAAAGAGGGAAACCCTGGTTCCCCTCTCTTCATACCTGTCAGTGTTATTCACGCCACAGAATATGGCACAGCTTATGATCTTTCTCACGGCACAACAGCACGCGCGCAAAGATATCATTAATTTCTTCACCTTCACTTTCTGCAAGGCCAATAACCACTTCGGCAAAGAAGTCCGGGTTTAAGTCAAAATCAACGTGTTCGTTCCAGTCTTCAGCCGGATCAAACAGCTCAGCCCCACCGCGCTCTTCAAACTGTAGGTTAAATAAGATGATATCTGCCGGGTCCAGATTATCGCCTGCCAGTTCAAGAAAAATATCGTATGCCTGTTCTAATGTTTCGTCTTCAGTCAGGCGATTATTTAAGTCCATATTGGATTCCATCTCTATACTCACTTATTGGATGCTCAGGCTGCCACTTCTACAGTAATGGGCTAAAGAAGTAAAATAGTCGCTCTGTCACTCGGTGCCAGAAGGGGCGTTTCTTCCAATCTTCAGGATCAAGCAAGCGTGAGCGAGAAATATAGTCACTTTGTACCGCGGCAAGATCGCTGGCAAAACCGATATCATCAATGACCAGGGTAATTTCCAGGTTAAGCCACAAACTACGCATATCAAGATTAACCGTTCCGACCAGACTCAGCTCACCGTCGACCAGAATACTCTTGGTATGTAACAGTCCGCCTTCAAACTGATAAATTTTTACGCCTGCTTCCAGTAACTCGCTAAAGAAAGCACGACTTGCCCAGTCCACCAGAAGTGAATCATTCTTACGTGGCAGAATGATGCTGACTTCGACACCACGCTGTGCTGCGGCACAAATGGCATGGAGCAAGTCATCA
This sequence comes from uncultured Cedecea sp., assembly GCF_947498825.1. GTDB lineage: Bacteria > Pseudomonadota > Gammaproteobacteria > Enterobacterales > Enterobacteriaceae > JGM124. The sequence goes on along the minus strand of NZ_CANMLV010000021.1, from coordinate 53,546 downwards.
CTTGGAACCAGGTAAGGCGTGGTCATGATTAAATATTTTCGCGCCGAGTATGTGGCCGTCAGCAGCGCCTGATGAATTAAATCTTCCGGGAAGCCGGGGCCTGAAGCAATAGTATGGATAGTATGTCCCGTTGCCTCTTCAAATGGCATGATATTCTGGTCTGGCGGCGGCGGGAGGATACGCTGACCTGTTTCTACTTCCCAGTCACAAGAATAAACAATGCCCATTGCGCTGGTGATAGGGCCTTCCATACGCGCCATTAAATCTATCCACTGACCGACATTCGCATCTTGCTTAAAATAGCGAGGGTCCACCATATTCATACTGCCGGTGTAAGAGATAAAGTTATCTATCATCACCATTTTACGGTGCTGACGTAAGTCCATGCGCCGCAGAAAAGCACGCATTAGATTCACTTTTAATGCTTCAACAACTTCAATCCCTGCTGTGCGCATTTTTTGCGCCCAGGGGCTACGGAAAAAGGCTTTACTGCCCGCAGAGTCGAGCATGAGGCGGCAGTGAATGCCTCTTCTGGCGGCGGCCATCAGCGCTTCTGCAACCTGGTCTGCCATGCCGCCGGGTTGCCAGATATAGAACACCATCTCGATTTTATGCCGGGCCAGTTGAATATCCCGGATCATCGCGTTCATGGTGTCTTCAGACTCAGTAAATAATTGCAGTTGGTTGCCTTTAATACCGGCAATTCCCTGGCGATGTTCACACAACTTAAAGAGATTACTGGCAACGTCACTGTTATCTTTGGCAAAGATTCGATCGTAGGCCTTCAAATCCTGAAGCCATTTTTGTGTTGATGGCCACATGGCCCGGGCGCGTTCAGCCCGTTTTTTACCCAGATGAAGTTCACCGATCAACAGATAAGTCACGACACCGACTAATGGCAGGATGTGAATAATCAGGAGCCAGGTCATGGTTGACGTCGCCGGGCGACGCTTCATTAAAATGCGTAAGGTGACACCTGCGATGATCAGCCAGTATCCCAGGATGATAAGCCAGCTTATTATGCTAAAAATAGTTGTCATACGCTAAAATAATCCCGTTGAAGCGTGAAAAATAATCGAACAAGCAGAGTTGTCTCTTTTATATATTAAAAAAACATCTAAAACGAGTGGTTTGCCTGATGGATAACTCTATAATAGCGGGTCTTCTTCGAAAAACAGAGTTATAAAAATGAGACGTAGCAGAACTGAGGTCGGACGCTGGCGTATGCAACGTCAGCAACAACGCCGTAGATCACGTTGGCTGGAAAGTCAGTCCCGTCGTAATTTGCGTATTTATGCCATTCGTAAACACGGAATCAATCACCGGCGTAACTCGCTGTTATTTGCTATCCACGATCGCTGATCCTACAAAGAACGGCTAAATGCCGTATTTTTGTGTATCTCTCTGTCACTCAACATTCCGCATCCCTGTAAAAACACGCTTACCCTGTAGTGCGCTCATTTATGCCGTTCAGGCTGACTTCAAATCTTCATATACAATGATAGGTTATTAATACGAATTTTTAGTCATTCAGTGTAACGATGACTGTAAACTGTGATGGTGTTAAACGAGGGTAAGAGAGTTTCCGGAGGATGACCTCAGGTTACTATATCCATAGTGAATACTTTTATTATTAAATCTTGAGGTGCTATGAAGATTAATTCGGATGTTCAGTCTTGCCTTGAAAAATCGGTTCTTTGCTGGCTGGCGACCGTAAGTAAGGAGGGGTTACCTAACGTTTCCCCTAAAGAAATTTTCGCAGTATATGATGATGAACATATTGCTATTGCGGATATCGCTTCGCCAGTCACTGTCCGTAATATAAAAAGTCATCCGGACGTTTGCGTGAGTGCTGTCGATGTCTTCAGCCAGAGTGGATTCAAAATAACCGGTAAAGCGCAGATATATACTTCCGGTACGGATATTTTCCCACAGCTCAAGGCATCGTTATCTCATCTACTGACTCCTGAGTATATTGTCAGAAACATCATTCTGCTGAAGGCTGAGAAAATAAGCAGAATATTGGCGCCCAGTTATCATATTCATCCGGAAAGAACGGAAGCTGAGCATCGGGAACGGACCTATAAAACTTACGGCGTCCGTTGCGGTGAGTAAAGGCAATATGGCCGTATTCGATTGTTATAAAGCCATTCGGTCAGTCCCATGATTGAAACTCGACTGCTTCATCAGTTTATTGCCGTTGCCGAGGAGTTGCACTTTAACCGCGCGGCCAAACGACTTCATATGGCACAACCCCCTTTAAGTCAGGCTATTCGCAGACTTGAAGAGGAGGTTGGTGTGCCACTTTTCGAAAGAACGAATCGACGCGTATCTCTTACACCCGCAGGTTGTGCCTTTTTAGTGTCATCGCGAAAGATATTGAATCAGCTTAATGAAAGTGTGGAGCAAACTCGGCGAATTTCACAAGGTATTGAAGGGTATCTTACCCTGACCTTTATCAACATTGCGCCTTATCGTGGATTGTCAGATGCCCTGCGACGTTTTCGCCACAAATTTCCTGCTGTCGCTTTCACAATGCAGGAGGCGACGACGCAAGAACAAGTACTCGCACTCGAAGAGGGGCGGGCCGATCTTGGATTTATGCGCTTATCAGGCAGAACCGCGCCGGGCCTCCGATTTGAGTCTGTTTTTTGTGAACCTGTTCTGGTGGCTTTACCAGCCAGCCATCGTTATGCGGATAACACTATCATTCCTCTTTCTGCTTTTCAGGATGATATGTTCGTCTCATCGCCCCGCCATCTGGGGCAGGGTTTTCACGATCAGCTTATTCAGCTTTGTGAGGCTGCGGGCTTCGTGCCGCGTATTGCCCAGCAGGCCCGGCAACTGCAGACACTGGTTGCATTGGTCGCGAGTGGTTTTGGCGTTGCGCTTCTGCCCGCCTCGCTGGCACAAGATGGACGCAAGGACGTGGTATTCCGGCCGATTGAGGTGGATGCGCCGGATAAATTGCGCTATGTAGAATTAGTGATGGCATGGAGGGAACACGACCCCAGTATTCTCCGCGACAGGCTTCTGGATGAAGTGCGTCATGCAATGGTATCAACCCTCTGTGATTAAGACGATTCAGATCTCAACTTAGTATAAATAATATATTTTACCGCAGAGGACAGAACTCTCATCATCGTGATTTTCAGATTCATGGTGAGGCTAGAAGATGAAAGAACACTTTCATACCGATCGGACTTTCAAGGATAAGGTGGTCATCGTTACGGGAGCAGCACAGGGACTGGGCCGTGCCTATGTGCAAGCGCTCTTGAATAGTGGCGCATGTGTTGTCGCGAGTGATCTCGGAACTGACAGCGAAGGTGAAGGGGCTGACAGCAGTATTATGGCTGAGGCGGCACGAACCTTACGGGTAGGCAATGGGCAACTCATCATACATAGTGGGCAACTTGATGATGAAGTCTGCTGCAAGGAACTTATCAGTCTGGCCATAGCACACTTTGGCAGACTGGATATTCTTATACATAATGCGGGTTGGGTTGGCTATCAACCTGTTGAGGAACAAGAAGAGGATTTCCTTGAGCGAGCACTGGGTATTAATGTGCGCGCACCTGTCTGGTTATGCAAGCACGCATGGAAATACCTCAAAGAGTCCTCGGCGGCGCGGATCGTACTGAATACATCTGACCGCGCGATGTACCAGCGGTATGCTCTGCCAGGCCTGACGGCTTATGCTGCCGGCAAAATGGCTCAAATAGGCATTATGAATGCCTTAAGTCGAGAAGGTCAGCCTCAAGGGATTTTGGTTAATGCGATATCTCCAGTGGCCAAAACCCGCATGTGGGGAATCACTCAGCCTCCTGAGAATTTAAAGCCTGAATGGGTGGTTCCTGGCGTGCTCTATCTCGCCAGTTCGTTGTGTCATGATACAGGCGTTATTTTGCGTGCCAGTAATGGTCAGTTCACCGCAACGCGTTTTTGCGAGAATCCGGGTGTTGATTATCCCACCCATCTCGCCCGGATCTGCTGTGAGAGCATTGAAGACATTGCCCGAAACTGGTCGCTTATCAAGGAGTTCGGGGATGCATAATGAGGGAGAACTGAAGAAGATAGCGCAAGTTCGAGCCTGCCTTGGAGAAAGTCCGGTGTGGGATGCACGTACCGGACGCCTGTACTTCATTGATATCACAGAGGGAAAGATTAACGTGTGGCATCCTCAGGGCAGGGTCGAAACGGTTTATCAATCGCGGGCACGTATTGGAGCGTTGGGGATCACTGATAATGGCAATCTGATCTTCGCTGAAAACGCCTGCATCGCTATCCTTAATTCAACAACCCAAGAAGTATACAGACGTACTACGGCTGTCGGTGACGAGGCTCGCTTTCGCTTCAACGATGGGGCTTGTGATCCACAGGGACGTTTCGTTACGGGACTTATGGACGAAGCTCCGAAACGTAGAGAAGGGGCACTGTACCGCTATAACAGTGACCTGACTGCAGAAATGCTCCTCCAGAATATGGCTCTGCCAAATGGTCTTGCCTGGTCGGAGGACGGTCGTATGCTGTTTTTTGTTGATTCTGTTGCCCGGTCAATCTTCTGCACGACCTATTCCTCCTTGGGCGAACTCGGTGAGATAACGAAGTTCGCTCAAACCCCAGCAGAACTGGGGCGTCCTGATGGTATTGCTTTGGACAAAGCTGGAGGGCTATGGGTATGTCAGTTTAACGGAGGGTGTCTGCTACGTTATGACCGGGGCGGACATCTGAGCCATCATCTTGCTATGCCCGTCCCTCGGCCTACCAGTTGTTGTTTTGGCGGAGTGAATTTGGACACCTTGTTTATCACGACAGCACGCTTTGCAATGACATCCTCGGAGCTTACGGATTACCCGGATGCCGGGGATTTGTATGCTTTTCGGCCTGACGTTGCAGGGATCCCTCGTCATTTGTTTCGGGAGGGCTGCGTTTGCTGATATCGACGCGAGGGATCTGCCAACAGGGCTTTGGGCTGAACCTTTCTTTTGTGTTCCTCTTCATAAGCATAACGCGGGAAGAGATGGTAGCAGCAGGCAGGAACCTTGCAGGAACTGTACATCGCCCAAAACTGCCCAGACAGACGGCATACGGTAAATCACTTTGTCATTGGTACCGTTACGAGCGGTTCCTGAAATATTGCGTGTTTTGATTTAACGTTAATCCGTTATTCAATCAGCGTCATCATGATAATCCGCCTGTACTATTCGGCTTTTGCTTGCCGCTGATGATATTGCTCGAGTTCATAATCAATAAAAGCCCCGATCATGGAGCGATACACTTTTTCGATGACAGCTTCAGAAAGACCTTCTTCTCTGGCCTGTTTACACACTTTATCTATCACTTGCTGAACACGGTCGGGGGCGCGAACCGCCGAAGTGTCGGCTTTAAACGCTGACGCCGCTTTAACGCATTGACCGCGTTGTGCGATGAGTTTAACCAGTTCACTGTCAATTTGGTCAATACGGTTTCTGACATCTTCAATTGATGAAAACTTCACGTGGCACTCCATATGACTAGTACAAGGGTTCGATAGTTTACCGTTAATTGAATACCGATCCAGATCTAAATCTAACAGGAGGATAGAGAGTGCGAATAAAAATGACTGCAATTGCGCTACCTGAACGGTGCGCGCGCGGAAAATGCTGGTGATAAGGGGGGGAGATTGAGTATAGGGTCAAAAAATTAATGTGTACTTGAATTTGTACCTGAATGTTTAAATGACCCCGGGATAAATTATTCGTTTTTCTGTTTGTCAGAAAACCTGCTTAAACGGTTTTACCACGACACTTTCGTAGACACCCGCGTCAACATAAGGGTCACTTGCCGCCCAGGCTTGGGCTTCTGTCAGTGATGGGAATTCTGCAATTACCGTTGAACCAGTAAACCCGGCAGCACCTGGGTCATTACTGTCTACGGCGGGGAGTGGACCTGCGGTTAGTAAACGACCTTCATCGCGCAGAGCTTGTAAGCGCGCCAGATGAGCGGGGCGGGCTGCAAGACGCTTTTCCAGAGAGTTCGCAGTATCCTGAGCAAAAATAACGTATAACATAGACAGATCCTGAGTCGATTTGAGATGAAAATACAGTAAGTTAATGGTAACTGAACTGCAAATAAAAAATAAATGACCTGTTAAATTTCATCTGTTATTTGCTGATTTCCGGTTATGAAGGAACAAAGAAACATGTTTTAATCTTTGTGTTGTTGAATATGATTGCTATTTGCATTTAGAATTACCTTCTCCTGGCTAAACTGAAAACATTATGACGTCAATGCACCTTGATTTACCTCACCGCTTTCCGTGGTCAACTGTACTGTCCGTCACCCTTCACGGTGCCGTTATCACCGGACTTCTTTATGTCTCGGTGAATCATGTCGTTGAACTACCCGCTCAGGCACCGGCGCAGGTTATCAGTGTGAGTATGGTTGCACCGTCAGCACTCGAACCTCCGGCACCAGAAGTCGTGGAACCTCCGCCGCCGCCGCCAGAGCCGGTTGTGGAACCTGAACCGGAACCCGTACCTGAGCCAGAGCCGATCCCAGAGCCACCGAAAGAAGTGCCTGTGGTTATCGAAAAGCCGAAGCCCAAGCCGAAACCCAAACCTAAGCCGGAACCTGAGAAAAAAGTGGTGCCGCCAAAACCGGTGACGAAGCCGACGCCAAAAGCGGCCCCACCCGCTCAGACTGCTCCGCTAACCCAGGCGCCACCTGCTCAGGCAGCAGCGCCGATGCCGTCGGCAGCGAAGGCTCCATCAGCTTCGGTCAGCAGTGGCCCAAGGGCGCTGTCACGTAGCGAGCCTCAGTATCCTCCACGCGCTTTTGCTTTGCGTCAGGAAGGTCGAGTCAGCGTTAAGTTTGACGTTGATGCTGATGGTCGCGTGGGTAATGTGGAGATCCTTTCCGCCAAACCACGCAATATGTTTGAACGTGAAGTCAAACAGGCCATGAGAAAATGGCGCTATGAAAGCGGAAAACCTGCTCAGGGTATTGTTGTGAATATTATATTCCGTATCGACGGCGGTTCTTCCGTCGAATAATCGCTTAAATTCGCGCGGTTTTACTGTAGTGGGGTTTCTTTCTGTTCAGCATCTGTGGGTACAGGTTATCTGCCTGCTTGCTCATAGATGCTGAGTGTTTCATCTCTTGCCGATTCCTCTCATTCCTTCCTTTTCCGTCGCTCTCTTCCGTCGTTTTCTTTAGTTCGAGAAATTCAATTGACTGCGATGCTATCTGAGTAGCAGAGCGGCCTTCAGGTGATAAAACAACCAAATTACGTCTGTACAATTCTTAATAATCAGGGCTGGCGGGTCATTTTATATAGCCTTTGCTATGATTAAAGTCGTTAAAAAATATAAGGTTATCCGTTATTACTTCGGTTCAAAAAGATTAAAAAAAGTTAATGTAATTTAACTTGATGTTAATGATAATTACTCTCATTATTACGCATCGCTAATTTTAGCCTTTAACCAGCCCTGCAAGGGTGTACTAACCGTGAGGTGATAAGATGAAAATCGGGATAACACAACTGAAAGCGTTTTTACGGGATGAAAGTGGCGTCACCGCGATTGAGTACGGGATCCTGGCAGCAGCCATGGCAGCGGCTATTGGCGCTATTTTTGGGAGCGACGGGGTATTTGTTACGGCACTGACTGAAAAATTCCGCCAGATAGCCGATCAAATTTCAGGTTCAGGAACATCAGCACCTGGTTCCATTACTAATAAATAATGGCGGACTCAGGGCTTAGTGCTCAAATTCTGTATCTGGCAAGTTGTTTAATATGGTGTTCTTTTAGCGATCTCTTAGAACGCCGTATACCAAATCGAGCTGTACTGATTATTTTGTTTGGTTGGATTGCTATCAGAGTTTGGGAAATCGCAATTAATAATGCACCGCTATCGATTATTTATAAAGATTTCCCCGGTGCCGGTATTGTATTTCTGGTGGGGTTTCTGCTTTTTCTTACCGGGCGACTGGGAGCCGGAGATGTCAAATTAATGGCAGTGCTTTGTCTGTGGGTCGGTTATGGTCAGCAAATTACCTTTATTATGGTAACCGCATTAGTTGGCGGGGTATTGGCGATAGCATTACCGTTACTGAATATAATTCCGACAATAATAACCACAGGAATAAACAGTATTAATAAAAGATTCAAAATTAAATTAGCATTGCCGCCTGCGCTATCACCTGAATTGTCTCAGGGTATTCCTTATGGAATAGCGATCAGCGCTGGAGCCGCGTATATTTTAATTTTGCCTTATATATCCTGAATAATTAAGTCTGTTTGCGGACCTGTTATAAAACCTCATGAATAATACAGATAATATCTGTGGTGGGGAGCTTATAACCGCGGCGGTATGTAAGTCGCTTTAATTATGATATGTACCTCTAAATAGCCTTGCTGTTTGACCGGGAATACTAGAATACAATATGAAGAAGAAAATAAACTCGACAATAATATTCTCAGGGGCGTGTATTTTTGCCGCTATTGTTGCTCTTTTGGTACGTAGCCAATTATCTGCTCCGGCACCTGTCCAACAGGTTCAAATACCTGCCCCCAAAAAAATGGTTCTCGTGGCAGATAAAGATCTTAATCCCGGTGATTTTATTGATATAGCTTCCATGCGTTGGGAAGAAACGGAAAAATCTGTCTCAAGAAGTTTCTATTTTATTAATGGCCAGGATAAAGAGTCACAACTCTTTGGCGCCACGGTGCGTAAACCAGTACAGGCCGGAACCGCATTAAATAATAGCCTGGTCGTCAGGCCCAATGAACCTGGCTTTATTTCCGCGGTATTGGGTAAAGGTATGCGGGCGATTTCTATTCCAACCAACGCAGTAGCCAGTAACTCCGGTTTAGTGAATGCCGGAGATCGAGTCGATATCATTCTGAGTCTGCGTAAAGCCGACTTAAACGAATCAGAGAGTTCCTCGAATGCTCCCCCAGCACCACCGCAACTTGCCGCACAAACCATTGTAAGCGATCTGCGAGTCCTGGCACTGAATAATGATACTGACAGTAACGCGGATGTGCGCCCACGTCAGGATGTCGATGCCCCAGATAACACCAGTACGAATAACAGACCTCGCCAGGCGCTATTTCAGACTGTCACGGTAGAAGTGACCCCGGAACAAGCTGAAGTGTTGGCTGTAGCCAAAGAGGTCGGTTTACTGCATTTGTCGCTTCGTAGCGGGGCAGACGACCAGCCTGTAAATCAGCAGGCAGGCAGTGTGACTACGCTGACTGACAGTACCGATATCTATCGAACTGGCCATCAAGTGAAATTATTCCGTGGCGGGAAGCTGGAAAATAAAACGTTCCCTGCTCATTAGGCGATACCGGGCAGTGAACGTCATGCCGAAATTGAGTGAACACATTAAACCCTGAATGGAAATACCCAGATGAAAATGTTTTTTGCTTTCAGACGAGACTTTTGGACAGCAGCGTTAATGCTGGCGAGCGTCTGCTGGCTTGCCGCATGGAGTCAGCCTGCTGCCTCCAGAAATATTGCAGAGGTACATGAGTCCAGTGTCGTTAAACTGATTGTCAACCAGGGGCGTATGTTACAGCTCAAGGACTTGCCTGACAGCATCCTGGTGGCCGATCCCGAAGTGGCCAGTTTTGAACTTCCGTCACCGGGTAATCTGTTTGTTTATGGCAAGTCTGTGGGTAGCACCACGCTGTATGCTATGGATCAAAATGGCGATGTGATCACCGCGATTCGTATTGTTGTCGAACACGATTTAAAAGCCCTTTATGAGCGACTGAAGCGTGAATTCCCGGAAGCGGATATCTCACTTGAAGCGGGTATTCCCAGCGGCGTGATTGTCCGGGGAAGCGTGGATACCCCACAGGATGCGAAAAAAGTTATCGACAGCGTTCAGACCTATATCAAAACCTCTGTCGGTCGTGGTGACGGTGGCGGTGGAAATAGCAGTCTCGGTGGAAGCAGTGAAAGTTCTGCTAACGTCGTTAATCAGCTTAAGATCAGAACCCCATCCCAGATCAATATCCGCGTCCGTGTCGTGGAGGTGTCGCGCAAGTTAACCCATGAACTGGGCTTTAACTGGAATTCTTCCCTGAATCTCGGTAATTCCACCATCGGTTTTAATTCCGGCACTCTGTCTAATTTCTTTGACTCCAGTACCAATAAGTTTACCGGAGTAGAAGGGAGTGGTGCGCTGGGCTTTAACACCTCCGGGGCCGATGGTTCATTGAGCAGTTTGTTATCTGCCATGGTGCAACAGAATATGGCGACGGTCCTGGCTGAGCCTAACCTGACGGCCATTTCCGGTGAAACCGCCGCGTTTGCAGCCGGCGGGGAAGTGCCTATCGTTCTGATAACCAATAATAATATCAGCATTGAATATAAGTCTTATGGCGTGATTTTACGCATGACGCCAACCTTACTCTCAGCCAACCGTATTAGCCTGCATATTGCACCTGAAGTGAGTGAACTGACCTCGGTGGGACAGGTGACGCTTGAAGGAGGATCGGTTATTCCAGCCCTGACCGTACGTCGCGCTGATACCACTGTCGAGCTAGCCAGTGGTCAGAGTTTTGCTTTGGCAGGCATGTTACGTAGCTCTAACAGTCAGACGGTGACAGGCGTACCGGGAGCCAGTGATATTCCAGTGATGGGGAAAATTTTCGATAACGAAGCCACCAAGCATGAAGAAACTGAACTGGTCATTATCGCCACGGCCTATGTCGTCGAGCCCGTGAGTGCCGGGCAGTTGCAGACCCCGGGCCAGGGCATTAAGCCGCTGGATGCCGTGACGCCGAGCTACGGTGCCGTGGGTTACCTCTACTAATGATTCAGGATAACGTCATGAACTCCATTCTGCGAGTGAACAAAAAATTTGCCGCACCTTTAGCGGGCGGGCTGATGGCCATCATTCTGTCGGGTTGTACTGACCGGGCGTTGAACGATATCCGCATGCAACGTTATGACCAGCCCGCACTGGCTCCGGTCACAGCGAAGCCCAGTGCTTTAGCCGTTAATCTTCAGGCGGCCAGTAAAGGGCAGGGTCTGAGTCCGGCCTCTTTGAGCTCGCTGAACGAGCTGCTGGTTAAGCAGGGCAGACTTACCGCCCAGACGCTCATCATTACGCCTTATACCGTCCGTGGTGAGCAGCTTGCGGGGCGCTTAGCCAAAGCGCTACAAAATGCGGGCGCTGACCCTAAAAAAATAAAGACAGAGCGTCGCATTGTCGCAGGCAGTGGCCAGGGGGATTTGCAAGTCATATCCCAGGCGATAGCGGTGCAAACCACTCGCTGCCAGATTAATGACCCGGGGTTACTGATGGTTAAACCCTATGACAGCGTGGGCTATCTGGGCTGTGCCACACAAAACAACCTCGCGATGATGATCGCCGAGCCAAAGGACTTGATTCAGGCTCGTATGCTCGATGGGGCTGATGGTGTTGCGGCGGTTAACGCTATTGAACGCTATCAGACAGACAACGTTAAAACGCTTATCAACATTGACTTTAGCGAAGACTAACGCCAGGGAGACAACATGAGTGATGTAAAAGTTTCTTCCGGAACAGGCGGTGAGGAACAGGGACTACTGATTGCCGCATTTACTTTCAGTGAGCCAGACGCTGTGGCATTACGCGATTCCCTGACGCGGCTTAAATATCCGGAAGCGCCGGTCGAACGTGGCGGTCTCAATGCGGCGCGTACCTGGTGTGAACTTAATCTGCCACCGCAGATGTTAATTGTTGATATTGAAGCAGAGCCCTGGCCGTTACCTGCTCTGGAAGCCCTGCTGGCTATCTGTGGGCCAGAGTGCCAGGTCATTGTCACCGGAAATGCTCAGGATGTGAGTCTTTACCGTTCGCTACTGCAACTGGGTATTACCGAGTACTTAGTGAAACCCTATGCGCTGGATCAGCTGTCTGCGGCACTGGCTAAGTGTAAAGGGATGCATACCGGATCAGAATATGCGCGCCTTGGAAGAACGGTTGCGATAGCCGGTGTCAGTGGCGGTGTCGGTACCAGTACTGTAGCTGCTGGTCTGGGGTATTTATTTGCCACTGAACGTCATTTACCGACGGGATTAGTTGATTTTGACAGGCGTAATGGCGACCAGTTATTACTGCTAGGGCAGGATGAAGATGCGGGGCTGGCTGCGGTACTCACGACCGAAGTACTGGACAGTCAGCTACTCCAGCGTGCCATGATTAAGGTTGATACTCGTCTTCATCTGTTAGCGCAAAAACCTGTTCGCCGTAGTGATAATGAGGTTGATGCTGACACCGTCCTCAATCTGGGGGGCGCTTTATGTCGTATGTTTAATCAAGTTATCTGGGATCTGCCTTGCTCATTCCCGACGGGGGCGCTTGACGTACTGACTTATGCCGACCTCCGTATTTTGGTCACGGAACTGACCCTGCAAGATGCCCGTAATTTACGCAGTATTCTCCATGATATTGGCGATGAAAGTGAAGGTCAGCGTTTACTGCTGGTCAACAATCAGAGCCATTTTTCCAGCAATCCGCCGCTGAGTCGGGCGGAATTTGAACAGGTTGTAGGTCGCCCAATCGATGTTGTCTTGCCACATGCTGGTCATACCCTTGCCCGTAGTCTGGCGCTTGGTGCGCTGGATATTCACGCCTCTTTACCCTGGTTGCAAGCGTTAAGAGAGTTAAGTCATCTGGCCTGTGGTCAGCGTCCTGAACCGGCGAAAAAGCACTGGTTCTCTACGCTGTTACGCCGCGCTTAAGCTTCCCGGGAGACGATAATTTATGTTAAGGCGTAAAAATCAGACTGTTGTCCGTGAAGTTGTGACACAAACGGCTGCCGCCAGTCCGGAAATGACCAGCACACCTGCTGTTGAGAGTAAGGCAAGCGAATCACGTGCATCCGTCTCGACTGCCAGCGTGCAGCAGAATGACAGTCGCAACGCTCAGCGCAGAATTATTCGTACGCGACTGTACGATCAGCTTGATGCTGGCAAAGCCGCAGGGATGGGGCGCGACAATTTACTGACGCAGATACAGGCGGTGATCCGCACCATTTGTGATAGCGAACGACTCCAGCTTTCTCGCCAGGAAGAGCTGGCGCTGAGCCACGAAATGCTCGATGAAATGACCGGTATCGGGCCGATACAGCCGTTACTGGCAGATGATACGGTCAATGATATTTTGGTTAACGGGGCTAATCAGGTGTTTATTGAGCGTTTTGGCAAGCTCGAACTCTCCCAGATTACGTTTATCGATGAAGAGCACGTTTTCAATACCGCTCAGCGTATTGCCGCCGCGGTAGGCCGACGTATCGATGAAGCCAGCCCCATGGTGGATGCACGTCTGCCTGACGGCAGCCGTGTCAACGTGATTACCTACCCCTTAGCCATTGACGGAACAACGATTTCAATTCGTAAATTTATGCGCCGCAATCTCTCACTGGAGTCTCTGGCTGAGGCTCGTTGTATGTCTCCTGCTATGGCTGCGGTACTGAATAAAGCGATGCAGGCGCGTGTGAATGTGATTGTTTCCGGGGGCACCGGGGCCGGTAAAACCACGCTCCTCAATGCGCTATCGCAAAAAATTGGTGTGACCGATCGCATTATTACCATTGAAGATGCCGCTGAACTGCAGTTACAGCAAGAGCATGTTGTTCGCCTGGAAACCCGACCGGTAAGTGCTGAGGGTTCCGGTAAAGTCGACCAGCGTGACTTGATGCGTAACGCCCTGCGTATGCGTCCTGACCGTATCATTCTTGGTGAGGTCAGGGGAGGTGAGTGTTTCGACATGCTCCAGGCCATGAATACCGGTCATGACGGCTCTCTGTGTACCGTTCATGCCAATACCACCCGCGATGCCATTCAACGTCTGGAAAATATGGTGATGATGGCCAGTATGCAGCTTCCTCTGATGGCTATCAGACGACAAATCGCCAGCGCCGTTCATCTGATAGTGCAAATTGAACGTATGCGTGACGGTGCCAGACGTGTGGTCTCCATTAGTGAACTGTGTGGCATGGAAGAAGAAATTATCCAGATGCAGGATCTGTTTACTTTTCAGGTCACGGGTACCAACCCAGCGACAGGTCAGTTAACTGGAGAATATGTTCAGCATGTTCAGCGTCCTCAATTCTTTACTGAGAAGACCCATCTGTTAGATGCCTGATTTAAGGATGCATTGATGACTCTGAATCTTATTAACATACTGACAGTTTTAGTTTTTGTAAGCGTGTTGATGCTGTGTCTGGCGCTGAACTATGCCCGAAATCAGCGCCAGCTACGTCAGCGGCGCGAGCAGAGACTGCGTCAAATCTTACAGGACAGTGCGCTGGATTCAGATCAGGATCCTCCGCTGTCTATTCTCAAAAAGTCGCGGATTTCTCCTTTCAGCCGTGTGCCGCTGATTGGGCATCGTTTATCGGTTTTCTGGGATCAGCTGGATTTTATTGGCTGGCGCAGCAGCTTGCGCCCCAGACTGATCATCCTTGGCGCTATCAGCCTGGCTATAGGTATGTCCGTTGGTCAGCGTACCCCCTTACCGCTGACAACGGGGCTTCTGTTCTCACTGTTATTTGCTTCTGTGATTGGCTGGTTGCTGTTTCGCTCCGCGCTGCAAAAACATTTGCAGCTGCTGCGTGAAAGCTTACCTGATGCCATTGATGCCATTGTCAGGGCGGCGCGTGCCGGGGTACCCGTCGCAAACACTTTTGCGATGGTGGCTGAACATCTTACCGGACCACTGGCCCACGAGTTCCGCACCATTGATAACTGGCTGAAGCTGGGCATTCCCTTTCGTCAGGTGATTCAGGCTTCCGCTGATCGTGTACCAATGGCGGAGTTCCGTTTCTTTGTGGTTATTTTGATTATCAACCAGGAAGCAGGGGGCCGTCTGGGCGATACCCTTGAGCGTCTGGCAACCACTTTACGTGAACGTCGCGAGCTGTCGTTGAAGGTACTGTCAAAAACCTCTGAATCTCGAGCTTCAGCAAAGATAGTGGCAGCGCTGTTCCCCTGCTGTCTGGCCTATATGTACTTCAAATCGCCTGAAGATTTTACCTTTCTGTTTTCCGACTCGACAGGCACCTCGGTACTGCTGTACGCCGTATGTAGCGTCAGCTTAGGCATGCTGGTGACATTTTTTATGGTTAAACGGATAGCTTAAGAGAAAAGACAATGCTGCTAGATGATCCGCTATTGATATTGGCTGTGTTTCTGATTATTGCCGGCCTGTGGTTTGCCAGAGGTCAGGGAAGAAACGAACGTGTCCGTAAATTGCACCAGCGCTTAGCGCCTCACTTACCTGTAACTGACACTGAGACCAGTGCCGAACATTCTATTCTCAGAGGACAGGGGATGGAACTGTCGCCGGCCCTTGAAAAAATACTGCGTCCTTTGGCTGAACAGGGTGAACGACTGGCGGGCGCTGAGAAAGATCGGAAAAAGTTTCGTCAGATGCTTGACCTTGCTGGCTTTCGCCGTACGGAAGCGGTTGGTTGGTTTGTTATCGGCAAATTCGCCTGTGGATTGCTTGCCGTCCTGGTACTGGTTTTGGGTCTGGTGCCGCCAGCCGATCGTATCGGGTTAACCGGTCTGGCGGGTGGTCTGACAGGGTTCTTTATCGGTAGCCTGGTGCCCGAGTGGTGGCTGAGACATCGTGCGGTGACGCGTGGTGTCCGGCTGGGACGTTCAGTGCCCGATGCCCTTGACCTGATGGTGGTCTGCGCCGAGGCCGGTTTGCCTATCGGGCGAGTACTGCATGTGGTTTCTAAAGAGCTTGGACTTTCTGCTCCCGAAATGGCGGATGAGTTGCGCTATACCTCAGCTGAACTGCAGATTTTATCTGACAGAACGCTTGCTCTGACCCATCTGGCGGAGAGAACGCGTGTTCCCGAAATAGAAAATATGGTGGCGACTCTGCTACAAGCGGAGCGTTATGGTACGCCGCTTTCTCAGGCGCTCAGAACCATTGCGGATGAAAGTCGTAAAACCCTGATCCTACGCCTGGAAGAAAAAGCCGGAAAGTTGCCCGCACAGCTAAGTGTCCCGTTGATGGGACTGATTCTCCCCCCGATTATTGCCATCATGGCCGCCCCTGCATTGCTGCGGGTCATCCGTCTGATGTCGAGTTAAGACCCGTTATTACGCAGAGGAAAGAAAGAGTGAATAAATTAAGCATTGTCCGGGCATTTTTCCTGGTTATCTGTGGTGTATTACTGGCAGGTTGTGCGGGCAGTCAGATTCAGAAAGGATCGAAAGAAGAAGGTCTTAAACTGGCTCGTTTACTGCGCGATCAGGGCCGTCTGGAAGCGTCGACCGAAGTTTATGCCCGTCTCGACAGCAAAGGCAGTCTGGTGGGGAAAGAGCTGATTGAGTATGGCAGTGTTGCCAGTGCGGTGAAGCCTCCGCAAGAGACCCTTGGCATTTACTCTCGTGCGCGCCAGCAGATCGGGGATGACGCCGCGCCAATGGAAAAAAATGAATCCCTGGCTCTGTGTCTGGGCATGGCGCGCGCGCAGATCGCCTTAGGACGTACTCAGCTTGCTCAGCGCGACCTTGATTGTGCGCTAAAACTGGACCCGCAGAATTCCATTGCGTTAAATGGTGCCGGAATTGTGCTGGACGCCAGCGGTCAATACCGCGAAGCACGCGTGCAGTTTGAGAAGGCATTACAAAGTGACCCATCCAATACCTCTGCGCTGAACAATATGGCACTTTCCTGGCTTAACAGCGCAGAACCGGCCAAAGCGATTGAATTACTTCGTACCACAGACAGTTCAAACCCCGTAACACAGCTCAATCTGGCCCTTGCGTATCTTTACCAGGGCGACACTGATGCTGCCCATCGCACCTTAGCCGCGATTGCCAGCCCGGATCGTATTGCCAGCCTGATGAGCACCTTAAGTGCACGTGCGGATGAGTTAAAACAGCCTCAGAACCGTGGCAGTAATTTGCTGCTCGCCAGTCGTAGTCCACTGCAGCTAAGTAGCATTAAGCCATGATTGCGAGGAAATTACGCCGCTGCTGGCAGCAAAACCTGGGAGTGATTGCCACAGAGGTGGCTTTTCTCTGCCCGGTGATTCTGGTTGGCGTCATGATGCTGTTTGAGCTGGTGCGCGTTGGGCTGGTGGTGGGCGTTGGCAGCGTTGCGCTGGATAAGTCTGTCCAAAGCTTCAGGCTGGATGATTTGAAAGCCAGTAGTCCCTCACAAATGGCCGACAACGTGAAGTCACGCATGGTGGATTCCTCTTTTGGCTACCTCAATGACGATGATCTGACGGTTAGCGTACTGCATTTTGACAATCTCAGTCATCTGGGGGGGCTGGCGATTGCCACTGAAGAAGAAGAGACGGAAGACAATCTGCCCGTATGGTCTGTGACCGTACAGATCAAAAAATCGTTTCTGACCCCTCTGCCAGAAGTGCTCTCTTTGGGGGATGCCTTTCGCTATCAGTACAAACATGTATTCGGTACGGAATTGATGTATGAGCAAGATTAGACATTTTTTAAAGCGTGAATGGGGCGTTGCCGCCTTAGAGACTGCGCTTGTCTTCCCGATTCTTCTGACTGTCGGAGGGATACTCGCTGATCTCTATACCGTGAGTTTAGAGCGAGAACGTATGGAACAACGGGCAGGTGCAATCGCCTCAGTATTGAGCTATCAGACTGATTTAACAGCGAAAGGACTTCAGGGCTTACAGGATGCGGTGATGCCCGATGGCGCCAGTCATAACTATCAGATGCTTATCAGTAATGTCAGGCAGAGTGGGGAAGTTTACTGGCAGCTTTCGCGTGGCAATGCTGTTGATTTATGCCTCGAGAATACTGCGATTACGGGTATGCAGTGGCCGGGAAGTTTGCCAGAGCGCGAGACTGAAAACCCCAGTGACAATGTTTCGATGATTATCGTTGAGATCTGTCGCCAGGGCAGTGATGTCAGCCTGCTCGGGGGGCTGACACTCAGTGGATTACTTGATGCTTCAACCACAAGCCGGGTTGCTGCAGGGGTGATTGCATTAGATGAAGAATTGGCTCAGGAAGCCGCACTGGAAGAGAGCAAATAATGGCCATCGGACAACGCTTGAACAAACTGCGTCGCTCAATAACACAGTTCTGTCGCCAGGAGAAAGGCGCCGGTACCGCCTTTCTGGTCTTCGGTACCATGGCCTTGCTGGTCAGTGGTGCATTAGTGGTTGATACGCTCAATGCCACCGGCGATGCCGCACAGATCAAGCGTGCTACCGATGCTGCTGCATGGGCTATCGGTAATCAGGTGGTGGTAAGTCATTCTGAGAACCAATCCTTTAACGAGCAAGACATGACCGAGCTTGCGTATATGTACATTGCGCATAACCTGGGCATGAACACGCAGCTCTCTTCACAGATAACGCGTGAAAATATCTCGGTGACGCGAGGTGAGGATAATGGCGCTATTCAAACCTACACCGTATCTGTTTCATTTAATACCGCGCCTGAATTACTGAAATTCAACAGCGTTCGGCAGGATATATTTTCTGAGGTTGAAGTGCGTACCGCCTCGCTGGAAGTGGCGCTGGCGATACCCAATACCTTAACTGAAAATGCCGCCAACATGGCTGCGTTACGCCGTATGGGTAACAGCTTTGCCGAGGATCTGGTTAGCAGTAATGACAATGCCTGGCTATCACTGGTGCCCTACAGCCAAAGTGTGAATGTTTACGATCCTGAACACGTTAACCGTATCCGCAACTGGGCTAAACCTGGCGCGCTGAATCCGGTGGAACTCACAACCTTATTCCAGACTGGCTACAGTGGCCTGGCGGATCGCCGTCTGCCAGATCGCCGCTTCAATCGACTTTGCATGTACCGCGGCCTGAACAGAGGCGAAAATTATTTCTGGGATGAAGCGCCGGGCGGACAGTTTGGCATTTATTACCGCGCAGATTTACCTGTTAACTCTCCAATTAACTACAACGTTTCATGGATAGGTCCTAACCCGATTTTTGGTCAGGCGGGTGGGGCTAACGATACTCGTTTTCTGATTGTTGACCACGGCTGCCCGGTCGCTCCCTTACTCCCTCTGAGTAATGATCTGAATAAAATTTCCGAACGGCTGGGTGAAATGACTGCTGGGTTTAACGTCAATTTTTCCATCGCCATGGGCTGGGCAGCAATGTCCCTGGCGCCAGAGTTCCGCGGCGAAGAGGGCTGGGGCTTGCCTGACAACCTGCCGAAAGATTTCAGCGAAGGAAAGAGTGACCGGGTGAAGGCCATTGTTTTACTGGTTAACTCCACGGATATGCGCTGGTTCGACAGTGATGCCTATAACGCCTACACCGCCAGGCCCATTGATGGTTGCCAGGGATCAACCGATGGCTGTAACGATGAAACCCTCATTACTCAGCGTTTTGCTGAACTCTGTGACAGTTTCCGCGAACGCGATCTGCGCTTCTTCCTGATAGCCACCGGAACCGATGATGCTGAAGATGAAAACGGTCAGGTACCCAGTGCTTCCGCTTTTCGCCGAATTGCCGGTACTGGGCTGCGCAACTGCGCGGTAAAAAGCAGCGACCTGAGTTATTTCAACGGCGCTAACTTCGTCGAATCAGAAAATAAAATGACCGAACGCCTGGCCTCCATTGTGGAAGAGCTTCAGCAGCAGAGCAGTTTTGTCCGCCTCATCAAGTAATAACCGATGGCGATTTTTGACTTACAGGATATCAGACTATGAGTTATTCCCGTTCTAAAACCGGCGCTGAGCGTCGTTCTGTGCTGCAAGCCTGGGCGCTGGAACCGCGTATGATGTTTGATGCTGCTGCTGTGGCGACAGCAGAGCAAGTGATTGATGCAACAGACTGGAACCCTGGTGTTATTGCAACGGGAGTGAGGACTACCCTGACTATCAGTGAGGGCAGCTCGCCGCAAAGTGTCGATCTGTTTTCCGGCGTGAAGGTGATTAGCGCGGGGGATAAAGAAGAGCTCACTGAGCTGGTGATTAAAGTCAGCACCAGCGGCAGTAATCAGGCATTAGTGATAGATGGTTCGACTATTGCGCTACAGACGGGCACGTCTGAAACTGCGGATAATGGCTACGCCTACAATGTCTCTGTCAGTGGAGGGGTCACCACTCTGACACTGAGTATCGCATCATCTGAAGCCTACAGCCCTGACGATGTCGCTAAGCTTATCGATTCTGTTGCCTGGAAAGCGCTGGATACTACGGTGGAAAGCGGTTCGGTCACTGTCACTCTGGTTTCTTTGAGTGATGTGCTTGATACCACGGATATCGGTATTTCTGCCACCATCGATATTGACAGTAAAATCAATGTTGCGCCGGTGGTGAGTGACGGACATGCGCTTGAATCCGGCGATACTATTTCCCTGCCTGGCATTGGCAGTCAGGGACAGGTGAGCTATTCCACTGATGGTAACTATGTCTATGTTGCCGGAAAAGGGAATATCTCACTATTTACGGTGGATGAGGGCGGTAATCTGTCGCTGGTGAAAACCTTGGCAGTTGAAGGAATGGGGACGGTGACTGAGTTGGTCACGGCACCGAGCGGTCAAGGGGTATATGCGATTGATGGCGGCGAAAACATCTATATGTTTAGCCTCGATAGCAATAATGATCTGGCTTTGAGTCATACCTATAACAGCAGTAATGGGGATATTAGCGGTGGTCTGGCTTTATCCGATGATGGCGCTTATCTCTATGTGGGCACTCATTGGAATGATGTCGCTATTTTTACCCGCAACACCACCACCGGTGAACTGAATTATTTAGACAGAGCTCCGGGTTCTTCAGGCAGTGGCGATCGTAACGGGGTGATTATTAGCCGTGGCGACAGAGTTTATGTCATTTATACCACAGGCGATCACTCTATTTATGCCTATCAGCGTCAGGAAGATGGTCGGTTAACCACGATTGCCTCGCTGATTGTTGACGGTTTTGGTTACCAAAGCGTCGACTTTAGCCTGGCTGTTTCAGCTGATGGTCAATATCTGTATGTGGCTAATCCTGACGAGAATACCCTCGGTGTTTATCAGTTGAGCGGAACAACGCTTACCAAGGTGGAGTCAAGACCGTTTGAGGGAATTGGTAGTATCGCCCTGAGTGCGGACGGTAAGTCGCTGTTTGTCAGCGATCACAACGGAACTTTGCATACCTATGCGGTAGCCGCGACCGGCGGGCTCACCGCCGTTAATACCCTGACGGATATTAACGGAAAAGATATTGCCGTCTCCAAAGACGGGCTTTCTGTGCTGATAACCAAAGACAAGGGTATTACCCGTTATACCCTGGCACAGACCATGACGCAGGGAAGTTCGGTTAATTTTGCTCAAGGGATGACCCTCTCAGACAGTAACAATGATGTCCTTAACAACGGAGAGGGAAACTATCTCGGCAGTCAGATCACAGTCAGTGCTGACACAAACAGCGGCACCTTTGGTTTTATCAACGCCAATCATCTGAGCTATAGCAATGGTGTGATTTCGCTCGATAATCAACCTGTCGCCACGGTGCTCACCAATGGTGAAGGTAAAGTGATTATCACCTTCACCAGCAATACCAGTAAAAACATCGCGAACCAGGTTCTCCAGCAGCTAACTTACAGCAATACCACCGCCGCGGCGGGAAGTTTTATTCAGCTTAGCACCACAGTCAGTGATGGTGAACTCACTAGTCAGGCACTGGTGACCACCTTGCGGGTTAACACTGTCCCCCAAGTCAATACTGACGCTGCAACCGGTTATAATCTGGATAAAGCGATCAGCGAAACAGGATATAACTTTACGCTATTTTCCGGGTTGTTCGGTGATGAAGATGGTGACCATCTGACCTGGTCTGTGACGGGCCTGCCGGAAGGGATAATCTTTGAACCGAACACCAGAACGTTGTCTGGTCAGGCACTGGAGACCGGTATCTTCACACTGACGATTACCGTCACCGATGCTTCTGGTGGCAGCGCGTCTATTGAGCGCAGCCTCGAAGTGGTACAAATCGATAACCGTGCGCCAGTGGTTAATGAAAGCGTTTCTTCCCAGCTTAGCAATGCCACCGTTGGCAGTGTTTATAGCACCACTCTGGACAGCAATCTGTTTACTGACCCGGATAGTCTCTATGGCGACAGCCTTAGCTGGACAGTATCCGGTTTGCCTGAGGGGTTTGTTTTTGATACGCAGACCTTAACCCTGTCAGGTATCTCTACGGTTGCGCAGGATTATACTGTCACCGTCACTGTTACCGATGAGTCTAATGTCTCTACCTCAAGGGACGTCACGCTCTGGGTCATCACCGTTGAAGAGGCGAATAACCAGGCACCGAATCTGAGTGCCGATATGAGTGCTCTGACGTATACCAGCGATGGCAAACTGAGCGGATTTAATCAGTACGTTAACAGTATCACGTTATCGAAAGACGGCACGCTGTTGATTGTTGCTGCGAATACCGGCAGTAATGTGAATGGCCCAAATGGTACCGGTACACTGTTTGTTTACAGCCGGGATACTAAAACCGGTGAACTGACGCAAATTCAGGCCTTTACTCAAGGCACCGCCAATGATGGTGATGACAGTAACGGCATCGAAGTCAACGGGCTGAGAGGCGTTACGTCTGTTACCACCTCCGCGGACGGCAGCCTGCTGTATGTTACCGGTTATAACGACAGCGGAAGTACGACCGCCTATTCGATCAGTGTCTTCAGTATCGGTGAGTCCGGTGGTCTGTCGTTTATCGGTACCGTGACCGATATTCCGGAAAAAGTGCTGGATCTTAAGGTCTCTGAGCAAGGCAATATGCTGTATGCCCTGTCAGCAACCACACTGTATAGCTATCAGACTGGCGACAATGGCGCGCTCACCGCCAATGACAAGTATCAGCCTGCAACCGGACTCGGTACTGCTATTGAAATGGAGGTTGACGCCAAGGGAACGGTCTATATTGTTGGCGGTTCACGGGTCAGTATCTACCAGCCTGACGCTAACGGACAGCTGACCTATGCCGGGCAAATCATTCGCAGTGGCACGACCATAACCTGGACTGATGTATCAGGGACCAGCGAGACGCTTGTCACCAATATCAACAGTAACGCCATGAACGGCGTTAACGGTATCGAGGTCTCTGATACTGGCTATATCTATCTCACAACAGGTAACGGTTTCCTCACCACGTTGCATTATGACGCTACCCGCCAGAACGCGCAGTATGTTAATGCCTCAGATGCTTACACGGTGCTGAACCAGTATCCGAATACCCTGGTATTATCCAGTGACGGCAGTACCTTATTTATGTCGGGTGCAGGAACGACTCGACTCGCTATCTATAAAATTGATGCCAGTGGCGTACCTCAGTTTAGTGAGACGATAACCGTGGCTGACGGGATGTCGCGTTTTGTCGTCAGCGCTGACGGTAAGTCGATTTATGGTGGACGCCATCTGTTCTTCGGCTCTATGGCATTGAGCATGGCTAGCGCGGGCAGTGTGAATG
This sequence comes from uncultured Cedecea sp., assembly GCF_947498825.1. Taxonomy (GTDB): domain Bacteria; phylum Pseudomonadota; class Gammaproteobacteria; order Enterobacterales; family Enterobacteriaceae; genus JGM124. Next base: position 30,118 of record NZ_CANMLV010000021.1, on the reverse strand, counting down.
TTGATTATATCGAACAGGATACTATCAATGTTACCCAGGCTATCAGGCTGAATGATGCTGAATATGATGCGCTGAATAGTGGAAAGGGTAACTATAACGGCGCAGTGCTGACCTTGGAAAGAACGACAGGCGGCCAGAGCGTTGACACCTTTGGTTTCACCAATGGTGACGGACTGCTGCTGGATAATGGCGTTCTGACACTTAACGGTAAAGAAATCGCCACTTTCGTCACCACTGAGGGTAAGCTGGTCTTAACCTATATCGCAGAGGTTGATACCGCAACCGCTAATCAAGTCTTACAGCGCCTCACCTATACCAACACCAGCGATCTGCCAGGGAGTAAAATCAGTTTGACCCTGTCAGTTGCGGATAAGTATGCCTCCAGCACGGTCGATCTGCTGCTTAACGTCACTGAGATCAATAATCCACCGTCTCTCGAGGCTGAAGGTAAGGATGTCACTTATGTCAGTGGTGGTGAGCCAGTCAAACTGTTTGACAAAGCGACGCTCTCTGCGGGCGAAACTGAGCAGACTATCAGTGAAATCACCCTCACAGTGGACAATCTTCAGGACGGCGATCGCGAAATACTGGTGATTGGCGGGGCTTATACCGTATTAACTGACGGTGCGACGGGGTCTGGCGGCGTTGAGTTTCAAGTCTTGGGTGAAGATGGCACTGTTGAGACGCTGTATTACTCCGTCAATACCCGCGTCTCGGTAGTTGATGGTGTGGCGACTGTTACGATTATAAGCAACGAAATACCGTCTGAAGCGCTGGCGACCTTGGTACAGGGTATTTCTTATCGCAACGGTGCTACTGATTACAGCGAAACGCCAACGGCGGGCACACGTGTCGTGACTATCACCTCCGTTAAAGATAACGGTGGCGTGGCGCATAATGGAATTGATACCACAGTGGTTTCTGTTCGCAGTGAAGTGGACGTGGGCTTCACCAACAAAGCTCCAACGGTAATCGCCGGGGATAACCAGAGCCAGTTCACTGAAAAAGGTGATGGCGCGGTGCTGTTTAAAGATGTGGTGGTTTCCACCGGGGAAAGCGGCCAGGCGGTCACGGCTATTTCTCTGACTGTCACGGATATTCAGGACGGCAGCAGCGAAACGCTGTATATCGATGGCACGACCATTGTTTTAACCGATGGTAATAGCGATGTCACTCAGCAGGGCCTGCATTACAGTGTTGCTGTGGTTGATGGTGTGGCAACGGTAGAGCTGTATTCCAGTGACGGCCTGTCGACGCAAGCGACAGCGCAGATGCTGTCAGAAATAGCCTATATCAACACCAGCAATGATCCCACCGAAGGTTCCCGTACCGTTACCCTGACCGCTATACAGGATAACGGCGGTACTGCGGATGGGGGGCAGGACAGAGCTGAACTGAGTCTCCAGGCGACAGTCAAGGTGGTCGGTGTCAATGATGCTCCGGTTATCAGCGGTTCTGGCATCAGCAGTCATTATACCGTCAGCGGTAATCAGACTGAATTATTCGCTGACCTTGCTATCTCGGCGGTAGAGAAGAACCAGACTCTGTCGAGTGTGACCTTCAATATAGCGGGTGTGAAGGATGGCGGTAGTGAGCACCTGATTGTCGATGGTGTCGGAATAGCCCTGATCAGCGGCAGTGGTACCACCCCAGGCGGGCATGCCTACACTGTGATCGTTGAGGACGGTGTTGCCACGCTGAATGTCTCCTTTAAAGAGGGGCTGACTGGCGCACAAACTGCGACGTTAATCGAACAGTCACGCTATAGCAACAGTATGGACGTTAAGACCGCAGGTCTGCGTACGATCTTGGCCAGCGTTCAGGATAATGGCGGTGGAGACGATACCCGCCAGTTAGCGGCGACGGCGAAGGTGACGATTGTCGATAACTCGGCTCCGGTTCTCGGGGCCGGTGTTGAAAATAATCATCTGGTGGGGATTGAAAGCATAGGTGATATCCCAGGGATAGGTGACGTTGTCACCGGAGCGTTGAGCCAGGATGGTAAAACGCTCTATGTAGCCGGCAGTGACGGCAATATGGCAGTATTCCAGCGCCAGACAACAGAAGGCAAATGGGTTTATCAGCAGACGGTTGAAGTCTCATCCGGAGCCATTGAGTCCGTGGAAGTCAGCCAGGATGGCAGCCATGTGCTGGTACTTGCGGATTCCGGAAATAGCCTGACGATCCTCTCCGCCACTGACGCTCTGACTAAAGTGAGCACCCTCGCGACGCAAAATGTGAGTGACTTCGCCGTTTCCGCCGATGGCAAAATTGTCTATGTGGTGGATGGTAACTACTCCGGCCTGAAAGTGTATACCCAGGATAGTGCATCCGGGGTATATGACCAGACGCAGCAGATTTCCGGCGCCACCGGAACGGCGCCTTATTTGTTTACGGCTGTTGAGATTAAAACCGTCGGTGATTACGTCTATGTGCTTACCGATCCTGCTTCGGACACTGTTGCTAACACACTGATTGTCTATCAGATTCAGGATGACGGTAGCCTGAAAGATGTGGCTTATATTCGTGATGGTCAGGGAGCCGCCAGTATTAGCGACGACGCCAGTCTGACGGTCTCAGCAGACGGTAAGCAGATAGTGGTGAGCACTGCCAGCAGTATCAGTCTGTATCGCTTTGACCCGGCGACGAACGAGCTGAATATTGCCAGTCAGCAAAACGGCCTCAGCCAGCTGGCTTCTGTTGCTTTGTCTGAAGACGGAAAAACCTTCTATATCACCCAGTCAACGGGCAGCATCAGCCGTTACCTGGTAGAAAGCGACGGCACTCTGACGCTAAAACAGATGACAGACAGTAGCCAGGTTTCGGAACTTAAGGATGCGGGCCTGATTATCTCAGGCAAAGATGGCAGCCTTATTGTTTTCGGTGAAAACAGCATTGTTTCTCTGTCTGACCAATTAGTTGACTCCATCACTCTTGAGTATACCGAAGGTGAAACTCTACCACTGACGGGGGTTATTACGCTCAATGATGCTGAATATGACTCGTTGAATAACGGCCTGGGGAACTATCAGGGTGCCACCCTGACTCTGGGGCGTGAAAATGCCAATGCGGATGACCTGTTTGGCCTGACGGAAGCGAATGGTCTCTCTTTAGAAAACGGTAAAGTGCTGCATGGTGGCAAAGCGATAGCTGATTTTGTGAGTAGTCAGGGGACATTGACCCTGGTATTTACCTCCAGCGTCAGTACTGATTTGGCGAATCAACTCCTGCAACAGATAACCTATACCCATGCCAGTGCCGACCCTGGCAATGCGATAGCTTTAATCCTGAAGGTGACAGACAGTTACGGTGCTAGTGACAGTGTCACTTTATCTCTCATGGTAACACCGATTAACGATGCGCCAACCCTGACGACAACGGCGGTCAATGGCACCTTTATTGAAGGGGGGGCGCCTGCTGACTTATTCAAAGATAGCCAGACCAGTACCATTGAAGCCGGACAGACCTTTATCAAAACGGCACTGACGGTTTCCGGGGTTATTGACGGTGCCGATGAAAAACTGACGCTGGATGGCACGGAAATCGCCTTGATTGCCAGCAGCGGTAAAACGGTCAATGGCTATGACTATCAGGTCACTGTGCAAGGCGATATTGTCACTGTCACAGTCGGCAGCAGTGAGGGACTACCATTAGCCTCTCTGGTTGATGGTTTAACCTACAGCCATGACAGTAATGATCCGACGGCGGGAACACGTACCGTGACACTGACCCATATTCAGGATAATGGGGGGACTGAGTTGGGCGGTCAGGACAGCAGTGTGCTTAATCTCGCCTCAACAGTGATGGTTCAGGCTGTCAATAATCCACCGGTTGTGACGGGCACCGGGCACGATATGCAGTTTACTGAAGGGAATGCTCCGCTAGCGCTCTACACCGACACAAGTGTTGATACGGTTGAAGCAGGTCAGACGATCCGCAGTATCAGTGTCATGGTGGAGGGGGTTAAAGACGGCTCAAGTGAGCAGTTATACCTTGACGGAACCACTATCTCTTTAATCAATGGCAGTGGAACCACCTCCAGCGGTTATGCCTGGACGGTCTCTGTTGTCGATGATAACGCCTTGGTCACCCTGAGCAGCGCAAACGGCATCTCTGCGCCTGCGACGGTAATTGAAGGGATAAGCTATTCCCACATCAGCACTAATCCTGGTGAAGGGGTGAGAAATTTCACCTTGAGTTCGGTTCAGGACAGCGGAGGGGGCGAAGACAGCAGCCAGCCCGGACTGAAAACATCGGTTAGCGTCATTGCGGTTAATAGCCCGCCAGAGGCGAGCGTTGACAGTCTGACATTGCTGGGGGCAACTCAGGACAGCAACTATACATTTATCTTCCCGGAAGCGCTGTTCAATGATGTCGAGGATAAAACCCTGTCATGGCAAATTGATGGCCTGCCTGAAGGATTAAGTTTCGACCCAACGACGTATACGCTGTCAGGCACACCCGCCACCGAAGGCAGTTTCACTCTGACGCTCACGGCGACCGATGCGCAGGGCGCATCAGCGAGTATTGTCCTGACTCTGGAGGTTGAAGCCCGCAGTGTCACCCATGTTGATTTTATCGCAACGGCCGGATTATTCCCGACATCCACAGGCGGCACCGATAATCTCTATGCATCGCTTTCAGCGTCACTTGGCCTCAATGTGACCTCTTCTGAGCCGACTGACCTGTCCCGAGAAACACATTTAGCCACGGGGGAACTGGATTTAGTCGCTTCGCCCTGGTCTTTAAATCCTATTCAGTTTGGTCAGTTGCCTGCGCTTGAGAAGATTGATTTTAAAGGCTTAACGACTAAAGCGCATAGCACCAGCACTATTGATTACTGGGAACCTGCTACAGGCAACGTACAGATCCATTCGCTTGTTGGCCAGGGTGAGTTTATTGATGCCCGTCTGGCTAATGGTCGTCCATTACCCGAGTGGCTTCAGTTTGACCCGGCTAAAGGCGAACTGAAAATGGACAGAACGCAAGCCCCTCAAGTCGGGCAAATCCAGCTCCGGCTTATTCGTGCCGATGGTTCTGTTCTGTTACTGACTTTAAGAGAGCCTTTGTCGCTTGCTTCAAGTCCGTCTGCATTACTTACCGATCCTGTATCCCAAGAGGTACGGGCGACTTTTGAGGCAGCCTTATCAGCTAAGGATGCCATTTCTAAAACACTCGCCGCGGGACAGGGGGACAGTGACGCTTTGCTTAAAGCCGCTCTCGAAATGTCAGCCTCCGCAGCACAACCTGCACAAGCATCATGATTATCTTAAAAACAATAATAAGGAGTTCTCTGGTGGGGCATTCTAAGTTTGAACAACATAAGGCAAATGGCTTTGCAAAACGCGCGCTTAAAATGACAGCCATAGCCAGTGCTTTACTCCTGGCTGGCTGTGCTGTTCGTCCTGAACCTGTGACGATGGACGAACAGATAAGCCAGGCGCTCAGCGATCGTACACAGATGTATGCCGATCAGGAACCTGTACGCGGGGTTATTACGCTCGATGAGGCCCTGGCGCGTTCACTCAAGTACAACCTTCAGCAGCGTGTAGCTCTGATGGAACAGGCGATTGAAGATAACCTGCTGGGCATTGCCCGGTTAGATATGTTACCTAAACTGGCAGCCCAGGCAGGGATGGTGACACGAAGTAATGTCGCCGCGTCCAGCAGCCAGTCAGTCACCACCGGTAAGCAGTCACTGGAGGCATCAACCAGCCAGGATATGACACTGCGTACCGCAGACTTGACCATGAGCTGGAACGTACTGGACTTTGGGATTAGCTATTTCAATGCCAAAATGCAGGCTAACAAAACCCTGGCGGCAGAAGAGCGCCGTCGTAAAGTGGTGGCCGATATTACCCGTCAGGTGCGCACCACCTATTGGGAAGCGGCTACCGCTCAGCGTCTGCAGCCAGAAGTGACTCAGGCCTTGGTCAAAGCACGTCAGTCGCTGGCCTTTGCCCGCCAAACGGAGCGTGAACGTCTGCTGCCGCCAGTAGAATCTCTGCGTTTCCAGAAAAACATGCTGGAAATGGTACGTCAGCTGGAAGTGGTAGACAGCGATCTGGTGCTGGCGAAATCGCGCCTTGCGGCACTGATGAACTTGCCACCGGCGAGCAATTTCACCGTTGTTTCTCCTGAACAAAACAGTCTGGTTCAGATCAAGCTGCCTTATACCCTGACTGACCTGGAAAACTTTGCGATGGTCAAACGACCTGAAATTCGTGAAGAAACCTATTTAGCCCGTAATGCAGTGCTGGATACCCGTCGATCATTAACCCGTTTACTGCCTGGTGTGTCACTCTTTGCCGGTATCAACGGCGATAGCAACGATTTCCTCGTTAACCGTAACTGGGCCAGTGCGGGTGTGCAGGTCAGCGGCAACTTGCTGAATGTGCTCTCCTGGTCTTCGGTCAAAAATGCTGGTGAGGCGGGTGAGTCACTGGCAGAAGTCAGACGCCAGGCCTTACGTATGGCGGTTCTGACACAAGTTAACGTCGCCTGGCAGGAGTATCAGCAGAGTACCCAGATGTTTGAGCGTTATCAGGAACTGGCGCGGGTACAGCGGGGTATTATGAACCAGACGGATCAAAGCTACCGTAATCAGGCTGCGACCCAGATGGAACAAGTGCAAATCAGCACCGAAACTATTCTGACGACCCGCGCCCGTGACCGTAGTTTTGCCAGCATGCAGGACGCGCTGGGTACCGTATACCAGGCGGCCGGACTGGATGTGTTACCGGATAATATTAATGACACCAGCCTTGCGGCACTGAGTGCGAGCATCGGTAGTACCACACAGCAGATTGAAAAAGGTCAGCTGGCGAAAGTTTCTCTGCAGATGTCCACTGCTCCCGTCACGGCACCGGTAGCCCCGGCTTCTGTTGCAGCGGTGGCTCCAGCAGTAACCCGGACTCAGTCTGTTGCCGTCAGTCAGCCGCTGCTTTCCAGCTACCAGCCAGTCAGTTTACCTGTTGCAGCGGTGCCGCCGAGAGCCACGCCGCGTGTTAATCAGATCAACCGCATTAATGATATGTGGAATAACCTTGAGTCGATTTCCGGAGTGGCGGAATGAAGCTTCTGATATTGGCAGCCTGTTTGCTGCCGATAGCAGGTCTGGCGGGCACTCAACTGGACCCGGTCAGGGTTCAGTTGAGTGCCGTAAAACAGACCGTGCTGTCCAGTGGTATTGCCGGGCGGGTTAATGAGTTGAACGTCAAAGAAGGTGACAGTTTTAAGCAGGGTCAGACCCTGCTTACCTTCGATTGCGCGGTATTACAGCAGAAACTTAACTATTCAAACGCGGCTGAGCAGGCTGCGCGTAAAAAAGTGGCTGTCGCTAACCGGTTAGATAAACTAAATGCTATCAGCGTTTCTGACGTTGATGAGGCGCGTGCTGCGCTATCGATGGCACAGGCAGAAGGTGGGGTGAATCGTGCAATGCTAAAGCGTTGTAACATCGTCGCGCCTTTTAATGGCCGGGTGACAGAAACACGAGTCCGTCAATGGGAAACCGTACCTGAAGGCAAAGAGCTGCTGGCTATCTATGATGACAGTGCGTTTGAACTGGAATCGATTGTGCCTTCACGCTGGCTGGTTTGGCTGAAAGCGGGAACCCCGTTTACCGTCACACTGGATGAAACCGGGCAAACCTATATCGCTGAAATTAGCCGTATTTCGTCTGCGATAGAACCTGTCAGTCAGTCCGTGAAAGTTTTTGGAAAAATCACCCATGCCAGTGAAAGATTGCTCCCTGGGATGAGTGGTGAAGCACAGTTTGTTTCTGCGGAGTCAGTGGCGAATGAGTAATCCTCTCCAGCCGCTTGCGGAACTGTTACAACTCCAGCGTCGCATGCGGGCGCTGGACAGGCGCGAGAGCCTGGCCTTTTTTATGGTCAATGAAACGCATCGTTTGACAAACTATCACCAGGCAGCCCTCTGGGAGGGGGAAGCGGGTAAATTAGCCGCTGCTTCAGGTGTTGCAAGCCTGGACAGCCACGCACCTTTTTGTCGCGGTTTTTCCGCACTTTGTCGTCAGTGGCAGCAGACTTTTCATAAAATAACAGCCATCAGAGCGCAAAGTCTCTCGGCTGAGGACAGCCAATTCTGGCAAGAGTATTTACCTGAAAACGGACTCTGGATACCGCTTCCGCATCTTGATAAGGAAAGGCCAATGAGCCTTATTCTGTTCAAGGATACGCCATGGTCGGAACCTGAGAAAGTCCTTCTGGAACAGTTAGCCGATGCTTATGGTCATGCCTGGCAGAGTCTGGCTCGCCAGAAAAAAAACCACAGATCTGTACCGAGGATAAAGCGCAAGGGGCTGGTGGTGGGGATGGCTCTGGCCTTAATCATGCTAATCCCGGTTCGCCAGTCGGTACTGGCTCCTGCGGAAGTGGTGGCGAATAAACCCACCTTGCTGCGTGCTCCACTCTCTGGCGTGGTGGATGTCCTTGAGGTGAAACCGAACCAAGCCGTTCTCAGGGGGGACGTGCTGGTCAGTCTGGATGCCCGTGAATTACTGAACCAGCGAGAAAATGCCCGTCAACAGCTTGCCAGTGCCGAGGCACAGTATCGCCAAGCCCAGCAGATGGCGCTGAGTGATGCGGATGCCAAAGCCCAGTTAGCGGTGCTGGCGAGCCGTCGTCAGCAGACGCTGAGTGAAATGACGTTTATTGAGTCTCAGCTGGACCGTATGGCTCTGAAGTCACCTCGTGACGGTATTGTGATATTTGATAATGCCAACGATTTACTGGGGCGGTCGGTGTCCGTCGGAGAGCGAATCATGATGGTGGCTGATCCGAGTGATACCCGGCTGGAAATCCAGCTTCCGGCAGGAGATGCCATTGCACTGGAAAACGGTGCAGAAGTGCGCTTATTTCTCAATGTTGCGCCAAACTCTCCACAAGATGCGGTTTTAACTCAGATTGGCTACCGCGCGACACCGGATGCTGAAAATGTGATGGCGTATCGCCTTTTGGCTGAATTTAATCAGCCAGAGTCTGTGGTCCGAGTGGGACTGAAAGGCACCGCAAAAATCTATGGCGAAAGAACGGTACTGATTGCTTATCTGATGCGTAAACCCTGGTCATCGTTACGTGTCTGGCTTGGAGTCTGAGTATGAATGCTGACGCTATACGCGTTGCACCGCTAAGGGAGGAGTTAATTCTTCATCCCGGACCGACGGACTGGAAAGGGGCACCCAGCTGGACACTGGAGGATCCTTTGCGGGATCGTTATTACCGTATTGGCTGGCTGGAAAAAACATTACTTTCTCATTGGGGGCTCGGGGACGCTAACGCCATTATTGCGCGGGTTAATCAGCAACTGCCGGTTGAAATCAGTCAGGAGGATATTCGTTCATTTTCAGAATTTCTTCAGACCCATTCTCTGACCTGGCGAGTAGATGATGAAACCGTCAGCCAGTTCACACGGCAGAAAGCCGTGACAAAGCGTTCATGGTGGAGTTATGCGCTGCATAACTATCTGTTCTTACGCATACCTGTCCTGCATCCTGATACTTTCCTGAAGCGCTCTCTGCCATGGGTGTCGCTGTTCTATAGCAAGTTTTTCTGGCTGAGCACCTTTTTTGCGGGATTAACCGGATTACTGTTTGCCAGCCGCCAGTGGGAAACCTTCCGTCATACCTTTCTCCATTTCTTTACCCTTGAAGGGGCACTGTTAGCGGGAATAACCCTCTGCCTGACGAAGTTAATTCACGAACTGGGACATGCTTACACCTGTAAACGTTACGGGGGAAAAGTTAGCAGTCTTGGCGTTGCGTTGCTGGTGATGATGCCTGTTCTGTATACCGACACATCATCAGCCTGGAAACTTGCCAGCCGTAAACAGCGATTAGCGATTGGGGCCGCGGGTATGCTGAGCGAACTGGCCATTGCTGCCTGGGCGACTCTGGCATGGAGTTTTTTACCTGATGGTATGTTACGCAGTGCGGCGTTTATGCTGGCGACCACCACCTGGATAATGACTCTGGCAGTCAACCTCAGCCCGTTGATGCGTTTTGATGGCTATTTTTTACTCTCAGATACCTTAGGAATAGGTAACCTGCAACAGCGAGGGTTTGCGATTGGCCGCTGGAAACTCAGAGAATTGCTGTTTGGTCTCAAGGATGAACCCCCTGAAGCGATGCCAGACTGGTTAAGGCGGACGCTGACGTGCTATGCCTTTTCTACCTGGATTTACCGGTTATTTCTCTTTACCGGGATTGCCTTGCTGGTCTATCACATGACTTTCAAGGTGCTGGGTATTCTGTTATTTGCCGTTGAAATTGGCTATTTCGTTATTGTACCGATTATCAATGAACTGCGTGCCTGGCATGGGCGACGTAAGGATTATCGTATGAACCGTCAGATGATACTGACCCTCAGCGTTTGCAGCTTTCTGCTGCTGATTTTTTTCTTCCCCTGGCAGCATACAGTGTATGCGCCTGGTCTGATACGGGCTGAACAGCAGGGCAGTTTGTATATGCCAGTGGCGGCTAAAATTGAACAGATCAAGGTATCTCCCGGACAACTGGTAGCGAAAGGGGATGTGCTGTTTATTCTGCATACGGATGATATGGTCCACCAGAATGAAAACCTGGCAAGACAACTGCAAACCCTCGGCTGGCAGCAAGGTTATCAGACGCTGAATCGCCAGACATTGCAGACACACCAGCGTATTCGCAAGGAACGAGAAGCCGCCTTAAAACATCAGCAGGTGCTTTCTGAACAACAGGATTCGTTGACGATTCGAGCCCCCCTTGATGGCCGTGTGGCCGATCTCGCTTATCCCTTGAGTCAAGGTGAATGGCTGGCCCAGGGAGAATGGCTGGCCACCGTGACGCATCCTGAAGGTGCTTTGGTTGAAGCCTTGGTTCAGGAGAAAGACTGGCTTCGCCTGTCCGTCGGGGCAAAAGGTACGTTCTATTCAAAACAGAGCACTCTGCCCAGCGTGCAGGGTGAAATTATCGAGATTGAACAGACAGCTGTAACCAGCCTCCGGGCGGTCGCGGAGCTTGCGTCCGTCTATGGCGGAGATATTGCGGCATTAACCAATCAGCAGCGTGAGATAGTCCCTGAACAGGCGGTCTATCGCGTATTACTGCGACTCACTCCTGGTACGGCGGCACCCCTTCAGGTTCAGCCAGGCACTCTGGTGCTGGAAGGTCAATCGCAGATACTCGCGGTGAGTTTATGGAAGTCTCTTTCTGCGGTGGTGGTTCGCGAGCTGGCATTTTAAACATTGTACAGAGCGAGGACGTAATAAAAATGTTACATCTTGCTATTAAGTGATAATGATTGTTATTATCTTTTCCATAATAAGACAACGAAATTAACAAAGCGGCTATGACTCAGGGTAGATAGCGGCTGCGTGTCGCCAGGGGGTCAGCAATGCCCCGTCGAAAACACTTTATATATTTGGGGATATTATGCGTGTTTTAGTCGTTGACGATGACTCAGTACTTTGCAGCTGGCTGGAAAACAAATTACATGCGCATGGCCACACCTGCCGGATAATTCATAATGGAACGCAGGCTTTAACGGCCATTCAAGATAATACCTATGACGTTATTCTGTTAGACAGAATGATGCCTGGCATGGATGGATTTAGCGTACTGCGCGAATTGAAAGTAATAAATCATCCTCCGGTGATGCTGTTATCCGCATTAGACCGGGATATTGACAGAGTCATGGGGCTTGAACTGGGCGCGGAAGATTACCTTGGAAAACCGTTTAATTTTGATGAACTCCGTTTGCGGTTAGATATTATCGTCGGTCGGGATAAACGGAATACGCCCAAAAGTACACTACTCAGTTTTGCTGACTTAACCGTTGATTGCCTTGAACGCAAAGTATGGCGTGCAGGGAAACCGATTGATCTGACAGATAAAGAGCTTAAATTACTGTTATTACTGATGGAAACGCCTGACAAGGTCGCCAGTCGTACGCATTTGCTAGAGCGGGTATGGGGATATCAGTTTGATCCGCAAACTAATCTTATCGATGTGCATATGTCTAAACTGCGGTCTAAAGTGGATAAGGGCTTTGACAGGCCCCTGATTAAGACGCTGAGATCGGTTGGATATTATCTGGAACACGTCGAGAAGCGCTAAATATGTCCAGCAAAGTTTTCACTTTCTGCAATGGCTGTCGGATGTGTGTGCGTTATTGCACTCTGAAAGTACGCCAGTGGCAGGTTCTGGGTGCCAGCCATTATCCTGACTTTTTGCAGACGGCTAATTTTCGCCAGGGCATGACGATTGTTTTTCTTTTTTTAATTGTCGCCATCGCCAGTATGATGGGCTCAAGTAAATTAATTGAGTCTCTTATTCGCGGTCATGTGCATGATGTTATCGTGAATGATATTTATGACTATTCCGTCAAGTCATCGTTAAAAAGCACGTCGTTGATGCTGGTGCAAATCAGCCGCGAGTCTTTAGAGCATAGCGACAATCTGGCCCAGGTATTGTTGATAGACCCTCAAGGTCAGCTTGCTTATCACTCAATGCCATTACAGCAACAACATGCCGGTCGTTGCGGCATGGATGTCTCTTGCCTGAAAAAAATCATCCAGCAAGACGACCGTGATAATTTGGTGGGGCTGTCGGTGCTTCTGGATGATGGTGGCATTCTGTTTCGTGGCTATCATATTTTACCCATGCTCGAAAGAGTTAAAACCATCCCGCTGGTTGCCGGAGCCGGGGTATTTATTGTCCTGCTAATCTGCCTTTATGTCAGTCGCCAGTTCAGTCTGCGAAGCCTGTATATTGCCCGGGAAATTCGCGAGGCGCTCAACAGATACAGCAACGGCGATAAACATGTACGTATGCCGCTTTCTGCTTACCGTAATGATTTTGATGCTTTGAGTGCGGATATTAATCAGAACCTGGAACGTATTGAACGGTTGATGGAACAGGTCAGAAACAATGCCGGGCATATTGCCCATGAACTGCGCACCCCTTTAACCCATCTCCATAACCGGCTTTATTCTCTGTCAGAAAGAGAAGATTTAACCGATCAAAGTCGGGCTGAAATAGAGAGTGCAGTAAATGAAGTACAAACTATCTTAACCTTATTCAGAAACGTCATGCGGATTAGCGAAATCGAGAGCGGGCGCTGTATCCATCAACTGGGCGACTGTTCAGCCCATGAATTATTGCAGGATGTCGTTGAGTATTATCAGCCTCTGGCTGAAAGCCGTTCTTGTTCATTGGTTATTGAGCCAAAAACGGATCTCCGATTATTTATTGACAGAAGCCTGGTGTTTCAGGCTCTGGCTAATCTGATTGAAAACGCCCTTAAATATGCGGCGGACGGTAGAAAAATTATCCTGGGATACCGTTTCTGGCATGGCTGGTTAACGCTCTATGTAGCAGACCAGGGGCCGGGCATTCCTGACGACCTACAAAGCAAAGCGATTGAGCCTTTTGAGCGCCTGGATAAACGTTATTCCAGTAACGGTTACGGACTGGGGCTGTCACTGGTTAATGCTATTACCGAATTACACGGGGGGATGATTAAGTTTGAAAATACCCATCCCGGACTCTGCGTTTATCTTTGTTTGAATCGCTGCCAGTAATAAATAATCTGATTAATACTGTTAGAGAATATTCTCCGGGGTCATCACCCGACGCGCGCCGACATAATGATTTTGCCAGTAATTATCGCTGAGTTTGCTGATACGAATATCTAAACCTGTTCTCGGTGACTGGATAAACTGATTATTACCAATATAGACACCAACATGGTCCACGTAATCCTGGCGAATCCGGAAGAAGACTAAATCACCGGGTTCCAGTTCACTGGAACGAATGATTTTGGCATCGCTAAGATGAAACATCCCTCTGGCCGTACGTGGAAAAGGGCGCTTAATATGATCTTTATAGGCAAAATAGATAAGCCCGCTACAATCAAAACCACTGAGAGGAGAAGCGCCCCCCCAGAGATAGGGCTTACCTAACTGTTCCATCAACGTATTGAGAGCAATCTGTCGGGCGCGCAGGTATCTGTCCTGATAGAGTGGGCGCAGGGTCAGACGGCGCAGTAATACTTCAACATCCTGGCCTGAGCGCTGAACCTGCTGACTGAATGATGACTCAGCGCGTTGTGCGTGAAGTCGGGCTTGCTGGCGTAATCCCGTGCGAACCAGAGCCTTGGTTGATGATGGTGCCTCTGAAAGATGACGGATTTGCTGGTTTTCAGAGACTTTAACGCGCAGGCCCTTTTTTTCCAGTTCAGACAACGAGTAGTGCTGCGCTTTGTGGGAAGAGGTTCGGGCGTGCGATTGCTCGCTATTATCTGAAAACTTGATGTGTCTGGTTTCAGTGGGCGTTAAAATGGTGATATCTGACAGCTGACTCGCCGTGCTGGGAAAATTTATCAGTGAGGTACCCAATAATAAAAAAAAACGCGTAGAGGGTGTCATTATCAACGCCATTTATTGCTTGTTTTAAAAATATAATTATTGTCTAAAATAGAATGGGATAATAGATTAATAAAGATACATTAAGAAAAATTAATTAATGTTAATTTATATTGCGTGAATACATTTATCATCTCATGTGTTAATCAGGGGCGCTATTAATGCTTGCAGAATAACCACCTTATTATTCTGTCGTTATGCTGTTTGGCTCAACCGGGCATTCGGGAGCGACTCGACTTGTTTTGAGTAAATATTTAACGGTGTGACAGAATTTTATAAGCGGGTTGTGCTGGTGGCACAACCCGCGAGGGAGATAAACTTAACTGACAGGGGGCAGAGGACGTGGTTTGCCTTCGTGGTCGACGGCGACATAGATAAACACCGCTTCTGTCGCTTTATACCGCTGGCCAATAGGGTCGCTGGCAACTTTCTTGACCCACACTTCAATATTGATAGTTACAGAAGTGTTTCCGCGCTTAATGCAGTTCGCGTAACAGCACACGACATCACCGACGGCGACAGGTTTGAGAAATGTCATACCGTCAACCCGTACAGTAACAACACGCCCATGCGCTATTTCTTTAGCCTGAATAGCACCGCCGAGGTCCATTTGAGACATCAACCAGCCGCCAAAAATATCGCCATTGGGATTGGTATCGGCAGGCATCGCCAGGGTGCGCAGGACTAAATCACCACATGGTCGTTCATCAGTCATTCTTTCTTATCCTGTGGTTGCATATGGCGGTAAATATAAACCCCGCTTAATAGCGTGAATACCAGCATCATTGCCGTCAAGCCAAAAACCTTGAAGTTTATCCAGGTACTTTCGGATAACCAGAAAGCGACATAGATATTCAGCAGGCCGCAGGCGATAAAAAACAGGGACCAGGCAACGTTAAGGCGTGCCCAGACAGCTTGAGGTAAGGTGATCTCCTTGCCAAGAATGCTTTGAATAAGAACTTTTTTCATCACAAACTGGGCAAACAGCAAGGCAACAGCAAACAAGGCGTAGATGATGGTGACTTTCCATTTGATAAACTCAGGATTATGGAAATAAAGCGTCAGGCTGCCGAATACCGCCACCATAACGAAGGTGACCAGCGTCATTTTTTCTACTTTACGGTATTTGTACCAGCTATAAATCAGCGCAACACCGGTGGCGATAATCAGGGCCCAGGTGCCAGCATAGATATCGTACATTTTGTAGAAAACAAAAAAAACAATCAGCGGCAGGAAGTCGAGTAACTGCTTCATAAATAGGTTCCGTTAACAGATGATGCCTGACGATAACTCAGCCAGGCATCAGAAAGATTAGGGACGAATCAACATAAACAAGCGGAATAAGTAGATAAGCAAAATAGCAGAGATCAAATTGCTTATCGTATTGGCGATAACGGCACCGACTTCCGGTGCAAATGCCGTGAAAGATGAAACCATTAACAGCAGGGCTGTTTTGGCTGCCAGCCACAGCACCACAGCAGGCGTCACCAGACGCATATTTGCCCATGCAAGCTTAACGCTCTGTCGCATCGACTGGAAAATCCCCGCTTTTTCCTGAACCAGGATCACTGGTGCCAGTGACAACACAATGGCAAACAGTACTCCCGGTACCACGATGAACATAATACCAATCTGCACCAGCAAGGTGGTGATAAAGATAAGTATCAGCATTTTAGGCAGTACTGGCGCAGCGGCACCAATAGCACGTAATGCGCTGACGCGCTGACCTGCAGAGACAATTTGCATTAATACCAGCATACTGCCGGCCAGAATAGCATTACCAATGAGACCCGAAAATGTCGACACAGCAGAGGCTTTTAATAGCACGCTTTGCTGCTCTGGCGTCATATTCTGGATCAGGTCAAACAACCCTGTGCTACCTGATAAATTATCACCTTCACTTAAAATGGCCATCTGATGTTCACCGGGCGAAAGTGCATTGCCGAATAACACCGATATTAAGGCGCAAAGTAGCGCAATCAGTAGAATAGTCACAAACTGATGGCGTAAGAAATTTCCCGTGTCACGGTACACAGAACCAGCCGTGATAGACATGCACTCTCCTCGGTATAGCTTGTAGTTATAAATCAACGGGTAATTGTACCCTGGTTGAGGGACGCTGACATCCTTAACCCTCTGTTCCGTACAGTTAAATTTGTTGCTTCTGTCGGCGGTTAGTATCCTCTAGCACAATCTATCTCAGGTTTTATTTTCACTTTGTCAGCGGGTGTAAATATTGCTTCTGCCCGAAGGCTGACACAGGTAAGTCCCCCTTGATTATAACGCTATCGTTCGAAAGACGAAGAAGAGTTATTATTCAGGGGCTGACAGCTACTGTTTATTGATCTGGGGGCTGAATGAGGAACGGACCAGTCTGCGGATAAATTAATCCAGATCAAGGAATGTTAAATTAGACTACAAAGTGTGACGATTGTCAGATCACTTTACATACATTTATTCGTATATTGTGGACGATTAAAATAACCACACAAAAGGAATGGGTATGAAAAAGTTGTCTTTGGCATTAGTGGCATTGATGGGTTTATCGGGTGTAGCTGAAGCGCATCAGGCGGGCGATTTCTTTATGCGTGCGGGAACGGCGACTGTCCGCCCAACCACAAGTTCAGATGATGTACTGAACATGGGCGAATTCAGCGTCAGTAACAACACCCAGCTGGGACTGACCTTCGACTATATGGTGACGGATAATTTTGGTATTGAGTTATTAGCAGCGACACCATTCCGTCATAAGGTTGGCCTGGGCCCAACCGGAACCCTTGCAACAGTTCGCCAGTTACCCCCAACGTTGATGGCGCAGTGGTACTTTGGCGATGCCACCAGCAAATGGCGTCCTTATGTCGGGGCCGGTATCAACTACACCATGTTCTTTGATAACAAATTCAACGATACCGGTAAAGGTGCAGGCTTAAGCAACCTGAGTGTTAAAAACTCATGGGGTGCTGCTGGACAGGTAGGTGTGGACTATATGCTGGATAAAAACTGGATGCTGAATATGTCCGTCTGGTATATCGATATCGACACCAAAGTGAAATTTGATGCAGGCGCAGCAGGCCGCCAAAGTATTGATACTAAAATCAATCCTTGGGTGTTTATGTTCGGCGCGGGTTACACTTTTTAAGTCTTCTGCAAAACTCCTGCAAAATCCTTATGCAAAACTGGTCGCTAAATGGCCAGTTTTTTCATTCTTTACCTCTGAAATAACATCTGAAAGCTAACTGCTCATCATTACACCCGCTATCCGCTTCGGTGGATTCTTTACTGGTGCACAGACTTATACCCGTTATGCTTCATTAACGCCAGGCGGCCTGTATCTCTCTGTTAAAAGATAATGATGTATTATTTTAAGCATGAAGAAAAAGTCATAACCACTGGCTTTTTTCGTCGTATTTGAAGAATGAATTTATTTTTTGTTTTTTTAATCTCAAAGATATGCCAGATAATTATTTAAAATAAATATTATCCCTGCGCGCGTATGACAAGACGTTGTCTGTGGTGCTTTGTAATAAAGGTGTTCTACTGGATGTGTTTAAACAGAGAATCACAGACCTCATGATTGACGTAACGATGCACTTATTAAGGATTGTAAGATGAGACCCACAGTTATACAGGGTTTGATGATGTTCTCAGTAAGGAACATAGCGTGAATTATTGAGAAGATATATGTGGAAGAGTTTACAGACTAATCGATTAAAACGGGTAAAAGTGACATTATCCTTTTCACCCGTTCTATTTTTTAAAGCTGACAGCGGTATTATCGCGTTGCGGCTTTCATCTCAACCACAAACTGTTTTAACTTGATCAGCATTTGCTCAGGGTTATCAAGGTTGTTTTCAATAATCTTGACAATGGCTGAGCCGGAAATGGCGCCAGCAGCCCCGGCGGCAATGGCTTCACGGACCTGCGATGGTTCAGAAATACCGAAACCAAGTAAAGGCGGGGCTGCGTGGTATTCTGTCAGCTTCTCAATCAAATGGTGAAGCGGCAGCTGGGCACGGCTTTCAGTACCCGTGACACCCGCTCTGGAGAGCAGATAAGTGTACCCCCGACCGTGAGAGGATATTTCCCGAAGCAAGGCATCATCCGCATTTGGCGGGCAGATAAAGATAGGCGCAACCTCATGTCCAAGTGCCGCAGTACGGAACGCTTTTGACTCTTCTACCGGCACATCGGCGACCAGGACAGAGTCCACGCCAACGGCTGCACATTTGGCGTAAAAAGCGTCAATGCCAGGGCTGAAGACCAGATTGGCGTACATCAATAGGCCAATGGGAAGGGTCGGGTATTTTTGACGAATAGCGGCCAGCATTTCAAAGCATTGAGCCGGGGTAACGCCGGAGTCAAAAGCACGCAGGGCGGCATCCTGAATGGTCGGGCCGTCGGCCAGCGGATCGGAGAAAGGGATCCCCAGTTCCAGGGCATCCGCGCCACCTTCAACCAGCGCATCAATAATACGTAATGACAGCTCAGGATTAGGATCACCCAGCGTCACAAAGGGAACAAATGCGCCTTCTTTCTTGTCTTTCAGCTGCTTAAACAGTTGATGATAACGTTCCATTAGATTTCACCTCGTGCTTTCAGAATGTCGTGGACGGTGAAAATATCTTTGTCGCCGCGACCAGAGAGGTTCACCACTAACAGTTGTTCTTTTTCCGGATTTTCTTTGATCATTTTCAACGCATGAGCCAAAGCGTGTGACGACTCAAGAGCAGGAATAATACCTTCTTCGCGGCATAATGCTTTGAATGCGTCCAGCGCTTCATTGTCGGTGATTGAGACATAATCAGCCCGACCGATACTGTTCAGGTAGGCGTGCTGAGGTCCGACTGACGGGAAATCGAGCCCGGCGGAGATAGAGTAAGACTCTTCAATTTGGCCGTCTTCGGTCTGCATCATCGGTGATTTCATCCCGAAATAGATCCCCAAACGGCCATGCTTCAGTGGGGCACCGTGTTCGCCGGTTTCGATACCATGGCCACCCGGTTCAACACCAATCAACTTGACGGTCGTTTCATCGATAAAGTCTGCGAACATACCGATGGCATTAGAACCCCCACCGATACAGGCGATAACCGCATCGGGCAGACGACCTTCTTTTTCGAGGATCTGAGATTTTGTCTCTTCCCCGATCATCCGCTGGAACTCACGGACAATGGTCGGATAAGGGTGTGGGCCTGCTGCAGTACCCAGCATATAGTGTGCGGTCTCATAACTGCCAGACCAGTCACGTAACGCCTCATTACAGGCATCTTTCAGGGTGGATGAACCGCTGTGCACCGGGATAACCTCAGCGCCCATCAAACGCATACGGAACACGTTGGGTGACTGACGTTCGACGTCTTTAGCACCCATATAGATACGGCATTTCAGACCTAACAGGGCTGAAGCCAGCGCTGAGGCAACACCATGCTGGCCTGCGCCCGTTTCAGCGATAATTTCAGTTTTACCCATTCTCTTCGCCAGCAGCGCCTGGCCCAGAACCTGGTTGGTTTTATGGGCGCCGCCGTGCAGTAAATCTTCACGCTTAAGGTATAGCGTGGTGCGGGTATTGGCGGTTAAATTACGGCATTTGGTTAGTGCAGTAGGGCGGCCCGCGTAATTTTTCAGTAAATCGGTAAATTCAGCCTGAAATTCAGCGTCCGATTGCGCGGCCACAAAGGCTTCTTCAAGTTGGCGCAAAGCGGGCATCAGGATCTGCGGCACATACATACCGCCAAACTCGCCAAAATAGGGATTCAGTAATGTCATCGCTTGGTTTCCTTAGTAAGCCCGCAGAGTCTGGAAGACCGCTGCCAGCTTGTTAGCATCTTTAATACCTGGTGCGGTTTCGACACCAGAGTTGAAATCCAGTCCTGCTACGCCCAGTTTTGACGCGTTCAGGCAATTATTTTCGTTCAGTCCTCCGGCCAGCAGAACATTGTCCAGCGCCTGATCTGCCAGCAGGCTCCAGTCAAAAGTCTGACCACTCCCACCCTGAGCATTATCCAGCAGATATTTATCAACGTGCTGAAGATTGCGTTCAGGTAACGTTTCACCGACGCTAAGTGCTTTCCAGATTTCAACCGTCGCTGGCAGATCCTGACGCAGGGCCGCGATATAAGCCTGGTCTTCGCTACCATGTAATTGCACCGCGAACAGTCCGAGAGTGGTCGCCTTCGCAACAACGTCTTCTGGGGCTTGATTACGGAACACGCCAACATAGCTGAGCGGGGCTGCAGCGATGACGGTAGCGGCTTGTTGCTCATTCACCAAACGTGGCGATGTCGGAACAAAGATCAGCCCACCGTAAATGGCACCGGAACTGTAGGCCGCCTGAGCATCTTCTGCACGGGTCAGACCACAAACTTTATTTTCTCCCAGCAGTACACGACGCACTGCCTGGGTCAGATTAGGCTCACCCATCAAGGCTGAGCCAATTAAAAAGCCGTTCGCATAATGGCTGAGTTCACGCACCTGGGCATAATGGTTGATGCCTGATTCACTGATAACCGTGACATCACGCGGTAAACGTGGGGCCAGCTGGCGAGTACGGTCAAGAGTGATAGATAAATCGCGTAAATCACGATTATTAATTCCCACCACTTTGGCTTTAAGCGCAATTGCACGTTCCAGCTCGGCTTCGTTACTGACTTCTGTCAGCACGCCCATCTTCAGACTGTGCGCGACAGCCGCCAGGGCAAGATACTGTTCGTCGTCCAGCACCGAGAGCATCAGCAGGCAAGCATCCGCCTGATAAAAGCGCGCTAAATAAATCTGATAGGGATCGATAATAAAGTCTTTGCACAGTACCGGTTGTGTGACCACTTGGCTGACAATCGGCAGGTAGTCAAAACTCCCCTGAAAATATTTTTCGTCAGTCAGGACCGATACTGCAGAAGCATAATGCTTATAGACGCTCGCAATTTGCTGAGGGTCAAAATCTTCACGAATAACGCCTTTAGAAGGGGATGCTTTTTTACATTCGAGAATAAAAACACTGCGTGGGCCACGTAACGCCTGATAAAAATCACGCTCAGTCGCGACGACCTGATCCTGAAAGTCTTCCAGCGGTTGTTGCTGTTTACGCGCGGCTACCCATAGTGCTTTATCCGCAACGATTTTCGTTAATACAGTCTCTTGCATTGGTTTATCCTCTTCCGGCCAGAGCGGTTACCCGTGAATAGGCCGCACCACTACGAATCACATCCAGAACTTTTTGGGTATTTTCTCGCAAATCTTCATGGCCATGAATACGCATCAGCATTGCCACATTGGCAGCGACGGCTGACTCATGGGCAAGTTCACCTTTACCCTGTAACAGTCGGGTTAGAATATCACGGTTTTCTTCTGGTGTGCCGCCTGCCAGTGCTTCCTGAACATAGGGTTCCAGACCGAAATCTTCCGCAGTCAGGATATAGCTTTTAATTTCACCATTATGAAGCTCAGCCACGTGAGTGTCAGCGTGAAGTGAAACTTCATCCATCCCGCCGCTATGAACCACGGCAGCACGTTTATAACCTAACATACGCAAGGTTTCCGCAATCGGTAGCACGAGGTCCGGGCTATATACACCAATTAAGGCAAGCGGCGGACGTGCCGGGTTAATTAACGGCCCCAGCACATTGAACAGGGTACGGGTTTTCAGCTGCTGGCGGACAGGCATCGCATGACGGAATCCCGAATGATATTTAGGCGCGAATAAAAAGCAAATTCCTAATTCATCCAGTGCCTGACGTGATGCATCGGCACTCATATCAAGATTAATACCAAATGCGGCTAATAAATCAGACGAACCGGAGCGACTGGAAACACTGCGGTTACCGTGCTTAGCCACTTTCATGCCTACGGCAGCAGCAACAAAAGCGCTGGCCGTCGAAATATTAATGCTGTTACTGCCGTCACCACCGGTGCCGACGATATCCGTAAATTCATAATCTGGCGTCGGGAAAGCGGCAGCATGTTCCAGTAACGCACTGGCAGCACCGGCTATCTCAAGAGGATGTTCACCGCGGACCTTCATACTGACCAGGGCTGCGGCCAATTGTTCTGGCTTTAATTCGCCACTGATAATCGCAGAAAACAGCTGGTGACTTTCTTCTCGTTCCAGCGTTTGTCCTTGATATAACTTATCAAGAATAGGTTGTGTACTATTCGTCTGTTTGAGTTTCAGTAACGCCCAGTCAAGAGTCTGTTCCAGCAAACGTGCCCCCTGTGTCGTCAAAATAGACTCTGGGTGGAACTGAAAACCGACAACGCGATCTGCTTCGTGACGTACCGCCATGACCATACCGTCAAACTGAGCATTAATGGTCAGCCCGGCAGGAATATTACTTCCCACCAGGGAGTGATAGCGTGCCACCGGAAGCGGGTTAGGCAGACCGGCGAACATCGCCTCGCCGTCATGGGTAATCGCAGAGGCTTTACCGTGCAGGATCTCACCAGCCTGACCGACATAACCCCCGTAGGCTTCAACAATTGCCTGATGCCCCAGGCAAATACCGATAATGGGCAGTCGGCCGCGTAACCGGGTGAGTAGTTCAGGCATACAACCTGCTTCACTCGGTGTACCGGGGCCAGGAGACAGCATCAGCACCGGGTTATTCATGGTCGCGAGTCGGTCAATTAACAGTTGGGCCGGGACGTGGTTGCGGTAAATGACCACATGATGTCCACTGCTGCGCAGCTGATCTGCCAGGTTGTAAGTAAAAGAGTCGATATTATCGAGCAGCAGAATGTCAGCCATTAGAAACTCTCCTGAGCATGATGGGCGCTGGCAATCGCACGCAGTACCGCGCGCGCTTTATTACGGGTTTCGTCGGCTTCTGACTGCGGGTCGGAGTCCAGTACCACACCGGCTCCGGCTTGAACTGTTGCCACACCCGCCTCAACATAGGCTGAACGAATAACAATACAGGTATCCAGGGTACCGGCTGCGGTGAAATAACCCACAGCACCGCCATAGCTACCACGACGAACTCCTTCGGCTTGTGCAATTAATTGCATTGCGCGCACTTTTGGGGCCCCACTTAAGGTGCCCATATTCATGCAGGCACGATAGGCATGTAAGGCATCCAGGTCATGACTCAGTTCACCCACTACGCGTGATACCAGATGCATAACAAAGGAATAGCGGTCTACTTTGGTTAAATCAGCGACGTAACGGCTTCCTGGAGTACAGATTCGGGCCAGGTCGTTACGCGCCAGGTCAACCAGCATTAGGTGCTCAGACAGTTCTTTCTGATCGGTACGCATTTCCAGTTCAATACGGCTGTCGAGATCACGGTCTAACGACCCGTCCGCGCGGCGGCCACGAGGGCGCGTTCCGGCTATCGGATAAATTTCAATCTGACGGTTACTGGCATCATATTTCAGTGAGCTTTCCGGAGAAGCGCCAAACAGAGTGAAATCATTATCCTGCATAAAGAACATGTAAGGACTTGGATTGCTCTTTTTCAGAGTTTGATAGGCGGCCAGCGGAGACGGACAGGGCAGTGAAAAACGACGAGAAGGCACAACCTGGAAAATTTCTCCGGCACGAATCGATGTCTGCATTTGGCGAACGACGGCGCCGTAGGCTTCATCGCTTTGATTTACATCACAACGCATGTTTGCCACAATTTCCACGGGAACCGCTTCTAAAGGTTCAGTCATTTGCTGGCGTAATTGAGCGGTGCGTTCCAGCAGACGTTGTTTTTCGCTCTCAACCGGTGTGAAGAGACAGGCCTGAATACGAGTCTGTTGTTTCTGATGATCGATAGTCAGTAATGTTTCAGCTAAATAGAAGCAATAATCCGGGCAGCTGTTATCTTGTTTCAATGCGGGTAGGTCTTCAAACCCGGCCACCAGGTCATAGGCGAATAATCCGCCGAAAAACATTGCTTCGCGATCGGCTGTGGGGACAATCACCAATTCTTGCAGCAAACGGAATGCATCGAAGACTGACAGAGAGCACAAACGGGCATCTTCATCTAATAACGCACTGACGGCAGGGAAATGCAAAATACGGCCGTCAGGCAGTTTTTCGCTGGTCACTTCATCAGGTAAAATCGTGTCCAGCAGTGGGAGCAGGGCAGCGCCGTTGGCGGTTAAGGCTTGCAGAGTCACAACCTGACCCATCGCGGTGATACGCAGAGCGCTGTCTACCAGTAACAGACTTTTTAAATTATTCTTACTGTCGATATCCGCAGACTCCAGCAATAACGTTGCCGGACGGGTTCCACACAGTTTATGGAAAAGGGTTGTAGGATCATCACAATACGTTGCTTCACTGCTCAGTAATTCAAGTGTTGGCTTTTGTGGTTGCATGTTATTTCTCAAATTTTGTTCAAAAAAAAGCCCGCGATAGGGCGGGCTGGATATCTGTGCTAGCAAATAGCATGAATGCGCGCGCCGTCCTGATTCAGGAAGTACGCCAACCACGAGTTACAGAAATCATCGCTTTCATTTCAGATACCTTTCTAATCTAAGTGAGCTTTCGTACTAGTAAACTGGTTCAGGGATTAATTGTCAATAGTGATTTTTCTAAATTACTGAATATCGGTATGATAAAAGCCTATTCGCCTTTTTAATTACCGGAGATATTTTGAGCGAAACAGAATTGCTGGTCATTCATGATTTGCACAGCCATACTACCGCTTCTGATGGTATGTTAACACCAGAAGCGCTGGTGCAGCGTGCAGTCGATATGCGGGTTAATGTACTGGCAATTACCGACCATGATACGGTTAGCGGCCTGGCAACGGCCAGACAAGCGATCAGTGAATTTAATTTGCCCTTACAGCTTATCTCTGGGGTGGAAATTTCCACGTTATGGGAAAATCATGAAATTCATATTGTCGGACTGAATATTGATGAGTTTGACGCGGCTTTATCGGCATTTTTGCAGGCGCAAAGCGAGCGCCGGCAACGTCGGGCTACGCTGATTGCAGAACGTCTTGAGAAAGCGAGAATTCCCGGTGCACTCGCTGGCGCAATGAAACACGCCCAAGGAGGGGAAATTACGCGGGCTCATTTTGCCCGTTTCCTCGTTGAGCAGAAATATGCCAGTAATATAGCGGATGTTTTTAAGAAGTATCTCGCAAAAGGGAAAACAGGCTATGTCCCTCCTCAATGGTGTAGTATAGAACAAGCCATTGATATTATTCATCGCTCGGGCGGACAGGCGGTGCTTGCGCATCCTGCTCGCTACGGTTTAAGCGCAAAATGGTTAAAACGATTACTGGCGCATTTCGCTGAATGTGGCGGTGATGCCATGGAAGTGGCACAGTGTCAGCAAGCGCCAAATGAGCGCACTTTGTTGGCAAGTTATGCTCAGCAGTTTAATTTACTCGTCTCTCAGGGCTCCGATTTCCATCAGCCTTGCGCGTGGATTGAGCTTGGACGTAAATTATGGCTACCTGGTGGTGTTGAGCCAGTGTGGTTGCGTTGGGCAAACACCCCATAGTAAAGAGAGAAAATTATGAGTTTGTTTTTATATATTCATCCGGATAATCCCCAGCCACGTCTGATTAGTCAGGTGGTGGATATTATTCGTAAAGGCGGAGTAATTGTTTATCCTACCGATTCAGGATATGCCTTAGGGTGTAAACTGGAAGATAAAAATGCCATGGAACGTATTTGTCGTAT
This sequence comes from uncultured Cedecea sp., assembly GCF_947498825.1. Classification (GTDB taxonomy): domain Bacteria; phylum Pseudomonadota; class Gammaproteobacteria; order Enterobacterales; family Enterobacteriaceae; genus JGM124. The sequence continues at coordinate 4,072 of NZ_CANMLV010000021.1, read as the reverse complement.
TCGTCAGCTCCCTGGTGGTCACAATTTTACACTGATGTGCCGTGATTTATCTGAACTCTCCACTTATGCCTTTGTTGATAACGTTGCTTTCCGCTTGATCAAAAATAATACTCCAGGTAACTACACGTTTGTATTAAAAGGCACGAAAGAAGTTCCTCGTCGACTGTTACAGGAAAAGCGTAAAACGATTGGTTTGCGAGTCCCCTCAAATCCTATTGCCCAGGCATTACTGGAAGCTTTGGATGAGCCTATGCTGTCAACCTCTTTGATGTTACCGGGCAGTGATTTTACTGAGTCAGATCCGGAAGAGATTAAAGACCGTCTGGAAAAAGTGGTGGATGCTATTATTCACGGGGGATATCTGGGACAACAGCCGACAACCGTGATCGACTTGACTGAAGATGCACCAGTTGTATTACGTGAGGGTGCGGGTGACGTGAAACCTTTCCTTTAAAGGGACTCTATGGCGCGTTTCAACATTGACGTTTTTGCTTCCCAGTGCGGCGTTACACCCGCGAATATTCGTAGCTGGCAGCGTTATGGCTTAATAAAACCGCATGTTGATGAGCGGGGACATCGCTTTTTTGATATCAACCATTGTTCTCGTGTCTATGAGATTGTCAGCTGGCTGGAAAAGGGCGTTCCCTTAAGTAATATACTCGCGTTACTGAATGGGGAGGAGATACGTCGTACTTCCGGCTGGTTTGCAATACAGGATATCTTTATTTCCCATTGCCAGGAGCAACAGCATGCTAAACTTCGTGGTTTAGTATGGCGTTATGGCCGTGAGCTACCCCCGGCTATTTTTATCGACGAAATGATCCGTCCGCTGCGTTTATGGATGAGTGCTGATAATCGTTCCGGAATGATCATGGCGCGCGCTGCTCTTGACGGCGCATTAATTGAATATGCCACATTCGTGCTGGCGAGTGGACGTAAACGCTATGGTGGCAGTATGCATATTATTGCCATGTCGCTTAATGACAGCGTTGATATCTGGCTTGAGTCTATTCGCTATGCGAGTGATGGCTTCAGGGTGGAAGTTTTACCCCAGGTTATTGCGATGCCGGAGCTGGATAAAATAAAAGCAGATCATATTGTTATCTGGATAGACAGAGTATTCAATCAAAAGCAGCGAGCAGAATATCAGCGTTGGTTAGCTGAAGGAAAACCGGTTATTTTAGCCGGGCCTGCAGTTGAGGCAACGCTTAATGCTTTGGCTAATGATAGCGAGCGGCGGCTTTTTGGTCAGTAAATGAATTTATGCTATTAAAACGCTTTTTATTAACTCAACAGTCTCTTCTTAATTGAGCGATTTCTGCCCTTATTTATCTTTTAAAATGGGCGGCTAACTGGCCGCTTATATTAACTAAGCATACCCCAAAGAAACCTGATAATTATCGCTATTTTCTGGATTTAACGCGATGTATTCGGTATGAGAATGAACCTGCTGAAGTTCTGAGTTTGTCGTGCATTGCTGAGGCCCTTATTTCAGCTAAAAATGCCCGCAAAACTTGCTGCCCCCTTCTGGCAAAATTTAGTGTAGTATGTACGCCCACGAATCATTGTGTGTGATAGCTTGCGCGAGATTATTGCATGCCAGGCTATAGACTATGAAACAGTTACATATCAGTGAGTTAAGTTGATTAAAACTCTAACTTGTTGTTTTTATAAGTATACCAGACGCCTGTGAAGGCGTCGTTGAAGCTATTATTATCAATATCTTATCTTGTGATTATTATCTAACTATTTGATTTTACAACATTGGATGTCACAAGATGACCAACAAACGACTGTACAACAAACCACGGTACATCACTCAACGCGGTAAGACGTTTTATATTAATTTCCGTCTCCCTTCGGGCACATTTTTCCGTCAATCCTTAGGTACTGATTCATTAAAGGCAGTGGAAGTTACAATGTCACGTTTAACGCCTTTTATTCCTTTGGTTCAAAACGGGACGATGAGTGAAGAAACGTTTAGGGCAAAAATCAACGGTGTACGCGAGATGACGCTGGAGGGGCTTAACAGACTTCTATTGAATATTTTAGAAATAACAATTGAGGATGCTGATTTTTCTTCACCGAACTCACGGTACTACAATTCAACTCAGTCTCTTGATGTCTTGGCTAAACAAGCTAAAACGATGGCTGACGTAATGCGCTCTAAGATGGTGAACGTAGACGCAGATACTGCTTCCAGGCTTTGGGGATTGGACAAAGAGTTTATTATCCCAGAGGATCTCAAGCCGTCTCTCCTCGATAATACTAAAAGAATGATTCACTTCCATGACTTGCAATTTCAGGCGATAAATGCGTTTTCTTCCGGTGATGCACCACGCTATGAGAAAATAATGGATATTTTTTCCAAGGAAAAGGCGAATATTGCACAAGCAATATCACCTTGTACGCTTGCTGAGGAAGAAGCTGACTGTCCATTATTGTCTGATGCTTGGAAGATGTTCACTTCCGAGAAAGGTAAGGGATGGGCATCAACGACTGCCAAGGAGAATCAACGTTTTTACGATGTGTTACTGTACGTTATAGGTGACATCCCAGTCGACGAGATCACGAAACAGCATATACGGAAAACTATAGGTGTTATCAAGGGTCTTCCTCGACGAAACAAAAATCCTTATTCAGAAATGACCCTTGAAGAGTGCATTGAGTGTGATGTGCCGGAAGATAATTTATTGAGTAGTCAGCACGTCGAAAAACATCTCAAGATTTACTGTAAGCGTCATCCCACCACCGTCTGGTTTATTCCCCCAGTCGCTGTAATTTAGGTGTCCACTTATTTTTGCAGGTGGACACCTCGATGAACTCTCAAGAACGTCGCTCCCGACAGCATTATTCCCCGGAACTGAAACTTAAACGGGTAAAAATGGCACTCAGCGCCACTGATAAAGGCAGCAGTGTCGCCGCGCTGGCCCGCGAATATAACATTAATGACAACCTGCTCTTTAAATGGATTAGACTCTGGCAGAGTGAAGGGCGAGTCTCCCGACCCCGGCGTCAATACCGCAAAGCCGCATCAGCCTCACTTTTACCTGTGGAACTGACATCAGAAACACCATTGCCCGCTGTCACTTCTGCTGATCCGCGACAAACCGTCTGTCACGCCCGGCTACTGCAGGGGGATATCACGCTGCACAATCCTTCTCCAGAACTGCTGAGCCTTATATTACGTGAAATGATGGCTGGAAAATCACGATGATCGGCCTGCCATCCGGGACTAAAATCTGGCTGGTTGCCGGTATCACTGATATGCGCAATGGCTTTAATGGTCTGGCCGCAAAAGTGCAGACGGCGCTGAAAGACGATCCGATGTCCGGCCACGTCTTCATCTTCCGGGGCCGCAGCGGCAGTCAGGTCAAACTGCTGTGGTCCACCGGAGACGGACTGTGCCTGCTGACCAAACGCCTGGAGCGAGGCCGCTTCGCCTGGCCGTCAGCCCGCGATGGCAAAGTGTTCCTGACGCCAGCGCAGCTGGCGATGCTGATGGAAGGTATCGACTGGCGGCAGCCGAAGCGGTTGCTGACATCCCTGACCATGCTGTAAACCTTTTTATCCTGGTTATCGCAGAATAAGCCTGGTAAAATGCGGGCTTATGAACAATACCTCCTCTGACGACATCCTTCTGCTGAAACAGCGCCTGGCCGAACAGGAGGCGCTGATCCACGCCCTGCAGGAAAAGCTGAGCCACCGGGAGCGTGAAATAGACCATCTGCAGGCGCAACTGGATAAACTCCGCCGGATGAACTTCGGCAGTCGTTCCGAAAAGGTCTCCCGCCGTATCGCACAGATGGAAGCTGACCTGAACCGGCTTCAGCAGGAAAGCGATACACTGACGGGTCGGGTGGATGATCCGGCAGTGCAGCGCCCGTTGCGTCAGACCCGCACCCGCAAACCGTTCCCCGAATCACTCCCACGCGATGAAAAACGCCTGCAGCCAGCGGCCCCCTGCTGCCCGGAGTGTGGTGGTTCGCTGAGTGACCTGGGTGAGGATATCGCCGAACAGCTGGAGCTGATACGCAGCGCCTTCCGGGTTATCCGCACGGTACGGGAAAAG
>NZ_CANMLV010000020.1 GCF_947498825.1 uncultured Cedecea sp. | reverse complement strand
ACATGAACCGCCGTATACGGAACCGTACGTACGGTGGTGTGAGAGGACGGCAGGAGTGATCCTGCCTCCTACTCGATGTGCGTCTATCTGGAGAGGTGACGAAAAACCGGATACCAAGTTAAGCAACTTTAAAAAGGAGTTCAGGAATCAAACGGCATGTCTTCGATAGTCAGTTTAAAATGGAGACTGTCAGACGGGCCAGTGTAGCGACATGCTGTGATTCTGATTTGGATATAAAATGCTGCAGCATCTTTGTGTCCATCAGCTATTTTTATTCCACCACAGAGCTTTTTCGTTGCATTTATTCCATCAAAAATGTGATGTTCGTCAGAACCTGGTGCGATAACAGGTGGGTGACGTTCCTTTTATTCGTAGAATCCTTTAATATAGCTGAACCGTTTCAGTTTTGGTTTCGTTAGATAATTAAGCGAATAATTGCTGTTTCATGGGAGTGAGGATTCCACTCAGGCGGTTGCTGGATTACTCTGTCAGCCACTTAATCCCGAGAAACTGGCAGGAGAGATATGACTGTACGCATCGCCATCAATGGATTCGGCCGCATAGGACGTAATGTCGTTCGTGCATTGTATGAGTCTGGCCGTCGCGCAGAAATCAGCGTCGTGGCAATTAATGAATTAGCTGATTCGGCAGGTATGGCGCATTTGCTTAAGTATGATACCAGTCATGGTCGCTTCGCCTGGGACGTTCGGCAGGAACGTGAACAGCTTTTTATCGGTAACGACAGTATTCGCCTGTTGCACGAACCAAAAATTGAATCACTCCCCTGGTATGAACTGGACGTCGATATTGTGCTCGACTGTACCGGTGTCTACGGCTCCCGGGCTGATGGGGAAGCCCATCTTACCGCTGGCGCTAAAAAAGTGCTCTTTTCACATCCTGGTGGGGCTGATATCGATGCCACCGTGGTGTTTGGTGTAAATCATCTATTATTAGAAGATCACCATCATATTGTTTCCAATGCGTCCTGTACCACCAACTGTATTATTCCCATAATAAAGCTGCTTGATGATGCATTTGGTATCGAATCAGGAACCGTAACGACGATTCACTCAGCGATGCATGACCAGCAGGTTATTGATGCTTATCATCCCGATCTGCGCCGTACACGCGCTGCCAGCCAGTCGATTATTCCGGTTGATACCCGTCTTGCTGCGGGAATTGCGCGTATTTTGCCAAAGTTTGCGGACTGTTTTGAGGCGATAGCGGTACGAGTACCGACCATTAATGTGACGGCAATTGATTTAAGTGTTACGGTCAGTCATGCTGTAAAACAGTGCGAAGTCAATGACTTACTTCAAAAAGCGGCAAGAGAATCATTTCGTGGTATAGTTGATTATACGGAATTGCCACTGGTCTCAATTGATTTTAATCACGATCCGCATAGCGCAATCGTCGATGGTACTCAAACTCGGGTTAGTGGTCAGCATCTGATCAAAACGCTTGTCTGGTGTGATAACGAATGGGGTTTTGCCAACCGAATGCTGGATACGACGTTGGCGATGGCTCAATGGATTTCAGGTAAGACGCAAATGGCGTCTATAAAATTTTAAGAATCAATGAGAGGATTCACCATGTCTGTAATTAAGATGTCCGATCTGGATCTTGCAGGAAAACGCGTTTTCATTCGTGCGGATCTGAACGTGCCTGTTAAAGACGGAAAAGTAACCAGCGATGCACGTATTCGTGCCTCTCTTCCGACGATTGAACAAGCCCTTAAGCAAGGTGCTAAAGTCATGGTCACCTCTCATTTGGGACGCCCAACTGAAGGTGAGTACAACGAAGAGTTCTCTCTGCTGCCAGTTGTAAATTATCTGAAAGAAAAACTTTCCTCCCCAGTCCGTCTGGTAAAAGATTACCTTGATGGTGTTGAAGTGGCAGAAGGTGAGCTGGTTGTTCTGGAAAACGTTCGCTTTAACAAAGGCGAGAAAAAAGACGACGAGACACTGTCTAAACAATACGCTGCGCTGTGCGACGTATTTGTCATGGATGCCTTCGGTACAGCTCACCGCGCGCAGGCTTCTACCCATGGTGTAGGTAAATTTGCTGATGTTGCTTGTGCTGGCCCATTACTGGCAGCAGAGCTTGACGCTCTGGGCAAAGCATTGAAAAACCCGGCTCGTCCCATGGTTGCTATCGTAGGTGGTTCTAAAGTTTCCACTAAACTGACTGTGCTGGACTCCCTGTCTAAAATTGCTGACCAGCTGATTGTTGGCGGTGGTATCGCAAACACCTTCGTTGCGGCTCAAGGCCACAATGTCGGTAAATCACTGTATGAAGCCGACCTGGTTGATGAAGCTAAGCGCCTGCTGACTATCTGTGATATCCCAGTTCCTACCGATGTACGTGTGGCTACCGAATTTTCTGAAACTGCTACCGCAACGCTGAAATCAACCAGTGATATTAAAGATGAAGAGCAGATCCTGGATATGGGTGATGTTTCTGCACATAAACTGGCTGAGATCCTGAAAAATGCGAAGACCATTCTGTGGAATGGCCCGGTAGGCGTATTTGAGTTCCCTAACTTCCGTAAAGGAACCGAGATTGTTGCTCATGCTATCGCTGATAGCGAAGGTTTCTCTATCGCAGGTGGCGGTGATACTCTGGCAGCAATCGACCTGTTTGGCATTACTGACAAAATTTCCTACATTTCTACTGGTGGTGGCGCATTCCTCGAATTCGTGGAAGGCAAAGTATTGCCAGCTGTAGCGATGCTTGAAGAGCGCGCTAAGCAGTAAGAGTAACGGGCAGAGATATCTGCCCGTTGGTTTTATGTCCCTCGAAATAATTTGATGGATAAGTTAAATTTTTCACAGACTTACAGGAAGCATCGATATGTCTAAGATTTTTGATTTCGTAAAACCAGGTGTACTGACAGGTGATGACGTACAGAAAGTTTTCCAGATTGCAAAAGAGAATAACTTTGCTCTGCCTGCAGTAAACTGCGTCGGAACTGACTCCATCAATGCTGTATTAGAAACTGCTGCCAAAGTAAAAGCGCCAGTGATTATTCAGTTCTCTAACGGCGGTGCTGCTTTTATCGCAGGTAAAGGCATTAAAACTGACATCCCTCAGGGTGCTGCTATTCTGGGTGCAATTTCTGGCGCACATCATGTGCATCAGATGGCTGAGCATTACGGTGTTCCAGTCATTCTGCATACCGACCACTGTGCCAAGAAATTACTGCCATGGATCGATGGTCTGCTGGATGCAGGTGAAAAACACTTTGCCGCTACCGGTAAACCTCTGTTCTCTTCTCACATGATTGACCTGTCTGAAGAGTCACTGGAAGAAAACATCGAAATCAGCGCCAAATACCTGACCCGTATGGCTAAAATGGGTATGACTCTGGAAATCGAACTGGGTTGTACCGGTGGTGAAGAAGATGGCGTTGATAACAGCCATATGGACGCATCAGCGCTTTATACTCAGCCAGAAGACGTAGACTACGCTTATTCTGAACTGATCAAAATCAGCCCGCGTTTCACTATCGCTGCTTCTTTCGGTAACGTACACGGTGTTTATAAGCCAGGTAACGTAGTACTGACTCCAACCATTCTGCGTGATTCTCAGGATTATGTTTCTAAGAAACACAATCTGCCGCACAACAGCCTGAACTTCGTCTTCCACGGCGGTTCTGGTTCTTCTGCTCAGGAAATCAAAGATTCCGTAAGCTACGGTGTTATCAAAATGAACATTGATACTGACACCCAGTGGGCAACATGGGATGGTATCCTGCAGTACTACAAAACCAATGAAGCTTACCTGCAAGGTCAGCTGGGTAACCCTAAAGGTGCTGACCAGCCGAACAAAAAATACTATGACCCACGTGTCTGGCTGCGTGCTTCACAAGCTTCCATGATCACGCGTCTTGAGCAAGCTTTTGCAGAACTGAATGCAGTAGACGTTCTGTAAGTTACATTTGCTGATTGCCATAAAGCCCGCGAATGCGGGCTTTATGTTTTTGGGAATACCGGTAATTTTCTGATGTACAGATGGTGTTTTGCCGCTAACCTGTATGTAAATAGTTATCGATAATCGACCAGACAAAGGATATTTAATGGAAGAACTTAATGTAGCAGATCAGATTGGTAATGCAGGTGGTTGGTTGGTTGCCAACCAGGAGTTACTTCTCAGTTATGCGGTTAATATCGTCGCGGCGATAGTCATTCTGATAATTGGTATTATGGTTTCCCGTGCCGTTGCCGGGGCGTTTAATCGTATGATGCAAGCCAGGCATATTGATGCTACCGTTGCTGATTTTCTTTCAGCGTTAGTGCGTTACGGTATTATTGCTTTCACCTTGATTGCGGCTCTGGGACGTATTGGCGTTCAGACCGCGTCGGTTATTGCTGTATTAGGTGCCGCGGGTCTGGCCGTGGGGCTGGCGTTACAGGGTTCACTCTCTAACCTTGCAGCAGGTGTGCTGTTGGTGAGCTTCCGACCATTCCGTTCTGGCGAATATGTCGACTTGGGTGGCGTTGCTGGAACAGTACTCAATGTACAAATTTTTTCCACTACATTGCGTACTACAGATGGCAAAATCGTTGTTGTTCCGAACGGGAAAATTATTAGCGGTAATATCATCAACTTTTCCCGGGAGCCGATCCGACGCAATGAATTTATTATTAGCGTCTCTTATGATGCTGATATTGATCAAGTGAAGCAGATCCTCACGGATATTCTTAAGTCTGAAGAACGTATTCTGCAAGACCGTGAGATTCTGGTACGGGTTAACGAGCTGGGATCCTCTTCAGTCAACTTTATTATGCGTGCCTGGAGCAACAGTGGTGATTTACTGATGGTGTACTGGGACGTTCTGGAACGCGTTAAAAAGGAGCTGGATGCAAATGGAATCGGCCTGCCGTATCCACAGATGGGCATTCATGTGAACCCGACAAAAAAAACGGATATTCTTTAATTAAACAGAGTCAGGAAGGGGGCTGCATGCGGTCTCTTTTCTGATTCTTGTTATTTCTACGATACCTCTCAATTAATCCCTTCCTTGTTATCATTTTTTTTAATGAATGATTAAAATTATCAATTTCATCTAATGATGATAAGCCATTACACTCCACTTCAATAAAGCCCTATTAAAGAGGTGTGTCGTGTTATTTTATTATTTTCAAGGTGTTGCGCTTGGTGCTGCATTGATTCTGCCATTAGGTCCACAAAATGCACTGGTGTTGAATCAGGGAATTCGCCGTCAGTATCACATCATGATTGCCTCACTGTGTGCTATCAGCGACTTGATTTTGATCTGGGGGGGCATTTTTGGCGGCAGTGCTTTACTGATGCAATCATCATGGTTATTAGCTCTGGTAACCTGGGGAGGGGTATTATTTTTACTCTGGTATGGTCTGGGGGCATTACGTACGGCTTTTAGTCGTAATATTGAGCTGACCGCTGTCGAGGCTTTGAAACGAGGTCGCTGGAGGGTTCTGGCGATGGTACTGGCGGTCACCTGGCTTAATCCACACGTTTATATTGATACCGTAGTGGTATTAGGGAGCCTTGGCGGACAAATGGCTGACGAGCCGAAACGCTGGTTTGCCCTTGGCACGGCAAGTGCATCGATTATTTGGTTCTACGGCCTTGCGTTCATGGCGGCCTGGCTGGCTCCGCGTTTGCGTACTGCGACAGCACAGCGCACAATCAATGGTGTTGTCGGAATTGTTATGTGGTTTATTGCACTACAATTAGCATGGGACGGCGTGAAGCTTTTCAAGCAGTTAATCGCATAATAAGTTTTTGTCTGATAGACAAGCTGGCCCAAGCGTTTATGCTGACAGAAGATAACTGGAGTACATTCAAGAGTGATACTTTTGACACGGCATGCGGAGGATATACAGTGAAGTTTAAAATTTTAGCATTATCTGCGTTAATCGGATTAGCAACTGTTTCAGTTCAGGCGAGTGAATTGCCTGATGGGCCGCATCTTGTCACCTCTGGAACCGCCAGCGTGAGTGCGGTACCAGATATGGCAACACTGGCTATTGAAGTCAGGGTTTCTGCCAAGGATGCAGCAGCAGCTAAGAAACAGGTTGATGAACGTGTTGCTGAATATATGGCCTTCTTGCAAAAGAGTGGTGTAGAGAAGAAAGACATCAACGCTGCCAATCTGAGCACTCAACCAGAATATGAGTATCTTAAAGATGGCAAAACACAACTGAAAGGCTATCGTGCTGTACGTCAGGTTGAAGTCACCTTACGCCAGCTTGATAAAATGAGTCCATTGCTTGACGGTGCACTGAAAGCCGGACTGAACGAAATTCGTTCTGTCTCTTTAGGTGTTGCTGAGCCAGAGGAATTTAAAAACAAAGCCCGTACTGCTGCAATCAATGATGCTATTCGTCAGGCTGAACAGCTTGCAGAAGGCTTCCACACTAAGCTGGGACCGGTCTACAGTGTGCGCTATCACGTTTCTAACTATCAGCCAGCGCCGGTGATGCGAATGATGAAAGCCGCCGATGAGGCCTCTTCAGTTTCTGCTGCGGATACTTACGACAGAGAATCTATTCAGTTTAACGATCAGGTCGATGTGGTGTTTGAGCTCGAACGCCAACAGGCTCCCGCTGCGCAGTAAGCAGTAAATTGCTATCATCAGTTTCCCCCTGAAATCAGGGGGAGGCTGTTACTCAGTATCCTGTCTTAATACTTTATGTGCGTAGTCCAGTAGCGCGTCTGTGACGTTGCGCATCATGCGGCTTTCCGGTGCGAAACGATGCCAGTAGAGCATGCGACGCTGCAACAGACCAGGCGTCAAATCAATTAACTCTCCGCTGTTCAATTCCCGCTCAATTTGCAGATGTGGGATCATACAACAGGTGGTTCCCTGCCGGGCAAGCTGCACAAAGGCTTCCGACGAGTTCACAATATGGCAAGGCACGCTGCCTGGTGATAAATCAAAGTTCTGTTGTAAGAATGCCTGGTGCATGTCATCAAGGTGGTCGAAGGCGACAGCAGGGGCTTTTAATAGCGCCTGGCGCGTGACGCCATTTGGAAAATAGCGTTCTGCGAAGGCTTTTGAGCCAACAAACAGATAATCCAGCGCACCCAGACGGTCTACCAGACAACTTGGCAGCGGTTGCGGTTGAATGGAGACGGCTCCAACCACTTCACCACGACGTAAACGTTCCTGAGTACGGGTTTCGTCTTCCACCTGGAGGTTCAGGCGGATAGGGGAGTCAACCAGCACTGGAGCCAGGGCGGGTAACAGCCAGGTTGCCAGACTGTCGGCATTGACCGCAAGTGATAGCAATAGTGGTGTAGAGCCTATTTGCTCATCACCTAACCATTCTTCTTCCAGCAGTTCTACTTGACGCAGTAATGCCAGTAGCTTCTGCCCTTGTTCAGTAGGGCGTGGTGGAACGGTACGGACCAAAAGCGGCTGACCGAACATATTCTCCAGTTGTTTAATCCGCTGGGATACCGCCGACTGAGTAATGCACAGTTTTTGCGCTGCGCGTTCAAATCCGCGTTCACGAATAACGGCATCCAGTGCCTGTAGTGTTCTGTAGTCAGGGCGTTTCATGGTTCTTTTATCACTCTTATCTGTACTATGGCTACGTGCTATGGCTGCACTATGACATATACACGTCATACTTCAAACAACTCGACTCATTTAGCCTCAAGTTACCACTTGTTTCCCGCTATTCTGATGATACAGGGGCTACCTCACCTTATTGAGGTAAACCAGAGCACATTTCTTATCATCATGCTTTATAATGTGCAGCAGTCTTTCATAGCACAGGCAGAACATTATGACGCAGGATGAACTGAAAAAAGCGGTTGGCTGGGCGGCGTTGCAGTATGTGCAACCAGGAACCATTGTTGGCGTTGGTACAGGAAGTACCGCGGCACACTTTATTGATGCACTTGGCACGATTAAAGACAAAATTGAAGGAGCGGTTTCTAGCTCTGAAGCTTCTACTGCCAAATTGTTGAGTTTAGGTATCCCTGTTTTTGACCTTAATCAGATTGACTCTTTGGGCGTCTATGTTGATGGTGCTGATGAGATTAATGAGCAACTGCAGATGATAAAAGGCGGCGGAGCGGCATTAACGCGCGAAAAAATTATTGCCTCTGTCGCTGAGAAGTTTGTCTGTATTGCCGATGCCACTAAATTGGTTGGCGTTCTCGGTGAATTTCCACTGCCGGTTGAGGTCATTCCTATGGCACGCAGTGCCGTTGCGCGTAAGCTAGTAAAATTGGGAGGACGCCCTGAATACCGTCAGGGGGTTGTGACCGATAACGGCAATGTGATCCTCGATGTTTACGGTTTAAGCATCATGGAACCGATTAAACTGGAAGACGAGATTAATGCGATACCTGGCGTGGTGACGGTCGGATTATTTGCCCGCCGCGGGGCGGATATCGCCCTGATCGGCAGTGAGGATGGCGTTAAAGTTCTCAAAATATAGTTCTGCCCGGGAGCGTTCTTCGCTCCCTTTATCGATGAATATCCTGCGATAACTTTCCTCCTGTTTTTCTTTCTCAAATATCAATTGATTAATTAACCATTTGATTTTATTTACTTTAATTGTTTGTTTTCGTGCTTGTGCGTTTTTTTTATGTCTTTAGTACAGGGATAAAAAAAAGAAAAATTTTTTTTAGGGATATTTTGGTGACATGTATCACATTTGTATTGCAGTTCTGTTATTCATCTCTGCTTCTTTCCGTTACTCAGTATATTGTGCTGCCTGTCGGTTTTTCTTGTCATTTGTCAGAGAGGCTGCGCAATCGTTTATATTGCCCCGCGCGTAGATTTTGATATTTTGACAGGAGGAAAATATCTGGTAGTACACAACAAATCTGAGAATGATAGGGTCGGGAAATGGCAAAAGTATCACTAGAGAAAGATAAAATTAAGTTTCTGCTGGTTGAAGGTGTCCATCAGAAGGCTGTTGATAGCCTTCGTGCAGCAGGTTATACCAATATTGAATATCACAAAGGGGCTCTGGACACAGAGGAGCTGAAAGAAGCGATTCGTGATGCACATTTTATTGGTTTGCGTTCCCGTACTCATTTAACCGCAGAAGTTTTTGCTGCTGCTGAACGACTGGTTGCCGTCGGGTGCTTCTGTATCGGTACTAACCAGGTTGATTTAGTTGCTGCGGCGAGTCGCGGTGTTCCGGTATTTAATGCGCCATTCTCTAATACCCGTTCTGTTGCTGAACTGGTGATTGGTGAGCTATTGCTGTTGTTGCGTGGTGTTCCTGAAGCGAATGCTAAGGCTCACCGTGGTCAGTGGAATAAACTGGCGGTCGGTTCTTATGAAGCGCGCGGTAAAAAACTGGGCATCATCGGTTATGGTCATATCGGTACCCAGCTGGGTATTCTGGCTGAATCTCTGGGCATGCATGTTTTCTTCTACGATATTGAAAGCAAACTGCCGCTGGGTAATGCAACCCAGGTCCAGCATCTCTCTGACTTACTGAATATGAGTGATGTTATCAGTCTGCATGTCCCTGAAAATGCATCGACCAAAAATATGATGGGCGCTGCGGAAATCGCCTTGATGAAGCCAGGTTCATTGTTGATCAATGCTTCACGCGGTACCGTGGTTGATATTCCCGCACTGTGTGATGCATTATCCAGTAAGCATCTGGCTGGCGCGGCGATTGACGTATTCCCAACTGAACCGGCAACTAACAGCGATCCATTCTCCTCTCCACTGTGTGAGTTTGATAATGTGATCCTGACACCACATATTGGTGGATCGACTCAGGAAGCACAGGAAAATATCGGTCTGGAAGTCGCAGGTAAACTGGCTAAGTACTCTGATAACGGTTCTACGCTCTCAGCGGTTAACTTCCCGGAAGTGTCCTTACCATTACACGGTGGGACTTCAAGCCGTCTGCTCCATATCCATGAGAACCGCCCGGGAGTTATGACGGCGCTGAACCAGATCTTTACCGATCAGGGGATCAATATTGCCGCTCAGTACCTGCAAACCACTCCGCAAATGGGCTATGTGGTTATCGATGTTGATGCGTCAGAAGAACGTGCTGAAAGCGCACTGAAGCTGATGAAGGCCATCCCCGGAACTATTCGTGCACGTCTGCTCTACTGATTCGTGATACAACGCCTTCGGTGCAAACCGAAGGCGCTTTTACCACTGCCAGAGACGCGATGGCGTCACAACGGCCGGTAACGGGATATCCCAGACTTCAGTCGGCAGTTCCGGCACCCACTGACAGTCATGTGCCAGCCCAACGGGATAGAAATGATGTTGCTGCCAGTGTTGTAGCGTTCTGTCGTAGAATCCGCCTCCCATTCCCAGTCTTTGACCTTCTGAATCGAAAGCGACCAGCGGCGTCACGAGTATATCCAGCTGTGCCAGCGGCAGTACTTGCCTGACATCAAGCTGTGGTTCCAGTATTTTCAGCCGGTTTCTGATTAATGGTGTCGTTTCACTGTAGCGCAGAAATAATAAATTTCCGCTACTGAACGGATGCAATACCGGCAAGTAGACCGCTTTTTTAGCCTGCCACAGCGCGTGAATTAAAGGCGCGGTATCGAGTTCACCATCGAAAGAGAGAAAGAGTGCGATGTTTTTTGCCTGAGCAACTTGCGGCATTTCCAGCATGCGTTGTGCTGCTTTGCAAGCGAAATTACGTTGTTCATCAGCTGAGAGTGCTCGTCGATGCTGTCGTACAGTTTGACGAATAGCTTGGCGAAGTTCAGAACGTGAAGGGGAGAGACTCATAGGCGAAAGGCCTGTTAAAGGGGGGATTCTCCGAGATGCCGCTGCAGGCTGTAACCCTTGAACCCTTGGTTCAAGGTGAACATGTCGTCACGGTCTTCAGGCTTCTCGGACGAACCGAGCATGCACACCGACCATGGAGCGCCACATTCTGTTGGTATGAAATATCGGCTCAGGGGACTGGCCCGCTTGCAAACATCTCAGAGAAATTCTGTCTGTTGCTGAACAGTATAATCGACTTTTACGCGTTATTCAAACGCCGGACCTTGTCGTCCTTGCTCGAGTAATGCACGCTCAATCGTCTGTTGCAGCATACGAATACGTTCTTCCATATTCGCGGCATAATCACGAGTTTTGGCTTTTTCTTGCGCCAGTTCATAACAAATATTCAGGGCAGCAATGAACACCAACTGCTCTGTATTTGTGACTCGGGTTCTTACTTTTAAATCTTGTAAACGCTGGCTCAGTTCTTCTGCAGCCTGATTCAGCGCATCCTGCTGTTCCGGTGGACAATTGACACGTAATGAACGACCGAAAATTTGAATATCGACTGGTTGTGCAGACATGCGACCTTCCTGCTGTTAACTCGCCTGCCTTAGCGTTATAGAATTTCAATAACCTAAGGCGCGCCACTATAGCTACCCTGATATTAAGATACAAGCCCTTTTCTGGTATCTTCAGGGGTCCAAGTGGTAGCATAACACACTCCTCCTGCTAACGACGATGAATGCGCATGTCTATACAAAATGCAATGCCTGGCTACGATGCGGTAGGCCAGCTATTAAATGAACAGGGTGTGGGCCTTACGCCTGCGGAAATGCACGGTTTAATCAGCGGCATGCTATGTGGTGGAAATAATGAGAATAGCTGGCAAACACTGCTTCATGACCTGACTAACGAAGGGCTGGCGTTCAGTAAAAACCTGGCGGATATTTTACGCCAGATGCATGCGGCTACTGCCGATGCCCTGGAAGATGATGGTTTCATGTTTCAACTTTACATTCCCGATAGCGATGAGGTAACGGTTTTTGACCGCGCTGATGCGCTGTCTGGCTGGGTAAACCATTTTCTGTTAGGACTGGGCGTTACACAGCCTAAACTGGATAAAGTGACTGGTGAAACGGGGGAGGCGATTGACGATTTACGCAATATCGCTCAACTCGGTTATGAGGAAGACGACGACCAGGAAGAACTGGAAATGTCCCTGGAAGAGATTATTGAGTATGTCCGTGTCGCCGCTTTACTTTGCCACGACACTTTTACCCGTACTCAACCACTGGCACCGGAAGCCAGTAAACCGACACTTCATTAATCAGAACAATCTCGGGAGGAGTGATGAAACAGCAGTCTGAATTTCACCGTCGCCGTCAGGCATTACTGGCGAAAATGGAATCGGCAAGTGCCGCAATTATCTTTTCGGCACCTGAGGCAACCCGCAGTGCTGATACTGAATATTCCTATCGTCAGAATAGCGATTTTTGGTATTTAACCGGGTTTAATGAGCCAGAAGCTGTGCTGGTACTGATTAAAAGCGATGTGACACATAGTCACAGCGTACTGTTTAATCGCGTTCGCGATAAGACCAAAGAGATCTGGTTTGGCCGTCGTCTGGGACAAGACAATGCCCCGCAAAAACTGGGAATCGATCGGGCGCTGGCATTTAATGAAATTGATGAGCAGCTGTATCAGTTGCTCAATGGATTGAATGTGGTCTATCACGCTCAGGGCGAATATGACTACGCCGATCGCATTGTTTTTGCTGCACTGGATAAGCTGCGTCGTGGCAGTCGTCAGAATCTGAGCGCACCCGATACGCTGATCGACTGGCGCCCGATCCTGCACAATATGCGCCTTTTCAAATCTGAGGCAGAGTGCGAAATATTACGCCGTGCCGGTGAAATCAGTGCCCTGGCGCATACTCGGGCGATGGAAACTTGCCGCCCGGGAATGTTTGAATACCAGCTGGAAGGTGAAATTCACCACGAATTTACTCGTCACGGTGCCCGTTTCCCGTCTTATAATACCATTGTTGGTAGTGGGGATAACGGTTGTATTCTGCATTACACTGAGAATGAAAGCAAAATGCAGGATGGAGACTTAGTCCTGATTGATGCTGGCTGTGAATATCAAGGGTATGCGGGTGATATCACGCGTACTTTCCCGGTTAATGGGAAGTTTAGCGCTCCTCAGCGCGCAATTTACGATATTGTACTGGAATCTCTTGATACGGCGATTGCGCTGTATCGTCCTGGTACAACGATGCAGGAAGTCACGGTACAGGTGGTGCGTATCATGGTAACGGGTCTGGTGAAACTGGGCCTGCTGAAAGGCGATGTGGATACACTCATTAGTGAAAATGCCTATCGGGAATTCTTCATGCACAGTCTCAGTCACTGGCTTGGTCTGGATGTTCATGATGTGGGTGACTACGGCGCAGACCGCTCACGTATTCTGGAGCCTGGTATGGTCATCACGGTTGAACCTGGGCTTTATATTGCTCCTGATGCTGATGTGCCGCCAGAATACCGTGGTATTGGGATCCGCATTGAAGACGATATTCTGATAACCGAAGATGGTAATGAAAATTTAACTGCGAGTGTCGTGAAATCTGCTGATGACATTGAAGCGTTGATGGCTGCGGCTCGGCAGTAACGAGTATCTTATGAGCATTATTATTGTGGGTGGAGGAATGGCAGGCGCAACGCTTGCATTGGCCATTTCTCAGTTAACACAGGGCAAATTACCGGTTCATTTAATCGAGGCGGTAAGCCCTGACAGTGCTTCCCATCCTGGTTTTGATGCCAGAGCTATTGCTCTGGCACAGGGAACCTGTCAGCAATTGACGAATATTGGGGTCTGGCCTGCAATTGCTGACTGCGCGACGGCTATTCGTACCGTACATGTCAGCGATCGCGGACATGCCAGTTTTGTGACCCTGAATGCTGAGGATTATCATATTGCTGCGCTCGGACAAGTGGTTGAGCTGCATGATATCGGTCAGCGCCTGTTTACTCTGCTGAAAAAGGCGCCAGGTGTTACCCTGCATTGTCCACAGCGTGTCACGACTTTTCAGCGGGAACAAGACAGTGTTCACGTCACGCTCAGCGACGGAACCCAGCTAAAAGGCAGTTTACTGGTTGCGGCTGATGGTTCACGATCGACGCTTGCCGCCCAGTGTGGCATGGGCTGGCAATCGCACGACTATCAGCAAATTGCGGTTATTGCCAATGTCACTACCTCACAACCTCATCATGGCCGTGCCTTTGAGCGCTTTACTCAGCACGGGCCGTTAGCCATGCTACCCATGTCGGAAGGGCGTTGCTCGCTGGTCTGGTGCCATGCGCAAGAAGAGGGGGAACAGGTTGCCGCCTGGAGCGACAGTGAGTTCTGTCAGCAACTACAGCAAGCATTTGGCTGGCGTCTTGGACGTATTACTCAGGTGGGGGCTCGTCATCACTATCCGCTGGCATTAACGACTGCCACTCAGTCGGTTTCTCATCGCCTGGTTCTGGTGGGGAATGCATCACAAACATTACATCCCATTGCCGGACAAGGTTTTAATCTTGCCTTGCGTGATGTTATGTCGCTGGCGGAGAACCTCTCTCATGCCTGGCAGACGCAACAGGATCCTGGCAGTTTTCCTGTGCTGGCCGCTTACCAGCAGCAACGCGTGACAGATAAAACCATGACCATTGGTATGACTGACAGTCTGGTTCATCTGTTTGCTAACCACTGGGCGCCTTTAGTCGTGGGGCGTAATCTTGGTCTGATGGCCATGGAATATTTTACTCCGGCACGTGATGTGCTGGCTCAGCGCACGCTAGGTTGGGTTGCGCGTTAAAGGAGAGTCAATTTGCAAAGCGTTGATGTGGCCATTGTGGGTGGCGGAATGGTGGGGCTGGCTGTGGCCTGCGGCCTTCAGGGAAGTGGCTTGCG
This sequence comes from uncultured Cedecea sp., assembly GCF_947498825.1. Classification (GTDB taxonomy): domain Bacteria; phylum Pseudomonadota; class Gammaproteobacteria; order Enterobacterales; family Enterobacteriaceae; genus JGM124. Next base: position 76,668 of record NZ_CANMLV010000020.1, on the reverse strand, counting down.
TGTTGCGGTACTGGAAAACCATATTCCTGAGCCCCTCGCTCCTGATGCAGCCCCTGCGCTGCGTGTGTCGGCCATCAATGCGGCCAGTGAAAGGTTCCTGACCCACCTTGGTGCTTGGCCGAATATTGCCGCGCGAGCCAGCTGCTATCACGGTATGGAAGTCTGGGATAAAGACAGCTTTGGGCGAATTGATTTCGATGATAAAAGCTTTGGTTTTAGTCACCTTGGCCATATTGTTGAAAATGCTGTGGTGCATTCCGCACTCTGGCAACGGGCTGAACAATGTTCTGACATCACTCTTTTGGCACCGGCTGAAATTCAGCAAATCGCCTGGGGTGAAAACGAGGCGTTTCTGACTCTGAAAGATGGGGCTATGTTAACGACTCGGCTGGTTGTTGGTGCAGATGGCGCAAACTCATGGGTGCGTAATAAGGCCGATATTCCGCTAACGTTCTGGGACTACAATCACCACGCCCTGGTTGCCACGATACGCACGACTGAGCCTCACCATGCCGTTGCTCGCCAGGTATTTCATGGAAACGGTATTCTGGCCTTCTTGCCGCTGTCTGACCCTCATCTTTGCTCGATAGTCTGGTCCTTGTCACCCACAGAGGCCGAATTAATGAAAACGGCAAGCAACGAAGCGTTTAATCGCGCGCTTTCCTCGACTTTTGATTTACAACTGGGGTTATGTCAGCTTGACAGCGAACGGCAGGTATTCCCGCTGACCGGTCGTTATGCGCGTAGTTTTGCCGGACACCGCCTGGCGCTGGTGGGCGATGCGGCCCATACCATTCATCCGCTGGCGGGCCAGGGGGTGAATCTTGGCTTTATGGATGCTGCAGAGCTGGTTTCTGAAATCCGCCGCTTACATCTGGAAGGAAAAGATTTTGGTCAGCACCTCTATTTACGCCGCTACGAACGTAGTCGTAAACATAGTGCAGCGCTGATGCTTGCCGGTATGCAGGGCTTCCGTGAACTGTTTGCTGGTAATAATCCAGCCAAAAAATTGCTGCGTGATGTTGGCCTTAAACTGGCGAATACCCTGCCGGGCGTGAAACCTAAGTTAGTCAGACAGGCTATGGGTCTGGACGACTTACCTGCCTGGTTACGCTGATCCCCTCACTGTCATCCATTCTGGCAAATTTCCCTTCCGTAATAGCGGAAGGGAACGATGCTTCCTGTTTGAAAAATTCTAATATCAGACTCAATCTCGCATTACTTTTTTTAATCCTTTTCGGTCTAAAAGAAGCCTAATATCCTTTTAAAAACCTTATAACTGTTATCTTCATCGCATTAATTAAGCAAAGTCACATTGTTTATGCGGGATCCATCGCATTTTTATCTTCGCATGTGGCAAACATCGTTTTTTCCGATATGTCGATAAGCTAATCCAGCAGGGATTTTGGTTTATAGTTTAGTGAGCGATTCGGTGATAACTTCAACATGTCACCTTATTGCTGGTTCTGTCTGATTAATGGCAGGGCTACAAGTTATACGAATGGGTTAAAAGAGGAAAACATGACTCAACAAACCCCCTTATTTGAACAGCACCAACAGTGCGGCGCTCGTATGGTCGACTTTCACGGCTGGATGATGCCATTACACTATGGCTCACAGATCGATGAACATCATGCGGTACGGTCGGACGCCGGTATGTTTGATGTCTCCCATATGACTATCGTTGATCTCCACGGCAGCCGTAGTCAGGAATTCTTACGTTACCTGGTTGCCAATGATGTGGCGAAGCTGACGTTACCAGGTAAAGCACTCTATACCGCCATGCTTAATGCTTCTGGTGGCGTTATTGACGATCTGATTATCTATTTCCTGAGCACGGACGATTACCGTCTGGTGGTGAACTCTGCAACGCGCCAGAAAGACCTCGATTGGATAACTCAGCAAGCGGAACCTTTTGCGGTGTCGGTTAATGTACGGGATGACCTCGCTTTAATCGCTATACAAGGCCCTAATGCCAAAGCAAAAGTCGACACATTACTGAACGATGGGCAACGCCATGCGGTTGCCGGTATGAAGCCGTTTTTTGGTGTTCAGGCAGGGGATCTTTTTATTGCCACTACCGGTTATACCGGTGAAGAGGGATATGAGATTGCGCTTCCCAGTGAACAGGCTGTCGATCTCTGGCAGCAACTGCTTGCTGCGGGAGTTAAGCCCTGCGGGCTAGGGGCGCGTGATACCCTGCGCCTTGAAGCAGGGCTGAATTTATACGGCCAGGAAATGGATGAGGAGACCTCACCTCTTGCCGCAAATATGAGCTGGACCGTTGCCTGGGAGCCTGAAAATCGTGATTTTATTGGTCGTGAAGCGCTAGAAGCCAAACGGGCAGCGGGCAGTGAAAAACTCGTTGGTCTGGTACTGGAAGACAAAGGTGTTTTACGTGCAGGTCTGCCGGTACGCTTCATCGATGCTGCGGGCAACATTCACGAAGGTAAAATAACCAGCGGAACTTTTTCGCCCACGCTTGGCTACAGTATTGCTCTGGCGCGTGTCCCGAAAGATATCGGCGATAGCGCAATTGTTGAGATACGCAAGCGTGAGATGACCGTCAGAGTCACCAGGCCGGTGTTTGTCCGTGCGGGTAAACCACTATCGTTTTAATTGCAATAAGGTGAGAGAAAACAATGAGCAATGTGCCGAACGAATTAAAATATACCAAAGAGCATGAATGGTTACGTGAAGAAGCTGATGGCACCTTCACTGTGGGCATTACCGAACATGCCCAGGAACTCCTTGGTGATATGGTCTTTATTGACTTGCCAGAGGTTGGAACTCAGGTGAGCCAAGGTGACGACTGTTCAGTGGCTGAGTCAGTAAAAGCTGCCTCTGATATCTATGCCCCGATTAGCGGTGAAATCGTTGAGGTTAATGCTGAGCTGGGCGATTCTCCGGAGCAGGTTAACAGCGAGCCCTATGGAAGTGGCTGGATTTTTAGAATTAAAGCCAGCGATGCAACTGAACTGGAAGCATTACTGGATGCAGCGGCCTACGAGGCGTTGCTGGAAGACGAGTAACCATGAGCCTGGTGATAACGCAAGATTTTCCCCTCCGGATGTATTGCCAGGCAAAGAACGACCCGATTCAGGAAGTGCTGCTCATGACCGAATCCTTACATCAGCTTGAAAATAAAGAAGCCTTTATTGACCGCCATATTGGCCCTGACCAACAGCAACAGCAGGAAATGCTGGAGACCGTTGGTGCATCCTCACTTGATTCCTTAATCTCATCTCTTGTGCCTGAAGATATTCAGCTTGCCAGCCCGCCACCAGTAGGTGAGCCGACAACGGAATTTTCGGCACTGGCTGAACTTAAAGTCATTGCCGGACGCAATAAACGTTTTAAAACCTATATTGGTATGGGTTATACCTCGGTTCACACGCCGCCGGTTATTTTGCGCAATATGCTGGAAAATCCGGGCTGGTATACGGCTTATACTCCTTATCAGCCTGAAGTCTCTCAGGGACGACTGGAAGCCTTGCTGAATTTCCAGCAGCTGACTCTCGATTTAACCGGAATGGATATCGCTTCTGCCTCGTTGCTGGACGAAGCGACCGCCGCCGCAGAAGCGATGGCGATGGCAAAACGCATCAGCAAACTGAAAGGGGCGAATCGTTTTTTTGTTGCTGCTGATGTCCATCCGCAAACCCTCGATGTTGTGCGTACTCGTGCTGAAACTTTTGGCTTTGATATCATTGTTGATGATGCCGAAAAGGTGCTGGATCATCAGAATATTTTCGGCATTCTGTTACAGCAAGTAGGCACTACGGGCGCACTTCATGATTATCAGGGCCTGATTGAGCAACTGGCACTGCGCAATATCATCGTGGCAATGGCGGCAGACTTTATGACGCTTGTGATGCTTGACTCACCGGGAAAACAAGGTGCGGATATTGTTTTTGGTTCCGCCCAGCGTTTTGGTGTTCCGATGGGGTACGGTGGCCCTTATGCGGCCTTCTTTGCTGCACGTGACCCGTTTAAACGTTCGATGCCCGGGCGTATTATTGGTGTTTCGCGCGATAGCTCTGGCCGCACCGCACTGCGGATGGCAATGCAAACCCGCGAGCAGCATATCCGCCGCGAGAAAGCCAATTCCAATATTTGTACTTCCCAGGTATTACTGGCCAATATCGCCAGTTTATACGCGGTTTACCATGGTCCTGTGGGGCTAAAACGCATTGCCGCCCGTATCCACCGCTTAACGGATATTCTGGCTGCGGGTTTACAGCATAAAGGGCAATCACTTCGTCATTCAGGCTGGTTTGATACCCTCTGTCTTGAAGTCGTGGATAAGGCTGCGGTGCTGGCTCGCGCCGAGGCACACAAAATCAACTTGCGCAGTGATATTCTCCATGCGGTAGGGATTACGCTTGATGAAACCACAACCAGGGAAGATATTCAGATCCTGTTTGATGTCCTGCTAGGTGAAGGACATCAGTTGGATATCGATGTGCTGGATCGACAGGTGAGTACTGCAGAACCTTCAATTCCGGCAACCATACTGCGTCGTGACGCCATACTGACCCATCCGGTATTTAATCGCTATCACAGTGAAACGGAAATGATGCGCTATATGCACAGTCTTGAACGTAAAGACTTGGCGCTGAATCAGGCAATGATCCCGCTGGGATCTTGTACCATGAAGCTGAATGCTGCGGCTGAAATGATACCCATTACCTGGCCTGAATTTGCTGAACTGCATCCTTTTTGTCCGGCAAATCAGGCTGAAGGCTACCATCAGATGATCTCCCAGCTTTCTGACTGGCTGGTTAAACTGACGGGATATGACGCTCTGTGTATGCAGCCTAACTCAGGCGCGCAAGGGGAATATGCTGGCCTGCTGGCTATTCGTCGTTACCACGAAAGCCGCAACGAGGCGGGTCGTCATATTTGCCTGATCCCCAGTTCTGCCCATGGCACTAATCCGGCATCAGCTCAGATGGCAGGCATGGAGGTGATCGTTGTTGCCTGTGATGCGTGTGGCAATATCGACCTACATGATTTGCGTCTGAAAGCCGAACAGGCGGGGGATGCTCTGTCTTGTATCATGGTCACTTATCCTTCAACTCATGGTGTCTACGAAGAGACAATCCGTGAAGTGTGCCAGATAGTTCACCAGTTCGGTGGGCAGGTTTATCTGGACGGTGCCAATATGAATGCCCAGGTCGGTATTACCTCTCCGGGTTATATTGGGGCAGATGTTTCCCACCTTAATCTGCATAAAACCTTCTGTATTCCTCATGGCGGCGGTGGTCCGGGTATGGGGCCCATTGGGGTGAAAGCGCATCTGGCACCTTTTGTTCCGGGTCATAGCGTGGTGCAAATTGAAGGCATGCTCACCCAGCAGGGGGCGGTTTCTGCTGCCCCGTTTGGCAGTGCGTCGATTCTGCCGATTAGCTGGATGTATATTCGTATGATGGGGGCTGAAGGACTGAAAAAGGCCAGTCAGGTGGCAATACTGAATGCTAATTATATTGCCACTCGTCTTAAATCGGCGTTCCCGGTGCTGTACACCGGAGCAGATGGGCGAGTTGCACATGAGTGTATTCTCGATATTCGTCCACTTAAAGAAGCCAGCGGTATCAGCGAGCTGGATATTGCCAAGCGACTGATAGATTTTGGTTTTCACGCTCCGACGATGTCGTTTCCGGTGGCGGGTACTTTAATGGTTGAACCCACCGAGTCAGAAAGTAAAGCCGAGTTAGACAGATTTATTGACGCCATGCTTGCTATCCGCGATGAGATCAATCGAGTGATCGGCGGTGAATGGCCGCTTACGGATAATCCGCTGATTAACGCGCCCCATACTCAGGATGAAATAGTGGCTGACTGGACGCATCCTTACAGCCGCGAACTGGCTGTTTTCCCTGGTGGTTACAACAATAAATACTGGCCAACAGTTAAGAGACTGGACGATGTTTATGGTGACCGTAATCTGTTCTGTTCTTGTGTACCGATGAGTGACTACCAGTAATCTGCGGAGAGATTTCAAGGGCACTGCGGTACTCTTGAAATCTCTCCTGGTAGTCATCTTTCTGCTGAAACTGTCTTCAGGTATTTATGGAACCTGCATTTATTGACAGGATGGAATGGTTAAATATCCCTGGTTATCCAGGAAAAATTGTCAGTTGCCATTTCACGTTAAAAAATTACCGAGATCATGACTTCGGCGTCATGACGACGGATTTACCCGATCATCTTTATCAGGCCGCAAACAAACGCAAAGCTGAATTTTTAGCAGGACGTTGGTTAGCCAGACAAGCCCTGGCATCATTAGGTCTTGAGAATTGTTTTGTCCCCCGTAATGAAGACGGCATCCCGCAGTGGCCGTCCGGGATTATGGGCTCTATCAGCCATAATTCGGATACAGCGTTATGTGCAGTACATTATGAACAGGGAACAGGGGGAGTAGGGATAGACATTGAATCCTGGATCTCACCAACTCTTGCCAGCGATATTCACCATATAATTGTCTCACCACAAGAGAAGACAGTACTGCTCGATAAATCTACTGCTGTTACCTTTAATTATATGTTAACCCTGATTTTTTCAGCCAAAGAAAGTTTGTTTAAGGCACTTTACCCCAGGGTGAAGTGCTGGATTGATTTCCTCGATGTCCAAATTTCAGATATCAACTGGCAAAAAAAAACGTTCTCACTTACTTTGCTGAAAAATTTAGCGGCTAATGTTCAAGCCGGAGATCGTTTCAGCGGGCGCTTTGTCGTTAACGAGCATGCCATCACAACGCTAATCTATTACTAAATCTCAGCGTTGCCCTGGCCGGGTAAGCCCAATGGTCTATTCAGACAGCCATTGGGTCCCGATTGAAGATCCTGCTCCCCGGAGGGGATAGCTAACTTTTATTACCGGGTAAAAAGCCATTTTTTTGCAAGAAATCCAAGTGTAGCAGTAACTGGTTTTTATCCATCGGTGTGAATTTAAGCTGACTGTTAGCTGCTGCAAGAGCGACCTGGGTATTAGTCGCATCATATGCTGGCATATTTTCATAGACTTCCCAGCGCGTCTGTTTTTGATAAATAGCTTCAGACAGCATAGGGAGTAGCGGCATCAGGGGATTATCATGCAGCCTGGGATCTGCGTCGAGTTGAGTGATCCACTCGGAGTACGGTAGTTTTTTCAGCGGGTATCCGTTCTCGCATATCAATTCGAAAAATTGGTTCAGATCGATGGATTGAGCATGATCGGGTGGAACCAAGTGATACGCTTGCCCAAGATTATCGTTGTTTTTTGCGATGGTGAGTAGTACCGCACTGACATAATCAACCGGAATAAACTCTTTGCGCTGCCGGGGAAGATTAGGATAAGCGCCAATAGCTATGCATCCTCTAATTAACCGGAAGACAAAGTCTTTTGGATTCCCTACGCCGTTTTCGCTGTTTCCCATAATAAATCCAGGGCGATATACTGATAACGGAACCCCTCTTTTTTTCGCTTCCCAGATAAACCGTTCGACAACCCATTTACTTTGTGAATATCCGGAATCATATTTCATACCTTCAAAATAGGGTTGTAAATCATCATTCTCATAAATCCTTTCCACTTTATTTAATAGTCCCGCCGGACCATAAACAGCAATGGTTGACACATAATGCAGTGACTTAGGTTTACCCTGTGTAGCCAGACGTAAAATATTGAGTGTCCCTTCAACATTACCCTTTCGATGGGCCTGATAAGGTTGGATGTAATTAACATGTGCGCCTAAATGAAATATCACATCACATTCTGTTGTGAGTTTATTATATTGTTCATCGCCTACACCGAATTGCGGAAGAGATAAATCGCCAGCGATAATGGTTATTCGTTGGCGGAAATCTGGATCCCATAAACCATATTGTGAAAGGTTATGTTCAATACGTTGACAGGCTGTTTCCTCATCAGCGGCGCGTATAATACAAATAACTTGCTTAATATTTGGCATAGCCAACAGATCAGACAGAAAAAATGCGCCCAGGAAACCCGTAGAACCGGTTAGCAGAACTGTTGCATCTGCTAATTTACTCCAGTTCTGAATATCTCCTGGTAATGCTTGTATATCGTCTGGTAATTGAGAATCTTGTAGCCACTCGGTAACGTCATTCTGTACGCGAGTGGCATTTTTTTGTGGGATGATATTAGCAAGTTCCAGCAATGTAGGTGCATCATAGAGTGTTTGTATCGAAAAATCCCGGTTGAATTGCCGCCTTAATTCAATGACCAGACTTGCCGCCTGTAATGAACTGCCTCCAAGCTGGAAAAAATTATCATTCAAATGAATATCATTTTTATTCAAAATTTTTCGCCAGATAAGTAACAATAAATATTCTGTATCATTGAAGGCATCAGGTCTTTCAGCGCTGATATTGCCTTCTTCCAGTTTTGTTAACAGTAGTTGCTTATCGGTTTTTCCTGTTGGCGTAAGAGGTATCAAGTCAACGATAAATAAGCGTGGTAGCATATATATAGGGAGATATTGTTTTAATTTTTTTTCTAAATTACTTGCATTAAACCCCCTTTTTTCCTGCGGGACAATAAATGCTGCCAGAAAGGGTTCAATGTTTTCTTTTTTCACCAGAATAACAGAGGCCGTTTTCACTTGACCACTTTTTAGGATCTGACATTCAATCTCCTCTAGTTCAATGCGATGTCCGCGTATTTTGACCTGATTATCAATACGACCATAGTACATAAATATACCATCGGCTCGTTGCAAACACAGATCCCCTGTTTTATAAAGCCTCAAAGGGGTTGAAGAGCCAGGTAACAGGACACTAATGAATCGTTCCTTGTTTAGCGCCTCGCGGTTCCAGTAACCACGAGCCAGCCCATCGCCACCAATATATAAATGACCAACCTCTCCTTGTGCTACAGGTTTCAGAGAATCATCAAGAATGAAGGCAGTCGTACGATCAATGGGTTTACCTATTGGAACACTACCACCAGTTACATCTTCTGCCTTAATATCGTGAGTCATGGCAAATGTAGTACTTTCGGTAGGGCCGTATCCGTTAAGCAGATGCTCTGGAGGAGCAGTATCCAGGACGCGCTTCAGGGTGTGAGCGTTCAGTGCTTCACCGCCCACTAAAAGATATCGAAAAAAGCGGAATGTTTGAGGCGCAACTGTCGCGACCAGATTAAACAACGAAGCGGTGATAAACATAATTGATATTTTTTGTCTAATCAGCTCTTCCTGGAAATGCTGGATATTAAGAACATCTTTTTTAGGAATAATAACTATAGTTGAGCCATTAAGTAATGCCCCCCATACTTCAAATAACGATGCATCAAACGTTGGATTAGCAATACAGGCGACGTGGTCATCAGGAGTAAACTCTATGTAGTGGGTATTCACAACCAAACGTAAAATACCTTTCGCTTCAATTTCAACTGCCTTTGGTTTTCCCGTTGTTCCTGACGTAAATAAGATATGCGTCCGGTGATTCGTGGGTATATCATCAAAAATATTATTAATATGCTGCTTATTTATCAATAAATCATGAAAGTTAATTAATGTAGTATGTAAGTTTCTATATTTTTCTACTGAAATAACGATGGTTAACTGAATATGTAAATCATCCAGCATGTCGTTAAGACGTTCTTCAGGCATATCAGGATCTAAAGGGACACAACTTCCATGAGCCAGCAGAATGCCCGTTTGACTGACAATTTGTTCAATCCCGGGAGGTAAAAGAATAGCAACAGGCGTTTCTTGCGTGACACCTGAATCCTGTAAGGCTTGTGCGATAATTGCTGCTTGCTCAGCGAGAGCATGATAAGTCAGCGTTCTTTCAGGTGTAACGATAGCTGTTTTATCAGGCAGATTATGGGTGTGTAAAAAAAAATGCTGAAGAAATCTGTCTGGTTGATGAATTGATAATTTACGAAAGGGACTTAATCCAGTATTCACGATATCTATCTCCAGAGAGCACGGGAATGTTGCGGTCTCAATCGAGTATAGAATGTTTTAAAGTGATTAATATTTCGTTATCATCTTGTAACAATTATTTAATTAGTGAAAGTGGTAGCTTGCTGACGATAACCGCTAACTCTGAGGCATATTAATAACGCCGCATTACAATCTGTTTGGATTCGATAGCGGTATCGTTTATTTCAGGACAGATCGATACGGTCTCCCCGAGTAGTCGGATGTGATATCACCATAAATTCAAGCGCGCTATCTGAACTATTACTTGCCTGATGAATCGTTCCAGGAGGGATTTCGATACCTGTTTGCGCAGGTAGGGTATGAATTTCGCCATTAAGTTCCATAGTCAGAACCCCGGAAAGTACAAAGAAAAATTGCCGGGACTGATGGTGATAATGTTTTTTTTCTTTGGCCCCGGATGGCATTCTCTCATGGATAATACTCATATCCTGTCGCTTAACCAGATACCAGCCATCACAGTGATCCCCCCAGTTGTAATGCTCGGCATTGTCTTTTGAAATCATCATTTACTCCTGTTTTTCCCGTTATTGTTTTTTTTGTTATAACGCGGCGGCATAATCTTTTACAAGGCTGATATTATGATCAATATATCGCTTCCCGTGTGAGAAGCTCAGTCGCTTTTTTGATGTTGATAAGGAGAAGTCGTGAGTGTAGCTTTAATTACTGGAGGCAGTCGGGGAATAGGCAAGGCAACCTCAATATTGCTCGCGCAGCAAGGTTATAAAGTGGTGATTAATTACCGGCATGACAAACCAGCGGCACAGCAGACGGCTTCCTTGATTACTCAGGCTGGTGGCACGGCATTAATTATTCAGGCTGATATCGCCGATGAGCAGCAGGTGATGGCGATGTTTGCTGAAATCGACCAGCACTTTGGCCCTGTCACCGCGCTGGTGAATAACGCAGGTATTCTGTTTCAACAGTCTACGATTGAAAATCTTACTGCTGAACGCATCAATCAAGTTTTTGCCACCAACGTTACGGGCTATTTTCTCTGTTGTCGTGAAGCAGTAAAACGCATGGCTTATCGTTATGGAGGAGCGGGCGGAGCGATTGTGAATGTTTCTTCGGCTGCTGCACGTTTAGGCTCTCCGGGCGAATATGTCGATTATGCTGCATCAAAGGGCGCTATTGATACTCTGACAACCGGCCTGTCGGTGGAGGTCGCAGCGCAGGGTATTCGTGTCAACGGTGTACGCCCGGGGTTTATTTATACCGATATGCATGCCTCTGGCGGTGAAGCTGGGCGAGTAGACAGAGTCAAGAACAAACTCCCTATGCAGCGAGGCGGAGAACCGGAAGAAGTGGCTGAAGCTATTGCCTGGCTGTTAAGTAATAAAGCTTCCTATATTACAGGAAGCTTTATTGACGCGGCGGGAGGGAAATAGTCGCCTGCCATTCAGGAAAAGTTAAACTAAATGTGAAAACTTTTCCGCAATAAGTTGTGTAAACTTTAAGAGTTACAGCCAGAGGCACAGGCATGAGCGAATCAAAACGAATACTAATCGTTGAGGACGACGAAAATATAGCTGAGTTATTGCAACTTCATTTACGTGAGGAAGGCTTTGAGATCACGCATTGTGCTGATGGTAGTCAGGGGCTTGAGTATGTAAAACAGGGAGGCTTTGATGCCTTAATCCTTGACTTAATGTTACCCGGAGTCGACGGACTGGAAATTTGTCGTTTTGCCAGAACCCTGACTCGCTATACACCGATTATTATTATCAGCGCCCGCTCCAGTGAAACTCATCGCGTTCTGGGGCTGGAACTGGGTGCGGATGATTACCTGGCAAAACCTTTTTCGATGCTGGAACTGGTAGCAAGAGTAAAAGCCCTTTTTCGTCGTCAGACAGCCATGAGTCAGGACTTGCGCCTTGAAACAGGGATAATTCATTTTGGCTGGATGTCGATAGATCCTCTGACCAGAACCGTACTACTCGCTGACGAAACGATAGATCTGACGCCACGTGAGTTTGATTTACTCTACTTTTTTGCCAGACACCCTGAGGCCGTTTTTTCCCGCCTGGAGTTACTTAATAAGGTTTGGGGATATCAGCATGAAGGCTATGAGCATACTGTGAATACCCATATCAATCGCCTGAGAATCAAGATTGAACATAACCCAGCGGAGCCTGATTTTATTCGTACTGTATGGGGTAAAGGTTATAAATTTTCCCCGAAGTCTCGTGAGTAACCTATGCGCTACCTGACCCTGTCCCGCCGCCTTACACTGACTTTTGCCCTGTTACTGTTGGCAGCATGTGCGCTGCTTGGCTGGCTCCAGGTAAAAACCAGCGCTCAGTATAGTCAGTCGGTGATTCAGCAGCTATCCAGTGATCTGGCCCAGCATATTAATCAAACCTATCCACTGCTGGAGCAGGACGGACTGAATAAAGCATCAGTGCGCGAACTGTTTGATAACCTGATGGCTGTGAATCCCAGCGTGGAAGTGTACTTACTTGATAAACAAGGACGGATTATCGGCGATGGCGCACCTGAGGGGCATATTAAACGCCAGCAGGTACATCTTGATCCTATCCATCGTGCTCTTGCTGGAGAAAAGTTACCGCTGTTCGGAGATGATCCGCGTAGCCTGAGTGATGAAAAGGTCTTCAGCGTCGCACCGATGCTGCGTGACGGAGAGATCAGGGGATATGTATATGTGGTTCTCCTCGGGGAATCCTATAACCACTTGGCCAGTAGCGCACAGTTTGATGCTATTTTAAAGATTAGCTTACTGCTAATCGCCATTATTTGTCTGTCAGGTCTGATAGTGGGATGGCTGGCATTCCGCTGGGTAATTCGTCCTTTGAGACGGCTTTCTCAGCAAGTGAAAGCACTCGAAACCGGAGGGATGGGGGAAATGCAGGCCCTGGCCGCTTTACCGCTGGAGCCAAATAATAGTGCTGATGAACTCATCCAGTTGCGTCAGGGCGTTATTCTGATGGCGAGACGAATTTCTGAACAGTGGCATAGCCTGACTGAGCAAGATCAGTTGCGGCGTGAGTTTGTAGCTAATATCTCACATGATTTGCGAACTCCGCTGACTTCGCTTCATGGCTATCTTGAAAGTCTGTCAGTGATGTCTGCCTCACTCAGCGAAGCCGAGAAAAAACGTTATCTGGAGATTGCACTGGCACAGAGCCAAAAAGTGGGGGCGCTGGCACAATCGCTGTTTGAACTTGCCCGGTTGGAATACGGGGTGGTAAAGCCGCAAAAAGAGCCTTTTTCGGTCAGTGAGTTGCTTCAGGATGTGTACCAGAAATTTGAACTCACAGCCTCGACTCGCCAGCTTGCATTGCGGGCAGATATTCAACCTGGACTGCCACTGGTTTCAGCAGATGTCAGTATGATTGAGCGGGTTCTGACTAACCTATTAGGGAATGCGATTCGTCATACGCCAGACTACGGTACGATCTCTGTACGCCTGTGGCGAGAGGCTGAAAAACTGATGGTTGAAGTGAGTGACAGTGGGCCGGGAATACCGAAAGCGCTAAGAGATGGTCTGTTTATTCGGCCCTCTATTCTGAATACATCGCGACGCAGCGAGGGAGGGCTAGGCTTGATGATTGTTCGTCAGATGCTACAACTGCATGGCAGCGAGATTATGCTGGTCGATATTCCTGGGCGCGGTGCCAGCTTTCGTTTTGGCTTGTTGATTTGACATCCTCCCCGCCCTGAGGGCAGGTTTTTACGGCACACCCGATAAAAAATATCAGAAGCGGGGTTCTGAAGCCCTCTTACCAAGGTAGAACCCGAGACGAAGAGGTTTGCTGGTGTTATATACCCGTCATACTTCAAGTTGCCTGGGTGTTGCCTGCGTTCAGCCCGCCGAATCACAGAGTTTATCTATGCTCATCGACGGGCCTCACTTCACGCCTACAAGCAACTCGAATTATTTTGGTTCTAATCATTTTTGTGATTTGCATAGCAAAATGAGCTGCTGGATATTGTTGTGTCATTGGATTTACTTGCAATTAAATAGAATGGGTGATAATTCTTCTTTCAATAATAGTAGAAATAAGCCTGTCATTCGTTTTTTGTATTAAATATTCTTGAGTTTTTCATATCAAATATTTCTTAATTTATTGAATGTGAGTATTAACGGGTTTACTGTTTGTAGATGCTGTTTTTCCCCATGCAACAATAAAATATACATTTTAGAATGTACTGATTAAGTACACCCATAGCTTTATCCTGGCTGTGTATATATTTTTCATAATAATAAACATTAAACTCTTGCTCCTGGCTCATCAATATAAAAGCATTATGTTTTTCAAGGGTAAAGTAGCGATTGATATTATTAGTGAAAAGTATTTTTTTTATTATATTCTTCCAATATGCCAAAGGGTGATAATTATGAGTATTTGCAAAGAAGAAAGTCCTGGGATAAAAATAACGGACAGGGGTAATAATTTTAACAAATTCCAAAAAACATCTGGCCTTATATATTTTAACAGGAATGATTTTGTAAGCGATACCGAGGGAGATCTCAAGGGGACTGTATATTATGTTCAAAATTGTATCACACCCTCACATAATTATATCCCTGATGATGTTTATCAACGAGTTATATCGAATAGACAAATGATGATTTTATTTCGTCCTCATGAAAACTATTTAAATGAAATATATCTAAATATTAAAGATAGAGAAAATAGAATGGTTCTGACCAGAACCATGGTGAGTGATGATACTAAAATTCCTTTAGCCCTACAAGAGCGTGTGATTTTTTCAATTCCAAGTAGATTTGATATTGTCATTGATAAAAACAATGAATTAAGAAAAATATCAAGTGATATAAAGGCTTTTGAGGAAATTATTTTAAAAAATAATACTATTAATGTTATTACGTCAAATTTTAACTTTGCAGAGACATTTGAACTTAACACTAACATTCAGTTCAGCGGGAAAAAAATATTTTTTGTCTGTAATTCTGACTATTCCTTTAAGGTATTACGTCAGGGGATGAATGAAATAAAGCTATCCAAAGGGGAAAGTTGTCTTTTTATTAATATTAACGGTGGATGGAGTATTGAGGAAGAACTGGAGTATCAATCAGCGTATCAGCGTATCAGATATATGAAAGATTGCTGGCATGTTACCGTTCCTGCGGAAGTCGTCAAGCCGGGTATGAAAATTGAATTTTTTTCCAATAATAAAAGAGGAATCATAGATAATATCGATGTTGGTGCACCGAATCAGTTACTGTTACACACTATAGCTATAGGCATGTTAACTCCTTATCGTGAGGCTTTCGAATTCCAAAAGAGCCCAGAATATCATCGTCAATATCTTCAACAAATTCCAGTAAGCCAATTAATTGTATCAACCTATGATCCTGTTTATTTGAAAGAAATTATGCTACCAGATGGACAGTTTTTTTCTGATATCGCCTCAGGAGAGGGAGGAACATATGATGGAAACATGCGGGAATATATTGGTAAGGATCTAATTAGCCAAGGTATTAATTATGCTAATTATGGGTTTACCTCTTCAAAATATAATGACTATGAAAAAAATTTGATTGCCGGACAAATAACCATTCATACGTCTATCGGTAAATATGAGAATGGGATCCACGTACATGGATTGTCAGGTGGTGCTGGAATGGCGACGCTGAATGGTACGGTTGGTAATGAACTTAGTCATGAACTCGGTCATAATTATGGATTAGGACACTACCCTGGTGGTATTTACGGATCTGTTGGTCAAATTCCCAGTACCAGAAATTCAACATGGGGTTGGGATAGTGATAATCATTTCTTTATTCCTAATTTTGAGTATGCTGTTACCAATGAATCGACCTATTTAGATCCTGAGGCAAACGATCCCCGCCCAACGGCACCGTTTGAAGGTCATTCATTTGGTAAGGATGCAATGGCTGGTGGCAGGCCCTTATATCCAGAGGTTAATGCGTATACGCTACATACACCTTATGTTTTATCGGTTATCCAGAAATTCTTTGAGTCAAGAGTAATTTTTGATCGAGCATCGCCCACTGGATTCAGTTGTTGGAATGCGAAATTGGAAAAAATGGAGCCATATAAGTTAATAAATGATGGTATCGATTTTTTCAGTATGACTGTTCAAAATGGCGTAGATATAACAGCGAGTGACATTGATGTATATCTGAGGAAAAACATCAATATTCTTATTATGACAAGCGATGGACGACATGCAAGAGTTGTATATTTACCTGACGCCGATCGGAGTAATAATGGTTTAATGATCAGGTTTGAAATTAATTCAATATCTTCCGTAAACGTCAAGATTAATAATACAGAAGAGACACTTAATAAAGGAACAGCAAAAAATTATATTTCTAATGGGAAGCGCTGGGAGATCTTTGACTATAAACTGGAGGGGATTAACATTATTCCTTATAAACAGGGTGTTAAAGTTATTACATTACTAGGCTATTATGATCCAGAAAACATACTGACCAGTTATATTTACCCGGCACTAAATGGATCCTACGGTAATATCTATCATTACTCAGGGAGATCCCGATGTTATTTGGTAATAGAGTATGCCTCAGGTAATAAATTCTCCTATGCTCTTGCCCCCTTTAGATACATTTCTGATAAAATGAATAAATTCCATATTAACGTGGAAAGAGATTTAAAACCTACTATTCTGAGTCTCTATATTGACGGTGATTTGATTACACAACGTAAAATAGATCTTGGTAGCGATGATTTATCATATACCGTTAATGGGATGTCTTTATAATGTATTGATTCAGCGTTTAACTGAACTGGTATTTTTAAGCCTGAAGAGAGAAAGTGTATGCTTTCTCTCTTCAGTATTTATAATCTCATTACTGAAAAATTGCTTTTTTCTTGTGAGAATTAAATATTTTCACCGTTGCTTGCAATAACCTCTTTATACCAGTTAAAGCTTTTCTTACGTGAGCGGGACATGTCGCCTGTTCCGTCATCATGTTTGTTCACATAAATAAAACCATAGCGTTTACTGTATTCACCAGTTGTGAAGGAAACGCAGTCAATACAGCCCCAAGGGGTGTAGCCCATCAGCTCTACGCCATCATAGGTAACAGCCAGCTTCATCTGCTCGATGTGGGAACGCAGATAAGCAATACGGTAATCATCATTGATGGAACCGTCAGCTTCGACTTTGTCATAGGCACCGAAGCCATTTTCAACGATGAACAGTGGCTTTTGATAACGCTCATACAGCTCACAGAGACCATAGCGCAGACCGACCGGATCTATCTGCCATCCCCAGTCTGACGCTTTGACGTGAGGGTTCGGCACGCTGCCCTGGAAACCACTCAGTGCATCACCGACACCACCTTCCGCTTGTACTGCATTGGTCATGTAATAGCTCAGACCTAAATAGTCGCAGACACCCTCACGCAGGATCTGCTCATCACCCGCTTCCATTTTGATATTAAATTCACGACGTTCCCATTCATTCAGAACATAGGCTGGGTAATAACCACGCATCTGGACGTCGGTGAAAACATAACGCTCACGCATCGATTCCTGAGCATACATTTGATCTTCAGGCTTACAAGAGAAGGCATACAGTGGAACCATTGCCAGCATGCAGCCAATTTTCATCTCAGGATTAATTTGATGACCCATTTTAACGGCGATTGCACTGGCAACGAACTGGTGGTGCAGTACCTGATACATCACTTCTTCAGGATTATCGTGTTCGGTATAGACCACACCTGAGCAGCAGTAGCCAAATAATGGAGCACGCCAGTTACGCTGGTTATTGATCTCATTAAAGGTCATCCAGTATTTCACTTTGTTTTTATAGCGCTCAAACACGACTTCAGCGAAGCGAACAAAGAAATCAACCACTTTACGGTTAGTCCATCCACCGTATTCAGTCACCAGATAATGCGGCATTTCAAAGTGGGAAAGGGTAATGACGGGTTCAATGTTATATTTGAGCAGTTCGTCAAACATATCATCATAAAACTTCAGACCTTCTTCATTCGGCTGCAGTTCATCCCCTTTTGGGAAAATACGCGTCCAGGCGATAGACGTACGGAAGCATTTGAAGCCCATCTCGGCAAATAGCTTAATGTCTTCTTTATAATGACCATAAAAATCAACTGCTTCATGGTTTGGATAGTACTTGCCTGGTTCAACCTGGGTGGTGATAACCCGAGGCACACCGTGAGCGCCACCGGTCAGAACATCACAGATACTCGGGCCTTTTCCACCCTTATCCCAGCCGCCTTCAACCTGGTGAGCTGCAACCGCACCACCCCACAAAAAATCTTTTGGTAACTTAAGTTCTTTCATAAATTTGAGACCTCACAGGAAGCATCTAAAATAATGAGTCATACGACTGACTATGACGCAGAGTTAATAGAATCTTGCTGGGAGTCTAACAAATGAAAAGCATTTGTCACGATATAACAAAATAGGGATCTTGTGATTTGTCACATCAAAAAAACAATATGTTTTTTTATGTTAGTTTTTTCGCCAGGCGACGCCCAAGCGTTTCTAAAATATAAATAACCGGAATTTGTGTGGTGATATCATAAATATCACCAATGCGTATAGGAGGGATGTGCCATGACAAGTTAAAGTCAGCAAGTTTTGCCAGAGATGAGTTCTCATGACTGGTGATCGACATCACTTTACATTGATGCAGACTGAATTGACTGGCAAAACGCAAGATTTCCTCGGTTTCACCTGAAACCGAAAGAACAATTGCCAGCGCATTTTTTGCCATATCTCGGGTAACAGGAAAATAAGGATCATCAATATGATTACTGAATTTTCCAACATTGGAAAAGAAACGTGCACCGTATTTTGCTAATGATCCGGATGTGCCTGCACCGACAAAAATAATACGTTCTGAAGCGCAAATAATATCAACGGCATTATCAATTAAGTTTTCAAATTCACTATTGTTGATGCTTTTAAAAAAACTAATTATTTCACTATTACCAAAATTAATAGGTTGAGTATCATTTTGTTCGAGATGTAATTTAAACCGTACTCTGAATTCAGAATAACCCGAGCAATTAAATTTACGGCAAAAACGTAGTACTGTAGTGGTGGAGACTTCTGCTGCATCAGCGAGTTCACGGATAGTCATGTACATCACTTTATCTTTATTTTTAATAATATAGTGATAAACCATCATTTCCAGGCCGTTCAAAGTGGCAATTGCCGTGTGCGTAAACATGCTTTTTTCCTGCAGCTGAAATCTTACGAGTTGCCCGCTGACCTGTGCATTGGTGCTCGTCACTTCAAATGACGGGTCGAACTCCATGAAGTCAGTATCCAAGAAATTTGAAATAGGAAAGAGATAACTGACTACCAATATATTGCCATACTCTTGGCATCATCTGGCAATTTATTCCAACCGCACTTCGATTTTCCTGCGCCCAGCCCGCCGAATCATATCCTGTATCTATACCCGATATGATTTAGTTGCTTGTAGGCGCGCTTCACGCACGCAACACCCTGGCAACTTGAAGTATGACGGGTATATATTCATCGATGAGTGAGCCTGACGTTTACAGTCCAATGGAATGCTTCAGAGTAAATGAGAGCAAAAAATAATTTTGGCTTACACGTGTTCACTGAAATCATTCTCAGTTAGGATAGGGGTCTGTCTTACGTTATACCCGATAGCTCGAATGATTCAGGGTGCATTTCTTTAAGGGGGGCCTGATGGCTCGCAAACCACTTGTCGTTCAGGGATATTCACTGGCAGAGGAAATAGCCAACAGTATCAGTCATGGTATTGGTCTGGTTTTTGGTATTGTTGGGCTGGTATTGCTACTGGTTCAGGCAATAGACTCCAATGCCAGTGCGACTGCTATTACGAGTTATAGCCTGTATGGTGGAAGCATGATTTTACTGTTTCTGGCATCCACGCTCTACCATGCAATACCCTTTGCTCGTGCCAAACGCTGGCTAAAACTCTTTGACCACTGTGCTATCTATTTATTGATTGCAGGGACCTATACGCCCTTTTTATTGGTAGGACTTGATTCTCCCTTAGCGCGTGGCCTGATGGTGGTTATCTGGGGGCTGGCGTTAGCTGGCATCTTATTCAAACTGACGATAGCGCACCGCTTTAAAATACTCTCCCTGGTGACCTATTTACTTATGGGATGGTTATCTTTGGTGGTGATTTATCAGATGGTGATGAAACTGGCACCTGGTAGTGTCACTTTATTGGCTGTCGGAGGTATTGTTTACTCGCTGGGGGTGATTTTCTACGTTTGTAAACGTATTCCTTATAATCACGCTATCTGGCATGGTTTTGTTCTTGGTGGCAGTGTTTGCCATTTCTTTGCTATTTATCTCTATATTCTTTAACAGACTTCGCCCCAGTTCTGGGGCGAAGCTCCGACCATTACTGTTCGACCAAGCTATAAGGCAGTGGCATTATCGCCAACGTGCCGACAGTATCATCGCGGACTCTCAGAACCGTATCTGCAGCCAGATCGTTGTTCATCACGGCCTGAACCCAGACGTGGTCATCGGCCAGCGCGATAGCAGCCAGTACTGTACCGGTACGGCGCCATTTTTCGCCCAGTTGCAGTTCAAGATCTTCACCTGCAGCAGGTACCCGACCGGCCTGACCCGCTAATGACCATAGCGCACGTTTATTTGCACCACGGAATTTCGCGCGTGCGACCATTTCCTGCCCGGTATAACAGCCTTTTTTAAAGCTAATTCCGTTAAGGGCCTGAATATTCGTTGCCTGCGGAAGGAACTGGGCGCTATTGACGCTGTCAATGATTGGCAGGCCTGCTTCAATATCTAATGCCAGCCATTGCTGACTATCATTTAGCTGTGCTTGCTGACTCAGTTTTTCAGTAAGACTTTGTGCCGTGGTGGTATCAGTGACGATTAAGAAGCGTTCTGCCGGGGTGTTAAACCACAAAATAGAAGTGTTATCGATAGTCACGACCGGGGTGTGTTCGTCAGGTAAGTGCTCAAATACCGATTCGAGAGCCGTTCGTGCTTGCTGCCCTGCGAGGCCAAGCAGTACGCTTTCTTCGTCAGGAGTGATAGTCACCTTTGAAAATACGGCATATTTTTTCAGTTCAGTCAGCTGGTTGTCACGTATACTACGACGAAGAATAAAGGCAAAGCCGTCATTGCGGCGAAACAGACGTAAATTGCTCCACATTTTACCTTTTGCATCGCAGTGTGCGCACAGAACATGCTGTGAGTCAGTTAACTGAGAGATATCGGTAGTGACCTGACCTTGTAGATATTTTTCTGCGTCTAAACCCACGACATTGGACAGCGCCCAGTCATTCAGCGTCATCAGTGTCAGTGGTAGTGCGTGGGAAGCCAAAGGAGTATGTGCAGAAAACGATGTAAGAGACATAAAAGGGATCCCAAATTATCCAACAGGTTATTTAACTAATGGTAAAATAGAGCCAGGACAATGCAAGTAGTTTCAGAGTGCGATTTGTGCTTTTACGTATGTCCCGAACAGGCAAAGTAACATGTTGAATGGTAACAGACCAATATCGATAATCAGCTGATTATAAGATTCTCATCATCAGTCGGATGAAAACACGTTACACTGACACCAGCGGTTATCTCTTGTTAGAGAGTAGAATAGGGTAGAACACATGGATATTTTTAATAAATCCCGCATCCACTGGGCATGTCGGCGGGGAATGCGCGAACTTGATATTTCGATTATGCCTTTTTTTGAGTATGAGTATGAAACGTTAAGTGACCTGGATAAACAGGTATTTGTGCGCCTTCTGGAGTGTGATGATCCGGATCTATTTAACTGGTTAATGAATCATGGAAAGCCCGATGACGCTGAGCTCCAGCGCATGGTGGCGCTGATTCAAACACGGAATAAAGAACGTGGTCCTGTGGCAATCTGATTTAAGCGTTTCCTGGCGAGCACAATGGATCTCGTTGCTCGTCCATGGCCTACTGGCATTACTGGTTTTACTGATGCCATGGCCGATAAACTATACCTTGATCTGGATGGTACTGCTGTTAATGGTAGTCTTCAGTTGTGTGCGTAGTCAGCGCCGTATACATGCTTGTCAGGGCTCGTTTAAACTTCTCGAAGACAGCCGTGTTTGCTGGAAGGGCCATGAATGGCACATGGCAAGAAAGCCCTGGATTATTGATAGCGGGGTTATGTTGAAGCTGAAACGTCAGGGTAAACACGGAAGTCTGCATTTGTGGTTAGCCGCGGACAGTATCGACAGTGAAGAGTGGCGCGATCTTCGCCGCCTGCTGCTACAACAGCAGGCAAAGAATCACTCAGAGCGTTAGCTAAAATGTGTCGCCATTTCGCCAAGAATTTGTTCACACCAAATTTCGAGGCGTTCATCGCTTAAATCGTATTGGTTGGTTTCGTCTAATGCCAGACCGACAAACAGTTCACCCTCAGCGGTTACAGGAATTTTACTGGTAAATTCATAGCCCTCTGTTGGCCAGTAACCAATGAAATGGGCGCCGCTTGGTGTCAGTTTATCGTGGAGCATACCTAAAGCATCTAAAAACCACTCGCCATAGCCCAGTTGGTCACCCATACCATATAAGGCAACCGGTTTTCCTGTCAGACGAAGATTATCAAGCTGTTCCCAGACGGCTTCCCAGTCTTCCTGCAATTCACCAAAATCCCAAGTGGGTATGCCGAGAATTAATGCATCATATTGCTCCATCAGGACAGGGGAGTCGTCTTTCAGGTTATGCAGGGTAATAATTTCCGAACCAATAATATCACGGATTTTTTCAGCGGCCATTTCGGTGTAGCAAGTACTGGATCCGTAAAAAAGACCAATGTTCATAGTCATAAAAGCTCAATTGTCACGTGCAGATCTGCTTATTGTATCAGATCCCTTTCAGCACAAGTTATATATCCCCGTCAGACATCAAGCCGCAGGGGGAGGCTCTTCGCTTACAACCTTTCTGCAACGCGAATGATTTAGCGTATAATGTACACAATTTGATGACGGAGGAGCAGGCTGTGGAACAAGACCAGGCACAAATAGAACAATTTCTGGATGCGCTTTGGCTTGAGCGAAACCTTGCTGATAACACGCTTGAAGCTTATCGGCGTGATCTCACTGCGCTGGTTGAGTGGCTGGAACATCAACAGCTCAATCTGATGACTGTTCAGGCGGCAGACTTGCAAGCTTTGCTGGCAGAAAGGCTGGATGGGGGATTTAAAGCGACCAGTTCGGCCCGTATGCTGAGCGCGATTCGGCGGTTATTTCAGTACCTGTATCGGGAAAAAAAACGGCCTGATGATCCCAGTGCGTTACTGTCGTCACCTAAACTTCCTTTACGTCTGCCGAAAGACTTGAGTGAGGCTCAGGTCGAGCGTTTGTTGCAATCCCCAAGCGTTGATAACGCGATTGAATTGCGCGATAAGGCGATGATTGAGGTACTCTATGCTACTGGTTTGCGCGTATCGGAACTAACCGGGTTAACCATGAGCGATATTAGTCTGCGCCAGGGAGTAGTCCGAGTATTGGGTAAGGGAAATAAAGAACGGCTGGTTCCCCTTGGTGAAGAAGCCGTCTATTGGGTAGAATACTTCCTGAAATATGGTCGTCCCGAACTGCTTAACGGGCAGTCCCTGGATATCTTATTTCCCAGTAATCGAGCCCAGAAAATGACCAGACAGACTTTCTGGCATCGTATCAAGCACTATGCTGTACTGGCCGATATTGATAGTGAAAAATTATCCCCGCATGTTTTGCGTCATGCTTTTGCCACGCATTTACTGAATCATGGCGCGGATCTTCGTGTTGTACAAATGCTGCTCGGTCACAGCGATTTATCGACGACACAGATTTATACACATGTTGCTACGGAACGTTTACGTCAGCTACATCAACAGCACCACCCTCGAGCGTGAGTGTCCAGGAAAAGGAATTATCATGAAAAAAACATTTTTACTGCTGTCTCTTCTCATGGCAGCGATGTCAGGCACCGCGCATGCAGACAGCACAACCATTAAACAGTCACTGGAAAAACTGGGTATTGCTGACGCTGATGTTCAGGAAGCGCCTATTGCCGGTTTGAAAACCGTCCTTACTGATAGCGGTGTGCTGTATGTGACTGACGACGGTAAGTATGTTCTTCAAGGGACATTGTATGACATCAGTAAAGAGCGGCCCGTTAACGTGACCAATCAGTTGCTGATGGGAAAACTGAGCTCGCTAGAAAAAGACATGATTATTTATAAAGCGCCGAAAGAGCAACATGTCATTACCGTCTTCACCGATATCACTTGTGGCTACTGCCATAAGCTACATGAAGAGATGAAAGATTATAACGACCTCGGTATCACTGTTCGCTACCTGGCGTTTCCTCGCCAGGGAATGAAAAGTAAAGCTGCGGGAGACATGAACGCGATTTGGTGTTCTAAAGACAGGGCAAAAGAGTTTGATAGTGCTATGACGGGTGGCAAAGTGACTCCGGCGACCTGTGATATTAATATTGCAGACCAGTACAATCTTGGCCTGCAATTTGGCGTGAAAGGTACACCCGCAATTATCCTGGAAGATGGCACGATTATTCCTGGTTATCAGGGACCAAAAGAGATGAAAGAGATGCTGGATACCCACCAGAAGATGATGAAAGCGGGTGGTTAATCGCAGGTGAAACAACGAACATTGCTTCGCCGCCGTGAAGTCGATAGCACGGCGGTGCTTCCTGATACGCTTCCTCCTTTGTTAAAACGTCTGTATGCCAGCCGGGGTGTCCGTACCGAGCAGGAGCTGGAACGCGGCGTCAAAGGTATGCTGTCTTGGCAGAATTTGCATGGAATACAGTCTGCTGTTGAATTGCTGTATCGCGCATTTCGTGAGAATCGCCGCATTATTGTTGTGGGGGATTTTGATGCTGATGGTGCGACCAGCACGGCTTTAAGTATTCTGGCTCTGCGGGGAATGGGATGTATCAATCTCGATTATCTGGTACCGAATCGTTTTGATGATGGCTATGGTTTGAGCCCGGAAGTGGTCAATCAGGCGCACAGTAAAGGTGCAGAGATAATCATGACCGTGGATAACGGCATCTCTTCCCATAGCGGCGTAGAGCGTGCTCATCAACTGGGTATTCCGGTTCTGATTACTGACCACCACTTGCCGGGGGAAGTATTACCTGCGGCAGAAGCGATAGTTAATCCCAATCTGGTTGACTGTAGCTTTCCGTCAAAAGCACTGGCGGGTGTCGGCGTGGCTTTTTATCTGATGCTGGCATTACGCAGCCATTTACGCGATGAAGGGTGGTTTGAACAGCGTGGGCTGCCTGTTCCTAACCTGGCAGAATTGCTTGATTTAGTGGCGTTGGGTACCGTTGCTGATGTGGTGCCTTTAGACGCTAATAATCGGATCCTTACCTGGCAAGGACTGAGTCGGATTCGGGCAGGAAAATGCCGCCCAGGGATCCGTGCATTGCTGGAGGTTTCCAATCGTGAACCGCATAAAATTGCTGCCAGCGATCTGGGTTTTGCGCTGGGACCTCGTCTGAATGCTGCGGGCAGGCTGGATGATATGTCTGTGGGTGTTGCACTGCTATTGAGTGAAAATATTGCCCAGGCGCGAGTGCTGGCCAATGAACTGGATGCACTTAACCAAACACGTAAAGAGATTGAGCAGGGAATGCAGGTCGAGGCAATGACGCTGTGTGACCAGCTGTTACACGATCAAAGTGAATTGCCTTATGGACTGGCTATCTATCATCCCCAGTGGCATCAGGGGGTCGTCGGGATTCTGGCTTCCAGAATCAAAGAGCGTTTCCACCGACCCGTGATCGCTTTTGCCCCCGCAGGTGACGGAACGTTGAAAGGTTCAGGTCGTTCTGTGCAGGGGCTGCATTTACGTGATGTCCTGGAACGTCTGGATACCCTGAATCCAGGGTTAATGCTGAAATTTGGCGGACACGCGATGGCGGCGGGTTTATCACTGGATGAATCACGCTTTGAGGAGTTTCGCATGCGTTTCGCCTCACTCGTCAATGAACTGATGGACGCTTCGATGCTGGAAGGGGAGATTTGGTCTGATGGTGCCCTGAGCGGACAAGAGATGAATCTTGACGTTGCTGATATGCTCAGAGATGCAGGCCCCTGGGGGCAGATGTTCCCTGAGCCCTTGTTTGATGGAAAATTCAAAATCTTACAACAGCGTCTGGTCGGTGAACGTCATCTTAAATTGATGGTTGAACCTTTAGGGGGAGGGCCACTGCTGGATGGCATTGCTTTTAATATCGACTCGACATTCTGGCCTGATAATAGCGTGCGTGAAGTTGAACTGGTTTATAAACTCGATGTGAATGTTTTCAGAGGCAACCGAACCGTACAGTTGTTAATTGACAATATCTGGCCGATTTAACACCAGCAGACTACAAAATATGACGTAATTCCGGTAAACTTTCCGGTTTATGACTGCATTTGTCTTCTGACATTAATATAAGAATTTAAGCATGTTTGAAATTAATCCGGTAAAAAACCGCATCCAGGATCTCACTGAGCGTAGTAACGTTCTCAGGGGGTATCTTTGACTACGATGCCAAGAAAGAACGCTTGGAAGAAGTAAACGCTGAACTTGAACAACCCGATGTCTGGAACGAACCTGAGCGTGCACAAGCTCTGGGTAAAGAACGTTCAGCCCTTGAGGTTATTGTCGAAACCTTGGATCAGATGACGCAAGGTTTAGACGATGTTTCCGGTTTGCTGGAGCTGGCTGTTGAAGCAGAAGACGAAGAAACCTTCAATGAAGCCGTTGTAGAACTGGATCAGCTTGAGGCAAAACTGGCTCAGCTGGAGTTCCGCCGTATGTTCTCAGGCGAGTACGACAGTGCCGATTGCTATATTGATATCCAGGCTGGTTCTGGCGGAACAGAAGCCCAGGACTGGGCCAGTATGTTAGAGCGTATGTATCTGCGCTGGGCCGAAGCGCGCGGTTTTAAAACGGAAATAATTGAAGAGTCTGAAGGGGATGTGGCAGGGATTAAGTCGGTCACTATTCGTGTTCAGGGCGATTATGCTTTTGGCTGGCTTCGTACTGAAACGGGCGTACACCGCCTGGTGCGTAAGAGCCCGTTTGATTCCGGTGGCAGACGCCATACCTCATTTGGTTCTGCATTTGTCTATCCGGAAGTAGATGAGAACATTGATATAGATATCAACCCTGCCGATCTGCGTATTGACGTTTATCGGGCGTCAGGTGCGGGTGGTCAGCACGTTAACCGTACTGAATCTGCGGTACGTATTACCCATATTCCAACCGGAACCGTGACTCAGTGCCAGAACGATCGTTCTCAACATAAGAATAAAGATCAGGCAATGAAGCAGATGAAAGCTAAGCTGTATGAGCTGGAAATGCAGAAAAAAAACGCTGAGAAACAGGCGATGGAAGAGAACAAGTCTGATATTGGCTGGGGTAGTCAGATTCGCTCTTATGTATTAGACGACTCTCGTATCAAAGACTTGCGTACCGGTGTTGAAACCCGTAATACGCAAGCGGTACTGGATGGCGATCTGGACAAATTTATCGAAGCAAGTTTGAAAGCTGGGCTATAGGAACCAACATGTCTGAACAACAAGAACATAACGTAGATGCGTCAGTTGAATTAAATAATGAACTGAAAACTCGCCGCGAAAAGCTGGCCGCGCTACGTGAGAACGGTATTGCGTTTCCAAATGACTTCCGTCGCGACAGTATCTCAGACCAACTTCATGCTGACTTCGATGGGAAAGAAAACGAAGAGCTGGAAGACCTGAATATCGAAGTTGCGGTAGCCGGGCGTATGATGACGCGTCGTATTATGGGTAAGGCATCATTTGTCACTCTACAGGATGTAGGCGGCCGCATTCAGCTATATGTCTCTCGTGATGATTTAGCGGAAGGCGTCTACAACGAACAGTTTAAAAAATGGGATCTGGGCGATATCCTCGGTGCACGCGGTAAGCTGTTTAAAACTAAAACGGGCGAGCTGTCTATTCACTGTAGCGAATTACGCCTGCTGACTAAAGCTCTGCGCCCATTGCCGGATAAATTCCACGGTCTGGCGGATCAGGAAACTCGCTATCGTCAGCGTTATCTGGATCTTATCTCGAATGATGAGTCCCGCCACACCTTTAAAATTCGTTCGAAGATCATGGCATCAATCCGCAAATTCATGGTTGATCGTGAGTTTATGGAAGTTGAAACCCCAATGATGCAAGCTATCCCGGGTGGTGCAGCGGCACGTCCATTTATCACGCACCACAACGCGCTGGATCTCGATATGTACCTGCGTATTGCGCCGGAACTGTATTTGAAGCGTCTGGTCGTGGGGGGATTCGACCGGGTATTCGAAATTAACCGTAACTTCCGTAACGAAGGGATCTCCCCGCGTCATAATCCAGAATTCACCATGATGGAGCTCTACATGGCGTATGCGGATTATCGCGATCTGATCGAACTGACCGAGTCGCTGTTCCGTAATATTGCGGAAGAGGTTCTGGGTACCACTGAAGTCCCTTACGGTGAAGAGGTCTTCGATTTCGGTAAGCCGTTTGAAAAACTGACGATGCGTGAAGCGATTAAAAAACATCGCCCTGAAACAGATATCGCAAGCCTTGATGATATGGATAAAGCGGTTGCTATCGCTGAGTCTATCGGTATCAAGATTGAAAAGAGCTGGGGTCTGGGACGCGTTGTTACAGAAATCTTTGAAGAAGTGGCCGAAAGTCATTTGATTCAGCCTACTTTTATCACCGAATATCCGGCAGAAGTTTCCCCTCTGGCACGTCGAAACGATGTGAATCCTGAAATCACTGACCGTTTTGAGTTCTTTATCGGTGGTCGTGAAATCGGTAATGGTTTCTCTGAGCTGAATGATGCTGAAGACCAGGCCCAGCGCTTTGCTGACCAGGTTAATGCTAAAGATGCCGGTGATGATGAAGCGATGTTCTTCGATGAAGACTATGTCACTGCTCTGGAACATGGTTTGCCCCCGACAGCAGGCTTAGGTATTGGTATCGACCGTATGACGATGTTATTTACCAATAGTCATACTATACGCGACGTTATCCTGTTCCCTGCTCTGCGCCCGGTTAAATAGCCCTGACACCCTCCCTGTTATTGGGGAGGGTGAATCCCTGTTCGACAATAAATACCCCGAGGATCGTTTTGTTTAAGGAAAGCCCCTTTATGCGCTGGAAAATCATCGTCTGTTTGCTGATAAGTCTTCTGTTGACGGCGTGCTCTTCCAAAAACGCGAGTAATGAAGGGACCTTCAATGGTTCTGTCTATACTGTAAAGCGTGGTGATACCTTATACCGAATATCACGTATGACTGGTACCAGTGTTGGCGAACTGGCGAGAATGAATAGCCTGCCGCCACCTTACAAACTCTTAGTGGGCCAGCGTCTGCAAACCAAAGGAATGGCGAAGCGTGGCACAGGCAAAAATACGGCTGTTGCCAAAAAAACGACTCCCGCCAGTAAGGCACCTGCGGCTTTGCCTAAAGTCACACTGCCACCTGTTGGCTCTCGCTGCTGGTTATGGCCGACTAAAGGAAAAGTGGTTGACGCTTACTCTTACAGTGACGGGGGGAATAAAGGGATTGATATTGCCGGCTCGCGCGGGCAGGCAATTCACGCCTCAGCTGCAGGAACCGTGGTTTATGCCGGTAACCAGTTACGTGGTTATGGCAATCTGGTGATGATTAAGCACAACGAAGACTACATTACCGCTTATGCCCATAATGAGACTATCCTGGTCAATAACGGACAGAAGGTGAAAGCCGGGCAAAAAATAGCGACTATGGGTAGCAGCGGAGCCCGTTCTGTACTGTTACACTTCCAGCTACGTTACCGGGCGACAGCGATTGACCCGCAGCGTTATCTGAGCGCTTCCTGCTCTCGCTAACATGACTGTCAGGGATGTTCAGGGCTGTGGCTACGGTACTGGCCCTTTTCGACATAGCCGATTCGGCTGGCTATCGCCTGGGCTTCCCATTCGCTATGGGTGACCAGCAGCGCAGTCTGGCCTGCCTGATGTAATATTTCACGTACCTCGCCACTTAAGCGCTCCCGGGTCGGACGATCGAGGCTTGAAAAAGGCTCGTCCAGTAACAGAATATCCGGTTCGGAGGCCATGGCACGGGCGAGTGCAATTCTTTGTTGCTGACCGCCAGAAAGCTCATGAGGATAGTGTCCGGCATGCTGTTGTAGCTCAATCAGGGTGAGCAATGTGTCCACTCGCGCCTGTCGTCTTTCACGCGATAACTTCCGTAGACCGAAAGCGATATTCTGCGCAGCCGTCAGATGGGGAAATAGCGCATAGTCCTGAAATACCATACCCACATTGCGTTTTTCAGGGGGAAGATGAATTTGGGGGCCTGCGACACAACGTTGGGTAAGATGGATCTCGCCACCACTCAGATATTCAAATCCGGCAATTGCCCGTAAAACCGTGGTTTTCCCACAGCCCGAAGCACCGAGCAAACAGGCAATTTCACCACGTCTGACCGTCATAGAAAAACCTTCCAGTATAGGACGGGGGTTCCCGCTATAAATGACGCGGATATTATCCAGCGACAGAGCAATTTCAGACATGGGCGGTTTTACTCCCCGCGGGTAATTTGGTTCCGCATCAGCAATAGCACAGGCAGTGTGCCAGCAACGACAATTAATAACGCAGCAATCGCCCCTTCTTCGTAGGTTCCGCGTGCGGCTTCGGCATACAGTAAGGTAGCCAGAGTTTCAAAGTTTACCGGACGCAGTAGCAGAGTCGTGGGCAGCTCTTTCATAGCATCAGTAAATACCAGCAGAGCGCTACTTACCAGAACCGGACGTAAAAGGGGAAAATGAACGCGCCGGAAGGTTCCCGATGCACTTTCTCCCAGTGAGCGAGAGGCCTGTTCAAGGCTTTTCGGTAATCTGGCCAGTCCCGAATCAATCGCACCGATTGCAATTGCCTGAAAGCGAATCGCACAGCAGACAACCAATATTATTCCCAGTGACATTAACGGAAGCCCACGCATATCGAGTATACCTGCCAGCCATTTATCGACCGCAAGCGCCGGAGATAAAAAGCCAATCGCCAGGATAGTACCTGGTACGGCATAGCCCAGAGAAGATAGGCGTAAAACAGAACGGCGATAACCAGGATTGGGATTGCCCACAGCCATTTGTCGGGCATTCCAGGCGACAATCAGGCTGACGACCATTACCACCAGCGTGACGCCGCCCGCCAGCATCAGCGTGTGCTGTAAGGCATTTAACAGTGCGGGAGAAAAGGGATTATCCTCGCCAAGGCGCTTAAAGGTTTCTACCAGCAGATAACAAACCGGTGCTATAAATCCTAACAGTACCGGTAGGGCAACCAGCACAGTGGCCAGGAAGGCACGGCCAGTCGTTAATTTTACCGGTTTTACCTCGCGAAAGTGACGACTGCTATAGCCTTGCCGCTTTCGACCATAAAATTCCAGTGTCAGAATACAGAAAATAAACAGGAGCATCAGACTGGCTATCTGTGCTGCGGCAGCAAGATCTGAACGGGTTATCCAGGTGGTATACACCGTGACGGTCAGCGTTTGTATGCCGAGAAATTCAGAGGCACCAATATCATTGAGCGTTTCTAATAGGGCAAGGCTAACCCCTACAGCCAGTGCCGGACGTGCCATCGGCAACACCACACGAAAAAATGCCCCTGCTGGTGAGCAGCCTAAGGTTCTGGCAGCCTCAATTAAGTGCGCGGGCTGGCTGATAAACATCGCTCTGGCGGTCAGATAAACATAAGGATAGAGCACTAATCCGAGCAGAATTATCGCACCACCAAGGGAGCGAATGTCCGGTAACCGGAACTGCCGAGGGCTATCGTAGCCGAGCAAATAACGCAGCGCGCCCTGCAGTGGTCCTATCGGATGCAGGATATCAAGCCAGGCAAAGGCCACAATATAAGTCGGCATCGCCAGAGGCAGCAGCAGAGCCCAGGATAATATTTTCCGGCCCGGAAACTGCCAGGCTGTCACAGCCCATGCACAACCCACGCCTATCACAGCAACCATTGCAGCTACGCCAAGGAGCAGTAAAAAGGTGTTTTTTATTGCTGCCGGCAGGACATATTGAGCAAGGTTATTCCAGTGAGAAAAATCAGACTGAGTCGCGAGCCATGCAAGAGTCGCCAGAGGCGTGAGAACGCCAATGGCCACTAAAGTGGCCATCAGTTGAAGAGATGAAATACCCGAACGCAGCCCGGTCAATCGGCTGCGTTGCGAGGAAAAACGGGAGATTTTATTGATCGAATCCAACTTTATCTACCAGCAAACTTGCCTGTTTACGATGTTTCACTACCTCAGTCAGCGGGATAGCATCAACCTGAATATCACCGATAGTCTCCTTGATGACAGGATCAAGCTCGATGCCCTGAACGACAGGATATTCATAGTTTGCTTTAGCGTAGATCTGCTGGGCTGGAGCAGAAACCAAATATTCCATCAGCTCAACGGCTTTTTCTTTATTTGGAGCATGGCGTGCGACAGCTGCACCGCTGATATTGACGTGGGTTCCACCGTCTTCGAAGGTCGGTTTAATCACTTGAATCGCATCGCCCCACTGACGGGCATCACTGCCTTCTTTGGCATTTTTCATATGGCCGACATAATAAGAGTTAGCCAGTCCGATATCACAGATCCCGCCGAGAATATCGCGGGCTACGTCACGGTCACCCCCGGTTGCTTTACGGGCTAAGTTGGCTTTAACGCCGCGTAACCACTCTTCCGTTTTCGCCTCACCGTGGTGAGCGATCATCGCCGCGATCATGGCGGTGTTATAAGGATGTTGTCCGGAACGCAGACAGACTTTACCTTTGTACTCAGGATTGCTGAGTTGCTCATAATGCCAGTCAGCGGTCGGGAATGATTTATCTGCATATAACACGCGGGCACGCATCGATAGGGCATACCACTGATTGTCTTCACCACGCAGATTTTTCGGCACCGCAGTATTCAATTTTTCAGAAACGACAGGTTGCGTTACGCCTGCTTCTACCAGGTCAATCAGATTGCCTGCATCAACGGTCATTAGCAGGTCAGCAGGAGAGTTCTCTCCTTCTGCTTTTACACGTTCCAGCATACCGTCTTTAATATAAACCGTATTGACCTTTACCTTACTTTCGTTGGTCCAGGCATCCAGCAGGGGCTGAATAAGCCCTGGTTCACGGGTGGTATACAGCGTTAGCGCGTCATCAGCAAAAGCTGGTAAACTGGCAGGTAATACCAGCGCGGTAGCAAGAACAATGCGTTTCAGACGCGCAGACGGTTTGCTCAATACAGTCATTCATTTACTCCAGAGAGGTTATCAAACGTATCAAAAGAACAGCTGTTTTCTATAGCATGATAATGTAAATGATAATCACTCCTGCTTGCATGCTGAATATAGTTACTAACTGAAAATATTACCCTGAGAAATCAAAAAATGTGATTGGTATCACGTTTCTTGGTGTGAAAGGAACAGC
The DNA here is from genome assembly GCF_947498825.1 of uncultured Cedecea sp. Taxonomy (GTDB): domain Bacteria; phylum Pseudomonadota; class Gammaproteobacteria; order Enterobacterales; family Enterobacteriaceae; genus JGM124. Next base: position 43,249 of record NZ_CANMLV010000020.1, on the reverse strand, counting down.
AAAAAGTGAATTTTCTGTCAACGCAAAGTAGAAGTGGCACCTTTACTGCGAGACAGAAATGTCCTGCCGAAGTTCAGAGGATCTGTTTGACCGCTTCGGTATAAACATCTGAGCGCTCTCTTTTCCCGACAGATACTACAAAGACGACAACCTTTTCATCGATGACCTGATATACCAGTCGATAACCAGACGACCTGAGCTTTATCTTGTAGCAATCAGGCATCCCACGTAGCTTGTTAGCTTCAATGCGTGGAGATTTGAGCACCTCTGCCAGCTTCTTTTTCAGTTGTTCTCTAACCGTCGCGCCAAGTTTATGCCATTCCTTTAATGCACGTTCGTCAAAGTCCAGAAAATACGCCATCAGAGGTCGTCCAGAGTCACGCGAACAGGTCTGGGATTACGAAGGCGCTCTTTCACTATCTCCACAAGTTCGGCATCTTCATCACTCAGGAGTGTCTGTTTGAATGGCAAACGTTCATTGTCAGCGATATATTCAAGCATGAGGCGAAGCGCTTCAGAGGGAGTTACTCCCATTTTTTCCAGTGCAGCGTAAGAACGAGCTTTAAGTTCATCGTCGATACGCAGGTTGATGCTACCCATGTCTCACACCTCTTGTAATTACAAATGTCATTACAAGTATTGCATTACCGTATACCTATAGCAAGCACACAGGAAGACAGGAACGCCAGTCGAATGTCTCAGGGCGTGAAGCGGACATCAGAATGATTATATAGATATCAAAATCTATTGAAGGGCCCTGATGGTGTCATTAACCTGGAATATGAAACATCCTTCTTTTCTTTTAACGATGGATGAATAAATGCTCCTTCATCCACCCTTGTTTTAAGATAAGGCACACACAATAAAGATTTCAGTATATACCCTAAATAATTCAAGTTGCTTGTAGGCGCAGAGTCAATCCTGGCGATGAGCATAGATAAACTATGTGATTCGGCAGGATTGACGAAGGTAACGCCCAAGCAACTTGAAGTATGACGGGTATATTTGCATATATCAGAAATTCTGGTTATCCAATGTTCCGGTAAACCTTACACTCCTGCCAGCACTGTCGGGTCACCACTCCTCCAGACATTATCAACTGTGACCCGGCATATGAACCAGCCGTCTTGTTGCTTTAAAAGTTCAACGTCATAACGATTTTTCATCAGATAGTGGCGTGAGGGATCGGATTCAGGCAAGTGCTGTGCTTCCACAATCGCCTCCAGATATGCTTTATCTCCATCGATAGTTACACGTGGATTCGTCACTGAATGAGTGGTGACAATCAGCTTAAGCGAATTCAGCAATGCATCAGCTATCGTTTCTTTACCCTCCAGGACAGGATATTCAAAACCCGCTTTAGCTCCCGCAGGGCGGAAGTCAGACACCGCATCTTCAGTAAAGGCCCCTTTAATTAACTCCGGGTCTTTGAGATCAATTCCTGCCGCATATCGGTAAAGCGAATCGACGATAGCAAGATTGTTTGCAACATTTTCACTGAGTGATACTGACATAATTTGCTCCTTATGATTGGTGACTCAGATGGTATACTGTGGATACTTGGTGTCAATTAGGCACCTTTTTTCACCCAGGTATACGGAGGTAAACTGTATGTCAGCAGACAACAGGCAGGCGCACAGTCCGGAGTATTCCTCCGGTCATTCATGCGAGGACAAGGCTTCAGGGCGGTTATTACTGGATCAAATAACTGACAAGTGGTCTGTCTCAATCCTTTTCGCTCTGTGTAGCAAGCCATTGCGGTTTAACGAGATAAAGCGGTGCATGGATGGTATTACCCAGAAGTCACTGACTCAATGCTTACGCCGTCTTGAACGAAACGGCATAATTGCCCGTCGCGTCATTCCATCGTCTCAGATTGCAGTTGAATACAGCATTACCCCCCTGGGGCGCACTCTGGAAGCGCCCTTTCAGGCGCTATTTAACTGGACCCTTGAGTACAGTTCTGACGTGACACTTGCTCAGGCTGCGTTTGATGCCAGGACAACCGAATAAAATTCTGGCAGGGGATCTTCACATTTCGCTAATTGCGGGCATGGCTGAGGGAGATTTTTTTCAAATCAGCTGAGGGCGGTAATCCAAACTGTCTTGCATATTCCCGACTGAACTGAGTGTGGCTTTGATAGCCCACCGATAGCGCGACATTCATAATATTTTCGCCCGATGTGGCGAGCTTGAGCCGGGCATGCATCAGGCGAATTTGTTTCTGGTATTGCACAGGGCTTAAGGCCGTTATGGCGCGGAAGTGGCGGTGAAAAGCGGACACGCTAAGCGCTGCCATTTCAGCCAGATCCTCTACACGTATGGCTTGTGTGTAGTTTGTCTTAATCCAGTTGATCACCTTGTAAATCCTTGCAAGGTGGGTTTCAGGCGTTGCTATCTCCCTTAGCATCCATCCAAGGGGGCCCTGCAGTACACGAAAAAGAATTTCCCGTTCATACGCCGGAGCCAGAGCGGCAATTTCATCAGGCTTTCTGACAAGGGACAGCATTCTAATCCATGCATCCAGTAATTCCCGGGTGACTGGCGCTACTGAAAATCCTGAATGATAGAGATAAGCGTCACCAGTGCCGGGAATCTTGTCCAGCAGATCGGCAATAATTTCAGGCTTGGGCGTCAGGCTGACAGCCAGATAAGGTGCATTTGTAACGTTATCAGGGAACACATTTCCTACTGCGGGTAAGTCTACTGACATGACAAAATAAGTAGCTGGATTGTAGTTTAATGTCCTTCCGCCGACAGTCATGCTTTTTGAACCTGTCAGGATCAGATTAATCATAGGCTCATAAACAGCAGAAAGTCTGTGTTCAGGAATTTCTCCCTGCACCATTGCTACCCGGGGAATTCCCGTCTCTGTCCGCTGATTTCCGGCTCCGGATGCCAGTTCTCGTAGTTCGCGTAATTTATTTTCCATCAGAGATTGATAACACGTCTCCGTTATCCACAACAACATAAAAGCAGAATCGGGCAACAATCAAAGAGGATCGCATAAGCCAGCGATAATCCCGGTGCGTAACCTGTGTAGCGTATACTTTCACTTACAGGAGCAATCATGAAACACGTTCTGATTACCGGGGGCAGCAGGGGAATTGGTGCCAGCACAGCGATCGAGTGTGCAAGGCGTGGATTTGGCGTCATTCTGACGTGGAACAACCAGGCTGAATCAGCGCAATCCGTTGTCAAGAGCATCCAAGCCTCCGGTGGTAACGCCATTGCTATGAAGCTGAATGTTGGCGACGTCGGTAGTTTTGATGAGTTCCGAGCTGAGCTTGAGCGGGTGATGAAAGCACAATGGAATACAACAGGTCTTGATGGCCTCGTTAATAACGCCGGTTATGGACTCTTTAACCCTATTGAAGCCGTAACTGAAGAGCAATTTGATGGCCTGATGAATGTGCATCTCAAGGGGCCATTCTTTCTGACACAGAAGCTGCTGCCTCTTCTGCGCAGAGACTCCTGCATTGTCAATATCACAAGCGCTACCACGCGCGTCGCCACCGCTGGTGTCGCGCCTTACGCAGCATTTAAGGGGGGGCTTGAAGTCCTGAGTCGCTACATGGCGAAGGAATTTGGCGAACGCGGGATTAGAGTGAACGCAGTATCACCTGGCCCAATCCGCACAGAACTTGGCGGTGGGCTTAATGACGAATTTGAATCTCTGCTTGCTTCACAAACCGCGCTGGGACGCGTTGGTGAACCTCATGAAGTCGCCCGGGTGATTGCCTCTTTGCTGACGGGCGATGGGGGCTGGATCAATGCGCAGTCAATCGAGGTTGCGGGTGGCTATAACGTCTGATAAAGGAATTTATTTTGCTTGATCATATTTTTATCTCAGTCAGTGACCCTGTACGTTCAATCGCATTTTATGAGCGCGTACTGCCTGTTCTTGGCATCGTAAACCGCCATGACTATGACGGTGCGCAGGGGCCTCACGGACACCCTGACCTCAAAGGATTCGGTGCAAATGGCCGGATATTTTTCTGGCTCAGGCAGGGGACTGTTTGCGCTGATGCTGTCCACGTAGGTTTCATCGCAGAATCGGAGTCCATGGTTAACGCGGCGCATGCTGAAGCTCTTGCTGCTGGTGCAACCGAAATTCACCCACCGGGAGCACAGAAGCATTATGACCCCCGTTATTACGCAGCCCAGGTCAGAGACCCAGACGGATATAGCATTGAGTTTGTCTATAAAAGCTGGCAACACAATCCATAAGCCGTACACGCTTACTAAATGAACTCAGATGCTACACCAGCATAACGGGTGCACTGTTACACAGGATGAATATGAAAACTATGATGATCTATGGCGCTACCGGGTATACAGGAAGCATGATTGTTAAACACGCATTAGATTCGGGCATACCGATGACTATTGCAGGCCGCAGTGAAGATAAACTTGTCGCTATGGCCAGTGAGCTAAACTTACCATACAAAGTCTTCTCTCTTGAAAATCCGTCTGAAATAGATGAGGCGCTGGCAAGTGTTACGGTATTGCTCAACTGCGCAGGGCCTTTTGCATACACTGCCGATGCCCTGATAAACGCAGCGGTACGCAATAAGATTCACTATCTCGATATTGCCGCAGAACAGGACAGTTACAGGCTGGCTGAAGCCTATGAAGAGGATGCGAGCGCTGCAGGCGTTATGCTGCTACCGGGGTGTGGAGGATCGGTAGCAATGCTGGGGTGCCTCGCAGTACATGCCGCAGAACGGGTAAAGTATCCTATAAGCATTTCTCTGGCACTGAACGTGGCCGGATCAATGTCACGGGGCTCAGCTGTGAGCGCGATGGAGAATTTATCGCCTGAATGTCTCATAAGGCTCAATGGACAGCTGGTGCCAAAGGACCCCGGCGAACTGAGATCTTTTGATTTTGGCAGTGGTGCACGAGAATGTTTTCCAGTAACCCTGCCGGACCTGGTCACTGTCTGGAAAACAACGGGCATCCCTGACATCTCTACATTTGTACACGTTAGTGGGATTGGGTTTCCACAAGGGGATTTATCTACATTACCCGATGGCCCTTCAGCAAAAGAGCGTGAAAGCAGTCGTTACCAGGCTGTTGCCGAAATAGTAGACGCTGAAGGAAAGACAGTACAAATGCTGCTAGACACGGTTAATGGATACAGTTTTACTGCGATAGCCGCAGCGGAGGCAGCGCGAAGAGTGCTGGCGGGAGATGCAAAGCCTGGTTTCCAGACGCCCGCAGACTTATTTGGGAAACATTTCGCGGAAACCATCGCAGATACACGTATCACTCAGCTGTAAGCCTTGTGTCCTAAATGATTTGAGGGGCCAATGAATGTTGGCCTATTGAAAATGTCCTGTCTGGGGACATTACCGCATAGTCTTAACAAAAGTGAATTTTTTCTTGGCAGGGGAACAATAAGAATGCGATTTATGGGAACAGATGTTTAAGTTTGCGGTGTCATGTTAAGCGGAGCTGCCGTGGAAAACCATCATGCAGCAGGTTTTCGTGGGAACATATCGGCCAGACAGGAAAGGAGCCCAATACTGGCAGCCACTGTATAGCGCAGATGTAGCAGTGAGCATGAATACACCGCTAAGCATGGACATCGGCAGATAAGAAGCGACGCCACTAAAATCAATCACGCCGACAAAACGGGTCTCAGTAACGGAACTCACTGCGACAATGATTCACACCTAATCTGCAGCATACATGAATGTAATGACTTTATTGAAATTCCATTTCTTATCTAATTTCATGAATGAATGAATGAATGAATGAAATTATTAATTTGCGTATAAATTAATAACGCGATATCAAATGGATTCATAGTTCACAGAAATTATCATCTTCTTCGTAATAAAAGCAAGGTTGTTTCAGAAGGAATCTACTTAAAAATAAAATATAAGACTTAAGTGGGAAGTATATTAACAGGCTTTTATGTCATAAAGGTTATCGTAAAAGGTAATGCTTATGTTATCTATTTATACCCGTCATACTTCAAGTTGCTTGGGCGTTACCTTCGTCAATCCTGCCGAATCACATAGTTTATCTATGCTCATCGCCAGGATTGACTCTGCGCCTACAAGCAACTTGAATTATTTAGGGTATATATTGATGGTAATCATTAATTGAGTATTATTTTTGTTATGAAGTAGTATCAATAAAAGTGAACTTGCTTGTCTTGCTTGTGTTTTTATAAAACGCTTTTTTCGGGGTTAAGTGTTGTATTTAAGCATAATGTCTCTTATCAAAAATTATTTTTTAATATCTAATTTAGTCGGTTGATTAACGTGTTTTTTTAAAAGGATTATTTATGTCAAGGAAAGTTTTTATTGGATGTTTGTTGTCTTCGTTTGTCATTGTTAATGCTAATGCCAGTACAAATAATCACTCTTTTTCTCTGGGGTATTCAGAGGGTAAGGTCAAGGATTTTAAAAGTATTAGTGGCATGAACGCCCAGTATCGCTATGAGTGGAATTCTCCCGTCAGTTTTATGAGTTCATTTACCTATATGAAAAACAATGACTCCAGAAAAAGAAATTATCCTGTCTGTAATAAACAAATAGATTTAAAATATTACACTCTGCTGGCAGGCCCTGCATATCGTGTTAATGATTATGTGAGTTTCTATGCTCTGGCAGGGGTGGCGTATACAAAAATTCAGTATACAGAGGCCCGTTTTCATTTTTTAGATAAGAGCGAACATAATGCGACTTCGGTTGCTTATGGCGCGGGTGTTGTTATCAATCCGATGCAGAACCTCTCTGTGAATATCGGCTATGAGAGAACGAATTCTAAGTCTGATGACCACATATCACTTAATGGCGTAAATATAGGGGCGGGTTTCCGCTTTTGAGTCAGTTTATGTTTTGTTAACGCGTTATTCACGGTATTTTTCTGATAGCTGTATTCTGATTATCTGAAGCGCGCTCATCAGGATAACCCCATCCACAGGATGGGGTTATCTATACCCGTCATACTTCAAGTTGCCTGGGGTTACCTGCGTCCAGCCCGCGAATCACAGAGTTTACCTGTGCTCATCGACGGGCTGAACTGGGAGCCTGCAAGCAACTCGAATTATTTTGGGTATATACCTGATATTATTGCGAGTTTTTAGCGTAACTTTCGCCGTTTATCCAAAGGTGGCTCTCTTCCCAGGTAAATAGCCATTTACGTACTGGACCTGCCATGACATTCAGATAATAACTGTCATAGCCCGCGATGGTCGCGACGGGATGATAGCCTTTCGGGACTTTGACGACGTCTTTGTCATAGACCGCCATACACTCATCCAGCGAGCGATCGTCGGTATAAACTCGCTGCATGCAAAAGCCCTGAGGCGGATTTAAGCGGTGGTAATAGGTCTCTTCGAGACGGGTTTCCTCAGGTGGATTATCGGTATCGTGTTTGTGGCTGGGATAAGAGCTGGTACAGCCTTCATTGGTATACACTTCAACCACCAGCAAGCTATCAGCGGGTTTATCTTCCGGCAGAATATTATGGACATAACGCTGGTTGTGTCCTTTACCTCGAGCTTCGGCATCAATATCCTGCGGAGCAATCAGCCGGGTGGGGTAAGTGCCTTGACCGGGAGCGGCACAGACCGCAAGCTCCAGTTGGGTCAGAGCCTCTACCTCAATGCTCTCACCTGAAGTGACATATACCGCCCAAGGCTTAAGCCGTTCAAAGGGGCTCATTCGCTCACCAATGTTCAGGAAACTTGCCGAAGGAGTATCAATCGTTGCACGCCCGGCAACCAGTACCAGGCAGCGCTCTTCAGCCACTGCCGGTAATGATAACTTCTGGCCTGCATTTAACTGATAGACGTCAAAGCCCACATAACCCCATCCTGCATTTTCAGGCGTGACGGACTGAGTGCGTCCTTGGCTATTGGGTGGCTGCCAGCGTGAAAGTAACTCGGACATTGTTCCCCCTTAAATTAACCCGGCATTACGCGCCAGATTACTCAGATTATTGTAGCCGAGGCGAGCATAGGTCAGCGGATGGGCAATCGCCGGATCCTGCTCAGCTTCTACCACTAACCAACCTTGATAGCCGTGCTGTTTGAGTAATGCCATGATGGGAGGGTAGTCGACGCAACCGTCTCCCGGGACGGTGAACACGCCACTTAACACCGCATCAAGGAAACTTGTCTTACGGTTTTTCACCTCAGCCAGTACTTCTGCACGTATATCCTTACAGTGAACATGGTTGATGCGAGAAATCCAGCGCTGTGCCACTACAAGGGGATCTGCACCGGCAAAAGTGAGATGACCGGTATCCAGAAGGAGTCCGACTTCAGGGCCGGTATGGGTCATCAAGTTATCGACATCCTGGGCGCTTTCAATCACGGTTCCCATATGGTGATGATAAGCAATTTGCACCCCCTGTTGCTGTGTATAGCGGGCAAAGGCAGTCAGCTTTTCGCCATATTCCTGCCAGCGTTCTGCCGGAAAGCGCGGACGCAGATGAACGGGGGTTTGTTGATCCCCGTGAATGCAGTCGGAGACTTCGGCAAATACCAGCACTTTGGAACCGAGTTCGCGCAACAGCGTCAGGTGTGGCTGCACTGCTTCAATTTCTTCTTCCACACTGCGCTCCAGCAAGCGACCGGAATACCATCCTGAAACCAGTTTCAAATCATGCCGGGTGAGAATAGGGCCGAGCTCCGCTGCGGTACGCGGGAATTTATTACCCAGTTCAAACCCTTCAAATCCTGCTTCTTTTCCTTCGCTAAGGCAGGTTTCGAGCGGTGTATCGGAACCGAGTGAAGGTAAGTCGTCATTGGTCCATGTCAGTGGATTAATACCTAAGTGTACGGTCATGATGTTTTCCTTAATATGTAGTCTGGCCGCGCTCACGCCATAGAGCAATCAGCTGCAAATAGTTATCGCGAATACGTTTCACCAGTTCGGCATCGTCAATCTCACGCTTCAGCCAAGCCTGCGATGGTTCACCAAAAAGGGTGCGGCCGACGGCAAATCCTTTAACAATTGGATAATTTGCAGCGGTATTAAATCCGTCGCGTAATACAGAGACAGGTGCATCGAGACCGAGGATGACAACACCGCGACAGTGAGGATCGCGTTTTTCAATCAGGGCGCTGAGTGCCTTCCAGCCAGCATCACCCAGTGGGGGTAATTTCCACCAGTCGGGATAAATACCGATGTTGTAGAAGCGGGAAATAGCGCGTAAATACAGGTCGTCATTACGCGGCATATCTGCAGGTAAAATCACCTCTAATAACAGTTCATGCCCTGACTGACAGCAAGCCTGATAAACCTCAGCAATTTTTTGTTCTTGCTCAAGACGTAAACTATGAGCATCTTCGGGGTGGAAGAACACCAGACATTTAACGATGTGTTCCTGTGGCCAGCTGATCAATTGTGAGCCGATATTGCCATGTTCCATTTCTAACGGACGTGAACCGGGTAGTTCTATCGGACGACCAATCCACCAGCCTTCGCCGGTAATTGCATTCAGCGCATCCTGACCAAAGGTCCCGTCACACAATAAGCCCGCTTTCCCTTCCAGGTCGGCATGCTGTGCCGCTTCCCGGCTGGCTTGCAGGATCAGCTGCTTCAGCGCTGGGATACGGCGTAAGTCGGCACCGCTTTGTAAGGCCATTTCGGCTAACTGGCTACGGTGGTCAAATGCCATTACACAGAGTTCCGGCCACTGTCGGCGGCGAGAAATTACACGATGAAGATGATTTAAATGGCTGTCGAGATCAGGGCGTGGGACGGACTCTTCACGCGCCAAATAGTCATCAAGTTCGATTTTGCCAGGCATAGCCGGCGCGCAACCGTGGCGGGATACCACCAGGGCACCGCAAGCATTGGCATAACGACAGGCCTGAACCCAACCTTCATCATTAATATAACCACGCAGTAAACCGGACATAAAAGCATCTCCGGCACCCAGTACATTGAGTACTTCGACCCGAACACCGGCAACATTAATCCCGCCGTCCAGCGAGTCGGGGATCGGCCCGGTAAAGACTGAGCACCCTTGTGCTCCGCGCTTACAGACCAGCGTTGCTCCAGTGACTTCACGTACTTGCTTGAGCGCTTGCAGGGTATCGGTCGTTCCCCCGGCAATATGAAACTCTTCTTCAGTACCGACAACGACATCAAATAAATGCAGTACTGACTGTAATTGTTGGGTTACTTGTTCGGCAGCAATAAAACGTGTTTCACCGTCCCCCAGCGCTGTCAGACCCCAGAGAACGGGACGATAGTCGATATCCAGAGCCGTACGTACCTCATTACGGCGCGCATATTTCAGCGCGGTAAGTACCGCATCACGGGTGCGTGGGTGGGAAAGATGGGTACCGGTGATAGCAAGGCAGCGGGCAGAGGCAATATATTCTTCAGTGAAGTCTTCTGCGGTAATCGCCATATCGGCGCAGTTTTCGCGGAAAAATATTAACGGAAAGGTATCGCGGTCTTTAATACCGAGTAACACCAGGGCTGTGAGCCGCTCAGTATCGGTTATCAGATGACTGGTATCACAACCCACCTGAGTCAACTCTTCACGCAGAAAACGCCCCATATGTTCGTCGCCTACGCGCGCCAGCATGGACGATTTTAATCCCAGGCGTGCAGTACCATAGGCTACGTTACCTGATGAACCGCCAAGATAGCGGGAAAAACTGGTGGCATCTTCGAGCCGGGCACCAATCTGCTGACTATAAAGATCGACCGCCACGCGTCCCATGCAAATGAGATCCAATTGTTTTTGTTTCATTCTTGGTCCTTAGACAATGTCAGATACTTTCACCCAGCGGCCGTCCTGATGAGACAGGGCGATAGCATCGAGAATACGTGAAACTTTCCAGCCTTCTTCAAAGTCAGGCCATAACGGCGCGTCACCCGCAATGCCATCAATAAGATCGCGTATCTCGACGGTTTTTTGATCGTTAAAACCAATCCCGTGGCCTGCTCCCATACAGAACGCGCCATATTCAGGATGAGCAGGGCCTACCAGTAAGGTACGGAATCCCTGACGCCCTTCCGGATCCTCTTGCAGATACAGCTTCAGCTCTGCCATGCGTTCCTGAGTAAAGGTGATAGCACCTTTGGTGCCGGTAATGGTCCACGTCAGACCCATTTTGCGGCCGCTGGCAACTCGCGAGGTCTCAATAATGCCTTGCGCACCTCCGGCAAAACGCACCATTGCATGTGCCTGATCTTCGTTTTCAACGGCAACCATTTCGTGGCTACCGGCATATGCCGGGCGCTCGGGAACGACAATTTTTAAATCGCCACATACCTGCTCAATATCGCCCACCAAGTATTGCGCCATATTGACGATATGCGCGGCCAAATCACCCAAGGCACCTAGCCCGGCGGTTTCTTTAAAGCAGTGCCAGTGAATCGGTACCCGCGGGTCGGCCATATAGTCTTCGTTATGTGTACCGTAAAAATGGATAATTTCGCCGATTTCCCCCCTTTCGATGATCTGCTTTGCCAGCTTGGCGGTGGGATTTTTCATATAGTTGAAACCCACCAAGGTTTTCACGCCAGCCTTACGTGCGGCATCCACCATCTGTTTTGCGTCACGGGCATTAAGCGCCAGAGGTTTTTCAGAATAGACATGTTTCCCGTGACGAATCGCCTCCAGTGCCATCTCTTTATGGAGGTGGTTAGGGGAGCAAATATCGACCACATCAATATTGGGATCGGCGACCAGCTCACGCCAGTCGCTGGTGGCCCGATTGAAACCAAACGCCGCAGCGCGTTTTTCAGCAAGCTCCGGTGTCACTTCTGCCACCATTTCACGTACCAGCTGACCTTGCAGTTCAAACACCGTTGGTGCCTGGGCATAAGCAATCGCATGGGCTTTGCCAATATATCCTGTACCAATCAGACCAATTCTTACTTGTTTCATAAATGCTCCTGAACTAAATTGCGCCGCGACGGCTCTTGGCATAGGTATCAAAGGCAACCGCCAGCACGATAATCAGGCCGGTAATAATCTGCTGGTAATAAGCAGAGACGTTCATCAGTACCAGGCCGTTAATTAAGATGCCCATAATGATCGCGCCGATAATCGTTCCGCTAATGCGGCCATAGCCGCCCATCAGTGAAGTTCCGCCAATAACGACTGAGGCAATAACGCGTAATTCGAAGGAGATCCCGGCGACGGCTTCAGCACTTCCCAGACGAGCACTCAGCACAAATCCCGCCAGTCCAGCCAGACAGCCAATCACCACATAAACGCTAACCAGTACACGTCTGACATTGACCCCGGCCAGTCTTGCAGCCTCAGGGTTACCGCCAATGGCATAGACAAAGCGTCCCCAGCGCGTTTTATGCAGTGCCAGATAACCGATAATCGAGACGAAGGCGAAGATCCAAATAGGAATGGAGATCCCGAGCATTTCCCCGCGTCCCCACCAGCGGTAACCGGCATCAAAACCTGCGATTGGCGCACCATCGTTAATCACCAGCGTCAGCCCGCGCCAGATAGTCATACCGCCTAAGGTGACAATAAAAGGCGGTAGGCGCAGGCGAGTAACGCCGAGTCCTTGCACCAGACCTATCAGCGTACCCATAGCCAGACAGATCCCCATTGCTAACAGCCAGCTCATCCCGCCCCAGGCATCGGGATCGACGGTGGTAAAGTTGTCGCCTTTAATCACATAAGCGGCGGTCATGGCACAGAGCGCAAGAATCGATCCGACGGAGAGATCGATACCGGCAGTCAAAATAACGAAGGTCATACCGATAGCGATGATCCCGTAGATCGACACCTCGGTAAGAATGTTTAATATATTGCGTTCGCTCAGGAAGTTACTGTTCTGTGTCTGGAAAAAAACCAGCAGCAGGATCATAAAAATCAGTACCCCAAAGCGCTCAAAAAAGCCGATAAAGTCGATACGCGATACGCGCTTTTGCTCAGCTTGTGTTTTAGAAATCATCTGCGTCATGGGTTCTCCCGTTATGCGGCATTTAACGCACTGTGGTTAATCGCCATCATTGTCATCAGGCGTTCTTCATTGGCCTCATCACCGTGTAATTCTCCGGTGATGTGTCCTTCACTCAGGGTGATTATTCTGTCGGATACGGCCAGTATTTCTGGTAAATCAGAGGAGATGACGATAACGGCCACCCCTTGGCTTGCCATATCAAAGAGCACCTGATGGACTTCAGATTTTGTACCAACGTCGATACCCCGGGTCGGTTCATCGACAATTAAGACCCTTGGATTGAGCGCCATGCAGCGCGCCAGAATCACTTTTTGCTGGTTACCGCCGGAGAGCTTGCGCACTTCCTGTTCTGGATTCACCATTTTGATTTGCAGCGCCTGGCGATAAGCGGCAATCAGAGCATCTTCTTTGTGGGGACTGACGAAATAACGCCAGGTCAGTAATGATGAAAGACTGGAGAGAGACATATTGTCGCGAATCGATAACCCCAGTACGGCACCCTCTTTTTTGCGATCTTCTGGTACCAGAGCAATGCCCTGATCCAAAGCATGCATTGGATCCCGAGGCTGATAAGGTTTACCGTCGAGTTCAAAGCTACCGCTGGTAAATTTATCCGCGCCAAACAGGCAGCGTGCAATTTCTGTGCGGCCTGCACCGACCAGGCCTGCGATTCCTAGCACTTCTCCGGCATGAACATGAAAACTGACATCTTTCAGAGCAATACCATGTGGATCGAGTGGCGGTTTCTCGCGGCTTAATCCTTTGATCGATAAACGTATTGGTTTATCCTGGTGATGCGTCAGGCTAGCGTCCCGGCGGTTAAACACCACGTTACGGCCGACCATCAGACGGATAATTTCCTCAACATTGGTCCCTGCAACATCGCCAGAACCGGTATAACGCCCATCCTGAAATACCGTAAAACGATCGCAAAGCTGGAAAACCTCATGCAGGCGGTGGGTCACGTAAATGATACTGACGCCACGCCCCTTCAGCTCACGAACAACACGATGCAAACTTTCAACTTCGCTATCACTGAGTGCCGCAGAAGGTTCATCCATAATGATGAGTCTGGCATTCAGCGTTAGCGCACGGGCAATTTCGACCATCTGCTGCTGAGCGACACTTAAGCGTGCAACAGCAGTTGTTGGAGCAATATTCAGCTGCAAATAATCCAGAATAACCTGCGCTTCGTTATTGACCGCTTTGGCATCAACAATCAGGTTATGGCGGCGGGGTTCACGACCGAGGAACATGTTTTCTGCCACCGTCATATTCGGTAACAGGTTAAATTCCTGGTAAATAGTAATGATGCCTTTATTCTGGCGTTCTACTGGCGAATCATCCGGCTTGAGCGTCTCACCATTGAACCAAATTTCACCATGAGTCTGGGGCTGTGCACCGGCCAACGCTTTTAACAATGTCGATTTTCCGGCACCGTTTTCACCCAGCAGGGCGTGGATCTCTCCTGCACCGACGCGAAGATTGGCGTCACTGAGTGCCCAGACACCGGAGAAACTTTTTGCGAGCTGGGTAACTTTTAATAAGGGCTGCGACATCAGTAGGCTCCTTGTAACGCCCGTCGTTAAACGGGCGTATAACCTTCGAACTTCAAATAACTCGAATGATGGAGGACATATAAAATAGGTTTATTTACTGGTTTCGCTGATACGTTCTGCTTTATCGAGGTTATCCTGGGTTATCAGGGTAGGGGCGTAGTCCGCTCCGGTTATCGCCTTTTTATCGCGGATGTTATCGACCAACTGAGTCATTGCCGTGGTCACGGCATAGCCCGGACGCTGATCGGCGGTGACGGCAAGCCAGCCGTCTTTTACTCTCTCAAGGGCTTCTGGTACCGCATCAAAACCGGTGACGAGGATCTCACCTGGTTTCATGCCTTGTGACTGCAGTGCTTCAATGGCACCTAGTGCCATATCATCATTTGCGGCCAGGATAATCTGCGGTTTCTCAGGCAAGGATGGCAGCACGCTTTCTACGATGCGCATGCCTTCAGATCGCATCCAGTTACCGGTCTGATCGACGACGATATTGTATTTTTTACCGCCTTCATTCAGACGATCGCGGATCCCTTTGGTCCGCTCGATGTTGGAGGAGGAACCTGGCTGACCGGTAAGCAGAACGATTTCAGCTCCCTCAGGGAACTTCTCAATCACGAAGCTCGCGATTGCCTGGCCGCCCTTGTAGTTATTGGCACCAAAATGTGGCACCGGTTTTTCGCTAATAACGGAACGATCCAGCGTCACTACCGGTAAATTTGCGTCCTGGATTTCAGCGACGGCACTTGAAACAGCGTTAATATCATTAGGAGAGACGATAAATCCCTGAGCACCACGCGTGATGGCATTTTCCAGATCGGCTGCTTGTTTCGGTGAGCTACCCTGGCTATCAAGAACCTGAAGTTTTACCCCCATCTCTTTGGCAGCGTTAACGGCAGTACGCTGCATATGAACTTCAAACGGCATGGCGAGATTTGGGGTACTGAAAACAATTTGTTCGTTTGCAGCTAATGCAGGAGCGGTGGTTAATGCGATAAGGGCGGCAAGAATGAGTTTTTTCATTATTATATCTCTTCTGTTTGTAGGGTTTTATTGAAGGTTATAATGTTATTTCACACCGGCTATGCAGGGACTCCAGTGCTTTGTCGGCCAGGTACAGGGCACGCTCACCATCTTCGCCGCTGCATTCTGGTTTAGTTTCACCACGCAGAACCTCAACAAAATGCTGCCATTCTGCGGCATAGGCTTCTTTATAACGTTGCAGGAAAAAGTGTTCTGGTAATGCGCTGCGACAACCTGTGGCGCTGAGGTGCTGTACTTGGTTTTCCAGAATATTTCCGGCAGACAGCAGACCGTTAGCGCCATGTAATTCAAGGCGTTGGTCGTAGCCATAGGCTGAACGGCGACTGTTTACAATGGTTGCCAGCGCACCAGAGCGATATTTCAGGACAATGAACGCCGTATCGATATCACCGGCTTCGCCGATAGCGGGATCGACCAGATTACTTCCCTGAGCGTAAATAGAGACGGGTTCTTCACCCATAATGAAACGGGCCATATCAAAATCATGGATCGTCATATCACGAAACATGCCGCCAGAAACTCGGACGTATTCAACCGGTGGTGGGGAAGGGTCGCGTGAGATAATCAACAGGGATTCAGGTTTGCCGATACGGCCTTCGAGAACCTCTGTTTTGACACGACGAAACTGTGGGTCAAAACGACGATTAAAACCAATAAACAGCGGAACGTTATTTGCTCTTACCACTGTAAGACATTCACGAACACGGGCGAGGTCAAGGTGTACGGGTTTTTCACAGAAAATGGCTTTGCCATGGCGGGCGGCGAGTTCAATTAAGTTTGCATGGGTATCGGTTGCTGAGGCAATGAGTACAGCATGTACGTTAGTATCAGCCATTACCTCGTCTACGCTTTGTACCTGTATTTTATACTGGGCTGCAATACGGGCGGCATTTTCTTCATTCGGATCAACAACTGACCACAGATTTGTCTCTTTGTGGGCGGCAATATTTGCTGCGTGGATCTGGCCAATGCGACCGGCACCCAATAAAGCAATGTTAAACATAGCGGCTCCCGAAATGGATATTGCGTTAATCTTTTTTACCGGAGGAACCCGGCACCTTGGGCAATTCAAAATCGACACCTAAAATAAAACATTTATTTCATTTTAATGCAGATTGAAAGTTTCATTTTTGTGTGTGGGTTAACATTTTGTTCTTTTAATGGGTTCTTTCTGTAACCAAAATCACAGTATTGACTGAGCAGATAAAATTGCAGAAGGCAGAATTGAGCGATTTAGCGAAAATACACAGCTGGCAGGGAATGAAGCCCAATAAGATGAAATAAATATTCCGCCTGGTTTACAGGCGGAATCGGGGGAGGGATTAATACTGACGGGCGCGTTTGAGCATGGCCTGAGTATTTTCAAAAGCCAGGGTTACCGCAGAAGACTGTGCAGTCCCGGCATCACCGGTTCGCCACCAGGCTTCGTAATCATGTGTCATGGTCTTCGGCAGGACTTTAATATCCAGCAGAGTTGGGCCATCTGCTAATTTAGCGGCCTCCAGAGCAGCAAGCAGACTTTGCTCATCGTGAACGCGAAAAGCACAGCAGCCATAGCTCTCAGCATTTTTAGCAAAATCCACCTTCACCAGCGGTCCGTCGAGCTTGCCGGTTACCGGATTTCGCTGGCGATTCTCGGTTGCCAGACTGCTGATACCGTGTCCCATCTGGAGATTATTAATACAACCAAATCCTGCATTATCAAACAGTAAAACGGTTATTTTTATTCCCTCCTGCACGGCGGTTTGCAGCTCAGAATGGAGCATCATATAAGACCCGTCCCCTACCATGGCATAGGCCGGTTGGTTGGGCTTCGCCAGTTTAGCGCCCACTGTCGCGGCTATTTCGTAGCCCATACAGGAGTAACCATATTCCAGATGATAGCTATCGGGTGTTTTCACCTGCCATAGTCGCTGTAAATCACCCGGCAGTGAGCCTGCAGCGCCGACAACAATCGCGTTGTCTTCAATATGCTGATTGATAAGCCCCAGTACGCGGGTTTGTGTCAGTGAAGTACCAAGAGCCTGGCTGTACTCTTGCAAGACTTCATCAAGATGCCCGGCGACTTCAGGCGGATCTCCGGGTTGCCAGTGGCGCGTCCATAATCGCTGACATTCGCTATGCCAGGCCGCTTTGGCCTGGACAATATCGTCACCCCATTGCGAGCGATAGTTAATGTCACTGAGCTCTGAAGCTAACCGCTCAAGTCCTGCACGGGCATCGGCGACCAGCGGCATCGCGTCGAGTTTCATGGCATCAAACTCTGCCACGTTCAGCATCAGAAACTCTGCGTCGGGTGCAAAAAGTGACTTTGAGCCGGTAGTAAAATCGGTTAAACGAGTTCCGACACCAATAATTAAGTCTGCCTTGGGGGCCAGCAGATTGGCGGCAAGTCCTCCAGTGACACCCAGACCACCAAGGTTTAGCGAGTGCTCACTTACCAGCGCACCTTTCCCCGCTTGTGTTTCAGCGAAAGGAAGCCGTGCTGTTTCAACGAATCTCTGAAAAGCGTCATGAGCGCCTGAATAACGCACCCCTCCACCACAAATCACTAAGGGGCGACGTTTGCTTTTAATCAGTGCCAGTGCGCTTTGTAGCCGGGTTTCATCAGGTGGACGGCGCTCAATATGATGTACGCGACGCGCAAAGAAGCTGGCCGGGTAATCCCATACTTCACCTTGTACATCCTGCGGCAGGCAGATAGTCACCGCCCCAGTGTCTGCTGGGTTAGTTAGTACTCGCATGGCACTTAACATCGCGCTCATCAGCTGCTCAGGCCGATTAAGACGATCCCAGTAACGTGATACCGGACGAAAGCAATCATTGGTACTGATGCTTAAGTCATGGTACTGCTCAATCTGTTGTAGTACCGGGTCCGGCTGACGGCTGGCATAGATATCCCCCGGTAATAGCAGCAACGGAATACGGTTAGCCGTGGCGGTTGCTGCTGCCGTAATCATATTGGCAGCACCAGGGCCTACTGACGAGGTTACCGCGTAGATACGCCGACGCAGATGTTGTTTCGCAAACCCGGTAGCAATATGCGCCATGCCTTGTTCGCTACATCCCTGGTAAACTTTCAAGTGGCCGGGAGCTTCTTCCAGCGCCTGACCGATACCTAAAACATTACCGTGGCCAAAAATGGTCATCACGCCTTCGACAAACGGCTGTTCTTCACCTTCCACATCAATATATTGTTGATTAAGAAATCTGACCAGAGCCTGTGCCATGGTTAAACGTAGTGTTGTCATTATTCCCCCAATCAGCCTAGTGTCGGCATGGAAAATGCGGCACCTTGCTGGTGGTTGCTTTCCGGCCAACGGGCAGTAATGGTTTTCATTCGGGTATAGAAGCGTACGCCATCATTACCATGGACATTCAGTGGTCCGAAGATGGAACGTTTCCAGCCTCCAAAACTGTGGAAGGCCATAGGGACAGGAATCGGTACGTTAACGCCAACCATGCCGACCTGAACCTCTTCACAGAAACGTCTTGCGGTGCCACCATCGCGGGTGAAAATGGCCGTCCCATTACCGTATTCGTGCTGGTTAATCAGATTCAGCGCACTTTGATAATCGGCTACGCGTACGACACTCAGTACCGGACCAAAGATCTCCTCTTTATAAATCGTCATCTCCGGCGTGACATGGTCAAACAGCGTGGGCCCGACAAAATAACCTTCTTCATTATCTGCCAGTTTTAGTCCGCGACCATCAACACGCAGCGTTGCGCCCTGGGCTTCGCCACTATCAATGTAACCCAGTACTTTGGCACGATGTGCGCTGCTTATCAGAGGCCCCATTTCATTTTCTGGCTGGTGACCGAGGCCTGGGCCAACCCGTAAAGTGGCCATCTGTTGCTCCAACTGAGAACAGAGAGTATCGGCGGTGCTGTCACCAACGGCAACCACAACGGATAACGCCATACAACGTTCTCCTGCAGCACCAAAAGCGGCCCCCATAATGGCATTCGTTGCCATCGCCATATCCGCATCGGGCATCAGAATACAGTGATTTTTTGCTCCACCCAGCGCCTGGCAACGTTTACCCTGAGCTGATGCGGTATTGTAGATATATTCGGCAATCGGTGTTGAGCCAACAAAACTCACCGCCTGTACACGTGGGTCAGTCAGCAGAACATCAACTGCTTCTTTATCTCCTTGCACCACATTAAAGACGCCATCGGGGAGCCCCGCCTCTTTCAGTAACTGGGCCAGTTTTACCGCCAGGGAAGGATCTTTTTCCGAGGGTTTAAGTACGAAGGTATTTCCGGTTGCAAGGGCAATAGGGAACATCCACATTGGCACCATAGCCGGAAAGTTAAAGGGGGTGATCCCGACACAAACTCCCAGTGGTTGCATCAGAGAGTGACTGTCAACGCCAGTGCCGACGTTCGCGGAATGCTCGCCTTTTTGCAGATGTGGAATACCGCAGGCGAACTCGACGACCTCCAGGCCGCGGGTTAACTCACCGACTGCATCAGAGTAGACTTTGCCATGCTCTTCACTAATCAGTTTTGCCAGGCTATCCATATGCTGTTCAAGCAAACTTTTAAAGCGGAATAAGACACGGGCACGTTTGAGCGGAGACTGGCGGGACCAGTCGGGGAAAGCCTGCTGCGCGGCAGCAATCGCTTGTTCTGTCTGTTGTACCGTACTCATGGCAATCTGACGGATCTGCTTCCCGGTGGCTGGATTGAAGATTGCCTGAACGCGCTGACTGTCACCCGTGATACATTTGCCGTGAATAAAATTCGCTACCGTCTCCATATCTACCCTCTCGCTGTTAAATAGATGTCCTGAACACTGTATATGAAACAAACATTTCATTTCAGCTTGAAATAAAATAAAAATTGATTATTGTGATCAAGAATCAATTTTGATGTTTGTGCAATAGATAACCGACAAGGATTGATCGTAGCCTGGTGTCAGCAGGTGATGGGAACCGACCTGGGAATGGAAGTATTTATGTGGAAGGTAATAACGGTACATCTGTTTCATTTTCCGTTTGACTGAGTTTAAATACCCGGTAGCACACTTTTTAGGGGGAATAATATTGACCACTGCGACGAACTTAAGTGAACTGCAACAGCAGATCCGTTACCGCTATGATGACCTGAGCAAACGGCTGCAGCAGGTGTCACGCTATGTACTGGATAATACCAATAGCGTGGCCTTTGATACCGTCGCGATAATTGCTGAACGTGCGGGGGTTCCACCTTCAACCCTGATCCGCTTTGCTAATGCTTTTAATTTCAGTGGATTCAATGAAATGAAACAATTATTTCGTATGAATCTGGTGGAGGAAACAGCAAGTTATACTGACCGGGCGCGGCTATTCCGTGAGATGGAAAGTGAAGAAATACCAGAAACACCCTTTGATATTCTGCAAGAGTTTGCCCGTTCTAATGGTCTTGCTTTACAGCAGCTGGCAGCCCGCACTAAACCAGAAATGCTGGAGCAGGCGGTAGAACTGCTGGCTCAAGCCGAAACGATTTATGTTGTTGGTTTACGGCGCTCTTTTAGTGTTGCTGCCTATCTGAGTTATGCCCTGAGCCATCTCGAATGTCGCCCGGTATTACTTGATGGAATGGGGGGAATGTTTCGCGAGCAAGTCAGTCGTATTACCGAACGAGATATTTTAGTGTCGATTAGTTTTTCGCCTTATGCTGAAGAAACGGTGATGATCAGTGAAATTGCTGCTAATGCGGGTGCTAAGCAAATCGTCATAACCGACAGCCAAATTAGTCCGCTTGCAGTTCTCAGCGATCTATGTTTTGTGGTTAAAGAGGCTCAGGTCGATGCCTTTCGCTCTCAGTCAGCCACGCTGTGCCTGGTGCAGTCACTGATGATTGCGCTGGCGTATTTCCAGGGGAATCGAAAAACTGATTAGCGCTACTGCAAATTTCTGCAATATTTTGAGTTGGTTGAATATTGCTATAGAGAAGACAGTCGAATCGCAGGGTTTGTCTGTGCTTATCGACTGCCTTCTCTTTGCGTCTAGAAGTGACTCTAATTATTTAGGGTTTTTAATTAAGCAAAGTCCATGCTGATTCCCATGCGAAACCAATACCCGGTTCATACTGATTTGCACTACTAGACCATTGGGAACAAAAACCGCTATTAGGGAAAGGTTGACACTCATATATCTTTTTATCTTTGGGCTGATAATCTATCGTACCTGCAGTATAGAATCTGATATTATCTGGGAATATATAGTTATCGTGATTTTCCTTATTTAACACTGGGACGTTAATGCCTTGTATTAATACCTTTGGAAATTTACCTGCTATTACTTTCATTCTGGCTTTATCTTCTTGTATATTATCTTTTTTATTAATAATGAATTTTTATTGTGTTTCCTTTCTGTGATGCATAATAGAATCGATCGCTTCAGTGAAGGTTAAACTGATGTGCGACTAAAAACGAGTTGAGGCAGAGCAGGGGAAATGAATGGAAGAAAAATCTGCATCTGAAACCCCATTTTTTGATGGCATCAGGGGATCTCACGTTGTTCCAGTGTCCTATTGGACAGGCTGTAGGCACTGTCATGATCTGTTTTTCAAACAAAAGATGATTTCGATGAAGCGGTTTTAAACTGTAATAAAACTTGTGTCTTACATTGGTTTAAGGTCATCTTAGGGCTTTATGGTATTTTTACACTACAATGAGAAAGGTAGGCTATGCTGGATTTTTTGAAAAATTATACAGATTTAACAACCAGTGAAAAAAAAGCGCTAAAATACATTGTTGATCATATCGCTGATATTCCCTTTTTAAATATCAATGAGTTAGTTGATAAAGCCTTTGTCTCAAAGACCGTTATTGTAAATTTATCTCAAAAATTAGGCTTTAACGGGTATAAAGAGCTTAAATTTAAGATTAATGAGCATATCTTAGCCGAAAACAAAGATAAAAACCAAAATCTCCCTTCGTTTAAAAAACAACTGGAAAGAAATATCAGCAAAAGTTTCACTTTGATCAATGAAGAGCAAATTTATGATTGTGCTAAGTCATTGCGTCATGCAAAGAATATTTTTATCGTCAGCCGAGGAACCAGTAAAGCAGTTGGCTACTATCTTGAACACTTATTGTTTTCATTAGGATTACATTGCTTTTTTATTAATGATTATAATTTATCTGATTCATTCACTCGCTTAGTCAGTAGCGAAGATACAGTGGTATTCATTTCACTTTCTGGTAGAACAAAGAAAATAATAGAAACTGCAAGAGCCGTTCAATTAAAAGAGGCTAATATTATTAGCATGACAGCATTTAATTCTAACGAACTGACAACTTATGCTGATAATAATCTTTTTTGTTTTGCTGATAATCACGACACAAAAAAAGATGATACTAAATCCAGAGTGGGTTTTTTTATTTTAGTTGATTTGCTTGTGTATGAGTTAGAACAATTAATGTAATTAATATTATGAATTACATTAATCAATTCACTTTAAAATGTCCTGGGTCATAATTTATGACCTCAGTTAATATTTAAAACCGCAGAATCATTTGCTAAAAAACTATTAATGCTAGTATGACAACAATTTAAACATTCATTGTCATCGGGGTCGTATATATGGCTAAGAGAAAGTTTAGTGATTCAATTCAGCGGTTTGGGAGAACATTGCTTCTTCCTATCGGTGTTCTGGCCCCCATTGGTATGATTCTTGGTATCAGTGGGGCTTTGGTGCAATCCTACATGATTGCTCGATTCCCTTTCCTGGGAAACGAAACAGTCAATGAGCTATTAGTCAGTATTCGTTCCATTGCTGGTGTCATCTTTGACAACATTCCGTTGCTGTTTGCAATGGGGGTTGCTTATGGCATGAGTCAGAGAGATAAGGGCATCGCGGTTTTTGCCTCGGTGGTTGGATACTTAACCTTGATAATTACCATCAATGTCTGGCTGATATTGAATGGGAAGCTGGCTGATGCTGCGGTTATGACCCAAGTGGGGCAAATCAAAGTGTTAGGCATCCAAACCATGAATATCAGTGCTGCTGGAGGGATTATTACGGGATTGATTGCCGCCTGGGCTACCGATAAATTTTATAATCTTGAGCTACCTACCGCGTTTGCTTTCTTTGCCGGGAAAAAGTCTGTCTCCATTATCATGATAGGTCTCATGATGGTGGTTGGCGCCTTTTTACCCTTTATCTGGGAAATTTTAGTTCTTGGTTTAATGAAACTCTCCGCGGTGATCCTGAGTCCGGTGGGGCCATTCTTTACTGCCGGGGGAGAACGGTTGTTTATCCCCTTTGGATTACACCATGTCTGGAACGTCCTGTTCAGATTTACTGAGGCAGGTGGTTCTTATGTGATTGATGGCGAAACCTTTGTTGGTGTTGTTCCTGCTATGACAGAAGTCTTGTTTAAGCAAGGACCCAACAGTGAATACTGGTCAATGATGCCAAGCCTGACGCGTTTTATGGCCCAGCAACAAATGCTGGTTACACTCTTCCTGTTCCCTGCTATTGCTCTGGCGATTTATAGAACGTCAAGAAAAGAGAATCGTGCTGAAGTGAAATCGATGCTCGTGACGATGGTATTAACCGCAATGCTCGGTAATGTTACTGAACCGCTGGAATTCACCTTTGTCTTTATTGCACCGCTGTTATATCTCATCTATGCCATGATCGTCGGTATTGGTGCGGTGTTACTCTCTTTGGCCGGTGTGGCAATAGGGTATATCCGAGGCACCATTTTTGATTTCACCATTTTTGGCCTGCTCTATGAACATACCAATTGGATTTTCTTGGTTCTCATTGGTGGCTGTTTAGCCGTAGTCACTTACTTTATCTTCTACTTCGCTATCGTGAAATTTGATATCAAAACACCAGGAAGAGAAGAGTCCGCTAATATTAAAAGTACATTAATCAAAGAAAAACGCTACGGAGAAGCCGCCGCTATTCTTGTTGAGGCTTTAGGTGGAAAACAAAATATTCGTAACGTCGATAACTGTATTACTCGGCTTCGTATTGATATCGCCGAGACAGATAAAATAGACAAAGATTTAATATTGAAGTCAGGTTGTTCAGCATTTTTATTCCCTACGGAAAACCATATTCATGTGGTTTATGGACCTAAGGTTGAATTCGTTCGTAATGCTGTTGATGACGCAATGAAGAAATAAAAAAGGGATAGATTATGAGAGCTTTATATGATTCAAAGAGTAAAACAATCGACGACCGTGGTATCAAAGCTTTGCTGTCTAATGAAGCAAAGTATTCAACCTGGTTAATGTTCGAATCCATGTTAGCTCAAGCACAGGCTGAACTCGGTTTTATTCCTCAGTCAGCTGCTGATGAAATAAAAGAAAAAGCCATCATAGAGAATATTGATTTTGAGGAAATGAACCGTATCTATCAAAAGATTGGTCACGGGTTTGTTCCCTTTCTAAAAGTGTTAGTGAATGCCTGTTCGGAAGAGAGCGGCAAATATGTGCACTATGGTATTACGACTCAGAATATTCAGCAAAGTTCACAGCTGTATATGATAAAAACAGTGCATCATAAATTTATGTTGCTGTTGAGTGAAATCATTGAAAATCTGTCAAATTTAGCCGACAAAACCAAAAAAATGGTGATGCCGGGCAGAACTCATGGCAGACATGCGATTCCCATCACTTATGGCTACAAAGTTTCAGTATGGATCAGCGATTTCATCGACTGCTATCAGCGTATGAAAGAGTGTGAAAAACGGGTATTTACCATCATGATGGGTGGCGCCGTGGGGGCCTTTAACTCAATGCCTGGTGTAGGGATGGCGGTACAAAAAAGGGTTGCGGAGCTTACCGGCATGGAAGCGATGGAAGTCCCCTCGAGGAACTTGAGCACCCATAAATTAGAATATATTTCTAATCTGGCACTGATGGCGAATATTTGTCATAAAATTGGTGAAGAGGTTTACAGCACCACTTTGGAAGAGATCGCTGAGGTTTCCGAAGGATTCACCAAGGGTACCGTGGGTAGTAGTACCATGCCGCATAAAATTAATCCTAAATTAGCCAAAGGTATTATCGCCAATTCGCAGAAACTTTATTCTTTACCCAGTGTGGGGATGTACTCTGCGGTCCGACCTTATGAAGGGGACAGTAGTTCATATATGTTATTTGATGGATTACTCGAAGAGGCTCTGGAGTTAACTACTGAGATCCTGTTAAGGACAGAAGAACTGTCCAGAACTCTTGTTCCTCATGAACAGCGAATGCTACATAATGTATTAAGAAATAAAGGATTGGATAATACTGAATACGTTATGATGAAAATGGCCGAAAAACTGGGTAAAGATAAAGCACATTCACTGCTGTATGATGAAGCGATTAAAACAGCAGCCGATGGTGAGGATTTTTACAGCAATTTGATTAAAAATGAGGTTATTTCTGCAGCGTTTACCGAGGATGAAATTAAACACATGCTGGATCCCAGAGCCTATATTGGTCTCTCGGTTGAAATAGCAGAAAAAGAGTCACTGCGTGGTTTTGCTATCGCGAAAGAGATTAAACAGCGTTATCAGTAAATTGTCACAAAGGGAGTTATCTTTCCGGGGATAGCTCTCTTTAAATAAGTATCCCAGTGTATTTAAGTTAGATTTATTGCTGATGGTTTTCTTCGCGTATAATCTTTATTGTTCATTCCTCTTTTCGGCTAATCATCATGTCAGTGATGCAGTTTGTTCATCGTGTTCCTGTTAGTTTTTTTGGGATAGTTCTCGGGGTCTTTGGGTTGGGTAGCAGCTGGCGCTATGCTGCTACGCTTGGGATTGGCCCAGCCTGGTTGGGTGAGGCACTTATTTTTTCTGGGTGTTTTATCTGGTTAATACTGGCGCTGATTTACCTCGCTCGCTGCCTGACCGCTCCGAAAGCGATATATGATGAGTTTCTGGATAATAACCAGTTTAGTTTCATTAGCCTGTTACCTGCGGGTGGCGTATTGGTTTCAACAGGACTGTATCCTTATCATCTGATGCTTGCCAATATATTAATGATTGTCGGCGCTATCGGGCAGTTGACTTTCTCCGCATGGCGTTGCGCACCTCTGTGGCGCGGTGAATTTGCTTCAGAAGCGACAACACCGGGTTTTTATCTGCCAACCGTCGCAGCTAATTTTATCTGTGCGATGGCTTTTGGAACTGCCGAACATCAGGATATCGGTGCACTGTTTTTGGGGGCGGGGCTGATTTCCTGGCTAACACTGGAGCCAGCCATTATTCATCGCCTGCGTACGCAGACGGCACTGGCTGGCCCGGCCCGGGGCGTTATTGGTATTCAGCTCGCTCCTGCTTTTGTTGCCTGCTATGCATGGCTATGCGTTAATGGAAATCATTTTGATATCTTCGCCCTGTTATTGTTGGGTTATGGCTTGTTGCAACTATTCTTCATGCTGAGGCTGGTAAGATGGTTTTTTGCCGGCGGTTTTAGTCCGGCGATGTGGGCATTTTCGTTCGGACTTTCCGCGATGGCGAATGCGGCTTTGCGGCTGGCACAGAGTCGGGCAGGAGATGATATGCAGGTATTGTCGTGGATACTCTTTTCATTGGCCAATGTGTTACTCACCGGACTTATCGTGAAAACCCTTTTGTTACTCATAAGCGGCAGGCTATTACCTAAAAAATAAGCCACGCCCCTCTGTTTTATCCCGGGTATTGGAAACCAGTGATAGTGCTGCAGGTAGCATTCAGGCCATAGGCGTGGGAAAGCGCTTTATGGCCTGTTCGAGCGTTGCCTGCCAATATAAATACATGAGGAGGCAGTGACGATTTAGTCAAAAATATTATTTATCGTACAGAACTGTATAAGTTCCTGATTATTATCGATATCTAGTTTTCTCATCGCTGAATTTTTTTGTAAGCTAATTGTTTTAGCACTACGATTAAGCCGTGCAGAGATACTCACGATGGATTCTCCAGAAACAAAGTAACGCAGGACTTCGAACTCTCTGGGTGAAAGACTGTTGATTTTATCATTAAGTAAAGGCTTCTTTTTTACTTTATACGAGTCAATGTTAAAAGAAGGAGGATAATAAATATGATTCATTCGGATTGCATGCAGCGCTTTACGCATCTCATCAAGAGGATCTTGCTTGTAAACAACTCCGGCTATCCCAAAATCGTATAAAGATGAAACGATCATTGAGTTAGTAATCATGGTGAGTACCAACAATTTAATTTGTGGATAGCTTCTCTTTAAATAACTGACAAAGCGGATGCCATCTACATAGAGCTCATCCTTAGGCATATTATAGTCGGTAATTATAATGTCCGGGATGTCAGTCTCTAAGCTTTTGATTAATGCTGAAGATGTTGAGTACGTCCCAATCACCTCAATATCAGGCAACTGATTAATATAATCTTTCATTCCAGCTAAAACGACTTGATGATCGTCGACTAATACCACTCGCATCTTTTTCATTTTTTTTCTCTTGGTTCAGGAGTCTGTTCATTGCTCAAGTAGCAGTTGTATCTCGCTCACCAGGGCATTTACCTGTGGAATACTTTTTTCATCCATACCATGCAATTCCAGATATTCTCCCATAATTTCCAGTCGCAGAGAAAGATCATGATAGTTAGCAAGTACCAAAGCACCTCTCATACGATGTAAGGTCATGGCTATCATCTTTGCATCCAGACTTATTATCGATTTTTGCAGGGCTTCCAAATCATCACGCATCGATTGAATAAAGATATCCCGGTGCTTAGTGAGGATATCTACTGTTGGTTGTGCGAATAACGACTCATCAATATGTTTTAAGTGCTCAGTGCTAATATAATTGCTTAAAATTTCAGATAGTTTTTTTAATTCAATCGGTTTTACCAGCCAGGCATCCATCCCGGATTCAATGCAACGTTTTTCTTCATCCAGCATGGCATTAGCAGTCAGTCCTATAATAGGAACAGTGACACCTTCAGAACGTAATTTCGTCGCCAGCCCATAGCCATTGAGATAGGGCATATTAACATCAGTAAAAACCATATCGCTCGGAGAGATATCCCACAGTGCCAGGGCTTCTTCTCCATCACTTGCCAGTGTTACTGCACAGCCCAGCAGCTCAAGCTGCTCCTTCAGTGTAATTTGATTGAGCGGATTATCTTCAGCAATAAGTACATTAATTGCAAAGTGAGGAAAGACGGGCTGTTGAGATTGTTGCGTCCTGTTCCCGTAGAAAAATTGTTCTAAACCAAAGCCGATACTGAATATATTATACGCGTCTATATTATAAGCATGATCAAACTGCTCTGATAGTGAAACCGTGACTGTTTGACCTTCCCAGTCGACGGGAAGAATGTCTTTTTTTAATTGAATATCCACGAGCGTTGTATGTCTGTCATCACTGGGCATTTGTTCGACAAATATCTTGACATTTGCCCCCCAAAGACTGAGCCACAGAGCAATATTCTTTGTTAAATCAGGATGGGGACTACGTACTACTATATTGGCCTGATCAAGTTTGGGCATGATCGTAGGCGGAAGATTTATTTCAGGTAAATTGAAATCGATTTCAACAGAAAACTTACTACCAATACGTGGCTCACTGATGACCTGTACTTTACTGTTCATTAATCCAGCAAGGCGGGAACAAATAAATAACCCCAAACCTGCACCACTTGCGGTATAACTTTCAGAGTTGACCAGGAAGAAAGGCTGAAACAGATTTTTTTGATACTCTGCTTCTATTCCTATGCCGCTGTCTAATACCTCTATCAGCAAGCGAGATTGTATTGCTGTTTTTTTCGTCTGACTAATACGAACAATCACATGACCATAGTCAGTGAACTTTATGGCATTACTGATTAAATTATTAATAATCTGACGGAGCCGATTTGGGTCACCGCAAACCTGGGCCGGAAGATCCGTCGGAATAATTGAAAATAGCAACAGCCCCTTATTATAGGCAACTGATGAGTAGGAACTGGTGCAACCTTGTACTAATTCAAGAGGATTAAATGCAACATTTTCCAGCTGTAACTGGTTAGCTTCAATTTTACTGATATCAAGAATATCGCTGATCAGCTGCATCAATGACTGAGAAGCGATTTCAATTCGGTTCAGATATTGCCGCTGTTTTGTATCCAGTTCAGTTAAAGAGAGCAGTTCTATGGTGCCAAGGGTTCCGTAAAGAGGGGTGCGTATTTCATGACTCATTGTTGCCAAAAACAGAGTCTTAGCTTCATTGGCTTCGTTGGCTGCAAGTTTTGCCTGTTTTAAGTGACGTTCAGTTTCGACATGAAGACTGACGTCAGTGAATGCACAAAGGATGACATCTTTTTGTTTATAGCGCGTGGATAAATAGCTGACGTCAACCGTTAATGTATCTGAAATGGCCAGCTGTTCAATCATACCGGCTTCATTGTCACGAATGATTTGACATAAAAAACTATCTGACCAGCTACTGATGCCAATTTTTCCGCTGTCATCAGGATTTAGCCATGTTAACGCCAGCTCATTAGCAAAAACAACCCTACAGTTTTCACGCGAAATCAGGCAGACGGCAACCGGAGCCGTTTGAATAAGTGTTTTGCTGAATTCTTCACTTTCTAATAATTTTTCATGGGCAGTTTGCGCAGGTAAAATAACGCGTTGTGTATACCAACGATGATACATCAGACTGCCAAACAGGCTAAAAAGGATAATGGTGAGTAACCCACCGGATAACCAAGTATTATCCTGGAAAAAGCTCAGGTAACTGACAAGATAATAGCCTGTCCAGTTATCACTATCGTCCTCCACTTTAAAAACGATACCGTTTTTCGTCAAGTATATACCTTGCTCTTCGAATGATGGTGCGTCACCTTCACCCAGCAAAGTACCGTAGTGTTCATGCACAAACCAAAAATTATCACGGCGCAGCAGCCAGAATGAACTATCAAGCGTGGGGTAAACCGCACGCTCCAGAACATTAATTCTGTGTGGGTCAAGAATAGCTACAGCATATAAACAATCCTTGGTTTTATTGGCTGAAGAGGGCGTTGTTGCTTGGATTTCGGTCATGATTATACCAAGCAATTTTCCGGGGAGATGTTGGTCTTTAAACCAAACCACTTTATTATTCTCATTAACAACCTGACAACCTGCAACTTCCTTCTGGGAAATATATTTTTCTGTCGCTTGTGTCACTGTCTGGAATTCAGTGAGGTCTTCTTTGAAGTCAGAATCATCATCATCTAAAGCGGGAACACCGATATTAACGATATCGCTGGCTGAAATTAACCATACCGATGACGATGGAAAATACGAAGCTGACCAAAAATTTAAGAATTTATACGAAAGATAAGTACCATACGGGGTGATATCCTTTTCTGTTTTAGTGCAGTCAGCATTTTTTGAGCACTCCCAGGAGTAAGTCAAGTTAGCCTGTGATTCGGGAATGCTATAATAGTTGTCATGAGTACCGGGGTATTTTTCAAAAACACCGCGATTTAATAATTCTTCATTTTTAACAGCAAAAGAGAAATCTTGAGGATCGTTGATATCCTGTAAAAACTTTTCCTGTTCCCGGGCGTAAGAAACGAGTGTTGAAAAGTCCAGGATCAGACGCTTCTTTTCCTGCTCAATTATGCGTAAGCTCCCCCACAGTAGTAAAACTGCAAGTGCAAAAGTCAGGGGAACTATTCCAAATAGTAACCAGTTATGCCGCCGTGACCATTGAAGGATTTTGATTAAAGGGGTTTCCCGCATATGGCCTCTATTTTTTAACATTTATGTAAAAGACATCTCAGAGCAATATACAAAAAATGGACTGCCATAATGTGATGGCAGCAGCTTTTTTTGCACATTACGCTCTACGGTAAAACAAATTTTTACTATAAAAAGCCGATACAAGCTAAAAAATTTTTAGCTTAACCAGCCTGTCTCAGGCTGGAAAGTGGAAGGAATCTCAGGACTAAGCATATACCGAGGTCACAATAAAGGGCGACGCTTGATATACATGCCAGTGACAGGATAACCTGGGAACGATCTTCTGGATAATCACTTATTCACTGAGAACCAGTCCAGCTAAAAGACTGTCGAAAAACAGTGATGAATTATACAGTAGATGAAGATTCAGCTTTTATTTTCCGTTCATAGTGTCGTGCCAGTTCTCTTCCAATATCCAGTACGCTGTAAGCATTAATGATAGTGGTATGTGCATTTTCATACAACGAACTGTTCACCGAAGAAGGAAGGGCGATAATCCGTGGCCCAATCCAGTGGGTGCTTCTGTAAGAGTGAGGCCATGTAGAGACTAGTGTTCCCGATATTTCTGACTCCAGAGGACGGGCATCTGCTCCCCACAGGCAAAGCCAGTCGCAAATATTGTTGACCATTTCTGGCAGCACGCCATCTACAAAAACCACTTCATGGGGTAAATGAATTGCGTCGAGCTCAAACTTATCTTCTGGTAATGGAAAGGTGATATTTACGGCAACCCTGGTACCAAGCTCAGGGATACTTGCTGCTTCAATGGTGCCATTCATCATTTTGACCAGCCTCAGACAAATGGACAGCCCCAAACCCGATCCGACTCCCGGACGGTTGGTATGAAAGAAAGGATCAAATAATTTTGGCAAATCAGTCTGGTTAACCCCAATACCTGAGTCCGTCACTTCGAACGTTAATTGTACCGAACCAAGAGTGAATTCTTTAGCAGTGATGCGTAATATAATATGCCCTATATCGGTGAACTTAATAGCATTATTCATTAAGTTATCCAGTATCTGCCGTAATCTGATGCTATCACCGATTAACGTTGAGGGAATGCCAGGATCACACATCGCATAGAGAGTCAGATTTTTACTTTCTGCTTTTGCGGAGAAAAAAGTGATCACCTGTTCAGCAAGCTCCATCGGATTAAACAGTGTATTGATCAGTTGCAGTTTCCCCGCCTCGATGACTGACAGATCAAGGCTATCATTAACTATTCTCTGCAGACTGGTAAATGCGTATTTTAAAGTATTAAAGTGGTTATTCTGCTGCTCAGTATGTGGCGTCAGATACATAAGCTCGAGCGTCGCTAACATACCGTATAACGGGGTACGAATTTCATGGCTCATGGTTGTGATAAAAATAGATTTTGCCAGATTAGCTGCCTCAGCATTATTTTTTTCATTTTTTAGAAAATGCTCTTTTTTCTTTACCCAGCTAATATCATTTAATAAGCACAATACTATCGCCTCATCGGTTTCCTCCAGGAGCATGGTGCTTAACTGATAAACTTTTCCGTTATTCAGATAGATTTCCTGTGATGTTAACGATGCTGTATGGGGTACTATTTTGCTCAGCCATTCAGGATCGCTGGAAACCCACTCTCTAATCAGTGAGTTAGCCAATAAAATCTCTAAATTGTTAGAGCGAATTAATCCGAGTCCAACAGGGGCGTTATCTACCAGACTATTTAGCCTGGCATTCCTTTTCTCCAGATAGCGAAAACGTGCTATGTTCGGTTTCATCAAATAGCGGAACAGATAGTAATTAGCCGCAAAATTAAGAATTGTAATTACCACAATCAAGATTAACAAGCCAATAAAGCTGCTAATATTTTCTTTTATAACAGTATGCCATTCCACACAATATAATAATCCCCAGCCTGGTTGTCCTAAGGAAATATTCAGACTTAAATATTTTGGGATAATATTATTTTGAATGTTTGATAACAAATTTTTCTGAGAGTTACTAATCAGACATTGGGATACATTTCCCATATTCTTTTTAGAGGAAACGACTTTTCCTGTCGGGCTGAGCAAAAACTTGTTGTCTTTAAAAGATGATATTTCATTGATAGTATCATTAGTTGGTATAAATGATATTCCTAACCACTCACTATGAGCCGGGTTGTTTTTTAATGGAATAAACATATACATTCTATCATCATGAATGTCAGAAGTATTAATCCATACCACTTTGTTTTCACTTGGTTGTATACTGTGTTGATCGAACTGAGATAAGTTTCGCCATAACCAGAAACGATCCTGTTTTATTTTTTGACGATTTTTTGGTGAGGGGGAAACGATAAAGTCAATTTCTCCACTCAGTGTAGATATATGAATAAGATCAACATTTTTTTCAATGAGCGTTGAAATATGGTTTTTAGTAGGAATGATATTTGAATTGCCGTTTACATTCAGTTTCGGTTGATAATTTAAAAAATTGTAATTCTTATTGTTTTTTTCTTTAAATAGTATAAGTACTTCATCTATATTGCTGTTGTCAAAAGTAGAATATAGCAATGATAATAGCAGTGTTTCATAGCTTTTATAATAGTTTCGAGTATTAATTGCATCATTTTCAACTGAATTGTATATATCAGAGAAAGAATCATTCGTTTTATTATTAATATAAACGATTATTGTTATGGTAAATAAAAACACAAACAAAAATGAGATAGCAGTTAACGAGAGTTTAATGAAAAAAACACTCCAGTATCTTTGCTTGTTCTTGATATCATTATAATATTTCATGCACACATCATAAAGGCGTACCGCCTTTTATCAATAAGGTTTACCTTAATTAAACAGTTTATAGTCAGATGAATTTGCATAGTGAGTGGCAACTGACTACTACCAGACGGTTAACAGTATGAAATCTACTATCGGTCAATGAGGAGATTGGTCTATATTTTAGTCTTAAATAGGCCGTTCCCTGGCCTTTCCAGACTGAAACTATTATGGCTGGAGTAAAGTTAATTCTATGTTTTTATTGGTTATAATAACTATAAAATGTTTAAGTAACCGTGCTGAGGATCAATAAGAAACCACAACGCGAATTGTTTTCGAAAATGGTCCGGATACAATATTGCTGCCAGGTATATGGGAAAGCGTGGCACTATAAGGCAAGTTAAGTGGTATATATGGCATCAGTTCACCCACAAAATAAGGTTCGTTATAGTTTACATCGCCACTGCTATTGCTGAGCAGTACCTGTAATCCATTACCCATATCTAAGTATTTATTATCTAATACAGTATTATTATTTGGTTCAAAACGTATTGAGACATTCAACCCGGTTGCACAGTCTGGTCTTACTGCCATGCCCACAGTAAAGTTTTTAACGACGGTGCTGCCAGCGTAGAGATTCCGGGGATCCAGAGTACCAAAATTCACGCTGCCGCCATTTGAGGCAGCGACATAAACTTCTGGCGAGGGGCAAAGTAGCGTCAGGTTACCGACGAAACGAGCATAAATAGGGGCACCAATATTGGCTCCTGCCTCATTAATATGATAGCCCAGTAAAAAAATGCCAGTATCAAAAGGCTTCAATGCATCGACACCTTTTCTTACAGTAAACGCGTAGCGGATACCAAAACTTCTGTCCAGCCCAACAGCGGGTTGCCCCCAGGAACCTAAGAGAATATCAGGAACCGTCGGGAGAGTGATATTATGCTCTACCACACTGCCAAGGTTATATCTCTGATATATATCAACGCCGCTGTTATTCAGCATGCTCTTTACACTTTCAGGTATAGCAAACTTGAAATAAATATTATTCGTAGGGCCGGTAAATTGACAGGTTAAACCAATAAAATCACTATTCTGGCTAACGAGTGTTGTGCCTGGTGGTATTACTGCCGTGTCGTTCGTTATCTCAAAGCTGATAAACAGATCGATATGATCACCAGCACTTGTTGGCCGACAATTTGAGGCGGCAGCAAAAGCCTGATTGATACCAACCACACAAAGAGTAGCGATAAGAAGCAGCGTGTTCCTGACATTATTTAGTTTAAACATATCTCACCCTTTAGACTGATGGCTTCTCTTTTAATAAAGAACAGCTGCTGCCAGAACATGTGTATTTCAATGTTTGTGGGGCGCCGTAATCATCTAAATAAGTCACCATAATATTATTCCCATTTCGCTGTTTGTCATTTAACTGATAAACAAAGCTGCTGTTTGGCGTTATAATAACCTCCGAGAAATCCTTCACTTTTTGTGGGGTGTTATTAATGTTAATCACCACAACATGGTAAGGTGTCGGGTTATTGAAAACCAGTTGATTATTTTTCTTCTCTACTTTCAGCTCTTGCTGCCAGTTATTTTCTGGGTATTTTACTAATCCCTTCGGACGATAAAAAAGTTTAAAACGAGACTGAATCACCACTTCCACCACATTTTCTATATTGCTTTTAGGTGGAACGCCGAGAATATTAAAATACAACAGGCTTTCTTTATCCTGAGGCAGTGGTGTTGTCTCGTTAACTGCATTGATACGGATCTGTTTTTTCTGATTCGGCTCAATCCGCTGTAACAGTGGCAGTGCGACTAAAGGTTCAGATATTTTCTTACCGTCACTCGACTCAAGCCAGGTTTGTACTAAAAATGGATCTTTAGCATCAATGTTCTCTACCACAACACTCACACCAGGCTTTGCTGCATCATAGATAACGCGAGTACGATCCATTGTAAGTGATGCCTGAACAGCGCTGCTTAATAATAAGAGCGTACTTAGAATTACGTTAAATTTTTTCATTTCTATAAATCCTTCGAACAGGTTAATTGTTTCAGCTTCTGGATATCGGTATTTTTAATCATTATCTGGCAAGATTGATTAACGCCCCATTTAACAGATATCTTCTGTGATTTCTTCAGACCTGTCAGATAGGTTTGTCCTTGTTCTGAAACAATACCGAGTTGTTTATTACTTTCTCTATCATAGACAGTAGCACCAAACGGTGGAACTGTCCCATCAGTAAGGGTTATTTTTAGCAGTACTTTTTCACCGATAACAGCATTAACTTTGGCATAACCGATGGCTCCGGAGGTTAAGGCCGCTTCGATTACGTTATCTTCAATGCTGACGTTATCAGGCATGTTATCAAGATCAAGATACTGCGCACTGCGATAATAGGTCGGGACATTACTTATCCCTGCAAGCCCAAAACGGTTCGTGATGGACTCATTATCGTTTACGGAAACGTTACTTGCAGTATCCGTATCAATAATCATACGCGCCTGGTTTGGGTACACTCTTCGGTGAAAAACAGGTCCCTGCTGAGTGAGCGTTATCGAACCGTCTACTGCTGCACTCAGAGACTGATGGTCTTTACCATAAGCTCCACTTAACTGTGTTGTGGCATAAGGCGTATCACGATAAACCGACGCATTCATCGCCGTATTTTCAACGAAATTGCTGCTTGAAACACCAATATTAATATTGTTATTATCCTTCACTGTTGAATAACTAACATTATTACTATAATTGTGGTTTCGCTCATTGTAAGAACCAAAATATTGCATCCTTGATTTTGAATCACCACCAAACGGAATGCTTAATGAAAGATAAGCTTGTTTAGCGCGATTCTCTTTTGATGAAATACTTTGGCTGACCGAAAAACTTAATAATGTATCTTTGAACCATTGATTATTCAGCTTTGTGTTATAAGACAAATTCAGGCTGTCACTACTTTTTGCTCTGTTCCAGTATGTCGTTACTGAATAATTCAGATTAACGTCAGCATTCAAGTCAGGCAGTTGCTGAGTAAAAGAAGTTGAGAATGAATTTTTCTGCCGGTATAAAGCATCTCTTCTTTTCGCCTTGGTTTCCACATAGTTATTAACTGACATATAGCCTTCATTGGAAAACTGATAGCCCGTCAGATTCAGTCTGCTGGAGTCAGAAAATCTTTTAGCGTAACTCAGTCTGTAGCTTTCTCCCCGGCGCGGCGGTGTGCTCTTAATATGGCTGCGCGACTGGGTGACATCAAAAGAAAGCGCTCCCAGCTCCCCCATATTGGTACCCAGCCCAAGGCTGTAAGCCTTATACTGGCTGCCAATTGTAGAGAACAGTCCACCGTAGGCAGAAACATCGTTCAGTAGTCCCCATGATGCTTCGCCAGAAACAAAACCTGAGTTCACCTCACGATAGCTAAGAGGATCAAACTGCCCAGTATTGACTTTATAGCTTACCGTGCCTTTACGTGTCAGGAACGGTATCGCTGTGGTTGTTACCTGAAACTGGCGGACAGAACCGTCTTCTTCTTCTACCTTGACATCCAGCGTACCAGAGAGTGATGAGCTCAAATTATCAATTGAGAAAGGCCCCGGAGGTACCTTTACCTGATTAAGTATTCTGCCGCTTTGAGAAATAGTTACCGTTGCATTACTGGTTGCTGTTCCTGTTATTTGAGGAGCATAGCCTCTTAAAACTGCTGGTAACATATTGTCGTCGCTAAAGGCGCTGGCCCCCTTAAAACGTACGGAATCAAAGATATTACTGGATGTATAATGCTGGCCGATAAAAAATTTCGACGCCAGAGCAGGAATATCAGTAAATGCATAGGTCTGAATCCACTGCAAGCTATCTTTCTTGTTTTGCTCGCTATTATTTTTCTGATACTGATAATTACTACGCAGACGCCAGGGACCGATATTTGCTCCTGCTGTACCGTAAGAACTCAGGCTGTTAGAGCCAGCTGAATTTTTGCCTCTGAAATAACTATCAATGATACTGTAATCCAGTACCAGGGCATTCACCCCACTGTCACGCTGCTGCGGAGGTATCCAGTTCTCGTCATTATATTCAAAGTAAATCTGCGGTATTGAAAAGTGTAGTTCTTGTTTTTCATCGTCAAAATTAACTTTGATATTTGCATCCTGAGAACTCAGATCGAAACATTCCCCTTGATTCCATTGAGGAATTTTTTTAATAAATTCATTTTTTAACCCAATAGACTGGATCAAACTACTTGTCAGACAAGGTTGGATTATGTTTTCGTTTTTGACGAAGCC
Organism: uncultured Cedecea sp.; assembly: GCF_947498825.1. Classification (GTDB taxonomy): domain Bacteria; phylum Pseudomonadota; class Gammaproteobacteria; order Enterobacterales; family Enterobacteriaceae; genus JGM124. The sequence continues at coordinate 5,028 of NZ_CANMLV010000020.1, read as the reverse complement.
TATCTTATCGAAAAAATTAATTTTTCGACCATTGACGGTAACGCCGACAAAATAAACACCCTCAGATTGCATACTTTTTTCAAAAGCAGTTAAGTCTATATCAGGAATTCCAGAAATAACGAGGGCCTGTTCGTTAAACTGCACGTCCTGCGCATGAGCGAAATAGGAATAGAAGAACGTACTGGTGAGTAATTTAATAATTATGTGTTTTTTCATATGATTTATTGATTATCAAAAAATAATCGCACCAAGTAGAACTAATATTAGAGGGTAAAGAAGAGTGTTATACAGTGCAGATTCGAATCTGCACTGTATATATTATGCATAATTTGTGTGGGAGTATATTTTCATTATTCAGTTAATCTGGTCATAGAATGTATCTATGCTGATCTGTTCGCTAAGTTCAGAATCTACAAACCACACGAATTATTCAGGTATATAACAAGAATACCTGATGCTATCGATTACTGATAATCCAGAACGTAAGCAACGGTTGATTTTACTGAACCGGCGGTAGCAGCACCCAGTGCTTGCATACGGGCAGTCAGGTTGATGGTATTGTTACCTGCATATAAAGTCTGCTCAACTTTGTCGTTGTTTTTCAGGACAACACCGGCAGTAGGATCTTCGAACAGAACACCCATATTCTGTGCAGTACCGCTGCTTGCCCACAGGTTACCAGTTGGATCCATCTGGCCGGTAAAGGTTACGCTAACTTTAGAGTAAAGATTACCACTATTAGTTGGGTCTAACATGCAGTTAGTCAGTTCCAGAGCAAAATCAGATACTGGACCTTGGCTTCCAGCAGTCTGAAGTGAAGCAACTGGTACAGAACCCAGTGGAACTTGTTTATTTACAGATGAAGGGACAATAGTACATGCACCGGTGTTAACAGTACCGTTAAACTCAATGGTACCGCTACCTGCATCTGCAGCAAATACAGATGATGATGCGCCAGTAATAACTAAAGCCAGGACTGAAGATGCTAATACGTTCAATTTCATTTTATTTACCTTTTAATTGATTTGGTATGTGTTTTATTTCAAACACAGTCTTTCTTTACAGTATGGGGCAGCCATACGCTATTAAATTCATTTGCTAAATTAGTTTTCACTTATGAGAACTAATGGTTAATTTATCTATTTAAATAATCAACCGGACTGTCTCATCAAGGAAGGATTACATAGTACCCGACGGTTAGTTTTACTGATATAAGGGAAACCTTATAAAGAGTGTGTGGTCATTAAAAGTTTGACGAAGCTATAGAGACTAAATAAGTCGGAAGTTATGTTTCGTGACTCTGTTAAAATAAAAGTTAAGAAAAATCCTATATGTTATTGATTTTAAATGGAAGGCTGTGAGTTATTTCGATAAGGCGTCATGAGGACTGGGGATTTTGTTGGAAAAACATCGGAAAGGTTATCGTAACTGAACGGGTATTTTTCCCAGACTTGCTGGGAAAAAACGTATTGTTTGTCGTTATGTACTTTGCCGTAACTCAATTTGGTAGTTGAATAACTCAATGCGTGACTCGTCCAGTTCATCATCCTGACTGTCACCGAGTAACTCAACCAGAAGGTTGCCCGCGACTTTACCCATATTCTGATAATCGATATGGATAGCCGTTATTGTCGGATACATTTGGGCGCAATTCCCTGAATCATCAAGGCAGGCGACAGCAATATTACCGGGGATCTTCAGTAAACGACGCTGACACTCAAACAGGATACCCAGGGCAAGTTCTTCATGGCTGCAAATCACGGCATCCACTTCGGGCTGTTGCAGTAACATTTCACTTAATGCGTAACGACCAAACTGGAGACTGGCGGTATCCCGCGTGGTGACCACCAAATCTGAATTCTGATAGCGGCTAAGCATGGCTTTATGCCAGCCATTAAGTCCCTGGCGCTGTAGACGGTTGTCCATATTGGCACCAATAAAACCGATATTTTTGTACCCCCTGTCCAGCAGTTGTTCGGTCAGTTTGCGTGTCGCTTCTAAAAAAGAGGTCTCAATAGAAATGTCTGCCTGACTATAGGGAGCACCGACGACATTTATCGTAGGAATATTGGCTTTATCGATAATCTGGTAGGTTTCATCGGCTAACTGCGAACCAAAAATAACCAAAGCTGCGGGGTTACTCTGAAACAGCGTGGTTAATATTCTGGCTTCTTTATGATGGTTATGTTCATGGCAGCCGAGTAATAGCTGGAATTCATTTTTATTGAGGATCTGCTGCAGGGACTGAATAAAACGTGAACTGGCTTTGTCCGAAAGAGAGGGGAGTAATACCGCAACAATATTACTGACACCTGAAGCCAGCGCTCCGGCCGCGCCATTAGGAATATAGCCAAGAACTTCAACGGCATGCTCTATTTTTTCGCGTAGTTTATCTGAAACTTGTTCCGGTGTTCTTAAGGCACGGGAAACCGTCATGGTGCCAACACCCGCAAAATTAGCCACTTCTTGTAATGTAACCCGTCCGGTATTGCGACGCTTACGTGTTGTTTTCATTCAGGCTCCCGGAACACTCACTGTCAATGACTTCCATTATATTCACCACGCTATTTATCTGTCTAATCAGGTCGATACATTATTGCATTGTATCTGTTCGTTATTATCCATGCTGTCTGGATTTCAGTTTATGCCGTGAATCGCATCGTTTATCCACGTTTATGAAAGGGGCAATGGGGCGATAAGTAGAATCATAAAACTGAAATCGTGATAGCGCTATCATCAATTTCTGATAGCGCTATCACGATTTTATGATAGCGCTATCAAATGGCGTTATGAAATGAGAGATCAATCACATTTATCTGTTCGTTAAAAACTTACTCTGCTCGCCATCATCACCTGGAGTCTTGAAGCATGTTAAAAAATTTATTAACCACAGAGGTTGTTCAGATAGTCGAACAGGCAAAAGACTGGCGCGATGCTGTTGCCCTGTCCTGTCAGCCGCTGATTGAAAATGGTTCGATAGAACCACGTTATGTTGAGGCTATCTATCGCTCCCATGAAGCGATTGGTCCTTATTATGTGGTTGGTCCGGGTATTGCCATGCCTCATGCTCGCCCCGAAGAAGGAGCGAACAAACTATCTCTGGCTCTGACGGTTATCCCTTCAGGGGTAAATTTTGATGCCGATGAAAACGACCCGGTAAAATTGTTGATTGTGTTAGCCGCGACAGACAGCACAAGTCACATTGAAATCATTTCTCAGCTTGCTCAGTTATTTGATAACGAACAAGACACCCAGGCCCTTTTACAGGCGACAACTGTGCCAGAAATCTTATCTGTCATTGCACGTTATTAATCCAGGAGTTCAATTATGAAAATTACAGTGGTTTGTGGAAATGGTTTAGGTACCAGTCTGATGATGGAAATGAGCATCAAAAATATCCTCAAAGAGTTATCTGTCAGTGCTGAGGTTGACCATGTTGATCTCGGTTCTGCTAAAGGAACGCCGAGCGATATTTTTGTCGGCACGAAAGATATTGCCGAGCAACTGGTTGCTCAGTCAGTCGGCGGAAAAATTGTTGCACTGGAAAATATGATCGATAAGAAAGCCATGAAAGAGCGCTTGTCGGTGGCATTAACAGAGTTAGGCGCACTCTAAGCAGAGGTCAGTATGGATTTCTTTCGTTTCTTGATGAGTGATGTGCTTTCAGAACCTGCCGTACTGGTTGGTCTTATCGCCTTAATTGGCCTGATTGCACAGAAAAAACCGGTTACAGAATGCATTAAAGGCACCGTCAAAACCATAATGGGTTTTGTAATTTTAGGTGCCGGAGCGGGTTTAGTGGTCTCATCACTGGGAGACTTCGCTAATATTTTCCAGCACGCCTTTGGTATACAAGGTGTGGTACCGAACAACGAGGCTATCGTTTCTGTTGCACAGAAAAGTTTTGGTAAAGAAATGGCGATGATTATGTTCTTCGCTATGGTTGTCAATATCTTGATTGCGCGTTTTACCCCATGGAAATTTATCTTCCTGACCGGGCATCACACCTTATTTATGTCAATGATGGTGGCGGTTATCCTGGCGACAGCCGGTATGACTGGTACGACTCTGATTGCAGTCGGTTCTCTGGTTGTCGGTGTAGCCATGGTCTTTTTCCCGGCGATTGCACATCCATACATGAAAAAAGTGACCGGTTCTGATGATGTTGCTATCGGGCATTTTTCAACGTTGTCTTATGTACTGGCTGGTTTTATTGGCAGTAAATTTGGTAATAAAGCGCATTCAACGGAAGATATGAATGTGCCGAAAAGCCTGTTGTTTTTACGTGATACGCCGGTTGCTATCTCTTTCACAATGAGCATTATTTTCCTGGTAACCTGTGCTTTCGCTGGTGCCGATGTGGTGAAAGAGCTGAGTGGTGGTAAGAACTGGTTTATGTTCTCCATTATGCAATCAATCACTTTTGCCGGTGGTGTTTACATCATTCTGCAAGGTGTACGTATGGTTATCGCGGAAATCGTTCCTGCATTTAAAGGCATTTCCGATAAATTAGTCCCCAATGCGAAACCTGCACTGGACTGCCCGGTCGTCTTCCCTTATGCACCGAATGCAGTATTAGTTGGCTTCCTGAGCAGCTTCAGCGCAGGATTAATTGGCATGTTTGTCCTGTATCTGTTGGACATGACGGTAATTATTCCGGGCGTAGTACCCCACTTTTTTGTCGGCGCAGCCGCAGGGGTGTTCGGTAATGCAACCGGTGGACGCCGTGGTGCCATTTTGGGTGCTTTCGCACAAGGCTTGCTGATTACCTTCTTGCCAGTATTCCTGCTGCCAGTACTGGGTAATATCGGCTTTGCGAACACCACCTTCAGTGATGCTGACTTTGGAGCACTGGGTATTCTGCTGGGGATTATTGTTCGTTAATAATCACCAAATCTTTGATAAAAAACTAACGCCAGCAATATGCTGGCGTTATGACATTTAATTTTTATCAGGAAGCGCCGTAAAACCTCGTTCTTCTAGGGCGAGGATATAAGGCGTGCTTTTGACCTTCTATCCAACCCGTCA
>NZ_CANMLV010000019.1 GCF_947498825.1 uncultured Cedecea sp. | reverse complement strand
CACCTCCAAGTCATCTGTTAACCACCACGGTCAACGGACAGCGCCGTTCAAGGCGCTACGCGCCATGCCCGGCGCACCATAAAAAAGCGTGCCCGGAGAGCACGCTTTTGTTCGTTCAGAGGAAAATAAAAGCATTCTCCTCTTACGTTATTATCCACAGCAAAGATGAGTAATACTATATGAACTACTTCAAATACTGACCAGAACGCAGCGCTTCAATACGTTTATCCAGCGGCGGGTGAGTCATAAACAGCTCACTCATTGATTTTGCTTTACCGTTAATGCAAAACGCCATCATGCTACTGGCTTCCTGAGGCTCATAGCTGGTTTTCAGACGCTGCAAGGCAGCAATCATTTTCTCGCGCCCCACCAGTTTTGCTGAGCCAGCATCTGCATGGAATTCACGATGACGTGAGAACCACATCGTGATGATGCTGGCAAGAATACCAAACACCAGTTCCAGAACAGTGGCAACCGCAAAATAAATAAGCGGGTTACCATTGCTGCTCTCACCTTCATCACGATTACCAGACATAAAGCCCGACACTATCTGAGCGATAATACGGGAGATAAAGATAACGAAGGTGTTTACTATCCCTTGTACCAGGGTCATCGTTACCATATCGCCATTCGCAATATGACTGATTTCATGCGCGATAACCGCTTCAGCTTCGTCACGGTTCATGTTTTGCAGCAAACCGGTACTGACAGCCACCAGCGATGCATCACGGCGTGCTCCTGTGGCAAAGGCATTGATATCAGGAGCATGGTAGATAGCCACTTGCGGCATCGCTATCCCAACTTGTTGGGACTGATGGCGAACCGTTTCCATCAGCCAGCGTTCAGTTTCGTTACGCGGTTGTTCAATAACCTCACCGCCGACTGAACGTAACGCCATCCATTTTGACATCAGCAACGAAATAATAGAGCCGCCGAAGCCAAATAACAGCGCCATGATCATCAAACCTTGTACACTGCTCGACTGAATACCTGTCAGGCTAAGAACCAACCCAAAAACAAGCATAACCGCAAGGTTAGTTAATAAGAAAAGGCCGATACGCATCATGATTTTTTTCTACCTCGGTTAGAAATACGTACTTTCACTTCCCACATCCTAGGGGCGCGCCGTCTATTTTCAAGCATCAAAGCTCGCCAAGTCATTAATAATACATAACTTTACACTTTGCATTCATTTCACTGACTAATTATGAGGAAAGCCGACCTGAAAAGAGATTATCTCTTATAATTTAGTCGTTATGAAGCTGGGGTGGAAAAATATAGAGGCATTCTGACAGATGTCGGCTCCCGCTTACCGGGAGCCGACGTGGTGATTATTTTACCACTTTAGAATTTGCGGCGCGAGCTTGCTCAATAGCAGCGAGGTCGAGTGCAATATTCACCGTTTCATCAAGATAAGGATCCGGCTCCTGATAACTTTTCGGTAAATCGTCCAGCTTCTTAATCGCCGGTTTTCCATCACGTTTTAAGCGCTCGTTAATACGCGATAAGCGTAAGGCTTCGTCTTCCTGATTCTCTTTTTCGCGCTCGGCAAAATTAAGAGAAACAATATTACGTTTGTCTTTTAAGGCATTAAAACGTTCGATATCCTGGGTGATGTACTGGAACTCAGAATCTTTAGCGATACGCTGCTCATGTTTTTTCAACAATTCCGGCTCAAACTGAGTAACATCCCCAGTTTTATTGTAAGTTGCCGCCTTAATGCTGTCCCACGGAAGCGCATTATCTTCAAATTTTTCGCCGGTTTCAATTTCCTGATTACCCGTTGGCAACATGATATCTGGCGAAACGCCTTTGCGTTGCGTACTACCACCATTAATGCGATAGAACTTCTGGATAGTGTATTGCACCGATCCCAACGCCGGCCATTCGGGACTTAGCATTTGGTCATAAATACGGTTTAGCGAGCGATATTGCTGAACCGTTCCCTTCCCAAATGTCGGCTCTCCAACGACCAGAGCACGCCCATAGTCCTGCATTGCCGCGGCAAAAATTTCCGACGCTGATGCACTGAAGCGATCAACCAGAACGACCAGCGGTCCTTTATAGTAAACAATGCCATCCGTATCACTGTCTTCACGGACTTTGCCATTATTATCGCGAACCTGAACAACCGGTCCGTTAGGAATAAACAGCCCCGACAACGCTACAGCTTCGGTCAGCGCACCACCACCATTTGAACGCAAGTCAATAATGATACTTTTCACGTTCTCTTTTTCTAGTTTCTGCAGCTGAACTTTGACATCGTCTGTTAAACCGACATAAAAGCCCGGAATATCCAGTACACCGACCTTTTCTTTGCCAACGGTTTTAATCGACATTTTGACCGCTCGATCTTCGAGACGAATACGTTCACGTGTCAGCGTCACAATACGTGTTTTCGCGCCTTTCGCAGCAGGCAAAATCTCGAGGCGGACTTTACTTCCTTTCGGCCCTTTAATCAGCGCAACAACATCATCCAGGCGCCAGCCGATGACATCGACCATACCTTTTCCGGCCTGGCCGATACCGACAATTTTATCGCCTATCGCAATGTTTTTACTTTTTGCAGCCGGTCCGCCCGCAACCATAGAGTTGATGACAGTGTAGCCATCATCCATTTGCAATACGGCCCCAATACCTTCCAGCGACAGACTCATTTCTGTATTAAACTGTTCGGTATTACGCGGTGAAAGGTAATTCGTATGGGGGTCTATTTCGCGAGCAAAAGCGGTCATCGCCAGAGTAAACACGTCTTCACTGTTGCTTTGTGCCAGACGGCGGATAGCAAACTGATAACGTTTTTTTAGTGCTTCCCGAATTTCCGCATCGGTTTTACCCGCCAATTTCAGGCTCAGTTCATCGTATTTGACCTTGGCATCCCAGAGTTTGTCCAGTTCAGCGACACTGGTTGGCCATGATGCTTTGCCACGATCTAAATCAATAGTATCGTTACCGGTAAAATCCATCGGTTTTTCCAGCACCTTCAACGCGTACTCATAACGTTCGAAACGCCGTTTTTGTGCCAGATTATATAAATCATAAAATACCGTCAGTTTGCCGGTACGCAGTTCGTCACCTAACTCATTTTTTTTACTGGCAAATTCAGCCACATCGCTGGCTAACAGCACATTGTGACTGTAATCAAGCAGATTCAGGTAACGATCAAATATTTTTGCTGAAAAATCAGCATCGAGATCAAACTGACGATAATGAGAGCGGGTAAAGCGCGATGTCACGCGCTCACTGACGGTAGAATGCTGATTTTCCTCCGTTAACTGAGGTATTTGATCAGCTTTCGTGATATCCGTTAATGCCAGGGTGCTGCCTGTTACAAAAAACAGGCAAGCAACAGCCGTAAGCTTAAAGAGTTTGTTCATGCCTGGACCAGGCCTCCGTTTCAGAACTGTAAGTGTTCTGCGCGTACGATCATTGCCATACCAGAAGTCAGCTGTACACGGACGCCATCTTTGGTAATTTCCAGAACAGTTGCGTCCATAGCGTTGTTACCCGCTTTGACTTTAAGTGTCTGTCCAACCTGTAATACTGAAATATCCGTTACCGGAGTACGACGTTCTTCACGCGCTTTTTCAGTCGGTTTTTCAGCCGCCGGTTTGTTCAGCGGTTTTTCTGACCGTGGTTTACGTTCAGCACCGTCCTGGCGACGTGCAGCCACAGGTTGTGGTTTACGCTTACGACGAGGCGCTTCTTCTGTCACCCCAGCAGCAGAAGCTGCTTCACGTTTTTTAGCTTGCTGTTCGGCACGTTTAGCCTGCACACGTGCTTTCGCTTCTTCAAGCTGAACACGCGCATGTTCAACATGCTGCTCATCAAGTTCGCCACAAGGATTACCGTCAAGGTCAACGCGGATTGCGCCAGCCTTGATACCATGCAGATAACGCCAGCTTGAGGTATAAAGACGCAATGCTGAACGCAATTGCGTTTTGCTGAGGCTCAACTCACCTTCTACACGTGAGACCAAATCCTGAAAGATACCAATCTTTAAAGGACGAGCTTCGCCTTCGGCATTAAAGCAAAGCGGGAAACGCTCTGCCAGAAAAGCGATAACTTCTTTACTGCTATTCAACTTAGGTTGATTTTCCATGAAATTTCCTGATTACACCGGAATTGCCAATTAGCGCAGGCATGAACACGCCACATTATAATGACGCTATCGTTAAATGCCACGGGATCCGTTGTTTATCATGCTATAACGAGACGATTTTTTTAAAATCTGTGCTGTACAATACTTCTGAAAGTCTTGATACGAGGGATTTTAAACCGATTTCGTCCTGTTGTGAAAAACGTGCATACTGTGTGCTGTCGATATCCAACACGCCAATAATCTGTCCATTCACATAAAGTGGCAGGACAATTTCAGAATTACTGGCAGCATCACAAGCGATATGTCCGGCAAAAGCATGGACATCATCCACCCGCTGTACTAGAGCGCTGGCAACAGCAGTACCACAGACACCTTTACCAGATGGAATACGGACACAGGCTATTTTACCCTGGAAAGGTCCTAATACTAAGGTATCTCCTTCCAGAAGATAAAAACCAGCCCAGTTGACCTCTTCCAGACGCTCAAACAGCAAGGCACTGGTGTTTGCCAGCACAGCCAGAAAGCTCGTTTCACCTGTCATTAACGCACTGAAGTCGCGATTCAGATCTGCGTAAAATTGCTCTTTACTCATTACCCTGCCATTTTGATGTCATTGTGAATTGCATAGCATACTATACCCTAAATAATTCCAGTTAATTACAGGCGTTGCGTTTACCCAGCAGACAGGTGCAGATAAACTACGTGATTCGGCAGCCCTCACTGCGGCAACGCCCAGGCAACGTGAAGTATGACGGGTATTAGCCAAAATTATCGCAGTAAACTGATGATAACAATAGATGAAAATAGATAACTTAAGTCAAACACTGCCTTCAGGGCGTTATCAGCGCTGCCCTGAATGTGATGCATTGTTTTTACTTATGCCCATCAAAACCGGACAAAATGCCTATTGCCCTTGCTGTGATGCCAAAGTGCGTAGCGGACGAGACTGGTCGCTGACTCGCCTTGGCGCTATGGCGATTGCTATGCTGCTACTGATGCCGCTGGCTTTCACGTCTCCTTTGCTGAGTATTCTCATGCTCGGCTCACGTATTGATGTCAGCCTGTGGCAAGGTATCTGGCAGATGGCCATTGCAGGCGATGTGATTACCGCCGCGATGGTCATGTTTTGCCTGATTGGTGCGCCGGCTGTTCTGGTATTATCTATCATTTACTTGTGGCTGGGTAATATTTTAGGGATAAATCTACGCCCTGTACTGTTGATGCTAGCCCGGCTAAAAGAGTGGGTGATGCTGGATATCTACCTTATCGGCATTGGCATTGCGTGTATTAAAGTCAGTGACTATGCCTATATCGAACCAAGCTTCGGACTGATTGCCTTTGTTGCCTTGGTTATCCTGAGTTTACTGACCTTAATACACCTTAACGTAGAGCAGCTATGGCATCGTTTTTATCCTCGCCGCCGCAAATACGCGATCCCAGCACATTTACGTATTTGTCTTGGCTGCCATTTTACCACTCTTGCGGACGAGCAAGGTCGTTGTCCACGCTGTCATACTCCTTTACGCTTTCGACGCCGCCATAGTCTGCAAAAAACCTGGGCGGCACTGATTGCCTCTTTTATTTTCTTACTACCGGCTAATCTGCTACCTATTTCGATACTGTACGTCAATGGCGTGCGCCAGGAAGATACCATTTTTTCAGGTATTATTAGTCTGGCGAACAGTAATATTGCGATTGCCATCATCGTGTTTATTGCCAGTATTCTGGTGCCATTCACGAAAATCATTGTCATGGTTACGCTGTTACTCAGTATTCATTTAGACTGTGGTCCTGGACTTAAGACACGCATGAAAATGTTGCGTTTTGTGACCTGGATTGGTCGTTGGTCGATGCTGGATTTATTTGTTATCGCATTGATGATGACATTGATTAATAGGGATTTGTTACTCGCTTTTACTATGGGACCTGCTGCCGTTTATTTCGGTGCGGCGGTAATTTTAACTCTGCTTGCTGTCGAATGGCTTGATAGTCGACTGCTTTGGGATGTACATGCCTCAGGACACGCCTGCTTCCGTGATGGAAGCTCGGATTAAAACAAAACGCCGGATCTCACCCTTCTGGCTGCTCCCCTTTATTGCTCTGTTGATTGGTGGCTGGTTAATGTGGACCGCCTGGCAGGAGCAAGGGGCCACCGTGACTATCGACTTTACCTCCGCTAATGGCATTGTTGCGGGCAGAACGCCCGTGCGCTATCAGGGTGTTGAGGTTGGGATGGTGAAAAGTATCAGCCTGAATGATGACTTACGCAAAATTGAAGTGAAAGTCAGTATTAAGAGCGATATGCAAGATGCGCTTCGGGAAGAGACTCAATTCTGGCTGGTCACTCCCAAAGCTTCTCTGGCGGGCGTATCCGGGCTGGATGCCCTGGTTGGCGGTAACTATATCGGTATGATGCCTGGAGGCGGTTCCCCGCAGGATCATTTTACCGCCCTTGATACCCAGCCCAAATATCGGTTGGATAATGGCGAGTTACTGATACATCTTCAGGCACCGGATCTTGGGTCGCTGAATAGCGGTTCCTTGGTCTACTATCGAAAAATTCCGGTCGGTCGTGTTTATGATTATGAAATCGATAAAACCAAGCAAGGCGTGGCTATCGACGTTTTGATTGACAAACGCTTTGCTAATCTGGTCAAAACCAACAGTCGCTTCTGGAATGTGTCTGGTGTTAAAGCAGATATTAGTCTTAGCGGAGCACAAGTTCAGCTGGAAAGCCTGGCGGCACTTGTCAATGGCGCCATTGCGTTTGACTCTCCTGATGATTCGCCAAAAGCAAACAGCAATGACAACTTCACGCTATTTGAAGATCTGGCCCATAGCCAGCGCGGCGTCAATATTACCCTGAGTTTACCTGGAGGTAATGGTCTGAATGCCGGATCAACAAAGTTAATGTACCAAGGGCTGGAAGTAGGTTCTCTGACACAAATGACACTCAACCCTGACAGCAGTGTGACGGGGGAGCTAGTGATTGACCCGAGTGTTGTCAATTTAATGCGTACCGGTACGCGTATTACCTTAGAACAACCAAAGGTTTCATTGAACAATCCGGCTCTTAGTCGTTTATTAACCGGTGCAACACTTGAACTCATACCCGGTGAAGGTGAACCGCAGCACCATTTCACCGTACTTCCTGGCGCTGAAAGCCCGCTACAACAGCCTAATGTCTTAACGCTGACACTCACGGCACCTGAAAGCTATGGTATTGATGTCGGACAACCACTGATCCTGCGCGGGGTACAGGTTGGGCAAATTATCGAACGAACCCTGTCAGATAAAGGCGTCAGTTTTGTTATTACTATCGATCCGCAATACCGTGCTCTGATTCAGGGCGACAGTAAATTTGTCGTGAATAGCCGCTTTGATGTCAAAGTGGGTATTGATGGCGTGGAAATGCTCGGAGCCAGTACCAGTGAGTGGCTCTCCGGGGGGATACGTATTCTTCCGGGAAGTAAGGGAGAGGTAAAAACCACCTATCCGCTGTTCGCTAATCTTGAAAAAGCGCGTGAAAACAGCCTGACACCGCAACCGACGACAACGCTCACCCTTACCGCCAGCAGCCTGCCAGATATTCAGACGGGTTCTGTGGTTCTGTATCGTAAATTTGAAGTCGGTAGCATCATCAGCGTTCGTCCGCTGGAGGATAATTTCGAAATCAATGTTCATATCAAACCTGAGTATCGCCATTTACTGACATCAGGCAGTGTGTTCTGGGCTGAGGGGGGTGCAAAAGTTCAGTTAAATGGCAGCGGTTTGAGCGTTCAGGCAGTACCGCTATCGCGAGCCTTAAAAGGAGCGATTAGCTTTGATAATCTGAAAGGCGCTGGAGAAGGCGTTGCCAAAAACGGTAAACGCATTCTGTTTGCTTCTGAAACCGCAGCCAGAGCGGTGGGAAGTCAGATCCTGCTGCGTACTTTTGATGCCGGTAAACTGTCGGTCGGAATGCCAATTCGTTATCTGGGGATCAATATCGGTCAGCTGGACTCCATGGAACTTGGACAATCCCGTAAAGAGGTCGTCGCTAAGGCGGTTTTATATCCTGAGTATGTTACGGCCTTCTCTAAAGGGGGCAGCCGCTTCTCCGTTGTGACACCGCAGATTTCAGCTGCCGGAGTGGATAATCTTGACACAATTATCCAGCCTTATATCAATGCCGAGCCCGGCACCGGTAATTCACAGCGTGTTTTTGAGCTGCAGGCTGCCTCTATCAGTGACTCTCGTTATGCTGATGGGTTGAGTATTGTGCTGGAAGTCCCCGAAGCCGGTGCTCTAAATATTGGTACTCCGGTACTGTTCCGTGGCATAGAAGTCGGTACGGTTGCGGGAATGAAACTCGGCGAACTGTCTGACCGGGTACTGTTGAATTTACGTGTCAGTACCCGCTATCAGCATTTGGTCCGTGACAGTTCCGTGTTCTGGCTTGCTTCTGGCTATACTCTCGATTTTGGCCTGACCGGCGGCGTGGTGAAAACGGGCACCTTTAATCAGTTTATTCGTGGCGGAATTGCTTTTGCCACACCACCAGGTGTTCCGCTTGCGCCGCGCTCTAAAGCCGGAAAGCACTTCCTGCTGGAAGAAAATGAGCCAAAAGAGTGGCGTCAGTGGGGAACGGCCCTGCCACGTTAAATCCTGGTTAATGCGAATAACCAGAGCTTTATGCTAAACTGCGCCCCTTATTCTCCCATGGGGCGCCTTTTATGGCTCAATCCAACTCTGCTTACCTGCCACAACCTTTTCTCGATATGATAAATCAGGCTATGCCTGCTTCTCTGTCCCTTGATAGTTTTATCGCTGCCTGCCACCGTCCACTGCGCCGCAGTTTACGTGTTAATACACTTAAAATATCTGTCAGTGAATTTCTCCTGCTGGTTGAACCTTACGGCTGGCGGTTGACGCCTGTACCTTGGTGCGCAGAAGGTTTCTGGATTGAACGCGATGATGACACATTACCTTTAGGGAGCACCGCGGAACATTTAAGCGGCCTGTTCTATATCCAGGAAGCCAGTTCAATGCTTCCTGTTAGCGCATTATTTTACGGGCAAGACAGGCCACAACGTATTATCGATATGGCAGCCGCACCGGGGTCAAAAACCACGCAAATTGCCGCCCATATGGGGAATAAAGGCGCTATCCTCGCCAATGAATACTCTGCCAGCCGGGTAAAAGTCTTACATGCGAATATCAGTCGTTGCGGGATAAGTAATGTCGCCCTCACCCATTTTGATGGTCGCGTTTTTGGGGCCGCAACCCCCGAAGCTTTTGACGCCGTACTCCTTGATGCCCCCTGCTCCGGTGAAGGGGTTGTACGTAAAGATCCTGATGCCTTGCGTAACTGGTCATACGAAAGCACACAAGAGATTGCCAGCACACAAATGGCCCTGATTGATAGTGCATTTCACGCTTTGCGCCCAGGCGGAACCCTGGTGTATTCAACCTGTACGCTGAATCCGGCAGAAAATCAGCAGATCTGCTTCTGGCTCAAAGCTCGTTATCCGGACGCAGTAGAGATAGAGCCGCTCAACGACCTGTTCCCTGATGCCAAACGAGCCGTCACCCCCGAAGGTTTTTTACATGTTTTCCCACAAATCTATGATTGCGAGGGGTTCTTTGTCGCCCGCCTGCGTAAAACAGCATCGGTTGAACCATTAGACAAACCCGGATATAAACTCGGTAAATTTCCGTTTGTACGCATGAAAAGCGCCGCGGCTGAGCAAGTTACCCGTGCCGCAGCTAAATCAGGATTGCAGGTTACTAACGCACTGACACTCTGGCAGCGCGATAAAGAAATTTGGCTTTTTCCCTCTGAGATAGAACCTTTGCTAAACCAAGTTCGCTTCTCACGTATTGGTTTAAAGTTAGCCGAACAGCATAATAAAGGGTATCGTTGGCAGCACGAGGCAGTGATTGCCCTGGCAAAAGCTAATAATCCTCTGTGCTTTGCCCTGACGACGGCTGAGGCCGAAAGCTGGTATCGAGGCCAGGATATTTATCCCGAAACCTCAGTTTTAAGCGATGAGGTGATAGTCACTTTCCAAGGGCAACCCTTAGGACTGGCCCGGAAAGTCGGTTCACGGCTGAAAAATAGCTACCCTCGTGAACTGGTTCGTGATGGAAAACTATTTACCACCCAGATATCAGGATAAAATTAGCTTTTTTCCTTGTTATTTTGGTGATAGCAACCAGGCTAAAAGAAGGCATCAAGCTTGGTTGCCGCTTTTTTCGCTTATCCATTCAAGCAATAGCGAGATGATAATGTTTGCCTTGGTTATTTTTGTTTGTTATTTACACGGGGGCTGCGATGATTTTGTCGTTGAAATTCTCAAAACTGAGGAGCAATGCCTGGCCGTGATGGATGAGCAGCGTATCCGCCGTGGCGGTTGCTATCCACTGGATGAGGTGCATGACAATTTTTGGCGGCCTGCTCAAGAGTACATCTAGAAGATTCGAATGACTTGTAGGCACCAAGTTCAGCCTGCCTGTGAACACAGGCAGGCTCCATGATTTGCGGGACAGACACCGGTCCGGGCTATTTGCGTATGACAAACAGATGCTGATTATTAGCCCGCTAACGGACGCACCAACATACGAACCTTTTTGTTATGGTACTCCGCATAATGTCTGAACTGAAATCCCAGCCGTTCAGCCAGCCGAAGCGAAGGCACGTTTTCATCATCAATAATACAGCATACCGGCCCGGCAAAGGTGTCATCTGCCCATGCAAGAATCGCAGTCAAGGCTTCCGTCGCATAGCCCTTGCCACAGGCCGTCGGGCTGAGTGTCCACCCGGCTTCCGGATATTCCAGAGCAGGTGTTAAATTCCGCTTCTGGTTTTGAATACCCATAGTACCAACAAGCAGATCCGTCTCCTTTTCACAAACGGCCCAGTAGCCATATCCCAGAAGCTGCCAGTGCCCGATATAGCGCAGCAACCTTCCCCAACTCATCTCACTATCTTGCGGTTGCCCGCTGCCAATATATTTGACCGTATCCGGGCTTGCCCAGTATGCGACCAGCGCATCATAATCATTGAGGGTTAACTGGCGTAAGCGCAATCTCGCCGTTTCCAGGGTCGGAGCCTGAGTCAACATAAATTGTTCCTTGCGTTGTTATTCCTGAAGGCGTTTTTGAATACCGCTCCGTGAACAGAAAATAATGGCCCCCAGCAACAAGCTGAAGAATAAGGTACCCATAAAAACCCCGGAGCCCGTTAAAGTGAGTAATACCCCACCGATTAAAGGACCTATCGCTATCCCCAGTGTCTGGAGTGAAGAAGCTCCCATATAAGCACCACGATGCTCAGCCGGGGCCAGCTGATCCAACAGAATATTGAGGTTAGGCATAAGAATAGCCTCTCCGATACTGAACACGACCGTCACACAAAACCATAACAGTGGATCGGTATTACCGATGGCCAGAAAACCCAACTGCGACAGCGCAAAAATACTGCTACCCAGTAAAATGCGTTTCGAGATCGCCATCTGAGCCAGTAACCGGACTAAAAATATCTGTGCTATCAGTACCGTACTGGCATTGGTCACAAGAATTAAGGTTATCAAAGGTACTGCTGCCGTTGCATCGAGCATCATCAAATAGAGCGGGACCACCGCCTCATAATGGACAAACACGATGGAACACAAAATACTGCATAACAAAGCAGCGATGAACAACTTGTCACGGGCAATAATCATCAGCACTTGAGGCAACGGCACTGGCGCTTCATGGCTGCCACCCGTTGAAGTCATTCTGCCCTTGGGAACAAACAGTAATAACCAGACCAGGAAAGGCAAATAACTTAATGCCGTTATCAGAAAGGTTCCTTTCTGGGATGTCAGTCCCCAGGCAATCCCTACCAGCGGGCCGGTCACTGCACCGAGGTTAATCAAATAATAACGAATTTGTAGCGCCAGCGCGCGACGTCGTTTATCCCCAAGTAAATCACTCATCAAAGCACGCATTGGCGGATCAACCCAGGCAAAACAGACGCCGACAGTCAGTAATCCGGCAATAAATACTCCCATATTGCTGGCCAGCGCCAGTAAGGCATAACCGATAAAAGAAAAAGCACAACCGAGGGATAAAATACCCCGACGTCCCAGACTATCCGATATTTTGCCACCATAAATTCCCAGTATTACCGCAAGTAAAGCACTCCCGGTCATCGACAGACCAATAGCAACCGGAGACATTTGATAATCACGGGTCATAATGATGCCGAGAAACGGCCAGGCCATAAAATAGCTAAAACGGATAACCAGAGTAAAAAATAACAACATCACAACGGTGAGTGGAAAAGTTTTTACCGTTTGAAAAAACGTCGGTGCTGCAGCGCTGACGCGTGCAGATTCAGTGCTCATAGGGAGGGCATCCTGTTGCTTATTAAATCGGTTAATCCTCCCTTTTCGGCAGGTCATATATTAGATTTAAAATGTTTAGCAATAGATCGCAATATAAATGTTACAGCAATGTTTAATTCGCCAGCATCATGGCTTAATGGTTGTTGTTTCAGCTAAAAATATTAATTATTTGCTACCCGGTTCGCATTTTTAGCAATAAATTCTGTTAACACAGAATCCGCTGGCTGACAGTCGAAAAAAGACTGTCAGCCAACTGAACATCAGGTTATTTAGCCCCGACACAGGCATAAATAACCGCAGTTCATTATACTTTCCCGGTTAAACGCTGATGGAAATCGGTACTACGCGTATCCAGCCCGATAATTTCTACCTCTGTCTGATAACGCTGATAGCGTGTCGTGATGGTATCAAGTATTGCCACCGTTGAGGCATCCCAGATTTGGGCGTGGGTCAGATCGATAACCACCCGCGAAGGATCATCGGCATACTGGAAATGTTCCACCAGGTCATTACTGCTGGCAAAAAACAACGGACCACGAATTTCATACGTAACCGTATCGCCGCCAGGTGACAACTGGCGCTGCGCTTTTACAACATGGGCAATACGACGAGCAAACAGTATCATGGCGAAAATAACGCCGCCGAGCACACCGAGTGCCAGATTATCGGTGGAGACAGTGATAGCCACTGTGACCAACATCACCAGCGTTTCTGATAATGGCATCCGACGTAACATCGAAGGTGAAATATTGTGCCAGTTAAGCGTTTTTACCGCGACAATCATCATGATCCCGGCCAGCACCACCATCGGGATTTTTGCCATCACGTCACTTAATGCAGTGACCAGTAAGAGTAATACGATAGCGGCAGAGATCGTGGACAGCCGGGTACGCCCCTTCCCTAGCTCGACGTTAACCATCGTTTGCCCTATCATCGCGCAACCAGCGATGCCACCATAAAATCCGGCAAAAATATTTCCCACACCCAAGCCCCAGCATTCACGCCGTTTACTGGAAGGCGTATCCGTCATCGCATCGACCAGTTTGGCAGTCAGTAATGACTCCATCAAACCGACAAAAGCAACGCTCAGAGCACAAGGCCAGATAATACTCAGCGTGGTGAAATTGAGCGGCACTATCCATTCAGTTAACCCAGGCAACCCCGGTTTCATGCCACCAATATCTTGTACCACCGGAACTGTCCACCCCATCACCAAGGTGACTGTGGTTATCAGCACGACGGCCACTAACGGAGCAGGGACAGACTTCAGTACTCTGGGTAACAGTAAAACTATCATCAGCGTGACGGCAAGCAACCCCCAGATAAGCGGCCCTTTTCCCCAGACGTGAGGCATCTGGGCAAAGAAGATCAGAATCGCCAGTGCATTGACAAAACCGTTCATAACTGACAGAGGAATGTAACGCATCATTCGCGCCAACCCTGTAACACCAAACAGTATTTGAATCACACCGGCCAGTACCACGGCAGGTAAGATATAGCCAACCCCGTGAAGCTGTACCAGGGGAGCAATCACCAGTGCGACAGATCCGGCAGCAGCCGTTACCATCGCTGGACGGCCACCCAGTATTGACAGGCTAAAACACAACACAATCGAGGCTATCAGGCTGACCTTCGGGTCAACGCCGGCAATCACAGAAAAAGAGATAACCTCAGGGATCAACGCCAGGGCAGTAATGACCCCGGCCAGGACTTCCCGCTGTATCAGACGTGGCGAACGTAGCACACTGCGGAGGCTATTCTCCTGGGCATGCCGGGTAATAATATGGGCGTGTTTTGTCATAATAAAATACAGCGTTAAAGTGTCATATACATCCCCCACAGGGCAATGTATAAAGGAGGAGGCAGAGTGTAATACCCGGTCTGTTTTGAAGCGAGCTTTTCAGTATAAGAAAGCATTTTTAGGCGAAGAGAAACCGTTTTTATTCTCAGCTATTCTGTAGAGTTTGTTATACTCAAAGCAGGGCAGAAAGCTTCCTATACCCAAAACAGTTCACGTTGCTTGTATATCCGTCGATGAGAATAGCTAAACATTGTGATCCACGGAACGCATACAAACTTCCCTGACAACGTGAAGTACCTCGGGAATATACAGGAGAACGATTATGCAAGCAGGTATTCGTCGAAGCTGTCACAGAATAGGGCTTATTATCGGAGCACTGTGTTTTCTGTCTTTTTCACTACTGCTAATGAGTGAAATTAATGCCAGTTCACCAGGTAGCGTTTCGCCATGGTACTTTGCTCTGGCAGCAACACTGTCTGTTTTTATCTACTGCGCTTTTCGTTTACTTGGCTGGATAATCCAGGGATTTTTCCCGCACCACGATCGCTAAGGAGCGGAAATACCTCCGACAGAAAAATATTATTATCAGCCCAAAAATCTGTTAATAACATTACCTGTATTTTTTAATAAAACTACCGATGGATTAATAGTCTTCATTTCGTGGTTTTTTCGTGCAATATATAAGTTTAAAAATAGAATTGAAAAACAATCAGATAAAAAGAGACCAAACACGAATCCTGTGTTCGGTCCAGGGAAATGGCTCATCTACGAGCCGTGCGCTAAAACTGGTATATATCCGATATCACTTCGCAGAAGTGATGCCGATATATTAATATCACCTCTCATCTAAAAGCATAGATGAATAATGTTATTTATCCAGTTTCCGCAGAAAATAACGTAAAAAACATTTCCACTCTTTTATCAGCAATGGAAACAGCAACAGACTCCTGAAGTTAGTGCTGCTTCCCGGCCGAATTTTTTATTGCCGTTAATCTTTCTTACACAAGGCCTGAGCACGCTCGATAAAAGGCTCCAGACTCATTTTTTTCCCTGGGTTATCTGGCGAATCAATCAGAATAACGGATACAGGCTGTCCCTTAGTCATACCACTCAGAACCTGCTCCTCTGCAACTTCATTGAGTGGATATTGCATCAACGTGCCTGGATTAATGGCAAACAGTGCGTTACCCCCCCGGCAGGTTAACATCACCTCTTCGCGATTAAAGGCCCATTTATCCTTTCCTATCTCGAAGCGACTGACAGTAATGATATTCGGTGCAGCCAGTGCCGCACTGGTACAGGCAAGCAGGGATAAAGTTAAAATAATTTTTCTCATCAGTTTCTCATATACCCTATGTGACTCTCAGAATGGTTCCTGGGTGGCAAACAGGCTAACCAGCAACAATATTGCTGCTGATAATATCACTTCCAGCCAGGTCAGCCGGATAAACTGCTGCTTTGCCAGGGCTGAATGGTTAAATTTCGCTACCAGCCAGTAACGATTGATTAGCGCCAGAATAACCATCACGCCAACCAGTACTACCTTAAGCAATAACAAGCGAAAATAGTTGCTTTCAAAGGGAATATTCCAGCCCATGATCAGTAAACTATTTATCATGCCGCTGATAATAACAGCAGCAACTGCCAGATGTCCGTAACGGGAAAATCGCATCATGGACTCAATAGCAATATCACTCCAGGCCGTTTTACTCGCCAGCCGCATACAAACTAATAATGGCAGTAACCCCCCGACCCAGAATGACGCACTCAGCAAGTGAATGGTATGGTTGACACGATGAAGAACACCGATCCCACCATCATGCAGGGAGGCATGTCCGACGCAAGCCATTAATACTAGCTGTAAACCAGTCAATACCAATAAGTACGCTTGCATCTTCCGCGGCTGAACTGCCAATACAATGACACTCGTAACAGCCATGATCAGGAGCCAGGCCCAAATATGACCAAACTGGGTTCCCAGCACCATAAGCCAGACCGAGGGGTTAATGACGTCCAGCCAGCCATCTCCCATCTTCCCGCCTTGTACACAAAGCAACAGACAGGCACTGATTAACGAGACCCCAATGGCAGAACGCCAGACAACCTGAAGCTGTCGGACCAATACCCCTCGCAACGCCCCGGGCGCTAATAACACACTATAAACCGTGCAGCCAAACAACAGTATTAGCGACGCAAAGTGGATAAAACGCAGCGCAATGTAACACGCCGAAAGCATCGCCATTATTTCACGGAGAACCGATAGTTGCCTTTAGTTTTATGGCCATCAACCGATACCACATGCCACTCCACCAGATAAGCACCGGGGACCAGAGTCTCCTCAAGCGGAACAATCAGTTGCTTTTCATCTTGAGCACTACGCTGTGCTTTCGCCGTTTTGACTCTGTTATTTTCAGGTCCACTGATTTTGATACCACTGAATCCAGGTTCAATGCCTTCAGAGAAGTCCAGGGTAATCACCTGCGGAGCCGATGTCATCACGGCATCAGAGGCGGGATAATGGTTTTTAAGATGCGCATGGGCCAAGGCTTGCGAAGATGCGCCTAGCGCAGTCAGAAGGAGTACAATCGGGACAATACGTTTCGTGGTGATAGCCATCTTAACGGTTCCTTTTTTATTATCAGGTGAAGCGGTGAGAATAGCTTCACAAGGGGGTTAAGTCGAGCCGGAAAGCACTTTTAGTCCCCCATGATTATTAATGTTATCTGAATGTTACATTCAATCGACTATTGCCGATATTATAGCTATCCGTTACGTTAGCATCTGGCTGATTACGTTTATTTGACTGACAAAACTTGTTATCTCTGGAATAAAACAGTAACTTTTGCCCAGCCTTTGTCGGAGAAGATAATGACCTATAATCTCGCGGAACTCTCACCTGAAGAGATGGATAAAATTAACGTTGACCTTGCCGCAGCAGGGGTCGCATTTAAAGAACGCTACAATATGCCGGTCATTGCTGAAGTGGTTGAGCGTGAACAGCCACAACAGCTACGCGACTGGTTCAAAGAACGCCTTGCTATTCATCGCACCGCGTCTGTGAATCTGTCCAGGCTGCCTTATGAGCCAAAATTAAAATAATTGCCCTGAATGTATGATGCTGATTTTTCCAGTCACAAAAACGCTCAACGCCTGATAAGGATAGCAGGCCATAAATAGTAAACGGGGACCGACCATGCTACGTGTTATTGATACAGAAACCTGTGGATTGCAAGGGGGCGTCGTCGAAGTCGCCTCTGTTGATATTGTCGACGGACAAATTACCAATCCAATGAGCGACTTAGTACGTCCTGATCGCCCTATCAGCCATCAGGCGATGGCCATTCATAACATTACCGAGCAAATGGTGGCAGACAAACCCTGGATAGAAGAGGTGGTTCCGCGTTATCAGGGAAGTGCCTATTATGTCGCGCATAATGCCAGTTTCGACAGGCGTATGTTACCCGAGATAAACGGGGACTGGATTTGTACGGTTAAACTGGCTCGCCGTTTGTGGCCGGGCATGAAATACAGCAATATGGGACTGTATAAATCGCTAAAATTACACGTCAACACGCCGCCCGAGTTACACCATCACCGGGCTCTATTCGACTGCTATATCACTGCGGCATTATTGTTACGCATTATGGACGATTCAGGTTGGTCAGCCGAAGAGATGGTCGATATTACGGGACGCCCTGCGCTGGTCACCACGCTGACATTCGGTAAGTACCGGGGGAGAGCAATTTCTGATATTGCCCAGCAGGACCCGGGCTATTTACGCTGGATGCTGAATAATATTAAAACATTAACACCCGAGCTGCGCCTGACGTTGAATCACCACCTGACACAAATCGCCCAGTCGTGACAGATAAACCAGTGGTTCACAGCGATACCACTGGTTTATACCCTTCATACTTCAAGTTGCATGCGCGTTATTCAAAACGTTAATGTTTTGTCCTGCAAGCCACATTATTTTGGGTACAGGCATAATCGATAGTTTTTCAAGCGACATCGCGCTTTTTACGGCTGGCATGCTCGCTGATATTTTCGACAGCAGCGACTTCATCACTGCCTGATGGCTGGGGAAGTTTGCCGTTTTTCAGAATAGCAGCGAGGCTGTCTTTATTTTCGGCCATCCACATACCCAGCTGTTCCCGGGCTTCATCTTCAATCACCGTGGTGCTGGTCTGTAGCCAGTCAGTTAATGCGTCAGCCAAGTCCAGCATTTTGTCGTAAGCATCGGCATCTTTTTTACTGGTAAAGGCCATTTTTTCTTGCCCCTCTCTCACAACAATATATTTAATCTCAACGGCCATATCCCGGCTCCCATTAGACTGTTTATTCATACAGTATATTAAAAAAATATGCCTCTGGCAAGGCGATCTCATTCCAACGCAAACGTTTTCGTTTATACTGCGGCGGTCTTTTTATCGATTAAGGCCTATCGCTATGTCAAATTTAGGAACCGCCCTGCGTCCAGCGGCAACACGTGTTATGTTGCTTGGCTCAGGTGAACTGGGCAAAGAAGTCGCTATTGAATGTCAGCGTCTGGGGGTCGAAGTGATTGCTGTCGACCGTTATCCTGACGCCCCTGCTATGCATGTAGCCCATCGAAGTCATGTGATTAATATGCTGGATGGTGCTGCACTCAAGGCTTTGGTGGCACTTGAAAAGCCCCACTTTATTGTTCCTGAAATTGAAGCGATTGCTACCGATACTCTGCTGGAACTGGAAGCTCAGGGCCAGCATGTTGTCCCCTGCGCCCGCGCCGCCAAACTCACCATGAACCGTGAAGGTATTCGTCGTCTGGCAGCTGAGGAACTGGGTCTTCCAACGTCCAGCTATCAGTTTGCCGATTCCGAAGAAACCTTCCGCCAGGCCGTAAGTGAGACAGGCTATCCCTGCATTGTTAAGCCAGTGATGAGTTCATCAGGTAAAGGTCAAAGTATGATCCGCACACCAGAACAGCTTTCACAGGCATGGAGCTATGCGCAACACGGTGGACGTGCAGGTCAAGGGCGAGTGATTGTTGAAGGCGTGGTAAACTTTGACTTCGAGATAACCCTGCTGACCATCAGCGCTGTCGATGGTGTACATTTCTGTGCCCCTATCGGTCATCGCCAGGAAGATGGAGATTATCGTGAGTCATGGCAGCCACAGCAAATGAGTGATATTGCGCTCAGTAAAGCCAAAGTTATCGCTGAACAGGTGGTCAGTGCTTTAGGGGGCTATGGCTTATTCGGCGTGGAACTGTTTGTCTGTGGCGATGATGTTATTTTCAGTGAAGTCTCCCCTCGCCCGCATGATACTGGCATGGTGACGCTTATTTCGCAGGATTTGTCTGAGTTTGCCCTGCATGTCCGCGCGTTTCTCGGTTTACCTGTTGGGGGCATCCGTCAGTATGGTCCTTCCGCCTCAGCGGTTCTCTTGCCAACGTTAGATAGCCGCGATGTGAAGTATTATAATCTGGCCGCCGCGACCGGTAACGGATTACAGCTGCGTTTATTTGGGAAACCTGAAATAAGCGGTAAACGTCGGATGGGTGTAGTGCTGGCAACCGCATCAAATGTGGATGAAGCAGTAGCCAAAGCGGTAAATGCTGCAGCACATATTCAGGCGAAGGCTGAATAAAATCTGTCACTGCAGGTGCCTGGTATGCATTTTCTGGCACCTGCCAGTCAAGGCCTCATCCTACTATGAGGATAATCAGGCCCCTGCTCTTATGCCGTTGCGCCTTCTACGGCCTCACGTGCCAGGCGGGTAATACGATCGTAATCACCGGCTTCCAGTGCATCTTGCGGCACCAGCCAGGAGCCACCGATACACAGCACACTTTTCAGTGCCAGATAATCGCGATAGTTGGCCAGAGAGATACCGCCGGTTGGACAGAAACGAACCTGAGAGAAAGGACCTGCAATCGCTTGTAGTGCTTTCGTGCCACCATTGGCTTCTGCCGGGAAGAATTTAAACTCTTTCAACCCATAGTCCATACCCAGCATCAGTTCTGATACGGTACTAATCCCCGGGATCAAGGGAATCGTTCCTTCCGTTGCTGCTTTCAGCAATGGTTCAGTGAGGCCCGGGCTAATGGCAAACTGCGCACCCGCGGCAGTCACCTCGGCTAACTGTTGTGGATTAATAACAGTCCCCGCACCCACGATAGCTTCAGGTACTTCTTTCGCGATAGCGCGGATCGCATCCAGCGCACAAGGGGTGCGTAAAGTCACTTCCAGCACACGAACGCCACCTGCGACCAGCGCTTTGGCCATCGGAACAGCGTGTTCCAGTTTATTCACTACGATGACCGGGACGACGGGTCCTGTTGTCAGGATCTGTTCCGCAGTGGCTTGCCAGTTTTTCATCTGAATACCTCTTTTACCCACGTTAAAATCAGTGAACCGGTGTCATAGCCAGACCCGTGAAGAACCATTTTTTCCTCAAGCCCAAAGCTCAACAACTCAACCGGTGAAAAATTTTCGCCAATAATCAAAAACATCAGCAAAAATATAAAAAATGAAATGACGGTTCAATAATACATTAAGTTCACCCATAAGTTTATGGAATTCTTACTCAGGAAGCATTTTTTTGACACAAAACCGACTGCCATATAGCACGGACACAGAACCACACCATCAGCCTGCCCTTCACAAACGCCAGCGATGGCTTCCTCCGCAACATAACGCATGGCTGAAGGCGAACAAGAACTCATCACTTATCAAGATTACAGCCGCGGTGGGGAGGGAATGCGTCGGTGTGAGAATTTCGTTTACCGATGCTGATGAAAGCACGGGCTATTTGCTGGCGATGAAACAGTTGAGGCAGATTTCTGGAGCAGAAAAAATTTTTGAACAGGATAAAAATACCCGACAACATATATGCTGTCGGGTAACAATTAACGATTACTCAAACTCATTCCACGAATGTCCATCGCGGGTAATCATTGCCACAGAAGCGACGGGCCCCCAGGTTCCTGCCTGATACGGTTTGACACCGTCACTTTCACTTTCCCAGGCTTCTGTAATGGAATCGACCCATTTCCAGGCCTCTTCCACTTCATCACGGCGTACAAACAGAGCCTGAATACCGCGCATGGTTTCAAGCAGTAAGCGCTCGTAAGCATCCGCCAGATGAGTCTCGTTAAAGGTTTCTGAATAGCTTAAGTCCAGTTTGGTCGTCTGGAGATTATGTTTATGCTCAAGACCCGGCACTTTGTTAAGCACCTGGATATCCACCCCTTCATCCGGCTGCAGACGAATAGTCAGTTTGTTCTTAGGCAATTCCTGCCAGGTGTCTTTGAACAAGTTCAGCGCAGGGTTTTTGAAATACACGACAACTTCAGAACATTTGGTTGGCAGACGTTTACCAGTACGCAGGTAGAAAGGCACACCTGCCCAACGCCAGTTATCGATATCAACGCGGATAGAGACAAATGTTTCTGTAGAACTGGTTTTATTTGCCCCTTCTTCTTCCAGATATCCCGGCACTTTTTTACCCTGAGCAAAACCGGCAGTGTACTGGCCACGAACCGTTTTCTCACGCACGTTGGTACGGTCGATACGGCGCAGAGCCTGCAACACTTTCACTTTTTCGTCACGGATGCTGTCTGCGCTGAGATTAGAAGGAGGAGACATCGCAATCATACAAAGAATTTGCAGCAGGTGGTTTTGGATCATATCGCGCATCTGGCCGGCTTTATCAAAATAGCCCCAGCGCCCTTCAATGCCCACTTCTTCTGCTACCGTAATTTCCACATGATCGATAGTACGGTTATCCCAGTTATTGACGAACAGAGCGTTAGCAAAACGCAGCGCCAGTAAGTTCAGTACCGTTTCTTTGCCCAGATAATGGTCGATACGGTAAACCTGACACTCTTCAAAGAATTCGCCAACCTGGTCATTAATTTCCTGGGAAGTTTCCAGTGAGGTCCCCAGTGGTTTTTCCATCACTACGCGAGCCGGTTTGGCATTCAGTTTCGCTTTACCTAAACCGCGGCAAATGGCACCAAACGTACTCGGCGGCATCGCGAAGTAGTTGATAGTCACACGATGGGTCTGATCCAGCATTTTACCCAGTTTGCCAAAACTTGCGGTATCTTCGACATCGAGGTTACAGAAATCCAGGCGAGCACTGAGCTTTTGCCATAACGTCTCGTCAATAGACTCTTTCATAAAGGTTTCGAGCGCTTCGCGTACCACCTGGGTATATGCCGCTTTATCCCAGTCCGCGCGACCAACACCCAGAATACGCGTATCAGGGTGAATTTGCCCCGCTTTTTCT
Organism: uncultured Cedecea sp.; assembly: GCF_947498825.1. Taxonomy (GTDB): domain Bacteria; phylum Pseudomonadota; class Gammaproteobacteria; order Enterobacterales; family Enterobacteriaceae; genus JGM124. Next base: position 69,374 of record NZ_CANMLV010000019.1, on the reverse strand, counting down.
AACTGATAAAGCGATGGCAACAGTTTGCGACGTGCCAGATCGCCTTTTGCGCCGAAAATGACCAGGTCACACGCCTGGGCTGTTTGCGTTACCGCCATGTCTATCTCCTCGTGTCAGATATTCCGGTTAGTACTCTCCCCCGCACCTGGAGTAAGGGGTCAACCGGAGCTCTCATGTAATTTAATTACATGCAATGTACTTCTTTTGCTAATTTGTCGTAAACCTTTAAGCCTGATTTGCGCATTTTATTCTGCATTTTTCTTCAAACAGGGTACGATGACGCAACATTAACGATAATTTCTGAACGATTTTTGTCATTATTGAATCCATGGGTTTATCATAGACCCTAAATAATGCATGTCACTTGCCGATACTCAATCAGTAAACCGAAAAAAAATGTGGTTATTCAGCAAGCTTTATACTCACTATGTGCGAAGAATGGAAAGTATGATGGCGATTGCAGGAAATGAAAATTAACCAGGAAATCTCATCATAATTCAGATATTTTCTTTTTTTTGCTGACCTGTATTCTGGCTGAACCAGGCTGCGATTTCTCCTTTTTCTGAAATCGCTCAAACCGATGGATACCTGACTTTATGAATATTCTGGATAAAATTCAGTCACAACTAACGTTGCTGAGTAAGTCAGAACGTAAAGTTGCCGAAGTTATCCTCGCCGAACCAGAAGAAACGATACACTCCAGTATCGCCATACTCGCTCGTCGCGCTAATGTCAGTGAGCCCACCGTCAATCGATTTTGCCGCCACCTGGAAACAAAAGGCTTCCCGGACTTTAAATTGCATCTTGCACAAAGTCTGGCCAAGGGGACGCCTTACGTAAACCGTCATGTAGAAGAGTCCGACAGCGTAGGATCCTATACGGATAAAATATTCGAATCATCGATGGCGGCTCTGGCTCGCGTGCGTCAGGGTCTGGACATCAGTGTTGTCAATCAGGCTGTTGACCTTCTGACACAGGCCAGAACCCTCGCTTTTTTCGGTCTCGGCTCATCCGCCGCCGTCGCTCATGATGCGATGAATAAATTCTTCCGCTTTAACATTCCCGTCATTTATTCCGATGATATTGTTGTCCAGCGCATGAGCTGTATGAACTGCAGCGAGCAGGATGTGGTTGTGCTTATCTCCCATACCGGCCGAACGAAAAGTTTAGTACAACTCGCACAACTGGCGCGGGAAAATGGTGCAACAGTCCTGGCGATTACGTCTGAGGATAGCCCGCTGTCCCGTGAAGCGACGCTGGCGCTGTTACTGGATGTGCCGGAAGATACCGACATTTATATGCCAATGATTTCTCGTCTTGCCCAGTTAACCGTGATTGATGTCCTGGCGACAGGGTTTATTTTACATCATGGGGCTAAATTCAGAACCAATCTGAAACGCGTTAAAGAAGCTCTTAAAGAGTCACGTTTTGATAAGTAACGCTTTGCTGAGAATGGTAAATGCGTGAATTTTTTTACCTCGAGGCTGTAACTTATCAATACATTCAGTTAGCTTATTCGTTAAGTTATTATCGCGCTTATTAATTGCGCCATTATTCACACAACATTATTGTTGTTCAAGTCAACGGAGTAATACATGTCCAGACGGCTACGTAGAACCAAAATCGTTACCACTTTAGGCCCGGCAACCGATCGTGATAATAATCTGGAAAAGATTATTGCTGCAGGTGCCAACGTGGTTCGAATGAACTTCTCACATGGTTCTGCTGAAGATCACCAGTTACGTGCCAATAAAGTGCGCGAGATTGCAGTAAAACTCGGACGTCATGTTGCGATTCTGGGAGACCTGCAGGGTCCTAAAATCCGCGTTTCTACCTTCAAAGAAGGTAAAGTATTCCTGAATATTGGCGACAAATTTTTGCTGGATGCCGAGTTAGGCAAAGGCGAAGGCGATAAAGAACAAGTCGGTATCGACTATAAAGGTTTGCCTGCTGATGTGGTTCCGGGAGATATACTGTTACTCGATGATGGTCGTGTTCAACTGAAAGTCCTGAAGGTTGAAGGACTCAAGGTTTTCACCGAAGTGACAGTTGCCGGGCCGTTATCAAATAATAAAGGTATCAATAAGTTAGGCGGTGGTCTGTCAGCCGAAGCGCTGACAGAAAAAGACAAAGCGGATATCCTGATCGCGGCGAAAATTGGTGTCGACTATCTTGCTGTTTCCTTCCCGCGCTGCGGTGAAGACTTAAACTATGCTCGTCGACTGGCGCGTGAAGCCGGCTGTAATGCAAAAATCGTCTCTAAAGTTGAGCGTGCTGAAGCGGTAGCCAGTGAAGCAGCCATGGATGATATCATCCTCGCTTCTGACGTTGTGATGGTTGCACGCGGTGATTTAGGGGTTGAGATCGGCGATCCTGAGCTGGTCGGCATCCAGAAAACACTGATTCGTCGCGCACGTAAGCTGAATCGTGCCGTCATCACGGCGACGCAGATGATGGAATCGATGATAACCAATCCAATGCCAACCCGTGCTGAAGTCATGGACGTAGCTAACGCCGTGCTGGATGGTACAGATGCCGTGATGTTGTCAGCTGAAACCGCTGCGGGTCAGTACCCTGCTGAAACGGTTGCGGCAATGGCGCGTGTTTGTATGGGCGCTGAAAAAATCCCGAGTATCAATGTTTCTAAACATCGCCTCGATGTTGAATTTGATAATGTGGAAGAAGCTATCGCTATGTCTGCGATGTATGCTGCAAACCACCTGAAAGGCATTACCGCGATAATTACCATGACGGAGTCCGGTCGGACTGCATTGATGACTTCACGTATCAGTTCCGGCTTACCTATTTTTGGTCTGTCTCGTCATGAAAGCACCCTGAACCTGATTTCACTCTATCGTGGTGTCACACCTGTTCGTTGCGAGATGAACACTGACGGTGTGGCTGCAGCTAATGATGCAGTCATACTGCTGCGAGATAAAGGTTATCTGCTGTCCGGTGATTTAGTTATCGTCACTCAGGGAGACGTGATGGGGGCAATCGGCACGGCGAACACCACCCGTATCTTGCGAGTAGAATAAATCTGTCTGAGCGCGTTCAGGTAAGTCAAAGGAGGGAAAACAGTCTTGTTTTCCCTCCTTTATTTCTATAGTTATTTCTTTTTAGGATAGAGTTCATCCCGGCAATATGGCTCGGTTTCGCCTGCTTTACGTGTTTTCAGCAATTTCAGGATCCAGGTATATTGTTCCGGGTATGGCCCGACCAATAACTCGACTTCCTCGTTCATACGACGCGCAATAGTATGGTCATCAGCCTCAAGCAAATCGTCCATTGGCGGGCGAATATAGACATCCAGCCGATGAGTGGTACCGTTATAGACTGGAAATAGCGGAATAACACGCGCCCGACAGACCTTCATTAAGCGGCCAATCGCTGGTAGTGTCGCTTTATAGGTGGCAAAAAAATCGACGAATTCGCTATGTTCAGCACCGTGATCCTGATCCGGTAAATAATAGCCCCAGTAGCCCTGACGTACTGAACTAATAAAAGGTTTAATACCGTCATTACGCGCATGCATACGCCCACCAAAACGACGGCGTACCGTATTCCAGACATAATCAAATAGCTGATTGCCCTGATTATGGAACATAGCGGCCATTTTTTGCCCCTGAGAGGCCATTAACATTGCAGGAATATCCACAGCCCAACCATGAGGAACAAGGAAAATCACATTTTCGCCACGCGCCTGTAATTCATCAATAAGCTCTTTGCCATGCCAGTCGACGCGTTGCATGACTTTTTTAGGGTCACGCAAGCCCAGCTCAGCCATCAGCACCATCGCCTGTGGCGCGGTCATAAACATCCGATCGATAATCTGTTCACGCTCAGCTTCTGGCAGTTCAGGAAAACAGTAGAGCAGATTAATTTGCGCACGACGACGTGCGCTCTTTGCCAGCCGCCCCGCAACACGACCTACTTTACCCAGGAGCGGATCACGTAAACCCGGTGGCAGCAATGCCAGGCCTGCAAATGCGCCAACACCCAGCCATGCGCCCCAATAGCGCGGGTGAAAAAAGGATTTTTTAAATTCAGGGATAAACTCGCTGTGATTTTTTTTATTTTTTTCCATACAGATACTCATCGGCGTCAGTAAATTGACGAAAAACAATGCCGATATCATAACGGCGTCCAGCCCGCCGCACAAAATAAAAAGCCGGTACACGTACCGGCTTGAGATTAATGGCAAAGCTAAAGTGATATCTGATTTTCAGCGCTTATTTACGAAAATAAACAGGAAAATCAATTCATTGATTTTCGGCAGATAACTCAAAGAAGGAAAAACCACGTTTTTTCCTTCTTTGCCAGCAATCTGAAGCCGGTACACGTACCGGCTTTCAAAGAAGAGTGTATTAGTTTAGCGCGAGCTTAGGAACCACATCGCGGACTTGCGCCAGGTAATCACGACGTTCCTTCCCTGTCAGCCCCTCAGAGCGCGGCAACTTAGCCGTCAGCGGATTAACTGCCTGCTGGTTAATCCATACTTCATAGTGCAAATGAGGGCCTGTAGAGCGGCCTGTATTACCAGAGAGTGCAATATGGTCTCCACGTTTTACTTTCTGTCCAGGCTTAACTAACAGCTTTTTCAAATGCATATAACGCGTGGTATAAGAACGACCGTGGCGAATTGCAACCAGATAGCCTGCTGCACCGCTGTGTTTCGCCATCACCACTTCACCATCACCGACGGCCATCACTGGCGTACCTTGTGGCATAGCAAAGTCAACACCCTTGTGCGGCGCAATACGCCCAGTCACCGGGTTAAGGCGACGCGGATTAAAGCCCGAAGAAACGCGGAATTGTTTAGTGGTAGGAAAACGCATAAAGCCTTTCGCCAGACCGGCTCCATTCTTATCATAGAATTTACCGTCTTCAGCACGAACCGCGTAATAGTCTTTACCATCGCTACGCAGACGGACGCCAACTAACTCACTTTGTTCGCGTTTACCATCGAGCATTTCACGTGACAGTAAAACCGAGAAGGCGTCGCCTTTTTTCAGCTTGCGGAAATCCATCTGCCACTGCATGGCTTTAATGACAGAGTTAATTTCTGAATTAGAGAGTCCCGCTTGTCGGGCGCTTGTGATAAAACTGCCATTCACGGTACCGGTCAGTACACGATTAACCCACTCTCCCTGCTGAATCGCCGTGCTCAGTTTAAAACTGTTACCGGTACGATCGTAGGTGCGGGTTTCACGGCGAGACACTTCCCAGGTTAAACGCTGAAGGTCGCCACTGTCCGTGAGGGTCCAGGAAATCTGTTGTCCTATCTTAAGATTACGCAGATCTTTATCTATGGCAGCGATCTGGCTGATATCGCCCATATCGATGCCATACTGGTTAAGAATACTACTGAGGGTATCGCCCGATGAAACCACATACTCGTGAACACCCGCTTCATTGGCTGTTTTTTCATCGAGCTCATCTTGTGGGATGATATCGTCATCAGCATTCGGCGCTTGTTCCAGTGGTTCACTGGCTTCAGGTAATAACGTACGGGACTCGGTTTTGTCTAGCTCGATAATCTTACTGACTGAAGAGCCTACCGGATGATAGACACTTGGACGCCATACTGCGACCGCGAGAGTAAGAACTGTCAGCGACCCCAGCATAACGCGGTGAGGTCGTGACAAATTATCAAATGCTGTGGCGACAGAGCGGGCTATCTGTTGCACGTAGTAAATTCCTCATTATTCTCCTTTCAGACAGCTCGCATACTGGTCAGATAACTGGGTCAAAAACTGCATATAGCTGTCTTTACCCAACACAACCCCGATGCCCAATGGGTCCAAGCTGCCTGTGCGCACTTGCGTTCCCTGGGCAACGGCATGGATTACCGCTGGCCTGAATTGTGGTTCAGCAAAAACGCAAGTCGCTTTATGCTCAACCAACTCTGTTCTGATTTTATGTAAACGCTGCGCGCCCGGTTGGATTTCAGGATTCACGGTAAAATGACCTAGCGGTGTCAGGCCATAGTGTTTTTCGAAATAACCATAGGCATCATGAAAAACGAAGTATCCTTTCCCTTTTACCGGCGCGAGCACGGAATTAACCTGCTTATCCGTCTCTGCAAGACCAGAGGTGAAATCACGCAGGTTAGCATCAAGTTTGTCTCTATGTTCTGGCATAAGTTCCACTAATTTGTCATGGATTGCAACTGCTGACAGCTGCGCCACTTCAGGTGAAAGCCAGATGTGTAAATTATAGTCTCCATGATGGTGATCTTCGCCACTTTTTTCACCTGATTCATGAGCGTGATCATGATCATGGTCATCATCATCACTGCCCTTCATTAGCAGAGGTTTTACGGGTGCAAGAGCGGATAATTCGAGCTGTTTTTGTTCCGGTAACTGACGCACCGACTTCTGCATAAACGCTTCCATCTCAGGGCCTACCCATACGACTAAGTCCGCGCCCTGTAAGCGTTTTACGTCTGATGGCTTAAGTGCGTAATCATGCTCAGACGCTCCATCTGGCAGTAAAACTTCGGTATCTGTGACCCCATCAGCAATGGCTGAAGCGATAAAGCCCAACGGTTTAATTGACGCTACAACGGCCGCATTGGCACTCAATACAGGAGCCGCAGTCAGTACCGTAGACAAAGCTGCAAAAAGAAGTGTTTTTTTATGTAACATAATGAAAATTACCATCGTGACAAGATGAGGAGTTGTGATATTATAACATTCGTTAATTTCTGCAACCCCTAAAATAGTCATGATAAATTTGGTTGAGCTCGAACATATTTCTGTTTTTTTCGGACAGCGGCGTGTCCTGAATGATATCTCTCTGTCGTTAACGGCTGGGCGGATCATGACGCTGCTGGGACCCAATGGCGCGGGTAAATCTACCCTGGTCCGTGTGGTACTCGGGCTGGTTAAGCCTGATACCGGGCTTATCAAATGCGATAATAATCTGCGTATTGGGTATGTGCCTCAGAAACTGCATCTGGATATCACCCTCCCCTTAACCGTCGATCGCTTTATGCGCTTACGCCCCGGTGTCAAAAAAGCGGATATCCTGCCTGCTCTGCAACGCGTGCAGGCAGCTCACCTGCTTAATGCCCCGATGCAAAAGCTATCCGGGGGGGAAAATCAGCGTGTATTACTGGCGCGTGCTCTGCTGAATAAACCGCAATTACTGGTATTAGATGAACCTACCCAAGGCGTAGATGTGAACGGACAGCTATCGCTGTATAACTTGATTGATAAGCTGCGTCATGAACTGGGCTGTGCGGTATTAATGGTGTCCCATGACCTGCATCTGGTGATGGCCAAAACGGATGATGTACTATGCTTGAATCAACATATTTGTTGTTCTGGCACGCCCGAAGTCGTTTCGACTCACCCTGAATTTATCTCCATGTTTGGCCCCGTCGGTGCTGAACAACTCGCGGTTTATCGTCATCACCATAATCATCGTCACGATTTGCACGGTCGCATCATTCTGCGCAAAGGAAAGAGTCAGTCATGATTGAGCTATTACTTCCCGGCTGGCTGGCCGGTATTCTGCTTGCTTGTGCCGCAGGCCCTCTCGGCTCTTTTGTCGTCTGGCGTCGGATGTCCTATTTTGGCGATACGCTGGCGCATGCTTCGCTATTAGGTGTCGCTTTTGGTTTGTTGCTTAACGTTAATCCATTCTATGCGGTTATCGCTGTCACTTTATTGATGGCGCTGGGACTGGTATGGCTGGAAAGAAGGCCGCATCTGGCTATCGATACTCTGCTGGGTATTATGGCCCACAGTGCCCTCTCCTTAGGTCTGGTCGTCGTCAGTTTGATGGGGAATGTGCGGGTCGATTTAATGGCTTATTTGTTTGGCGATCTGCTATCAGTCACGTTGGACGATATCATCACCATCGCCTCAGGTGTTGCTATCGTATGCGGAGTCCTGGCCTGGCAGTGGCGTAATTTACTGGCTATGACCATCAGTCCCGATCTCGCTCATGTTGATGGCGTCAATCTGCAACGAACCAAAATGCTGCTCATGCTAATAACGGCACTGACCATTGGTGTGGCAATGAAGTTTGTTGGTGCGCTGATTATTACCTCGTTATTGATAATCCCCGCAGCCACCGCACGACGTTTTGCCCGTACGCCAGAACAGATGGCCGCCGTGGCAGTATTGACAGGAATGATTTCAGTGACAGGCGGACTGGCATTTTCTGCTCTGTATGACACCCCCGCCGGACCATCGGTGGTACTGGCCTCTGCGGTGCTCTTTATTCTCTCTATGTTGAAAAAGCAGAGTGCGTGAATCACCAGTAAAACCGTCAGGTAAGGAAAAAATTATGATAACGTTTCGCCCAATGCGCGAGGATGAATATCCCGCTTACCTGACGTATTTTATTGCTGATTATGCGCAGGAAATTACCTCAAACTATCGCCTGTCTCTTGATGATTCACGGCTCAGGGCTAAACAAGAAATCGCCGAAGACCTTCCTGACGGTGTGCATACCCCCGGACAAGTTTTACTCTGTCTGACGGTTAGCCCTGGGCAAAAAGAACAGCATGTGGGGTATCTCTGGTACAAGCCGGATACCGCCATGCGAACGGTATTTATCTATGATTTTCATATTTTTAATGACTATCAGGGACAGGGATTGGGTAAAAAAGCCCTTCAGGCTCTTGAGAAAAATTTGCGTGAACAGAATTTTCAGCAAATTCGTTTACGTGTTGCCGGAGACAATAGCCGGGCACAACACGTCTATGAAAAAAGTGGTTTCGGTGTTACAGGGATCAATATGAGCAAAACCATAACAGACTGAGCAGAAAGCAAGCGCCGGTACTGCTCTTACTATACTGGCTCAGCGATGAGACAAGTAACCTGATGCACTGTATTCAGTATCATGATGGGAATGACTGCTCACAAAGAGGATAAAGTCGGCAACACTTACCGGCCGCGAAAACAGGAATCCTTGAAAAACAGTACAGCCATACTCTTTCATAATTGACCATTGATAAGGTGTTTCTATTCCCTCAGCCACCACTTCTAATCCTAACTCAGTACCCATTCTGGCAATATTTCTCGCAATAACGACGCCTTTAGTATTAGTACTGGCGCCCGTGACAAAACTACGATCGATCTTAATTTGATTAAGCGGCAGCTTACGCAAGGTACTTAAGGCAGAAAAACCGGTCCCGAAATCATCGAGTGCGAACGTAAAACCAGCAGCTGCTAATTCATCCATTTTAGCGGCAACAATATGGGGTTCGGAAATAAAGACACTTTCCGTCAATTCCAGACGCACTTGTCGGCAAGGTATGTTTTTGACTTGCGCCTGCTGGAGTAACTTACGCACAAAATCAGGCTGCATAAAATGATCGGTGGTGATATTAATTGACACTGTTAAATGACGTGTCTCTGCATTTTCTTGCCACCGCAGTAAATCGTTAAAGGCCTGAGCAATTACCCACTCACCAATCATTGGCATCATCCCAGCCTGTTGGGCGTCAGGGATAAATGTCACAGGTGAAATTAACCCGGAGGATGGATGATTCCAGCGAATAAGCGCTTCCGCTCCAGTGACTCTGCCTTTCAGGTTAACCACGGGTTGATATAAAAGAATGAACTGATCGTTGTATAAGGCATTCTGGATAGCCTTGACACTCTTCTTTCTTTTAGAAAAATCAGTATGCATAGCCACAATCACACCGACAAATAATAGCGTGGAAAGCAACGGATTTATCCACGAACTCACCATCTGAAAATGCCGGACGGTGCTATTATCCATCGATAAAAAATGGACATTACTGCTGAATAAAATAAATAACACCAAGCTGATTAAAATAATAAAAATTTGAAATTTTGACTTCGTTTGCTGATAACTAATATAACCTACCAAGGCTATCGTCGGAATATATAAGTGGGTGCTTCGCTGGAACAGCTGATTTGAAACATCGTATCGATAGCAGAAAAAACCGACAAACAATAAGCAGGTAATTTGTGCAATGAGCAGGCTACGGAAAAAAAGACCACGCATTGCCATAACCCAGCAGGGAAGCGTAACAAAGGCGAGAATAATTAGCGATACGGCAAGATCCCACTCCTTTGACCAGATAAAGTAGCTAAACCAGCCGAGAGCAATCGCCACAGCGGTATATGCCGCGATACGACACAGATAAGTCGCGTGAGCCGCTGCCGGAATAAAAGCTGAGGATATGTGAGGCATTATATTATTCGTTCCTTATACGCTTACCCATATCTGTTGATATTTGCCAGTCGTTGGTCTGTTCAGGAAACAACTGGAGCAGCCCACACTCTGCACCCAAAACGATTCGGGCGGCCTACTGAAAACCTGTCTCCCTCCGGAGATATCATTATTTTCCACCAGTCATATACAAGTCATTTGCAGCCTGACAGCTAGAATTGTAAGTATAGAGGATACTTACAATTGCTACAGACTTAAAGATATTCGCGAAGGTTTCTGGAGACTTAGAGCAGAAAATATCAGAAACGTAGCATCAGAGTTGATGCCACGTAATCGGGAGGAGATTCCTTTTTATACTCTCTTTAAGGCATTTCAGGCGGGGTAATACCAAAGTGGCTCCAGGCCCTTGGCGTGGTGATTCGTCCTCTCGGTGTTCGTTGCAAGAAGCCTTGCTGAATTAAAAAGGGTTCTAGCACATCTTCGATAGTTTCTCGTTCTTCACCAATGGCCGCCGCAAGGTTATCCAGGCCAACCGGACCGCCGAGGAACTTATCAATCACTGCCAACAGCAGTTTGCGATCCATATAGTCGAAGCCTTCGCTATCGACATTGAGCATATCAAGAGCCTGAGAGGCCACTTCTGCGCTGATGACGCCATCATAACGTACCTCGGCGAAATCTCGCACCCGGCGTAACAGGCGGTTGGCAATTCGCGGTGTGCCTCGTGCACGGCGGGCAATTTCCAGCGCACCCTCTTCGCTCATCTCCAGGCCCAGTACTGCAGCGCTACGTCCGACGATATGCTGAAGATCGGCAACCTGATAGAACTCAAGTCGCTGGACGATACCAAAACGGTCGCGTAACGGTGAAGTCAGTGAACCGGCACGCGTGGTTGCTCCGACCAGAGTGAAGGGCGGCAAGTCTATTTTAATCGAACGTGCTGCAGGGCCTTCACCAATCATAATATCCAGCTGATAATCCTCCATCGCCGGATAGAGTACTTCTTCAACTACCGGCGACAAGCGATGGATCTCATCAATAAACAGCACATCATGGGGTTCGAGGTTGGTCAGCATCGCCGCCAGGTCGCCGGCTTTTTCCAGCACCGGGCCAGAAGTCGTACGCAAGTTAACGCCCATTTCATTAGCAACAATGTTCGCCAACGTGGTTTTACCGAGCCCGGGCGGGCCAAAGATCAACAGATGATCGAGGGCATCACCGCGCAGTTTCGCCGCCTGGATAAAAATTTCCATCTGCGAGCGGACATGGGGCTGCCCCACATAGTCAGACAGCTGCTTAGGACGGATGGCCCTGTCGATTAACTCATCCGGGGTGATAGTTCCGGATGAGACCAGACGGTCTGCTTCAATCATTCTTTACCTCACAGCGCTGCGCGAAGTGCTTCGCGGATCAGCGTTTCGCAATCTGCACCGCTACGTGCAACTTTGCTTATCATACGACTCGCTTCCTGGGGTTTATAACCTAAAGAGACCAGGGCAGCAACAGCTTCGGCTTCGCTGTCATCCGCAATACCACTCTCTGGCGCAGTCAGAACCAGTTCGGTAGTCGGGGTAAACAGATCACCATGCATACCTTTGAAGCGATCTTTCATCTCTACCACCAGGCGTTCGGCGGTCTTTTTACCGACACCCGGCAGTTTTATCAGCGAAACGGAGTCTTCACGTTCAACGGCGCTGACAAATTGTTGAGCGGACATACCCGAAAGAATAGCCAGTGCCAGCTTTGGGCCGACACCGTTGACTTTAATCAACTCGCGGAACAGAGTACGTTCTTGTTTGTTATTGAAACCAAACAATAAATGAGCATCTTCACGCACCACGAAATGGGTAAAGACTAAGGCTTCAGAACCAATGTCCGGGAGTTCATAGAAGCAAGTCATCGGCATATGAATTTCATAACCCACCCCACCCACTTCAAGTAATACCAGCGGGGGCTGTTTTTCCAGAACAAAGCCTCTGAGTCTACCTATCACATTACGCTCCTGGGAATTCCCCGTTTAAAAAATATCTGTCCGTTATACACCCAAGTAACTTGAAGTATCACGAGTATACTGCATGATATAAAAAAGGCTGGATGAATATCCAGCCTTTTTTATTTTAATCGTCCTCGCGCCAGATTCAGTCGCGAAGAGCTTATATGCGCAGCATTCTGTGTCACATGGCAGTGGGTAATCGCGATAGCCAGCGCATCTGCAGCATCTGCCTGCGGATTAGAGGGAAGTTTTAGCAGCATACGCACCATATGCTGTACCTGGCTTTTCTCCGCACTACCGGTTCCGACCACTGTCTGTTTCACCTGACGGGCTGCATACTCAAATACCGGTAACTCCGCATTAACCGCAGCAACAATGGCTACCCCACGCGCCTGTCCCAGTTTTAGTGCTGAATCCGCATTCTTCGCCATAAACACTTGTTCAATGGCAAAATAATCCGGCTGAAACTGCGTGATTAATTCACTTACCCCGGCGTAGATAATCTTTAAACGCGAGGGTAAGTCAGTGACTTGTGTACGAATACAACCGCTGCCCAGATAGCTCAGTTGTCGACCGGTCTGGCGAATAACGCCATAACCCGTGATACGTGAACCCGGATCGATACCGATAATAATCGCCATCACTTATCACCTTCAAGCGGGCATCTTGCCCGGCAGAACCCCATTAAAGGGTTGCCGCCACCTCGTCAGAAATTTCACCGTTATGGTAAACTTCCTGAACATCATCACAGTCTTCCAGCATATCGATCAGACGCAGCAGTTTCGGTGCGTTGTCAGCATCAAGATCGGCTTTGGTCGATGGGATCATCGAAACTTCAGCGTTGTCCGCTTTCAGGCCGGCAGCTTCCAGAGCATCTTTCACCGCACCCATATCTTCCCACGCGGTATAAACATCAATCGCGCCGTCATCAAAAGTCACAACATCTTCAGCGCCAGCTTCAAGCGCGGCTTCCATAATCTGATCTTCATCGCCCGCTTCAAAGGAGATAATCCCCTTTTTGCTGAACAGATAGGCAACTGAACCATCAGTACCCAGATTTCCGCCGCATTTGTTGAAGGCATGGCGCACTTCAGCCACGGTACGATTGCGGTTATCACTCAGGCATTCAACCATGACCGCAGATCCACCCGGGCCATATCCTTCATAGATGATGGTTTCCATATTGGCATCATCATCCCCCCCCACACCACGAGCGATAGCACGGTTCAGGGTGTCACGTGTCATATTATTAGACAGTGCTTTATCTATTGCTGCACGCAGACGTGGGTTGGAACCTGCATCTCCGCCACCCAGACGGGCCGCGGTCACCAGCTCACGAATAATCTTTGTGAAAATTTTACCGCGTTTCGCATCTTGCGCAGCTTTACGGTGCTTTGTGTTGGCCCACTTGCTATGACCTGCCATAAAAATCTCCAAAAAACGCCTGTATCAGGCGGCATCAATAATAAATTCTTCTATCGCCATTCGGTTGCTCCATGACTTTGTCATTCGAGCCGCTTCGATTGCCGGTACCCATTTCCAGTCCAGATGCTCACTAATGATAATCGGGCGTTCATGGGGAAGTGCCAGCGTAAACCACGATTCTGTGTTACGCGTCACTCCCGGTGCGTAGCGATGACGTAAATGCGTAAAAATTTCAAATTCCACGCAGCGCTGACAATCAACCAAGGGCAGAAGCTCTTCGACGGCATCGATAGCAACTTCCTCTTTTACCTCTCGCTGAGCAGCAGACAGCGCGTCCTCCCCCTCTTCTATACTGCCAGTAACCGACTGCCAGAAGTCAGGATCATCGCGCCGCTGTAGCATCAGCACCCGTTTCGTATCTTGTGCGAAAATAACCACCAGAATAGAAACGGGACGCTTATAACTCATTAGTTTTTCTCTGCTTTTTTAATCACTTCAATACCCAGTTCAGCCAGAGCAACAGTGTTAGCAAAACTGGGTGCTTCAGTCATCAGGCAGGCTGCAGCAGTCGTTTTCGGGAACGCAATTACGTCACGGATGTTCTCGGTACCGGTTAACAGCATTGTCAGACGATCCAGGCCAAACGCCAGTCCAGCATGAGGTGGAGTACCGTATTTCAGGGCATCGAGCAGGAAGCCGAATTTCTCACGCTGTTCTTGCTCATTGATACCCAGGATACCAAATACTGTCTGCTGCATCAGTTCATGGTGGATACGCACTGAACCGCCGCCCACTTCGTAGCCGTTAATCACCATATCGTAAGCATTAGCAATCGCCGTTTCTGGTTCAGCAGCTAACTCTTCAGCCAGCATATCACGTGGTGCAGTAAATGGATGGTGCATCGCACTCAGGCCGCCCTCGCCATTATCTTCAAACATTGGGAAGTCGATGACCCACAGTGGCGCCCATTTGCTTTCATCTGTCAGGTTCAGGTCTTTACCAATTTTCAGACGCAGTGCACCCAGCGCATCGGATACCACACGTTTATTATCAGCGCCAAAGAAAATTATATCACCATCAGCGGCGTTGGTTCGCGTCAGGATAGCTTCCACAATAGTGGCATCGAGGAATTTAGCGACCGGACTGGTAATACCTTCCAGACCTTTCGCTCGCTCATTGACCTTGATATACGCCAAACCTTTCGCGCCGTAAATTTCGATAAACTTGCCATAATCGTCGATCTGTTTACGGCTTAGCTGTGCGCCACCCGGTACACGCAGGGCAGCAACACGGCCTTTCGCGTCATTCGCCGGGCCAGAGAAAACTTTGAATTCGACATCTTTGAGCAGGTCGGCAACGTCCACCAGCTCCATTGGGTTGCGCAAATCGGGTTTATCAGAACCATAACGACGGTCTGCTTCCGCAAACGTCATAACCGGGAAATCACCAAGATCAACGTTTTTGATATCCAGCCACAGATGGCGAACCAGTTTTTCCATAATTTCACGCACTTGAGGTGCGGTCATAAAGGAGGTTTCAACATCTATTTGGGTAAATTCTGGCTGACGGTCGGCTCGTAAATCTTCATCACGGAAGCATTTTACAATTTGATAATAACGGTCAAAACCCGACATCATCAGCAACTGTTTAAACAGCTGTGGGGACTGTGGTAGCGCGTAGAATTTACCTTTATGTACGCGGCTCGGTACCAGGTAGTCACGCGCACCTTCTGGCGTGGCTTTGGTCAGCATAGGGGTTTCAATATCAAGGAAACCGTGCTCATCCATAAAGCTACGTACTTTGCTGGTTATCTTCGCACGGGTTTTCAGGCGATTCGCCATTTCCGGACGACGCAGGTCAAGGTAGCGATACTTCAGACGCGCTTCTTCGGTGTTAACGTGGTTGGAGTCCAGCGGTAGCGGCTCGGAACGGTTGATAATGGTCAGTTCAGCCGCTAACACTTCAACTTCACCTGTAGCCATATCTTTGTTGATATTTTTCTCGTCACGCGCACGAACGGTACCGGTCACCTGGATGCAGAACTCATTACGCAGCTCAGCAGCACGCGCGAGGGTTTCCTGTCCATCAGGATCGAAAAACACCTGCACGATCCCTTCGCGATCGCGCATATCAATAAAGATAAGACTTCCCAAGTCACGGCGACGATTAACCCATCCACAAAGTGTTACTTGCTGTCCCACATGAGTGGCATTAAGCTGCCCACAATATACTGTACGCATTAGAAATTCCTTAATTAGCTGCGCGCGACCCGTCACCTGCGAAGCAGGCACTTTGGTGGCAACTCTGTCGACTATCACGACTGACTGAAAAAAGGGGGCTATTATACTGGAAATAATGGCGCACGATAAGTCCGAAACCACTACGCTGGCAGAATCATCCCGGTAAGTTGATAATTCTCATAAAATTTAACAAAATTTACCGGGATAACACTCTCGACCAAGCGTAATGTCTTGTTCAATCAGAATCAAACTGGAGTGTGATATGACGATTTTTAATACAAAGCACAGAGCACTGGTCGTGATTGATTTACAGGAAGGCATTTTACCTTTTGCAGGTGGTCCAAGACAGGCAAATGAGGTGGTCGATAATGCCGCAGCTCTGGCAAGAAAATGCCGCGAAACCGGTGTACCTGTTTTTCTGGTGCGTGTCGGCTGGTCAGCTGATTTTATCGAAGCCCTGAAACAGCCTGTTGACGCCCCTAATCCCGCTCATGCCCTGCCGGATAACTGGTGGCAACCGCCAGAAGCACTGGGGCAAGAAGAGAGTGATATTGTGGTGATAAAACGCCAGTGGGGAGCCTTCTATGGTACTGACCTCGAGCTTCAGTTACGTCGTCGCGGTATCGACACCATTATCTTATGCGGTATTTCGACCAATATTGGCGTCGAGTCTACGGCCCGTCATGCCTGGGAGCTGGGATTTTCGCTGGTGATAGCAGAAGATGCCTGTAGTGCAGGTAGTACCGAACAGCACCTGGGCAGTATCAATAATATATTCCCACGAATTGCCAGGGTGCGAAGCTGCGAGGAGATTATTACCGCATTATGATATATCTAGGCCTTCCACAATGGCAGCACCCTAAATGGGCACGAGCAGGGATCGCATCTCTCGCTGACTATGCCCGCTATTTTAATTGTGTGGAAGGCAACACCACCCTTTATGCTTTGCCCAATCAGGAGCGTGTTTTACGCTGGCGCGATATGACCAGCGATGATTTCCGCTTCTGCTTTAAATTTCCGGCCACAATTACTCATCAGGCGGCACTGAGCCACTGCGATGATTTACGTGATGATTTCTTCACATGCCTGGCCCCACTGGCAAACCGTATTGGTCAGTACTGGCTACAGCTTCCGGCCACCTTCTCTCCGGCTGACTTGCCCAAATTATGGCACTTTCTTGACCATCTGCCTGATACGTTTACCTATGGTGTTGAAGTACGCCATCCGGCTTTTTTTGACAAAGGCGAAGATGAGCGCGCATTAAATCGTGGCCTGCACCAAAGGCAGGTGAACCGCGTTATTCTCGACAGTCGCCCTGTGCATCTGGCTATTGCTCGTAACGAAGCCATGCGCGAGGCGCAGCGTAAAAAACCCAGACTCCCGGTCCATGCGATTATGACCGCCAGCAATCCATTAGTCCGTTTTATTGGCAGTGCCGATAAAGAGCAAAGTAGTGAATTATTTACTGTCTGGTTAGATAAGCTTGCTGAATGGGCAACTCAAGGTACTCCTTACCTGTTCCTTCATACCGCTGATATTGGCGAGGTCCATTCACTACTCCACCGATTATGGCCCCAGCTACAACAGCGCTTTCCTTGCCTCACTCCCCCACCCGCATTCGCTGAGCAGGCTTCTCTTTTTTGAACCCGGGCACTGATTAAATCCTGTTATTAGCGATATTTTTGACCTGCACTTCTAACAAACCGGTCACTTCGGACTGTATTCAGAAGCGCTGTTCAATCAAGGAAACGCTTTTACCAGACCATAAATAGATAATTTTATCTTTGCTAGATTGATATCGCCCAACCCTACAAGTGAAAATATCAGGCACTTGCATTTTATCGTTTGGGAATTTTTCAGGCTCGGGAAGATTCAATTTCATAAAATAATCTTCACATGAAATTACAATTGCACTAAACACACCCATAGTGCAATGTTATCACGAAAGTAGATATTTATTAGCATCAGGAGGAAAATAGATACATCAAAGCCACAATTACAACGACTGCGCAACAAATAAAAACACTCCCAGTGAACGAACTTAATGAATTTAAATAGCCATTACTAAATTCATTTACCTTTCTTATGGCATCCTTCTCATTATCAGCCTCTACTTCAACATGATGCTTTGTGAAACCAAACTGTTTCAAATCTTTAATTGTTGAACGCGTAACGAGCTTTTTCGGGATTGCTTTAGATTCATTATCCTTGATAAAAACAACATATTTTTCCATTGTTCCCTCCTTGAATAACAGATAGTTGAATCTGTGCCTTTCAATTATAATTACCGAATAGTTTCAGGGGAGCCATTTCGTTCATTGCCAGAACAATCAGCAGACTTACTTCCCCATAAACCATATGTACCAGAGCCACTACCGTAAAGGGCATCTGTTGATGAATCTTTTTGTAATCCGTTGCCACCTTTACTATTGTTATTCTCTTCTGAAGCCTGCAGCTATTATTACTGGAACCACAAAATTCACCAACCCCTCCAACAAACACATCTGATTGTTTCGATATGGCTTATTTAAAAATATCACCTTTCTTTAATTTTTTAGTAACATTCTCTTTATGAGGATTATTTTAAATTTATACTCTGAAAAACCTATTTGCAATCATTATAGTTTAAATATTTTTAGCTGTTATATATCATTCACTTAACCGCACTATCTTCATGGCTTTGAGGCTGTCACTCTAACAAATTAAGGAAATATCCTAAAAGTCGATAATTAATTCCATTGCTAACTTAATATTAGCTCGATAAATACCACCAACCTTACTGTTTGAAACAGAAGTGTTAGTGGTATTAAGGGGGAATAATTTTAGGCCGGGTTAATCACTTTCCATCTGCTACCATCAGACATATACATTATGTGCTGGCCCTTGTTTATCTTTGTAACAGAGCCGTTTACATGAACAGCTGAACTAGAACCTGCGCGATGATCTACAAATATTGATTTCCATTTTAGCGTGTGAGGCTCCGGGAAATAAATATTTGGTGCCCAATGACCATCCTGAGAGCGAATAGCTACCAAGTCGACTTTGTTCAAAGCGTTAGATATGGTTTCTGCGGTCAAGTGGTTATCGTTGACAATCGATACTATAGGTGCGTTTGGGGAAGCCATTGCACGAAGATTGCTGATGGTATTGATGCATGCATCACCATTACATGCAGCTTGTATCACATAAGGATCATTGCAATTTCCATAGGTATAGGAACTCTGCTCTGCGTTTGTTTTGTCATCGCCTATTGGGTTCAGAAAAATTGAGCTTTGAGCCCCCATCACATAACAGGAAGAAAGCTGCTCATTCTCTTGGGAATATTCTTCAACAAAACCGGAAGATGAGTATAGCTTACCGAATGTATCTGGAATTTCGATAACACCAACCGTTGTAGCTGTACCATCCATCAAATCGGTCACTGTCCCTGTAACCAGATTTCCATTTTTGGAAACATCTAATTTGTACTGATGTCCAATTTTCCATGGCACAACAATCTGGCATTGAACTCCAGAACCTTCGTGATCGAAGTAACTACACACACCACTCTTCCATCCTTTTGCCTTCCAGATAGAATAATTAAAGGCATGAACACCGTCGCCCCGGTTTTGTAAACCAATATACCCAGCATCTCCATTTTTAAAATAAAACTGATTTACCCAGTAGTATTTGGAGCCTGTTCCTCCATCGTTATTTATCTGCTGAAAGAACGATAATTTATTAAATTCTGAGTTGACAGGCCATGAATGACTTACCGAAACGATCCCACCAGCTACAACTGCATGACTTAAAGGGCTAAACAGAAATAACAACGGGACTAACAGTTTTTTTTTTGATTCTATAGCTCATGATTTAATTCCTTATTTAAATTCAATGAAATCAGACTCACCGTTACCAATATAAAAATACTGGATTAATTAAATAAGAACAATATTGTAATTGGCATTAAGGATTGTTCTGCGAGAAACTACGCAACCTGTACCGATGGAATGTCCGGAGAAAAAAGGCCATACTTTATGTCATGATATGGGGATACCCCGGAAACGTTGCAAAGACATATATATCCTGATGACCAATGGTGATCTGACGGTATAAATCTACTCAGCATGACATAATTTCTGTTGCCGGAAAATCTGGGGTTCCGGCGTAGATCCCCTCTGGTCGCAACTATCAGACTTAATTATTTTTTATAGACTTCTGTCCTGCCGGATTGGAAGGGTAATATTTGAAGAACATCCGGTGACTGAAAAGGCGAAAGAGGAAGCGATTAAGATAAAATACAGACTTTTCTTATACATAGAGTATTCCTCATGTTGGGGAAAAATTTGTATGACACACTAAGCATAGACATTCAGAAACGTACCGCATCTAAGGAATATCTTAAAAATGCATCTAATGGTCCGATGACATCCCCTCTGTTCATGTGGCCAGACCCAGTGTGCCACGACACAGCACACGTCTCTTTTCTGAGCCCTGGCGACAGAACCCGCGTTGCACGTTATGATAGGAGGGCGAACGCTGTATTTATGGGGTTTCTATGATTTGCGCGCTGTATGCCGTGATTACTGCTTTAATGCTGATTATATAGGGGGATGTTACTGACTTCATTTCCATATCATCTACAGAATCGATCATTAACATTGCTACCAAATCGAGTACTACGAGGTAGTCAACTTAAATTATTCACATTATTGCTCTTTCATATCTATATATCGTACGAACAATCCACTATTTCAGAACATTTTGATTCTATTTACTTCTTTCCTAAAGAGACTCGTTTCCAAGATTCAGACGATGGCTCACAACCTGACCTCAGACACGGACTGAATAGTATTTCACCTCAATTGCAGCCTCTTGCGTAACTCGATTTTATGGATTTTTCCTGTAAAGGTTTTGGGAACATCACCGAAATAGATAGCCCGAGGGATTTTGTAACCCGCTAACAAAGTACGACAATGAACGATCAACTCGTCTTTCGTCACCGAGGAGCCTGACTTGAGCTCAACGAAAGCACAGGGTACCTCTCCCCACTGAAGATCTGGCATCGCTACGACGGCTACAACTGACACCGCAGGATGATGGTAAAGAGCATTTTCAACCTCAATGCTGGAGATGTTCTCGCCTCCAGAGACAATGATATCTTTCTTACGGTCTTTGATATGCACATAACCATCAGGGGACATAACACCCAAGTCTCCAGTGTGAAACCAACCTCCAGTAAATGCGGCTTCCGTAGCGCTCTCGTTTTTAAGATAGCCCTTCATGCAGATATTACCCCGGATTACGATCTCACCGATAGTCTTGCCGTCTGCAGGAACGGACTGCATTGTATCAACATCAAGCACCTCTACATCGCGCTGAAAATGATTACGCACTCCCTGCCGGGCCTTGAGCTCTGACTGCTCACCATCGCTCAGGTGCTTCCAATCATCCTGCTCGGCACACACGGTGGCAGGGCCAAAGACCTCGGTCAGACCGTATACATGAATGAGTTCGAATCCAATCGCTTTTATCCTGGTGATGATGGCAGGTGCTGGCGCAGCACCTGCCATCATGGTATGCACTCTGTGGTTTATTCCCTCTCGCCATTCGGCGGGCGCATCAGCCAGCGCCGCCTGCACGATTGGTGCGCCGCAATAATGAGTAACACGCTCACGACGAATCAAGTCGAATATCAGACTGACATCGAATTTGCGTAGGCAGACATTGACTCCGGCCCGCGCCGCGATTGTCCAAGCGAAGCACCAGCCATTACAGTGATATAGCGGTAACACCCACAGGTAGACGGGATGTTTGGGCATGTCCCACTCCAAGATGTTGCAAATAGCATTGAGATATGCACCTCGGTAATGGTAAACCACCCCTTTGGGATCGCCAGTAGTACCCGATGTATAATTCAAGGTGATAGCATCCCATTCGTCCTGTGGTGTGACCCAAGCGAATACTGGATCACCCATAGCGATGAACGTTTCATAATCTATCGCGCGCGGAAAATACGCTGCGTCTGCCGGTAACACATCTGCAACACAGATAATATGTAACTCAGGTAGTTCCATGGCGACTCGTCTGGCAAGTTCAGAAAATTCCGTATCAATTATTAGAGACTTAGCCTCACCATGACGCAGCATGGATAACACGCTATCAGAATCTAGTCTGGTATTAAGGGTATTGAGTACCGCACCCAACATAGGCACGCCGAAATGCGCTTCGATCATAGGTGGCGTATTAGGTAGCATGATAGCAACCGTGTCACCATAGCCAACACCTGCCTGTTCCAGGGCGCTAGCCAGCTGGCGTGCACGCGTATAGGTATGGTGCCAAGTACGGCGTACACTGCCGTACACTATAGCCAGTCTATCGCCATAAACTTCTGCCGCACGAGCAATAAGATCGACAGGTGTCAGGGGCACGTAGTTAGCCTGACGGCGCTCAAGTCCTTGTTGGTATGCCTTCATGGTTACTCTCCTTTTGTTGCTCTTATATTACGTGGATGGATAGACAGTAATACAGTGGATAAAATCAATATTGCGGAATTGAGTAGAAGGGCGGAGGAAGGTGTTATGAGTATCAATATCGAAGGAGCTATTATTTGCCCTGTAGCCTGAGCGAAGAAGGTTACCGAGCCTAAGATGCCATAAATTTTAGGAATTTCATGAACGGAAAAGGTATCTGAAAGATGGTGATGAAAAGACGTGAAATAAGCAGTACTGCCGATCCCACTCAATATTGCCAAAATGATAAGCAAAGGAGTGTTCATCCCCCCCATCGCTGGCAAAAAACTTGTGAGTGCTAAAATGAGCAGACCACCCCGCATCCGCGTAACGAATGATTGATGGTGAAAAAATCGCCTCAAAAGTGGCCAGAATAATCCACCGCATGCAGATGCCGTGAAAAATAGCCCTAATGCGCTATACCGAACACCATCAATGTTCCCCAAAAAAACAGGCCAAACAACAAGCCAAAAACCTAATGAGAAAAATTCCAGCACCTGAACACAAATAGGCAGCATAAAATAGCTCTGCCATTTTGACCGTATTTCATGCTGAATCACTGGCGCAACTATTTCATATTGTATGTATCGTCGATTAAATAGCAGACACAGCCCCCAGGTCAAAGCGCTACCGATAAAAACTCCCCGAGGGCCATATATTGATGCAAGAAGTGCAGCAAACGCGGGTCCAACCAAGCGCCCCGTACTTTGCGATATAGTATAGGCATCATTGACGGATTCAAATATCGGCTGCTGGCTAAATCCATTGAGAAGAGTACGTAAGGAAACGATGTAGATAGACAGACATACTCCTTCTGCAAAGCGTGCGATGATAAGCACTGCAGGGAGGGGTACGAACGCAGTCGCAAGAGCCATGCCAGCAAGTATCACCAAAGAAACCCATCTGAGCATATAAGTTTTCACGGGTGAAACCAGTAAACCCGCAATAGGTTGGAAGAATGTACGCCCAATAGCCATGCTAGCGAAAAAAAAACTCTGCTCCAAGCTTGTTAATCCGTATATTCCCGCCAGTGACGGGAGATAAGCAACACCAGCCGATGCGCCTGCCCAGAAAAACAGCCCTTCCAGAAAGACCTGAATGTCGTAGCGGATCCTTCGCACTCTTTACTCCTGATTTCCAGACATAAGCTGGGTACGTTTTTCAATATCTTCGCTAAGTTTGTCAGCCAACCTGCTTAATAGCTGCATACTTGCCTGGTGAGATAAAACATCAGAATAGGAGTTATCTTTGGCTAAAAATGACCTGAGAAGATGGACTCTTGCCCATCCGTTAGATGCTGCCCCCAGCGGAAGATTCGGTTCAATATAGGAGAGATCTTCTCTACTGAAACGCTGCACTCCCCCACCCCGATAGCTCGGATGTTTTCCAATCACAAGTTCGAAATCTTCCGGATCCGATGGGTTGGCGAGCTTCCGGTAAGAACTCGCACGTAATGAGATAGAACAATAGTGGCCCAGATTTATCAGAAGTTGCTCACTCCTCACCCGGCCATTTCCAGCTTTCTCTTTATCAATTATCCGCGCTGCGACAGTCGTTTCTAGAAGTTGTCCACTAAACAAAAGTCCGTGACCATGAGGTGAGAGGTAACGGCCAATAAATCCCAAGTCAACTTCTCCATATCTTCGGGCATTCATCCATTGGACAGGATTGTTCACCATGACTGTGGTATTCAATGCTGAATTCCGTCGGACAGGAATACTCGCCAGAAGAATTGTGTCGCTGGGCCTGGTGGTCATAATGTGTACCTCTGGCCTCGCCAGGTCCAGCTCAACAAGAGGGGTATTCATCTCTGCTATTGATGCGATAACATCAACGTAGTGGTAGCCTGAATGGAAGAGGACACCATAGCCATACTGGAAAGGATGATTTTCAAGATAGAGATATTCGTCAGGATAGAGCCATTTTCCGCCACCAAAAATAACGTGGATTGATGTGACAGGGATATTATGTTGCTCTATGGCGTAAGATATCTCCTCTTTAATGAGGGCATAACCTGGATGAGCTCTTCGTTCACAACTAATGCACAGACTACGCCCAAGAGAGATGCTTTTTTCTACCAGATAATTATAGTCTTCGAGCAAAATACCAGATCTTGCAGGAAGGGCTACCGCAGAGACAGGTTTGTCCATAAAGACATCAAGACCGCGATCCATAGCCCAAGCTGCACAAGCACGATGGCTCTTTGGTTCAGTGCAAATCAGTGCAACCTCGGCCTGAATCTGAGTAATTATTTCGTCCAGAAATTCAACCAACGTTGCCTCGGAACGAACATCACGCAATGGTTCAGGAAGAAATATCAGATGCTCAGGTTGCAGGCTATGTTTAGCAAAATTCGCGATAACTGTAGAACGTTCCGTCTCCAGATCTACCGCAAGTCTTAATCGGTGGCCGTCTTGCTCTAAAACCGAATGGTATTTAGAAAAATAGTGTGAACCACACCCAATGACGATAACACCACGTCCATACGCGCCGAACAATTTCGGGTTCATCATGCGCTCAACTCTTGAGGCCGAAGCAGAGGCTCTTTCGTATTAATACTATCAAAATGATGGGCAAGCCATCCGGCAGAGCGGCTCAGACAAAGAAGAGCCGTGTTTTCGCTTGAAACGAAGCCTGCTCGACGTAGCAACAAACCATTAAATAAATCTGGATTGACAGCAATGCCACGCTCACGAAACTTCTCGATACGAATCGCTGCCTGGGCAAGAGAAAGTGCAATTTTCTCGTAGCGGCTAAGATGATTCTGCTCACATTCAAGGTTCTTACGCATAAAAGCAGCTCGAGGATCCTCTTTCCGATAGATCCGGTGGCCGAAACCATGGATACGCTCTTTTGAGTCAAGCTTCCGCTGAATAAACCGCTCAATATCTTCTCCGCTTGCGGCAAGGATATCGAGTATCTCTCCCACGATCCGGCTTGCTCCTCCATGTAATGGTCCCTTAAAAGCTGCGATTCCGGCCACGATTGCGTCATAAGCTTCACCACCTGTACTTACCACCGTGCGTACAGCAAGTGTGGAACAATTCATCCCATGTTCAGCATGAAGAATAAGAAACTCGTTCAAAGCCTTGTATGCTGCTGCTTTAGGTTGTTGCCCAAAGCAGCCTGCAAGGATAAGGCTAACAAAGTCATCCCGATTGCTATCAATAATATTTGTATGCTGTCCTATTGGGTCATGGAATACCATCGTGGCCGCTGCCATTGCGCCTATCACATACGCAGACGTTTCCTCACGGCCCGTATTCTTTGCATCAGCACCAGCCAGAAGGACAGCGGCTGATTCAAATGAGGTCAGCGGCGAGTCAGGCATAGAAGACCAAAGGGCACGAGTTGCGGGTAGCCGTTCGATTGTTGACGCTATGAGTAAACGTTCAAAGGCTCCGTCAGCTTTACTCTCTCCTTCAATTAAGAGATGAGCAACTTCTGCGAAGCGGTTTTCTACCGCCAAAGTCTGGACATCGTATCCTCGATAGCTGATTTGAGGAATAAGTGGATTAATTTTGCCAACGTGACTGATACAGACTGCTGTATGCTGAAGGCCGGGATCCAGGATAATCCGGCTATCATCATTCTGTTTCCTAAGCACTGTGGTCTCACCAATTTTTTGTTCGGAGAATTCAGGGTTTGCACTATGAGTAAACGTATTCAAAGTCGTATTCATATAATGACTCCGATATATATAATGTTATCAGACGAGATTTTTAGTCTGTATTTCTACCAAACAAGCAGCTTCAGACAGTTCATGGAATAACTGTTCGATAAGGGTAATATCTCCTCTAAACAGAGCCTCCTGAAGTGTCTGTTCATTAAATTCAAGATTGTCAATGAAAGAGAGGATATGGGTATAAGATGCTACATCAGAGAAGAATGACCTAATTTCTGCGCGGGAAGTTGGATAAATCCCCATCTTCAGTTTTTGTACCGGGCGTAGGCATCCATGATCAATAAGCTTCGCCATAAGAGCGGCAATATAATGTGATCGTTCGCCGTAGCTACCCTCAATAAGATAAGCCCGGGCAACCTGCCGTACGATAAAAATATTATTGATAATTCCAGCTATATCGTCATTTATATCCGGCTTAAAGCTAAGACACAAATCTCCACTAACCAATTTTGTGCCATTCACTAATCCATACCGACGAAATTTAGGATAGTGATTCACCTCAGCCAGGCTATAGACCAATATAGTAAAAGGTGGGTTATCAGACTGAATACTCCTCACTCTTTCCAGAACATCTCTGCTGACATGATCAACAATAATAAAACTGTCGATATCAGACCCTGGACGCATATCTCCTCTTGCAGCACTTCCATGTAAATAGAAAGATAACAGCGACGGACCAATTTCCCGAGTAAGACGATCTCTTACAGCATTCACGGCAGACGCTATATTTTCTGGATACGTATCATGACCCGCTGCGCTGACCAAGATATCCATTACTGGATGCGTCCTCTGAAGATCTTCTGCCTTGCGGCTGGCAATCTCACTCAGATAACTCGCAGCATCTCTGAATGCAGCCTCAGAATTGGTCAGTTTTCTCTTGTGTTGCATCCAGTTATTTTGAAAATCAATTAACCAATTTCGGTCAGCTGTTTCTTGTTCATTGAGCGAGTCATTCTGGTCAAGATTAAACAGACCATTCAGAGCATAGCGGACAGCCCAGCCAAACTGTCTGACACCCCATATATGGGTCTTAAGATTGAGGTTTCTGATATAGTACAATCGACTAAGATGACAACAGGCAAAAATGGCTTGCCTCCTCTCCTCCAATACATCTCTTTCTGGCATCGTTATTTGATAATTATTCTTTTTATAAAGCCATTCAGAAAACTGAAACTGCCATATAACATGAGGAGGATAGTCAGCCAGTTCAAACTCATAAATAAAATTAAATAATGACTCTGGAAATTCCCTGGCAATATATCTGAGTATCCAGATATCTTCCTGATAGAGATTATCGGAAAGAATAAAATAATAATGATTCTCTGCTCTGGATGAATAGTCTGGTTGCCTCAAATAGGAATCTGTAGCGACAATTCCAATAAGCCTGTTCCCAAGATACTCAAGAGCAACGGAGACTAAATAAGTACTGAAATGACTGCCATTATTTAACATGTCGGATTTCTCCAGTATTACGCCATATGGCGTCGCATTTCATAGGAATAGATAGTTGGAATTTCAATGAGAAACGGTTTTCGTGCTTCAAATGCCCGTTCAAGGACTAAAGACAAGTTATTTTCGTTTTTCAGGCATTCACTTTCCATACCGTTTGCCTTTGCTAAAAGAGCGAAATCGACACTGCCAAATTCCGTCATATTGGCACAATGACCGCGTTCAGATAACGTTTCATAGTAATGGATGAGTCCAAAGGAACTGTCATTCAGAACAACAATGACAACAGGGAGGTTGTAACGTACGATCGTCTCAAGATCCTGACTACCGGAGTGAAACCCTCCATCGCCACAGATCAGAGCAACACGACTGTCCGGAAATTTTAACTGGGCAGCCATTGCGGCTGGCAAACCAAAACCGAACGTTCCGCAGACATTCGAGCACAAAAAATGGTTGGGCTTACACGTTCTGGCAAGCAGACCGGCATACTGTTTGTGCAAGCCAACATCGGAACACAGAAAACCATCCTCGCCGAGCGTATGAGATAGGGACTCCAGCACAAGCGATACATCTGTAGTACCCTCCGGTAAGTTATTGATACGTCGGCGATCAATAATTGTCTTGAGTGCTACATGCTTCGGAGATAATCCCTTCCATGAGGGGGTGGCATGAAGCAGATAATCAGTTATCACACCAAAATCACCGATGCAAGCAAGGTCTGGCTCAAAGACTGTCCCCATAGGGACATCGACACTGTTGATTAGGACTGTATGCTTGTTTCTACCCCAGAGGGAAGGTTTAAGGTCTTCGCCATAATCATAACCAATAAGAATCAAGAGATCAGTTTCGTCGAACATCGGTTCAATTATTGTCTCGTTATATACACCATCTAGATATTTGTTAACTGCTCCAAGGAAGAGTGTATGTTTATCAGGAATGATTCCTTTTGCAGCTAGCGAACAAATCGCGGGTACTTGCAGATGCTCAATGAGCATCATAACCTCTTCAATTTTATTATCGCGGATGACTTGGTTGCCCACTACAACCATAGGATAATGACTCGCCGAAATAGCTGATGCAATTTCTTGTATAGTGGCAGGCTTGGGTAAGAGACGTTGTTGGGGATACGAGATATCAATGTTACGCAAAATGGTATCAGCTGTTTCGTCCGGAACGTCTAGCTTAAGAACATCAAGTGGGAGGCTTACATAAACCGGGCCTGGTAACCCTTCCTGGCACAATTCCACTAAGCGTTTGATCTCTGTTTGCAATAACAAAGGCGTGGTGATTTCGGCCATCCCTTTGGTAAGGGAATTAGCGAATGCCAGATTATCGATACACTGGTGCGTGAGATTGAATTTGATCTGATCACGCGGGATCTGCACGGATGCAAAAAATACAGGAGAGTGATCGAGGATTGCGGAACACATCCCGGTTGCAGCATTAGTTAAACCCGGGGCAAATGTTGTCCAACACATTGCCGGACGTCCCGTTAGTCGCCCCCAAACATCAGCCGCTACACTAGCCGTAAACTCATGTCGTGTCAGGATGAAACGTGGGTAATCAGTCTTATCGGAAAAATGGATCGCTTCTGCTTCACCGCCGACGACACCAAAGCACATATCGATGCCTGACTTCTTGACAGCTTGAATGAATAAATCGGATATTTTCATGTTTTATCTCCTATAATATTCATGTTATTGACTACATAAACACCCATCTCCTCATTTTTTCGCAGCAGATATTCATCTGCTGCACCGCTGGTATTGCAAGTGACTATCTCGATCAGAAACACTGGCTCCGGCCTATCCGCCAGTTGATATATTAGGCACAGAAATTTCTTTATTTAATACGCCTATCTACAAGAAACCATTAATAATAAATTAAATACCAATGATTTATTCCATATTTACTATTATATTTTTTAAATACGGCTTCACGACGTGGAGATATCAGCTGACGTAAATATCTCCGCAACACTTCAAATTTTCTGGATATTGCTGGCGTTAAGATAATTGAATCAAATAGTTATACCTATGCTCATTGACGCTCGGAACTTTACACCTACAAGTAACTCGAATTATTTAGCATATAGAGAACACAATATATATTGTGGTGTGACGCAAAGCTATTCATGTGGTTTTTCAGCGTGTATTTAGTAATAGCAGTGAATGCTGGCAGTTACAACACTCACTTGTAAAGAAATTGTTAAAGTATATTTCACCACCAATTGAAATAATTATTAAATTATTAACATGATAGTTAATACGGCAAACAGAATAAAACTGCATGGCGTATTGCTTTGTTTTAATATACTTTTAGACTTATATTTAGCCGAACTATACCCAAAATAATTCGAGTTGCTTGTAAGCGCAAAGAGAAAGGCAGTCGATGAGCATAGTTTGCCTAAGCTCATCGATGCGCCTACACGCGCCTCGAATTATTTAGAGTATAAATAGCAATCAGTAATGCGCAAAGCATAGCGAAAAAGCCCCCAAACAAACGTCTCTTTTCTGAGCCCTGGCGACAGAACCCGCGTTGCACGTTATGATAGGAGGGCGAACGCTGTTTTTATGGGGTTTATATGATTTGCGCGCTGTATGCCGTGATTACTGCTTTAATGCTGATTAAGTTCTCGTTTGATGTAGCTCGTTTGCGTATGCAATACCGCGTTTCCTACGGGGACGGGGGGTTTAGCGAGCTTCAGAGTGCCATTCGTATTCATGCTAATGCGGTGGAATATATTCCCATTGGTCTTCTGTTACTGCTACTTATGGAGATGAATGGCGCTTTAGCCTGGATGGTGCATGTTTGTGGCATTTTACTGGTGGTAGGACGTCTGATGCACTATTACGGTTATCACCACCGACTATTACGCTGGCGTCGCTCCGCAATGAGCGCAACCTGGATTTCACTGGTGCTGATGGTACTGGCCAATTTATGGTATATGCCGTGGGAGTTGGTTTTCTCCTTCTATTAACGCAAAATACGCTCTTTAGGATTTCCGGATTAACCTTATGTCAGACCGCGATATGCTCTTTTCTGCCCCGATAGATAAACTGGGCGACTGGACTTTTGATGAACGGGTAGCAGAAGTCTTCCCGGACATGATCCAGCGTTCGGTTCCTGGCTACTCCAATATTATCTCAATGATAGGGATGCTGGCGGAGCGCTTTGTACAGCCGAATAGCCAGGTTTATGATCTCGGTTGTTCGCTTGGGGCAGCAACACTCTCAGTCAGGCGCAATATTCGTCATGAGGGATGCAAAATTATCGCTGTCGATAATTCACCGGCCATGGTCGATCGCTGTCGCCGCCATCTTGATGCCTTTAAAGCTCAGACAGTCGTGGACGTTATTGAAGATGATATTCGTAATGTCGATATCAAAAACGCGTCCCTGGTAGTGCTGAACTTTACCTTACAGTTTCTGGTTCCTGAAGACCGGCAGCGCTTACTGAATACTATCTGGGAGGGATTGAACCCTGGCGGGGCTTTAGTCCTTTCGGAAAAATTCAGTTTTGAAGACCAGGAAGTCGGGGAATTATTATTTAATATGCATCATGATTTTAAACGCGCCAATGGTTACAGCGAGCTGGAAATCAGCCAGAAACGTAGCATGCTGGAGAATGTCATGCTGACCGATACGGTTGCCACCCATAAAGCACGCTTAAAACAAGCCGGTTTCGAACATGCTGAACTGTGGTTTCAGTGTTTTAATTTTGGTTCATTAGTGGCAGTAAAGTCCGGGACAACTGTATGATTGATTTTGGTAATTTTTATCAGCTTATTGCAAAAAGTCCGCTGGCCCCGTGGCTTGAAACCCTGCCTGCACAACTGTCCTCATGGCAACGTGAATCCCTGCACGGTCAGTTTAAACAGTGGTTTAATACCATTCATCATCTGCCCGAAGTACAGCCTTATCACCTTGATTTACTGCACCAGGTACATGCCGAGGCCCAGGAACCCTTAAGTCCGGGTCAGCAACTCGGCATTGAGAAGTTGCTGCGTAACCTGATGCCATGGCGTAAAGGTCCTTTTTCTTTATACGGTGTCGATATCGATACCGAGTGGCGTTCTGACCTGAAATGGGATCGTCTGCTACCCCATATCTCCTCCCTCGAAGGCCGCACTATTCTCGATGTAGGCTGCGGCAGCGGTTATCACCTGTGGCGGATGATTGGCGCGGGCGCACACCTGGCTGTCGGCATAGATCCCATGCAACTGTTTTTATGTCAGTTCGAAGCAGTGCGTAAATTATTGGGTAACGACCAGCGGGCGCATTTACTGCCGCTAGGAATAGAACAACTCCCCGAGCTGAATGCCTTTGATACCGTGTTTTCGATGGGCGTGTTGTATCATCGTCGTTCCCCACTCGACCATCTCTATCAGTTAAAAAGTCAGCTATTACCCGAAGGCGAATTAGTGCTGGAAACGCTGGTCGTGGAAGGGGATGAAAATACCGTACTGGTACCGGGTGAGCGTTATGCCCAGATGCGCAATGTCTATTTTATTCCTTCGGCGCTGGCGCTGAAAAATTGGTTAGAAAAATGCGGTTTTGTCGATGTCAGAATCGTCGATAGCTGTGTGACCACTTCTGAAGAGCAACGCCGGACGTCCTGGCTTACCACCGAGTCGCTGGCCGATTTTCTTGATCCTAATGACGTCAGTAAAACCGTTGAAGGATACCCGGCACCGGTCCGCGCAGTGCTGATAGCGCGTAAGCCTTAACCACAGAGTCCGGGGGCGTTCCTCCGGACTGTAGCGAAAGGAATAACGGCCAGGTGGAAAAAGTCGAAAATCTGATCCCGATGGCGGTTTTTGCTCGCGTTGTTGAGACCTTAAGTTTCACTGAAGCAGCCAAAAGTCTCGGTATGTCAAAGTCCTCTGTCAGCCGGGATATTGCTCTGCTGGAACAGCGTGTCGGCGGTATGTTGTTAAAACGCACCACTCGCAAAATCACGATTACGGAACTGGGACTGAGTTACTACCAGCACTGCTTTAAAATTCTGAATGAACTCAGATCCTCCGAACTGTTTATTAAAGAGTACTATCAGGAAACAACAGGCACGATTACCCTGCTGGCTCCGGTCACTTTTGGTACCCAGTATGTCGTTCCGGTTCTGAATTCGTTTCTGGAAAAAAATATTCACGCCACTATCGACCTTGATCTCTCTGACAAAGAAGTCGATATCAAAGAAAGTCCGTATGACCTGGTTATCTGCGTGTCGCAAGACCCTCCCCTGCATGAACACACCCAGTTTTTATGTTCCATTCAATGGGGATTATTTGCCGCGCCCGGATATCTGGAAACACTTAGATCGATCCTGAGTCCGAAAGACTTACCGACACGGGACTATATTTTATTACGCGGTATTGCCCGTTCGATTTCGCTGCCATTCCGTAAAGATAAACAGAAAATCAGTATCAGCGTTCAGAGTCGTTTTCGCAGTAATAACAGTATTGCTTTAGTGCAGATGGCGTTATCAGGTCGAGGTATCGCCTATTTACCAACCTATGTGGCACGTGAAAGCGTCGCTGCCGGTAAACTGGTCAGAATTTTACCCGGCTGGGTAATGGACGAATATAAAATTTGGCTGTTATTTAAAACCAAAGAGCGCGTAACATCAGGCATTAAACGCTTTAGCGATGAGTTACAGCAACGAATTGCCGCCGCCGAATCTAAAGAGCACCCCTGACCTCCCGTACTCCGGATAATCATTTTTGTCCGGACGTCCAGTCATCATAGGCACCCCGCTATATCCCTTTATATTCAATGGATAATGATGAAGCAACATGCCTTCTTGTAATCATGAAGAATTGTGAACACCAATGAAAATGATTATCATTTATATAGTGTAATGATAACATTTACGATATTGTAATAATGGTTGATGCTGACAAGTATCAACCATCATTACCTATAAAAAAGACAAAAAATAATTCTTTAACGGAGTTCACATGCATTTCCATAATCAGGGATTTCAGATCTCGCGTCTTAACAAACTTATTCTTTCTGGAATTCTCAGTAGCGTAGCCTTCGTGAGTCACGCTGCAGAAGAAAACAAAAATAAGACCACTGAAACGACAGAATCCTCTAAAACAAAAGCCGAAGAAAACGTAGAGCAGATGACAGTCTGGGCCCGAAGAATTGAACCTGGCACCAAAGTGGCAATCAGTGCTGAGGAAATGCAGCAGAACGGTGTAAATGATTTTAGTAACGTTATGCGTTATCAGCCATTAATGAGCGCAAACGGTTCTGCTGGTGGCTCATCCGCCGGGAAAAGTTCATACGATCGTGGGGGGGCTACCGGATACAATATCCGTGGTCTGGATGCAAACCGTGTTTCTATCGATATTGACGGCGTCGAATTGCCAACGGCAACTGACCGCTCCACATCGCAAACCAACGGTCGTTCAGAGTATGGAAGCTACGGTATTGGCCGGGGTGACTATCTTGATCCTTATATGTATGGCTCTGTTGATATCGTTTCAGGTACCACCGAGGTTTCCAATCCGAATAACGCGCTAGGAGGTTCCGTTTCTTTTAAACCTAAATCACCCAATGACTATTTACACCGCGATAAGTATAACTATTTCGGTTATCAGAGTGACTATGATTCCTCTAATCAGAGCTGGCACAACGGCATCACCGCAGCCGGCGGCGATGATAATTTACGGGGTATTATTGTCATCAGCCGTAGAGACGGTAATCAAACCAAAAATCAGCATGAAGCGACCGTCAATACACCAGCAGCGAACTGGCATTCTAACGCGGTACTTGCTTCAGGTATCTGGCAGGCAACCGATAACCATCAGCTGACCGCGTCAGTGGATTATTTCCACAAAACTAACCATACCCATTTCCCGACCTGGAGTGGTTCAAGTTATACAGGGTACGCTATCAGCGGCACCTCATATCAGAGTAGCCAGACCCGACGCTATGGTGCGAGTGTCGAAGATCTCTGGACACCCGATCGTTTCACTCTTTTTGATGCGTTAAAAACGAAGGTGTTCTATACCAAGACCGAAGCGCACGACGCCACTTTTGAAACCCCGTCCACAATGACATGGACCAATAACGACACCCGAACTGTCGGGATAGAATCCAGCGCGAATAAGGACTGGGATCGCCACCAGTTTAGCTATGGCCTGAATGCCAAAGTCACCCGTTCAGAACGTCCATTAACCCAGACAGGATCCACAATTATTCTCGGGCAGCCACAAGCGGATAGCGATGTGACAACGCTGGGTGTCTTCCTGCAAGATACCCTAACCTGGGATCTGAACGGACATGATTTCTCGGTGGTACCCGGCATACGCTGGGCTTATCAGTATGCAAAACCGAAAAACCAAGATGCCCTGATGTCTAACAATACCAATGTCACCGATACCAGCAATCTTTACGGTACCATGGCAGAAGGTAAAGTGCTCCCGTCCCTGAGTCTCCAGTATAAACTGAAGCCGGATTTGGCCGCGTACGTACAGTATAAGCGTGGTATTCAGTTCCCTACTCCGGGACAACTTTATGGAGCCTGGAGTCTGGGATACGGAGGCGGTTATTCAAGCCCTTACGCTATCCTGAGTAGCCCGGACCTGAAAACTGAAACCAGTAATAACTATGAACTGGGCGTCAAAGGCCATCTGATTGAAGGCGTTACCTTTGGTGCGTCAACTTTCTACAACGACTATCAAAACTTCATTGGCATTACGCGTTACTCCTGCGCATCAAGCAGCAAATGCAGTGGTTATCCGGGTGGAATAACGACTGTTTATCAGTATGAAAACCGCGATAAAGCCTATATCTATGGTGCAGAGGTGAGTGCCAAATTCGCCTTAGGGACTTGGTTTAATCAGATTGACGGGATGAGCACCCGTGTGGCATTTGGCTATTCAAAAGGTGCGGCGAAATCAAGCTTCTCCGGGGACCAATACGTAGATCTGGATAGCGTGGCACCAATGAGAGCAATTCTCGCAGTGGCCTATGACGATCCGCAAAAACTCTACGGTGCCGCAGTCAACGCCACTTTTAACAAAGGTAAACGCGCAACGGATCCCGGCCGTAATACCTACGGTAATAGCGGAACGGCGATTAGCGGTTCAACCACTTACATGAATGCGCCAGGTTATGGCGTTGTTGATTTGACCGCTTACTATCGCCTCACTAAAAACGTAAGAATTAACGGTGGGATATATAACCTGACTGACCGCAAGTACTGGGACTATCTGAGTGTCCGGGATATTGAAGAAGCAACAAACACGAACGCCAATAGCGATCAAAATTACTACAACCAACAGCTTGCTATCGCGCCGGGCCGTAATTTCCAGTTAGGTGTGAATGTCGATTTCTGATTAAACGGGTTTTTATCATATGTTTTCAACCTGTCCAAAAGCCGGGTTGAAATTAATTCGACTGATGAAAGCGCTGAGTGAACAAGTTACTCAGCGCTTTTTTACCATGAAAACAGGGCCGCTAAACAGAGAAACAGAACATATTTAAGGGAATGATAAACGCTGTCGGCACGTTTACTCTGCGTAAAATTTAGCAAAACAGAATATCAGAGTCGCTACAGCCGACTCTTGCTTAAATTCCAGCAATCTGGCCTGACTCTGTGGGTTTACCAGACTGGCGACAAGGGCAAAATGGGGGGCGATCGCTACCTGAATCACACCCTGACGACACAAAATCGCCACGATGTAGTGAATACTCTCAGTATGGCATTAGTAGTAATCACCATGACGATAATCCCACGAATTAAAGCGATCGGCCATCAGGGACATAATGCGATCCACATCCAGACCTTTACGGATAATGACTGGGCATGGCGTCACTTTACGTTCACCGCGCTGCTCCGGCACCAATTTCCCCTGACTATCGACCATAGAAACCATCACGCCTTGTTCATAACGCGCGCCTTCACTTTTTCCTGCCTGAACAGAACTGACATAGTCATTGGCAGAGATAATTAAGTCCGCACGCTGTTCAATGCGTTCACCAATATTCTCTACCCGGCCACGATTGCCTTTACCTGACGGATTTGCCGAACTGGCAAAGGAGAACTTGCCCCTTTCTTCCCACAGGGCTTTCGCCAGCATCTCACCCGGTTTACCAAACTTAATCACAAAACAGCTGGTCTGGCGGCCATCCATCATCAGCGCTTTTAATCCGTCATCAGGTAACGCATCCAGAGCCTGTTGCTGCCAGGGCAGGATACATCCCAGTAAAATATCGGCATCCCAGTGTGCCTGATAAAATGCGGTAATCTCCGGTGTCAGTTGTGCCAGTTGTTTTAATTGTTCCATACTGCCGCACAATACCACTCCAGGCTTATTGCGGTTACGCTGCTTGGCTTCGAACTTACGCTCCAGTCCCTGCTTATCTGAGGTCATGATGATGTAACCTACTTTTGTCGGGCAGATAATCATCCCGCCTTCAGCCGATAAAATAGTCAAAGCCTCTGGCTGCACCGCGCCATTCCATGTGATTTTTTTGTTGTTCATGCTGTTACCTTTAGACTGTGGGGAAGTGGTTTCAGCATGGAGTTTTGTGCTTAAGGGTGCAATCAATCCAACAGAATCGGCTCGATTGTGCCGCTGCTGGAACAATACTTTGCCAGCATCATTCAATCTTTGATTTTATTGCAAACTAATCAACAATATGTTGATTAGTTATTTTATCAATGCTATTTTTTCTACAAAATGTAGAACTAATCCTGTTCCGGAATGATGAGATAAGGTTCAAACATGTCTCAGTTAACAGAGCAACAGTATCTTGATGAGTTAATGGTCATGCTGTCAGCCGCGGTCAGGGTAATCGGTAGTGTAGTCTCCTGTCAGACCGAGGTGGTATTGCACGATCTCCGCAAGCCGGAATATTCCATTGCAGAAATAGCCAATGCGGGTGTAACCGGGCGTCAAAAAGGAGACTCTGTGCTGGCGGGAATGCGCACGGATAAGGCCTTTCTTAGTGCCATGGAACGACGCGATGAACCCGTTTCATTACTGCTGGACTATGTCACTTATAGCCGTGAAGGCAAGCCGCTACGCAGCAGTACTGCAATCTATCGTGACCGCCGTCACCAGCCTTTCGCCGCGCTCTGTGTCAACGTTGATAACAGCGGAATTGAAGAGGCACTACGTGTGTTGAACTCACTGGCAGGGATAGTCGCACCAGAGCAAAACAGCAATCCTCCCGCACAAACCCTAGAAAATAGTCATGCCAGTATTGAAGACTTAATGCATGAGATCATCAGTAATACCGATATGTCAGGCACTAAAGGTAACCGGGCTGATACCAAACGAGCCAATTTACTCGCGGTAAAAAATATGCAGGAAAAAGGGATTTTCCTGATCAAAGGCGGGGTTGAAAAAGCGGCAGCGGTCCTCGGAGTCACGCGTTACACCATTTATAACTATCTTGATGAACTAAAAAATGAATCCCAAATTCTGTAGTGACAAGAGGAAATAAAACATATGGCGCTTAGTATCAATACCCCGCTACTGGAATCACTGGCGCTCAGTCAGTTGAACCACACCCGTGTCTGGTTAAAGATGGAAGCCCTGCAACCTTCAGGTTCATTTAAAATGCGCGGTATTGGCCATGCCAGTGAAACCCATGTTGCGCGTGGTGCCCGACGTTTAATTTCATCATCAGGCGGGAATGCCGGTCTGGCGGTAGCCTATGCCGGTCGTAAGCTCGGTGTCCCGGTGGTAGTGGTGGTGCCTGAAACCACTTCCGAACGTGCCCGTCATTTACTGGCACTGGAAGGTGCAGACGTCAGAGTGCAGGGCAAGTCCTGGGCAGAAGCCAATGAGCTGGCGCTGTCATTATTAACTGAACAAGATGCATTTATTCATCCTTTTGACGACCCTTTGCTATGGGAAGGACATGCCTCAATGATTGATGAGGTGGTTAAGGCCGGTTTACGTCCGGATGCCATCGTGCTGTCCGTAGGCGGCGGCGGGCTGTTGGCAGGGGTTGATGAAGGATTATCACGCAATGGCCTCGATAATGTTCCCATTTTTACCGTAGAAACTGCAGGTATGGCCTCCTACAAAGCCGCAATGGAAGCAGGACAACCGGTCACGCTCTCCACGCTATCGGGTATTGCCACGACCCTGGGGGCACGTCAGGTCTGCCAGCGAGCGTTTGATGTGACTCAGCATCGACAAGTGTTTCCTTATACCGTCACGGATACCCAGGCCGTGAACGCCTGTCTGCGCTTTCTTGATGACCAACGCGTTCTGGTAGAACCCGCTTGTGGTGCTGCCCTGGCGCTGCTCTATCAACAGCAACCGGCGCTTGCTGACTATCAGAATGTGCTGGTGATTGTTTGTGGTGGCTCAACGGCGACCACCTCTTTCTTGCAGACATTTGATGATTAATTTTTAGCCTTCTGCTCCGAAGCAAGTCAACTGACGCCCTGAGAAAATGACACTCTCGGGGCGTTTTCTTTATCGCTGGATCATTTTTTCATTACCGAGACGGAGCGATCAGCGTTATCGATAACCTAAAATTTAATCAACTCAGGAGGAGCAAACAGATAAAGGCGGGATTAATAGCTGGAAAATTATAGCGATAAGTCTGAGGGAAAATAACAATACAAAACTATCATGCCAGTCAGTCACTGAGTCGCGTCTGACTGGCGATGAACGTTAAATTTCGCTCAGCGTCATGCTCAGTGGTAAGCGTGATTTCGGTAAAGCGGCATTAAAATCATTTTCACTGCGATAGCCGATAGCGACAATCACAACACTGGTAAACCCTTTTTCGCGTAATCCAAACTCGGTATCGAGAATGCGTGCATCGAAACCTTCAATCGGTACCGCATCAATCCCTAAGGATGCAACGCCCAGCAGGAAGTTACCAACATTGAGGTAAACTTGCTTTTCCATCCAGTGCTGCGCATCTTTATAATCAAAGCGGTGCATATTGGCGAAGAAGCTACGGCCTTTATGCTGGCCCGCCATCACTTCGTCGTTCACAAAACGATTGTCAGACTGCTCTTGCTGTAACACAACATTCAGATACTCTTCATCGAGTGTTGTTTTAGCGCAAAAGACCACCACATGGGACGCGTTAAGGACTTTAGGCTCATTAAAACCGTAAGCTCCCGATGTCGCCTTGGCGATGCGCGATTTACCCTCATCGCTGCCGGCAAGGATAAAATGCCAGGGTTGCAGGTTAGTACTCGATGGGCTTAAGCGTAATAATTGCTTCACTTTTTCAACTTGCTCAGCGGGTATTTTCTTGCTGTTATCGAAAACTTTGGTGGTATAACGCGACTCAGCAACATCAATAATGGTCATGCGGATATCCTTAAAAAGGCAAGCTAACAAAATGAATAATCTAACAACGGATTTCTTTCCGTTCGTCAGAAAACCGTTAATGACCATAGAATACAGGCAGGCTGGCTGTCGGAAAACCGCTGTCAGCCGATAACACTTATACTCAGGGAGGATAAATGCTCAGATTTGAAGACCTCACGCTATTTGTCAGAGCGGCCGCATTAGGAAGTTTTAGTGCCACAGCGCGTGAGGCAGGCATTCAGCCAGGCCAGGTCAGTACCGCCATCAAGCGACTGGAAGAGAATCTGCAAATCCGTTTATTTGCGCGTTCGACCCGCCATCTGCGCCTGACACAGGAAGGTGAACGCTGGCTGCCCTATGCCGTTTCGGTACTGGAAACGCTTGAAGCAGGATTCCAACAACTCAAGCCTGCGGGCGATGAAATCAGTGGCTTGCTGCAAATTGCCGTCCCTTCGGATTTAGGCCGTCATTTGCTGCTGGAGGTATTCCATCGGTTTCGCCAACAACATCCTGCTCTGCAATTGAGAATCTTGTTCTCAGATCAAGTCAGTGACGTGTTTAAAGATCCGGTCGATATCGCGTTCCGCTACGGTAACACGCATGATGCATCCTATGTCGCTCTCCCCTTAGCCGCTACCAATCGCCGGGTACTTGTGGCCTCTGCCGACTATCTGCTCCGCGAAGGCACACCGCAAACGCCGGAACAGCTAAAACAGCACAATGCCCTGACCTATACCTTACAGGGTCGAACTTATGATAACTGGAGCTTTCGCCGCCAGGACAAGCACTACCAAGTGGCGGTGAAAGGCACGGTGACCAGTAACGATGCCGAAGTGATCCGCCGTCTGGCAATTAAAGGCGAAGGTATTGCCTATAAATCCTGGATAGATGTCTGCGAGGATGTTCAGATGGGCGCTTTACAGGTCTTACTGCCACAATATCAAGGAGATGATTTACCCCTTAATTTAATCTGCCCGCACCGCCAACAGCTCTCACCCGCGGTACGTTTATTACATCAGGCAGTGAAAAGTCGTTGTGAAATCGCGCTCAGCACTCAACCTGCAACAGAACTGTGACAGGATATTCGGGATAACACATGCGATACTGTAGTTCGCAAAAAAGCCCCTGAAAATAAAAGCCACACCCAGGTAACAGCGTTAACTAAATGGAGATAGAATGAGTAATAAAGCCACACCTGCAGGCCTGACTCCAGCCCAGGCACTCGATAAGCTTGAAGCACTCTATAACAATTCCGTCCATGCCCTGCGTAGTGCTATTGCCGACTATACCCAGAATGGCACCCTGCCAGACGTAGATGCCCGCCTTGAAGGATTGTTTGTTTATCCGCAATTACGCGTAAGCTGGGATGGTACGCCACGGTGCAGTAATAAAACGCGCGCTTATGCCCGTTTTACCCACCCAGGCAGCTACGCCACAACCATCACACATCCGGAGTTATTCCGCTCTTATCTTGGTGAACAGCTCGAGCTGTTACATCAAGATTATGGCATTTCTATCAGTGTCGAACCTTCTCTTCACGAAATCCCTTACCCCTATGTGATTGATGGCTTGAACCTGGATCGCACCATGAGTGCAGGACTGACGCACCATTTTCCCAGCACTGACCTTGCGCAAATTGGTGATGAGAATGCCGATGGCCTGTTTCACTCCACCGAAGAGTGGCCCCTGTCGCACTTTGATGCCCGCAGAGTCGATTTTTCACTGGCTCGCTTGCGCCATTATACCGGTACCCCTATTGAACACTTTCAGTCATTTGTACTGTTCACTAACTACAGCCGCTATGTGGATGAGTTTGTGCGCTGGGGTTGTGAACAAATCAATGACCCAGATAGTCCGTATATCGCCCTCTCCTGCGCGGGTAATATCCTGCTGACCTCGGAAACCGAGTCTCCGGAAGAAGCGATTTCAGATCTCGCCTGGAAAAAACATCAAATGCCTGCCTGGCACCTGATTGATAACCATGGCACCGGTATCACCCTGATCAATATTGGCGTCGGCCCGTCAAACGCCAAAACTATCTGTGACCATCTTGCAGTATTACGCCCGAATGCCTGGATGATGATAGGCCACTGCGGAGGACTGCGGGAAAGTCAGCAGATTGGTGACTACGTGCTGGCACATGCTTATTTACGCGACGACCACGTACTTGATGCGGTTCTGCCGCCGGATATTCCTATCCCGAGCATTGCCGAAGTGCAGCGAGCACTTTACGACGCCACCAAACAAGTAAGCGGTATGCCAGGGGAAGAGGTGAAACAACGGCTTCGTACCGGTACTGTGGTCACCACCGATGACCGTAACTGGGAACTACGCTACTCTGCCAGCGCCTTACGCTTTAACCTGAGCCGTGCCGTGGCCATTGATATGGAGAGTGCCACCATCGCCGCCCAGGGTTATCGTTTCCGGGTTCCTTATGGCACTTTGCTATGCGTTTCAGATAAACCCCTGCACGGGGAAATCAAACTCCCGGGACAGGCTAACCGCTTTTATGAAGGTGCCATCTCCGAACATTTGCAAATCGGCATTCGCGCTATCGACTTACTGCGCGCTGAAGGCGATAAACTGCATTCCCGCAAATTACGTACCTTCAATGAACCACCATTCAGATAATCGCAGCGGGTAAAGAAACAGTATCACCTTAAAAAGTCGCACAAAAGTGCGGCTTTTTTAACAAATCTGCTGGATAAACCAGCAGTCGAACTTCCTTTATGAAAACAGCCTTTGACAACCACCCCGCCCCTCGCTACTATTCGCCTCGTTCACACGATTCCTCTGTAGTTCAGTCGGTAGAACGGCGGACTGTTAATCCGTATGTCACTGGTTCGAGTCCAGTCAGAGGAGCCAATTTAAAGAAAGCAGACGTTCAATGACGTCTGCTTTTTTGCTTTCTATCAATTACTTACCCTCTCTTTTGCGTTCACCCTCTTCCACCAAAAAACGC
The DNA here is from genome assembly GCF_947498825.1 of uncultured Cedecea sp. Classification (GTDB taxonomy): domain Bacteria; phylum Pseudomonadota; class Gammaproteobacteria; order Enterobacterales; family Enterobacteriaceae; genus JGM124. The sequence continues at coordinate 26,661 of NZ_CANMLV010000019.1, read as the reverse complement.
TACTGCCCACTACTTTTGTTGGTAGAATTGTTGGTATCTCTGGTTCGATTTTGCTTATACCCACAACTCAAGGGGGCGAGTCATGTCACTGACTGATTCCAAAGTAAAAAATGCCAAGTCTCTTGAGAAAGAATATAAGCTGACGGATGGCTTTGGTATGCAGCTGTTGGTGCATCCGAAGGGGTCATACTGGCGCTTGTCTTACCTTTGCGAAAAGAAACAAAGGATACTCGCTCTTGGTGTCTACTCTTCAGTTCCACTTTCTAAAATAAGAGAACGCCGGGATGAAGCCGTAAGCTGATTGCTGAAAGTATTGATCCTGATGCCAAGAAAAAATCGGAAGCTACAGAGCTAAAAGCAAAACGAGCTAATACCCGTGCTTTCAAAGTCATTGCCAATTCATGGTTTACCACCAAAAAAAATGGTTCGAGGATTACCAGAACACGGTAAGAACCCGACTGGAAACTTACGTCTTTCCCTATATTGGGATAAAGACGTGACGGAGGTTTCAACGGGCGATCTGTTAGTTCCGATCAAAAAAGTGGAAGCGCTTGGTTATCTGGAAGTGGCGACAAGGCTTAAATGTATTGGAATACACATTATCTCCAACGGTAAGCAGGTTTACCATGCTTTTAAACTCAGCTTTTCTGCCGCAATCGTGATACTCGCGACCTTATCGACTTATTTATTGTTACGTTATTTTTACTTTGAGCACAAATCAAGTATTAAGGGAGAATTTCTCCTCAATAAATTATGAGTTATGGGAACAGATAGCCATCAAACTTTGGGTCATCCACATCAGATAGCTTGAAAAGAACTTGTTTAACATTATCCAGATGCTCCCACATTGCTTTACATGCCCCTTCTGAATCGCGTTTTTGTAACGCGACTAACACTTTTTCATGATCTGATAACCAAGCTTTACGATAATTGTTATCGGTAATACGGGAATGTAGTTGTCTCCACATCGAGCTTTCATGGCGGCGTTGCCACAAATCACTAGCAATATCAGCTAACACACTATTTTGAGAGGCTTCTGCAATGATAAGGTGGAATAATTCATCACTGTCATAATCTTCGATGCCACTTGCTAAGTTATTTTTTTCGCTATTTAACACGTCACGTAGTCGTTGAATATCACTCTTGGTAATATGGCGCGCAGCGAAACCTGAAATTTCACTTTCAATCACTTGGCGAGCTTGCAACAGTTCAAACGGACCGATATCTGAGCTGGACCTTGGCATTGACGTTTGCCCATTTTGACTGTCTTTACTTGGAATATTAATGACGTAAACACCAGAACCTTTACGCACTTCAACCAAACCTTGTAGTTCCAGCATAATGATAGCTTCGCGTACAACTGAGCGACTGACTTTCATTTCTTCAGCTATATCGCGCTCTGGTGGTAAACGATCACCTACGTTGAATTCACTTTTTAAAATGCGTTCCTGTAGTGATAAACCTATTTCCTGATACTGTCTTTTTGGTTCTGATATTACTATGTTCATTGATACTCTCGCCCGTTTGTCATGATGTTATCTTATTGTTTGGGGCAAATTGGTCACCATGAGATTGATCAATTTTGAGCATTGTTATACAGATTGTGATTTTAGTTTCACGTAAAAGTCGGCAAGCAGATGGAAGGCCGCTTTTTTCGTCGATTTATCATTACAAATTAATCCCTTGCGATTCCATCCACTCTGAAATATATTTTGGCGGCGTTCGGCACGGAATTCATAAAGAATCCAAGGCGAGATACCTTTGATATAATCCAATCGCTCTAGGTATTCAGTCTGTTTTTGATAAACTTCTGTCATATAGGACTCACTGAAGAAACCTGTTTTGATTGCGCCTTCCCCGATGAAACCATCTGCACCCGTTTCAGAAATGACGACTGGTTTGCCTGGATTTGAGTTTTCGCCAATTTCAATCAAATCATCGAAGACTTCTTCATACCACCCGTAGTATTCATTGATACCAATGACATCTAAATGATTGACTAAGCGGTCTTCAATCTTATTTTTTGCATGGTTAACTAAACATGCGGCAGAGACCAGACGACAAGGATCATTTTTACGTGCTGTTTTCACAAGATTAGACATAAAGATGAGACGCGGATCGGTATCAGCATTTTCATTCCCAACCGACCACATGATGACTGACGCACGATTACGATCACGTTTAATCATTTCAATTAACTGATTTTCCGCGTCCTGGTAAGTTGCTGGATTCTCAAAATCGATAGCCCAGTACACAGGGATTTCTGCCCAAATTAAGAAACCCAGTTCGTCTGCCATCTTGATTGCCATTTCATGATGCGTGTAGTGTGCAAAACGCATGTAGTTACAGTTCAGCTCTTTTGCATGCTGGAAACGGCGTTTAAGATCTTCAGGTGTCACGACTTTACCGAGATCTTGGTCATCTTCATGAACACTGATACCGCGTAGGAAGGTATTAACACCGTTAAGGAATATATCTGTCCCTTTAACTTCAATTTGGCGGAAACCAACACGATCGTTGATTTGATCCTGGCAAAACGTTGCTGTTATATCATACAGTTTTGGGTTCTCTGGCGACCATAGTTCAGGCTGCACCTCTAATTTAATCGAACCTTTACCTTCAGTCAGCACAATAGAAGTATTGATACCAAGTTCAGCAATCGTAATTTTAACGTGATCAGTTGAACCTTCGGCTTCAACATCAATATGGATCAGGTTGTACTGGCTGTTTGGAACAAGATAAACGTGCAGATCGCGAATGATTTCCTTTGGTGTTCGCACAATTTCGATATCACGGTATATGCCACCGTAGTTGAACCAGTCAGTATTGCGCATAGGTACGCGATCAAGAGTGCGGTTATTGTTAACACAGCACATGATCCAGTTACGACCCGCTGATAATTTATCCGTAAATTCGGCAAAAAATGGAGTAGATCCCCCGTAGTGGTTACCGATAAATTCTCCGTTCAGGAAGATCTTACAATCATACTGAGCTGCACCGATTCGGAGGAAAATGCGTTCGTCTTGCACTGCTGCATCGTAGTCCCAAGCCTTGGTGTACCAGGCACTCCCTTCAAAGAAATACCATTTCTCTTTTTGCATTTGCCAGCAAGACGGCACTGAAATTGTCTCACCAACATAGGGGTCATAGTCCCACGGTTCGCTCCGTTTTTCAGCTGGCATCGGTTTCATATTATACCAACGCTGACGCAGGCCTGTATCTAGCAAGTCTACTGCAAAATTCCAGTCACCATTGAGAGACTCCGTTTCACGCCCCCCCATAAATAGCATGTTGGTATGGTTAAGATTTTGTAGATTGAGCGGCATATCGTACTGCTCATCATGCAGACAGTTGATAGCATTTTCAGCAAGTTCAGAACGTTCTAACATATGATGACTATTCCTGAGAACGAGAACGCACAATACGCTCGCGATATTTACGATTAGTTAGTATTAGCCAGAGCATCAATACCACGAACATAATCCGCAATTGCTGGATTTTTCAGGGCTGTATCATGCATTGGTTTTACTGCATCTACGAATGGCTGCTTCTCAACGGCGACAAACTTAACCCCCATAGAGGATTTGGACTGTTCGATAGACTCAGCAGTCATCTCCGTCCACAGATTTTTATGATATGCCATTGATTCTTTTGCTGCTTTTTTCAGTGCTTTCTGTTCTTCTTCTGATAGTTTATCCCAGACTTTTGAACTGATAACCAAAACATCAGGAATCATCGTATGCTCATCCATACTGAAAATTTTTGTTACTTCGCCATGGCGAGCGGTTGTGAGTGCTGTTTCGTTGTTTTCTGCACCATCAACCACACCTTGCTGTAGCGCTGTGTATAGCTCGCCATAAGCCAGAGGCGTAGGAGAGCCCCCCATCATTTTAATCATTTCAACTGCTGTAGGACTTGGCTGCACACGAATTTTCATACCGGCGAGATCTGCTGGTGTTTTGATTTCTTTGTTGGCATAGAAGCTACGAGCACCAGCATCGTAGTAAGTCAGGCCGATAAAACCTTTATCATAAGAAGCTTCCAGAATTTTCTCACCCACGTCACCTTCCATTGCACGGTAGTAGTGATCACGGTCGCGGAAGATATAAGGAATATTGAAAGCGCCGTAAGCCGGTTCAAATGCTTCGAGCTCACTGGCGTTTGATTTCACAATGTGAAGAGCTCCATTTTGAAGTAATTCCATTGACTCACGCTGAGTTCCTAGCTGACCGTTTGGATAGATACGGATGCGCACTTCATCGTTTGTGTATTCTTTCACTTTGTCAGCCATATGCTGCATTGACTTATGAACCGGATGGTTACGATCCTGGTTATGGCTCAATTTAAGCGTTGTCGTCGCAAGAACAGAAGAGGAGATACTTGCTGTCAGCACGCAAGTAACGAATGTCACCAGTACTTTTTTATTAAAATGCATAGAATTCTCCATATTTAATCGTTTCATTAGCCGAACACCATTATGGTTGACCAATATTTTGAGGCTAATCAAAATTTTTCAACGCATATCCAAACTGACCTATTCGCAACCAATTTTCAACGAAAAAATTTCAATTGGTTGACCAGTGTCATGCTTTTGGTTAGCAATCTCAGCTACAGCCATCTAATTGTGAGTTTTATCACAAGATCGGTTATTGCTCTGTGTTTAAATGCGCCACATCCTACTTCTGTGTCGCTTTCTACAGTATTAGAGAAATAATTCGTCGCCAGGAGACGTTAATGAATAAACTCATCATCATATTGAACAAAGTACTCTCTTTATTCTGTATTTCACTGAGTAGTGTATTGGTGCTGTCTGTCGCGTGGCAGGTATTTTCGCGTTATGTACTGAATAACCCAAGCACCTTTACGGATGAAATGTCACGTTTTCTATTTATTTGGGTTGGCTTGATGGGAGCGGCATACACCATGGGGCAAAAGCGTCATCTGGCTATCGATTTACTGCCAATGGCCCTGGAAAAAAGCCCACTAAAACTGAATAACCTGAATATCATTATTAATCTTTTAAGCATTTCTTTTGCATTTATCATCATGATTTACGGTGGCGGTAATTTGATGCTAAATACACTTGAAACAGGTCAAATTTCGCCTGTACTAGGTATTGAGATGGGTCTGGTTTACGCGGCTATTCCATTGAGTGGTTTATTTATGGCGGTTTATATCATCCGCGACCTAATAGAACTGGTTGCCAAACGCCGGACTCTGGCGTCATAACACCCGATAAAATTTTAATAATGACTTAAATAAGGAATATCACCGTGGAATGGCAAATTCTGATCGTTTTATTTGGTAGTTTCTTTATATTGCTCGGTATTGGTGTGCCAATCTCATTCTCTATCGGGCTCTCTTCATTACTAACCATCATAATGTCGCTACCTTTTGATGCAGCGATTGCCGTGATTTCACAAAAAATGGCATCGGGTTTAGATAGCTTTGCTCTGTTGGCTATTCCATTTTTTATTCTTGCCGGCAATATTATGAACCAAGGTGGTATTGCGCGTCGCCTGATTGAGTTTGCTAAAATCCTCGGCGGTCGTTTACCCGGTTCGCTGGCGCATGTGAATATCATCGCTAACATGATGTTTGGTGCGATTTCCGGGTCTGCTGTTGCCTCTGCTGCTGCAGTAGGTGGCACCATGTCGCCACTGCAAAAGAAAGAAGGCTACGATCCGGCGTTCTCAGCAGCGGTCAACATTAGTTCATGCCCAACAGGTTTGCTGATCCCACCGAGTAATACATTTATCGTTTACTCGCTGATTTCGGGCGGCACGTCAATCGGGGCGCTATTTTTGGCCGGTTATATACCGGGCATCCTTATGGGCGTTAGTTTGATGATCGTGGCCGGTATTATTGCGAAAAAACGTGGTTATTCAGTTGCTCCTAAACCAACGTACTCTGAAGTGATGCAAAAAACGCTGGAAGCACTGCCAAGTTTGAGCTTAATCGTGATAATTATGGGCGGTATCATCGGTGGCATCTTCACAGCAACAGAAGCATCAGCGGTTGCTGTCATTTATACTTTATTGCTGGCAATTGTGTTCTATCGTGAAGTGAGCATCAAACAACTTCCAAAGATCATTCTTGAGTCAGTGGTAACAACATCGATTGTCTTGTTGCTGATTGGTGCCTCCATGGGGATGTCTTGGGCGATGGCTAACGCAGATATCCCCTATCTAATCAGTGATGCACTACTCACTATCTCCGAAAACCCATTAATCATCCTGCTGCTCATTAACCTGGCGCTGTTGATTGTTGGCACCTTTATGGATATGACACCCGCCCTGCTTATCTTTACGCCTATCTTCTTACCCATCGCGTTAGATTTAGGTATGGATCCCGTGCACTTCGGTATCATGATGACTTTCAACCTGTGTATTGGTATCTGTACGCCCCCCGTTGGAAGCGCACTCTTTATTGGCTGTTCCGTGGGTAACGTGAAGATCGATAGGGTTATTAAACCGCTGCTTCCATTCTACATAGTGTTATTTGTAGCACTCATGCTCGTCACTTTTGTGCCACAAATTAGCCTGACACTTCCTCAGTTATTCCTGGATTACTAATAATTATGGCGAGAGTGTCTGTCGACTCTCTCGCAAATGAATGGATACCTTCACAATGAAATTTCTAAAACAGTGGCAGTTTGAACAACAAAATAACAACGAAGTGATTCTTCGTTGCGATAATAGACACATGCTCCACCTTTTTATTCTTGAAAAGAATCTGATTCGTGTCTTGGTTAAACGTGACAACACGTTACGTCTTGATCGCACATGGACAGTCGCACCCGACAGTCAGGATGTTCCCTGGGAAGGCCGTGATCGTCTATCTATACAAGGCTTCACTTGCCCTGATTATCAGCTAGAACATACCACTGATAAGCTTACAGTGACCACAGAACAGCTACGCTTGACTGTACATCAACCATTGTGGATGGAGTGGGAACATCGCATCAACGGTGAATGGGTAACGCTTGCTAAAGATCGAAAAACAGGCGCGATTCAACTCGGAGTGAATGAATCGGGTATTGCGCACTTTATGAACCGAGAGTTAACCGATCATTACTACGGTTTAGGTGAGAAAGCCGGTAACTTGAATCGCGAAGGTCGTCGTTTTGAAATGCGCAATCTCGATGCTATGGGATACGACGCAAGTAAAACAGACCCTCTTTACAAGCACATTCCTTTCTACATCACTAAACCACTAAATGTTCAGCACAATGCTTCGTTTGGTCTGTTTTACGATAACCTGGCGAGTTGCTGGTTCGATCTTGGCAATGAGCTTGATAACTACCACATCAAATACCGTAGCTACCGTGCTGAAGACGGTGATCTCGATATGTATTTTATATACGGGGATAGCATAAAGAACGTCACGAAACAATTTGTACGCCTCACGGGGGGGACGATGTTTGGTCCGAAATGGAGCTTAGGTTACAGCGGTTCGACGATGCAATACACTGATGCACAAAACGCTCAAGAACTGCTTGAAGGCTTTGTTGATCAATGTGCTGAACATGGTATTCCATGTGATTCATTCCAGCTCTCTTCTGGTTACACATCGATTGGTGATAAGCGTTATGTATTCAACTGGAACTCTGACAAAGTACCAGACCCTAAAGCCATGTCAGACCATTTTCATCGTAATGGTATGAAATTAGCCGCGAATATCAAACCCTGTCTACTGCGCGACCACCCCCGTTTTGCCGAAGTTGAGGAAAAGGGCCTGTTCATTCAAGATTCAGAGTTTGATTACCCTGAAAACTCAGTATTTTGGGATGCAGAGGGGTCACACTTAGACTTTACCCACCCTGAAACGGTGAAATGGTGGCAAACTAACGTCAAAGAGCAGTTGCTGGAAAAAGGCATCGACGCAACCTGGAATGACAATAACGAATACGAAATTTGGGATCGTGGTGCGCGCTGTTTCGGCTTCGGAAAAGAGATCCCCGTTAGCTTAATTCGACCACTTCAGCCGCTACTGATGATGCGCGCATCATTTGAAGCGCAAGCTGAGTTCGCACCATACCTTCGCCCTTACTTAATTTCGCGTTCTGGCTGTCCTGGCATGAGTCGCTACGTACAGACCTGGAGTGGCGATAACCGCACAAACTGGACTAGCTTGAAGTACAACATCAAGATGGGGCTCGGTATGAGCTTGTCTGGCCTCTATAACTTGGGTCATGATGTAGGAGGATTCTCGGGGGATAAACCAGATGCTGAGTTATTTGTTCGCTGGGTACAAAATGGTGTAATGCATCCTCGTTTCACTGTTCACTCGTGGAATGATGATGGTACAGTAAACGAGCCTTGGATGTACCCTAATGTCACCCCCATCGTCCGTAATGCAATATGTCTGCGTTACCAGTTACTGCCATACATCTATGACTCTTTACATAAAGCCGCGACGCAAGATGAACCGATGTTGCGCCCAACCTTCCTCGATCATGAGCATGACGTACGTACTTTTGATGAATGTGACGACTACTTATTTGGTCAAGACCTCTTAGTGGCATCGGTCGTTGAGCAAGGTCAGTATCTGCGTGATGTTTATCTGCCTGACAACGAAACAGGCTGGTACGATTTCTACACCGGCCAATGGCATAGTGCCGGTCAAATGATTACCCTTGATGCTCCTTTAGAACGTATTCCACTACTTGCTCGCGCAGGTTCGATTATCCCGATGAGCGAACGTGTGGCGCATATAGATATCAAGCAAGATGCCGCACGCATACTGAATATCTACCCTATTATGGGAGTAGGTAAGCATACAAGTTGCCTGTTCGATGATGATGGCGAAAGCTATGGATACCAGGAAGGACAGCATATTACGTTGGATATTGAGATGGTATGCAGCAACCAGGCGATTAAATTGGACATCACCCGCTCTGGTAACTACCAACCTGCGTATCAAACCTTGACACTGCGTTTACCTCAAGGTGAAACACGTCCGCTTATTGTCAATGGTAAAACTTATCACTCAGGTGCTACTTTCCCACTCAGCGAAGCGAAATAACAACAGTCATAGCCTGAGAGCCCCTCGGGCTCTCTGTCACCCAGTCATAAAGTCGTTGCGCAATAATATTTTTTTCCTGGGTATGCCAGTACAACCTGCCAAATAGCAAAAATCCCGCATAAGGAAACTTACGCGGGATTTTTGCTATTTGGGTAGCTCTTCCCTATTCAGCGGAACTGTCAATTTCATTTTCCCGCACTTTCAGATACGCAGTATATAAACGACGCTCCAGCACGATGTGATAATACAGGTATCAATTTTAAATGCCTGTACCAACGCGGTTTACATATTACGACTCCAAATCAACCACGAGCGTTATAGCCCAGGTAAAACTCACCGGGCAGGAATATCTACAGGCTATGCCTGACTTGTAAAACATTGATGGTATCTTTTATCTCATCCATCAGATTTCTGACATGTTCATCTACATAACACTTTGAATGAAATATTATGTAAACCGGAATCGGATAGGTCCAGTCATTAAGTATTGATTGTAATATATTATTTTTGATTTTTTCATGGCAAAGAAAACTCAAACCAGACCCAATCCCCATTCCTTTTTCAATAAAAGAAATCACTGTGCGTTCACTGGATACCTTTAAGGTAGGCCCTAATGGATAGGACTCTAATACACCTTTTACTTTATTCCGGAACAACCATTTATCACCTGTCAGGCAGTGCTCAAAATTAATACATTTATAGTCCACCAGATTTTGTGGATGAAGAGGTTCTCCATGAATACGTAAAAACTCTGGTGAGGCCAGAATGTAAGATTTAAGATTAGTGATTATCTTAGAATAATAACTACAGTTCGGTAATTCTCCGATATGTACAGCGAAATCAACTTCTTCTTCAATCAAATTTCCTAACCGGTCGTCATAGCGTGTGTGAACAATAACTTCCGGATTTTTAGTCATAAATGAGGATAATGCATAATGTACATCAGGTATATCGAATATAACAGGTAATTTAATGGAAACCTCTCTCCTCGAAAAAGAAGAAACATTTTCTAATGATTTAACGGTTTCTTCTAATAAGGCATCTATCTTAAGACTTTGCTCATATAGATATTTCCCTTCAAATGTGAGTGAGAAAAAACGTGTATTCCTGTTAATAAACCGAATATTAAAACGTTCTTCAAGATTTTTTATATTTGACATCACCGATGAGCGCGAAACGTTCATCCTCTTAGCCGCAGTAGAAAAACTTCGATATTTGGCGACGTGGAAGAAAAATAAAAAATGTGATAGATCCTGTTTCTTTTTCATTTTCATGAAAACCAATTCCTATGTGAATATCAAAACGTTCCATAGTATATAATAGCAAAATGAATTAAGAACCTCAAAAACACATCGCTAGTTGTCACAGATTTATTCTGTAATAAAGATATTAACCGGGATTGAGCCCCAGTTAATATGTAAGCAAAAAAAAACTACAGTTAAGCCCCATCAAGAAGATTAATGATATTCTGTGATGCTTTATGGATCGCTTCAATACTGACTCGTTCATGGCAGGGTAAAACCAGCATTCTTCGTACCAAATTAGATGCATTAGGAAAATCAATGTTATTATTTCCAGAATACTTAGGCTGCGTGTAAAAAACCTTGCAATAAGGATAATTACTGACTATCGCATTTTTATATCTATAAGTATCAGTGTTAATACCAAGGGTATATAGCTTATTAGCCAGTTCTTTCCCTGTATATTTAACATTTTCATTTAATAAGCAGACTAAAGAATAACAGTTATGCCTGCTCATGACATCTGAATTTAAGAAATCGATATACTTTGATTGCTGGAGTAATATTTTCCATTTTGCTTTGCGTTTCTCGCGCCCCTGAATCTTGATATCCAAACTGGCCAGTTGAGCAATACCCACCGCAGCCTGGAAAGCCGACAGTTTATAATTAAGACCGTCAGTATAACCAAAGCTACCATGGTGTTGGCTAAAACCAATGTGCGTAAAAGAGCGAATCTTTTCAGCATACTCATCGGAATTGGTCAGAATAAATCCACCTTCTCCAGTACTGATCAATTTGAATTCATGAGTACTAAAGCACCCAATATCACCGATTGTCCCCTCGTAACCCAGTAAGGAGTCAGTCCCGGTTGATTGTGCTGCATCTTCAATAATCGTAATATTTTTCTGACGACATGTGCCCACAATGTCACTGTCAATTGCCCGATATCCCCACATCGAAACAGTAATCAAAACGCGAGTTTTAGCCGTTATCTTATCGTTAAAATCTTTCAGGCAAGGTTTAAATGAATTTATACTACTGTCATAGAAAACAGGTATCCCTCCTGCTTGTAAAATAGCTGATACAGTCATAGGCACGCAGATTGCAGGAACGAGTACCTCATCGCCCGGTTCGATAACAGTTAGTAAACTAGCATGTAAGGCTGCTGTACCTGATGATACTGCAATAGCATGTTTAGTATTAAAATAATAACTCAAGTTTTTTTCATATAGCTGAATAACTGATGAATCACCTGACAGCATATCGGCTTCAGTTAAAATCTCTAATGTTTTTTGAATTTCCTTCGGCGTTCTCAATGCTTTATATACACAGTCTATAAACATTATTCGTTCTCTATTATGTTTGTTGAAGTGATTTCTTATTTTAATTTATCAATATATCCAGACAAGTAAGCTACTCTTTTTTTTAGCCATATTTCTTCCTTCATTAGTATTAATCGTATCAGGTAACTTTAGTAATTTGGTGTAAAAATGGTCTATACCCGTCATACTTCAAGTTGCTTGGGCGTTACCTTCGTCAATCCTGCCGAATCACATAGTTTATCTATGCTCATCGCCAGGATTGACTCTGCCCCTACAAGCAACTTGAATTATTTAGGGTATAAAGCATATTTTTTATCGTTCAGTAAGCGCCCTGCAGCAAAAGGATCATCCTCACTATATATTCGCTGACCTAATTTTCCGGCAACATAAAAAACTCTTGCCAGGCCAATCGCACCCAATGCATCAAGTCTGTCTGCATCCTGAACAATCTTAGCTTCAATAGTGACAGGTTTGATTCCCGCTCTGTAACTATGGGAACGTATGACATCGGAAATCTGACCATATAAATTCACTGAGATTTCTTGGAAATGTTCTTTGAATATTTTTATCGTTTTCTGTGCCGAAAATATTGATGAATAATGACGAAAAAACGAATTCTTAGGCAGAGCTACAATATCATGAAAATAACTGGCAATAATAATAACATCTAAATTGCCACCTTCATATTTATGAATATGTTTACTTTTTTCTGCCACCCGCGTTAAATGGCCTAAATCATGTGCGGCATCTTTATGTTCAATCATTTCTTTTTTTAGATAGTTTATTATCTTATTTTCCAGTTCCATTACATATCCACCGTGATGATATGTTTCTTATTAGGTAATGTTTTTAGCATAGATAAGGACGCTAATTTATAACCATAAATTCTGATTAGCCACCTATCCATACCATCGAATTTTTGTGTTCCTGCGATGGCATCTCTGCCATGAATACAAGTTCGATTATTCAAGAGCAGTACATCTCCCGGGTGTAATACGACTTGAGTAATATTTTCTGAACGATTTATTGTATCAGCCAGTGCTTGTAATGCTTTTGCTGCCTCAAGATTATTAGCGGTAACCTTACTGTTACTGTAGCGTAATCCCATACCTCCATCATGGAGTTTTTTAAGTACTGATATATTATTAATACTGAACTCTCTGTCAAACGAAGACTGACTAATTGCAGAAAATTGCGGTTTCATTAATGATTCAATGACCTTCGGAGTCAAACTCTTAAGTACCGATTCTAAGGGAATTACCGTGGTGGCAATACTGTCCGGATTGCGTAATCCCAATAAACCAAAAGCATCGGGTGAAATGGGATTCCCTGGCATCGGATCTTCTTCCATAAAATATCCATTCACTACTTCGGTATGAAAGCCAAGCTTTTTAGTCGAGCGATTAAAACTCTTTTCGTTATTTTTAGCTGGCATCACCATATGACATAAGCGTCCATTCATTTCGTCCAAAAATGAACGAGCTGAATGACCACTCAGTCTTAATAACCCTAATAAAGCTGATGCAGGAATGCGCCAGCCAGGAGTATCGGGTGACGCATTATCTATTGGTGTAAAGGGTAATGACTGAATTGACAAAAAATTTCTTATCACAAGGTAAGAAATTTTATTATCTGAAACTGCGCTAATTTTTTTTAATACCGTGTCATCTATGATCATCTTCAATATATCATGTGCAACACTTTCAAGCTCAAGAGGTGTATCTTCTTGATCATAATTATGAGCGACACTATTCAGTGTATTCCACACTTTACGTCCCTGCCTAGATGAAAAAACAATTTCATTTTGCATAACTTCATCCCAACAATATTAAACATGAGTCTGGTTGTTAACATTCAGTGACATACTCTAGCAAAACAACACGGAGTATAAACAATCATCATATGTCAAAATAACGCACATCAAAAACCAACTAACCTAATGATATCCATCAAAAAAAACACCTTTAGATATATTGATAACTACAAATATATTCTAAGCTAACATCGTATATTTAATATCAAATACCAATATATGAATCATAGAATAAAATATAAACATCCATTTTCTTATCGATAAAATATATTACCTAACATCACTAATGCGATAGACTTTCACTCTTATATGGAATCTGAGCGGTCCAGATGAGACATTGCCAGGCTAAAAGCATTTTCTTTCATTAATATAATTACCCATTCATTAGATTTCATGCAGAAAAATATCCCCCCCAAAATGGGAATGAGCATCATTTAATCATTTTCACCTCAATAGCAATAACAAATGAAAATATAATAACATCGGGCTATATATGTAACATATTTCGCATAAATATTATTTATCTTTCTTAGCAACGTTAAAAATTTGCTGCCAGAGAATCAGATGGATATTCGTATTATGAAAGCAACAAATTGAAAATTGCCTGTCACGATAGGGAGTAAGCGCAGATTAGGTGGGAAGGACAGGCATAATGACGGATCACCTCCATCATTATACTGTCAGGTTGTGCAGATAGTTGCTGTTTTGATAACGTGATTATTTTGTTGCCATCTCGTCTGACTCAAATTTGATAGTCAATTGCGCTATCTTCAGGCTCCAGCGCCAAACGCTTGATTTCGTCTACTGACAGTGCCGGATTGCAAAGCTCAATAAAGCGCCAGACATAGTTACGCTGTAATTGTCCCCGGCGGATCCCAAGCCAGACGGTATTCGTATCAAATAAGTGCTGGGCATTAAGATGAACAAGCTCGTCCCCATCAACGCATGCCTGTGAGGCAACCAAGCCAATACCCAGACCTAATTCAACATAGGTTTTGATAACATCAGAATCCTGGGCACTGAGCACGATATCAGGAATCAAACCACGGCGTGCAAAGGCCTCATCAATACGAGAGCGACCGGTGATCCCTTGACGATAGGTAATCAATGGCCAGCGACTGATATCATCAAGTGTCAGTGGATTATTTTGAATTAGCGGATGTCCTGGTGGAACAAGCAGGCTGTGATACCAGCGAAACCAAGGGTAGGCAACCATCGCTGGATCGGTACTTAAACGCTCACTTGCAATACCAATATCAGCGGCACCACTATGCAGTAAGCTTTCAATTTCTTGTGGCGTACCTTGGATAAGTTCAAGTCTTACCTCAGGAAACAAACTACGAAATGCTTTGATCACCACGGGTAAACTATAACGGGCTTGAGTATGAGTGGTGGCGATAGTCAGCACACCGCTATCTTCATTCGTAAATAAATCTGCCAGACGTCGTACACTGCTGGCCTCGTTTAAAATTCTCTCTGCGATGACAAGCAAGGCTTTGCCTGGTTCAGTCATGCCTAATAACCGTTTACCGCGACGAATGAAAATTTCAATCCCCAGTTCTTCTTCAAGTTCACGGATATGACGACTTACACCCGACTGAGAAGTAAACAGCATATTCGCAACTTCGGTGAGATTGTAATCCTGTCTTGCGGCCTCGCGGATTATTTTAAGTTGCTGGAAATTCATAATGCCTCCGGGGTCATGATTTTCTTTGCACTATTGTTAAAGTCATTTCCCCGGCAAACCAAATAATAAATACCCTCATCTTATGTCTTTTTATACTAAAGAGATTTTAACCCGCCATCATCCATAGTGAATTATCTGGCAATGGCCGAGAAACAAGCGACAGCAAGGAGTCTTTCACTGCCTCGGATTGTGCAGAAAGTGGCACCCTGGATGACAGATTCAGTGTCAGGGGTAAGCTCAGCGAGGGCTGGGTAATGTGTGCCATCCAACCATGTGTTGCCGCAACTAAAGAACACGCCGCTGACTCAGGCAAAATAGTGACCCCCATACCACTGGCAACCACTGCCGTCAGTGTGGCTGTTGACTCAATTTCGCCCATCACTTCAGTGCTCAGACTTCTCAAAGCGAAGGCATGATCAATACGCTTGCGCAACGCGCTGTAACCGCAAGGTAAAAACAAATTCATTTCTGCAATAGTATTCAGATCGACCGTTTTCCCCGGGCAAGTTCCGCTCCCGACCAAGAATAAATTTTCTTTTAATAAGGGTTCACTGACCAGGCCATCCTGAGCAGAACTGTCATAAACGATGGCCATATCCAGCTCACCATTCAATAATTTATCATTAAGTACCGCATTACTGTTTTCATGCAGATGGATCATGACATCTGGTAAACCTGCACGCATTGATTTCAGCATCGGTAAAATCACGACCGAGGCAGCAGCCCCTGGAGCCAGTCCGATAGAAACAGCACCTTTTAACGCTTTACCTACACTATTTACTGCCAGTTGCGCTTGTTCACATTGTTTAAGTATCGCTTTAGCGTGGCCATAAAGTACTTTTCCGGCTTCTGTCGGCGTTACACCACGTTTAGTGCGAATCAATAATTGTTGATCCAGTTCAGCCTCAAGGTTCGCGACCTGCTGGCTCAGCGCTGGTTGCGCAATATAAAGCACTTCCGCGGCCTGGGTGAGACTACCAATATCAACGATCTTCACGAAATACTTCAGTCGTTTTAAGTTCATACATTCCCCTTTACGCAACAACCGCGTCAATCTAACAATCAGTCATAAGGGATGTGCAAAATTCTTGCCAATTTATTAAAACAGCGTGAAATAAACTAATAATATGAATTATAAGAAAATACTATGGTGATGAAGGTGGCAGCATTGCGGAGATATTGCTAACGCTGCCACCTTATCGGTGCAAGTGCACAATTTTGGTGCACTTAATGAGAAAAAAAGAGATATTTTAGAGCGCCTTTAGCACCCTAATCAGGCAATCGTTGCCCACCATAAGCGCAACTTTATTCCCCAATAACTCGTCCAGCCACTGGTGGTGGAGATAACTCGTCCCTGATAAATGATGAACAAAGTCGGCGTGACATTGATTTGGAAGCGCTGAGAAATACTTCCTAATGGATCATTCACCACCGGAAAACGATAGCCTTTATGCTGCAATCCCCCCATCACTTCGTCATCTTGTCCCGATCGCAATGCAACCGTCATCACATTGTTTCCTTCATCATACAGTTTTGCGATATCAGGCGTAGTGAAGCGACAGACAGCACACCAGCTGGCCCAGAAATAGACCAGCAACGGCTTATCAGCGCTCAGTGCTTTCAGGGTTACCCTCTGTCCCTCTAGTGTCTGTAAGGGAATGTCCTCAAAAGAGGGAGGAGCAATCGGAGCCCGCCACCAGTCTACGGCCAGCATCACCACAGCCAGCAATACCATTAAGATAATGCCTTCACGTAGCCAGCGTAACAGTCTACTTTTCATTAGCAGCAGCCAGTTTTTCCTTCACGACCTCTTCCAGTATTTCCCACGAGACAGCACCGGGGATCATTTCATCACCGATAATCGTTGCAGGCGTTCCCTGGACACCAACCAGACGGGCTAACTGTAAATTGGTTTTCAGCGTCTCTGCACTTTTTTCATCCGGGATCACGACCGTCGTTCTGCTCTTTTCAACCGCGGCAGCAATACTTCCCGTATCGTGCTGTCCCTTTTTCTGCATCAATTTTTCATGTAGTGCCAGAAACTGTTCAGGATGCTGACGCCATGTTGTTAAAACGGTGCGAGCAGATAAAACGGAGCTTTCACCTTTAAAGGGTAACGGTTTAATCACTACCGCCACTTGCGGATATTTCTGAACAATTTTTTCCAGCATTGGATCAAATTGTTTACAGTAAGGACAGTTGTAATCTGTAAAATTTACCAAGGTTAACAGCGGTTTCTCTGCCCCAATACGCGGACTATTAGGGTCGTTAAACAACATTTGTTCAATTACAGCCTCAAACTGTTGCTGCTGTTCAGCCGAAAAGGGCTGTTCTGGCGCAGTTTGCGCACGGCTGATGCTGGTATATAAGGCAAAGAATAAGATCAAAAAATATTTCATGGTGTGACTCCTTTAGCTTTATCGAGCGTATTTATTACTGAGTCCCGGCTCAGTAGCGTCGGTAACACTTTCCCTGTGGGGAGCTGTGGGCCATAAATCTGATTAAAGGGGATAGCAACCTGCCCGCGGCTGCGTAAAAAGGCGGTTATCTCATCTGACGGAAGCGTCCAGTCCCCCCGTAAGGCAACAATATCTGGCTGTTGCAGGATGTTCTGTACTTCTTCTTTATTCAGTACATTGTATTTATTGGCCTTACAGGTGATACACCAGTCCGCGGTGACGTCAATAAATACCCGTTTATTTTCGGCCAGCGCTTGCGATATCGCCTGCTCAGTCAATGGCTGCCAGTCGATACTCTCTTTAGCGCCACTGTTCTGCACCAGTCCCAAATGCGGCAACAACAGGCTTGCCAGCCATAAGGCCGATCCCAGCATCATTACACCTAAAAACAGGCGTAAACGATTCATCCATGGTCCCGGACGTGGCAGGCGCAGTGCCAGCTGTGGTTTGAGGGCGATGAGCAGCCAAGGTAAGCTCATTCCCAGTCCGAGTGCGAGGAATAATCCCCATAACACCGGGTAAGAGGCTGTCAAAGCAACAGCAACGGCGGTTCCGAGGAATGGAGCGCTGCACGGCGTGGCCAGCAAAGTAGCAAAAGCCCCCTGCCAGAAATGTCCCGCCATGCCTTGTCCCCCCTGTGTTGCAAGGCGAGTCGTGAGTGATGAAGAGAGCCGGAATTCAAATAAACCAAACAAACTGGCGCTAAATACCAGCATCACTAGCGTCATCGCGCCAATAAACCACGGATTCTGGAACTGAATTCCCCAACCTAACGCGTGATTGGTCATTCTCAGAATAGTCATAAACAAAGCCAGAGCCATAAATGACGTCAGTATTCCGGCGACTGAAGCCAGAAACTGCCAGCGGATCACGCGTCTTTCATTATGCTGCACGAGCAAAACAGAACCCAGCTTCATACCGAGTACCGGCAAAACACATGGCATTAAGTTAAGAATCAGCCCTCCCGCCAGGGCCATTAATACCACCTGCCAGAGCGGTAATATTTCCGTTGCCATGGTATCACCGGAAGCTATACCGACCACAAGCTCACTTTCTTGCGCAATGCCCTGGTCTTCCAATACCAATATCAGCGATTTACCGCTGATATTGGGAGCGTCCTCCCCCCAGCTATCACTGACTGGAATGGTGGCCCGGAGCGTCTCTCCCTCAATATGCAGCGTGGGCTTGCCAAAAACGGCATCATCCAGATTATCCAGATACAGGCCTGGTGTTGCCCACCCTTCTCCACGGGTCGCCTCAAGCAGTAGCTCTCCCTGACGGTAATCCACCTTCAGAGTTTCAGTCAGTCCACTCTTAACCGGGATCTGCCCCATCGCTTTGAGATAATCATGGGCAAAGGTTTCATCCTGATGCGTTGGTGTAACGGTAAAAGGATAATCCGTCAGCAAGCAGACATTACTGCAAGTAGAGAGGGTCAGTATTCCCTCAAGTGGGGCAGAAGTACTCCCCGTTATCTGCATCGGAAACGTCACCTGTTGGTGGTATCCTTGAGTGGTTATCCCCGCTACATCAAAACGCGCCGGAACGGGCCAGAACCATTGCACCTGGGCCTGAGGATCCTGCCAGCGGATCGCGGGCGCAACCCCTCCTTCACCAGGCGATCGCCAGTAAGTTTTCCAGCCATCTTCCAGTTTGATATCCAGCAACAGCCGGGTTTCATTACTGGCACTGATATCGGCCCGTATACGTACCGCAGCATGTGAATTATCTGGCGATGTCAGCCAGACAGACTCGGCAGCCCAGGAAACTGGCAGCCAGAGCAGTAACAGGCAACACAATGCCCGTCTGCAAAGAATGAACATATTTTTTCTCCATAAAATGATGAACTCACTGTCAGAAACAGTTAACTATCATTCCTGGAATACGCAGAAGCGGAGGTGCACTCTGAGAGAGGGGGATGATATGACCCTGGGCGGAAAGAATCGACGCTGACACGAACGCCGGGGAGCCAGAAGTAACAGCAACAGACCAAGAGTCAGTAAAGCACTGTCAAACAGCATCGGCGGCATGCTCAGAAGTGATTTTGCACTAAGCTCGCAGGGGGTTACAGCCGTATCGTCATCCTGTGAAGGCGTATCAGGCTGAGTCAACATAACACTGACGCTCGTTCCCGTCTGCAAGGCATGCAGACTCAACACGCGTTGAGCGCTACACACGAGCACCACCACACATGCCAAACACAGGAACCAGAGACCCAGACGTTGCTGTTTAACCATTACACCCTCACATTTTCAATGGGCTTATCATATGGCCTGAAAACAAAATGGCAATCATTGTGCTGTAAAGTTATCTCAATACGCGCTTTTTTATGCCATTTGTTTGTTTTATCAGCAAACAAACATTTTTCTGTCACGGATGCTTTGACAACCTCATTCAGCCCCGGTAATATGCGCCCCGTTCAAACGATTCCTCTGTAGTTCAGTCGGTAGAACGGCGGACTGTTAATCCGTATGTCACTGGTTCGAGTCCAGTCAGAGGAGCCAATTTAAAGAAAGCAGACGTTCACTGACGTCTGCTTTTTTGCTTTCTATCAATTGCTTAACTCCTCTTTTACGTTCACCCTCTTCCACCAAAAAACGCTACTACTCACTACTTTTGTTGGTAGAATCGTTGGTATCTCTGGTTCGATTTTGCTTATACCAACAACTCAAGGGGGCGAGTCATGTCACTTACTGATTCCAAAGTAAAAAATGCCAAGTCTCTTGAGAAAGAATATAAGCTGACCGATGGCTTTGGTATGCATCTGTTGGTGCATCCTAATGGGTCAAAATACTGGCGCTTATCTTATCGTTTCGATAAGAAGCAAAGAATACTCGCTTTAGGTGTTTACCCTTCTGTTTCACTTTCTAAAGCAAGAGAACGCCGGGATGAAGCCCGTAAGCTTATTGCTGAGGGTATTGACCCTAACGCCAAGAAAAAATCTGAAACCACAGAGCTAAAAGCAAAACGAGATAACACACGTGCTTTTAAGGTCGTTGCAAATTCATGGTTTACCACCAAAAAGAAATGGTCTGAAGATTACCAGAACACGGTAAAAACCCGACTTGAAACTTATGTCTTCCCCTCTATTGGGGATAAAGATGTGACCGAGCTTTCAACGGGCGATCTGTTAGCCCCACTAAAAAAAGTGGAAGCGCTTGGTTATCTGGAAGTGGCGACAAGAATTAAACAGTATATTACGTCTATTCTCCGCTACGCCGTCCAGCAACAGCTTATTCGTTATAACCCGGCTTACGATCTGCAAGATTCTGTTCAGAAGCCTGAAACCGAACACCGCCCTGCACTGGAGCTGGAAGAAATTCCCTTGCTGCTTGAACGGATTGATAACTATAAAGGCCGCAGACTCACTACCCTTGCCATAAAACTTAACTTACTGGTATTTGTTCGATCCAGTGAGCTACGTTTTGCCAGATGGTCAGAAATCGACTTCAAGAGTAAGCTTTGGATTATTCCAGAACAGCGAGAAGTCATTGAGGGCGTGAAGTATTCAGGCCGTGGCACCAAGATGAAACGCCAACATATTGTTCCCTTATGCCGTCAGGCCATAGAAATTTTAAGTGAGATAAAACACCTGACCTATGAAGATGGCAATGAGGATGGGTTAATTTTTACTGGCAGCTATGACAGTTTTAAACCCATGAGTGAAAACACCATCAATAAAGCCCTGCGTAATATGGGCTATGACACCAAACAGGATATTTGTGGACATGGTTTCCGTACCCTTGCTTGTAGTGCCTTAATTGAGTCTGGTTTGTGGTCAGAAGACGCTGTAGAGCTACAGATGAGCCATAAGGAAAGCAACAGTGTTCGTGCTGCCTATACCCATAAGGCTAAGCATTTAGACCAAAGGCGTTTAATGCTGCAATGGTGGGGTGATTTTCTGGATGCTAACACTAGCAATATGGTCAGGCCGTTTGAGTTTGCACAACAGGGATAGATTGATCAAAAGCCATGAACGATTTACAAAACCTGTTAATATTATCGTTGAGAAAGACTCACGATACAAATCGTTAGAACTCACAGCAAAGTTATCCACTCATTAAGGATTTACGCACAAATGGAAAATCCCAAATTATTCATTTCTTATAGTTGGTCTAACCCCACCCATGAACAATGGGTAATGGATTTGGCTAATGAGCTAACAGAATCTGGAATCCATGTAATTCTTGATAAATGGGATCTAAAAGAAGGCCATGACTCAGTTGCCTTTATGGAGAAAATGGTTACAGATCCTCAGATAACCAAAGTAGCAATTATATGTGATGAAATTTACGCATCGAAGGCAGATGGTCGATCTGGTGGTGTCGGTACAGAAACTCAAATTATCTCACGTGAAGTTTATGAAAATCAGGAGCAAGGGAAATTTGTAGCAATCATTTCAGAAAAAGATTCACAAGGAAAAGCATTTCTACCTACTTATTACAAGTCCCGTATATATATTGATTTAAGTGAACCAGATAACTATACCGATAATTTTGATAAATTATTACGCTGGATATATGACAAACCCTTATATACTAGGCCAGCGATAGGAAATCGCCCTTCATTTTTAGACGAATCGGAAAGCGTATCTCTGGGAACTACTGCCGCGTTTAAAAGAGCTGTATCTGCCATTAAAGAGGGTAAACCATTCGCTTCAGGTGCCTTAGACGAATACTTTTCAACATTTTCTAATAACCTCGAAAAATTTAGAATCACGAAAAAAGAAGGTGAATTTGATGATCAAGTTATCAATAATATAGATAACTTCACACCATATAGAAATGAAGCAATAATGCTGTTTATTACTATTTCTCAATATGCACCTACAGAAGATAACATTCTTAAATTACATAAGTTTTTTGAATCAATTATCCCATATATGGATAGACCTGAGCATATAAGCAGTTGGAATGAATGGGATTTCGATAATTTTAAATTTATTATTCGCGAACTATTTTTGTATGCCATTGCGATTTTAATAAAACATGAGAGATTTAAAGAAGTTAATAAATTACTCATGGAGCAATATTACCTTCCGGGAAGAACAGTTTATGGAAGAGATGCAATGGTTGGTTATGAAATAATCAGGGAACACTTACGTTCATTTGAAAGTCGAAATAATAGATTAAAACTCAACCTATTATCACCTTGTGCAGACATCCTTAAGAAAAGAAACAATGGGACAGGTATAGATTTTCGTTATTTAATGCAAGCAGATTTCATACTTTTTTTACGAAGTGAAATACAGAAAATTGATCACTATCAATGCTGGTTCCCAGATACATTAGTCTATCTTGGCCATTTTCCTAGTTCATTTGAGGTTTTTGCGAGATCTTCATCAAAAGCATACTTTGAAAAATCGAAAACTCTATTAAATATAGATAAACCCTCTGACTTAAATGAACTGCTAAACGCTTATAAAACTAATCAGAAAAGATTACCACAATGGCAGTTTGAATCTATCAATCCCTCAGTTTTACTCGGCTTTGAAAAATTAGCAACAAAGGCATAGTTAAGATTGTGAGATATTCCTCTCCATATAGATAAAACCCTCATATGATATTATATGAGGGATATAAAAATACTGTTCTGAAAAAATTAACATGTATTTTATTCATTAATGTTTTACTAAAAGGCTTATTCCCCTTTTATTATGTATATAAAAGACATATTTTTTGGCCTGTTCTCATCTGCTGTAGGTACCATTTTAGACGCATCAAATGTTGCTATACCATGTTCATACCACCCATCGAAACCTGTCCCCATTAATCCTGTTTGAGTGATTCTGAACGCACCGTTAATTTTTTCATTATCAAATCTACCCGATGATGTTTTTACCTGTCCAGTGATATTTCTAATCGCATCACCTTGTTCTGTTAATACTTGTCTTCCTGCATCATAGCCACGTCCCTGATCACTTCCTCTGATAAACAGACCTCTCAGATCAGGTAATTTACCGGAAGGATAAACTAACGCTAACTTGGGATAACTACTTTTATTAAAGGATTTGTCCACTCCCCGTTATCTGAGACAGACCTGATTAGAGTTTTCCAGCTGTTTCCGGTATATCTCCGGGGGAAGGTTCCCCCGGCTTTCATGGGTACGGTTCAGGTTATAATCCTGTTGCCAGAACCAAGCCATTTCTCTGACCTGACTGAGTGATTCAAACAAATAGGCATTTAAAAACTCCCAGCGAAATGAACCATTAAAACGTTCAATAAATCCATTCTGCTGCGGTTTACCCCGTTGAATATGGCGCAGAGTAATACCATTATATTCACAGTAATTCAGTAAGTTAAACGATATCAATTCCGGACCATTATCAACCCTGATTTGCTGAGGTTGTCCGCGCTCTTCTTTCAGGCGTTCAAGTACGCGGATCACTCTGTCCGCTGACAAAGAAGTATCGACCTCAATAGCCAGACATTCACGCGTTCCCTCATCAATAATATTCAGTGTTCTGAATCGCTTACCGCAATACAGGGCATCATGCATGAAATCCATCGCCCACTGAACATTCGGTTTATTCACAACAGATAACGGCTTTTTCTCACGTTCTGGCAGCATTTTTTTGACTCTGCGTTTAAGGTTCAGGCCCAACCGGCAATACACACGATAAACACGTTTATGGTTGAAGCTGTAACCCTTAAATCTGAGTCGGTAATAACATTTCCAGAATCCAGCCTGAGGCGACTCAGATAAAACAGTCTGAATAGCATCAATCACGGCCTTATCTTTTTCACGCCAGTCAGTATTGCGTCGATAAAAAGATGCCCGTGATAAAGAGGTCAGTTTACAAGCCGTAATAACCGACAGACCTGAAGCCGTTAATAGTCCGGCACAGGATTTTTTCTCGGCTATTACCAGCCCTTTTTTGCAAAAAGCTCCTTCATGGCATGATTTTCAAGACTGACTTCAGCAAAGAGTTTTTTGAGTCGGGCGTTTTCATCTTCAAGCTCTTTTAATCGTTTAACATCATTAGCTTCCATACCACCATACTTAGATTTCCAGTTGTAATAAGTTGCATTACTTATTCCGTTCTGACGGCAGATTTCTTCAACTTTCAGGCCAGAATCGGCAAGCTTCAGGATGTTAACGATCTGAGTTTCAGTAAAACGTGCTTTTTTCATTTTGACCTCTGCGTATGTAAAGGCAGAAAATCTAATTATAGCTGTCTCATTTTAGGGGGAGTGGACAATCCTTCTTAAAGAGAAAAATATCCTTCTAACATTAATTTTCAGTACTTTCACCTTTATTAACCAATAAAGCAGAGAACAGAGAATTTTTTATCATTTATTTGTATTTCTACAAAAATTTATATTGATAAAACAATTCATCAGAATTAATTTATTATAAACAACATGGTAAATATAACTTATAAAATTCAGAAGTTATATTTTCCTCAACGCTAGCTTATAAAATTAAAGAACGGAGTCACAATTGAGAGATTTTAATAATGGACGTGACATTAACGTCAATGGGGATTTTAATATAAATGATAGCTCTGAAAATGAATTTAAACTCTATATCCACTGCTCAAATGAGATTCTTTTAGCAGATCGTCCATTTAGAGCTGAAAATATTAAAATTGAACAACGAAGAAAAGTTAGGCGTTTAATACCAACATATGTTTTCGTTATTATTTTAGCTTTCGCTAGTGCAATTTGGGCTATGTACAATGGAAAAACAGATCTTATCGCAATATTGATGGGGGGTGTTTCAGCACTATTGGGGTATAAGTCTATAATCATGACCATTGAGCCTAATGACTTTCAAAAAGAAGAACAAGCAGCGGTTAACGAGATAAGTAAAATATTAAAGCAACGCCGAGTAGAATAATTTATCAATAAGCGAGCAAGCTGTCATATTTGATATCGAAGCTCGCTTTAGTTAGTTTTATATTAAAAACTGACACATATAGAAATCATGTTCGTCATTATCATCCGTTAACACCTACATTAATTATCTTAGTCATTATTTTCGATCCTATTTTTATAAAAATGACTGCTATTATCTTTTTGCTTTACAATAGTCATTAGCTTACCCTCTCTATCATGACAATATTAAAAAACACTAAAATCATATATATTTCAATATATTAGAGAGATAGTTTATTGAAAATGATTTTATTTAAAGTAATCAGCTAGTTTTTCCTTAATGGTTTAGTATATGTGCGATTTATCCATCCATATATTTCTTCATTATTTACTGATACTTTAACATAGAGCCATTTTCTGTCACTTTTATCTAATACTAAAACAATAGAATACTTTTCAAGCAAACCGATCACTTCCCCCTGCATCGACGGTTTCTCACGTAAATTAATATCATTGCCAGTGATAACTCTGAAATCCTTTAATGTTTCCCAGTCTAAAATTCCTTTACGAGTATCGTTGAGTTCTCTTACATATACATTAATAGATGGATTTTTCATAATTAACTCACTGGGTGTATTGAGCGTTTTAAGGATCTCAGCCTTAATAAAATCCGTAAGCATAGGAATTATAACACTAGTAAAAATACAACATATTATTAACTGAACCCCCCAAGGCAACTCCCGGAATTTTCTAACATATTTATTTTTATTTTTAAAATCTTGAAATTTAGCAATTGCATCTGAATCAACTTTATTAAAATGAGATGAGTTCTCTGCAATATAAGCAGCTCCTTTAGCTGTTCCTGTATAATCGTGGACTATATTGACAATGGAATTTAATTCTTCAACGCTAGTCCTATTCAAATAGTTACTTATAGATGCATGCGCTTCTTTTATATTTTTTACTTTATCTTGTTCTAAAGCCAACTGCTGTGTAAAAATTCTAGTTGCGAAATTATCAGATAATAATTTGCCATATCGCTCAGAGGCAGTAAGTTGGGATTTCCATAACGCATTACCTAAAGCACTACCAGCCATACTGGAAGACAATATTTCACTGTACTTTTTCGCCAGAGCATTAGTTCTTTCCAACCAATCAGGCAATACAGCTTTTGATGCTAAAAAGACTGGGGCATTACCAGCCATGCTGGAAGACAATAATTCACTGTGCGTTTTCGCCAGAGCATTTGTTCTTTCCACCCAATCAGGCAATACAGCTTTTGACGCTAAAAA